>JALHPZ010000010.1 GCA_022842245.1 Gemmataceae bacterium
ATCACGGCGTCACGTCGAACGTCAGCTTGTTCAGGAACAAGAGCGACCGGTCGCCGTGCTCGTAGTACTGCTCGAGCATCAGGTCGAGGTCCGGCGTCAGCACCTTCGGTTTCCAGCCGCGCGGCACGTCGGAGTTGATCCGCACGCTGATCGGCTTCGTCCAGTCGATCATCTCACGATCCAGCCAGATGGTCAGGTTCTTCAGCCCGCGGCTGGAAATCTTGATTTCGTTCCCCTGGAAGATGTCGGCCTTGATCTCGGCCGGTACGAAGCCTTTGGTCTTCTTCTCGTTGATGAGGCTGTTTTGCGTCACCTCCTCGGTACCGACCCAGTAAAAGCGATTGTCGGTTTTCCGCATGATCGTCCACGGTTCCATCGCGAACTGGTTGAGTCGGAGAACGCCCGTGCCGGTCACGCGTTTCTTGAGGCGCATCCATTCGAACATCAGATGGATATCCCCGCTGAACCATTCGGAGCCGCGGCCCCGGTAGACGCTGGCGATGGCGGGGAAGCCCTTGGGCATCCATTGCTCGAAGACGGCCCGGACGTTGTCCAGCCCCGCGCCGCCGAGCGCGCCGGAGGCGAAGTAGATCGGGAGCTTCTGGCAGTTCCGCCAGTAGTGCATGAACATGCCGAACCATTTGGGGTTGGACGCCATGGCGACGACGCCGGCGAAGAGGTCCGGGTGGGAGGCGCCGACATCGAGGGCGAGGTTCGCGCCGTTGCCAAAGCCGAACATGAGCACGCGGTCGGGGTCGACGCGGTAGTGGCGCATGAGGCTGCGGAGCGTGCCGGTCACTTTATAGTGTTGCTCGCCGGTCCAGTCGTAACCGCGGTCGAAGCCGTCGGTCCAGAGCGGAGCGGCGAGGATGAAGCCGTTGCGGTCGGCCTCGTAGGAGAGCAGCGTGACGAGTTCCTCGGCCGGTAGTGACGGGTGCGCGAGGGCGAGGACGACGGGGTACGGCCGGCCGTGGTGGTACTCGGAGGGCAGCCGGACGAGGTAGTCGACGCCGGCGGCTTCTTCCTTGAGGGTGCCGGTGTTGCGGCGGACGATGCCCGCGACGAGCCGGTTGCCGGCCGGCACGGGTGTCGCGTCGGTACCGAACGGGTCGGCGGGTTTCGGCGGCGGCAGATACTGGATGACCTGCGACAGGACCTCCGGCGTCGCAGTCTTGCCGGCCTTCTGCACGGCGGAAAACAGGGCGCGGCGATTATTGAGGATCGGTTCGTTCTGGTAGGCGAGCAGCGTCTCGCGCCATTGCCAGAGCCGCAGGGCTTGCTCGACGTCGTTGATCGCGCCGTTCGGGCCCATGACCCATCCGCTGATCGCCAGCGCCAGCAGGTTCTCGGGCCGGGTCCCGCCGGACTTACCGTCCTTCTTCAGACGGGCCACGTCGTCGGCGAGTCTTCGGAAGATGTCGATCCGCTCGGCGTTGTCGGGGTGGAGTTCGTCGAGGACCTGCTCGCCGGAGTCGATCAACCGGAGCGTTCGTTCGGGGAGTTGGCGGCGGGCGGCGATCAAGCCGGCGGGACCGCCCACCGCGGCGGGCGGTCCGAGGGAGGCGAGGTCGTCCAACGCCGTACGCAGGTATTGCCGCGTCTTATCGAAGTTCGGTTGAACGATTTCGATTTCGGCCTTCAACTTCGTGAAACGGCCGGTCAATTCGGCCGTGGCGCTCTTGGGGTCGAACAACTGGGCGATCGCCTGTCCGGCCGCGTACCGACCCGCGATCTTGGCCACTTCCAGCTCGTCGACGATGAGTTTCGCCTCCGCCTTGGCGATGTTCGCCTTGAGCTTGTCGAACGCTTCCTCCTGGTCTTTGCTCCATGCGCCGGGGATCTCCTTTCGGGCGCGGTCGAGCTCGGCCTTGGCGGCGTCGAGGAATTCACCCTGGTAGAAGAAGGTCGCGAGGGCGATTCGCTTGGTCGGATCGGGTTTGCCTTTCTCGTCCAGTTCCGGATGCATGATCAACAGGGATCGGAGCGCGCCGGGAGAGAATTCGCGAGTGGAAAAGTACGGATACCATTTGTGCGTGGTCGACACGTGGACCATGCGCTTGGGGCCGAGGACTCGGATGAACTGTTCGATGTCCTGATAGTTGCCGTTGCCCGTCTTCACCCGGATGGTGCGTTTCCAGTTCTTGTCGAAGTCGGGTGCGGTGAACTGGCCGTAGGCGGGAAGCGATTGAAGCTGTCGTGGGATGACGGACTTCTCGTATTCCTTCACCGATTCCAGCCCTTTGATGTTCTGCTGGATCTCGGCGGCCTGTTTCTGGTGCTTGGAGAAGATCCACCAGCGAAGGCCGTCGTCGAGCACGTCGAAGCCCTTGGCCTTGGGGACCGAGATGGAAAAGCCGTTTTGGGCGTCGTTGATGCGTTCCTGTTCCTTGGTGACGGTGCCTTCGAGGAAAAAGCCATCGCGGAAGATGACGCGGTCGACGGCGGGGGCCGAGAGCGCGGTGGCCGCGACGGCGAAGGCGATGGCCAGCAGGACGGGTCGGCGGCGGAGCATGTCGGTTCCCCGGAGGCAGTCGGCACCTTCCATTGTTCCGACCCCCAACGCCGGGTCAAGCACGGCGTTGCATTTCCCGGGCGATCCGGACACAATAGATTGAGACCGGCCGGATGGATGTAAACGTCAAACGTTCGGCCGGCTTGCGCGTTGGAGCTTGAAATGCCCATTCAGTTCCGCTGCCCGTCCTGCGATCGGATGCTCGGCATCGCGAAACGCAAGGCGGGTACGTCGGTGAAGTGTCCTCGTTGCGCGGCCGATGTCCGCGTGCCCGCGCTGGCGGGCATGGCCGTGGAGACGAACGGCCCGGTCGGGGCGGCTCCGGCGATTCCCAAGGCCCCGAAAGACGCGATCTCGGCGACGGCACCGTCCGCGGTCGTGGCCGCTCCGCGCTCCGCGCCGGCCGAACGCAAGGTCGATTCGATGCCGCTCTTCGAACGGCCGGACTTCGAATCGTTGTTGAATCCGGCTCTCGAAAAGGCGAAACCGGCTCCGGTGATCGCGGCACCGACGGCGGTACCGGCGAATGCGGCTCCGCCGATTCCGGCCCCGTTGCCGGAGGCAAGACGTGAGCGGCCACTTCCTTCCAAACCTTATCTCGAAGATTTCGCCGAAGAAGCGATCGACGTGGAAGACCTCTCGAACACGATCATCCTCACGCGCCGATCGCTGACGATCGCCGTGGCGGTCGTCGCCCTGCTGATGGGCATCGCATTCGCCGCCGGCTATTTCCTCGCCGGGGCCATGACTTCGAAAGACAAGACCTCGCAAGTGATTCCCGGCAGGGGCCAGCCCTACCTCGAAGGCTGACCGTCACTTCACGACGCGGATCCGGTGGCTGAGCGTGTCGCCAATGTAGACGGCGCCGTCCGGTCCGACAGCCACACCATGTGGGCGGCCCAACGTGGCTGCCGTGGCGGCGCCGCCGTCCCCCAGTCCCGGCGTCTTGGTTTTCCCCTTCCCTGCGACCGTCGAAACGAGGCCCGTTTTCGCGTCGATCCGCCGGATGGCTTCGTTCTCGGTGTCGACGACGAAAATGTTCCCGTGCGGGTCCACATCGATTTCCTTCGGTCCGTCGAAAGTGGCGTTCTTCGCGGGTCCGCCGTCGCCGGTGAATCCTTTCCTGCCGGTCCCGGCTACGCGGTCGATCGTCCCCTTCGCGAAGTCGATGCGGCGGACGCAGTTCCCTTCGCGCTCGACGACGAGCAATGATCCGTCCCGACCCATCGCCACGGCGCGCGGGCCGTTGAGCGTGGCCGACCCGACCGGTCCGCCGTCGCCGGCGGTCGCCTTCTTCCCGCTCGTACCGCAGGCCGTGCCGATCGTCCCCGTCTTCAGGTCGAGGACGCGAACGCGCTGATCCTTCACGTCGGCGATGTAGAGTTTGCCTTTCCCGTCGAGGCAGAGGCCGTTCGGCTCGCCGAGCGCGGCGGTCGGGCCGGGGATGCCGTCGTCGGATTTGCCGGTCTTCCCCGTACCGGCGATGGTGCGAATGATTCCCGTCTTGCCATCGACGACCCGAATGGAGAAGTTCAGCCGATCGACGATGTAGAGGTTGCCGTCGGCGTCGAGTTCAATGCCGTAAGGTTCGTTCATCTCGGCTTTCGTGGCGGGGCCGCCGTCGCCGGCGCTCCCTTTTTTGCCGCAGCCGGCGATGGTCGAAATGATGCCGGTCTTCGCGTCCACCTTGCGGACGACGTGGTTGTTCGTGTCCGAAAAATAGAGGTTACCGGCCTTGTCGAATGCCACGTCGAAGGGATTATCGAGTTTGGCCTGAACGGCAGGGCCGCCATCACCGGAGTAGCCCTTCGCGCCGGTGCCGGCGGCGGCGGTAATCACGCCGGACGGAGCCGCAAGCGCCGTGGAGAGTAACAGGATCGCAAGCATCGTCAGCCCTCGAAACGGATGAGCAGATCGCCAGCCTGGACTTGCGAGCCGGGCTTCACCACGACTTCCGCGACGCGGCCCGGCCGTTCGGCCACGATCGACGTTTCCATCTTCATCGCTTCCATCGTGGCGAGTTTCTGTCCGGCGGCCACTTCTTCGCCCATCGATACGGTGACCGCGACGACCGCGCCCGGCATGGGGGCCCCGACGTGCAGCGGGTTCCCGTCTTCCGCCTTGCGCCGCGCCGCCGTCGACGAACTCGTGAGCGAACGGTCCTCCACGAGCACTTCGCGCGGCTGGCCGTTCAGCTCGAAGCCGACCAGCCGTTTGCCGTCTTCGTGGGGCTCGCCGATCGTCAGGAAGCGGATGATCAGCGTTTTGCCCGGCTCGATCTCGACGGAAACCTCTTCGCCCTTCTGCATGCCGTAGAAGAAGACCGGCGTCGGCAGCACGCTCAAGTCGGAATAGCGGTTCCGCTGCTCCACGAAGTCGAGGAACACCTTCGGATAAAGCAGGTACGTAACGATATCCTGCTCGGTCGGCGGCTGGCCGAGCTTCGGCTCGAGGAGCTTGCGGGCCGCTTCGAAGTCGGCGGGCGGCAGCAGCGCCCCGGGGCGATCGGTCATCGGTTTGCGGCCGCGGAGGATGCGAGCCTGCACATCCGGCGGGAAGCCGCCCGGCGGCTGGCCGAGCTTTCCTTCGAAGAACTCGATCACGGAGTCCGGGAAGGCGATCTCGCGTTTCGGATCGAGCACATCCGCCGTAGTCAAGCCGTTCGCGAGGAGGAACAGCGCCAGGTCGCCGACGACCTTGGAGGTCGGCGTCACCTTCACGATGTCGCCGAAGAGCGTATTGACGGCGGCGTACATCCGGCACACGTCCGGCCAGCGGTCGCCAAGGCCCAGCGATTTGGCCTGCTGCATCAGGTTCGTCGCCTGCCCGCCGGGCATCTCGTGGAGGTAGACGTCCGACGACGCGGCGAGCTGGCCGGCTTCGAAGGGCGCGTAGTACGTCCGCACTTCGTCCCAGTAGATCGCGGTCTTCTGGAGTTCGTCGAACGAAAGTTGCGGGTCACGCTCGTGGAACCGCATCGCCTCGGCGAGGGCGTTGAGGCTTGGCTGCGCGGTCATGCCCGCGAGCGGAGCAAAGGCGCAATCGACGATGTCGACGCCCTCCTCCGCCGCCATCACATAGGACGCGAGTTGCCCGCCGGCGGAGTCGTGCGTGTGGAAGTGGATCGGTACGCCAACTTCCTCGCGCAGCGCTTTCACGAGTTTGCGGGCGGCATAGGGCTTCAGGAGGCCCGCCATGTCCTTGATGGCCAGGAAGTGCGTGCCGAGCTTGACCAGGTCCTTCGCCAGATCGACAAAATACTTCAGCGTGTATTTGTCCCGTTTCGGGTCGAGGATGTCTCCGGTGTAGCAGATGGCCGCCTCGGCGATGGCGTCGGTGGCGCGCACGGCCTCGATCGCCATCTTCAGGTTCGGCAGCCAGTTGCAGGCGTCGAAGATGCGGAAAATGTCCATGCCGGCGGCGGCGGACTCCTTCACATACGACTTCACGACGTTGTCGGGGTAGTTCGTGTAGCCGACGGCGCTCGCGGCCCGCAGGAGCATCTGGAAAAGGATGTTCGGCACGCGTGCCCGGAGGTCGGCGAGCCGGTCCCACGGCGACTCCCGCAGGAAGCGCATGCTCGTGTCGAACGTCGCCCCGCCCCACATTTCCAGCGAGAAAAGGTCCGCGTGCCGACGGGCGTACTCCGGGGCGACGTGCAGCATGTCGTAGCTGCGCATCCGTGTCGCAAGGAGCGATTGGTGGGCGTCCCGCATCGTGGTATCGGTGACCAGCAGCCGCTTCTGGTCCCGGACCCACTGGGCGAACTTCTCCGCGCCGAGTTTCTTGAAGCGATCGCGCGTGCCCTCCGGCAGGTTCGTCGGCTTCGCGGGCAGCAACTGCGAGACGGGCGTATGGTGGAACGGCACCTCGCCCTTCCCCGGCGGCAAGGGCGGCTTCACCTTTACTTCCGGGTGTCCGTTCACGATCACGTCGGCGATGTAGCTGAGCAGTTTGGTCGCGCGGTCCTGCCGGGCGACGAACTTGAACAGTTCCGGAGTCTCGTCGAGGAACTTCGTGGTGACGGTGCCGTCGAGGAACTTCGGATGCGTGATGAGGTTGAGCACGAACGGGATGTTCGTCTTCACGCCCCGGATGCGGAATTCCTGGAGCGCGCGTTCCATGCGATTGGCGGCGTCGGAGAATCGCAGGCCGAACGCGGTGACCTTGACCAGCAGGGAATCGTAATAAGGGGTGATGACGGCGCCGCCGAAGGCGGTGCCGCCGTCGAGGCGGATGCCGGGGCCGCCAGCGGAGCGGTACGCGGAGAGCCGGCCGTAGTCGGGTGTGAAGTTGTTGGCGGGGTCCTCGGTCGTCACGCGAGCCTGGATCGCGTACCCCTGGACGCGAACTTTCGACTGGTCGCCAAGACCGATTTCGGAATCGCCGAGCGGCCGCCCCTGCGCGACGAGAATCTGCGAGCGCACGATGTCGTAGCCTGTGACCACTTCGGTGACGGTGTGCTCGACCTGGATACGCGGGTTGACTTCGATGAAGTAGAACTTCCGCGAGTCGTCGTCGTAGAGGAACTCGACGGTGCCGGCGTTGTCGAGCCCGACGGCGCGGCCGATCGCGACGGCGGCGTCGAGGATCTGCTGGCGCACGTCGGCGGGGAGGTTCGGCGCGGGGGCGAGTTCCACCACCTTCTGGTGCCGGCGCTGGATCGAGCAGTCGCGTTCGAAGAGGTGGACCAGTCCGCCATGTTTGTCGCCGAGCAGTTGGACTTCGATGTGCTTGGCGCGCTGGACGAGTTTTTCAAGGAAGACGTCCGGGATGCCGAAGGCGGAGCCGGCCTCGCGCTGGGCGGACTGGATCGCGTCGGCGAGTTTATCCGGGCTGAAGACGGGCCGCATACCGCGGCCGCCGCCGCCCATCGCGGCCTTCACCATCACCGGATAGCCGAGTTTCTCGGCGAGTTTCTGGGCGTCGGCGATGGCGGAGACCGGCGCATCGCTGCCGGAAAGGACGGGGACCTTCGCCTGCTGGGCGATGCGGCGCGCGGCGACCTTGTCGCCGAGGTTGTCGAGGATTTCGGGTTTGGGGCCGACGAAGGTGATGCCGGCGGCCGCGCAGGCGCGGGCGAAGGCGGCGTTTTCACTCAGGAAGCCGTAGCCGGGGTGGACCGCGTCCACGCCAACTTCCTTGGCGAGTGCGACGATACCGGGGATGTCGAGGTAGGCGCGGATCGGTTCGCCGGGTTTGCCGACGCGGTAGGCTTCGTCGGCTTTGAAGCGATGGAGCGAAAAACGGTCTTCGTGGGAATAGATCGCGACCGTGCGGATGCCAAGCTCGTGCGCCGAACGAAATACGCGAATGGCGATCTCGCTGCGATTGGCGACCAGGAGTTTTTTGAATGGAGTCGACTCGATCGACATAAGCTCCCCTATGCAGTGTTCGTCGCTGGAAGGATACGGATTCGGCCGGGGCGCGGCAGAGGCGGCACGGGGGAGGACGTGTCGCTGGCGACCGGATTCATTGTCCGAAGCGCATGAAAAACGGCGACGGTTACCCGTCGCCGTTTCATTTGTCGACGTTCGATTATTTTCCGACCTTCGCTTCGAAGGGAATGGTCAGTTTCGGCATGTCCTTGTGGTCGGTGAGCACTTCGATGCTCCGCTTCAGTTCGCCCGGCTTCAAGGGCTTCACCGTGAAGAGCAAGGTATGCGTCGCCCGCGAATCGCTCGCCTGCGCCTTTACGTCCACCACGGCGTCGCTGCCGTTCACCGCGAGGATCTTGAATGCCTTCTCGCCCTTCAGTTGAAGTTTGGTTTCGTGTTCGCCGCCTTGCTTCAGGTCCGGGATCGTCACGGATTCCGGAGTCGCGGCGATCACCGCCGAGACGTTCACCGTCACCGGTAGCCGAACCCGTTCGAGACCGGCCACGTTGGTCTTGAGAAACAACTCCGATGTCCAGTTCCCGGACGGGCAGTTCTCGTCGAGTTTCGCCGTCACTTCGTAGGTCGTTTCGGCGGCGTCCCGCTTGAGGAGTTTCACCGAACCGTTGACGAACTTGCCCGTGCTCGCGACCTCGCTCACTTCCCACTTGGGCTGGTTCATGACGGTGATCTTCGTAGTCACCGTTGCCGGCTTCCCCTTCAGCACGTCGCCCATCGCCAGTTCGGGCTTCGAGAGGAACAGGTCGTCCCGGGCCACGCACTGGACCTTGAGCGTCACTTCTTCCGGCCGCGGCGCGAGGAACGGAACGTAAATGATCACGCTCTTGGTGGTGTTCAGGTTGATGATGCGCTTGGTGTCCATGTAGGCCGTCACGACGGTCGACTCGCCGGGGGCGAGGTTGGCGTCCATGACGTGGGCCGAGACGCAGCCGCACGAGACACGCGCCGTGCCGAGCGTCACCGCGTTCTTGGTGTTGTTCGTCACCGAGAAGTAGTGCGTGAGCACCGGACCGCGCGGCGTCGGCCCGAAGTCCTTCTCCAACTCGCTGAAGTAATCCTTGGCGCCGGCACCGACCGGCAAAGCCACCAAAACCAGCACCAACATCGTAACTGCTAGCCGTCTCATGTTGTCCCCTCCCTCGTTGACTCTCGGCCTGCGCCGAATGACTTCAATGAATTTCAAACTATCCGAAGATTGCCGCGTGCGGAATCCGAAATCACTCGCACGAAACATCGGATCCCACCAAGTCCCGTCAGGAAATCCGGCACTTGCGCCAGTCTTTCCTCAGTCGACTACGCCGAGGTCGCGACTATCGTCGAGCGAGCACGGCGGCATGCACTTGCGCGGCTCCGGCCGCCTTTAACACCCGCGCCGCCTCGCTGGCGGTCGCTCCCGTCGTCATAACATCGTCAACAATCATAATCCGCAGGCCCCGCGCCCGGCACCGGATCGATGCTCGGAACGCCCCCTTAATGTTTTCCCGCCGGGCCGAAGCCGATTGCGTGTATTGCTTGGGCGTGGGTTTGATTCGCCGCAGCCAACCCTGACCGACGCGGAGACCCAACGCCTGCCCGATGGCGTCGGCCAGGGCCGCCGACTGGTTGTAGCCCCGCTCGATCCGCCGCACCCAGTGGAGGGGAATCGGGACGATCGCGTCGATCGAAAGTCGATCAAAGCGGTCCCGATCGCGCGCAACCCAGAGCCGGCCAATCGTCTCCGCGAGGATCTCGCCCGACAGTTGTTTGGCGCGCAGGATCGCATCCCGCAGTTTCCCGTCATACGGTCCGAACCGGATCACGGATTCAAAATGCAACGATTCTTTCGCGCAGGAGGGGCAACCGTCGGTCGTGTCGACGAACGGACCGATCGTGCCGGCACAGCGGGGGCACGTCGCGAACGGTTCGTGGGCGAGTTGATTCCGGCAGTCCGGGCAGACCGACAGCGAATCGTTCCGATCGAAACGGCGCTCGCAGAGGAGGCAGTCCGACGGATAGATCAACCGGTCCAGACCCGAAAGGATCTGGATCAGGCTTGAGGAAGCTGGCAAAGTGTCAGTCACGGGTGCGGAGGATCAGGCGGGAATACGGATGGTGGGGGCCATCGGCTGGGTGGCGGGGAAGTCGAGGACGAACCGTGTCGGTCCGCCCGTATCGCGGTGGAAGCGGAGATCGCCGCCGTTGATGGACGTCAGGCGCCAGGCGGTCGACAGACCCAGCCCGCGCCCGCGCCCGGCGGTTCGGCCGGAGTAGAATGGATCGAACAGATGCGGCACGGCCTCGTCCCGCGGGCCGGGGCCGTCGTCCTCGATTGCGATCCGGACCGTGCCCCGATCCTCCGACGTCGCGATTCGGACCTGTCCACCGTCCGGGGTGGCCTCGACCGCGTTTCGAATCAGGTTGCGAAGGATTTTTCGGAACTGGACCGCGTCGCATTCGATCCGGCAGGTCGAGTCCGGCGCGGCCGACACAAGCGTGACGCCGCGCTCGCCGGCAACCGATTCCAGTTCTTCGATGGTGTCGGCGATCGCTTCGGTGGGGTCGAGCGCGACGCGACCGGGCGTCGCCGGACGCGCGAATAACATCAACTCCCGGACGATATCGCTGATCCGTTCCGTCTGACGAAGCACCGCCTCGTACACCTTGGCCCGTTCCGCGTCCTCTTCGGTCTTGCGCAGTCGCTGAACATGCCCGGAGATGATCGCGAGGGGGTTGTTGATCTCGTGTCCGGCCCCGGCGGCCAACTCCGCCAGTCCGGCCAGCTTGGCATCGCGAACGGCGATTTCGAAATCGTCGCGAACCTCCGCCAGCAATTCGTGCAGGCGATCCGACTCGGCTTCGGCGGCCCGAAGACGATGCTCGTTCGCCGCACGTCGCCCACGAGCCGCGCTGCGCAACAACGCCGAAAGCAACCGAACCGAGTGCGGATCTTCGCCACTGGAGGGGATCTCCGCCGCGATTTCCTTCGGAGCGATCTCCCGCAGCATGCGTGCCAGTTCCGGGTCGGCTCCCATTCGAACGGAATCGGCCAGGGGCAAACGCACGGAGGATAGCGTGGCCGCGACCCAGACCGGAAGCCGCCACCGGTGCGCCAGACGCCGGGTCACGCGGTCGGCGCCCTCGTGGTTGCCGGTGGGCGCGACGGCGGCCAGGGCCAATTCTCCGAGATTCGAAACGGTCGCGATCGCCGCCGCCGCATCGGGCGGGCAGAGGCCCGTTTCCATCGCGTAGGCTCGAGCGGCCATCGCCAGCGAGCGGGATCGGCGCAGTCCATCGCGGATGGATTCGCGAGCCGGATTCAGCCAGTAGGGAATCGGGGATTCGAGGAACCGAGCCGCCGCTTCGGCCACGACGGAATCGCCGAGCATGCGAAACGAGAATGTTTCCGGCGTGGAACTGGGTCGGACGAATCGCAGGGCGAGCAGGACGAAGGCCGGATCGCGGGAAAGCTCATCGACGGGCAGCGGATCGACGGCGAGCCTCTCGAGCGCGGCGGCGGACGGGCAGAGCCACGGCAATCCCGCCGCGATCTCCACGACCGACTCCGGGTTGTGCCGTCGCGATCCATCCATGGGACGAAGCACTCGAAATCCAACCCGCCCCCGCCGGCCATCGCCCGGCGCGGGGTACGGGTCGAAAATGGAAACAAATCAAGCCGCCGCGGGAACTTCCATGTCGAGCTGCATGCACATGCGCTCGATGAGCACGTCGACGTCGAACGGCTTCTGCACGAAGTCGTCCGCCCCGGCGAGCTTCAGCTCCTGGATGCGGTCTTCCATCACTTCGCCGCTGATGCAGATGATGCGGACCTCTTCGAGGTTCTGGTCGGCCCGCACGCGGTGGCAGACTTCCTTGCCGTTGATGTCCGGCAGGTTCACGTCCAGCACGATCAGGTCGGGGCGGTATTCCTTGACCATCATGCCGGCGTCGAATCCGTTGGCGGCGACCTTGATCTCGAACCGGCCGTCGTCCAGCAGGCCGGCGGTGATGATCTCGACGATTTCCGGTTCGTCGTCCACCACCAGCACCTTGCGCTTGCCGCTCTCGAGCGCGTCGGTCGGGATCTGGTTGTCCTTCATGAACTTGTACAGGGCTTCGCGCGGGATCCGCCGGAACTTCGAGCCGGGGACCCGGAAACCCTTGAGCTGACCGTTGTCGAAGCAGCGGATGATCGTCTGCTGGCTGACCTTGCAGACCTTGGCCGCCTCGCCCGTTGTGAACACCGTTTTCATGCGTCGTCCACCCTGCCGGCATCCGCCGGCGTGCCTGGTGAAGATTCGATCGACCCACCCAACACGAGTTGGCGAGCGAACCCGAGAACCATCCGTGTCAAACGACCGTCGGTCTCGCAACCGTTCGAGCAAACGAACGGCTGCCCAGTGGGAACCCAAGGCTCGGTTGATCGGAAACCGAGAGTTTGACCAAGAAGAGCAAGATGGAGAATCTCGCCCGGTCAACTCGGAGGGAATATAACCGGCAATCCTTGCCTGTCAACGCGACTCGACGCCGTCAACTCGCCTTAACTGCTTTTCGGAACCGTACTTGGAACGTACAACCCCGAACGATTGCCCGAAATACCCCGGCTCGGCATTCTTCTCAAACGTACCTATCGTCCCCCTTTGTCCAGTTTCCGCAGTGCTCCTGAACCTGTTCTAGACCGCGAACGAAGTTCGTCCACCTAATTGGTAAAGTCGGCATATCCTGCCAAAATTGCCAAACCGGGTAAACGAAAAAATCCGCAATCTCCTCCAGATTTCAGAACCTGTCGGACGGACCGACAATCGCCGGTGAACCGCCTGTTCCCGGCGGCTTACCCAAGCGACGGCGGGGCATATAACCACTCATTCCAAATAAAACAACAGCACTGCCAGGTCCGCCGGGGTGATGCCACTCACGCGGCTTGCTTGACCGATGTTGACGGGGCGAATCCGGTTCAGCTTCTCACGGGCCTCGACGCGCAGTTGCGGCACGGCACTGAAATCAAATGTCTCCGGTATCTTTCGGTTCTCCAACTTGCGGAATCGCTCCACCTCGTTATTTTGTCGATCGATGTAACCGCTGTACTTGGCCTCCAGCACGACCTGTTCCACCACCTCCGGTTGGTTCTCCCAGCTTCGCAACGCCGGGACTCGCGCGCACAGTTGCTCCCAGCTCACTTCGGTTCGTCGCAGCCAGGTCGCGAGGTTGTCGCCGTCGGACTTGCGCGACTTCAGGAATTCTTGCAACTCCGCGATCCCCCGCTCCTTCGCCTGCAAGCGTTCCCACGCCGTGTCCCCCACGCTGCCGATCTTGCGCCCGAGCGGCGTCAGCCGGCGGTCGGCGTTGTCGTGGCGCAGCACCAGCCGGTACTCCGCGCGCGAGGTGAACATGCGGTACGGTTCGTCCACGCCCTTCGTCACGAGGTCGTCGATCAGCACGCCGATGTACGCCTGACTCCGATCCAGAACGAGTGGCGGCTCCCCCTTCACCTTGAGCGCCGCGTTCAGCCCCGCCATCAGCCCCTGCGCGGCAGCCTCTTCGTAGCCCGTGGTGCCGTTGATCTGCCCGGCGAAGTAAAGCCCGGCGACCGGCTTGGTTTCGAGCGTCGGGTGAAGTTGCGTCGGCGGGGCGTAGTCGTACTCGACGGCGTAGCCCCACCGCATCACCTCCGCGTTCTCCAGACCGGGGATGAGTCGGAGCATCGCCTGCTGCACGTCCTTCGGCAGACTGGTGCTGATGCCGTTGCAGTAGTACTCTTTCGTGTTCAGGCCTTCCGGCTCGAGGAAGATCTGGTGCGAGTTCTTCTCGGCGAACCGCACGACCTTGTCCTCGATGCTCGGGCAGTAGCGCGGGCCGGAGGATTTGATCTGCCCGCAGTACATGGGCGCCCGGTGCAGGTTCGCGCGGATCAGTTCGTGGACCTTTTCGTTCGTCTCGGTGATGTGGCAGATCATCTGCGGAACGGTGATGCGCTCGGTACCGAAGCTGAACGGGCGCGGCATCGAATCGCCGGCGGACTCGGCGAGGCCTCGGAAGTCGATGGTGCGGCCATTCAATCGGCAGGGCGTGCCGGTCTTGAATCGCGCCAGCTCGAACCCCGCCGCCGCGAGACTGTCGCTCATCGCCTCGGCGGAGGTGTCCCCGGCGCGGCCACCGGTGGTCTTCGCCTCCCCGGTGTGCATGAGCGCTTTGAGGAAGGTCCCCGTCGTGAGGATGACGGCCGGCGCGAGATAATGCGTATCCCCCCTCGCCACGACACCTCGAATGCGGAACGCGGATCCTTGGTTTTCCACTCCGCACTCCGCACTCCGCACTCCACACTTTTCCAATAGGAGACCTTCAACGAGTTCCTGTCGCAACGTCAGGTTCGCCTGCTCCTCGACCCAGCGCTTCATCGTGAACTGGTAGAGTTTCTTGTCGCACTGCGCCCGGGGCGAATGCATCGCCGGGCCTTTCGAGGCATTGAGCATCTTGAACATGATGCCCGATTCGTCGGTGCAGCGGCCCATGACGCCGCCGAGGGCGTCGATCTCACGGACGATCTGCCCCTTGGCGACACCACCAATGGCCGGGTTGCAGCTCATCTGCCCGACGGCGTCGGCGTTCATGGTCAGCAGACAGGTGCGCAGGCCGAGGCGTGCCCCGGCCATCGCGGCCTCAGTGCCGGCGTGCCCCGCCCCGACGACAAGGAGATCGAACTGGAAGGTAAGATTGCTCATGGGTTGTCTCGGAACTAAACGATTTTATCCCGACGATTCCACAAAAAAGAAGCCCCCGGACGAACGTCCGGGGGCATTGAGAAGCTCAAAAAACAATTATACCGGCAGCTTCCACGGCTTGCGGTATTCACGGCCGATCATCGCGTTCGCGTCGGCTTCGCCGAACTTGTGCGACTTCGGGTCCCACGTCAGCTTCTTGCCGACGCCAAGACGCAGGGCGATCGTGCCGACATGGCAGACGATGACGGAACCGCCGCCGACCGTCACGTCGCAGATCGGCGCCTTGCGGCTGCCGACGCACTCGATGAAATTTCCCATGTGGTTGGTCGGACGCGACGGGTACAGCGGCTCGGCGTCGATCTTTTCGGTCAACAGGGCCTGGCTGCTGGCGGCGATCTGACCACGGCTGACGAAGACCTTGCCAGTCTCACCGATCACCAGCACGCCGTTCTCCGCCTTGCCGACCTTCTTCGGCTTGCCGTCGGCGAGGACGAGGTCGGCCTCGCTGCCGTCATGCGACAGAGCATAAACTTCCGCACCGTTCGCGTAGGTGTACTTCACCTTGAATTGCTCGTGGCAGTTGTAGCCGTCGCCCGACTTCAGCGGCGGCGTTGCCGACACGCACTCGGCCGCGACCGGACCGCTGCCGTCCATGCCGAGGCACCACTGCGCGATGTCGATATGGTGCGCGCCCCAGTCGGTCATCTTGCCGCCGCTGTATTCGTACCACCAGCGGAACTCGTAGTGGCAGTTGGTCATTTTGCCATCCTTGCTGATGCGGTAAGGCACCTTCGGCGCCGGCCCGAGCCAGGTGTCCCAGTCGAGTTCCCGGGGCGGCGCGGCTTCCGGAATCGGACCGCTCTGCGGGTTCCCGTTGATGCGGCACTCGATGGACTTCACCTTGCCGATCTTTCCGGCCCGCACGATCTCGGCGGCAAGGCGGAACATACCCCGCATCTCCGAGCGCTGCTGGCTGCCGGTCTGGAGTACGCGGCCGGTCTCCTTCACCACCTTCTGGAGAAGGAGCGATTCATCGATGGTGAGGGTCAGCGGCTTCTCGCAGTAGACGTCCTTGCCGGAGCGGAGCGCCTCGACCGCCACGAGCGTGTGCCAGTGGTCCGGCGTGGCGACGACGACGACGTCGACGTCCTTCGAGTGGCAAACCTTGAGGTAGTCGTGCGTGGCCTTCGGCTCGAAACCGTCGCGGGACAGCATGTTCGCGGCGCTACCGAGGTGGCGGCTATCGACATCGCAGACATAGGTGCATTCGACCTGTTCACGGAACCGTTTCGCTTCGTTGTAGAGGGCGCGGGCGCGGCTCGACGGGCTACCGATGCCGACGAAGCCGAAACGGAGCTTGCTGTTGGCGTCGGCTCGCTTGGCGGCGGCGGCGGAGTTGGCGGTGTCGGCGGCGACGACCTCGCGAGCGTACCAGAGCGGCAGGCCGGCGGCAGTGAGGGAAGCGACGGACGCGGTTGCAAAGCCGCGCCGGGAGAGCGTACCACGATGGAAGAGCATGGGGAGAACCTCGCAGGAAAGGAGACGAGTGCGCGCTATGATACGCCGAAATCGGAGGCCGTCATTGGTCCTTCCGCAGTTCCGTGAGAAGAGTTTTCGCTTCGGGCGATGCGGGATCGAAGGGCGTTTTGAGCGTGGTCCATTCGTCATCGCCGGCGAATTCCACCGTGTCGCCGGGAACGCGGGCGCGCAGGCCGTCGCGGATTCGGCTCGTCGTTGCGGCATCGGCGGCGCGGATCGCCAGGCGCAGCTCCGGTTCGTTTTCGATCGCCAGCCCGGCGGCGGCGGCGCGGATCGGTTTCAGAAGGGTAACGCGGTCCTTCCACGCTGGTGCCAGAGCGAGCGCCTTCAAGAGGGGTTTGTCGGTCCATGCGGCGGAATCGGTGGCAAGCCAAGCGAACGACGCCGGGCTGAGGCGCGCCATCATCGCGTCGCGGAGTTCCTTCGGCAGGTGCCCGCCGCCGGGCGCGTGCGGCTTCTCGAGGAACGCGAGATCGCTTTCGCCAAGGCCGATCAGGTACGTCTTGTCGTCAACCGGAGCCAGTAAAAGGTTGTTCGCGATCGAGTAGACCGTGCGCCCGCCCTTCGACTGTTGGCTGTTCTTCTCAGCCCGCAATGCCGACAGGAATTTCGCTTCGTCGGCGACGGGACGTACGAGTTTCAGGCATCCGGCGAGGCCGGGGATTGGCGAGTCGGAGTTGATCGCGAAACCGACGACGAGATGGTCGATCTGATCGAGCGTCACGCCGGCTTTCGATAGCGATTCGAAGACCGTTTCGGGAATACCGGAATCGATGAGGAATTTCTTCGGGTCGACCTTCTTCTGCGCCGCATACGCCAGCAGCGGCATCGGCTGGATCGCAGCGACGATGTTCGTCTTCGGCGGCAGGTACGCCAGCCCCGAAAGGCCGAGCGGCGACACGACGACCGGCAGTTTGTCAGGTCCCGGCTTAGGCCTGGCTTCCCACGGGCGCACGATCGCGAGGCCGACGACGAGGATGACGGCCGCGAGGCCGAAGGAAAGCGCCATCGCGGCGCGGGAATGCAGGAAGCCGGCGGGGCGAACGACCGGCATCGGAGCCGAAACGGTCTCGTCCGGCAGGTGTTCGGCGATGGCCGGATCGAACGCTTCCCCGCAGCGCGGGCAGACGATCCGCTCCGCGGCGTCTACGACGGCGTTGCAATGCGGGCAGGCGACGCGCGGCATCAGTGGGCCGCCTTCCGCGGCCGGGCGACGTGGGTCGCGGCGCCGTAGGCCAGTTCGGCACTCTCCATGATCGTCTCGCTCAGCGTCGGGTGCGGGTGGATGCTCTCCAACACGTCCCGCGCCACCGCGCCCATTTCGATCGCCAACACGCCTTCCGAAATCATCTCCCCTGCCCCGCCGCCGACGATGCCGACGCCGAGCACGCGCTTGGTTTCCGGATCGACCAGCATTTTCGTCAACCCGTTCGTGAGCTGAAGCGCCACGGCGCGGCCGCTCGCCGCCCAGGGGAACTTCAACACTTCGTGCGGTACGCCCTTCTCCTGGGCCTCCTTCTCGGAGAGGCCTGCCCAGGCGATTTCCGGATCGGTGAAAATGACGGCCGGGATCGCGCGCGGGTTCCACTCGCTCGGTTCGCCGAGGATCGCCTCGACGGCCACGCGCGCCTCCGCCGTCGCCTTGTGCGCCAGACCCGGCTCCTCGCCGACGTCGCCGATGGCAAAGATGTGCGGCACGTTCGTCCGCCGCTGCCGATCGATCGGGATGAAGCCGCGCTCGTTCGCCTTCACTCCAGCCTTCTCGAGCGCGAGGTTCGCCGAATTGGGTCTACGGCCAACGGAGACGAGTACGCGGTCGAAGGTGAGTTCCTTCGGCGCCTCGGCCCCGTCGAGCGACGCGACGATGCCTTCCGGCGTGGCGCGTACACCCGTCACCTTCGTGCTCGTGTAGATCGCCTCGAATTCCTTGCGGAGCTTCGTTTCCAGCGGCTTCACGAGGTCGCGGTCCGCCATCGCGATGATCGAATCGAGGAACTCGACCACTGTCACCTTCGACCCGAGCGCCGCGTAGACGCTGCCGATTTCGAGGCCGATGTACCCGCCGCCGACGACGAGCAGCTTCTTCGGCACGTCCGGTAGCAATAGGGCACCGGTCGAATCCATGACACGGTCGTCGCCGATGGCGAACATCTTCGGCATCGCCGGCAGGCTGCCGCTGGCGATGATGCAATGTTGGAAGCGGATCGTCTTCGGCGTCGGCCCCGTCACGTTCACGGTGTTCGCATCCACGAACTCGGCGTGGCCCGTGACAACGTCGACCTTGCGCCCCTTGCAGAGCATGCCGATGCCGCCAGTGAGCTTGCCGACGACTTTCGTCTGGACGAAGTTTCGGAGTTTGTCGAGGTCGAGCTTCGGCTCGCCGAATGAGAGGCCGATCTCGGCGGACTCGTGCGCCTCGCGAATAACCTTGGCGACGTGGAGCAGCGCCTTGGAGGGGATGCAGCCGCGATTGAGGCAGACGCCGCCGAGCTTCACGTCTTCGTCGACGAGGACGGTCTTCAGTCCGTGGTCGGACGCGTGGAGGGCGGCGGGGTAGCCGCCAGGTCCGCCGCCGATTACGAGCACCTGGGTTTCGAGGACTTCCGCCATGGCAGGCTCCGGGAATCGAAGCGGGGGGCCATCGCCCCCCGCAGTCCGGTCATTGTAGGAACAAGAACGGCTTACCGGTCTTCGTCGTCCCAGTCGCCGCGATCTTCGTCTTCGTCTTCCTCTTCGTTTTTTTCCTCTTCGTCCCCGAAGTTACCGGTGATGCCGTTGAAGATCGCCCCGATGCCACCGAGAGCGATGGCGATGCCGATGAACATGAGCTTGGTGGCACCGCGACCGCCCATGTCGGAAAGGAAATAGGCGAGTGCGCCACCGGCGAGGATTGCAAGGATCCCCCCACCGATATACAGCAACCGCTTGCCACCATCGGATTGCTCGTCCCGCTTGCGGCGATTCTTCTTGCGGTTCTTTTTGCGTTTACTGGGGCGTTCCTCTTCGTCGTCGTCCGCGGTTGCGGCGGCCCGTTTGGATTTCCGCTTGCTGGGGCGTTCGTCTTCTTCGTCTTCATCATCATCGTCGCGGCGCGAGCCACGGCGTTTGCTGGGGCGGTCGTCCTCCTCGTCATCGTCGAGATCTCGACGATTCGACCGTCGTTTCGATCGCGGGGCGTCGTCGTCATCGTCGTCCACGACATCAAAGTCGTCATCGGCCTTGGCGGCCTTCTTACGGGGCGGCGGATCGTCGTCGACGACCTCGAAATCGTCGTCGGCCGGTTTCGGCTTCGGTGGCGATGCGGCCGGGATCGCTCGTGCCACGGCGGGTCGTGCGGCCGGTACGGCGGCGCTCGATGCCGATGCGGCGGGCACGTTCGCCACGCCGTTGCAAGACGGGCACTTCACGCGCTTCCCCGCGTGTTCGTCCCCGACTTTCAAGGTTTTTCCACAGCCACAGGCGAACGTGATGGGCATGGCGGATTTCCAACAGATAGGGCTGGCGAAGATTGTACCACGCCGACCAATTACTTCAACTTGGGAAGCTCGCGTTTTAACAGTTCGAAGCGTTGTTTGAGACGTTCCTTCAACCAGTTGATCTCGTTCTTGTAGTTATCGGCCCAGCCCTTGTTAATTGGCGTCATCGCCTCCCTGATGCGCGGCGCCAGCTCGTCGATCCGCTTGTACATTTTCTCCTGCGTGAAGTGCTTCTCGGTCATCTCCTTGAGTTTCTCGATGGTCTTCTTCTTCCCTTCGGGGTGGTCGAGGATCGCCCGCGCCGCCATGCCGCCCCAGCCGTGCCAGAGGCCCTCGCCGGGGTTCTGCCACATCTGGTCCATGCCGTGGGGTACGATGACCGCCTTGCCGTGCTTCGGATCCTTCGGGAAGAAGATGCGGTAGTTGTTCGGCTTGCGGATGTAACCGTCCCAGTCCGCGGTGATGATCTGAAGGGCGGCGCTGGCGCAGAACTTGTCCACATCCAGCAGCTTGGACACTTCCTGATAACGTTTGTTGGCATCGCCCTCGTTGCAGGCCTTCACGAGCGCCTTCAGGTCCTTGCGGCCGTTGTCGACGCCGTGGTCGAGTTTCAGGTCGCCATTGATGTCGGTGAGGAAGCCTCCGTCGTAGAGGTTGCCGTCGGAAGTCTTGAAATGGCGTTTCAGCCAGCCGGTGTCGAAGCCTTCCTTGAGGACGTACAGCCCGACCTTGCGGCCGTTGAGTTCACCGAGGGCGTGGGTGCAGCGGCAGGCCGGCACGCCCATCGCGAGCGCAAGCTCGTTGGCGAGCAGTTCCTGGAGGAAACTGCCATCCTGCGCACCGTTGTTCAGGTGGAGCTTGTCGATGCCGCGGAACTTCTGGCCGTCGGTGAACTTATCGAAATTGAGGGTTAGCCCCGGCTTGTCGTTCCAGTCCCGCCAGGACCCGGCCGCGCCCTTGAGGTGCAGGCCGACGTTCGTGTAGGCCTTGTCGTCCACGCGGATGGTCGCTTTCACGTACTTGCGCGGATCGCCCCGGAGTTGCCGCAGGTTCGCTTCGTCGAGCGTCACCTTGATCGTCGGCACCGCGCCTTCGGGCTTGAACAGGTCGACGGTTTCGTCCTTGGACTGGCCACGCGCGGTCCCACACAGGATCAGCAGCGTCAAGCACCAACCGAATCGATGGTCCGTCATTCTCGGCCTCCGGAAGATCACATCTAGAGTCCCGAACCGAAGGACGGTTGTCAACGGGCATTCCGGCGTTTAGGATCGGCCTTCACGATTCCTCTGTCGACGGGAGCCGACCATGCGCGTTCTACCTCTGGCGATCATTCTTCTGTGCTCCGGCACGTCGCCGGCCCAAGATGCGCCCCTCGCGAAGAAACTCGAAGCCCTGATCGACGGCCCCGACTACAAGCAGGCGAGTTGGGGCGTACTGGTGACCGACGCGAAGACCGGGGCGGAAGTGTACGCCCGCAACGCCGACAAGCTGTTCACGCCGGCGTCCGTCACGAAACTCTACTCGTGCGCGGCGGCCCTCATCGCGCTCGGGCCGGACCATACCGTGCGCACGCGCGTCGTGAAGCGCGGAGAAACGAAGTCCGGCACGCTCCGCGGCGACCTCGTGCTCGTTGCCGCCGGCGACCTCACGATGGGCGGCCGCACCGGCAAGGACGGGCACATCCTCTTCCGGAATTCCGACCACATCTACGCGAACTTCAGCGGCGAAGCGTACCTCACCGACTCGAACCCGCTTGCCGGATTGGAGAGTCTCGCGAAGCAGGTCGCCGACGCGGGCATCAAGGAAGTGGCCGGGGAAGTACTCGTCGACGACCGCCTCTTCGACCGCGCGTTCGGCTCCGGCAGCGGGCCGGACGCAATCTCTCCCATCATCGTGAACGACAACATCGTCGACGTGCTCGTCACGCCCGGCAAGGCATCCGGCGAACCCGCCACCGTGAAGCTCATACCCGAAACCGAGTATCTCAAGGCCGACATTCAGGTCGTCACCGGTGCGAAGGGGTCGCGGGCAACGCTCGCGCTCGAGACCATCGACGCGCACCGCTTCCGCGTTCGCGGCTCCATTCCGGTCGACAGTCCGCCACGCCTGCGCATCTACGGTGTGGCCGATCCGGCCGGATTCGCGCGCGGCCTGTTCATCGAGGCTCTCCGCCGCGCCGGCGTGCGCGTCAACGCCCACGTCTTCAAGCCCGCGAAGCCCGACCTGCCCGAAACCGTGGAGACGCTGGAAACGGTCGCATCGATCGAGTCGGCGAAACTACAGGATGAAATCCGGGTGACGTTGAAGGTGAGCCACAACCTGTACGCGGGCACCCTGCCCTGCCGCGTGGCCGTGAAAAACGGCAAGCGCACGGCCGCGGCCGGACTGCGGGAACAGGGGAAAATCCTGAAAGAGTTGGGGGTCGATTCGCCAACCATCTCCTTCGGCGGCGGTGCCGGCGGCGCCTGGGCCGATTGCGTCACGCCTCGCGCTACGGTGGCACTGCTCGCCGCCATGCGCAAACGCCCCGAATGGGACACCTACAAGGCCGCCCTGCCGATCCTCGGCGTCGACGGCACACTCGCCGAAGTCGTGTCGAAGGACAGCCCGGCGCGCGGCAAGGTCTTCGCCAAGACCGGCACTCTCAGCTACGACGACAACCTCAACGGCCGAACGCTCCTCCGCAGCAAGGCGCTCGCCGGCGTCATGACGACGGCGAAGGGGACCGAATTGAATCTCGCGATGTTCGTCAACAACGTGCCGCTGCCCGCCGGAGTGACGTCGACGCGCGAAGGCAAGATGCTTGGTAAGCTGTGCGAAGTGATCCACGACCACGGACCATGAGCTGGATTTACTTCAGTTCCGCCGGCAGCGGCTCCTTCGCCTCCTTCGGCGAATCGATCCCCAACAACTTCGCAAGCAGCGGCGCAACGACGAGCGAACTCGTTGCCGCTCTGCGATCGCCGAGTTTCGGAATGCCGGCACCGATCGCGAGGATCGGAATGTGCCGATCGTAGTCGTGCGGTGTGCCGTGGTCGGTGCCGGACGAAAGTGCGCCGAGGACGAGATGGTGCGGCGGCACGACGACGGCGATGTCGCCGCAGCGGGCGGGATGGAACGACTTCTGTACCAACGGGCCGAATTTTTTCTCGGCTTCGCTCGCGAAGTCACCTGATTCCAACGTCGTTCGCGTCAGAACCGCAAGGGGTGTCGGCCGTTCGCGAAGCCAGTTCGCGGCAGCGGCTTCGACCTCCGACGACTTCAATCCGTGGGCGTCGATCAACCGGCGGTTCAGGTAGAGCCAAGGGTAGGTCGCCTCGAGCCGGCTGCCGAGTTCGATCCACTGCCCCGGCACACCGTCGATCGTTCCGAAGACTTTATCGAGGTGCTGGTCGAGGCCGCCGTAGAGGTCGGCGAGGCCGATCCGTTTTGCGTCGGGATCGGTTCGCACGGCGACTTCCGGCAATGGCCCCACACCGTGGTCGGCCGTCACGACGAGGGACCAGCCTCCGGGACCGACGGTCGCATCGAGGTGGGCGATCATGTCGGCGACGAGTTTATCGGAACGCAGCGTGATATCGAACACTTCGTGGGAATCGGGTCCGTGGTCGTGGCCGAGAAGGTCGTTGGCGCTGAAACCGAGGCAAAGCAGATCGGGCGTTCCGCTCGAGCCGAGCTTTTCGCCGGCGATGGCGGCCTTGGCGAATTCCCAGAGCAGTTCGTTGCCGAACGGGGAGGCTTCGAGCATGGCGAAGTGGTTGCGGGTGCGGTCGTCCGGCGTGCCGAGGGGATAGGGGAATGTGCGCCGGCCGCCGTGAGTCCGGCTGGCTTCGCCGGCGACGTCGTCGGCGCCGAGCGCGTCGTACGCGGCGAGCGGGCCGAAACGATCCCACGTCTTGCCGGCCCAGCGAAAGACGACGCGCGAGCGGTCGAATTCGTCGACCCAGCCGGGCAGCTTGTCGCGATAGTGGGCGGAGGTGTGGAATTCGCCGGTGCCGGAATCGAAGCAGTACGCGCCGTCCGGGTCCTGGCCGCCCATGAGCACCGCGGCGCGGTCTTTAAGTGCCAGGCTGAATATGCGGCCGTTCTTCGTCTGCGCCTTCAGGGCATCGCCGACGGTCGGCGCGAGCAGGCGCTTCGGACTGAGACCGGGCCAACGTTCGCGCGTGGCGGTCTCGTCGGCCGGCACGCGCGCGACGCCGTCGAGGGTGGCGGCCGCAACGATTTGGCCGAGGGAGCGGTCGAACCAGCGATTCTCGACGATGCCGTGAACGGACGGCGTAGCGCCGGTGACGAGCGAGGCGTGCCCCGGCGCCGTGGAGGTGCCGGAATAGGGCAGTCGGACGTTCGAGAACCAAACGCCGTCTCGCTTCATCCGTTCGAAGCCGGCCGAACCGAAGTGCTGTTTCCAGCGCTCGAGGTAGTCGCCGCGGAGTTGATCGAAGACGGCGAGGACCACGAGTTTGCCGCCGCCGGTCGAGGCGATCGGCACCGGCGTGACGGGGTTGGCAGGCGCGGTCGGCTTGAGAATGACGAAGCCGACCGCCGCGAGCAGCAGCAGCGCGGGGGAGAGCAGGAGCAGGATGCGGGTGAATCGCGGGGCAGACATCGCGGGATCTCAGGGGCGTTATTGACCGTGATTCGACTGGAGCTTCCAGTTCTCGTCGAAGAATCCGGCGACTGTCACTTTGCCGGGGAACCGCGAGTTCGGCGGCGTCGTCACGTCCACGATCGCGTAGTCGGGCAGCATCGGCACCTGCCGGGCGTTGTTCAGGTATGCGTATTCGCGGTAGGTGAAGCCGCTATTCACGACGACGTACTTCTTCGGATTCAACGGGTTCGGGTAGATGAACACGGATACCGTCGTGTCGCCGAAGGTGCGGACCGGCATTTTGTCGTAGATCTTCGCGAGGATCGCGTTGCTCTTCGGATCGCCCCAGAGCACGAGGTTGTGGTTCTTGATGTCGTCGGCGGTGATGTCCGTGTCCGCCTTTACGCGGGCGTCACCGCGGAACTGCTGGCGCCAGTGGTCGACGGCGTGCTTCATCTCCGCATCGACCCATTTGCCGATCGCCTCGTTCATCGGCTTGCCGGTCGGCTTCACCATGACGAAGGAATCCATGAAGGCGTCGTCGATGGGGCCTTGCAAACCGGGGCGTTTGACGAGGCCTTTCGTTTCTTCGCCAAAGCCCCAGTTCTCAAACTTCGGCGGCCCGACGACAACATGCGGCCCGGAACCGATGGATGCTTTGGCGGCGATCTTGCGGCCATTGACGATCACGTCCCAGACCCCGGCCTTTGGAAGACGGAATCGGAATGCCGCGACGCCGGTGGTCTTGATCTCCGCAACGTCGTCTGTGAAGGTCGCGTTCAATGTCGCCGGCTCCCAGTGCTTGACCAGTTGCAGGATCTCGAACGGTCCGCACTGGTTGTACCGCAGGGTGTGCGTTACGAACTTGATCTCCTTCGGGAATGCCTCCTTACCCTTCGACGCGAAGGCGTCGATTCGTTTATCGACTTCGATCTTCGCGCCTTTTTCGTAACTGTGACCGGTCTTCGGGCCGATGATGTGCGTCAGTTCCAGACCGACCTTCTTCATCTCGCGCGCCATGACGTCGGCGGCCTGCTTCTGGCGGTCGATCTCGCCGCTGTAGGCGACCGTCGGGATGTTGAAGATGTTCTGGGCGTACTCCGTCGCGTCGTACATCCGCCACAACTTCTTCTCGTACCAGGTTGGCTTCACCACTTCGTCCTGGAAGTCACGAAGGAACTCGCGAGTCTCGGAGAAGCCCGCCCCCGGCGCGGCGGCACAGAAGAGCGTCGGGTAGTGGACGGCGTACTGCCAGCAGGCGGCGCCGCCCATGCTAAAACCGCGGGCGACGATGCGCGATTCGTCGATGCGATAGTGTTTCTTGAGGAAGTCGAGGATTTCGAGCGAGTCGATCTCGCCGGCGAACTTGTTGGCATTGCTGAACCGGCCGAAGGGATGCACGACGATCGCGCCCGCCGGCGTGAACTGGCCGGCGCTTCGTTCACGCTCGGCGATGAAGGAGAGTTCGAGATTGTTTTCGTATCGGCCGTGCCACCAGAAATCGAGGCGATGCTTGTTCGTGCCGGCGAAGTCGTATTCCTTCGGGATCACGATACCGAACGGCTGCACGTCGCCGTCGATCTTGGAGCGATAGCCACGGACGACGAGGCCGGTCGCCGTCGTCCAGCTCGGCTTGCCATCCTTCAATTCCTTGGCCCGCTGCAGGCCCGTCTGAATGTGTTTCTTCGCGACGGGAACATCGTTCCGCGTGGTCTTCATCGTTTTCGGATCGGTCAGCACGTACAGCTCGTTGTGCTCCAAACCGTAGCGCACGGCCTTGTGATAGATTTCCACGTCCGGCAGCAACGGATTGTCTTTCAACTCGGCGATTCGCTTGCCGAGTTCGTCCAACCCCGCCCGAAGTTCGGCCGCGTCCTCGGGCTTGATCGCGCTTCCCTTCGGCGGCACGGGCCGCACGTTGTCCGGCAGGTTGTCTTTCGGGCCATCGGCATGGATCGGCATTGTGCCGACGAGCATGACGAGCAAGAAGAGGAGACGCGACATGAGTGGCTCCGGGGTGGGATTCTTACGTTATAGACGTTTCCATTCCCTTGCCTAACTCGTTCCGTCGCCCTACGGTGTTGAAGGGAATTGAAGACCTCTCAGCGGATCGGATTGAAGTCATGCCTGCGACGTGTGTGGTCGGCCTGCAGTGGGGCGACGAAGCGAAGGGTAAGATCGTCGACATCCTCGGCGACAAGCACGACTTCGTCGTGCGCTACAACGGCGGCGCGAACGCCGGGCACACCGTCGTCTGGGGCGACCGCAAGTTTGCCCTTTCGCTACTGCCCACGGGCGTCCTCAAGCCGCATGTGAAGTCCGTCATCGGCAACGGCGTCGTCGTGTATCCGCCGCGGTTCATCGAGGAGGTCGAGAAGCTCCGCTCCGGCGGCGTGAGCGTCGGCGCCAATCTCGTCGTCAGCGAACACGCCCACACGATCTTCCCCTACCACATGGAAGAGGAACGCCTTGCCGAGGCGGACGGCGACGGCAAGATCGGCACCACCGGTCGCGGCATCGGGCCTTGCTACCAGGACAAGGTCGGCCGGCGCTTCGGTGTCCGTGTTGGCGAACTCCTGCACCCAAAGCACCTTCGGGAGCGATTGAACTACATCGTGCCGTTCAAGAACCGCATCCTCGCCGCGTTCGGCATCGGTGCGAAGGCGTTCGACGCTAACCAACTCTGCGACGAATATCTCGGCTACGCCGAGTTTCTCAAACCCCACGTCGCCGACACGCCGAAGCTGCTCAACGACGCCCTCGCGGCGGGCAAGAACATCCTCTTCGAGGCCGCGCAGGGCAGCCTCTTGGACATCGATCATGGCACGTTCCCGTACGTGACCAGTTCCAGTAGCCTGCCGTCGGGGATCTGGCCCGGCAGCGGCGTGCCCGCCCGCGCCGTCTCGCGCATCATCGGCATCCTCAAGGCGTACACCACCCGAGTCGGCCGAGGTCCCTTCCCCACCGAACTCGACGACGGACCCGACGGCATCGGCAATCGCATCCGCACCATCGGCCGCGAATTCGGCACCGTCACCGGCCGCCCACGCCGCGTCGGCTGGTTCGACGCCGTCGCCGCCCGCTATACCGCCACGCTCGCCGACGTGGATGTCATCTCGATCATGCTTCTGGACGTTCTCAGCGGGTTGAAGGAATTGAAGATCTGTACGGCCTACGAACTCGACGGCGAGCGGATCACGCACTTCCCGAGCGATTCGTTCCGCCTCGAACGCTGCAAGCCGGTGCTGGAGACCGTGCCCGGGTGGAGCGAGGACATCACCACGGCGCGTAAACTCGCCGACCTCCCCGCGGCCGCCCGCAACTACGTCGACCGCATCGCCGGGATCCTCGGGAAGAAAGTCGCCTTCGTTTCCGTCGGACCGGACCGCGACCAGACGATCGTTCCGTAAGATCCCTCCGTGCCATTCACAGCCGCAGAAGCCGCCGCTTACACCCGCTCCGTCGGTCTCGACCCGGAGCGCCTACCGCGGCACATCGCCATCATCATGGACGGCAATGGCCGCTGGGCGGTCGAACGCGGTGAGCCGCGAGCATTCGGCCACGTTCGCGGAACGCAGGTCGTCCGTGATATCGTCGACGAAGCCTGTCGCCTGGGCCTTGGACAACTCACGCTCTACTGTTTCAGTGTCGAGAACTGGAAGCGCCCCCCGGCCGAAGTTGAAGTGCTGATGGGCATCCTGAAGCAATACTTGCTGAGCGAGCGCGAGCGGATCGTGCGGGAGAACATCCGCTTCACGATCATCGGCCGACGCGACGGCATCGCCGCCGAGGTGCAGGCGGAGATGGACACGAACATCGCGATCAGCCAAGCCAACACCGGACTGACGCTCTGTCTCGCGATCAATTACGGCGGCCGGACGGAACTGGTCGACGCCGTGCGCGCGATCGCCCGGCGCGTTCGGGATGGCACCTTGAATCCGGACGCCATCGAGGAAACGACCATCGAGGATTCGCTCTATACGGCCGGCATGCCGGCGCCGGACCTGCTCGTGCGCACGGCCGGCGAGATGCGCATCAGCAATTTCCTCCTATGGCAGATCTCCTACGCGGAACTTTGGGTGACTCCGACATGCTGGCCCGATTTCACGGCGGCCACGCTGCACGACGCCTTGCGCGACTTCGCCGACCGCGAGCGCCGCTTCGGGGGCCTCGCGCCCGTGAAGGGAGCCGTCTAGCCAATGCTCCGCACGCGCGTCCTCGTCGGCACCATTCTCGTCCTCGCGATGTCCGGCATCCTCCTTGGCGATGCGTATTTCCTCCCGCACGCGCCGTTCCTGCTCGCGGCCGTACTCGCGCTCGGCTGGTCCGGCACGCGGGAACTCTGGCGGATGCTGCCGGCGGCGGATCGCCCGCCCGCCGAGGTCGTCGGCTGCTGCGTGCCGCTCGTCCTCGCGGCGAACTGGCTGCCGTACCTTTCCGGGATTGTCTTCGCGTCGCCGTGGCTGCCGGTGTTCGCCGCGTTCGTCTTTGCCGCATTCGTGACCATGCTCTTCGAAACGCTGAACTATTCCGCCGATGGCCGCGCCACGGCACGCATCGCTCACGCCCTGCTCGTCTTCGTCTACCTCGGGTTGCTGCCGTCCTTCCTCGTCCAGCTGCGATGGCTGCCGCACCACGCCGGCGCCGCCCTTGCCGCCGCGATCTTCGTTCCGAAGATCGGTGACATCTTCGCGCTGCTGACGGGCATGGCGATTGGCAAGCACAAATTCACACCCCTGCTCTCTCCCAAGAAGACCTGGGAAGGCTTCGCCGGCGGACTGATCGCGGCTATCGTCGCCGCGGTCGCCTTCCACCTCGCCGCGCCCGACCTGTTCGCCCTCGGACTCGGCCACGCCCTCGCCTTCGGGGGCGCCGTCGGACTCGCCGGCGTCTTCGGTGACCTTGTCGAATCCCTCTTCAAACGTGATTGCCACACCAAGGATGCCTCCGCCACCGTGCCCGGCTTCGGCGGCATCCTCGACGTCGTCGATTCCATCCTCTATTCCGCTCCGGTCGCGTATTTCATACTCGTCTGGTAGAACCTTCCCGCGCGCCGGCTGTCCCTCCCCGAACACCGATCGAGACGACCCATGCCCGAAACCCGCACCCTCACTCTCGACAGCCGCGACGAGGCGATGATCCTCTTCGGCCCGCGCGACGGCTTCCTGCGCCTGATCCGCGACGCCCTCGGCGTGCGGATCGTCGCACGCGGCGACACGATCCAGATCGACGGCTCCACCGACGGTGCCGAGCAGGCCGAACGCACCTTCCAGCAACTGCGCCTCGTGCTGCGCAAATCCGGCAAACTCACCGCCGAAGACGTACGCACCGTTCTTGAGGTCATCCGGGGCAGCGACGTGAGAGGCGGCGCCACCAGTCTCGCCGTCACCGACACCGGCAAGTACATGCGCCCGCGCACCGACGGCCAAGGGCGCTATGTCCAGGCGATGAAGACCAACGACGTCGTCCTCTGCGTCGGCCCAGCTGGCACCGGCAAGACGTACCTCGCCGTCGGCTGGGCCGTCAGCCTGCTCCGCTCCAATACCGTGAAGAAAATCGTTCTCGTCCGCCCCGCCGTCGAGGCCGGCGAACGCCTTGGCTTTCTCCCTGGCGATCTGGTCCAAAAAATCAATCCGTATCTCAGACCGCTGTTTGATTCGCTCAACGACATCATGGACCCGGACGCCGTGCGGAAGTACATGGATCACGACATCATCGAGATCGTCCCGCTGGCGTACATGCGGGGCCGGACGTTGAACGGCGCGTGCATCATCCTCGACGAAGGACAGAACGCCTCGACGGCACAAATGAAGATGTTCCTGACGCGCATGGGTCACGGATCGAAAGTCGTCGTGACTGGCGACATGACGCAGGTGGACCTGCCAAAGACGATCAAGAGCGGCCTCGCCGACGCCGTTCAGCGCTTGCGGGACGTGGAAGGGGTCTCCATCATCCACCTCGACGAAGCCGATATCGTGCGGAACCCGATCGTGGCGAAAATCGTGGCGGCCTACGAGGACGACACACCGCGCCCGCGCAAACCCCCGACGCGGTAAACCCCGCGGATCCGACACGGTTTCCCGCGTCCACCCCCGTTGCGGGAGCCGCCGGCGTTTCCCCGGTTGCTCGCGATCCCTTTTCTGCGATGCTAGGAGTAGCGATGAGCTACTCCCTCACCACGATCTGGTTCGAGCGCAGCCGGTTTCTGCCGGCGATTCTCGCCGTCGCGTTCTCGGCCGTGCTCATCGCCGTGCAGGGCGGCCTTGTGATCGGCCTACTTGCGATGATGTCTTTGCCCGTGGACAAATCGAACGCCACGCTCTGGGTTGGCTACCCCGGCGTGCGCAGCGTGGACCTCGGCCGCCCGCTGCCCGAACGCTGGATCACGCGCGTGCTCGCCCAACCCGAGGTTGAGCGAGCCGAGCCGGCGATGATCGGTTTCTCGCTTTGGATTCGCCTGACCGACAGCCGCAACCCGTCCACGCCGGAAGCGTGCACCGTCGTCGGTTCGGCACTGACGCCGCAATCGCTCGCCGCTGTCGAAGGTCTGCGCGAGCAGCCTGATCTCATGTCGAAGTTGAACGAACCGTACACGGTGGCCGTCGACGAATCCGAACTTGGCCGGCTGAACCTGTCCGGCATCGGAGACTACGCCGACGTGCTCGGCATCCGGGTAAAAGTGGTCGGTCTCGTGCGTGGATACAAAAGCCTCGGCGGCCCGTATGTCTTTTGCTCCAACGAGACCGCCCGCATCCTGCTGAAATACTTTCCCGGCGAAGCGTCCTACATCGTCGCGAAATGCGCCACGGAAGAAGACGCCCAGCGCGTCGCCCACCGACTGCAAAGTTATATCCAGATGAGTGCATTCACCGCCGACGATTTTTCGTGGCGCTCGCGCATCCACTGGCTGACCACCACGAAGGCCGGCATCGCCCTCGGATTCACCGCACTCCTTGGCCTCCTCGTCGGGGCCGTCGTCACCAGCCAGACGCTCTACGCCGCTACCGTCGCCTCTCTCCGCGAATACTCCACGCTCCGGGCAATGGGCATCCCGCGCTGGCGGCTGCAACTGTCCGTCCTCGAACAATCCTTCTGGGTCGGTCTGTTCGGTATCCTGATCGCGATCCCGGTGTCGCTCCTGCTCGCGCAGATCGCCGGTAGCCTCGGCACGCAGGTCCGCCTGCACCCGATCGTCATTACGGTCGCCGTCGTCGTCACCATGCTCATGGCGATCGCCTCCGGCCTCGCCGCCCTACGGTCCTTCCAGAACGTCGACCCCGCCCATAACCTCCGCTAGCGGAGCATCCGTATGGCATCCGAATCCCGGTTCACCGGAGCCGCCGTCTGGCTCGGCATCATTCTCCTCGTCCTCGCCATTGGCGTGCCCGCGTGGCTGCTCACCCGCGAGAAGCCCAAGCCGGTCGACACGATCGCGCTCGCTGACCTCGACGTCGTCTGTAATGGCCGCGTCGACTTCGACGGCACCGTGATCTCGTTGGAACCGCTGCAGGCCGGCCGACTCGTCGAACTGACGGCTCGCGAAGGGGCCCGCGTGAAGGCCGGCGACCCGATCCTGCGCATCGACGACGCGCCTTACAAGAGCCTCGTGCGCGAGGCCGCCGCCGCGATCAAGGCCGTTAATGCCGAGATGGAAGTTGCCGATGTCCGCGCGAAGCAGCATCCCGATCAAGTGGCGCTCCAGGAGAAGAAACTCGCCGCGACGAAGGCGGATGTCACGGCACTCGAGAAGCAACTCGATCAGCTCCGGGACAAGGCGAAGCTGACCTCGAACGTGACCGCGGCCGACGTGGACGCCTTCGCGGCGAAGGTGCAGGCGGCGAAACTGCTCATTGAGGCGGACCAGCTTCAGCTCGAGCAACTCCGGAAGCTCGACCCGAAGCTGGAGTTGAAGGCGTTGGCGGCGAAGAAGGAGGCCGCCGAGGTGGCTCTCGAGCGGGCCGAGAAGGCCGTGGCCGATTGCCAGCTAACCGCGCCGATCGACGGGACGATCCTGCGGATCAACACGGGCGTCGGCGCGGCGCTCGCGCCCGGCATGCCGCTGCCGACGATCCTCTTTTCGCCGACCTCGCAGATCATTGTTCGCGCCGAGGTGGATCAGGCTTCCATGGGGCGCGTGCGCGAGGGGATGAAAGCGACGATCCGAGACGATGCCCGGCCCGATTCGCCGACCTGGACCGGGCGCGTGCGTTCCGTCGCCGGCTGGGTGGCGCAGAAACGTTCGATCCTCCTGGAGCCGGGCGAGATGAACGACGTGCGCACAACGGAGGCGATCATCGACCTCGATCCGTCGAAAGATCTCCTGCGTATCGGCCAGCGGATGATCATCCGGATCGAGAAGTAGCGGCTTTCCTCGCCGCGATCTCGTCCGCGAACAGTTTGCGGACTTTTTTCTTCGCGAAGATGTCGAAGATCCATGGGAAGAACCGCGTCACGAAGACCAGCATCTTGCCCTGCAACGTGAGCGTGATCTCGCTCTTGCCGTTCCGCATCGCATCGAGCGTGGCGACGGCGACTTCCTCGGAAGTCATGCCTCGCTTATGGTCGAGCGATACCTTCGCCTTCGACTCCAGCATATTCTTCGAGAAGTTTGTCTGCGTCAGGCCCGGGTTCACGACGAGCACGTCGACGCCGTCCTTTGCGAGTTCGGCACGGATCGCCTCGCTCCAGCCGGCGAGGGCGAACTTGCTGCTCGAGTAGAGCGAGCGGGCCGGATAGGCGCGCCGTGCAACGACCGACGAGATGTTCACGATCTCTGGCGTCTTGCCTTGCTTGAGGATCGGAATGAAGAGCCGCGTCAGTTCGCAGACGGCGAAGTAGTTCGTCTCGAAGATGTCGCGCAGGACTTGCGGTTCCGAATCCATGAAGTGCCCGGTGGCGCCGATGCCGGCATTGTTGACGAGCACGTCAAGGCCGCCATAGTGCTTCATCGCCGCGTCGAGCATCGCCTGGCGGTCGGCCGGCTTCGTAATGTCGGACGTGATCGTCTCGATCGTGCCGCCGGCCGCGCGGATTTCCATCGCAAGTTCTTCGAGAAGATCGGCCGAGCGAGCCGATGCCAGCACGCGGCAGCCGCGTTTCGCCGCCTCCACCGCGATCGCCCGGCCGATCCCCTGCGAGGCCCCCGTCACGAGCAGTCGCAGACCCTTTAAGTCCCGTCTCGCCATCGATTCGATCCTCCGATTCACCTTTTTTTAGCGGAATCGGCCGCCGGACACTACCGTAACCGGAGTGCGTTGGCGTGAAAGCCGGCGAGTCGTAGGGTTCGTTCCAGTTTTGACGGGTGAATCGCGATGGATCGGATCGTGGAATTCCGCAATGCTTCGGTGGTTTTCCCGGACCGGTCGGAGTCCGTCGAACGGTTTCAAATTCATGGCGAGCGGATCGCCGAACGACTCGAAGCGCGGCCGGACGAGGTCCGCGATCTGGAAGGACGGTTCTTGCTGCCGGGATTCGTGGATTTGCATGTCCACGGAGGCGGCGGTGCCGATTTCATGGACCTGACACCTGAGGCGTTCGGCACGGTCTGCCGGACCCACGCGAAGCACGGCACCACCTCGCTGACGCCGACCAGCACGGTCGCGAACGAAGTCGACACGGCACGGTTTCTGGAAATCTGTCGGAGCTTTCGCGAAGAATCAACCGGCGGCGCGCGGATTGTCGGCGCCCATCACTACGGACCGTACTTCTCGCCGGAGGCGCGCGGCTGCCACCCGACGACGGGATTCCAAAGCCCCGACGCGATCCATGTTGATGCCTTCGACGGCTTCGATGATTCATTTCCGCTAACGGTGACGATCGCGCCCGAACTGCCGAACGCCGAAGCTCTGACGCTCGCCTGCCGCGCGCGGGGCATCCGCGTGAACATCGGCCACAGTTTCGCGACGATGGAGCAGGTCGAAGCGGCGATCGGCTGGGGTGCCCGTCACGTCGACCACCTCTTCTGCGCCATGTCGGACCGTGCCCGGCTCCGCCAGAAGCAAACCTTTCCGATGAGGGCCGGCGTGATGGAGGCGACGCTCTACCACGACGAACTGACGACAGAAGTGATCGCCGACGGGAAGCACCTGAACGACGCGCTGCTGCGAATCGCCTGGAAATTCAAGGGGCCGGACCGCCTCTCGCTCGTCACCGATTCGATGCGTGCGGTGGACCTTCCCGACGGCGAATACTGGTTCGGCCCCGAAGGTCGCGGCGAACGGATCCGCAAGCGCGATGGCGTCGGCGTCACGCTTGACGGCACCGCCCTCGCCTCCGGCGTGATGGGCCTCGACCACGGTGTGAGAACGATGCTGCGGGCGACCGGCGCGCCGCTGCACGAAGTGGTGCGAAGCGCGAGCTTGACCCCGGCGCGGATCCTCGGCCTCGACCGCGAGATCGGCAGCCTCGAACCCGGCAAACGCGCGGACATCCTCGTGACGGATGCCAATCTCGACTTCCTGGAAATCTGGATCGACGGCTCGCCCCTCGAACTGCCATGAATCTCGAACTCTTCGAACAACTCCTCTCGCCACACGGCCAGCGCATGCTCGCGCTTGCTGTCGAACTGCATCCCACGGACAAGACATTCCTGCCGGTTTTCGAGCGCGTGCGCAAACTGGGATCGAACGATCTGGCCAAGGCCGCCGTCGAGCAGGCGATCCTGCGTGCGAAGGCGCTTGCGAAGTTCCCAGACGCGGACCGGATGTACTTCACGCGCGAGGCGCTCGAGCAGTCGTCGTCGCTCGCCGTCGCGAATCACCGGGCGAAACGGTTCCGATCATTCCAGTCGGCCGGCGACCTGTGCTGCGGCATCGGCGGCGACGCGGGCGCGCTCGTGGAAGTTGTGCCGCATGTCGTTGTCGTCGATCGCGATCCGCTCAAGGCCCGCATGGCCGCGATCAACGTGCCGATGGCGAGTGTGAGCGTCGCCGACGTACTGACGGATGACGTTCCCCGAATGGACGCGTACTTCTGTGATCCGTCGCGGCGGGCGGACGGCAAACGGTTCCTGTCGATCGAAGACTATCACCCTGCTCCGCGGGCGGTGCTGGATCGTTTTTCCGATCTTCCGGCCGCGTTCAAACTCGCCCCGGCGGTCCCACTGCACGAACTGGCAGTGTTCGACGGCGAAAGCGAATTCATCTCCCTCGACGGCGAGTTGAAGGAGTGCGTGCTCTGGTTGAACGGTCTGCAATCCGCACGGCTGCGCGCCACCGCCCTGCCCGCCGGGGAAACGATCGCGGCAGACGATCCCGATGCCATGCCGCCGGCCGGTCCCGTGGGCCGGTACGTCTATGACCCCGACCCGTCGCTGACGCGCTCAGGCTTACTCTCCAACTTCGCCATCGGAATCGGTGCCAGCCCGATTGACGAAACGATTGCGTTCCTGACCGCGGACGCACTCCACCGGTCGCCGTTCGTCACGGCCTATGAAGTCGAGGAAGTTCTGCCGTTCCACCCCAAGCGCGTCGGCGTATGGCTGCGCGAGCGGAATATCGGTCGCGTCACGTTCGTCAAACGCGGATCGACCTCCCAGATCGATGATCTGACGAAGCAATGGAAGCTGCGCGGCCCCGAACACCGCGAACTGCTGCTGACACGCGCCGCGGGTGAACCGGTCGCGATCGTCGCGCGGCGCGTTGGATCGTGAGCGATCGGCGATACAACAAGACTTCTCCTATTTCGAGGATCGGATCGTGGCGCTCGTGGTGCAGAAGTTCGGCGGTTCCAGTGTCAAGAATGCGGCCCGCGTGATGGAGGCGGCCCGCAAGGCGATCCGCGCCAAGCACGACGGTCACCAGGTCATGGTCGTGGTCTCCGCACAGGGCAGCACCACGGACGACCTCATCGCCAAGGCGCACGAAATCTCGACGACGCCCTCGGCTCGCGAAATGGACATGCTCCTCGCCACCGGTGAGCAGATCAGCATCGCGCTGACCGCAATGGCGATCCAGGAACTCGGCGAGAAGGCGATCAGCCTCACGGGGCCGCAAATCGGCATCGTGACCGACAGCACGCACCGCAAGGCGCGCATCAAGAAAATCGACACCTCGCGCCTCTCGCAGGCGCTCGAAACAGGGCACATCGTCGTCCTCGCCGGATTCCAGGGGACGGACGAACTCGACGACATCACGACGCTCGGCCGGGGCGGATCGGACACAACGGCCGTCGCCGTCGCCGCCGCCATGAAGCAAGCCGGGTACGACGTGCAGTGCGAGATCTTTACGGATGTGGACGGCGTTTATACCACCGACCCGCGAATCGTCCCCGACGCCCGGAAGATGGACGCCATCAGCTACGACGAGATGCTGGAAATGGCGAGCATGGGTGCCGGTGTGATGCATTCGCGCAGCATCGAATTCGCCAAGAAATACGACGTTCCGCTGATGGTGCGGAACGCGCAGTCGGACGCGGTGGGTACCTGGATCGTGCCGGAAGCCGAGTGGATGACGGAGATTCCTGTCTGCGGCGTCGCCCTTGCCTACGACGAGGCACGGCTCTCGCTCGAAGGCGTGCCGGACCGCCCCGGCGTCAGCCATCAAGTTTTCTCCGCGCTCGCTTCCGCCAACATCGCCGTGGACATGATCGCGCAATCCGTGGGCTCCGGCGGCAAGGCGACCATCGGCTTCACGGTCATGAACACCGACCGCGAGAAGACGATCAAAACACTTCAGCCGATCGTCGCGGAACTCGGCGCGACGCTCCGCGAGATGGGCAAGGTAAGCAAGGTGTCGGTCGTTGGTGCCGGGATGCGGACCGTCAGTGGCGTCGCGGAGCGGATGTTCCGCTCGCTGGCGGCGGAGAAGGTGAATCTGAAGATGATCACCACCGGCGACATCAAGATCAGCGTGCTGATTGAAGAGGAGGAGCTTGGCGAAGACGCGATGAAGGATCCCGGCGGCGAGCCGATCAAGAAGGCGCACCTGGAGGCGCGGAAAGCGGTCCGCGGCCGGCAGGCTCTTCGGGCCGTCCACTCGGCGTTTGGGCTATCGCAGCCGCGCAAGGGGGCCGGCAAGGCCGTCGGCGATTTCCTCCGCCGCCCGGTGCCGCTCGTTCCGCCGACGGCGGTCGATCGCGCTTCGGCCGTCGCCCGGCTCGACGGGATGGAAGACATCCTCGTCAGTGGCGTGCATCTGAACAACGATCAAAGCCGAATCACGATCACGAACCTGCCCGACCTGCCGGGGAACTGTGCGACGGTGTTTACAGCCATCGCCGAGGCCGGCATTCTCGTGGATATGATCGTGCAGAACATGACAGGCCCTAACCGGGCGGAACTGTCGTTCACGGTTCCGCGTAGCGATCTCGCTCCGGCATTGAAACTCGCGAACGCCGTGGTCAAGTCGATCGACCCCGCATGCCTGGCGGTGGGCGACGACCAGATCGCCGTGCTCTACGTGCTCGGCGTCGGCATGCGGACGCACACGGGCGTGGCGAAGACCATGTTCGGGGCTCTCGCGGCCCGGGGCATCAACATCGCGATGATCAACACGAGCGAGGTCTGCCTCGGCGTCGTGGTGGATCGGGCTCGCGGCGCCGAAGCGCTCGCGTGCCTGAAGACCGCCTTCGAACTCACTTCATGACGGGCACGGTAATCGGCACCGGTTGAGCGCCGGGGACCGGCGGCGGAAGTTTCGGCTGTTCGATCGGTACGCCGGCGGGCAGGCCCGCGGCGGCCGGTTGCACCTCCGGCGCGGGTGGCGCCTGCCGGAAGTTGGTCATGTCGTGGCGACGAATCACCAACCCCGCGCCGTTCGTGCCCGGTCCCATCGTGTACACGCCGAATTTGCCCGTGGTCGTCTCGGCGATGTAGAGTGCCGATTGGCCCTGCGTGATGTAACCGGTGGTCATCATGAAGTGGACGTCCTGGCGGGGCTCGACGCTGAACTCCGTAGCCAGGTCCACTTCGGCGAAGCCGACGATCTTGCCGACCTGTTTGTCAATGACGGTGCCGAGCAGGCGGCCGGACTTGTAGTCGAGCAGCCAGACGCCGTCGGTCTGAATGCGCGGATTGATGGAGACTGCGCCCGTGACCATGACATAATCCTGGTAACGGTCGCTGGCGGCGGCACGCACTTCACGAGGCCCGCCAAACAAGGCCCATGCGCCCAGCGCCGCGGCGACTCCGCACGCGATCCCGGCGAAGAACTGCATCCGTCGCATGGCCGATTCCCCCGTTCGTCTGTTTCCCGACTGCGGGGGCGATAACCGGAATCGGGAAAAATGTCCAGTCGGTTTGCACGGGATTTCGCGGGACTCCGTACAGTGTCTGCATCACGCGATTCGGAAAGGACTTCGCCATGTTCGCCAGACTCGCCAGATTCCTCGCCGTGACCCCGTTCCTCCTCGTCGCCGCAGCCTGCAACGGCACCTCCGCCGACGGTCCCGCGAAGCCCGCGAAGGAACCGGCCCCGAACTCCGGAACGACGACGGGCGAACAAGAACTGTTCTTCTGCTTCTGGAACGTCGAGAATCTCTTCGACGACAAGAACGACAAGCGCAACACGATCGACGAACCGTACGACAACCCGTTTGCCGAAAACAAGGCCCTACGGGACCTCAAGCTCGAACGGCTCGCGACCGCGATCTTGAAGCTGAACGAAGGCAAAGGGCCGGACATCCTCGCGTGTTGCGAATTGGAAAGCGTTCGTTCCCTCGAATTGCTTCAAGGGGCGTTGAACGCACGGATCGACGATCCGAAGAAGAAGTATCTCTCGCTCGCGATGCGGAACCTGGACGCCGGCCGGCACATCGCCCCGGGCGTGCTCAGCCGGTTGCCGCTCTCGCAACAACGAACGCGCATGCTCGGTGGCAGGTCGCCGCTGCGCATCCTCGAGACGCACCTCTACGTGAACAACCACGACCTGTGCATCGTCGCATCGCACTGGACGTCGAAATTGAAACAGGCCGACGGAAGCGACGGTGAATCGGGCCGCTTCAAATACGCCACCGCCATCTACGACTACTACAAGTCTCTCGCGGACAAGAACCCGGATGTCGATTTCCTTCTCTGCGGCGACTTCAACGACACGCCGGACGCCCGTACGCTGACGCACGATCTCGGCTCGATCGCCGACATCAAGAAGGTAAAGGCCGGCGGTCAATACCCGCCACTCCTGAACCTGATGGCGGGTAAAACGGCGGAGAAGTTTGGTACGATCCTCTACAACGGCAAGCCGTTCATATACGACCACATCTGCGTCTCGCGCGGCCTGCTCGACACCGCCGGATGGTCCGCCGACATCGAATCGATCCGTACGCACACCGACGGGCTGATCCGCACCGGTGCGACGCGGCGCGAGCCGTGGCGGTTCGGCGATCCCGAGCGCGATCTCAAGGATTCCGAACGGGGCTACAGCGACCACTTCCCGGTGTCGGTGAAACTCAAGGTCCGCCCGGGCGCGTCGGAGAAGAAGCCCTGAGCCGTTTCGGCCCGCAGCATCGCTACAACCGGAATTGCTCGTAGCGACTGTACGACGCGCGGCCGACACGATCTGCCGCGATCCGCCGCCGGCCCCTTGCTCGGGCTGGCGTTGCCGGTTAACTTTGCGGAATAGCGATCCCATTGGGAATTGGCGGGGGTACGGCATGTCTGCACGACGGTTCACACGGCGCGCGTTCGCGGGGGTGGCGGCGACGGTGTTCGCTACTGCGTTCGGTCCGCCCGCTGCGGCGCAGGCACCGAGGGCCGGCGACCCGTTCCGCGTCGTTGAACCGGCACCGGCGCCGGGCGACAAACCGGGAAACTGGACGCTCCACCTGCGCTATGCGCCACCACGGATCCTCACCGTCGATGTTCCCGGCAAGGGCAAGGTCACGGCGTGGTACATGGTCTACCGGATCTACAACACGACCCAGAATCCGCAGGCGGTGACCTCGCTCAAGTTCGAACTCGTGACCAAGGATCTCCTGACAACGCACCTCGACGAACCCCAGCCCGCGGTCTTCAAGGCGATCGCCGAGAAGGAGGACCCCGACAAGAACATGGACCTCAAGACGACCGTTCAGATCACGCAGAATCCGATCCCGATTACCAAGCCCGATTCGTTCCCGCGTTACATCTCCGGCCTGGCGATCTGGACCGATGTGCCCCTTCGGGCGAAAACAACGAACAAATTCAGCGTTTACGTCAGTGGCCTGTCGGATGGCTTGGTCGCCGAGCCTCAAGCGGACGGATCGAAACTCATCAAGGTGAAGACACTCCAACTGGATTTTCAGAAGCCGACCGACGACGTCAGCCCCGGCATCGACGATATCAAACGCGAGAACAACGGCGGGCTGGGCGGCGAGCGGTGGATCTATCGGCCGGTGGAAGTGAAGAAACCCACCGTCGCGGCCGCGCCGAAGGATTAGCTCGGCTAGGGGTTCGTTACGCTCCGCTGCATCGTCCGAACGAACGCGAGCACCACGGCGACCAGAAGCAGCATCCCCATCAGCCATTCAGGATTGGCCCTCAGACCTCGCTCGGCGTCCCGCAGGGTGGCCCCCCACTTCCGCCGGGGCTTGGTGTTGCGCAATTCTGTCCGCAATCCGCGATAACAGGCCCGTAGACGCGCCGTCGTCAACGCCCAATCGGTGGCGATTTCCTGCCGTTGACCGCGCAACAACTCCCGGAAGATCGGCAACGCCAGTGGATTCCGTACGAGCGCCAGCACGAGTTGCCCGTATTCGCCGAACCAGGCGAGGTCGCCATCCACGGCAACGCTGCGCCGGCATTCGCGCACGGAATCGACGAAGCCGAATACCGCAGAAGGAGTCGCGAGAGGCTCCGAGGGTGCGGCGAAATACGGCTGCAATCGCTCCCAGTTCTTCAAGAGCCGACGCAACGCGACCAGTTCGGCGTAGCCTTTCCGCCGCTCTTCGGGTCGGTAGACGGTGCCCGGCGGCACGGGTTCCGCGTCCGGCACGCGAACCGGCGGTTCCGTTGGCTGGGTCGGTGCCGGTGCTGGTTTCGCAGGGCGGGGCTTGCGATGTTTGCGGGCCGCGATGCGATCCACCATCCGCGGACCGGCCGAAACTACTTCCGCTTCGAGAACGACGGAAGCCGAAGAGGCCGCGATGGGCTGGGCGCCAGGCAAGCGGTCGGCGTCCAACACCAGATCGGCGAGGTCGTCCGCCGGCTTCGCCGCTGGCTGGTTCGCGCGGTTCGCCTCGTCTGTGAGTGCGATGAGCGCCTGCGCGAGTCGGTTCATCCCCTCCGTCACCAGATCGGCATGCACGAGTTGGTGGGGTCGAAGGCGTTCCATCTGGGCCAACGCGCGCATTTCGACCTCGTCGGCCGTGAACGGCCCCGACGCCAGCCCGAGCAGCGTACGGTCATCCGGAGGCCAGTCACCGGCCGGAAGCGACAACCATTCGCGAAGCAAACCGATGTTCATGACGTTTGCACTTGCTGTCGACAGCCGACCGACGGTACAACCGGAATCCGGATATTCCGCCCGGAGCCGTCGAATCCATGCGTAGCTTTTTGCGGGCGCTCAAATTCTCGTGGGTCTATCGCACACGGCTCATCTTATCGTTCCTGTGCGCCCTGTTGGTCGCGGCGTTCTGGGGCGCGAACATTTCCAGCGTCGGTGCCGTTCTGACCATTCTCGCGGACGAAAAATCGCTCCAGGATTGGGTAGATGAACGGATCCAAAGCCTCGACAAGCAGAGCAAGGCGAAGGAGGAAAACCGCCTCCGCGTCCAGACGATCCTCGATCGGCTGGAGATGGACCCGCATGCCGTCGACCGAGAAAACCAGAAGCGGAAGAAGAACAAGGAACTGGCCGACATTCTCGGCCAGCAGAAGGAAATCAACCGAAAGCTCTATTGGAACCAGTTGCTTCAGATGCAGGTGATCCGGCATTTGCCGACGGATCGGTTCGAGACGTTTCTCTGGATCATGATCGCGGTCGTGATCGGTGTCGCCGTGAAGGGGATCTTCGATTTCTGGCAGGAAATGCTCGTTGGCAGCGTCATCAACCGCACGCTGCGCGATATCCGGAATCGCCTTTTCCGTTCGCTGGTCCACCAGGATACGAAACAACTCGCCGAGTCCGGCACACCGGAAATCATGTCTCGGCTCACCAACGACGTCGAGCAACTCGGCAGCGGCATGAAGACGCTCTACGGCCGGCTGGTCGTCGAGCCCCTCAAGGCGCTGGCCTGCCTCGTGGCGGCCTGCTTGATTTCGTGGCAGCTCACCCTCGTCTTCGCCTTGCTGGTTCCACTGGCGTTCTTGCTGCTCACGAAACTCAGCCGCATGGTGCGACGCGCCGCCAAGCGATTACTGGAACGCATGTCCGACCTCTATCAGATCATACGCGAGACGGTGGACGGCATTCGCGTGGTGAAGGCGTACACGATGGAACCGTACGAGCGGCGGCGCTTCCGCAATGCCTCGGACGACTACGCCCGCCGCGCGCAACAGGTGACCAATATCGACGCGCTCGCCGGCCCGGCCATCGAATGGCTCGGCGTCGTCGCCCTCGGTGCCGCCCTGACCGCCGGAGCCTACCTCGTCATCCGCCAGCAGAAGAGCATCCTTGGCATGAACATGCGGGGCGACGAACCCATCGGTTTCACCGAATTGCTGACGCTCTACACGCTTCTGATCGCGGTGGCGGACCCGGTGCGGAAACTCTCCAGTGTCTACACCAAGATCCAGGCCGGCGCAGCGGCCTCGGACCGCATCTTCGCCATCGCAGACAAGGTCCCGAGCGTGACTTCCAACGCCGACAAACCCGCACTGCCCCGCCATGCGAAAACCATCGAATTCCGCAACGTCTCGTTCGCGTACAGCGAAGGCACGGAAGTGCCGATCCTGAACGGCGTGAACCTGACGGTGCGCGCGGGCGAGACGATCGCGCTCGTGGGGCCGAACGGGTGCGGGAAATCGACCCTGCTCGGCCTGTTGCCCCGGTTTTACGATCCTGACATCGGCAGCGTACTCGTGGACGGGGCCAACATCCGATCGGTGAACCTCCGCAGCCTGCGCAAACAGGTCGGCGTCGTCACCCAGCAGACCGTGATGTTCGAAGACACGATCTTCAACAACATCGCCTATGGCAAGCCCGGCGCGTCGCGGGAGGAAGTCGAACAGGCGGCCCGGAGCGCCTTCGCCCATGAATTCATCGTGGCCCTGCCCGAGAGCTATCAGACCATCGTCGGCAAAGGCTGGAAACCGTCCGGTGGGCAGGAGCAGCGGATCGCACTCGCACGCGCCATCCTGCGGAACCCCAGCATCCTGATCCTCGACGAATTCACCAGCCAGATCGATCCGGAGAGCGAAGCCAAGATCCACCTGGCCATACAGGCATTTGTCAAGAACCGCACGACGTTCCTGATCACGCACCGCCTGTCCAATCTGGAAATCGCCGATCGGATCGTCGTGATGGACGCCGGACGCATCGTGGCGGTCGGTGGCCACGCCGCGCTGCTTCAAACCTGTCCGCTCTACGCCCGGTTGTATGATACCGTCGGTCTGGTCCGCTCCGAAGCGGCCTGACCCCTACCGGCCGCCCCGATCCCATCGTATCGTGACGGAAGTCAACCCACCGATACGGTACCACCATGTCCGATGCGCTGACGCTCATCATTCCCGTCGCGAATGGCGTCGACCAACTTGAACGGCTTCTGACGGCCTGGTCGGACCGCCTCCGTGCGGAGAAGGACCGGGATTCCGAGATCGTCGTTGTCGACGACGGCACGACCGACGGGACCGCCACGACGCTCGCGAGCCTGTACATACCGAACCTTCGCGTTCTTACTCACAGCCATCCGCGCGGATTCGGTGCCTGCCTGCGGACCGCGATCGAGCAGACGACGAATCCGATCGTCGCCTACATCGGAACCGACTACCCCTACAACCCGGCGGATCTGCCGAAGTTGCTGTCCCGACTGGGCAAGAAAGTGCCGATCTACGATCGGGAGTTGGCCGTCGAAGCGGTCAGTGGTTGCCGGACCGGCAAGACCGCGCCACTCTTCTGGCGACTGGTGGGAAGGCTCTATCGTACATCCTCTCGGATCGCCCTTGGCGTCGGCGCTGAGAAGTCCCCGGTCTGGCTGGGCTTTCCCGAACATGTCCGATCGTGGTTCCTCTGGCTCGCCATGGGAGTCCCGCTCCACGACACCCATTCCTGCTTCAAGGTCTTCCGACGTTCGCTCTTCGACCGATTTCCCATTCAGTCCGACGGCGACTTCGTCCACGCGGAAATCTTCGCGAAACTGACGTTCCTCTCGGTGCTGATCGACGAGCAGGAACTGACCCCCAAACCGGAGCCGATCCCTCACCGGGCGTGGTGGGATTTCTGGACCGTCTTCACAGACGCGAAGTTTCACAGTGTCCTTCCCGACCTCACGAAACCAGCCCTGTCTGGCGCGTGACCGAATGCCCGAACGCCGCGAGCGCATCCTGTTCGTGACCGGGAAACTCGCCGAACCGGCGCTGCGGCGGACGCTCGACGAACTGCGACCTCTTGTCGCGTTCGAGCCGGAAGTCGCCGTGCTTCCGATCACCGTGGCGGCACTGCTCACGACGAAGTGGATCGAATCGCACCTGACCGTGCCGTCCACGGTGGACCGGGTGATCCTGCCCGGCCTGGTGAAGGGCGAACTCGAGCGCGTACCCAAGGCGGAACTCGGCCCGAAAGACCTCCGCGACCTGCCCGAATACTTCGGTTACCGATCCGGTCCGCCCGTGAATTACGGGGCCTACGAAATCGATATCCTCGCCGAAATCAACCACGCTCCGCGTCTGGGCTGCCACGCGATTCTTGAGATCGCGCGCCGTTACCGCGAGTCCGGTGCCGACGTGATTGACCTCGGCTGCGATCCCGGCCCGGTATGGTCTGAAGTCGGTGACGCCGTTCGCGCCTTGAAGGACGAGGGATTCCGCGTCTCGATCGATTCCTTCGACGCCAGCGAAGTGGAAGCGGCTCTGGGAGCCGGTGCCGAACTGGTGTTGAGCGTGAACAACACGAACCTGGACTACGCCCGTGCCTGGAGCGAACGGTTTGGCGCGGAAGTCGTGGCCATTCCTGACTCGCCGACCGATCTCGACAGCCTCGATCGGACGGCGGAGTTCCTGAACCGCCACGGTATCCGGCACCGGCTCGATCCCATTCTCGAACCGATCGGGTTCGGATTCGCCGCCTCCCTCGGCCGATATCTCGAGACCCGCCGACGCTACCCGGACGCCGCGATGATGATAGGCGTCGGCAACCTCACGGAACTGACCGATGCCGACTCGGCCGGCATCAACGTCCTGCTCGCAGGGTTCTGTCAGGAACTCGGAATCCGGAGCGTCCTGACGACGGAGGTCATCAACTGGGCGAGGAACAGCGTGAGGGAATTCGACCTCGCCCGCCGGCTTGTCCATTATGCCGTGCGCGAGAAAGTGGTCCCGAAACGGCTCGAACCCAATCTCGTGATGCTTCGCGATCCGAAATTGCACGTTCATGGAGAGGACAGCTTGGGCGAACTCGCAAAGCTCATCACCGACCGGAACTACCGCATCTTCGCGGAGCGTGGAGAGTTGCACGTCCTGAATGGTTCGATGTACCTGCGGGGCACCGATCCCTTTGAGTTGTTCCGGCAAATGGCGGAACGGGATCCGCGAATCGATGCATCGCACGCGTTCTACCTCGGATACGAATTCGCGAAAGCCGTCACGGCTCTGACGCTGGGCAAGAATTACGAGCAAGATCAGGCTCTGCGCTGGGGTTTCCTCACGGTGCCGGAGACTAGTCATCGGAATGCGGGCCTATAATCTCGTCATGCCGCTGCCGATTGTCGAGGAACTGATCCCCTGCCCCGACCCATGGGATGTCGCCCGACGGCTCGCGTCGATTCCTCATCTGCTGTTCCTCGACTCGGCCGAACCTCATCCGGATCGCGGGCGATACTCTTACGTGATGGCCGAACCCTCGGAGACTCTGACCGAGTGGACGGAATTCCCGTCCTGCCAGTCCCCGACCATTGCGGGATTGCCGCCGTTTCAGGGAGGCTACGCGGGCTTGTTCGGATATGGCCTGGGGCAGCGATTCGAACGGATCCCCGCCGCGAGATCGGATGAGTTTCAAGTCCCGGACCTGTTCGTGAACCGATACGATTGGGTCGTGGCGTTCGATCACGGGCAGCATCGCGCGTGGCTGATTTCGCGGAATCGGTCCCAAGGCCTAGTCCGCGATCTTGTGAAACTCGCGACATCGCGGGAACCGATGCCCCGCGATTCGAAACGGGTTGCGGGACAACGCCCGGTAGTTCAATCGAACTTCACACGCGAGGGATACATTGCCGCGGTCCGCCGCGTGATCGACTATATCCACGCTGGCGATGTCTTTCAGGTGAATCTGTCGCAACGCCTCCTCGCGCCGCTCTCCGTACCGCCGCTGGATCTCTACGGCCGCTTGCGCGAGCGGTGTCCGTCGCCGTTCGGCTGCTATTTCGATATTGGCGACTTTCAAATTCTCAGTGCCTCGCCGGAACAGTTTCTCAAGGTCTCTGATGGCGAAGTGGTCACGCGGCCGATCAAGGGAACCCGCCCTCGCGGCCGCACGCCGGACGAAGACGCGGCACTGCTCCGGGACCTGACGACGAACCCGAAGGATCGCGCCGAAAACGTGATGATCGTGGACCTGCTCCGGAACGACCTCGGGCGCGTTTGCGAATATGGCTCGATCCGCGTGCCCCGGGTCTGCGAAGTGGAATCGTACAATTACGTTCATCATTTGGTGTCGGAAGTGCGCGGGCGGTTACGGTCGAACCTGACCCCTTGGGATCTTCTGCGGGCAACGTTCCCCGGTGGATCGGTCACGGGTGCTCCGAAAGTGCGAGCGATGGAAATCATCGCCGAACTGGAGCCGACGGCGCGGGGGCCTTACTGTGGCAGCGTCGGCTTCGTGGGCTTCGATGGTACGATGGACTCGAATATTCTCATTCGCACCTTCACCGCGGGTCGAGGCCGGTTGCAGTTCCCGGTGGGTGGCGGCATCGTCGCGGACTCGGACCCCGAGCGCGAATACGAGGAAACCCTACACAAGGCCGCCGGACTCCTGAGGGCGCTTGATCCATGATCCTGGAGGGACTGGTGACGACGCTCTCAGCCGACGGATCGCCACACCTGGCGCCGATGGGGCCGCGCATGGGCGAGTATGGCGACTCGTTTCTCCTTCGGCCGTTTCCCACCTCGACGACGTACCAGAATTTGAAGCGGCACCCGGAAGGCGTCTTGCACGCGACGGATGACGTCCTGTTGATGGCGCGAGCGGCCGTTGGAAAAGTGAAGCGGTTCCCGGACCATCGCGACGCGGACGCCGTACGGGGATTCGTGCTGGAGGACGCGTGCCGGTATTTCGAGTTTCTGGCTGTCGCGTTCGATGAGTCGGAATCCCGCGTGCGGATCGAATGCCGGGTCGTGAAGTCCGGTTCGGGCCGAGCCTTCTTCGGGTTCAACCGCGCCAAGCATGCCGTGCTGGAGGCGGCGATCCTGGCGACGCGATTCCACATCTTGCCAGCCGAGGAGATCGACGCCGAGTACGCGAAGTTGCGCGTGATTGTCGACAAGACCGCAGGGCCGCAGGAGCGCAAGGCGATGGCGTTTCTCGAACGCGAGTGGGCCGCCTATCGGGCCAAGGAGGCGTGATGCTGGTCAGCGCGCCCTGCCGATTGCACTTCGGCCTGTTCCATGTCCCCGTGGACGGTTTGCATCACGGGCCCGATGGCACCCCCATCCGCAAGTACGGCGGTCTCGGCATGATGGTGCGGGATCAAAGGATCAACGTGTCCGTTGCTCCCGATACAGGGTCCGGTCATGAGCCGTTGGCACCCCTTGATGAACGAGCCAATCTCATCAGAAGCAAGTTGCCCGGTTCACCCCCGGTGAGAATTTCAGTCTCCGGTCCGCCGGAACATGTCGGTCTCGGCGTCGGCACTGCCCTGGCCATGAGCGTCGGTACGGTCCTGGGTTGGGATCCCTACTCCGATCAACTGCCCCGACTCCTCGGCCGGGGAAACCGCTCCGGCATCGGAATCGAAGGCTTTCGTGGTGGCGGCTTCATCGTTGACGACGGAAAGATCGGCGACGAACTTCCCATCATCCGAGAGCGGATCGAAGTGCCGGCAGATTGGCACATCGTGTTGATTCGGCCGAAGATTCCCGGAGACTGGTACGGCGATCGGGAACGGATGGCATTCGGTCGGAACCGTTCTCCGGCTAACGCGCTCGATACGACTCGCCGCCTTCGCGTCTTGGCCGACGAACAAATCCTTCCCGCATTGAAGTCCCAGGATTTCGATGCCTTTTCGCGGGGGATCACCCTCTTCAATCGGATCGCGGGCGAGCCATTTGCCGCCGATCAAGGCGGGCCGTACGCCAGCCCCGTGATCGCGGATCTGATCGACCAACTCCTCGCATGGGGCGTGCTTGGTGCCGGCCAATCGTCGTGGGGGCCAACGGTCTTTGCGTTCACAAAATGTCAAGACGAGGCGCACCGTTTGAACAGCCGATTGATGCATGCTCGAAACGATCTCGAACGACCCGTCATTACGCCAGCCGACAATCGCGGGTATCGCGTTTCAACTCAATAGCAGTCGGGTAAGCCCCACGAGTAGGACGTCCGCGAGCAGCACCAGCAACGAGCAGGCGACGACGCCATTGGTCGCGGCGGCGCCGACTTCCTCCGAACCGCCGCGGGATCGTAGGCCGATGAAACAACCGGTGACTCCGACGAGCAACCCGAAGACCAACGTCTTGAGCAACGCCGGCACAACGTCCACGAGATAAAGCTCGCGCAGCACGGCCGATTGATAGCTCAACCAAGTCGTCTGCCCGAGGATCGACTCGGCGAGGAAGCCGCTGCCGAGCGCCAGCACCGCAATGACCACGTGCAGGAGCGGCACGGCCAGGACACAAGCGAGCACGCGCGGGGCAACGAGCCGCTTCATGGGCGAAACGCCAAGGAGTTCGATCGCATCAATCTGCTCGTGGACGCGCATCGCGGCCAGTTCCGAACCAAGCGCCGCGCCCGTGCGTGCCGCGACGATCAACCCCGCGCCGATCGGCGCAAGTTCAAGTAGTACCGCCGCCGCCAGAAACGTCGGCAACAACTCCGCGGCTCCGGTTCCGGTCCGCTCCAAGACTCCGCGCGTGTGCATCCAAACGACGGCACCGAGTGCGAACCCGGCGACGACCGCCAACGGCAACCCGCCGATCAGGACACGGTGCAGCGGTCGTGCGAGCGAGGCCGGCGAGACGAAAGCGAGTCGCGGGAGGCACGCGGCCAGGAAGGCGGTCCATCGGCCGACGAGTTCGAGGCTAGCCATGGTTCGTGGCGCAGAAGGTCCAATGGCGGTCGGTCGTCTGACGGACCGCATCGGGCGCAAAGCCGAGTTCGCCCGCAAGCGCCCGAACCTCGTCGACGGTCAGGGCCGCTTGGAGCGAATTCGCGAACAGCGCCCGCTGGTGGGGATTCGCCCCGGCCGCGTGGAGATTCACGAGTTGATCCAACTCCGCTCGGGAATCCGGCCGCAGGAGATCGCGAATGAAGAGCGCACCACCGGGTCGGCAGACGCGAACCATCTCGCGGAAACAATCGATCGGATTTGGAATGTGGTGAATGATGCTGTTCGAGACGACCGAACCGAACGATCCGTCCGGGTATCCGAGGTCACGTCCATTCACTTTCTGGATCTCAATGCGATCGACCAAGCCGGCACGATCGACGTTGCGGCGAGCGATGGCGAGCATCTCGTCGGCAAGGTCGATCGCGACCAAACGGATAACACGTGTTTGTCGACAGAGTTCGATTGGGATCTGCGCCGTGCCAGTGCCAACGTCCAGCACGGGATTTTCGAAGGCGGGAAAGGCAGAAAGGAAATCCGCCGCGAACACACGGTTCACGGCGGAATGATCCATCGCATCGTAGTCATTGGCTTCTTCAGGGGTATCCATCACCTCGGGTTCGAGGATTCGCGGGATCATGCTTCAGACTCCGCAAAGCTCCGGTTCGTCGGTCGTTTCAAAGGCGTGATCAGCGCGACGATCCAGTTCGGCCCGGCATTCGGCGAGCAGTTCCTGCCGCAGTTCCCAGCCGTGGATTCCGGCCACGTCCCAGTTGGTAACGACGTGGGACGTGGCGGGGTTCAAACCGGCGATTTTGGTGAGCCAGACGATGCCCGCGTCGGAGGCAAACCCGGCCGTACGTGGGTGGTGCCAGGCGAGGTGCGTAGCCAGACATCCTTGGGAAGGGCAACGGGAAAACGAACCGTGGATCAGCAACGGACTGGCACGATCGAGAAGTTCGATGAGTCGTCGCAGGCCGTCATCAGTTGCGCCGGGCAGCCATTGGGTTCGGAATTCGGCGAGCGCGGGTGCGGTCGACATTTCGGATTCTCCTTCCGCGCAGGGTGGGTGAGACGCCGCAGGTTCGATCCTCGAACCTTTGCCAGTGTGTCGATCGGGAAGTCGGGGACAACAGCGCCGTGGAGGGACGACCATTCACCCGCCGAAGTGTCATCGGGCGAGCACGGCGATTCGGTCTCGCGGAATGATAGCGGGGCCGGTGAACCTCTGTCAAGGAGCCGAAACGGGTCCGGGAGGAGTTGCGGGGCGTGGGGACAACCGACGAAGGGACGGGACAAGTACTTAGGATCGGCGGGGCGTGGAAAAGAAAATCGGGAAATCTTTTGGTTCGGTACGGGCGAAGGAGATACTAATCGCCAACGAACAACAGATGCGAAAGGATTTATGACATTACAATCTTATGATGCAAACTGCATTGGATCACAGCGGCAAATATCTGGTCGGCAAATTAAATCCACTGAATGCTGGCCGGATTAATCCGGCCAGCATTCAGTGGATGCGTTTACTGCCGCTCGGGCCGCAACGCGCGAACCACCGCGCCGGCCTTCCACATCTCGCTCTCCGCGATTTCCTTCAACTCCTTCTCCAACCCCTCCCGATAGTCGGGCTTGCTGTTGGCCTCCAGCGTCCGCCGCGTCTCCTCGCCGCTGGCGACCGACTGGTAAAGTTGCTCGAAGACCGGCTTCGACGCGTCGCGGAACCGCTTGAACCAGTCAAGCGCGCCGCGCTGCGCGGTCGTGGAGCAATTCGCGTACATCCAGTCCATGCCCCGCTCGCCGATCAGCGGATAGAGGCTTTGCGTCGCCTCCTCGACCGTCTCGTTGAACGCCTCGCTGGGGCTGTGGCCGTTCGCGCGGAGCACTTCGTACTGTGCGAGCCAGAGGCCATAGATGGCGCCCATGAGCACGCCGCGTTCGCCGGTGAGATCCGAGAAGACCTCCTTCTGGAACGTCGTTTCGAACAGATATCCGGAGCCGATGGCGACGCCGAGCGCGAGGCAGCGCTCGCGGGCCTTGCCCGTCGCGTCCTGGTGGATCGCGAAACTACTGTTGATGCCGCGGCCTTCGAGGAACAGCCGGCGCACCGTCGTGCCCGACCCCTTCGGGGCGACAAGGATAACGTCGATGTCCGACGGCGGCACAACGCCGGTCTGATCCTTGTAGACGATCGAGAAGCCGTGGCTGAAATAGAGAGCCTTGCCCTTCGTCAGGTGCGGCTTGAGCTTTGGCCACATGTCCTTCTGCCCGGCGTCGGACAGAAGATACTGGATGACCGTCCCCATCGCGGCGGCCTCTTCGGGTTCGAAGAGCGTCTTGCCGGGCACCCAGCCGTCTTCGAGGCAGAGGTCGTACGCCTTGCCACCCTTGCGCTGGCCGACGATCACCTTCACGCCGTTGTCGCGCATGTTCAGCGACTGCCCGCGACCCTGGACGCCGTAGCCGAGTACGGCCACCGTTTCGCCGCCCAGGATCTGCTTGACCTTCTCCGGCGGGTAATCCGCGCGTTCGATGGCGACTTCCTTGAACTCGCCGACGATCATGTCCTTCATCCGGGTGCCCTCGCATGGGGAATGGAACGGAACTCCGACAGGATATCGGGCAATTATCTTGCCGTCAAGAATCTTGACATCAAGATACTTTCGATTAAGTTACCGGCATGCCCACCGACGCCATCGATCGCGTGATCACCGACTGGACACGCGTGCGTCCCGATCTCGACCCCTCGCCACTCGCGCTTGTCGGCCGCGTCCTCGTACTCGCCCGCCACCTCGAACGCGGCGCCGAGGAAGTCCTCAAGAAGCACGGTCTATCTTTCGGCCAGTTCGACATCCTCGCCACGCTCCGCCGCCAGGAACCAAACGGCGGGCTTAGCCCCACGCAGCTCTGCGCCAACGTGGCCCTCACCTCCGGAGGCATGACTTCGCGACTGGACCGTCTCGAGGAAGCCGGCTGGATCGCGAGGCAGGCGGATCCGAGCGATCGACGGGGTGTCGTTGTCGTGCTGACCGCGAAGGGGCGGAAGCTGATCGATGCCGCGACGGCGGCGCGGTTCGAGGAGGCCGAACGATCGCTGCCCAAGGTGTCGGAAGCCGAGCGGAAAAAACTCGTCGATGGCTTGCGTGCCTGGTTGGCCGAGTATTCGTGAGGCTCAATCGTCGACGACGTCATCGATGAGCGAGACCCCCACCACTTCCCGTCGATTGAGCAGGACCCGTTTGCGATTCCGCTTGATGCCGGTCGATACCGACGACGCGATGTAATTCTCCCGCGAACTGTCGGTATCCCGCAAGTCGTGCATGTCGCAATTGCGAAGGTCGAGGAAGTGTTCGTCGAACGCCTTGAGCAATCCCAAGCAAACGAAGTGGCTCTGGCAATCGACGACGACTTTCTTGCCGACGAATTCTTCGATCATCGCAAGTTCCACCCGCAGCCGGATCGACCGGTATCGTATTCCAACATACAGTTTCCTGATCGAAAGGTGTGGAGTGTTTCCCATGCGACGGCGCACATTGATCGTGGCGGGCGGAGCGATGGCGGCCGGTCTGGCAGCCTGGCGCGGATGGCCGCGACGGGTACCGGCGCCACAATTCCCGACTTCAATGGCGGATCACGAGTTCGAGGCGATTCGCACGGCCGTGCGCCCCGCACCCGGCGAAGACCCGATTGACGAGATCCCCTGGCAAATCTCGCTCTGGGACGCCCGCGTTCTGGCCGCGAAAGACGGGAAACCGATCCTGCTCTGGGAAATGGACGGACATCCGCTCGGTTGCGGTTGAAACAACGTCGTGGCGGGCCGTGTGTTCGCCTTCGCCGATCCCGAAATCATCCGCCTCGCGACGACCGAGTTTGTGCCGGTTTGCGCCGACGACTGGTACCAGCGTCGGCGGAGCGATGCCGAAGGCGCTTTCTGGAGGCGGATCACCTTGCAAGGGCCCCGTGGTGCCGACGCCCCAACGCACCAGGGCATTTACATTTTCACAGCCGATGGCGAACTGCTCGCTTTCAAGAACGCCGGCCAGGATGTGAAAGCGACACGCGACCAACTCCAGGATGGCCTATCGAAATGGAAGTCGCTGCCAGCGTTTCGTCGCCAAGCGGGCGCCCTCGCGATCCCCGCACACGGGCCACTCGATCCCAATTACACTCGAACGCCTCCGATGGACGGCGCGATCGTACGTGCGCACTCACGCATTCTTGATCGTGACGGCAACCGCTACCGCAAGGGTACCTGCGACTTCCCTGGCGGTGACAGGTCGGCCCGCGATTTCCTCTGGCTCACGGCCGACGATTTGAAATCCCTTTCGTCGATTCCGCCCTCCGTCGGCCATTCGATTCGCATACCGGATCCGCTCAGGGAACGCCTGCTGCGATTCCACCTCGTCGACAATACGCGAGGAGAACCAGATTTCTGGAACCATGACGAAATCCAAACCAGCGATATCGTGCTGTCCGTGGACAAGACGAATCCCGAATCCATCGAGTTGAACCTCGATGGCACGGTCTCGTTATCGACTCGAAGCGACCCGGTGCGTGCCTATGACGCCAGACTCTCGGGTCGCATTCGCGTCAGCCGGGCGGGGAAACTTGAAAGGTTCGACATTGTCGCAATCGGCGAACATCGCGGTGCCGGCACATTCACGGCCCGCGGCGTACGATCCGGCCTGCTGGGGGTCGCCTTCGAGCTCGTCGATCCCGAGATCCCAGCCAATCGGGTGCCGCCTCAAGGATCCCGCGATCCTGAAAAGTATTTTGGACCGAAATAGTCGGATCGCCGCTGTCGAGCATTGAAGTGGAATCGAGCCTCGGTTAACCTATCGTCAGTGTCGCACTCTTTCGTTGCGAGGCGAACGTGGACCGGTACTGTGCTCGCTGTCGCGAACCCTTGCCGGAATCCTTTACCGATGGCTCCTGCCCTTCCTGTGGTTTCGCGTTTACGGCGGATGAACCGACTGCACGCGGATTCGCGACGGAGCACGAACCGGAAGTCGAATTCGAATGTGGGCCTGTACGGCCCTCATCGGATCGCGAAGTTCCTGCGACCATCCGCCAGGAACCCGAGTTTCATCGAACTCGGCCATATTTTCCAGATATTCCGAACTACACCGATTTCGAAGTGCTTGGCCACGGCGGTATGGGAACGGTGTATCGCGCGATTCAGCGTCCGACGAATCGTGTCGTCGCGATCAAGGTGATGAACCATTTCGCGCCCGACTCGCCGATGCGGGAGCGATTCGCGAATGAAGTCCGTGCCCATGCGTTCATCGATCATCCTGGAGTCGTTGCGATATACGAGGTCGGCGATTGCTCGCACGGCCCCTATTTCACGATGGAATACCGGCCGGGCTCGACGCTGGGCGCGCTGATCAAGAATGGCCGATTGGACATCCGGACCGCGGTTCGGATTCTGGCCGACTCGGCCGAAGCGATCCACGCCGCCCACTGCGCGGGGATTCTCCATCGTGATATCAAGCCCTCGAATATTCTGGTCGATCATGACGGGCGCGTTCGAGTGACCGACTTCGGTCTGGCGCGACACGCCGATGGCGATTCGCTCACGGCCCACGGCGTCCACGTGGGTACCTACACTTACATGTCGCCGGAGCAACTCGCTGGAGATCCAACCCGGATTACCCCGGCATCGGATCTCTTTTGCCTTGGTTCGACCCTGTTCCATGCCTTGGCGGGACGGACGATTCGTCCGTTGTCGCCGAACGGCCAAGTCATGCCACACGACTGGTTCCGGAATCCTCCCCGATTGGGTTCCCTTCGGCCGGAAATCTGCCCGATCCTCGAATCGATCGTCGCCAAATGTCTCGCGATCGAACCGGGCGACCGTTACGACACGGCCGAACAACTCGCCCGTGACTTGCGGAACTGGCTTGAATCAAAACCAACTCTTGCCCGTCCGCCCTCCCGCATTCAACGGATACGCCGCAGATTGCACGACCATCGTGCGGCGTTGCTGGCCCTACTGGCGATCGTGGTGGCCCTACCACTCACCGGCGCGGCCATCCAGAGACGCGATCCAAAGCATCAACTTGAGGCCCGACTTGAGGCCGCCGTCTCGACCCGGACGCCTCTTGTCATTGTGCCCAATCTTGGCGCTCCCCTTTGGAGTGAAACCAAACTGGGATCCGTCGACTTTCAATCCCCGCCCGTGCGGAACGGAACATTTGGTTTTCGAGCCGATCATCCCACATTGATCTCGCTCGTCGAACGGCCGCCCACACCGTCGTATCGGTTCGAAGCCGACCTGCTCTACCACGGGGAATCCGGCCCCGCCGACCCCGATACCCTCAACGGCCGCAGCGGCGTGGGTTTGTTCCTGGACTATCAATCGCTTCAACTCGAGGACGGTCGCTGCGCCCATTCGTCACTGACGTTTCCGATCCGCGACGGCGGCGACCCCAGGAAACCGAAAGCGCTCAACGCCCATCTCTATGGCATCGTGGAAGACACGGTCCACCTCTACCCGACTTCGTGCGTGATGCTCCTGCCCCCGAAATGTCGATTGGCCCAATCTCGCGACGGCATGCCGAACTGGCGTACGGTCGGTCTCACCGTGAACGAAAACTCCGTCGAATTAGAATATCGCGAAGGCAACAGCGAATGGCTGCACGTCGCCATGATCACGCCATCGAGCCTGCTCGTCAATTATCGCGAACTCCGACGCGCCCTATCGAAGATCACCCGATCCACCACGGGGTTCCCATTGGATTTCGATTCGCAGCGACCCATTGGCATCTACGCCCGTCATGCAGCGGTTTCCATCCGAAATGTCATGATCCAGCCTTTAAGTCCTCCCTGATTCATGAGGAATCGCCGTGCCGAACTACGTTGTTTCCTTAACTTTTCCAACCACCACCATGGCCGTGGGCACTTACATCATTGCAAACGGCATCGCGACGGCCGATGGCGGCACACCCGGCGCTTACAGCATCAAAGGTGCCCTCACCAACGGAAGCAACAGCTACGAGAACCAAGACAACTTCAACGGCACTCAGAGTTGGTCCGTGCGCGTGCCGGGCGGCACGGGAACTGCCGACCTCGGCACCGGTTACTCGCTGTCGATCGAGATGATCGTCGGCGGTGCCACGGTGGCGACCGCCTCAGCGACCGGGCTATCGGTGACTCTGGATGGTGCAAGTTCTGGGGATGGGCCGATGGGAGGTGGCGGGGACAGTGGCGGTCCGATTCCTTTACAATAAGACCAATTACTCCCGCTTGCTCTCCACTCGATCGGGGTCGTCGTGCTGTTCGCTCTCACCCTCTTCCACCACGACCCCGCCGGCCGGATCGTGCTGCACGCGATGCCGGTCATGGTCGTGGCGCTGCTCGTGCTCGCCATCGCGTACCGCTTCTACTCGGCGTTCCTCGCCGCGAAGGTGGCGGCGCTCGACGATTCTCGTCCGACACCGGCCGTGAGGTTGAACGACGGACAGAACTACCACCCCACGAACAAGTGGGTGGCGTTCGGCCACCACTTCGCGGCCATCAGCGGGGCCGGGCCGCTGATCGGGCCGGTGCTCGCGATCCAGTACGGCTACATGCCCGGCCTCATCTGGCTGCTCGTCGGCGTCTGCCTCGCGGGGGCGGTGCAGGACATGCTCGTCCTGGCCGCGTCCGTCCGCCGCGACGGCAAGAGCCTCGCCGAGATCGCCCGCCACGAACTCGGCCGGCCGGCCGCGATCATCGCGTCGCTGGCGATCCTGTTCATCATCGTGATCGCGCTCGCAGGCCTTGGCATGGTCGTCGTCAAAGCGCTTGGCGGCGAAGAGGTGAAGCTGCCGGACGGTACAAGAATTGTCTCGCCCTCCGCGATGGTACATGACAAGTCGCGGGATCTCTGGACGATCCCACCGAACAGCAAGGTATACTATTCTTCCAACGATCCCGGCACGCTTCGATCCGAGTCGTTCCAAGTTCGTCTTTATCAAAAGTGCTGTTTCGAAAGTGGGCCTGATGGCTCAGAAATACTTGAGCTTTCCAAAGGTAACACTCAGGTTGTCCCCGGCTCCTCGTGGGGCACGTTCACGATTGCCTGCACCATCCCGATCGCGCTGCTTGTCGGCCTCTGGATGTACAAGCTCCGTAAGGGCCGCGTCGTCGAGGCCTCGCTCGTCGGCGGAATGCTGACGCTCGCGGCCGTCGTCGCTGGCGGCTCCGTGCCCGGCTCGGCACTCGAACCGTTCTTCTCGCTTACCAAGGATCAGACGATCCTCGCCCTCGGCATCTACGGCTTCATCGCGGCTGTGCTGCCCGTCTGGCTTTTGCTCGGCCCGCGCGATTACCTCAGCAGCTTCCTGAAGATCGGCACCATTGCCCTGCTCGTCGGCAGCGTCATCGTCGCCAACCCGCCGCTGCGTGCCCCGATGTTGAACGAAACGTTCATCAACGGCGGCCCCACCTTCCAAGGCAGCATCTTCCCGTTCGTCTTCATCTGCGTTATGTGCGGCGCCGTCAGCGGCTTCCACGCTCTCGTGTCGTCCGGCACCACGCCGAAGATGATCGAGAAGGAATCGCACATTCGCCCGATCGGCTACGGGGCGATGCTGATGGAAGGCCTCGTCGGCATCACGGCGCTCATCGCCGCGGCGGCGCTGCCCAACGACCTCTACTACGACATCAACATCGCCATCGACAAGTCACACGAATACCAAAAGGATCTCGCGGAAATTCAGCGGAAGTACGGGCACGACCCCCTGCTCGAAGCCGGCGGAAACCTCCAGCACCTGGACCTCGGCAGCGTCGAACAGAAGGTCGGCGGCGAATCGCTGCGCGGCCGCACCGGCGGCGCCGTCACGCTCGCCGTCGGCATGTCGGTCGTCTTCGAGGACGCCTTCCGCTGGCTCGGCATCGCCGGCGAATCGATGCTGAAGTACTGGTACCACTTCGCCATTATGTTCGAGGCGCTCTTCATCCTGACGACGATCGACGCCGGCACGCGGATCGGCCGGTTCCTGTTGCAAGAAACGCTCGGCCGCGTCGACCCACGATTCGCCCGACCCGACTGGTTACCCGGCTCGCTGCTCGCCAGCGCCGTCATCACCTTCGGCTGGAGCTGGCTCATCTACACCGGCAACATCGGCACGATCTGGTCGATGTTCGGCATCGCCAACCAGGCGCTTGCCATCCTCGCGCTTTCGCTCGTGTCCGTCTGGCTTGTCAACAACGGCCGCGGGCGCTACGTCTTCGTCACCGTGCTGCCGATGCTCTGGGTCTGCAGCACGACGCTCACGGCCGCGTTCATCCTCGTCACGCAACGCTTCCCTGCGATGTACGACAAGGGGGAAAAGCTGACGGCCGTGCTGAACATGGCGCTGACGATCTTCATCGTCTGCTCCGTCGGTTCACTTGTGCTCTGGTCGGCGGCGAAGTGCATGAGTGTCGCGATGCGTCCCAAGGTCTGAGTCAGAGGATCGCGAACTCGGGGACGGCGGACCCGCGACGACGGAAATACTGAGTCGCCCCCAATCCGACGAGCGCCGCCACCGCCCAGAGCGACCGGTGTTCCGTCGGTGACTCATCCCCGTCATGCTCCGGTTCCGTCATCCAGATTGCTTCCGGCGCGTCGTCCTTCGCGATCCGTTCCAACACGCCCTGCAACTCCACGATCGCAATATCGGATTCAATCACGACGCCATGTACTTCCGGAGATTCCCATCGCAGCTGTGGGACGGCGCGGTATGCGGTCCGTTGGGAGAACGTAGTTGGTTCGAAGGAGACCGGAGCCGAATCGGCGGGGAAGGAATTGAACGCGATTGGTCCCGCCGAACGGAGGAACGAATAGCCCAACTCGACTCGGGTTGCTGCGAGGGGTGTATTCGGTTGGTTCGGCTGCGGCACAACGGTGCGGGTGCCGCGAATCGCGGCGGCATCCAGCGCGGCGAGGGTCGCGCCGGCTTGGAACGGCGCCTGGGCAATCGGCGCGGCCGGCCGAGGTTCCATATCTCTCGGCGGCGATGCGGTCCCGGTAGCGTAGGTCGGAGTCGATTGCACGACCGTTTGCGGCGAAGCCGTCGAGACTTCGTCCACCGCGATCGCAAGCTGGAATCCAAGGACGATTCGGTCGGTCGGGTCGTCCTGTTTGGCCAGTTGGATCTCGCCCGCGACTGTGCCCGTGCGCGGCAGGCTGCGGGCGACGAGAATGTTCGTCCGGTCTTCACCGGCATCCACCAGTCGACCGACCGCGGTCGTGCCGTCGGCGAAGGAAACCGTCACGGTTCGACCGTCTGCGAGCGCATCGGGGACCGATAACACGGGGCCGACGAATGCGAACAGCGCCGGTGGTGTCACCGCGACTTCGGTGGGGGATGAGAACGGCAAGTCCCGAACGGTGAGCGAACCGGTGATGTCCGCGAACGCCACTGGATTCGAACGGTCTTCGAGCAATTCCACGCGAATGCGATTTCGTGCGCGATCCGTCACGGTTCACCGATCCTTCCGGTGTGGACATCCTGACCCGATTCGCCGTTCGCGGCAAGCGGAATCGATGCGAGCGACCAGACTCGCATCGCGTGCGCGGCCCCGATGGAGAATTCCACGATATCAGGGTGTTCGCTCGCGAGGCGGCTCCATTCGCGGAAGGCCTCCCGTGCCAGGGCTCCAGACTCCGCTACCCGCCCGAGTTTCGCAAGGTTCTCGGCACGGCGCAAGGCGATCCGGGCAGCTTCACGGCGCGGGTTCGGGGACTTGGGGTCGTCGACGCGGGCGGCGTCGGCAAGCTCAGCCGCTTCGAGATAAATCGCGTCGGCGTCAGCGAGGCGCCCTTTGCCGGCGAGAATTTCGGCGAGATTGTGCGTCGACTGCGCCGCCGGGAGCAGGAACGCGCGGCGATCGATCGCGAGCTTCGCGAACCGCGCACGGGCGGCGCGGAAGCAGGCCTCGGCTTCGACAGCGCGATCCAACGACTGCCATAGCAGTCCCTGGTTGTTCTCGACTCCCGCCAATCCCGCGCGATCGAACGGATCCACCGATCCGCCTTCGACAAGCGATTGAAAGTCGCGCGCGGCGCGTCGATAGTCGCTCCCGGCGTCTTCGAAACGGCCAGCCGCGCGATGCAGGTTTCCGCGCTCAATGGCGACCACGGCGCTTTCGCGGACCATGTCTTCGGTCTTGCGGTTCGTTTCCGAGAGCAATCGTGCGGCTTCGTCCAGGTGTCGAATTGCCTCGTGATCGGAACCGACGCGACGTTGGATCTCTGCGACGCGCCGATGCGCCCGCGCCGCCGGCAGTCGGTCGGATTCGTCGGCCAGCCGGGAATAATATGCGAGCGCCTTCTCCAGCAGTTCCCGCGTTCGCGGGTCGCGCTCCGGCATCCGGTCGAGGACCGTTTCCGAATAGGTCGTCCAGAAATCGTCGACGGCGGCGCGGGCGATCTCGCGTTCGGATTTCGTTCGATCCCGTTCCCGTTGCAGACGAAGCTGATTGCCGACGAGCAGAATCGCGGCTCCGATGCCGACGACGGCTAGGGTTCCCGCTGCGCGGCGGTGCCGGGCGAGCCACGATCCGGCGCGTTCGCGGAGCGAGGGACGGCATGCGCGAATCGGTCGACCGTCAAGCCAGCGGCGCAGGTCATCGGCCACGGCGCGCATCGCGGGATAGCGCTTCGCCGGGTCCTTGGCGATCAGTGTCAGCACGATCGTTTCGAGGTCGAACGGGATCGCGGGATCGAATCGTCGCGGTGGCGTCGGCTCGACGGTCACGATCTTCGCGATGAGGGCCATGCGTTCATCATTGTCGAAGAGCGGCCGGCCGGTGAGGAGTTCGTAGAGCGTCGCGCCAAGCCCGTACTGATCGACGCGGTGGTCGACGGCGCCGCGGCGGGGTTCGACCTGCTCGGGGGCCATGTAGCGGAGCGTGCCGACAAGGGCGGAGGAGTGCGTGAGGCGCGTGGCGCCGGGGACGAACGCGAGGCCGAAGTCGGCGACCCAGAGCTTGCCGTCGGAGTCGAGTAGGAGGTTGGCGGGTTTCACGTCTCGGTGGACGATGCCCTGAGCGTGGGCATGGGCCAGCGCGTCGGCGGCCTGTTCGGCGAGCCGCGCCAGCGTGCGCGGATCGCGCGGGTGTTCGTGGTACGAGATGGTGGCGTCGGCGGAACGGAAGGACGGTTCGCGCGGCCAGGAGGTCGCCTCCGCGCGGCGCGGGCGCGTCGACGCCGAACTCCGCACGAGCCAATCGGCCAGCGAGCCGCCGTCGATCAACTTCATGGCGAAAAAGTGCGTGCCGTCCTCCTCGCCGACCGATTCCACCGGCACGATGTGCGGGTGATCGAGTGCGGACGCGGCGCGGATTTCGTGGTGGAATCGCTTCAACTCGGGATCGCCTTCGGCGACAACCGGCAGCACTTTCACAGCCACGCGTCGCGCGGTTCCCGCCTCTTCGGCCTCGTAGACGGTGCCCATCCCGCCCCGGCCGATCTCGCGCAGCAGCCGATAGCGGCCCAACCGGCGTTCCGGTTCCGCGCTTCGTCGCAGGAAGTCCAGACCGTCGAGGCAGTCCGCCAGTTCGCTCGCGATGCGCGGATGCTCGCGCAGCACGCGATCGCGGTCCGGCGCGCGGCCGGCCTCCATCTCCGCGAGGTACCACTCCAGAACGCGGACCACTTCGGGGTCCTCGTGCGCGGAGTCGACCGCGATGGGTTCGGTGGCGGCGTTCATGGTGTTTCGGTCATGAGCTTGCGGAGTTGGGCCAGGCCGCGCGCCCAGAGCTTCTTCACGCTGTCCACGCTGCGGCCCATCCGCTCGGCCACTTCTGGGAACGACAACTCTTCCAGATTACGGAGAACGAGGGCGTCCCGATAGTCGTCGGGAAGCTGACCGAGGGCGTTCGCGAGCACGACAGCCGCCTCACCGCGCGCCGCCTCGTGGCTCGGCGACGCGCCGGGGAAGACGACCTGCTCCGCGAGGTGCTCGGACGAGCGATCGACCGCCAGGCCAAGGTGGCGTTCCAACCGCAGGTCGCGGCGCTTCGTGCCGCGATAGTGGCGGACCTGGTTCGCCAGGTTGCGGGCGAGGATCTGCCGCAGCCACGCGACCAGTTCGCCGCGCGAGGAGCCTCGGAACTGCGTGAAGTCGCGGTGGGCTTCGAGGAACGTCTCCTGCACCACGTCGGACGCGTCGAGTTTGATGCGCAGCGTGCGGTCGATCTGCATGCGGGCAAGCAGCGTCAGGTATTGGCGGTACGCGTCCAGCAGCCGGCCGAGCGCGGACGGGTCGCCGGTGCGGGCATCGAGGAATAGTTGTTCGGAGAGTGTGCCCATGGTCGTATTTGGGGAAAGGCCCGAATCGGACTCGATCCGGGCCGCGCGAAATGGAAAATTTACGATTCGAGAGCGCTCCCGCACATCGCGATTGCCGCCCGAGTCATTCCGCCGCGACTGCGCCACCCATCCGCGGAAAGACGGTTTTTGGCCGGAATCGATGAAGATTGGAGGAAAATCCCCCAACACAACATCGGCTTTGCCCGGAGCATGTTATAATGACTATTTGTTCACTCGTTCCCGGGCCACGGGTGCCGCCTCGCGCGTCTTCTCCAACTCCTTTAGGAACGCCACGAACTTCGGGTGCGTGCGGATGCCAGCGAGGTCCTTCTCCTCTCTGATCCGAGCGATCCACTCCGGGACAAAACGAGTACTCGGTCTTGTATTCCTCAAGAGCGCGATAGTCTCAGCAATCAGGAGATCCCGGTCGTCATGGGCAGCAGCCGCGCAAAGCGCGAACAGTCTTGCGGCCTCGTATCGTTTCCCTTCGCGCAACTCTTCTTGCGTCTCCGCCCAGGCGGCGAATCGTTGCGCCGTCGCCCGTGCTTCGGTCGGCATTTTGCGATGCAGTAGCGACTTGACGCGGGTCGCCACCAGCCCCGGAATCTGAGCCCGTGCCCGGGTGTATGCGAAATCCGGATCCGCGATGACTTTTTCCGCATCGTGGCACTCGGAAATTTCGTGCTCCATGATCAGGATGGCATTCTGGAATTGTCCGACCAACATTTTCTTTTGGTGCCATGGCAGGAGATGCTTACGACCTTTTTCAAACCAAACGGCTGCGTTCGCATATTCGTGTCGGGATTTCTCCGCGTTCCCCATTTTGTAATAGCTCACGAAAAGGTCCGTCTGGGCTTGGGTATTCTTCGGGTCGGCCTCGGCGATCCGTTCTCGAACGGTCAGGGATTGGCGGTAGAAAGTCATCGATTCGACGGATTGGCCGAGTTGCAAGAATACGTCGCCGAGCTTTTCACTACTAACGCTCAAATCCCGTTGGGCCACGGAGTTCTTTGGGTCGGCGGCTGCGATTCGTTCCCTTACCGCGTGGGATTTGCGGAACAAGTTCGCCGCTTCGGCCGATTGGCCAAGCAGTAAGTTCGCGTCGCCCAGTTTGTCGAAGCCGACACTCAGGTCGCGTTGGGCCACTGCGTCGTTCGGATCGGCGATGGCGAGTCGTTCGAACAGGGCGAGGGATTGACGGTAATAGGTTGCCGCTTCTGCTGGTTGACCTAACTGGAGTGTCACGTCTCCGAGTTTGTCGTAACTGACGCTCAAGTCTCGCTGTAGTCCCGAGTTCTTCGGGTCGGCGGCGGCGAGACGTTCGTCGAGGGCAAGGGATTGGCGAAATAAGTCCGCTGCTTCGACCGGCTTTTCCTGTTGCAAGGTCGCTTCGCCGAGTTTGCTGAAGCTAATGCTCATGTCGCGTTGATGACCGGCATTCTTCGGATCGGCGGCGGCAAGGCGTTCGTCGATTGCGAGGGATCGACGATAGAAGGCCGCCGCTTCGGCCGGTTGGCCGAGTTGCATGGTCACATCGCCGAGTTTATCGTAGCCGACGCTGAGATCGCGCTGAGCCCCGGTGTTCTTCGGGTCGGCGGCGACGAGTTGTTCTCGCACGGCGACGGATTTCTGGAAAAAGTTGACCGCATCGGCAGCCTGACCGAGTTGGAGCGTCACATCGCCAAGATTGTTGTAGCTGTAGCTCAGGTCGCGCTGAATGACGGCGTTCTTCGGGTCACTGGCGGCGAGCCGTTCCGTCACCGCGTTGTATTGTCGGTAGTAAGCCGCTGCCTCGACCGGCAGGCCCTGTTGTAAGGACACGTTTCCGAGTTTGTTGTAATTGACACCCAGATCGCGTTGGGCCTCGGTATCGTTCGGGTTGGCCGCGGCGAGTCGTTCAGTAATGGAGAGGGATTGGCGATAGAAACTCTTCGCTTCGGCCGTATGGCCGAGTCGCAGGCGAGCGTCGCCGAGTTTGTTGTAACTGACGCTCAGCTCGCGTTGCAATCGGTGGTTCTGCGGGTCGACATCCGACAACCCTTTGATCAAGTCGTGGCCAACCTGATACTCTGCCATCGCAGCCGAGGTGTTTCCGAGTTGCAGTTCCACATCGCCCATCCGGAACTGACTTGCCACCAGTGTTTCGTCCAGGTGCCCCAGCTTGCGGGCGTCGGTCAAGATCTTCGCCAGACCCATGCGTGCCGATTCCAGCAGGGTCCGCCGAAGGTCCTGGGTGCCGGGACGATTCTCCAGTTGATTCTGAATGCCGAAGACGAAATCGCCGTAGGCGTCCATGGCCAGTTTGGTCCGCTGCTGCACGATCACGAGCGTTTCCTGCACTTCTTTCGTCTTGGCGCTCGCTGCGGCTTCGGCGGCTTTCGTCTTCACGAGTTGATCGGACTTCGCCGCCTCGGCCGCGATGGCCCAGTTCCGCTGGATCAGGGTTGTCGTCAAGCCGGCGAGCAGCACCACCGTCACGGCGGCCGCGCTCCACGCCAATACCTTCCGGCGTTTTCGTTGGGCGTGGGCGTCGGCTTCCGCCTTCGTCCGGTTCAACTCCGCCTGCTTCGCCCGCTCGTCCGCTTCCGCCCGAATGCGAGCGGTTTCGTTCGCGACTTCGGTGCCGTTCGCGAAACGGTCCGCCGGGTCCGGGGCCAAGCATTTCTTCGCGAGGGCGATCAACTCCGGCTCGGCGGCACACGCGTCCAGACGCGCGAAGGCGTCGGCCATATCGCCGGCGGCGGCTTTCCGTCGCGCCTGTTCGGCCGAGCCGCTGCCGAAGACGGATTGGCCCGTGAGGATCGTGCAGAGGATCGCGCCGAGGCCGAAGACGTCCGAGCGTTCGGTAATTTGGTCGACCTCGCCGCGGGCCTGCTCGGGCGGCATATAGGCCGGCGAGCCGAGGATGCTGCCGGCGGAGGTGCGGGAATCGTCGGCGGTGTCGGGCGCGCCGACCCGCGTGCCGTAGCCGGTGGTCGCGTCCGGATCGGCGGTCGGCTCCGAAGACTCGGAAGGCGGTCGCACTCCGCTCGGTTGAGCACGCTCGCTCGATTGCGTCTTCGCGAGACCCCAATCCATCACCTGCACTTCGCCGAACGCGCCAACCATCACGTTCTGTGGTTTCAGGTCCCGGTGGATCACGCTGCGGCTGTGCGCGTAGCCGATGGCCTGGGCGATCGATTCGAACACGGCCACGAGGTTCGGCGTGTCGCCGCCGGGGTGCTTGATGTGGTCGTCGAGCGTGCGGCCCTTCACCAGTTTCATCGCGAGGTACGGTTTGTCGCCATCGAATTTGCCCAAGTCGTAGACGGGCGGGATGTTGGGGTGCTGGAGTTGGCCGGCGATGCGGGCCTCGTGCCGAAACCGCTTGATTGCCGGCTCGCCGATGAGGTGGTCGTGGATGAGCTTGACGGCGACGGCGCGGTCGAAAGCGTGGTCCCACGCAGAGTGGACGGCGCCCATGCCGCCCATGGCGAGCAGCTCGCGCAGTTCGTAGCGCTCGGTAAGCGAGCGAGGGGCGTCGCCGGATGAATTCGCACTGAGTTCGGCCGAGCGCTTCAGTTGCTCCGGCGTGGCGGCGGCGGTGCGGTTCTCGTCCGGCATGGGCGTCGGCTCCGGGTAACACGCTGCATTATCCCGTGGGACGGCCGGGTTGCCAACGGAATATCGCGCCAGAGCGTCTGGCTTGCACCTCCGGAAACGACGACCGCCGGCGGGTGCCGGCGGTGGAGAAACGAACGATCCGGCTATCGCATCACATTTTCGCGCCGTTGCGGCCGGGGGGCGTGGCGTGCGCTTCGCTGGTACCGAGTTCGGCGAGGATGGTGGCGGCGCGGTTGCCGTCGGCGGCGGTGTCGAAGGTGACGTAGCCGATGAAGCGGCCATGCAGAACGCTCATGACGAGGCCGTGGAGGTTGATGCCGGCCATCTCCCAGGCTTGCGTGAGTTTGCCGCTCAGGCCCGCGCGGTCGTCCCCTTCGACGCGGAAGACGAACGGTTCGGGCACCTCGTGCAGGCCAGCGGCCTTGGCGGCCTTGAGTTCGTTCGTGCCGGTCAGCGGGGCCACGTACAGTTCACCGATGCCGGGCTTCGTCGCCGATCGCTGGCTATACACGTATTCCAGGTGCGCTCCAGCTTCGGCGAGCATCTTCAGTTTTGCCGCGATCCCGCCCGGCTTGTCCTCGACTTCCGCGTGATAAACGTGCACGCGTTGCATCTTGAAGCTCATCGCGAGTCCCTCCCAGTGGTATTGCAAGCGGAGCAAGATGTTTCCACCGTCGCATCTTAACTCTGGCCGACGGGAAAGCAACCGCTTACCCTTGCGGAATCGGACTCCTTCAGGACTTGATCCATGCATCGCATTCTGATCGTCTTCGGGTTGTTGCTCGTTCCCGACTCGGCCAGCGCCCAATCGCCGATCGCGTTCGTGAACGCAACGATCCACACCGCCGTCGGCGAACCGATCCCGCGCGGCACGCTGGTGATCCGTGATGGAAAGATCGTCGCGGTCGGCCCCGCCGCGGGCGTACCGGCCGACGCGAAGATCGTCGATCTGAAAGGCGCCGTCATCATCCCCGGCATCGTGGACACGCACTCGCACGTCGGCATCTACCCGAAGCCCGCCGTGCCCGCCCATTCCGACGGCAACGAGATGAGCGGTCCCGTGCAGACGGCCGGCCGCGCGCTCGACGCCATCGACCCGAACGACCCTGGCATCCGCATGGCGCTCGCCGGCGGCATCACCACCGCGAACGTCATGCCCGGCAGCGGCAACGTCATCGGCGGTCAGACGCTTTATGTGAAGTATCGCGGCAATACCGTGGAGCAGATGCGCATCGTCGGGAAGCGCGCCGATGGCGTCGATGTGCTGGGCGGATTGAAGATGGCCAACGGCGAGAACCCCAAGGGCTACGGCCGTCGCGGGCAAGCGCCGTTCACCCGCATGAAGATCGCCGCCCTCCAGCGTGAGCAGATCGTCAAGGCACGCGAGTACATGGAGAAGATGAAGGGCGAGAAGAAGCCGGATCGCGATTTGAGTTTGGAACCGCTCGTCGAAGTGTTGGAGAAGAAGCGGACCGTGCACTTCCACTGCCACCGGGCCGACGACCTGATGACCGCCGTTCGCATCGCCGAGGAGTTCGGCTTTGAAATCGTCCTGCAACACGCGACCGAAGGCTATCGCGTTGCGGACGAGTTGGCGAAGCGGAAGATCCCCGTTTCGCTCACGCTCGTGGACAGCCCCGGCGGTAAGGCGGAGGTGATGGGCCTGCTGGAGGAGAACGCCGCGATTCTGGAGAAGGCCGGTGTGCCCGTTTGCGTGAACACCGACGACTCGATTACCGAATCGCGCTTCATCCTGCCGACCGGCGCGATCGCCCTGCGCGGCGGAATGAGCGAATCGGCCGCCCTCAAGACGCTGACCATCACGCCCGCGAAGGCGATGCACCTCGACCACCGCCTCGGCTCGCTTGAAGCGGGCAAGGACGCCGACTTCGTCATTCTCAGCGGTGCCCCATTCAGCACCTACACGAAGGTGCGCGAGACCTGGATCGACGGGAAAAAGGTCTTCGATGCCGCGACCGAGGCCGATCGCGCGTACCGCGACGGCGGGCATTGGCTCGCGAACGGGACCAAGCTGCCACCGAACGAACCCACCGTTCCCCTCGCGCGGGCGACCGTGCCCGCTCCGAGTCCGATGCCGCGCATCGCGCCCGCGAAAGGGAGCCTGCTGGTTCACGCGGGGCGAATCCGGACCGGCGAGAAGACGATCGAGAACGGAGTCCTCTATGCGGTCGATGGCCGGATTCAGTTCGTGGGGCCGCGGGCGGAGTTCCGACAGAACTTCGTCGCCGAGACGTTCCTCCGCGTCGCCGAACTGACGCCCGGCCTTATCGACGTACACACGACCGCGGGTCTCAGCGGTTCGTGGAACATTCCCGCCGACCAGGACCAGGACGAGACCAGCGACCCGAACCAGGCTGACCTGCGCGTACTCGACGGGTTCCACGCCACCGAACCGATAATGGAGTTCCTGCGCGCCAACGGTGTGACGGTCGTGCATGCCACGCCGGGCCGCGCCGCGATCCTCGCAGGGCGCAGCGGCGTGTTCCGCACCAACGGCCGCACCGTCGACGCGGCGGCGCTGAAGGCCGAGACGGGCTTGCTCGTCAACCTCGGCGAAGCGCCGAAGGACGCCTTCAAGGAGAAAGGCCCGAAGACCCGCATGGGCGTCGCCGCCCTCGTTCGCAAAGCGTTCGCCGATGCTCAAGTCTACAAATCCAAGAAGGGAAGCCCGGCGACGAACGTCGCCGGGCAGAACGCCAAACTCGAAGCCCTCCTCCCCGCCCTCGAAGGCAAGGCTCCCGTCTACTTCGCCGCCCACCGCGCCGACGACATCCTCACCGCGCTGCGCATCGCCGACGAGTTCCAACTCAAGCCCGTGCTCGTCCTCGCCACCGACGCCCACCTCGTCGCCGATGAGATCGCCAAACGCAAAGTGCCAGTGATCGTCCACCCGACGACGCAGCGGCCCGGCGGCAGCATGGAGACGCGCCATACGCTGCTCGCGAACGCGGCCTACCTGAAATCGAAGGGGGTGAACGTGACGCTCTGCACTAGCTACGAGGGGTATGTACCCAAGCAGCGAAACCTGCGCCACGAGGCCGCGATGGCGGCCGCCAACGGCCTCGGCCACGACGGCGCGCTCCAGGCCATCACGATCGACGCCGCCAAACTGCTCGGCATCGACAAGGATTACGGCAGCCTGGAGGTCGGAAAAGTGGCGGACTTGGTTCTCTACAACGGCGATCCGTTCGAGCACGCCACGCACGTCATGCACACGGTCCAGAACGGCAAGGTCGTCTACGACCGCGCCGACTACCTCAAGCTCCCTTTCGAGCGCCGAATCCTGCCGATCGTCGCCGGCGGCCCCGGCTCGGGCTGCTGTCTGGACATTCGATAACGCGAGATCATGACTCCGATCGATCGCAAAAAAGAAGCCCGCGGACGAACGTCCGCGGGCATACGAACCACCACACAATCACTTCGCCCGTTTCGGATACTCGGGCCGCTTGAACTCCTTTCGCGGCTCCTTCTTGAGCGCCTCGAGCGCCAGCTCGATCGCCTTTTCCAACTGCGGGTCCTTCCCGGCGATCACGTCCTTCGGCAGCATGTCCACATCGTAATCCGGGGCCACGCCCTCGTTCTCGACGGTGAAGCCTTCCTCCGGCGTCCAGATGGCGAAGCTGGGCGCGGTGACGGTGCCGCCGTCCATCAGCGTCGGGTAGCCGCTGATGCCGACGAGGCCGCCCCACGTGCGCTTGCCGACCACGGGGCCGAGTTTGAACTTCTTGAACATGTACGGCAGCATGTCGCCGCCGGACCCGGCGCCTTCGTCGGCGATCATCACCTTCGGCCCGAAGACGGCCGCGCTTGGCGAACGCCACTCGGTGCCGTAGCGCGGGGCCCAATACGACGCGAACGGCCGGCGGAGGATGTCGATGTAGTAATCGGCGATCTGACCGCCGCTGTTGTAGCGCTCGTCGATGATGAGCGCGTCCTTGTCGACCTGCGGGAAGAAGTAGCGCTTGAAGTACGCCACCCCCTGCCCTGCCGTGTCGGGCACGTAGACGTAGCCGACCTTGCCGCCAGTCGCCTTCTCGACCTTGCGGAGGTTGCCCTCGATCCACTCGCGATTGCGGAGGGCGAGTTCATTGCCGAGCGGTTCGACCGTTACCACGCGGCTGTTCTTGCCATCGGCGGTCGGCCCGACGGTGAGTTCAATACTCTTCCCGGCCGCGTTCTCGAAGAGCGAAAAGATCTCGGTCGGCGGCTTGAGGTCCACGCCTCGGACGGCCAGTAGGAACTCGCCTTCCTTCACGTTCACCCCCGGTGCGGTGAGCGGCGAGCGCAGTTCGGAGGTGAAGTTCAGGCCGCTGTAGATCTTCTTGAAGCGATAGCGCCCGTCGGCGATCTCGTAGTCGGCGCCGAGCAGGCCGCCGCCGACGGTCTTCTTCTCGTTCAGCCGTTCGCCCGGCGTCGTGTAGCTGTGGCCGACGGCGAGTTCCGAGAGCATCCAGCGGATGACCTTGTACAGGTCGCCGCCGTTGTTGACGTGCTCAAGGAACGGCTCGTACTTCTTCTTGATCGCCGGCCAGTCCGCGCCGTGCATGTTGGGGTCGTAGAAGAAGTCGCGGTTGACGCGCCAGGCTTCGTGCAGGATCTGCTTCCACTCGGCACGCGGGTCGATCTTCACTTCGATGGCTTCGAGGTTCAGCTTCTGACCGCTCGCTCCGCCCGACGATTCGGTCGGCGCCGGCGTCGGAGCCGATCCGCCGCGGCGACCGCCGCCGAAGCTCAGCCCCGTCGGAGCACCGCCGCCGCCTCCGCCGCCCGTGCTGGCGATGTACCAGTCGTCCCCCTGGCGGTAGAGCATCTTGCGGCCGTCGGGCGTCAGCTCGAAGGACCGCACGCCGGAGGCGACAGTCGAGGACCGCCGGGCTTCCACGTCGAACTTCATGACCGTTCCGCCGCCGCCGGGGCCGCCGCGGCCGCCGCCCTCATCGGACCGCGCCAGCATGAAGAGCTGGTTCGGCTGCCCGGCCTGAAGGCTGCCATAGTTGCCCGACGGCATCGGCAGCGCGAGGATCCGCTGGTCGATCCCCTCGAAGTCGATGGTGAACTTCTCCGCCGGTTTCTCTTTCGGCTCCGGCTTGGCGTCGTCTTTTTTCGGCTCGCCCTCCTTTGGCTCTTCGCGGTTCTCCCGCATTGGCCGACGACCGGGACCGCCCGCGCCGCCCATCGGTTGCGGGCCTTTCTCCTCGTCGCTTTCCTTCAGGAACGGCGACGGCGTGCCCTTCTGCAGCACCGCCATGTAGACGCCGTAGCGCGGCGGGCGCGAGTCGGAGGCCGACTGCGAGAAGCCGTGCTTGCTCATGCCGGTGTCGTTCGACGACGTGAAGTACAGGTACTTCCCGTTCGCATCGAAGACGGGACCGCTCGCTTCGCTCAGGCCATCGGTGATCGGGAACGACTTGTCCTGCTCGAGCGAGTAGACGAACACGCGGGACACTTTGGCCGGCGTGTCCATCGAATAGGCGATCCACTTGTCGTCCGGCGACCAGGCGGAGTGGAAGATGCCGCGGCTGCCGCCGTCGTTCGCCGTCACGATCTTCTTAATCGCGCCGGTGGCGACGTCGACCCAGTACATCGAGAGGGCGTTATCGATGTAGAGCAGTTTCTTGGAATCGCGGGACCAGACGGAGCCGTAGTAGAAGCCGCCGCCGGTCAGCTTGATCTTCTTCGCGTCCCCTTTGCCGGTCTGCGGCACGAGCACGAGTTGGTACTCGCCGCCTTCGTCCGAGAAGTACGCAACGGTCTTGCCGTCCGGCGACCAGCTCGGCGCGCGTTCGTGCACGCCGGGGGTGCTGGTCAGGTAGCGCGGGTCCCCCTTCTCGGCGGGAACAGTGACGATCTCGCCGCGGAACTCGACGACGGCGCGCGAGCCGCTTGGCGAAACGGACGCATCGCGGACGTACTTCGACCCCTTCACGAATCGGGCGCGGGCCTCGGGCGCATCCGTCGCGGTCGCAACCTTCAGCCGCGTCGGCGAAGTCTCGCCCGGCTTCAAGAGGTGCAGCCAGCCGGCCTGTTCCAGGATCAGCTTGCCGTCGCCGTGGTTGATGTCGAGGACGGGGAAGTCCTTAAACTCGGTGAGTTGCTTGACGTCCTCCACGACCGGCTTCTTGCCGTTCGGTTTGAACGAGAAAACGTTGTACTCGCCCGCGCGGTCGGACCGGAAGTAGATCGTGTCGCCGACCCAGTTCGGGTCGAGGTCGTTGCAGCGGCCGGCGACCTGCGGAATCTCGACCACATCGTGGGTGGCCACATCGTAGATCCAGATCCGGCTGTGCGTGCCGCCGCGATAGTGTTTCCACTGCGGCGTGGCGTCGCGGACCATCGTGTAGGCGATATACTTGCCGTCGGGCGAGTAGCAGGCCTCGAAGCCCCACGGGATCGGCAGTTGCGTCGGCATGCCGCCGGTGAGCGGCACCGTGAAGAGTTGGGTGTGCCGGTTCGTGTGGACGTTCCGGTTCGAGGAAAACAGGATCGCGTCGCCCTTGGGCGTGAAGCCGCGGACGGTGTCTGGTCCGGGGTGGTACGTCAGCCGCGTCGGTGAGCCGCCCTCGACGGGAATCGTGTAGACGTCGGTATTGCCGTCGTACTGGGCGCTGAAGGCGAGGATCGAGCCGTCCGGCGAGAAGACCGGATAGGCTTCGATACCCATGTCGGTCGTCAGGCGCTTGGCGTTCTTCCCGTCCGGGTCGGCGGTCCAGAGGTCTTCGCCGTAGACGAAGGCGATCTTCTTGGCGCTGACGGCGGGCATGGACAGCAACCGGGTATCATCGCCGGCACCGGCGTTTCCGCCGAGCGCAGCCAGAACTCCAATCGCGAAGAGTTTGCGGAACAATCGGAACTGCATGAATCACCATCCTCCAAAAAAAGCGAGAGAGGAATGAAATTGATGTAGTCGAACGGGAATCGCCGGGGAGACGAGCAATCCAAAATAGTTGACTGGCGGAATGAGGATTATTCCCGGAGAATTTCTTGACGAAGTCGCACTGGCCCGGTACGATTCTTAGTGAGACGGAATCTCACCCCGCCAGTGGCACATTGCCATGACCACACTGACCTCCATCACCGTCGAAACGGAAGACTGCGTTGGCGTCTGCCAATCCTGCCCGTCCGTGGGCAGCTGTGGCGATCGGCTCGTCTGCCGCTGCTTGAAGATCACCGAGCACGACATCGTCACGTCGATCCGCACCATCGGCCTGACCACGATCGACGAAGTGAAGGCCGCCACCGGAGCCGGCGATGGCTGCACCTGCTGCCATCGCGAACTGCGGCAGTACCTCGCGGTTTACTCGCCGTCGTCGTCGCCGAACATGTGCTCGGCCAAGTAACGCTCCAGTCCGATCGTCTTGATCAGGTTCAATTGCGTTTCCAACCAGTCGACATGCTCCTCGGATTCTTCCAGAATCTCGAGGGCGAGCTTGTGCGTGCCGTTGTCCTTGACCTTGATACAGAGGTCGACGAGTTCGTTGTAAGCGGCGACGCCGCCGGACTCGAGCTTGAGGTCGTGCTCGAACTGCTCCTGAACGTTGGAGCCGACGCGGATGACGTCGTAGCGGGCGATTTCGGGAACGCCGTCGAGGAACAGGATGCGTTCAATGATCTTGTCGGCGTGCTTCATCTCGCCGATGGACTCTTCGTAGTGCTTGCCGGCGAGCTTCATGAAGCCCCAATTCTTGCACATCTTCGACTGGCAGAAGTATTGGTTGATCGCGGTCAGCTCGATGGTGAGGGCGCGGTTCAGCCCGTCGATCACGTCTTGGCGGCCTTGCATGGTCGGTCTCCGTTGGGATGAACCTACTTTAGGCGCCATCGGGAATCCGTCATCCGCGCCGGACGAAGTTCGCCCAACGGACGAAATCTCGCGTGTCCGCCGAACCAGGTAAACACGCGCAACCGATTGGACGGATCGGTCGGCATGACCTACCCTTGCGTGACGAAATTGCGCTTTCGTCGCAAGTCCCCAGCGCCGCGCTTCCAACGGTTATTACGGAACTGCGTCCATGATTGGTCTTCGCGAACCGGGCGATGAGGTCCTTCCGGGCTACGAGCTGATCGTTCCGATCGGCAGCGGCGGCTTCGGCGAGGTCTGGAAATGCTCCGCGCCCGGCGGCCTGCACAAGGCCATCAAGTTCGTCTTCGGCAACCTCGATTCGCTGGACGGCGACGCCGCCAAGGCCGAACAGGAGTTGAAGGCGCTCGGCCGGATGAAGGAGGTCCGCCATCCGTTCGTGGTGTCGATCGAGCGGATCGACAACATCCACGGCGAACTACTGATTTTGATGGAGTTGGCGGAGAAAAGCCTGCACGACGTCTTTGTGGAACGCAACCAGGCCGGTGAGCCGGGCATACCGCGCGAGGTGCTGCTGGGCTACCTCGCGGACGCGGCCGAGGGGTTGGACTTTCTCATCGAGAAGCACGCGCTCCAGCACCTGGACGTGAAGCCGAAGAATCTCTTCCTTGTCGGCGATCGGGTGAAAGTGGCGGACTTCGGGCTGGTGAAGCATCTCGAGCGGCACAGTTCGTCCGGCTTGATGGCGGGCGTAACGCCGGTCTACGCGGCACCCGAGACGTTCGCGAACAAGATCTCCAAGCATTCGGACCAATACAGCTTGGCGATCGTCTACGTCGATCTGCTGACGGGGACGAAGCCGTTCAACGGCAAGAACATCCGGCAGCTCGCGCTTCAGCACATGTCGGAGAAGCCCGACCTGAGTCTGCTTCCGCCGAGCGATCGGCCAATCGTCGCGCGGGCGCTGGCCAAGAACCCCGATGAGCGCTTCGCGAGTTGTTGTGAATTCATCAATGCCTTGATCGCCGCGTCGGTCGACGGTTCGCCGTTGATCCGTACGCCGCGGCCCGCCGGGCACCAGACGCCCCGTCCTCGCACGCTGCGCGACACGCCGCCGCCGACCCTGCCGGTGTCGGTGCTTGCCAAGAACGATCCTCACCCGACGCTGACGGTCTCGCGGCTCGAAGCCGGCATCCTGAAACCGGCGATCCTGATCGGCGTCGGCGGATTTGGACGTCGCGCCTTGCAACAGATCCGTTGCCGGCTCCTCGATCGCGTCGGCGACCTGCACCAGGTGCCGAGCTTTCGATTCCTCTACCTCGACATCGATCCGGAATCGTCGGGCAAACTGCTCGCCGACAAGTCGGACGCGGCGATCCTGCCCGAGCAACTCGTGACGCTGCCGTTGCAGCCGGTGAACAACTATCGGCGGAAGCACCTCGATCCGATCCTGGAGTGGATGCCCCGCGAAAAGTTGTACGCGATGCCGCGTTCCCTCTTGCCGGAAGGTTCGCGGGCGCTCGGCCGGCTGGCGTTCTGCGACAATTACCTCAAGGTGACATCCCGATTGAAGTCGGAGATCCAGACGGCGATCCATCCGGAAGCGGTCAAGCAGTCCGCCGACCAGACCGGCCTCACGCCGCGCGCCAAGGCCCCAACCATCTACGTCTTCGCGAGCGCCTCCGGCGGAAGCAGCGGTTTCCTTTTGGACCTCGGCCATTCGGTCCGCCGCGTACTGGCCAAGTTCAACATGGCCGACGCACCGGTCACGGCATTCATCTTCTGCGGTTCGCCCGAAGACCCTTGTTCGCTTCCGGCCGAACTGGCGAACACCTACGCCACCCTCACGGAATTCAACCACTACGCCGATCCCGACGTTCCCTATGTCGCCCAGTACAGTGGCGACACCGGGCCAAAACTCGAAGCGCGCGGCCTCCCCTTCACCGCCACCTACCTGCTCCCCATGTCGCAGCGATCGCCGGAAGGCTACCGCGACACGGTGTCACATCTCTCCGGCTACGTCACGCACGAGCTGACCTCGCCCTTGGGGACTGGCCTCGAGGAATTCCGTGCGCGCAAGGCGCCCCCGGGACGTTCGCCGTTCCGCAACTTCGGCACCTTCGGCGTCTGGTTCCCCCGCGGGCTGTTGCTCCGCTCCGCCGCGCGCCAGCTGTGCATTGCCCTTCTCAAGAATTGGGCGACCGTTCACCAGGCGGAACCATCCAACGCCGCCCGGCTCATCGTCGATGACATTTTCGGCGATCCCCGACTGTTACCCGAAGAGATTCAACGATTCATCCATCAGGAATCGCGCTCACGGCAGGTTGGGTTGCCGGCCGAGTTCGTCGGGAAATGGTTCGCGGACCTGGGCGACCAGATCGATTCGACCGCTCGGAACAACGAATCGATGGCTTGGTCGGCCGCGGCATGGGAACAGGCTCGCGAATTGATCGGTTGGGAACCGTCGAACGAAACCGACAGCCCCTACCGACGGGGCCGAGTCAGCCGGATGCTCGATCGCGGCATCGGCGGTGCTAGTAAAGCTTGGGAAAACGAACTCATCGAGTTGATCCGGCCGCTCCATGCCATCTCCGGTCCGCGGTTATTCGCGGTGGCGAGCGCCCTCGAACAGATCATCGCGGCAATGAATGCGGCCGCGACGGCCCGCGAAGAGGAACTGGCCAAATTCGTCGAACGCCGCAACCGGGCACGCGAGGCCGCCGAACAGGCACTCGCGGGCTGCCAGACGGAATCGGGTAAATTCAAGTTGTTCGGCAACCATGCCGCGCGACACTTGCGAGCGTTCCACGAAAAGCTGAAGCAACTCATCGACATTCGACTGCAGGAAGATTTGGTGAATGCCGCCGCGCGGTTCTACCGCCGGCTTGCACTCAAACTCGAGAATCACCTGCGCAATGTACTCTTGGCGCGCGATCAACTCGATGCCATGCTGCGAACGGTGAATGCGAGTCCGTCGCCGGCCGCGAACGCCCGGCCCGCCGGCTTGAGCCTCGCCTATGACCTGCCCGAAGAATCGGTGCAGGCCACGCTGCAACTCTCGAACACCATGCGCGTCGTGCTGCCGGATGGCGACGACCAACTGGACCACGCCGCCGCGAACCTGTTGAACTCGCTCGCCGACGAGGAATTGGCGCGATTGCACGACCTGCTCGATCGCCTGGTGATCGAGCCGCGAGGCGGTCTGGTGGATCTCTGCCGCACCAATTCCGACCTGTATCGCGGGCTATTGGTGCCGATGATCGAGCAGGCGGCGGCGTTCTTGGCGAACGCCGTACCGGCGCAGGATGTCACCGAAGTGGAGCTATCGAGCCAGGCGGCCAAAAAAGGAACGCTCGCGGAACGGATCCAGCATTACCTCAAGCTCGCGGTGCCTCAGATGCCGGGGCCGAGCCAGGAAGAAAAGACCTACGTACTCGTGCCTTCGACCGTACCCGGCACGACATTCGCGAACGCGGTGAAAATGGTGCTGCCCAAGGCCGTATCGGTGTCGGTACAGGGCCAGATCACCGACCTGCTCTTCTGCCGCGAGCAGGGGGTGCTGCGGCCCGCGGACCTCGCCAAGGTCATCGAACCCTGTTGGGACGCTTATTCGGAAGCGATGGCATCGGTGGAGACGTCGCCGCACAGCCGGTTCGACGTGCTCGAATGGTCGCCGCTGGAGGAACGATAGGCCTCAGGTGCCCATCACGTTGTAGCCGCAGTCGACATAGAGGATCTGACCGGTGACGGCGCTCGCCAGCGGACTGCAAAGGTAGAGCGTGCTGTTGGCCACTTCTTCGGGTCCGATCGGCCGGCGCAGCGGCGAGTGCGTGGCGGCGTGGTCGATGAGCTTGTCAAAGTCCGGATTGATCGCCCGCGCGGCCCGGCTGGCGTACGGTCCGGCCGAAATCAGATTCACGCGGATATTCCGGTCGCCGACGAACCACGCCAGTTGCTTCGCGTCCATTTGCAGCGCGGTCTTGGCCGTGCTCATCCCGCCGCCGTAGTGCGGGATGACACGGTCCCCGCCAATGTAAGTGAGACCGACCACGCTCGCCCCGCCGGGCCGGTTCGCCATGAACGGCGCGGCGGACCGCACCATGCTCACGAGCGAATAGCTGCTGATGCCGAGCGCCTCGGAATACGCCTCGCGGCTCGTCTCGATGATCGGCTTCGTGATTTCGCGGCTAAACGCGATCGAGTGGACGAGCACGTCGATGCCGCCGAACTTCTGCCCGACCGCTTCGATCGTCCCCTTGATGCTGTAATCGCTGAACTTCGCGTAGCGCTTGTCGGCCTTCACTTTCTCCGGCACCTGGTCCATCGTGTCGTAGCCGGCGTCGCAGGCGTACATCGCCTCGACCTTGAACTCGCTTCCGTCGGGCAGCAGGCGCGATTCCTTGTCGGCGTCGCGCGTCAGGATGCTGTCCACGATGCCGTACATGCGGGGGTGCACCGCCAGCACGATCTTGGCCCCGGCCGCCCTCAGCGCCTTCGCGATGTACCAGGCGAAGCTCTGGTTGTCGCCGACGCCGGACACCAACGCCGTCTTGCCAGAGAAGTCGAGTGCGTTCATGGGTCGCCATCCGTAGGGAGAATGCCGTTCGGTAGAGTTTACGGATTCGGCAAGGCCGGGAAATGGCGGGATTTCGAGCGACGGAACTTGATTCGAAAGCGGCGGTTTGAAGTTGTGGAGGTCCGGTCCGCTGGAACAATCGTTACAGATCGCGCAGTTTACCGGTCCGGGTTTCGGGTAACTGACGGAATCCCTCCCATCGAACGACTCGATTGACCTATGCTTCAGGTGGCGCATTCTGTGAAGGACGACGGCCATGACACGGCGTACGGCAATTCTGAGCCTCCTGCTGGCGACCCTGCTGGGATCGACCGGTTGCCGGCACATCTGCAAACGCGGCCTTTGCGCAGGGCGAAGCGACCCGCCGCCCCGTGCCCGCGACGATCTTTTCATCCCGCCGCCGACCGGGGGATTGCCCTCGACGCGCCCACTGCCGGCAGACAACGCCCTGCCCCCCGCAACGGTTCCCTCGACTCCGGGCGGAAGCCAATACCGTCCGCAGCGGGAGACGCTCTATCCCGATCCGCTACTGGAAGCGCCTTCGATCGGTGGGACGAAACCGGGTGAACCACCTCCAATCCTGTCGATCCCGGAAGGATCGACCTCGGGGAACTCGAAATCGTCGAAGGTGATCGACCCGACGAATGCGCCGACGGGCCTGCCGGGCTTCGCCGTCGTCCGCGACCGTATCGCCACCGGTCGAAAGCCGACGTTGGACGGCTTCGATACGCTTCGCGGCACCGGGTACAAAACTGTCGTCTATCTACATCCGGTCGGACGGGACACGACCGCCACGAAGGATCTCGCCGAGAAAAAAGGCCTTGTGTTCGTCGCGATTCCCGTCGATGCTTCGGGTTTGAAATCCGCGGCCGGTACCTTCGCCGAAACGGTCGGGGACTCGGCCCGGCTACCAATGTATGTCTTCGACGACGAGGGCGTACGTACCGGTTCGCTCTGGTACCTCTACTTCCGCACCGTTGAATCGATGGGCGACGACGCGGCGCAGGTGAAGGCGGCCGCGCTCGGCCTCCGAGATGCGACCGGCGACGAAAAGACCAACTTCTGGCTCGCCGTGCAAGAGATTCTCTCCAAACGATAAGATGTCGGGATGACACCCGATTTCGGCCCTTCGACACCCCTCACCCCGCCGATCCACCTCTCGGCGGTCTACCGCATCCCGGACCTCGACGCCGTCGACGCCATCTACGGCGGCACCGCGCCCGGATACATTTACGCCCGCGACGGCCACCCGAACGCAACCGTCCTTGCGGATGAACTCCGCGATGCCCACCGCGCCGCCTGGGGCGTCGTCACGGGCACCGGCATGGGCGCCATCGCCGCGCCGCTGCTGGCACTGCTGGCGAAGGGCGACCGGATCGTCTCCAGCAACCGGATCTACGGCAAGACGACGAAACTCTTCCGAGCCGAGTTCGACAAGTTCGGCATCACGACGAGTTGGGTCGACTCGAACGACCTCGATGCCGTCGCGAGAGCGTTGACCGAAGCGCCGACGAAGATCCTCTTCGTGGAAACGATCTCGAATCCGCTCTGCCGTGTCGCGGACCTGCCGGCACTGACCGAACTCGCCCATCGATACGCGGCCTTGCTGTTCGTGGACAACACCTTCGCCTCGCCGGTCCTCTGCCGTCCGCACGAGTTCGGCGCCGACCTCGTGATGGAATCGCTGACCAAGATGATCGGCGGCCACAGCGATGTGACAATGGGCTTCGTGTCGGGAGCGAATCCGGCGCTGCATGCCCCGATCGCTTCCGCGACCAGCACCTGGGGCCTCGCGGCGAACCCGTTCGACTGCTGGCTCGTCCAGCGCGGCATGGCGACGATGGAGCTTCGGATGCGAACGGCGAACACGAACGCAGATAAGATCGCCGCCTGGCTGGTATCCCATCCGGCGGTGAAGCGCGTCGTGCATCCGAGCCGGGCAGACCACCCGGATTACGAATTGGCAAAGCGAATACTACCCAACGGCGTCGGAAACATGCTCTGTTTCGAACTGGCCGACCGTGAGGCGGTGAACCGCTGGATGCGCGCGACCCCGGCCGTGCCGTTTTGCCCGTCGCTCGGGCACCACGAAACGACGTGCAGCCACCCGGACACGACGAGCCACCGGTTCGACCCGAGTTCGGAAAAGCTCGCCCAGGGGATCACGCCCGGCCTCGTCCGGCTCTCCGTGGGCTGCGAACCGTTCGAGAAACTCGCGGCCGCGATGGAAGCGGGATTACGGTAAAGGTGTGTCGGGAGATAACGAGGGCTGCGACAAGAGCGGCTTGAGGACGTTCGGGAACAGTTGCCACGTCGTCTCGTACGTCGGTTCGAGGGGCAGGTTGACATAGTGCCTGGGCGCGAGAAAGATCGGCGCCTCCGGCAACGCATCGCCGACCGCGAGATACTCCAGGTACGCCGTACTGTCTTCGCCGGCGTCGTATGAGACCACGGTCAACGGCTTGTCCACGGGGCGTTCCAGATCATCATCCTCATCCACCCCAACATCGTACCAGATGGCGAAATGGATGCCGTCGGGATCACGCGGCGTCGGCGGAAAGAGATCAATCACGGCGAGGTGGATGCCCTCCTCCATGAGGCTGCGGGCCTTCTCGACGAACGCGCGAAACTCGTGCGAGGAGGCTTTGTTCCCCGGCGACACGATCTCCAAGACCGCGACGACTTTCCCGTGGCGATGGTTCCGGATCGAAATGCGATTCGCCTTCGCGGCATAGCCGGAATCTTTCCGCTGGTGCTTCTTCTGGAGTCGCGGCGGTGCGGTCGCAACGGCGACTCCGGTCGCCGAGTATCCATTGCTCGGAACGCCATTCCCTTCAAACTGTTGGAGGGTCAGGATATCCGGGATCGGGCCACGGATGCGCTGTTCGGGCAAGGCGAAATAATCTTTCGGCAGTACGCCGCCGTTCAGCGCGTTGCTGATGTTGATCGTCCACGATTGATGGAATGCGTGGAAGAGTCCCGCGTCGACCCGCGTCCAGTCGTGAATCGGCATGGCAGTCGACTCCGTTCAAAGTCACTCCCGCATTCTAACGCAATCCTCTACAATTTCCCATCTCTCCGCATCGTCCCCGGGAGCCGACATGGCCGAGCCGTACAAGATCGTGATCGGGCTGGAAGTCCACGTGCAATTGCTGACGAAGACGAAGCTCTTCTGCGGCTGCCCGAACAAGTTCGGCCTGCCTCCGAACTCGGCCGTCTGCCCGGTCTGCCTCGGGATGCCCGGCTCGCTACCGGTGATGAATCGCAAAGCATTCGAACTGTCCTTGAAGGCCGCCCTGGCGCTGAACTGTTCGATCGCGTCGCACCCCGGCGAGAAGCCGGGCTACACGAAATGGGATCGCAAGAACTACTACTACCCGGACCTGCCGAAGAACTATCAGATCAGCCAGTACGAACTGCCGTTCAGCCACGACGGCTTCCTCGAAATCAACGTGCACCCCGACCCGAAGAAGGGATACACCCCGAAGAAGGTCGGCATCATCCGCGCGCACCTCGAAGAGGACGCCGGTAAAAACATCCACGATGAGAGCGGCCGCGGCGGCGACACGCGCGTCGACCTGAACCGCACCGGCACGCCACTCCTCGAGATCGTCTCGCACCCGGACATGAACAGTCCGGAGGAGGCGATCGCGTACCTCGAAGAGATTCGGTTGCTGCTGCGCGAGTTGGCCGTCTCGGACTGCGAGATGCAGGAGGGCAGCCTCCGTTGCGACGCGAACGTGAACATTCACATCCCGAAAGCCGACGAGCCGAAGGGATACGCGGCGACTCAACTCGTCGAAATCAAAAACCTGAACAGCTTTCGCGCCGTGGGTCGGGCTATCACTTACGAGGCGAAGAGGCACTTCGAAGAGTTCAAAAAGAATCCCGATGGATTCCGCTTCGGGAAGATGTTGAAGACGACCGCCGGCTGGGACGATGCGAAGGGCCGCACGGAAGTGCAGCGACACAAAGAAGAGGCGGCCGACTACCGCTATTTCCCGGAGCCGGACCTCGTGCCGGTAATTGTGTCGAAGGAGCAACTCGACGCCGTGAAGGCGACGATGGGCGAACTGCCGCAGGCGCAGCGCCAACGCCTGCAATCGCAATACGGTCTTTCGCTCTACGATGCCGAAGTGCTCTCGTCCAAGGGGCGGAAGATGGTGGCGTACTTTGAAGAGGTCGCGAAGGAACTCGCCGGCGACGGCAAGACGGCCGCGAACCGCCTGAGCGATCTCGTCTTCCCGGCGCTCAGCGAACGGCATGAGGAGATCGAAGAATTCCCCATCCGTCCCGCCGCGTTCGCGACTTTCCTCAAGGCGACCGGCAGCCTGCCGAAGATGGACCGCCTGTCAGTCTTCGGCGTGGTGCTGGAGAAGGGACTCGACGTCGAGGCCGCGAAAAAGGAAGTCGGCATCAAGGAATTCGACGAGTCGGCATTGCGTGCCGCCGCGATCGCGGCGATTGCGGCGAATCCGAAGGCCGTCGCCGATTTCAAGGGCGGCAAGGACTCCGCGAAGATGGCGATCGTCGGCCATGTGATGAAGAACAACAAGGGCGCCCCGAACGATGTGGTGCGGAAACTCGTGGACGAGGAATTGGCAAAAGCTTGAAGTTCGTTCTCAACGAGCCAGCAGATCACGCAGCGCTGGCTCGATTTCTGGAAAGCGGAACGTGAACCCCGCGTCGGTCGCCGCTTTCGGCAGGGCACACGTTCCGCCCAGAATCGTATCCGCGATCTTCCCCAGCCCGATCCGCAGTGCCCAGCCCGGTGCCGGCAACCAGTGCGGTCGGCCGAGGACCCTCCCGATTGCGCGGCCGAGTTCGTCGTTCGACACCGGATGAGGCGCTGTCGCATTCACGGGCCCGACGACGGCCGGCGTATCGATGGCGAATTGCAGTAACCGCGTCAGATCTTCGTGGTGGATCCAACTCACGATCTGTTGACCCGACCCGATGCGTCCGCCGACGAAGAACCGATAGGGCCGCACAAGATTCGCGAGTGCCCCGCCCTTCGGGTCCAGGACGATACCCAATCGCGGATGCACGACGCGGTTCCCGGCGAATCGTACCCGGTCGGCCGCGGCTTCCCATTCGTGGCAAACGTTCGCCATGAAGTCCGTCTTCGGATCGCCGTAGTAGCCGATGGCCGAACACGAGACGAACACGACCGATTTGTTCCCGCTCTTCGCCAGACGTTCGGAGATCAACTCTGTACTCGCGACGCGGCTGTCGCGAATCCGCTTCATGAACGATGTCGACCATCGCTTTGCGAAGATGTTCTCGCCGGCCAGATGGACGACGGCGTCGCACGAGTCCAGTAAGTCGAGCCACGGGCCGGGGACGGACGGATCGCCTTCGACCGTGTCCGGCCCGGGCCGACGCGAGAGGGCGAGCACACTGTCGCCCCGCTCGCGCAAGGCGGCAACAAGTCGCGAACCCACAAGCCCCGTTGCACCCGTGACGAATATGGTCTGGCTCATTCCGTCCCCGGCATGGTCATCTTCTCGGGTCGCACGATGTGATCGAACTTTTCGGCCGTCAGCTTTCCGCTGCCGTCCTTGAGCGGCGGAGCCAGTTTGACCGCTTCCTCGCGAAGCGTCGTGCCGTTGATGTGGGCGGTCTTCGCGATCTTCGCGGCGGCGTCGTAGCCGATGTGCCGGTTCATCGCCGTCACCAGCATCAGCGAGTTGTTCAGGTGGGCCGCAATCTGTTTCGCATTTGGCTCGATGCCGATGGCACAATGCTCGTTGAACATCCGGCAGGCGTCGGTCAGCAGTCGCACCGAGTGCAGGAAGTTGTGGATGATGACCGGCTTGAAGACGTTCAGCTCGAAGTTCCCCTGACTCGCCGCGAAGCCGATCGTCGCGTCGTTGCCCATCACCTGGACGCAGACCATCGTCATGGCTTCGCTCTGGGTCGGGTTCACCTTGCCCGGCATGATCGAGGAACCGGGCTCGTTTTCAGGGATCGTGATTTCGCCGAGGCCACAGCGTGGGCCGGACGCCAGCCAGCGCACATCGTTGGCCATCTTCATGAGCGCCGTCGCGAGCGTCTTGAGCGAGCCGGACGCGCTCACGAGCGCCTCATGCCCTCCGAGCGCGGCGAACTTGTTCGGTGCAGTCACGAACGGCAGCTTCGTCAGTTCCGCAATCTGATCCGCCACCTTGACGGCGAAGTCCGGGTGGGCGTTCAAGCCGGTGCCGACGGCCGTGCCGCCAAGGGCCAGTTCGTATAGGCCGGACAACGTCTGCTCGATCGCTTTTCGGGCGAAATCGATCTGCGCGACATACCCGCTGAACTCCTGGCCCAACGTCAGCGGCACGGCGTCCATCAGGTGTGTGCGGCCGATCTTGACGATGTGCGCGAATTCTTTGGACTTGCGATTCAGCGTCTGGCGAAGCTCCTGGAGACTGGGCAGCAACCGGTGTACGACTTCCTCGGCGGCGGCGATGTGCATCGCCGTGGGAAACGTGTCGTTCGACGACTGGGACATGTTCACGTCGTCGTTCGGATGGATCGGCTTCTTCGATCCCATTTCGCCGCCGGCCATCTGGATGGCGCGATTCGCGATCACCTCGTTGACGTTCATGTTCGTCTGCGTGCCGCTACCGGTCTGCCAGACGCGCAAAGGGAAATGCGAATCAAGCTTGCCAGCGATCACCTCGTCGGCGGCCAGTTCCACCAGGACGAGCTTTTCCTTCGGGAGAAGGCCCAGACTCGCGTTCGTCTGAGCGGCCGCCTTCTTGAGTGTGCCGAACGCGCGAATCACCGCCCGCGGCATCGTGTCGTCGCCGATCGCAAAGTGAATCAGCGACCGCGCCGTCTGCGCGCCGTAGTACCGGTCGCTCGGCACCTCGATCTTGCCCATCGTGTCGGTTTCGATTCGCGTCGCGGCCATGTGTCCGAATTCCTTGGGGGAGGAGTGAGACAGACATTGTAGGGGCGGTCTGTCGACTGCCGACCTCGACGGACGGAAGGCGATTTCCGAAACTAGTTGCGTTCGCACCTCCGGGGAGTATCCGCATGCGTCGAATGTTCTGGAGCCTGGTCGCGGCGTCGGCGTTGGCCGGCCCGGCCGCGGCCGAGAAACCAATGGTGGCCGATTCGCTGGCCAAGATCAAAGCCGTCGGCAAGGAAGGGCAAGGCAACGAGGCCGCGTCCGCGGCGTGGAAGACGTTGGTGAAATCCGGCGGTTCGGCTTTACTGCCAACCCTCGAAGCATTCGCGGGCGCGAATCCAACGGCCGCGAACTGGCTGCGCTCGGCCGTGGATGCCATCGTGCAGTCCGAAGAGAAGGCCGGACGCAAACTCCCGGCCGAAGACTTGAAGAAATTCATCGACACGAAGACGAACGACCCGGCGGCACGGCGGATCGCCTACGAACTCTTCGCCAAACTCGAGAAGGAGACCGCCGCCCGGATGATCGCGGCGATGGTTGACGATCCGAGCCTCGAACTCCGTCGCGACGCGATCGCGGTCCATCTGAAGGAAGCGAAATCCGACGCGAAAAAGCTCTCGCCGCTCTTCGCTGCGGCCCGCGACAAGGACCAGGTGGAGGAGATCGCGAAGGCGCTCAAGAAGACCGAAGCGGACATCACGTCGCATTTCGGATTCGTTGAGCGATGGTACGTCGTCGGCCCGTTCGACAGCACGAAGGGCACGGGCTTCGACAAGGCGTATGCTCCCGAAGCCGGCGTCGACCTGACGGCGACCTACGAGGGCAAGGGCGGCGCGAAGGCGTCTTGGAAGGCCGTGGTTGCCAAGCCGGACTCCAAGGGCAAGCAGTACGCGATGGTGGATCTGAACGCCGAACTGGCCAAACACAAAGACGCGGTCTCGTACGCGTACGCTGTCGTGTCGCTCGATAAGGACACGCCGGTCGAGTTGCGGGCCGGGTCGACGACCTCGATCAAGATCTTCGTCAACGGCAAACCGGTCTTCGCGCGGGACGAGTACCACCACGGGCACGTGATGGACCAGCACGTCGGCCAAACGATCCTCAAAGCTGGAAAGAACGAATTACTGTTGAAGATCTGCCAGAACAATCAGACCGAACAGTGGGCGCAAAACTGGGCGTTCCAGCTGCGCATCTGCGACGCCACCGGCGGCGCGGTTCCCTTCAAGCTCCTCTCGCCGGAGGCCAAGTAATGAAACGCATCCTGCTCCTGGCCATGTTCCTCGGGTTCACCGTTCCGGGTACCGCCGCGGACTGGCCGCAATTCCGTGGACCGAACGGCGCGAGCGTCTCGGACGAAAAGGACCTGCCGACGACCTGGAACAAGACCGAAGGCCATCGCTGGAAGACCGCTCTGCCCGCCCGTGGCGTGTCCGGTCCCGTCGTTGTCGGCAACACGATCTACCTCACGGCGTCGTCCGGCAAGAAGGACGATCGGCTCCACGTCCTCGCTTACAACTTCAAGACCGGCGAGCTACTCTGGCACCGTCAATTCGCCGCGACTGGCGGCACAAACTGCCACCCGATGACCTGCATGGCCGCCCCGACCCCCGTCGCCGACGAGACTGGCGTCTACGCCCTTTTCGCCACGGGCGATCTCGCCGCCTTCGATGCCGATGGCACGCTCCGCTGGTACCGCTCGCTCGTCGGCGACTACCCCACAATCACGAATCAGGTCGGCATGGCGTCCTCGCCGATCCTCGCGGACGGCAAGCTCATCGTACCGATGGACAACGCCGGCGAATCGTTCCTCGCCGCGATCGACACCAAGACCGGCACGAATCTCTGGAAGACCGACCGACTTCGCGAGATCAACTGGGTGACACCCGTCACTCGCTCCGTCGATGGCCGCACGCCGGAAATCCTCTTCCCCGGCCGCGACGGCCTGAGCGCCTACGACGCCGCTACCGGCAAGCGTGTCTGGCAATTGAAGGGTCTTGGTGGCGACATCCCGACACCGACGGTGAGCAACGGCCTCGTCTACACCCCGAGCCGCGGACTCGTCGCCATGAAAATTGAAGGCGGACAGGGTACAGAAGTGTGGAAGTCGGCGAAGCTGTCCAGCGGCATGTCATCGCCGGTGATCTACGACGGCATCGTCTACGCCGCGTCCGGGGCCGGTGTGGTCAATGCCGCCGACGCGAAGACCGGCAAATCGCTCTGGGAGGAGCGCTACGGGCAGAAAGACAAGGCCTCCGCGTCGCCGGTGGCTGGGGATGGCAAGGTCTACGTCTTTGCCGAGAAGGGCCTCACCACGGTCTTCAAGGCCGGCCGCACGGCCGAGATCCTCTCGACCAACGACATCGGCGAGGAGATCCTGGGCACTCCGGCGGTCAGCGGCGGAGCGATTATCATCCGCACGGATAAGACGCTGTTCTGCATCGGGAAGTAGACAAGAAATGCCCCGGCACGGTGCGTGCCGGGGCTTGGCCCATTCACTTCTTCACGGCCTTCTTGAACTCCTCCATCACCGTCTTCTCGTCCGTTTCGTTCACCGAATCGAAACCGTAGGACTTCACAACCTTTCCGTCCTTCACGAGTACGACGGTCAGGTGCGCGTCGGCGTTGATGCCCCAGCCTTTCGGATCGCTGCCGTCGAAAACCGACATCGAGGTCTTCGCGAACTTGAGCGACATCTGGATCTTCGGCAGTCGATCCTTCCAGTTCGCGACGTCGCCGCCGACGACGATGGCGGCGGCCTCGGCCTTCTCGTGGGCGTCGCCGACGGATTCGTCCACTTTCTTCATGAATCGCGCCATCGGCCGGCTGAACTTCTCGGCGTTGACGAAGAGGTAGACTGTCGGGGCATCCTTCCGGTCGCCGGCGAGGTCGAGGTTCTTACCCTCCTTCTCACCGACGACGACGGCGACCTTCAACTCGCCGACCTTCTCGCCCGCCTTTGGGCCGGATTCGACATCGGCATGGCACGTGGCCGCCAGGAGTCCGCACAGCGTAATCGTGGCCAGGAATCTCATCGACAATCCTCCTCCGGGATTTGGGACAACGGATATTCGGGTATCGCCAATCCAAGCTTCGGGATCGACTGCAATCGCCGCCAGCCGCGCGTCACACGGCGTTCTTCGGCGATTCGATAATCCGAATCGAATTGGCACTTTTCGAACGGGCCGGTACACGTGATCGGATCGAAGTCGGCGTCGACGATATACTGCGCGAGCGAGGGATTGCATGCGATGTGCCGCTCGGGGAGCCGGTGCAGCATTTCGAGCGGAACCTCGCCAAGGACGTAGCGCAGATACAGGTCCGACTCCGTGATCGCTTCCACGTCGCGTCCACAGACTTCGCAGCGATAGCCTTCGTCGCAGCGGGCCATGGCCGTATGCTATCCAAACCGGAACGCGTTGTCCTAAACGGACTGCGTACGATTCCGGGACAGCTTACCCCCGGTGATTTCGTGGCTTTTCCCGTCGTGGCGATCGTTGGCCGACCAAACGTCGGCAAGTCGTCGCTCTTCAACATGCTCGCCGGACGACGGATCAGCATTGTCGATCCGACCGCGGGCGTCACGCGCGACCGCGTCTCCACCATTCTCGAATCCGACGGCCGACACTTCGAACTCGTCGACACGGGCGGCATCGGCATCGTCGACGTCGACAAGCTCTCCGAGGATGTTGAACGCCAGATCCGCATCGCGATCGACCTCGCCGCCGTCGTCGTCTTCGTGGTGGACGTCCGCGAGGGGGCCGTCCCGCTCGACCAGATGGTCGCGGAGCGGTTGCGCTCGGTTCAGAAGCCCGTCATTTTCGTTGCGAACAAGGCAGACGACGAAAACCTCGACACGGCGCTCGGCGAACTGTACCGGTTGGGATACGGTGAACCGCTTCCCGTGAGCGCGAATTCGAATCGCGGCCGCGACGTGCTCATCACCCGGATTCTGGAAAAGCTGCCGCCGCCGACCGATGAGACACCCGGCGAAGTCGTCCTCAAACTCGCGATCGTCGGCCGGCGGAACGTGGGCAAAAGCACGTTCATCAATTCCATCGCGAAGGAGGATCGCGTCATCGTTTCGGAGATCGCGGGCACCACGCGCGACAGCATTGACGTGCGCTTCGAGCGCGACGGCAAGACGTACCTCGCCATCGACACCGCCGGCGTCCGCAAGAAGGGAAAGCTCGCCAACGACATCGAGTACTACAGCCTCCACCGCGCCCAGCGCTCGATCCGCCGGGCGGACGTGGTGCTGCACTTCTTCGATGCCCGCACGCGCATCGGCCGCGTGGACAAGCAACTGGCCGAATACGTGATCGAAGAGAACAAACCCTGCATCTTCGTGGTGAACAAGTGGGATCTCGTGAAGCATGCGATGGAAACGGAGAAGATGGCGGACTATGTCCGCAAGGTCTTCCCGATGCTCGACCACGTGCCAATCGCATTCGTGACCGCGAAGCAGGGCAAGAACACGTTTCGCGTCTTCAACCTCGCCCAGCAACTCCACAAGCAGGCCGGCGAACGCATCCCAACGGGCGAACTGAACCGCATCGTCCGCATGGCGCTGGCCGCGAACGCGCCACCGGTGCGGTACAACAAGCAAGGCAAGATCTTCTACGCCGCCCAGGTGGGCACGCACCCGCCGACGATCGCGCTCGTGACAAACGGCCCGGAAACGTTCGATCAGACCTACATCCGCTACCTGACGAAAGTGCTCCGCGATCAGGGGCCCTTCGGCGAAGTCTCAATCAAGATCATCCTGCGGGCCAAGGGTGAGACGGCCGGCGATTCCAGCTTCGACGACAAGGAACTGGAAGCCGCAGCGATGGAAGCTCCCGAGCCGGATTCGCAGGAATTCGAAGCGCCGCCCGAACCGACACCGGTTCCGGAACCGAAGAAACCACGTAAGCCGAAGAAAAAGAGCGGCCCGAAAGTGTGGGACATCTGACAGGCGATCAACGGTCGGCGGATCGCGCCGGTGCGATCGTCGCGGGCCGGTTCGATCGCGATTCCCGCGGCGGCGGCAACTCGTCCACCGGCCGACCAAACGGCACGACGGGCACGGCCGGGGTCGGCTCGCACCGTTCGCCGATACCGATCCCGCCGCCGCCCGGCACCAATCGCACGCTCACTTCGCGTTCGGCCTCGTAGTCCCGGCCGTCCAGCGTTGTCAAACGAACGACCACGCGGAGCCGCGGGTACGCCGGCAAGCGATCCCATTGCAGCGTGAGGTAGTAGCCGGTCGCGAACAGGCCGCTGCGCCAGTTCTTCCGCAAGGTATCCGCCGGAACATCCCAGCGACCGATGGCGGTCTTCGTTCCGTTCGTCGCCACTTCATAGGCGAAGATCACCGCGCTGGCCGGTACCTTCACGGCGGACGCCTCGAAATCGCGCGGTACGATCACCACCTGCAACGCCTCGTCGCCGGGCTGGTTGTCGTTGTCGGCTCCACCGGTGCCGCTTCCGAGAACGATCTCCTTGAGGGGTAGGAAGGTCGCACGGCCATCGTCCGGGCAGGGCGTGCGGGGCGTGCGGGCATAGGCCTCGTTGAGGAGACGGGAGTTCTCGAGTTCGCCGCGTGCCTCGGCCAGTTCGCGCTCGCGGGTGCGGAGTTCGGCTTCGATCTTGTCGTAGGGATTGCGCGTGATGGCACGGCAACCGTGACCACCGGCAAGGAGCGCCATCAGCAGCACGAGCCGGCCCCATCGCGAAGGCTCGCGGCGGAGTCGGCTCGGATTGGGCGGCGGTGTGTGCATCCTGCTTCTGTTTCCACGCCGCCAGGGCAATGGCGACGTCAGTCGGGTCGTCGGGCCATGCCGTCGGGCACGCGTTCCAGGACGGCGTCGATCAGACCGTAATCCCTCGCTTCGGTGGACGCCATGAAGTTGTCACGATCGGTGTCCTTCTCGATCTGTTCGAGCGACTTGCCGGTGTGTTTCTTGATGATCTCGTTCAACTTCTTTTTGGTCTTCAGGAACTCCTTCACGTGAATCTGGATCTCGGTCGAAGTCCCCTCCATGCCCGCGAGCGGCTGGTGGATCATGATCCGGGCATTGGGCAGGGCGTAGCGTTTGCCCGCCGCGCCGGCCGTCAGAAGGACGGCCCCCATGCTCGCCGCCATCCCGATGCAGTAGGTCGCCACCGGGCAGGTGAGGAACTGCATCGTGTCGTAGATCGCCAGCCCTGCGGAAACACTTCCGCCGGGGCTGTTGATGTACAGGTGGATGTCCGACTTCGGGTCCTCGAACTGCAGGTACAACAACTGGGCGACGATCAGGTTCGCCATGTCGTCCTGGACCACCCCCTGCAGGAAGATGATCCGATCCTTCAGCAGCCGGCTGTAGATGTCATACGCGCGTTCCTCGCGCCCCCGGCTATCGATCACCATTGGTACCAGCGGCATCGTCGGTCCTCCGAACGGACGGCCGCGATGGTGTTATCGGCGGCGGTCCGGGTCTGTTTTGAGAAGAGGTCGGGCGGGACTCACGGCCCGCCCGCGGGGGCGCCGGTCGCCGGCGGTGTCTTCGCACCGCCCCGCACGACCCGGCACGCCGTCGCAATCGTTACTTCTTCGCCGACGCGGGCTTCGCCAGCACGTCGTCGACCAGACCGAACTCCTTGGCTTCGTTCGCCGAGAAGTACCGGTCGCGATCGCTTTCCTTCGCGATCACTTCGATGGATTGTCCCGTGTGGTCCGCCATGATCTGATTCAATCGCTCGTGGGCCTTGATCAACTCGCTCGCCTGGATCTCGATGTCGGAAACCTGCCCGCCGACCTGCCCGTACGGCTGGTGGATCATCACCTTGCTGTTCGGCAGTGCGTAGCGCTTGCCCTTGGTGCCGGCACAGAGCAGTACGGCGGCCATGCTGGCGGCCAAGCCCATGCAATAGGTGTGGATCGGGCAATCGACGAATTGCATCGCATCGTAGATCGCCAGCCCGGCCGAGACGCTGCCGCCGGGGCTGTTGATGTACATGTGGATGTCGGCGGTCTTGTTCTCGGTGACGAGAAACAGCAGTTTCTGGATCGTGATGTTCGCGAGGTAGTCGCTGATGACCGGACTGCCGCCGGTTTCCGGCGAACTGCCGATGAAAATGATGCGGTTTTCCAGCAGCAGGTCGCCGAGCGTCATGGTGCGCTGGCGGGCGTAGTCGCGGTAGCCCGCGACCGGTTGCATCGGCGACGGCCGGGCCGCGGCCAACGGATCGAACGGCGGGAACATGGAGTCGCCTTTCCTCGTGACGAAAATGAAAGCGGAGGGCCGACGCCCTCCGTTCGCGAGTACAACGTCTTCAGTACTCTACGGTGGTGGTCAACCCTTCGATTCTTCGGCTGGTGCGGGGGCCGGAGCTTGGGCCTGTTCCTCGGTGACGGCTCCACCTTCCATCGTGGAGACGTCATCCTCGTCCTGTACATACGGGTTGAATTCGTATTCCTCGTACGTCGCGTCCTTCAGGACGAGGTCGAGCGCCTTGCGCTCCAGCAATTCCGTGGCAAGCGCTTCAATGAGGTCTTCCTTCTCCATCCGGGCACGCACCTTGCGATACGATTCGCCGGTGCGCTCCGCGATTTCCTCGATCTCGGCCTCGATGTCCGCGTCCTCGATCTCCAGCTTCTCGACTTCGGCGATCTTCTGGAGGACGAAGTGTTCCTTCAGCGCCTCCTGCGTGCTGCGGATCGCGTCGATTTCGAGCATCCGCTGGCGGCCGGCGATCTGCTCGTCGGTCATGCCGGAGGAACGCATTTCCATGACCCGCCGCGCCAGGGTCTTACGAGCCTGCCGCTGCAGGAGGTCACGCGGCAGGTCCCATTGTTGCGTGCCGGCGAGCTGCTGGAAGACTTCCGTTCGGGCCGCCTGACGCTGGACGTATTCCAATTGGCGTTCCAAGCGGACGCGAACCAGTTCCTCGAATTGCTCGACGCCTTTGACACCGAACTGAGAGACCGTATCGAGGTCCAGGTTCGGCAGCTTGACGCTCTTGATATCGAGGATCTTGAACGTGGCTTGCACCGTCGTGCCGGCGAGCGCCGGGTTGGCGATTTCCTTGGATAGGACGATATCGACGGTTCGGGATTCGCCGGCCTTCGCCCCCGCCAACTTTGCACCGAAATCCTTCGCGACGCCGTCGGCCAGCGCGAGCCTCTTCTCCACCTTGATTCGCGTGTCCTTGACCGTGTTGAGTTCCTTGCCCTCGTGCACGATCGTCAAATCGGCGGTCACGATGTCATTCAACTCGACCGCCGCGTCGTCGCCCTTCGGCACCAATGTCCCGTACGGCTCCAGAATCTTGCGCGTCTCGCGGGACACGTCGTCGTCGGTGATCGTGTGCGTCGGCTTCTTGAGTTTAAGCCCTTTGTAATTCGGCAGGTCGAATTCCGGGCGCACTTCGATGTCGAACTCGTAAATGAACGGACCGCTGTCCGGAATCACGATGGTGTGCGGGTCCAGTTCCGGCGGCGCCAGCGGCGAAATCTGCTGCTCGTCGGCCAGCTGCTCAAGGCTCGCCATGAGCACTTCGGTTTTGATCTCGGCGGCGACGGCCTTCTTGTATTGCTTTTCGATGATCTTCCGCGGCGCCTTCCTCGGGCGGAACCCCGGAACCTGCACATCGGAACTACGCACGATTTCGGTGTATTTCTCGTCGAAGCGAGTATCGATCACGCTACGCTCGACCGTGACCTTGACATGCTTCTTGCATGGTCCGGCGTCTTTGATCTCCACGGTCTGGGGCAGCTTCTCGTTGACGGCATCGGGGGCCGTGATGCTGTCGGTTTTCGTTGTCGTTTCCGCGGTGGTCATCGTCTCTCCCATCCTCGCCGGTCTAGCGGCATCCCGCCGCCCGTATCGGTATTCGATGAAGCTATGAAATCCGCCAAAAGAAGAAAGCCCAGCGAACAAATCGCAGGGCTTTCCGTTAAGAGCGGGTGATGGGACTTGAACCCACGACAACCTCGTTGGCAACGAGGTACTCTACCACTGAGTTACACCCGCCTGTGTCGATCAAAATATTACGGCCCCCGTCGACGGAATCAAGGGGAGTTCTCGCCGGATTTTGCTCACTTCCCCGCAACGGCCTCCACGTATTCGCTCGCGAACTCGAACTTCGTGCCAGCACCCTGATGGTTGGAAATCGTCCTCGCCGCCTTCAGCTTCGCGCCGGCATAGCGGCCCGTGTCGATCGTCACGAACACATCCCCCTCCCAGAGCCAAGGCAACAGCGGTTGCAGGTCGGCCGCGGCGGCTGGCGGATTGTCGAACGCCGTCGAAACGCCAATCACAGCGTGCCCGTTCTGGATTGCCCGGAGTTTGTAAGTCTGTTTCGCCGCGTGGGATTCGCCCGTGCCCAACGGCGGATCGAGTTTCACCGCGAATGTACGATCCCAGACGGCGTTCACCTCGGCGTGCTTCTCCGGCAGCAACACTCGAAACGGCAGTTCGGCCTGGAGCCGGCTCACCGCCGAGTCGCCGCCGGTCGATTTGGCTTCGACCAAGCCGCCGCGGGTGTTCACCTTGGCCGTTAGGATCGGTACGTTCAGAAAGGCGGCCATCTCCTTGGCGCCCTCCGGCGTCGCGGAGTCCATCACGATGGTTTCGGCCGCGATCTTGCCGCCCTTTCCGACCACGGGTTTCGTGATCTCTTGCTTCATCGCCGTGATGGTCAGGGTCAGCGTACCTACGCCGGCCGCGTCGACCTCCTTCACGTCCCAACGTTTCGCCAATGTCAGCTTGGTTGAATATTCCGTCGTTTGCGGCTTCCCGCCTGCCTCGATCGGTGCGGTTTCGGCGACAGTCGTGGACTGAGATACGGTGTAGGCGTGCTTGTCGCCGGCCTTCCACTGGAAACGCAATGGCTCCGCAGCCGAGGCCGGCAAGGTGAAAATCAAAGCCACGACGAACGCGCGCATCATCGCCGCCCCTCGAATGAAGGACGGGACGATACCGCGAAACGGCAGTCGTGGAAAGATCGACTCAGCCGCGAAAGAGCCGAACGATCGGGTCGCCGGTGGCGAGGCGGTGCGGGCGGGCCGTCGGGTCGCGGATTTCCGTTCCGGGATCGATGCCGAATCGCTGGAATATGGTCGCGGCAAGGTCGCCGGGTGTGACCGGATCGGTTGCCGGGAAGGCGCCGATCTTGTCGCTGGCCCCGTAGACGGCTCCGCCGACGATGCCGCCGCCGGCGAGGAGGACGGAATAGCAATCGGGCCAATGGTCGCGGCCGGCGGTGCCGTTGATCCTGGGAGTTCGGCCGAATTCTCCCATCGCGACAACAAGGGTGCTGTCGAGCAGCCCACGGGCGTCCAGGTCTTCGATGAGCGCGGCGAGTGAACGGTCGGCCGGCGGGAGCAGGTGTTCGCGGAGTTGCTGGAAGTTATTCGCGTGACTGTCCCAGTTCTGCCCTTGCTGCTGGAAATCGTAGACGTTGACAAACTGTGCCCCGGCCTCGACGAGCCGGCGGGCAATCAGCAGGTTCTGCCCGCGCATCGTGCTGGCGTGGGCGATATTGGAAGCGGCACCATACTTCGTGCGGACCTTTTCGGGCTCCCGAGCGATGTCCACCGCGCCCCGAATTGCTTCCGATTCCATCAAACGATAGGCACGGGAATAGAGGTCTCGGAACGAACGATCGGCCCCCGTTCGGTCGAGCGATTCGAGCAGCAACTTTCGCGATTGCTCGCGGCCGGCGTCCACGCCCGCGTTTGGCTGCAGGCTCTCCGCGTGATACGTCCGTGCGTTCGGCTCCGCGATCACGTGCAAGGGATCGTGCGCCGGGCCGAGGATGCCCGCCCCCTGACACGGCACCGGATGAACGTTCCGGAACGTGAACGGCAACGAAGCGAACGGGATCTCGCGGCCGCCCTTGCAATGCGCCACGGCACTGCCGTAGCTCGGGTAAAATTGTGGCAACGGCGCAAAAAGTTCGCGGTCGGGTCCGTCGAGCGGCCGGCCGGTGAGTGCGTGAATCGAAGCCGAGTCGTGCAGGCGTGCCGCGTGAGTTACGCTGCGGACGATGGCGATCTTGTGGGCGATCCGGGCCAGGTTCGGCACGTGTTCGGAGAAGACGGTGCCGGGCACGGAGGTGCGCACGGTCTTAAATTCACCCCGAACCTCGGCGGGCGCGTTTGGTTTCGGATCGAACGAGTCGATATGGCTCGGGCCGCCATAATAGAAGACGAGGATGCAGGCGCGGATCGACTTTGCGGGTTTCGAGGGCATGGCCGCCCGCGCCCGCCATAGCCCGCCCAGCGAAAGGCCAAGCGATCCGGACGAGAACTGCAGGAACCGGCGGCGGATCAAAGGATGATTCGAATTCACACACGAAACCGTCGGGCGGGATGATGTTAGCTTCGCAGAAATGTCAGGCATTTGCGAGAGTATTCTGGAAATGAACATGCCCACGATCTTGGATCGCATCGTCGAGACGAAATGGCGGGAAATCGCGGAGGCCAAGGCGCGGCGATCCGAGCGAGAACTGGAACAGGCGCTGGCCGACGCGCCGCCAGTGCGGGATTTCGTCGCGGCCCTGGATCAGCCTGGGGAAATCCGCGTCATCGCCGAAGTGAAGAAAGCGTCGCCCTCCGCCGGAGTCATCCGAGCCGATTTCGACCCCGTGCGCATTGCGACGGCCTACGCCGACCACGGGGCCGCCTGCATCAGCGTGCTCACCGACGAAGAGTATTTCCAGGGGAAGCTCGAATACCTGACGGCCATTCGCGCCGCGGTGCCGATCCCCCTGCTCCGCAAGGAGTTCATCCTCGACCGTTACCAGCTTCTGGAAGCCCGTTTGGCCGGGGCGGACGCCGTGTTGCTGATCGCGGAGATCCTTCCCGGTTCGCGGCTGAAGGAATTGCATACGCAAGCGCGGGAACTCGGCTTGCATGTGCTCGTCGAACTGCACGACGCACCGGAATTGCCCCGTGTGCTGGACTGCGGGGCTGAACTCGTTGGCATCAATAACCGTGACCTGCGGACCTTCCAGACGCGGCTCGAACACACGCTGGACTTGCTGCCGAAGATTCCGTCGAACGTGCTTGTCGTGAGCGAGAGCGGAATCAAAACGAAAGCCGATCTGGACCGATTGCGGGACGCCGGCGCGAAGGCCGTGCTGGTCGGGGAATCGCTCATGCGGTCCCCGAATATCGGCGCGGCGATGGACGCCCTGCGCGGCGTGGGGTGACGGCGCGTGCGCCTGTCGAATTCCCCGGAATTACCGGGGATTTCTTCGTTTTTTCCGGTGGTTGTTCGTGGGGGGAAGTCGTAGAAAACCCATTCGACTCGGACAATCGGAGACACCCCGTTGGCCAAGGACAATCAGCCCCCCGCTCCCCCCGATGGCACGCCCCCGGCGGCACCGGCTCCCGAACTTCCCATCCTGCCCATCGACATCGCCGACGAACTCCAGTCCAGCTATCTGGCGTATGCGCAATCGGTCATGGTCAGCCGAGCGCTGCCCGATGTCCGCGACGGTCTCAAGCCCTCGCAACGTCGCATTCTGGTGGCCATGCTCGACCTCGGATTGAACCCGAACTCCGCCACCAGCAAATGCGCCGGCATCATCGGCGAAACGATGAAGCGGTACCACCCGCACGGCGACCTCTCCATCTACGCCACCCTCGTCCGCATGGCGCAGGACTGGGTGATGCGCTCCAAGCTCATCCACGGACAAGGGAATTTTGGCTCCATCGCCGGCCTGCCCCCCGCCGCCCACCGCTACACGGAAGCCCGCCTTTCCCACGTCGCCGCAGAACTCTTGGCCGACCTCGATCTCGACACCGTCGACTTCATCGACAACTACGACGGCAAATACCGCGAACCGCTTGTGCTCCCCAGCAAGTTTCCGAATCTGCTCGTCAACGGCTCCGACGGTATCGCCGTCGGCATGGCCACCGACATCCCGCCGCACAACCTCCGCGAAGTCTGCGACGGCCTCATCCGCATGATCGACGAGCCCGACGTCTCCCCGCAGGCGCTGCTCGAAATCATCCCCGGACCGGACTTCCCCACCGGCGGCGTCATTATGGGCCGGCAGGGGATCGTCGACGGCTACAGCGGTCGGCGCTCCCGCATCCACCTCCGCGCCCGCGCCGAGATCTTCGAGGAAGCCAAAGGGAAGACGCCCAGCATCCTCATTCGTGAAGTCCCCTACGCGGTCACCCGTAACAAGCTGATGTCGGATATCGGCGAACTCGTGAAAGCCGACCGCATCCCCGGCATCACCGGCATCCGCGACGAATCCAGCGCCCGCACCGGCGAACCGGTCCGCATCGTCGTGGAATTGAAGAAGGGCACCGATCCGCACCTCGTTCTGAACCAGCTCTACCAGTTCTCGCCGCTGCAATCGACCGTCTCGATCGGCCTGCTCGCGCTCGTCGACGGCAAGGCCGAGATGCTCTCCCTCTGGGAGATGATGCGGAAGTTCCTGGACCACCGCGTTGTCGTGATTCGCCGCCGGACGCAGTTCCTGCTGCGCGAGGCCAAGCGGCGTAGCCACGTGCTCGAAGGCCAGCTCATCGCGCTCTCGTCGCTGGACGAGGTCATCCGCATCATCCGCGCCGCGCCGAGCCGGGCGCAGGCGAAGATCGAGTTGCAAGGGATGGTCGTGGCGGCGAGCGTCCTCGAACGCGCCTTGGGCGAAGACGGTTTCGGCACGCTCCAGCGCGAATTGGGCATCACCGATTCGTACCGGATGACCGAGCAGCAGGCCGAAGCCGTCGTCCGCCTTCAACTCGGCCAGCTCGCCAACCTCGAACGCGACGAAATCCTCAAGGAATTCAAGACGTTGCGCGGACAGATCCGCGAATACGAGGAATTGCTCGCCGACGAATCGAAGATCTACACGATCATCCGCACCGATCTCGCCGAGATGCGGGACAAATACGGCAACGACCGCCGGACCGAAATCTCCGACGACGGCGGCACCGTCGACCTCGAAGACCTGATCGTCGACGAGCCGAACGTCGTCACGATGACCCACGAAGGTTTCCTGAAGCGCATGCCGATGGATACATACCGAGTGCAGGGCCGCGGCGGCAAGGGGGTCCAGGGCGGCACTCGCGAGAACGACTTCGTCGAGCACTTCTTCGTCGCGTCGACCAAGGACTACCTCCTTTGCTTCACCGACAAGGGCCAGTGCTATTGGCTGCGGGTATTCAACATCCCGACCGCGAGCCGCACGTCGGCCGGGCGTTCCATCGCCAACGTCCTGCAACTGAAGGATGACGAGAAGATCACGAGTCTGATTCCCGTCAAGAACTTCGACGGGAATTTCTCGTTGACCATGGCGACCAAGCGCGGCCTCGTGAAGAAGACGCCGCTGGCGGACTACAGCCGCCCCCGCGCCGGCGGGATCATCGGCATCAACCTCGAAGACGGCGACACGCTCATGGACGTCGCCCTCACCCGCGCCGGCGACGAACTGATCCTCAGCACCCGCAACGGCATGGCGATCCGTTTCGACGAGGCCGACGCCCGCGAAGTCGGCCGCAATTCCAAGGGTGTCAAGGGGATCAACCTCGGCAAAGACGACGAGGTGGTCGGAATGGTCGTCGCCGACCCTGTCGGATACCTTCTCACCGTCTGCGAGAACGGCTACGGCAAGCGGACGCCGTTCGGGCCAAACACGGCCGGCGACGCCGTCGACGAAGAACCGGAGGAGACGCCGGCCGACGGGGGCGACGAGAATGCGGAGACCTCCCCCAGCGCCATGCGCTACCGCAAGCAGCGCCGCGCCGGCAAGGGCCTGCGCGACATCAAGACCAGCGAGCGTAACGGCAAGGTCGTCGCCATCGTCGCCGTGCGCGACGGCGACGAAATCATGCTGATCTCCAAGGACGGCATGGTCACGCGCAGCAAGGTCGAAGACATCCGCATAGTCGGCCGCAACACGCAGGGCGTGCGCGTCATGAACCTCAACGAGAACGACAAACTCGTGACGCTCGCCAAGGTGGCCCAGGAAAACGTCGGCGAAGTCGTGGCGGACACTCCCCAAGAATAAAACCGTATTCACCGCGGAGGACGTGGAGATTGCAGAGAGAAATCCTTTCCTTCTTCTCTCTGCGATCTCCACGTCCTCCGCGGTGGAAATCTTTGGAGCAACTATGCGTGTTCTCATCACCGGCGGATACGGTTTCATCGGCGCCTGGATCGCCCGCAATCTCCTGGCGAAGGGGGCCGAGGTCGTCGTCTTCGATCTCAAGGAAGACCCCCGCCGCTTGCGCCTGATCCTGCCTGAATCCGAAGTGAAAAAGGTGCGATTCCGCGCCGGCGACGTGACCGACCTGCCGGCCGTCACTCAGGCGATCACCGACGAATCGATCACGCACATCATCCACCTGGCCGGATTGCAAGTTCCAACCTGCCGTATCGACCCGATGCTTGGCGCGAAAGTGAACGTCCTCGGCACGCTTGCGCTCTTCGAGGCGATCCGCGCGACGGGCGACCGCGTGAAACGCCTCGTTTACGCCAGCTCGGCGGCCGTCTTCGGCGGACCGGACAAGTACCCGGCGAACACGTCGCTCGGCGACGATGTGCCCCTCGTGCCCAGCACGCACTATGGCGTCTTCAAGTGCTGCAACGAAGGAAACGCCCGCATCTACTTCCAGGACAACGGCGTGTCCTCCGTCGGCCTGCGCCCGTGGACCGTTTATGGTGTCGGCCGCGACCTCGGCATGACCAGCGAGCCGACGAAGGCCATCAAGGCCGTCGTCCTCGGCCGCCCCTACTCGATCAGCTTCGGCGGCATGACCGACTTCCAATACGTCGACGACGTCGCCAAGACCTTCGTGAACAGCCTCGAACGCCCCTATTCCGGTGCGAAGAGCTACAACCTCCGCGGTCAGGTCGTGCCGATGAGGGACTTCCACGCCGCCCTCGTGCGCGTCTTACCCGAGGCGGCGAATCTCGTGACTTACGGTTCCACACAAATCGCCATCGCCTATGACCTGAGCGATGACGGGTTGCAAAAGGACTTGGGGCCGATGCCGAAAACCTCGCTCGACGACGGCATCCGTGAGACCGTGGCGATCTTCCGGCAACTTCTTGTCGAAGGCCGGCTGGACGCCAGCGACCTCGATGCGCCCAAACCACCGCCGGTCACCGTCGAACCATAAATCCGGTTTTGGATTTCGCCCGTATTCGATTTGCGGTACGTTCTCCGCCACCGCCCAGGCGAACACCATGGCCACGAGCTACGACGCGGTCGAATACCCCACCCTGCCCCGAATTCTGGGGCACCCCGGCCACATCGCTGCCGTGGCGCGGATGTTCGGCGTGGCCGCTCCCCCGGTTGAACGGTGCCGCGTCCTCGAGATCGGGTGCGGCGACGGCGTCCACCTCACCTCCTGCGCGGTGACCATGCCCGACGCGGTGTTCGTCGGCTTCGACCTTGCCGCCGACGCCATCGCCCGTGGCCGGCAACTCGTCGAACGGGTCGGATTGAAAAACATCCACCTCGAAGTCGGCGATATCACGACCTGGCAACCCGACGCCCCCTTCGATTACATCCTCGTCCACGGCATCTATTCCTGGATTCCCGATTTCGTTCGCGAAGCGCTGATGACGCTTGTTGCGAAGTCGCTCGCGCCGACCGGCGTCGCCTGCATCAGCTACAACTGCTACCCCGCCGGCTACACGCGACAGATGCTCTGGGAGATGATGAAGTATCACATCGGCGAGCGGACCAACCCCGACGAGATGATCGAGAAGGCACTCGAACTGGCGCGATTCATCCAGTTCTGCCGGCCCAAGGAGCCGGACGTTGAGATGGAACTGTTCGACAACGACGTCGATATCGTGATTAACAAACAATTCCGGAACGTCCTGTTCCACGACGAACTGTCCCCGACGAACCACCAGGTTCACTTTCACGAGTTCGCCGACGATGCGCGCCGGCACGGATTGCGGTTCGTTTCCGAGTTGGAACCGCACGTCATGGCGAACGCGGACATGCCGAAGGAGATCGACGAACTGTTGCGCACACTCTCGCGCGTGAATCCGGAACGGCGCGAACAGTATTTCGACTTCGCCTGCCTGCGGCGATTCCGACAGACGCTGATCACGCGCGAACCGCACGAGCCCCGGGGCGTGCCGGACCCCGCCGCCATCCGCGGGCTGTACCTCACGGGCAATTGCGGCACCGACGCGATCGATTTCCACTCCGACAAGCCGATGACGTTCGCGGCGGGCACCACGGCGATCGACGTGATCGGGCCGATCGCCAAAGCCGCCATGGTGGTGCTGGTGGAGACGCGTCCTCGCCGGCTCTCGTTCCCCGAATTGCTCGCCGCGACGGCGAAGAAACTCGGCCGCGACGCCATCACCGATAAGGAGGCGGACGAATTGGCCACGGACCTCGCGATCGCGTGGACCAGCGGCCTCGTGCTGCTGAAGGCGTTCGTTCCGCGCTATGCGACCGAAATCTCCGAACGTCCTGTCGCCAGCCCGTTCGCGCGCGAGCAACTCCGTCGCGAACCGAATGCCACGAGTCTGCTTCACCTTGCATTACGCTTTGACGATGCACCGGGACGGAAGCTCGTGCAACTCCTCGACGGCACGCGCACGCTGGACGATCTTGTCCGGGAATTGAAACCCATCGTGCCCGCCGACAAATGGCCGGGCGAAGCCGAATTCCGCAAGGGTCTGGTAGCGAACCTGCGCATGTTGGCGTTGAGCGGTTTGCTCGTCGCCTGACGAACCCCATCGAGCCGGACATGACCACCACCTACGATGCCGTTTCGTATCCGACCGTCCCGCGGGCGCTCGCGCATCCGGGGCACCTCTTCGCGGTCGCCCGAATGTTCGGATTGAACCCCGCGCCGGTGGCGACCGCGCGCGTACTGGAGATCGGTTGCGGGGACGGCGGACACCTTCTGGCGTGCGCCGCGGCCATGCCGACCGCGACATTCGTCGGTTTCGACCTTTCCGCCGAAGCCGTGGCACGCGGACAAGCGATCGCACACGACGCCGGGCTTGCGAATGCCCGCATCGAGGTCGGCGACATCACCACCTGGAACGCCGGCGGCGAACCGTTCGATTACATCATTGCCGACGGTATCTATTCCTGGATCCCCGCGCCGGTCCGCGACGCGCTCGTCGCCCTGACGTCCCGATCCCTCGCGCCCGATGGCGTCGCCTTCTTCAGCTACAACGTGTTTCCCGGCTGTTACACGCGGAAGATGCTCTGGGAGATGATGAAATACCATGTCCGCGGCATCGACGAGCCTGAACGCCAGATCGACGAAGCCCTGCGCATGGCCGACTTTGTCCGCGTCTGTCGACGGAAGACAACTCTCGGCAAGCACGACCTCTTCGACCGGGACGTCGACAATGTGCTGAACAAACGGGTCCGAAACATCCTCTTCCATGACGAACTCTCGCCGGTGAACGAGCCGACCTACATCCACAAGTTCGCCCGTCACGTCGCCGACCACGGGCTTCGATTTGTTTCGGAGGCCATGCCGCAATCGATGGGATTCACGACGCTGCCGGAACCGGTACGTGAGAAGATCCGCGTGTTCGCCGGCAGCGATCCGATCAAACGCGAGCAGTATGTGGATTTCGCGACCTTGCGGCGTTTCCGGCAGTCGCTTGTCGTCCGCGCGGACCGTACCTCGGCCGCGGAGCCGATCGCCTCGAACATCCGCGAGCTGCTTCTGGGCGGGATCGCCCGGCCCGACGCCGTCGACCTCGCGCCCGGCGCCCCGATGACCTTTCGCGTGGATGACACGGCGTTCACGATTCGCGCCCCGCTGACGAAAGCCGCTTTGGTCGTACTCGCCGAACTCCAACCCGACCGGCTCGGGTTCGATGATCTGCTCGCGGCGGCCCTGAAGAAACTGGGGCGAACAACGGCCGAATCGAACGAAGTCGAGGAACTGATCGGGGAACTGACGACCGCATGGACCGCCGGCGGCTTGTTAATCAAGGGATTTCAACCCCAGTGGTCCAAAACGATCTCGGATCGACCGGTCGCCAGCCCCCTCGCCCGCGCCCAACTTCGCTCCGGCCCGATGGCGACGAGTCTCCTGCACACGACTGTGCAGTTCGAGGACGCACCGAGCCGCATGCTGGTGCAACTCCTCGACGGCACCCGCACGGTCGAACGGATCGCGGCGGAATTGCTGCCGTTGTTCCCGCCGGAGCATCGGCCCTCGCCGGCCGACTTCCGCGTCGGCCTGGATCGCAACCTCGTCATGCTCGCCGCGAACGGCTTTCTCGTCGGTTGAACGTGTAACCCGGCCGTAACGCCCGATACCTTCCCACTTAATTTTCCATCGCCTCGCACGTTATCATCGGTGTGTGGGACTATCCCGCTCCCCGATCCGCGAGGTTGCCATGAGTTCCCGAATTCTTTTCGTCTTCGTGCTGTTCGTCGCCGGGCAGGCCGCCCGCGGCAACGGACTGCTGGTACCGTCCGAACGCGGACTCCCGTCGCTCGCCATGGTCGCCCACAAGGTCGACGCCGTCATCGACGAACAGGTCGCCGTCACCACCGTCGAACAGACCTTCCGCAACCATACGAGCCGACCTCTGGAAGCGACGTACCTCTTCCCCGTCCCGCGCGGCGCGAGCGTCAACAAGTTCTCGATGTGGATCGACGGCCGCGAAACCGCCGGCGAACTGCTGGACGCGAAGAAGGCCCACGCCATCTACACCGAAATCGTCCGCCGCACACTGGACCCCGGCCTGCTCGAATATCTCGGCAACGACCTCCTGCGCATGCGAGTCTTCCCCGTGCCCGCCAACGGCGACGTGAAGGTGAAGGTGTCGTACACCCACGTCGCGCCGAAGGAGTCGGGCCTCGTCGAGTTCCTCTACCCCGCCAAGACCGACGGCCGCGCCACCCGCACGTTGGACGCCTTCTCCATGCGGATCACGCTGAAATCCAAGACCGCCATCCAGTCGATCTACAGCCCGACGCACGCCGTTTCGATCCAGCGAAAGTCCGATCGCGAGGCGATCGTCGACTTTGAAAAGTACCAGGCCTTGCTCGACAAGGATTTCCAACTCTTCTACGCGACGAACGCGAACCCGATCGGCATCACGCCGATCCTGTACCGCCCCGTTTCCAGCCAGGACGGCTACTTCATGCTCATGGTCTCCCCGGCGACCGAAGCCGCCAAGAACCAGCGCGTCCCCCGCGACGTGGTGCTCGTGCTCGACAAGTCCGGCAGCATGAGCGACGCCAAGATGGCCCAGGCCCGCAAGGCGCTCAAGTTCTGCCTGAACAGCCTGAACCCGGAGGATCGCTTCGGCCTCGTCAGTTTCGCCACCATCGTGAGCAACTTCGAGGACAGCCTCAAGGGCGCATCGAAGGACAATCTCGAACGCGCCGAGAAATGGGTGGACGACCTCCGTCAGAGCGGCGGAACGGCGATCCTGCCCGCACTGAATGCCGCGATGGACATGCGACCGAAGACCGACACCGGTCGGTCCTTCACCGTTGTCTTCTTCACCGACGGCGTGCCGACCGTCGATGAAACGAACCCCGATCGGATCGTGAACGCGATCAAGTCTCGCAACTCCGCCAGCACGCGCATCTTCACGTTCGGCGTCGGCGACGACGTGAACGCCGCGATGCTCGACCAACTCTCGGAGGCGACCCGTGCCGTCAGCACCTACGTCCGCCCGCAGGAGGATATCGAGGCGAAGGTCAGCGGCCTGCACGCCCGCATCAGCCACCCGGTCATGACGAACGTGAAGCTCTCGTCCACCGGCGTGCGCCTGCACGAGATCTACCCCGTCCAACTGCCGGACTTGTTCCACGGCAGCCAACTCGTCGTGTTCGGCCGGTTCAGCGGCCACGGCCCCGGCAGCGTCAAACTCTCCGGACTCGTCGGCGGCGAGACGCGCGAACTCGTCGAGGAGTTCACGTTCCCCGAACGCACGACCGAAGGCAAGGAATTCGTCGAGCACCTCTGGGCACGACGCAAAGTCGGTTACATTCTCGATCAGATTCGCATCAATGGCGAGCGGAAGGAACTGGTGGACGAAGTGACGGACCTCGCCAGGCGGTACGGAATCGCGACGCCCTACACGAGCTATCTCGTGGTGCCGGACGGCCCGATGCCTGTATCCGCTCCGGGCCGATCGAGGGGCGCGGTACCCCTGGACCGTCTGGGTAGCGGAATTGGCGGCGGCGGATTCGGCGGCGGCGCGGGCGCGGGCTTCCTGCCCCCGATGCCGACGTCGCCCGGCGGAGCCCTGCCGAAAGCGAGCGAGGTCGCCAAGGAGGCGGCGGGGCAAGCGCGGCGTGAACAGGCCGAAGGGAAATCGGGCGGTCTTGCGGCCGGCCGCGGGGCCGTGCAGAACAAGCAGATCGACGAGGCTTTGAAGCAGTTGAAACCCGAAGACCGCAAGGGTGCCTACGCCGACGCTCTCGAAAAAGCCAAGAAGGACCAGACCGTCCTCGCGGAGGCCGACAAGAACTACAAGGGGAATCTGGCCGCCAACCAGATCGGCCGGCAGGGCGTCGACCTCGCCGTCGCGTCCAACGAACTGCGTAATCAGTCGCGGCTGACCCAGACGGCCAACCGCGCCGCCTATGGTCGCAACTGTGTCGAGATCGGCGGTGTCTGGATCGACGACCAGTACGACGCCAAGATGAAGCTCGTCACCATCCGCGCGCAGGGCAAGGCGTACTTCCGCATCCTCGAAAAGCAGTCGAAGATGAAGGAGGTTTACAAGCTCGGCAACTTCGTCGTCTGGGTCGCGCCCAGCGGCGACGCCCTCGCCATCGACCCGAACGACGGCGTCGACGAGTTGAGCGACGAAGCCATCGACAAGCTCTTTGTCCGGAAGTGAGCGATCCCGGTTCGCGCGAAACCCCGGCACGGCGTGCCGGGGTTTTTGTTTTCCCGCTTCGGGGCGGTCGCGGTCCGTTCCCGTATCATCGCTAGGTAAGACCCGCCGTTCGTTCCCCTCGGAGACTCTCCCCATGCGTCGCGTCCTTTTCGCTCTCTGCTTCCTCGCCGCCGGCGTCGCCGTCGGCCAGGAGAAGAAGCCCGCCGACCCGAAGAAAGCCGAGCCCAAGAAGGCGGCACCGAAGGCCGCTCCGGTCGTGCCCCCCAAAAAAGGGGAAAGCGAAACGATCAAGCTCTTCGACGGCAAGACGCTCGAAGGCTGGGAGGGATACGAAGACCTTTGGAGCGTCAAGGACGGCGTAATCGTATCCAAGAACACCAAGCCGCTGAAATACAGCACGTATCTATTGACGAAGAAAAAATTCAGCGATTTCCGCATCACCTTCGCGTGCAAGCTTCTGCCCGGTTCCGAAATGCACTCCGGCGTGTCGTTCTGGGGCGAGGTGTGGCCGAAGGCCGACGGGAAGGTCGTCGATGTGAAGACCGACCGCAGCGAATACACCTACAAAGGCCACCTCGTCATGTTCCCATCGGGCTACGGCATGTACGACCTTTTCGGCCGCAATGGCCTCGGCGTCGATAACAAGCCCGCGCTGAAGGTGAACAAGCAGCACGACTGGAACGAGATCGAAGTGCTGGCACAGGGCAACCGCGTTCGCGTCGCCGTCAACGGCGCCGCCGTGGTCGACTGGCGCGACCCGCAACCGGACCGCATCAAGGAAGGCCCGATCGGCCTGCAACTGCACTCGCTGAACGGTCCCCAGGAACTCCACTGGAAAGGACTCGTGCTGGAGACCTTCCCGAAGGTCGACGAACTGATCACCGTGAAAAAGTAACACCGATCCCTCTCCCCGTTTCGGATACCGCCATGCGAACGATCGCAATCGCAGTCGTCCTGCTCGCCGCGCCGTTGGCCTTCGCCCAGAAGCCGCCGACGGTGCCGGACTCGGTGGTATTCGAAACGGGGAACGAATACGCAAACCCCGACGGCCAGCACCTGCAACTGAACCTGGCGCGGCCGAAGGCGGGCGAAGGTCCCTTCCCCGCCGTCGTCTGCATCCATGGCGGCGGATTCCGTGCCGGCAAGCGCGACGGCTACGACTCGCTCTGCATCAAACTCGCCCAAAATGGTTATGTCGCCGTCACGGTGAGTTATCGGTTGGCTCCGAAATACCAGTTCCCCGCCGCCGTCCACGACGTGAAGGCCGCCGTCCGCTGGCTTCGCGCCAACGCCGCGAAATACAAAGTGGACCCCGAGCGGATCGGCACGACCGGCGGTTCCGCCGGCGGGCACCTCGCGCAGTTCCTCGGCGTCACCGCCGGCGTCAAGGAATTCGAAGGCGATGGCGGCCACGCCGACCGATCGAGCCGCGTGAAGTGCGTCGTCAACGTCTATGGCCCCAGCGATTTCACAAAGTCCTACGGCAAATCCGTGGACGCCGCCGAAGTCCTGCCGCTGTTCCTGGGAGGCAACCTCGAAACGGCGAAGAAGGCGCATATCCGATCCAGCCCGCTGAACTGGGTGACGCCCAACGCCGCGCCCACGCTGTGTATCCACGGCACGGAGGACAGATACGTGGCCCACGAACAGGCCGTGTGGATCGTGGACCGTTTGAAGTCCGCAGGCGTCGAAGCCGAGTTGCTGACGCTCGAGGGCGCGGGCCACGGATTCAAGGGGAAGGACGCCGAAACGGCCGAGAAGGCGTTGATGGCGTTCTTCGATAAGCATCTGAAGTCGAAGTAAATGGGAGTACCGATCGACATGATGGCCATTCCGACGATCGTCACCGGTCTGATCCTGACCGCGATCGGGAGCTACGGCTACCTGAACGCGACGCCGAACGCCGAGGGGAAGGTCAGCCCGACGGCGCTGATCCCGGCTGTGATCGGCCTGTTGATCCTGATTTGCGGCGCACTGGCGTTCAAGGATGGGCTGCGCAAGCATGTGATGCACTTCGCCGCCATGCTTGGCGTCCTCGGATTCCTCGGTGGATTCGCCCCGCCGATCCGCCAACTCGCCACCGGCAAGGATCTGAACCTCACTGCGCCCGCCGCCGTCGCCGGGCTGGCCATGTCGCTGGTCTGCGCCGCGTTCGTGGCGATGTGCGTGCGGTCTTTCATCGCGGCGCGCAAGGCACGGGAAGCGCGCGAGGCCGGCGCGGCATGACGCGGAGCATTCTCGGCCTCGTCCTCGCCGGCGGGTTCCTGCTCGTCGGGTTCGGCCTCCTCGTGACGGCGCTCGTGCGCCAACGCGCCGATGCCGACAGGGAGACGGTCAAGCGCAACCTGATGGAACTCGGCCAGTTCGCCGCGCGCTACCACGAGGCGGAAGCCGGGAAGAAGAAGCTGCCAGAGATCGCGGTCGTCCCGCCTGCGACAGTGTTGCCGTCGATGTTCCCGCCCGACGAACGTTTGAGCTGGGCCGTGGCGATGTTGCCGTTCCTCGATCAGAAGCGGCAAAAGACGGACGGATTGATCAAGCTGATCAATCCAAACCTCGCCTGGAACGATGGGGGGAACGCCGAGGCGGCGAAGACACGGCTGCGCGTGCTGCTCTGCCCGGCCGTGCCGCCGGAGTTCCGCGACGGCGAGCCGGTTGTCACACAGATCGTGGGGGTCGCGGGTGTCGGCGAGAACGCAGCCGCCCTGCCTCTCGATTCACCACTCGCCGGCAGTTTCCGCTACGACGGCCCGACGCCGCTCGGCGCCTTCCCGGACGGTACGAGCAACACCCTGCTCTTCGGCGAGACGAACCGCGACCTCGGCCCGTGGATCCGCGGCGGCCCCTCTACCGTTCGCGGTCTTGTCCCCGATGTGCCCGTCATTGGTACAGGTGCGCAGTTCGGCGGGATACACATCGGCGGTGCCTGGTTCGGCTTCGCCGACGGCGGTGCACGCTTCCTGAACGAGCGAATCGATCCGAAGGTGTTCTTCGCCCTAGCCACCCGTGCCGGCGGCGCGGACGAGGCGATCGCGATCGCCGAATGAATCACTTCGCGAGCGGCTTCCGCAGGAACGCCGCGAACGCAGCCGGGTCGTTGATCTTGCTCTCTTCGTAGATGTCCACGACGCGCGTCCGGCCGTTGGGCAGCGGTTCGAGGATCATGTACAGCGGAAGCCGTTCGTCGCCGCCGGTGGACGCCCGCTGGAAGTCCTGGTTCACGCGTGCCTCATCCTCTCGCTGCGCGAGCGTTCGTGGGATCGTAAAGAATTCGCCTGGCACTTCGTCCGTGTAGAGTTGAGCGAGGGAATACCGCCGGAGGGTCGCATCGATCTCGGCGATAGGAAAGACGTTGTGTTCGTTCAGCCGGCAATTCGTGCAGGTCTTGCCGGTGAAGTCGACGAAAACGAGCGAGCGGCCATCGGCCCCCTTGCGGGCCGCCTCGATGGTGCCGGAAAGATCGCTGGACCACGGGAGATCCTTCCCTCCGCCGGACGAAGATTCGGGCAGCAGGAACGATTCGATCCACGCGTAGACGACGCTCGTCGGCCGCTGGTTCTGGCCCTCGTTCGTCTTGAACAGGCCCGGCATCAGGTGCATGGCCAGCCAGAAGAACACGAGCGCCCACATCAGCCGGCCGACGCCGATCGTCGGTTTCTCCTCGTCGTGCGGCAGGCGGAAGACGTTCAGGAGATACAGCCCGCACACGACGGCGGCGACGATGGTGCCCGCGAGGCAGACGTCGAACGTGAAGTATTGGGTGGGGGACAGCAACCGCAGTTCGGCGGTGCGGAAAAACTTCAGGGCCGCAGCGACCTCGACGAAGCCCATGACGGCTTTGATCGTGTCCAGCCAGCCGCCGGATTTCGGCAGCTTGCGGATGAGCGCCGGGAAGAGCGCGAGCAGAAAGAACGGCGAGGCGAACGCGGCCGAGAAGGCGAACGCGCCGAGCGCGAGTTGCGTCGTACCGAACTGGCCGGACGCGGCGAAGCCGGCGAAGCCCCCGAGGAACGGGGCGACGCACGTGAAGCTGACGATGCTGAATGCGAGCGCGCCGAAGACGGTGCCGACGAGGCCGCCAGCGCCCCGGCGCTTCTCAGTATAGCGGAGCAGGAATCCCGGCAGCGCGATGTCGTACATGCCGAACAGCGAAAGCGCGAAGAAGATCAGCAACGCGCCGAGGCCGATGTTCATCCACGGGTTCACGGACAGGTCGCGGAAGACCTGCAGCACGAAGAGCGCCGCCACGCCGATGACGACGACGATCGTCAGCGAGTAGACCGCCGCGAGCTTGAGCACCTCGCGCGGCGACTTGTTCCCCTGTTTGAGGAACAGGCTCACCGTGATCGGAATCATCGGGAAGACGCAGGGGGTGACGAGCGAAATCCAGCCCCATACGGCCGCAGTCGCGAGGAAGCCCCAGATTTCCGTCGTCGGCAGCTTCGACTCGCCGCGGTCGAGTGTCGCGAGTACGGCGTCGAGCTTCGCCTTGTACTCATCGATTGGTAGTCCGACCTTTTTCACCAGTCCGGTCCGCGCCGGTTCCGCCTTCGGTTCGTCGCTCTTTTCGACTTTCTCCGGCGCGGGGTTCGGCGGGGACGCGCGCGGCGCCGGCGCGGGTGCCGGAACGCCGCCGGCGACCACCTCCAGTTCCACGATCGGGATCGACGTCTTCTTCGACTTCAGACACAGCCCCGGTACGCAAACCTGAATGCTCGATTTCGAGAGATCGATCGTCTTCTTTCCCGGCGTCGCGGTCGGCGCCACTTTCGCCTTGAACATCCAGGTCGTCGCCGCGAGATATTTCTCCGCCGGCATCCCTTCCTCGTCCACGCCCTCGATCGCGCCGGGCGGGTCGTCGTACATCGGGTCGAAGACGAGTTCGCCCGATTCGGGCAGGCGGAAATTGTTCTTCGCGGAGGTGTACGTCCAGGCCCCTTCCTTCGGGGAGACCGTCAAGGATACCGTCACCGTGTCGCCGGGCTTCGCCTTGGCCGGTTCGACCTTTGTTGTGATGTCGGCAACCTCCTCGAATCGCTTCGGCAGTTTTTGAGCAAAGGCCGGCAGTGCGGCGAGCAGCAGGACGAGGAGCGAACGGGACAACATGATAGGCGTTCCGGGAATGCTTCGACGAACCGTCCGGGCGACGGCATTGTACATGCGAGGGCATAGCCCAGCATCCCGTCATTCCTTACAGGAAGGTTGATCGAGGTGTCACTTCGTTTTGGCTTCGGTGGGAGAAATCAGCCCATCGCCGTCGGCGTCGAGTTTCCGGAAGAGTTCGAGTGGGCCGAGGAATTCCCTGCGGGACACGTCGCCATCGCCGTTGCGATCCATCTTGACGAACCAGGCCGGCCCTTCGGCGGGCGCGGCGCGGGTCGGCGGGTCGGCCATCGTTTCGACGAAGCCGCGGGGTGACTCCGGGTTCGCGAACATGCGGAGGCCTGAGGAGGTCGATTGGATCGCGAGGAGTCGGGGCACGTTGGCCTTGGCGAGTGGGCCGTCGGGTCCGACGATCGATTTTGCGATCGCCGGCAAGGTCGCCAGTTCGCGCAGCGAGAGTTGCCCGTCGTTGTTCGCGTCGACCAGTTCAAAGAGGCTGCGTCCGCGATCGACCACGGCGAAGGCGGCACGGCAGTTGGCGAGCGCCGCCAACACCCCGAGCGAGGCTTCGAGTTCTTTCTCGGTCAGCGCGTCGTCGCCGTCGCGGTCGAGGAAGGCGAACGCGCTGGCGAGGGCGGGCTGGTCCTTGAGGCTCGCCTTGGCGACGCGGCCGTCCTTTGCGAGGGCCTTGAAACCGGTACGGATCCGGTAGGCGGTGGCGGTCCACTCGCCGACGCCGACGCCGGTGGGGGAGGAAACGTCGAACCGGGTGTCGCCGACGGCGGAGACGCCGGGGGGCCAAGACGTGGATTTCGTGGGATCGACGGCGAGCCGGACATCGACGGCGAAGAGCGGCTTCGCAGCAAGCCAGGCGAGGAGTTCGTCGGTGTCGAGCGAGCCGTTGGCGTCGCGGTCGAATTCGGCGAACGGCTTCTCGCCCATGCCGAGTTCGGCTCGTGAAAGCGTGGTGGCTTTCGGCTTGCCTCGCGCGGCGAGAAGTTGCTTGACGGCGGGCAGGCCGACACCGGTCAGGAGCAGGAAATCGGCCGAGTTGGCTTCGACCGGTTCGGGCGCGGGCCGCCGGCCGGGCTGCGCGAACGGGCGTGCGGGCGGAACGCCGCGGGACGTTAGTTCCGCGGCGGTCAGCCATTCGTCCTCGTTGACGTCGAGGATGGCGAGGCGGTCGCGCGCGGCGGCGAGTTCGGCGGCGGAGAGTTTCCCGTCGCCGTCGGCGTCAAGATGCTTGAAGAGCGCGTTCGTGAGCGCGGCCGCGTCGTCCCGCGCGGCCTCGAACGAGACTTCGACCGGTCCGAACCCGGCGGTCTTCAGCGCCGCGGCGAACGCCGTCTTGTCGACGGCCTCGGCGTCGCGCTCGAACTTCAATCGTCCGGCGAGGTCCGATTCGGCAAACGCCGCGCTCGGATCGCTGCGCCGGCGGCCCGATTGCTGGCCCAGCACGGCGCGTTCCTTCGCGTCGAGCTTTCCGTTCCCGTCGCGATCGAGGTACTCGAAGAACTTCTCGACTGCGGCGGTCCAGACCGGCCCGACCGGTTTACCCTCAAACGTGGGGCGCAGCTCGACGACGCCGGGCGCGCCGGGAGGGAAGAACGCGAAGCGCGCGACGTTGTCGGCGCGGACCGATGACGACACGCATCCCATCCCCGCGATCGCGGCCCATGCGACGAAACGGTTCATGCCAGCACCTCGGCGACGGGCACGGCGGCCTGATCGACGATGCGGATCGGGCGGTTGACGTTCGACATGTTCTGCTTCGTGAAGTCGATGCCGAGCGCCTTGCACAGCGTGGCGAGCAGGTCGGGCACGGTCGTAGGGCGTTCCTCCACCTTGGTTCCGCCGGCGTTTGTCTTGCCGACGGCTTGCCCGCCTTGGATTCCGCCGCCGGCGAGCACGGCGGACCAGGCATCCGGGAAGTGATCGCGGCCGCGCTGGGCGTTGATCTTCGGCGTGCGGCCAAACTCGCCCATCCAGACGACGGTGGTGGTATCCAGCAAGCCGCGGTCCTTCAGATCGCCCATCAGGGCGGACCACGCCGGGTCGAGTACGGCACAGAGGTTCTTGACGGCGTCGAAATTCTGCTGGTGCGTGTCCCAACCGTCGAGGGTGACTTCGACGAACGGCACGCCGCGCTCGACGAGCCGGCGGGCGAGGAGGCAGCCCTGGCCGAAGAGGTTGCGGCCGTACTGGTCGCGGAGTTCCTTCTTCTCATCGCCGAGGTCGAAGGCCTTGGCGGTCTCAGGCTTCATGAGACGCACGGCGGCTTCGTAGGCGTTCTTGTGGCTCTCGGTGGCAATGCCGGGGCGCTCGCCGACGAAGCCGGCTTCGAGGTCGTTGAGCAGGTCCAGGCGCTTTCCGGCCTGGTCGCCGGCGACTCCGGAATACCGGCCGAGGTTCTGCACCTTCAGCATCGCGTCGGCGTTGTCGGGGCCGTTGCCGGCGCCGACGCGGGCGGCCTGCCCGTCCGCCACGATCAGCGGCGAAAATTGCGGGCCAAGAAAGCCGGGCCCGAAGGCGTTCTGCGCAAGGAATCGCTGCGGAGCGATGCTGACGAACGGCGGCAGGTCCACGCCCTCGCGCCGAAGTTCCTTCGCCACGAGCGCACCGAGGGCCGGGAAGTCGATCGCGCCCTGTGGCAGCGTACCCGTGCGCAGCAGGTACGTCGCGCGGCCGTGGTCGCCCTCCTTTGTGGACATGCCGCGTAGCACGGCGACCAACTTCGCGTGCTCGGCGAGTTTCGGCAGGTGCTCGCCGAACTTCAGGCCCGGCGCGGCGGTGGCGATCTCCTTATAGGGTCCGCCGTTCGCATGGCCGGGCTTCAGGTCGAACAGGTCGATCGTGGCCGGTCCGCCGGACATCCAGAGGAGGATGCAGGATCGCTTGGGTTTTTGAGTCGCGGCCGCGCAAGCCAGTGGCGCGAGCCAACCCGACACGGAGGCGGCAGTCGCGAACCGGATCGCGGCGCGGCGCGAGAACAGTGAATCGATGCGGGACAAGGTACTCCCTCCGGTCAGTGGTTCGTGCGGAATTCGACGCCGTTGAGCAGCGCCCAGAACACGTCGGAATAACGTTCGGCTTTGCCGTCGGTCACGTGCTTCATGACGCGATCCCGTTCGACGGGCTTGGGCACGCGGCCGAGAATCGTCAGGTAAATCGAGTCGATCCGCTCCGTCGGGGTCAGGCCCGGCAATTCAAGGATGGCGGCGAGCGTGCGGCCCGCCTTCGCGTCCGCAGCCTGCCCGACGAGACCGCCGTTCATCAGTGCCAACGCTTGAATAATCGTCGTCTGCGTTTCGGTCGGCTTGCCCATCCGGTTAAAGGTCTCGACAAACTGGCGCTTGGGTGAACCATTGGCGAGATAATTGCCGCCGGGGCCTTCGAGCGGCGTGCCCGCGACGACGGAGAGGCTGTCGAAAAGTTGTTCCGGCGTCAGGCCCTGCACCGGGAACGCGGCGAAGAGGCGGACGTTCCGCTGACTTGGATGCGCGATCGCACTCGAGCGGCTGAAGGTCTCGCTTAGGCAGATGGCGCGGAGGAGGTACTTGACATCGTAGCCGGAGTCGGCGAATGCCGCGGCGAGTGCGGCGAGAAGTTCCGGATGGCTCGGCGGGTTCTGCTCGTGGAAGTCGTCCACGGGATCGACGATGCCGGCACCAAAGAGATGGCCCCAAAACCGGTTGACCGCGGCCTTCGCGAAGAACGGATTGTCCTTCTCGACGATCCAGTTTGCGAGCGTGACGCGCGGACTCTTGCGGAACTGCCAGGACGGTTCCTTGTCGTCGAGGAACGTGGCGGGTACGGTGCGATCCGTGTTCGGGATGCCCATCTCGCGGCGGTTGGGCAGTTCGCGCAATCCGCCGTCCTGCCGCGTGACGCCGCCGAAGAACGCGGCGAGGCCCCAGAACTGCTCGCGGCTCCACTTGGCGAACGGATGGTTGTGGCACTGGGCGCATTCGAGTTGCACGCCGAGGAATAGTCGCGAGGTGGCAGCGGCGAGGTTCTCGGGTTTGCCCTCCTTCGCGTTGTAGAAGGCGACGGGCGTGCCGGTGGGTCCGTCGTCGGCCGTCGCGCGGGGGTTGGCCGGACGCGCGTCGAGCGGGAAGGTGATGAGTTCCTGTGCGAATTTGTCGTAGGGCTGGTTCGTCTGCACGCGGTGCCGGAGCCAGGCTTCGAAGCCCGGCACCGCGCCCGCGACATCCGGATTCGCAATGGCCTCGGGCAGCAGCCAGCCACGCATCACCGTCGTCAGGTGGTTCGCGTAGGCGGCAGACGCCATCAACCGGTCCAGTGCCTTGGCCCGCTTATCCGGGTCGTCGGATTCGAGGAACTGTCGGACTTCGGACGCAGTCGGAATGCGTCCGCCAAGCGCGAGGTGGATCCGGCGGAAATAAGTGGCATCGTCGGCACGGGACGCGGGAGGTACTTTCTCGTCGGCGAGTTTCTTCGCGATAAGACGGTCGATAGTGGACGCGAGGTCCGCGGCCGGATCGCCGGCGCGGGCGAGCGCCGGCAGCACGAGGAGCAACGTGAGCGCGAGGCGGGTCATGGTCGATTCTCCCCCGGCCAATCCCAGAATTTCGCCAGACGGTCTCCGGCCGAAACGACTTCGTCCCCGGCGAGCGATTGCAGGCCTTGCACGTCTTCAAGGTGCGCGTGGATCGATCGCAATTTTTGACCGGCGGCCGCGTCCCATTCGACGAGGAATCCGTCGTGCCCTGCCGTGAGCAGAGTTGCGCCGTCGCGGTGGAACGCGAGCGCCGCAATCGGCCCATCGGCGATCAGCGGTCTCGGCCATTCCACGAGCGACCGCGATCCGACGTTCCAGATCGCGAGTTCGTACGCGCCGGCTCGTTCCGCGTCGTCGCGGTGCTTCAACACGATCGCGGCGCGCTCACCCAACCGCGTGAACGCGATGCGGACGATACCCGCTTCGTCGGACAGATCGGCACGGAATTCCTCTTTGCCGGTCGCGCAGTCGAAGGCGATCAGGTCGCCGGACGGCGTACCGACGAAGAGGCGGCGCTCGTCCGGTGAGAAGGCGACGGCGGTGAATTCGCCGAGGCGTGGGGCAAAGCGTTTCGCGACGCGGCCGGTCTCCACGTCCCACACCAACGCGCCGGCGATCTTCGGCCCGACGACGGCGAGGTGCCGCGCGTCCGGCGATAGCGCGATGCGTACGTCGGCGGTCGGCAGCGCGAGGTGCCGGACTTCGCGTCCGCCCGCCAGTTCCCAGATGCGCACGTGTTCGTCTCGCCCAACCGTGAGCAGTCGCTGGTTTCCGACGAACGCCATCGCGTTGGTGCCGCCGACGTGCGCGGCGATGCGCCGGGGGTCGCGCGGATCGGCGACGCTCCAGATGCGAACGGATCCGTCGGCTGCGCCGGTGGCAACCCAGAGTCCGTCGGGCGAGGTGGCCATGCAGGTGACAGGTTGGGCGTGGTCGAGGGACTTGCGGCGCGGCGTTTCGGGCAAGCCGGCGCTCGGCCAGGCAAAGATAGCGCCGTCGTGCGAGACGCTCACGAGCGATTGCCCGCTCGGCGCGGGCAGGAGTGCGACGACGGCATCGACGTGGACCGGTTTAGCGGGGCCAACGGGACCGCGGAGGGTCGCCGTGCGGGGGCGGATATTCGCGATCCGGCCATCGAGCATGCCGGCCAGCAAGACCGAACCGCCGGGCGAGAATTGCAGCGCCGTGACAGTCTCCGCCAGAGGGATTGGTTGCGAGAACGCGCCGTCGGCAATGGAGCAGATTCGAACGGCGCGATCGTCGCCGCCGGCGGCGACACGCGTGCCGTCGGGATCGATGGCGATCGCGCGGATCGCGCCGCGGAACGCCGCGATGCTCCGCGTCAGGTTTCCAGTGTCGGCGTCCCATATGGCGAGCCGGCCATCGCCCCCGGCGGAGACCAACTGCCGGCCTCCGGTCGCAAACCCGATCGCCCGCACGGTGGCGTCGTGGCCGGCCAGCGCCCGCACGAACTCGCCGCGCGGGACATTCCACAGGCGGATTTGCCGGTCATACCCGGCCGAGGCGAGCATTGCGCCGTCGGGCGAGAACGCCAAGCTGAGTATCCAATTCGTGTGGCCGTCGAAGGTGCGATGGACCGATCCGTCGGACGCCGACCAGACGCGCACGACCGCGTCATTGCCGGCGGAGGCGACGAAGCGTCCGTCCGGCGAGAAAGCCACGGCGTTCACGGTCGCCGCGTGGTCCCGATAGCGGTAGGCAATGCGGTGTTCACGCAGGTCCCATACGATCACTTCCGCATTGTTGGCAAAAGCGATGCGCGAGCCGTCGGGGGACAGTGCGGCGGACGAAAAGCGTCCGGCAGCGTCCGGCAGCGCGAGCCGGATCGGCGTGGGGAGATACTGCACCGGTTCGCGAAACGCGGGGTCACGAAGGGCGGCGTTCGCCGGAATCGCGGTCGAGGCTTCCCCCGGGATCGAGTCCGCCGTCGCGCGGGCCAGTCTTGGTGCGATGGCGATCAGCACGACCGCGAGGCCGAACAATAGGATCCGAACGGGTCGCGACAGCAACCGCGGCGGAGAGCCGTCCAATATTCGCGACAGACGCCGGCGCAGCGAAGACGCATCGCCCATCGGGCTGGCCAAGCGAGGCATCGGCCGCGAACCGGCGAGGAAGTCGATCGTGTCGAGGATCGCCGACGCGTAAACCCCCTTCTCCTCCGGAAAGTTCGCGACCACCACGGCGTCGCAGCAATCCTCCTCGAGCCGGCGCAACTCGCGACGGGCGATCCACGCCAAAGGCAGCCACCAAAACGCGGCACCGGCGAGCAACTCGAACCAGCGCACCTGATGGTCCCTCCGCCAGATATGCGCCAGTTCATGAGCGATCACAGTGGCCCGCTGGTTCGGCGTGAGCCGGTCCCGCAGGTTTTGCGGGAAGTACAGCGTCGTGCGGCCGAACGACCAGACGAACGGCGCCACTTCGCCCGGCAGGAGTTTGACCTGCGGTACGGGAATGTTCATTCGTTCGGCGATGGCAGCGACTTCGCGGATGAACTCTTCCGGTGCCGATATGGCAAATCGCAGGTAACGATGGAATCGTCGGATGTGCAGGAGTGTCAGACCGAGCCAGGTTGCGGCGCCGGCGAGCCAGATCGCTCTCAACGTCGTCGGCCAGGAAACTGCGGTTCGCGGCGATTGCGTGGCGGTGATTTTCGGGATCGGTTCGACGGCCACAGGCAACGATGCGATCGGCGCGGGCGCGGGGGCGATTTCCGGAATCCGCGATGCGATCGCCTGCGCGAGGGTCGGTTCCGGAGTCGTTACGGTTACGGCCGACTCGGCGGGGAGGACGCGAATCGGCAGCGCGAACAGCGGCGGCGTCGCCAGTTTCACGAGCACGAGTAGCCAGAGTGCGTGCGACAGGGCCGGCCGACCCGCCCATCGGCCGCAGGCAAACGCCGCCGCCGCGATCGCCGTTGCGACGAAAATGTTGCTGGTCAGGGAATCAAACAGCACGGCGGACATCACGGCCTCCGGCGGTCCCGAGTCATTTCGGCAGCGAGGCGTTCAACAGAATGCGCAGTTCCTTCCGGTCGTCTTCGCTCAACGTCTCCGTCTTCAGAAGATGCGTCAGCACCGGGGCGATCGAACCGCCACACAGTCGCTCGGCCACAGCCCGCAACTGGCCGCCCACGAACGCCTCGCGGTTGATCCCCGCCGCGAAGACGTGCGTCATCGATGACCGGTTCCTTGCCACGCACCCTTTCGATTCCAATCGCTCCAGCAACTTCTGCACGGTCGCATAGTGGCTTGTGCCGCCCTTCGGGTACAGGTGGTCGGTCAACTGGCGAATCGTCGACGGGCCGTTCTCCCAGAGCGCTTGCAGCACTCCGAGTTCGGCGTCCGTCACGTCGGGATGATCGCGCTCGGCCATGGGAATCGTCCGTTCCGTAACACTGAATGACCCTCAAGGTAAGACAAATTGTCTGAACTTGCAACAGCGATTTTCCCGCTGCTCCGTTTTTCCGACAAATCCCGATTGCAGCCAATCCGGTGGACGTTTTTGATAAACTCAACATTCCCGCCATAAAAGACGACGTTCCGGGTGCGGCATGTCGCGAATTCCGGTTTGGTTCGCCCCCCTGTTCTTACTGGTTGTTCCGGCCTCGGCCGCGCCCCCGGACTTCACTCGGGACGTGGCACCGGTCCTGGCGACCTGTCTGAAATGCCACTCGACCGCAACCGCGAAAGGTGAACTCGATCTGACCTCGCGGAAGTCCTCGCTCGATGGCGGCGCGTCCGGGCCGGCGATCGCGCCCGGCAAGCCGGAGGATAGCCCACTTTGGAAGCGCGTTGTAGCCGACGAAATGCCTCCAAAGAAGCCTCTCGACGCCAAGCAGAAGGAAATCCTCAAGAGCTGGATCGCATCCGGAGCAACGTGGGATCGCGACCTGACCGTTCCAACGGAACTGGCGGCGGATCGTTGGTGGTCGTTGAAGCCCGTCCCGCCGAAAGGTCCAGGGCCGAAGTCGATCGACGAATTCATCGACGCGAAACTGACTACGGTGGGGCTGACGCGATCCCTCGAAGCCGACCGCCGCACGCTGCTCCGCCGTCTGAAATTCGACCTGCTCGGCCTGCCGCCGACCTACGAGGAAGTCGAAGCGTTCGCGAACGATCCCACAGCGAACGCCTACGAGCGCCGTGTCGAAGACTACCTCGCGTCCCCGCACTACGGTGAACGCTGGGCTCGGCACTGGCTCGATGCCGTCCGCTTCGCCGAAAGCAATGGCTTTGAAACCAACCAGCCTCGACCAAACGCCTGGCCCTACCGCGATTGGGTGATCGCGAGCCTGAACGCGGACTTGCCGTACGATCGGTTCGTCCGGGCGCAACTCGTCGGCGATCGCACCGGCGAAGACGCAGCCACGGGCTTCCTCGTCGCCGGCCCGTGGGACCAGGTGAAAAGCCCCGATCCCGTATTGACCGCGCAACAGCGTGCCGACGAGCTTCACGACATCGTCGGCACTGTCGGTTCGACCTTTCTCGGGCTGACGGTCGGCTGTTCCCGCTGCCATGCCCATAAGTTCGACCCGATTTCCCAAGTCGATTACTACCGGCTAAAGGCAGTCTTCGCCGGTGTCCGCCATGGCGAGCGGGACTGGCGTACGCCGGAATCGGAAGCGAACGCCCGCCGGATCGAGGACCTGCGTCGTGCGATGTCGGATTTGCAAGCGCAACTGGAGATCCTCGAGCCAATCGCCGATCCCGGTGCGTTCACCGCACGGCGGGCGCCCGTGAATGCGCGACGAAACCTTGAACGGTTCACACCTGTGACGGCGAAGTTCCTGCGCTTCATCGTGTTCGCCACCAATCAGGCGGAACCCTGCCTGGACGAGATCGAAGCATGGTCGGCCGAACCGACTCCGCGCAACTTCGCGCTCGCGTCGGCCGGCGCCACCGTGCGTTCCGCCGGCGACTACCCGCCCTCCGAGAAGCACAAGCTCGAACATGTCATCGACGGCCGATACGGCAATTCGCGGAGTTGGATCGCACGCGATGTCGGCCGCGGTCGCGTCGAGATCGCCTTCGCGAAACCAGTCGCGATCGATCGAGTCGTCTGGGGCCGCGACCGCGAGGGCCAGTTCACGGATCGACTCGCCACGCGCTACCGGATCGACGTGTCGCTCGACGGACGCGACTGGACCGTCGTCGCCTCGTCGGACGACCGGTTGGAGGCGACCAAGGATGCACCCGCGATGCCGCCCGGCCTGACCGCGATCGAGAAGCGAAGTTGGCGCATGGCGGCGTCTCGCATCGCGACCCTCAAGTCGACGATCGCCGAACTGTCGCGTGCAAATCGAGTCTACGCCGGCACCTTCGGCACGCCCGATCCGACCTTCCGGCTGCATCGCGGCGATCCGATGGCACCGCGAGAAGCCGTCGGCCCGGGCACGCTCGATTCCATCGAACCGAAACTCGCGATCCCCGCCACGGCTTCGGAAGCCGAACGTCGCGCGGCACTCGCGGATTGGATCGTCGATCGGCGCAACCCGCTCACCGCGCGCGTCCTCGTCAACCGGCTGTGGCAGGGGCACTTCGGCGTCGGTCTCGTCGACACGCCCAGCGATTTCGGCCGCAACGGCGGCGTACCGAGCCACCCCGAACTGCTGGACTGGCTCGCCCGCGAATTCGTCGACAACGGATGGTCGCAAAAGCACATTCACCGGTTGATCGTGCTGTCGAAGTCCTATCGACAGTCGTCCCGCGCGACCGATGCGGGCCGCGCGAAGGACGCCCAGACGCGGCTTCTCTGGCGCTACCCGCCGCGCCGGCTCGAAGCCGAGGCCGTGCGCGACGCGATCCTCGCCGTATCCGGCAAGCTGGACCTGCGGGCCGGCGGGCCGGGGTTCGACCTCTTTGAGCCGAACGGCAACTATGTGAAGGTCTACACGGCCAAACAGTCGTTCGGCCCGGAGGACTTCCGACGGATGGTCTACTGGGCGAAGCCCCGCATGCAGCTCGATGGCACCTTCGGCGTGTTCGACTGCCCCGACGGCGGCCAGATTGCTCCGAAGCGGAACCGCTCGACCACACCCCTGCAATCCTTGAACTTGATGAACGGACCGTTTCTCCTGCAACAAGCCGGCTTCCTTGCCGATCGCGCGCGGACCGACGCGGACCCGACGCGCCAACTCTTCCGCCTGGCGTTCCAACGCGATCCGACGACCGCCGAACGCACCGCTGCCGACGTGCTTGTGCGCGACCACGGCCTCGCCGCTCTCGCCCGCGCACTGCTCAACGCGAACGAATTCCTCCACCTCGATTGAGCTGTTTCCGCGTGCGTATCAATGCACGATCGCATATCATCGAAGCACCATTTCCCGGAGACTCTCCATGCGTCGAATCTGCCTGCTCGTTGCCCTCCTGCCGGCGTTCCTCGCCGCCGACTGGCCGCAATTCCGTGGCCCGAATCGCGACGGCGTGTCCAAGGAGAAAGGCCTGCTCCAAAGCTGGCCTGCCGACGGACCGCCGCTCGTCTGGACCGCCAAGGGTCTCGGCGGCGGCTATTCCACCGTGAGTGTCGTCGGCGATCGCATCTACACCCTCGGCGACAAGGGGAACAAGTCCCACCTCGTCGCGCTCGATCGCGAGAAGGGCGAAGTCCTGTGGACCGCCCCGATCGGCGCCACGGGCGGAAGCCTCGGTTGCACGCCCACCGTCGACGGCGATCGGATCTACGCCCTTGGCCAGCAGGGCGATCTCGTCTGCGTCGACAAGGACGGCAAGGAAATCTGGAAGCACAACCTGCTATCCGAATTCGGCGGCGAAAAGGGCGGCTGGAACTACTGCGAATCGCCGCTCGTCGACGGGGACAACCTCATTGTCACGCCCGGCGGCCGCGAGGCGACCATGCTCGCGCTCGACAAAAAGACCGGCTCGACAGTCTGGAAATGCCCGATCAAGACCCGCAAGAGCGAAGCCGGCTATTCGTCCATCGTCATCTCGAAGGTCGGCAACGTGAAGCACTACGTCCAGCTCTTCAATGGCGGCCTCGTGGGCGTCAGCACCGACGGCAAGGTGCTCTGGACACATGAGAAACTCGGCGACAACACCGCGAACGTCCCCACGCCGATCGTCCTCGGCGATCAGATCTTCAGCAGCATCGGCTACGGCCGCGGCGCGTCCCTTATGAAGCTCAAGGCCTCCGGCAAGTCGGTGTCGGCCCAGGAGGTCTACTTCAAGCGCGAACTGACCAACAAACACGGAGGTGTCGTGCTCGTCGGCGATTACGTCTACGGCGACACCGACGATTCCGGCCAGCCGTTCTGTGCCGAGGTCAAGACCGGCAAGGTGCTCTGGAAGCGATCCAAGGGGGGCGCCGGCAGTGGATCGGTCGCGATCATGTACGCCGACAACCGGCTCTACATGCACTACCAGAACGGCGTGGCCGTGCTGGCGGAGGCATCGCCGAAGGCGTACAAGGAAGTCGGCGAAATCAACCTTCCCAAGAAGAACGGCCAACTCTGGGCGCATCCGGTGGTGAGCGACGGGCAGTACTACATCCGCAACGGCGACCTGCTGCACCGCTACGACGTGCGTGCGAAGAAGTAAAACCGACCCCGGTCATTGCTAGCCGGTCGGTTGTCCGGTCGATCGGTTCGTGAAATCCGTACTCGGAACTCTCGCCTCAATTACCAAATCGATTCGGGAGTTCCGAGCCAGGAGAAACGACTCGACCGGATCGTCGGACCGGGAACTTCATGAGAACCGAAACGAAGCATTTCGGATACATTTCGAGTGAGTTTCGCGCCATTCCGGACGATACGGAATCGCCGCAAGTCGTTTTTGGATAAGGGAAATCTGGAGTGGGTCCGGAAAAAGCGAGTGGGTCCGCCGGGGGGTGGCGCGGACGCGGCGGACCCACTCGCGCCGCGCGAGGGGCTGCGAATCGGTGGCCATTGACCGTTCCCTGTCGCGTATCAGTCAGGTCGGGATTTTGAGCGCTTCGATGCGACGGCCGAGTCTCGTTCGGAAGATGCCGAGGCGGGCCGCCGCTTCCGTTTGATTCCCGTTGGTCTTCCGGAGCGCCGATTCGATCGCGCGACGCTCCACGGCTTCAAGTAATTCGTCGAGAGGCATCGTCCGCTCGACGGGCGGCATCGTCGCCACGAGGCGGGCGCGTTCCCTCAGGAAGCGCGGCAAGTGCTCGGCCGCAATCGGGTTTGTTCCGGCCTGCTGCGCCGCATCGGAAAGGGTTTCGTGCAACTCCCGCAGGTTGCCGGGCCAGTCGTGGGCTGCAAGGACCGCCAGTGAATCGTCGGTCAGCAAAAATCCCATCCGGGCAAGGATGGACCCCAACTCGTCCCATCGATTCCGAAGCGGCGGCAACTGCAATTCAATGGTGGACTGTTCGGCCTGGAATTCCTCGAGCAACGCGCCGGACCGCGCGCCGACGGCGGCCGATTCCGTGGAAGCGCAGATGAGGCGCGGCGGGTGCGGCGCGATACGGAGCCAGTCGAGAATGCGCTGTTGGGCGTCGCGCGGCAGCGAGGCCGGATGTTTGAGAAAGAGCGTGCCGACCTGCCCCGCGGTCGCGATCCCGGCGATGCCGAACAACAACCCATCCAGCAAGTAGGGTTGAACGCCCCGGCACTCGCAGGCGACGAATGCCTTTTCCCGAACGGGTGAATGGTGATGGATCACCCGAGCGAGCGTCTCCCGCCCGCTTCCCGATTCGCCAACGATCCAGACCGGTTCGGTCGAGCGGGCCGCCAATCGGACCTGCGATTGGAATCGCCGCAGTTCCGCGGTTTCTCCGCCGAACAGATCCTGGGAATAACGGGACGCCTGTCGTTCACGGATCTCGCCGATCGCCGCCGGAGTCTTCCGTGGGGCGATCGGCGCCACCGGTTGCACGATATCAATGGTTCCCAGATAGCCCGCGACACCGTCCGAAGCGATCAGGGGTACGAACGTGAGATCCCACCACGGCGGGCCACCCTTCGCTCCAGGACCCGGTCGCCGCGTTCGCGTGATCGCGCCGTCCTTCGCCTCCGCGGGCGGCGCGAGCGTTCGAAACAGTGGTTCCACGCGACCGGACCGCACGCACGCGCGGCCGATTGCATCCGCGGCCGGATAGTTCGTCAACGATTCCCAGGCGGCATTGACGTAATGGATGCGCCGGGAGCGGTAGAGCACGAAGATCGCTCGCGTCGATTGCTGAAACAGCGACGCCCAGCGATCCCTCCGCGGCTCGTTCGATCGGGGTTTCACGTTGGACATGACAGACACTATAGCAGGCCGGGCATCGGCCGCCGCGCCGTCAGAGGCGTGACACAAAAGGGAAGTACACGTGGACCTTCGTCCCGCGCCCTGGCTCGCTCTCGATGCGGATCAATCCCCCGGCCCGATCCACAATCCGCTGCACGATCGCCAGCCCCAGACCCGTTCCCTGCCCTCGCGGTTTGGTCGTGAAGAACGGCTCGAACATCTTCGCCTGGGTGGCCTGATCCATTCCGGCACCCGAATCCGATACGGTCAACGTTGCGAATTTGCTTGCGGTGTGAAGGGCATCCCCCAACTCCTCGGTCGCGACCCGCAACTGCACGACCCCACCCGAAGGCATTGCGTCCCGAGCATTCATCACCAAATTGCAAACCACACGCTCCAGTTGCGACGGATCGAGGAATACCCGGCCCGTATCGGACTCGATCTCCACATTCAACCGGCAAGAGGAACCAGTCGCGGTCCGCAGCAACGGCAACATGCGGCGGACCGCATCGCCCACCGAAATGGCTTCGGGTTCGTTCGACTCGGTGTGCCCGTACGCCGTCATCTGACGAACCAGTTCCGAGCCGCGTTCGCCGGCTTTCAGGATATGCGCCGCCATCTCACGCAAGTGGCCGGGCATATCGTTCGCATGGGTTAGCTCGTTCGCAAACCCGATGACGACGGTGAGGATGTTTTTGAAGTCGTGGGCCGCTTCCGTCACAATCCGCGTCATCGATTCCGCCCGTTCCAACGAAAACAGAACGTCGTCCGTCTGCCGCAACACCGTGCGGGCTTCCGACAGGTCCGCGGATTTCAGTTTCAAGGTCACGAAGTCCGCGATTGACGAAACGAAATCGCGTTCCTCCGTCGTCCATTCTCGCAACGTCCCCGTGTGTTCGTGGCAGACCACGCCGATCACCTTCCCGTCGCGGTAGATCGGAGCGTCCAGCAGGGACGAAATGCCGAGCGGTTGGAGGTACCGATCCGCGAGTTGATTCGTGCGGGGATCTTCCGTCGCGACTTCCGCAGGAATTGAGCGCCGTCGTTCGAGTGCCGCGAAATACGCCGGAAAATCCTCGACCTGCAGCGTCACACCGGTGGAATGCTCGCCCGAATCGCGTTCGTACAGGTTCGCACATCGAAGCGCCGTCCGATGCGCGATGAAGAACCAGATACCCACCCGATTGACGTTGAGCGTTTCGGAAGCGATTTCACATATGCGGCGAAAACAAAGCTCGAGCGATTGGTCCGGACCAAGGCGCGCCAGCTCCAAGCGAGCCAGATCGAATGGCCGATGGGCTTCGGAAACGATCGAATCGTGCATCTCCCACTCCAGTCGGAACGGGAATCGAAGAAAGGATTCGTGCAGGATAAACCAGAACCGCTTGAAACGCCAATGAAATGCCCGCAAAGAACGATGGCGGAGGCCAAGTGGCCGGGTTGCCCGATTGGCACAACCCGACCAGCATCAAAAACTGTCACGGCATCAGGAATCCGCAACAACCGGATTCTTCAGCGTGCCGATTCCTTCGATTTCCACTTCACAAACATCGCCGGCCTTGAGCAGGACCGGCGGCTTTCGTGCGATGCCCACGCCCGGCGGCGTGCCCGTGAAGATCAAGTCGCCCGGCTCCAGCGTAATCACTTGCGTGATGAACGCCAGCATCGCAGGCACCTGGAAGATGAATTCCTTGGTGCTCGAATTCTGCATCGTCTGGCCGTTCAATCGCAACTGGATCCGGGCGTTGTGCGGGTCGAATTTTTCGTCCGACGTCACGATCCAAGGCCCGATCGGCGCGAAGGTGTCGAACGTCTTGCCAATGGTCCATTGCTTTTCTTCACCGCGGAACTGCCAGTCGCGCGCAGATACGTCGTGCCCGCAGGTGTAGCCGCCGACGTACTGGAACGCCGACGCGTCGTTCGGCACGTTCTTGGCCGTCTTGCCGATGACGATGACGAGTTCGGCCTCGTAATCGACCTTTTCCGCAACTTTGGGCAGCTTGATCGGCTGGCCGTGTGCGATGATGGTGTTTGGGAACTTCGCGAAGATGACCGGTTCCGTCGGAATCGCCTTGCCGCCTTCGATGGCGTGATCGCGGTAGTTGAGGCCGACGCATACGATCTTGCTTGGCTTCGGCACAGGCGGCAGAATCGCGACCGCGTTGGCAGCGTATTTCACGGCTTTGGTACAGGTCGCGAGATTGGCCACAGCCTGCCGCGTCGCTGCCGATGCTGCAAGGATGTTCTTCACGCAGCCCGGCAGTCCGGGATCGGACGCGTGGATGTCGATGAAGTGATCGCCGACGGCGAGTGCCGCGCGGATTCCGTTCGGGGTTTGGATAGTGGCCAATCGCATGGGAGAATCGCTCCGGTGTGGGGTGGTTGGGCTATTGAATGACTCCTCTTGCTGCCGGACCAGTTCTTGCCTATAAATCGGTTGTGGGTTGATATTCCTCTGTAGCTCAGCGGTAGAGCAGCCGGCTGTTAACCGGCGGGTCGTAGGTTCGAATCCTACCGGAGGAGCTGACTTTTCGAGCATCGGAACTACGCTCGTCAGCTTAACGCAAACGGCCGGGGGCGAGATCCCTCGGCCGTTTCGCATTTTCGACTTGTTTCCTAGCGATTTCCGTTCTTTCGGTCGTCGGGCCAAACTCTCGGGTTCGCAACCGCAATCTCGGGGTCCGAGACAAAACGCCGGGGTTGCGCTCGGACCCCGGGCAGGATTCGGAAAAACTCTCGAAGTCTCTGCGGGAGGGCGACCCGGGGGTTAAGGGGGAAAGCAAATGTACCTTCTTGCCTTCGCCTTCAGCTTGTAGGAGAATTCGCTTTCTGTTCGTTTTGCGCCCGCTGCCGTGCGAGTATTGCTGGCCATGGACAATCCGTTCTTCGCCCGCCCTATTCTCAACTCGCCATACGAATATCCGCTTCGCCATTGGGAACTCGATTCCCAGGGGCAACCAACGCAGAATATCATCACGGCACGTCGCCACGCCAAGTTCCACATGCCGATCCCGAAGCCGAAGAAGCGTCGGGCGGCGCAGTCGGTGATCGCGTTCGCCGAGGCCGCTGAACTGGCATCGCGCGACCAGAAATACGAGACCGAATCAAATATCAACGCCATCCGCGATCTCGTGGATCGTTGGCGAAAACTCCCGGAAGCGAACTGGGGAGTCACGCCCCAAACGGCACGGCTTCTACGTCACTGGCGCGAGCACGAGTTCAGCGACAAGCGGCCGTTCTTCTGTCAGGTCGAGGCTGTCGAGACCGCCATTTGGCTCGCAGAGGTAGCGCCGGGAACCGAAGCCGGCAAGCGCACGATTCGTTTTCTCCAGGAGGCCAACGACGGCGCCAATCCCGAACTCTTCCGCATCGCCCTCAAGCTCGCTACAGGTGCCGGCAAGACGACCGTCATGGCCATGCTGATCGCCTGGCAGACCGTCAATGCCGTGCAGCACCCCGGCAGCAAGCAGTTCACCCGCGGCTTCCTGATCGTCGCGCCGGGCCTGACCATCAAGGACCGGCTCCGCGTCCTTCAACCGAACGATCCGGACAACTATTACAGCACCCGTGAACTCGTCCCCAACGATCTGTTGGAAGACGTGAAACGGGCGAAGATCGTCATCACGAACTACCACGCCTTCAAGCTCCGCGAGCGGATGGAGATCTCGAAGGGCACTCGCGACCTCGCCGAGGGGTGGCGTCATGAAACCATGTCCACGCTCGAAACTGAAGGGCAGATGCTCCAGCGCGTGATGCCCGACCTGATGGGCCTCAAGAACGTCGTCATCATCAACGACGAGGCCCACCACTGCTATCGTGAGAAGCCGCCGGATGCGGACGACGAAGAACTCAAGGGAGACGAGAAGGACGAAGCCGAGCGCAACAACAAGGCTGCCCGACTCTGGATCACGGGACTCGAGACGGTGAAGCGCAAGCTTGGTTCTGCTCGCGTCTACGATCTCTCCGCCACGCCGTTCTTCCTCCGCGGCTCGGGCTATGCCGAGGGCACCCTCTTCCCGTGGACCGTCTCCGACTTCTCGCTGATGGACGCGATCGAGTGCGGCATCGTCAAGCTCCCGCGCGTCCCGATTGCCGACAACATCCCGGGAAGCGACATGCCGATGTTCCGGGAACTTTGGAAACATGTCGGCAAGAGTCTACCCCGGTCCAATCGGTCCAAGTCCGAACTGCTCGATCCGCTTAAAATCCCGACACAGCTGATCACAGCCTTGGAGGCGCTCTATGGGCATTACGAAAAGACTTTCCATTCCTGGATCAACTCCGGCATCAAAGTGCCGCCCTGCTTCATTATCGTCTGCCAGAACACGGCCATCTCGAAGCTCCTCTTCGACTACATTTCCGGGTTCCATCGTACGAAGCCCGATGGTTCGACCGAACTCGAATTCGGTCGGCTGCCGCTCTTCCGCAACTTCGACGAACACGGAAACCCGCTCCCTCGGCCCAACACGCTCCTCATCGACAGTGAGCAGCTCGAAGCCGGCGACGCACTCGACACCAACTTCCGCGCCCTGGCCGCCGACGAGATCGAACGCTTCCGCCGCGATATTGTCGAACGCACCGGCGACGCCCGCGCCGCCGACGCCATCACCGATCAGGATCTGCTCCGCGAAGTCATGAACACCGTCGGCAAGGAGGGCCAACTTGGTGGCTCCATCCGATGCGTCGTCTCCGTCTCCATGCTCACCGAAGGCTGGGACGCGAACACCGTCACGCACATCCTCGGCGTCCGCGCCTTTGGCACGCAGCTCCTCTGCGAGCAGGTCATCGGCCGTGCACTCCGCCGCCAGTCCTACGACCTGAACGACGAAGGACTTTTGAACGTCGAATACGCCGACATCTTCGGCATCCCGTTCGACTTCACGGCCAAGCCCGCGGTCGCCCCCGTGCAACCGCCCCGCGAGACGATCCAGGTGAAGGCCGTGCGGCCGGACCGCGACGCCCTCGAAATCCGCTTCCCGCGCGTCGAGGGCTACCGCGTCGAACTGCCGGAGGAACGCCTCGAAGCCGAGTTCGGTCCCGACTCCACCTTCGAACTCACGCCCGACATCGTCGGCGCCACGCACACCGTCAACTCCGGCATCGTCGGCCAATCCGAGGACATGAACGTTCGCCATCTGGACGACTTCCGATATTCCACCGTCGTCATGGAGGTCACTAAACACCTGCTCTACACGAAGTTCCGCGATCCCGGCGAGGAGCCAAAGCTGCACCTGTTCGGCCAACTCAAGCGCATCGTCAAGGACTGGCTCGACAACCACCTCGTCTGCAAAGGGGACGCCTTCAAGGCCCAGATCCTCTACCGCGACCTCTGCGACCTCGCCTGCGTGCGCATCACCGCTGGCATCACCCGGAAGTTCCTCGGCGCGAACCCGATCAAGGCGCTCCTCGATCCGTTCAACCCCACCGGCAGCACGATGCACGTCCGCTTCGCGACATCCAGGAAGGACCGCTGGACGACTGCGGCCGACAAGTGCCACATCAACTTCGTGATCCTGGACAGCGATTGGGAGGCCGAATTCTGCCGCGTCGCGGAGGCGCACCCGAAGGTGCTCGGCTACGTCAAGAACCACAACCTCGGCCTCGAAGTGCCGTACCAGTTCGGCTCTGAGAGCCGCAAGTACCGGCCGGATTTCATCGTGCTCGTCGATGACGGACACGGGAAGGACGATCCGCTGCATCTGGTCGTCGAGATCAAGGGGTACCGTCGCGAGGATGCGAAGGAGAAGAAACTGGCGATGGATACCTATTGGATACCCGGCGTGAACCGCCTCGGTACCTATGGCCGCTGGGGCTTCGCCGAATTCGCCGACGTCTGGACGATGCAGACCGACTTCGAGAAAACGGTGTCGGCCGCATTCGAAACGATGATCCAATCCGCCGCGAAGTCGTCGGCGAAAGGAACGGAATAATGGCACGAAGTCGCGCGACACCGCCCAAGAAGACCGTCGAGGCCATCGTCCACGACGATGCCAAGCGCCGGCACATCCCCACGGCCGAGTACCAGTCGCTCGTTGCCGACGGCCGCGCGCCCAAGGCCGTCCGCTACCCCCGCAACGCCGACCTCGATCCGCAGCTCGTCTGGCGCGGCAAGGACGAACAGGACTGGTCCGACCTCGTCGTCCCCGCCCCGCCCATCTACATCCAGGAAAAGGTCCACCCCAAGGCCCTCGTCGACGACCTCCTCCGCCTCGGCGAACTCGACCCGAAGTTCCGCATCAAGCCGCCGGAGGTCAACCTCTTCAGCGACTTCAACGGCATCCCCGAACACGCCGACAAGACCGACTTCTACCTCCACGACGGCAAGTGGCAGAACCGCATGATCCTCGGCGACTCGCTGCAGGTGATGGCGAGCCTCGCCGAGCGCGAGGGGCTGCGCGGCAAGGTCCAGTGCATCTACTTCGACCCGCCCTACGGCATCAAGTTCAACAGCAACTTCCAGTGGTCCACCACCAGCCGCGACGTGAAGGACGGCAACGCCCAGCACATCACCCGCGAACCGGAGCAGGTGAAGGCCTTCCGCGACACCTGGCGCGACGGTATCCACAGCTACCTGACGTACCTCCGCGACCGGCTGACAGTAATGCGCGATCTGCTGACGGAGTCGGGGTCGATCTTTGTGCAGATCGGAGAGGAGAACTTGCACCGTGTCCGAACCGTGCTTGATGAGGTATTTGGTGATAGCAATTGTGTCTCGGTCATCACATTCTTCAAGTCGGGAAGCCAGACCACATCACTGCTACCATCTTCTGTCGATTACATATTGTGGTATGGTCGAGACATATCTCGAACGAAAGCGAGGCCCGCCTGGTATCACAAGCTCGAAGGTAGGTCTGCAACTCAAGTCTACCGACATGTACTCCTACCTGACGGGACAAGACGAGGCTTGACCAAGGAAGAGTTTGAAGATGCTGAATTGCTCCCCGTCGGGAGCAAGATATATCGCCTTTCTGGTATGACATCTGCGAGCGGGAGTTCGACAACTTCCTTTACATATGAATTGCATGGTCGAAAATTTACACCGCCTCGGGGAGGCTGGCGTACGAATCTGGAAGGAATGAATCGCTTATCGAAGGCGGACATGCTCTCGCCAAGTGGAAGTACGATTGCACACTACAAATACGTTGACGATTTCTCCCTGTCACCTCATACGAATCTGTGGATTGATACAGGAACCGGGAGCTTCACCGATCCTAAGGTATACGTAGTTCAAACAGGTACGAAAGTTCTGGAACGTTGCCTCCTCATGGCCTCCGATCCCGGCGATCTCGTGCTGGATCCGACGTGCGGGTCGGGGACGACGGCGTACGTTGCGGAGCAGTGGGGCCGGCGCTGGATCACAATCGACACGTCCCGCGTGGCGCTGGCGCTCGCCCGCGCCCGGATCATGGGCGGCCGATTCCCGTTCTACCTGCTCGCCGACTCGAAGGAGGGCCAGCAGAAGGAAGCCGAGGTGACGCGGCGGGAGCCGTCGTCGGCGCCGACGCACGGCAGCATCCGGCAGGGGTTCGTCTACGAGCGCGTGCCGCACATCACGCTGAAGAGCATCGCGAACAACGCCGAGATCGACGTGATCTGGGAGAAATGGCAGGCGAAGCTGGAGCCGCTGCGGGAGAAGCTGAACAAGGCGGCGAAGACGAAGTGGGAGGAATGGGAGATCCCGCGCGAGGCGGCGGAAGCGTGGGCCGCGGAGGCGAAGAAGCTGCACGCGGAGTGGTGGAAGGGCCGCATCGCGCGGCAGAAAGAGATCGACGCGAGCATCGCGGCGAAGGCGGAGTACGAGTACCTGTACGACAAGCCGTACGCGGACAACAAGAAGGTGCGTGTGGCCGGTCCGTTCACGGTGGAGAGCCTCAGCCCGCACCGGATGCTGGGGGTGGACGAAAACGACGAACTGATCGACCCGCTGGCGAAGCGGCCGTCGGAGGCGCAGGGCTTCGAGCAGATGGTGCTGGAGAACCTGCGGACCGCCGGCGTGCAGCAGGCGCACAAGGAGGACCGGATCGTTTTCACGTCGCTGACGCCGTGGCCGGGGCGGTACGTCTGCGCCGAGGGGCGGTATGCGGAGGGCGGATCGGAGAAGCGGGCGGCGGTGTTCCTCGGGCCGGAGTTCGGCACGGTGCAGCGGCAGGACCTGGTGACGGCGGCGCGCGAGGCGGCCGACGCGGGGTTCGACGTGCTGGTGGCGTGCGCGTTCAACTACGAGGCGCACACGACGGAGTTCGCGAAGTTGGGCCGCGTGCCGGTGCTGAAGGCACGGATGAACGCCGACCTGCACATGAGCGGGGAGCTGAAGAATACGGGCAAGGGGAACCTGTTCGTGATCTTCGGCGAGCCGGACATCGACCTGATCAAGGAGAAGAACGGGCAGTACCGCGTGAAGGTGAACGGCGTGGACGTGTTCAAGCCGCAGAGCGGCGAGGTGGTGAGCAGCAACACCGACGGCATCGCGTGCTGGTTCCTCGATACGGATTACAACGAGGAGAGTTTCTTCGTGCGGCACGCCTACTTTTTGGGGGCGAGCGACCCGTATAAGAGTCTGAAGACGACACTGAAGGCGGAGATCAACGCGGAGGCATGGGAGACGCTGAACAGCGATACTTCTCGAGCTTTCGACAAGCCGAAGGGCGGCCGGATCGCGGTGAAGGTGATCAACCACCTCGGGGACGAGGTGATGAAGGTGTTCCGGGTGTGAGATATGATGATCGGCCTAGGGTGCATCAGCCATGAAGCCGAATATATCGGAATTCAGCTATGGTTATGCCGTAACTTCCGAATTGCAAACAACGCATTTTGGTTTTACTGCTGTGCCAGTCTTCCCATCATTGATCCAAGAAGGTCAGCCGGGCGGCGGTTATGATGTGATGTTGTCAACTCCATTCTTTCTACTGTTCATTCAATTCAAATTGTCGGATTACATGAAATCACGACGCGCGAGCGAAGCCCAAAGCTCGCTTCTGGATTGCCCTTTCTACCGGATGCATCTTCGACCTTCGCGACATTCGCTCCAGCACCAGATGCTTTTGGATTTGAATAACTCGGGAAACATAGTTTACTATGCTGCGCCTGCTTTTCATCAGCCAAATGAGTTCAATGACTTCTTCTTGAATCGTCAAGTAGTAATGAATAGCGCCTGGTTCCCTCCATCGCTAATAGGGCCATTGCCAGATGCTCAGGATCATTGTGTTTCATTTCGATTGAACGAGCGCGCGTTTTTCTGTTCCGATGCCGTTGAGCTGCAAAAAGAATTCAACTTTGAGACATTTGTATCCGGATTACGCATCGAGTTTGATCGTCAAGTGGGAATAGGTAGTGATCGGCTTGAGTATGTTCGAAATGTCGCGGCGGAGATCGAGGGCTTGCGAAGGAGGTATGCTGCAGACCAAGAAGGCGATCGTGTCTTATTTGGAGAACGAGTTTTTGCAAATATGCATCCTCTAGAGCGACTTGTCATCAATGCTCGTATGGCGATTGATTCGCATGTGTTCCTCGTTCGGAGGGCCGGGCAATAATGGAATCGTTCCGCATCGCCGACACGTTCACGAACAGCCTCGCTCGCCTGACCGGCGACGAGCAGAAAGCCGTCAAGACGACGGCGTTCGACCTGCAACTGAACCCATCCAGTCCCGGCATGAGCTTCCACAAGCTCGATCGGGCGAAGGACAAGAACTTCTGGAGCGTGCGGGTCAACAAGGACATCCGTGTCATCGTCCACAAGACGCCGGGCAGCTTGCTGCTCTGCTACGTCGACCACCACGACAAGGCCTACGATTGGGCGGAACGACGGAAGCTCGAAACGCATCCGAAGACTGGCGCGGCGCAACTCGTTGTGATTCGCGAGACGGTGCAGGAAATCACGATCCCGAAGTATGTCGAGGAGGCGAAGCCAAAGAAGGCCTTGCGATCCCTCTTCGGCACCATCGCGGACGACGTTCTCCTGGGATACGGCGTGCCGCCGGAGTGGCTGGCCGACGTGAAAGCGGCGACGGACGACAACTATCTGGCGCTGGCGGACCACCTTCCAGCCGAAGCGGCCGAAGCGTTGCTGGAACTGGCCACGGGCGGAACGCCGCGGATCGCGAAACCAACGGCTAACGATGTGGGACCGTTCGACCATCCGGATGCGCTGCGCCGGTTCCGCGTGATGTCGAACGTCGAGGAGTTGGAGCGGGCGCTCGACTATCCGTGGGAGAAGTGGACCGTCTTTCTCCACCCGGAGCAGCGCGAGATCGTCGAGCGGAACTACGCCGGCCCGGCGAGAGTGGCAGGATCGGCCGGGACGGGGAAGACGATCGTCGCGTTGCATCGGGCCGTTCACCTGGCCCGCACGAATCCGGATTCGCGGATCCTCTTAGCGACATACTCCGAGACACTGGCCCACTCCCTGCGGACGAAGCTCAAGCGGCTGCTCGGCAACGAGCCGCGCCTCGCCGACCGGATCGACGTGTGTTCGCTCGATTCCCTCGGCCTTCGGCTCCATCAATCGCTGATCGGTAAAGTCGCCGTCGCTCCGCGTGAGCAAGTGATCGAACTCGTCAAGAAAGCGTCCGGGACTGTCGAAGGGCACAAGTTTACGCGGCAGTTCCTTACCGCCGAATGGGATCAGATCGTCGACGCCTGGCAGCTCGATTCCTGGGAAAGCTATCGCAACGTGCCGCGACTCGGGCGGAAGGTACGGCTTTCCGAGGCTCAGCGTCGGCAACTCTGGACGATCTTCGAAGCCGTGCGGAACGGGCTCGCGGCGAAGAAACTCACTACGGGATCGGGCTTGTTTACCGCACTGGCGTCGGCCGTGGCCGACGCGAAGAACCGCCCGTACGACTTCGCCATCGTCGACGAGTCGCAGGATCTCGGCGTCGCGCACCTCCGGTTCTTTGCGGCGTTGGGCGGGGATCGCCCGAACGCGCTCTTCTTCGCCGGCGACCTCGGCCAGCGGATCTTCCAGGCACCGGTATCGTGGAAGGCACTCGGCATCGACATCCGCGGCCGCTCGAAAACGCTGCGCGTGAACTATCGCACATCGCACCAGATTCGCGAATACGCCGATCGGCTATTGGGACCGGAAGTCGCCGACCTGGACGGACAGTCCGAGAAGCGGAACGACACGATTTCCGTGTTCAACGGCCCGGCGCCCGCCATTCAAACGTTCAAGTCGGCCGCGGACGAATCGAAAGCCGTTGGTGCCTGGCTCGCCGAACAAGCGTCGCCGGGCACGCTCCCCCACGAGATCGCCGTATTCGTGCGTTCCGAAGCCCAGCTGGAACGAGCCAAGACGGCCGCGAAGTTATCGGGGATTCCGTTCAAAGTGCTGGATGAGAATGTGGAAACGGTCAGTGGCCACCTTTCCATCGGTACGATGCATCTCGCGAAAGGACTGGAGTTTCGCGTTGTTGCAGTGATGGCCTGCGACGATGAAATCATCCCGCTGCAGGAACGAATCGAATCCGTTGGCGAAGACTCCGACTTGAGGGAAGTTTACGATACGGAGCGGCAGCTACTCTATGTGGGCTGCACACGGGCGCGGGATCGTTTGCTCGTGACCGCGGTAGATCCAGCGTCGGAGTTCCTGGACGATTTTGCCGCGATATAGCTTGTCAGGGTCATCGGACCCGTCCGTGACCATCAGCTATGGCAATCCGAACTCCAGGATAAGTTGATCAGCTGCGTGACGTACGAGGAGAAGCGAACGATTCGGAGATTTTCCGTCACGACCTTCGCTTCTTTCTCAAATATGTGATGCGCTCCGCAACGTGCGGGCAGCGAGGGTCGCTACCGTGTGGATCCTGTTCCTCGTCGTGCTGCTACCGGTCGTCATCGTTTCGGCGCTAGCGTTGTACTACCACACGAAGTTCCAACGAACCGAAGCCTACGTCTGGCGGGAGGGCGTCCTCGAACGATACCGTCGATTGACTAGGGAAATGCGCGAGGCCGACGAACCGGTTCGAGCCCTCAACGTCGATGCCATCCGAAGTCGATACTTGTCCGAACACTACGGGACGATCCCCGTCGAGAATGTTTCGCGGTTCACCGGAATCGGCCCCGGAACGGTGGACCGATTGCGAATTGCCGGCCTCCGATCGCTCGCGGACCTGATCGGGTACCCCTTCGAGAATCTGCCCGGGATCGGGCCGGTGAAAGGGAATGACCTGCGCGCGGCCGTGCGCACGTTGCGAGCCCAGGCCGAGCGGGAATTCGATTCCGGCCAGTGCCGCGTGGCCCGGGATTGCGCCCGCGAGATCGAGGATGCACGCCGGCGGAACCGCGAACGGGAAGCGGATCGCGAACGGACGCTCGCGAATCTCCGCAAGGAACTGAAGGCGATCGAACCCGACGCCAAAGTCGCCCGGGGCATCACGCTCTGGGGCTACTTTTGGAACGACGGCGAGTACCCCGGCTACGGACGGAAACCCGACGCGGGCGACGAGTTCCTCGGCTGGCCGAAATCGTGGAAGGAATCGGAAAACGAAGCTGGCACGGCCAAAACTGCCGGGGATAATGACCTGCTCGTGACCATGATGCCGGCTCGAGGAACTGCGCCGATGTCGCCACCCCCTGCAGTGGCCGCCGCTCCGCCCTTGCTCGACCTCACGATCCAGTGCGGGACGTGCGATGCCCGCTTGCGCGTCACGTCGTCGAAGCGCCGGGAGCAGTTTCGCGTGACCTGCCCGCGCTGCCAGACCGTGACGACGGTGAAAGTGCCGGATGCAGAACCAAAGCCATTGCCTGTAGTCAAGCCGTTGCCGGTGGCGACACCAATCCCGCCACTGGTGCCGAAACCGGTCGCATTCGCGCCCGCCGCGCGCGCTCCTACTCCCGCGTCGCTGCCTTCAAATCCGGCTGCCGCGACAGTACCGGTCGCTCTCCCGCCTCCACCCAAGCCGTTGAACCTGCTCGTACCCATGCAGCGGGTCCCGCAGGCTCCACCGCCGCCCGTCGAGCATCCCGAGCTTCCAAAGCTGCGTGCCTTCGCCGCATTCGGATTGATGATCGCGAAAGCCGACGGCCGCATTGCCAAAGCCGAGCGTGCCGCCGTCCGCGAGTCCCTCGAGTCCCTGTTCGCCCACGATCTGCTGCTCGTGTGGCACATCGATCCCGTCATCGAGTCCGCGGAGAAGGCGATACCGAGCGAGGAGCAGGCCGTCGCGTTGATCCTGCGAAACACGAAGCCGGACGAACGGCAAACGGTCTATCGCGCCGCAGAGAAGATCGCGTTCGCCTGTGGAAACCGCAATCGGCAGGAGATCGAAACGCTCGACCGCGTGGCGGCCGCCCTCGGCGTCGAGCCGACACCGGTCGCACCTGCGACTCCCGTGCAAACTCCTGTCACATCAACTGCAAAAACCGTCGAATCTACATCTGTTCAGGAACAATCGGCATCCACAAGTGCATGTTCGGAATCGCATACGTACACGTCTGCAGAAGCAATGAAGCTCGATGTATTTGCTTGCTATTGCACCATGATAGTAGAATTGACCGGCGCTGATTCGTATTCAATGAGAAAGGAAATCAAAGATGCCCTATTGAATGTGTTCGGCTCGCAAACAATAATAAATACACAAATAGATAATGCTATTAGAATAGCCGAATCCTTGGTGCACAACGTGGCCGATCGAACCGAGCAGTTATACAAGATTGCAACTATTGATGAACTATTGAAGCTGCGGTCATATACAAAACGAATCGATACACTATCTAGAATAATGGACTCCACCCCTAGCAATAAGATCACTCAATGCACGGCCGATTTGGAGCATATTATTTCCGATTTGCTACCGACTGGGGATTTTCGTTTCGTGGAACTTCTTAACGAGAATCCTGGGCTCGCAAACCATGACGAACGAATACAAGAGAGAAATAGTCCGGATAATAATCCTCCAACAGGACAAACTCAGCAGTCTATTCCAGTTAAACACGAACGAGGGCTACCAAATTCAGTTGTGCAGTTAGATTCAACGCATAATTCCAAGCAGGTTTCGAGGTTCAAAAATCCACTTGATTCAACCCTTCCAGCCACACAGTCGGCCAAGACTCCGGTATGGCCAGAAGGCATGGCAATTTCATCTAAGAAGCCCGCGAAACCCGCGAAACCCGCATACGAGCCTCCGACTCAAAGCCCAGCATGGCCCAATGATCTGTTCGTGTATATCCATGAATCAACAACTTCAGCGCCCACAAACAAATTATATATCGAGCCTGACGATCTTCCAAAGCTTCGAGCGTTTGCCGTATTCGGGCTGATGATCGCAAAGGCTGATGGCCGAATCTCGAAGGCCGAGCGCGCCGCGGTGCGAGAATTCCTCGCGGCCCTCTTCGCCCACGATTCGATGCTCGTGCGGCACATCGATCCCGTCATCGAGTCCGCGGAGAAGGCGATACCGAGCGAGGAGCAGGCCGTCGCGTTGATCCTGCGGAACACGAAGCCGGACGAACGGCGGACGGTCTACCGCGCCGCGGAGAAGATCGCGGACGCCTGCGGGAATCGCAATCGTCAGGAGATCGAAACCCTCGAACGGGTCGCCGCGGCACTCGGCGTCGAGCCGGCCCCGAAAACCGTGGTCCGCCCCGAGCCGCCGAAACCCGTCGCGACTTCAATAGCGCACCAGTCGCCACGCATCACGCCCGCGCCGCCTCCGGCACCGAACCATCGGGCGATACTCGAAATCGAACCCGGCACGGAATTGTCCGTTGAGCTGATCCGCCGGCGTTTTACGATGCTGTTCGAGCGGGCCGATCCGGCGAAGGCAGCCCTTCTCGGCCCGGAGTTCGCGGCGATGGCGGAGAAGAAGCGGGCCGACGTTCGGAGCGCGGCCGAGGCGTTGCTCGCGCCGTTCGGCGCGCCGCTCGACCCGCCGGCCGCCCCGCCGCCGAGCGACATCCGCCACAACCCCGACCTCGATGACATCTTCGGAGGCTGAGCCGTGTCCTTGTTCGACGAGCATCCTCTCACGGAATTGGACCGCAAGGCCCACGACCTGCTCGGCGACAAGGTCGTCGTCAAGTCGCTCGCGGGGTCCACCGCGTTCCACCGGCTGCCGCGCTACGTCTCCGAATACCTCATCGCCAAGTACGTCAAGCCCGACACCTGGCGGGCCGACCTCGCCAACATCCAGGCCAAGATCAAGGAACTTCTGCCCGACCTCGAACACCGCGAACTTCTGAAGGAAAAGCTCCTCTCACGCGGCGAAGTCACCCTCATCGACAACGTCGAAGCGCGCGTCGACCTCCGCGGCGGCCAGCGCTGGGCGCGTGTGCCCGCCCTCGCCGACAACAATGTCCGCGTGCCAGCGACGATCACGGAGCAACACCCCGGCCTGCTGCTCGGCGGACTCTGGGGTACGGTGAAGATCAAGTATTCCCCGGAAACAAACGGCAACGCCCCGAACGAACTCGTCAGCTTCACGCCGTTCCAGGTCGGCCCGCCTGACGCGGCGGCGTTCAAGTCGTCCCGCGGGCAGTTCACGACCGACGAATGGGCCGGCCTCATGCTCCAGTCGGCCGGCTACGCCGCGGGCGCCTTCCCCGACCGACGCACGCGGTTATTGCTCTTTGCCCGCATGGTGCCACTCGTCGAACGGAACGTGAACCTAATCGAACTCGGCCCGCGCCAGACCGGCAAGACGTTCCTTCTCCGCAATCTCTCGCCGCGAGTCTTCACCGTCTCCGGCGGCAAGACGACGCCCGCGAACCTCTTTGTCAACCTCAACACCCGACAGATCGGTATCCTCGGCACGCGCAAGGTCGTCGTGTTCGACGAGATCGCCCATACCACGTTCGGCGACGGCGACGAAACCATCTCCACGCTCAAGGACTTCATGGAGAGCGGGCAGTTCAGCCGCGGATCGCTCGGCTTCGCGTCGGACGCCGGCCTCGTCTTCGCCGGCAATCTTGATGTGGAAGGGAACCGACCGCATCAGAAATACGGCCACCTATTCGAACCGCTCCCGACGGAGATCATCGACAGCGCTTTCCAGGACCGCATGCACGGCTACATACCCGGCTGGGAAGTGCCCAAGATCCTGCCGGGAACGCTGGCGACCGGCGTCGGCTTCGTCACCGATTATTTCGGCGAAGTGCTCGTGAAGCTGCGCGAGGACTCGTTCGCCGATGCGGCGCGCGGCGTGCCGATGCACGCGGGCCTGACCCGCCGCGACCAAACCGCCGTCGAGCGTCTGTCTTCCGGGCTGCTCAAGATCCTCCACCCCGACGGCAACTGGACCGGCGAGGAACTCCAGGAGATCGTGACGTTCGCCAGTGAGCTGCGCCAGCGCGTCCACCAGCAACTCTGCGCGCTGGCACCCGGCGAGTTCAAGCCGCGATTGATCGCGCCCTCCGCCGTAGCAATGCACGAGGCGGGCGACCTGAGGCCGCGCGAGACAGCACCAGTGGACGACCGGTTGAATCGGGAAGCCGTCGTCGGCGCCGTGACCGGACTGGCCGTTTTGACGCAAGGCGACCGCGAATACGGCGGCGACACGATTCTGATCCAGGTTTCCGCGATCAACGGCTACAGTGGCGTCGAAGTGACCGGATTACACGGCACGACGCTGAAAGATTCGATCCGTGCCGTCTACAACCTCATCCGCGCCAACTTCTGGGAACTGAACATTCCCGAACAGCGGCTGAAGACGCAAACACTCGCGGTGCATCTGGTGAAAATCGCAGAGCCGAAGGATGGCCCGTCGGCCGGGCTGGCGTTCCTCGTGGGTATGGTGTCGGCGTTGACGAACCGGCCGATCAAGCCCGGCTTCGCCTTCAGCGGCGAAGTCTCGCTGCACGGGGAGGTCGGCGCGGTGGGCGGGCTTCCCTACAAGATCGCGGCGGCGATCAAGGCGGGCCGGAAGACCGTCGTCATCCCGGCGGCGAACGCCAGTGTGATCGAGGAATTGCCGGAAGAGACGCGCGGCGCCATCGAGCTGAAGGCTGTCGCGACGGCACGGGAGGCATTGGCTTTGGCACTGGAATGAGATCGGTCAATAGGGAGGCGCGGAATCGGGACGCCAGGTGCTCGGTTGGAACTGCAAGCCGCCCGCGCCGCCTGGCATCGCACCGTGGTAGTTCGGGTACGGCTGCTCAACTGCATGATTTCGAAAATCTTTCCATTTTCCCCCACCACTTTGGTCTCGGCCGGCGAAGTAGATAGGTAGACGCGCATGCTCGCATCGCGAGATTCCGCGCGTCGTCAGCGTGCTGGCCGCGAAGCGGAGGTCGCTGGAATCCTCACCGGAGGTTCCCGTGCGACCGACCCTGCATTCCGCTACGCCCCGTCCCGCGCATCCCGATGACCTGACGCCCGACGAACGCCGCCGGGAACTGGCCGCGAACATCGCCGAAGGCTTCCGCCGGCTCCACGCCCGCGCGGCCCTCGCTCCTCTTGATCCCCTCGCCCCCATTCTGGCCCCGCAGAATCTCCCGGATTCCAAGACGATTCCCGATTCCGGACTTGCTGTGCCCGCCAACCCATGGCTCCATGGTGCCACCGGTTAACGCACCGGAGACGAACCCGCACCATCACCGACGAGGACCCCGATGACCGCCACGCTTTCCATCGCCCAGCAACTCGCCGCCTTGCCCCGGCTCACGGTCAAGCAGTTGCAGCACCGCTACGCCGAGGTATTTGGCGACGCCACCGTCGCCCGCAACAAGACCTGGCTCGTCCGAAGGATCGCCTGGCGGATCCAGGCCAACGCCGAAGGCGGACTCAGCGATCGGGCACTCGCCCGCGCGAAGGAACTCGCCGCCGGCGCCGAACTCCGCTCCAGCCGGCCCGCCCCGGCCGCGCCGGTACCGGCTTCGCATTCCGCGACGACGATCGTCGCCCCCGCGTCCACACCCGCCGACCCGCGCCTGCCGCCACCGGGATCGTCGCTCACGCGCACCTACAAGGGCCAACGGCTGCAGGTTCGTGTGCTGGCCGGCGGCTTCGAGCATGCCGGAGTCGTCTACCCCTCGCTCTCGGCGGTCGCCAAGGCAATCACCGGCAGCCACACGAACGGATACCTCTTCTTCGGCCTCACGAAAGGAGCCGCATGACCACCCGCGCCAAGCCTACCCCGCCGCCCGCCGTCCGCTGTGCCATCTACACGCGGAAGAGTACCGAAGAGGGCCTCGACCAGGCGTTCAACTCGCTTGACGCCCAACGGGAGGCGGCGGAGGCGTACGTGAAGAGCCAGGCCCATGAGGGCTGGATTGCCCTGCCCGACCGCTACGACGACGGCGGCTTCACCGGCGGCACCATGGACCGCCCCGCCCTCGCCCGTCTGCTGCGCGACATCGAGGCCGGCACCGTCGACTGCGTCGTCGTCTACAAGGTCGACCGGCTTTCCCGCTCCCTGCTCGATTTCGCGCGGATGATGCAGGTCTTCGAGACGCACGGCGTCTCCTTCGTCTCGGTCACGCAGCAGTTCAACACCGCCTCGTCGATGGGCCGGCTCGTGCTGAACGTGCTGCTCTCCTTCGCGCAGTTCGAGCGCGAGATCATCGGGGAACGCACGCGCGACAAGATCGCGGCCACCCGGCGGAAGGGGAAGTGGACCGGCGGCTGGCCGGTGCTGGGCTACGATGTCGACCCGGTCACACGCCGATTGACCGCGAACCCGGCCGAGGCCGAGCGGGTGCGCACGATCTTTACGCTCTACCTCGAGCACGGCTCGCTGCTGCCCGTGGTGCGGGACCTGGCCCAACGCGGCTGGACGACGAAGGCGTGGCGGACCCGGTCCGGATCGCCCCGGGGCGGCGGGCCATTCACCCGCACGAACCTGTACCACACGCTGACGAACCCGCTGTACATCGGGCAGGTGCGGTACAAGGACGAGTTGCACGCTGGCGAGCACGAACCGATCGTGGACGCCGAGACCTGGCAGCGGGTGCAGACCATGCTCGCCCGCAACGGCCGGTCGGGGGAACCGCGGGGCGAGTCCGAGGCCTTGCTGCAGGGTCTGATCCGTTGCACCGCCTGCGACGCGGCGATGACACCTTCGTTCACGGCCAAGGGGAACAAGCGCTACCGGTACTACACCTGCGTGGCGGCCCAGAAGAAGGGATTCGACTCGTGTCCGACGAAGGCGGTGCCGGCGCATGCCCTGGAGCCGGTGCTGGTGGCGCAGTTGCAAACGCTCGCTGCCGACCCGACTCTACAGGCCGAGGTGTTCACGCAGGCGAACGGGCAGGCGGAGGAACGGCAGCAGGCCCTCGACCGGGAGGCGACGCAGATCCGGCGGGCGTTGCGGCCGGTGCAGGCGGAGTTGCACCGATTGGCGGGGACGTATGCCACCGACGAGGCGACGCTCGCGCGGCTGGCCGACCTGCAGGACCGGCTCGGGGCCGGAGAGGCCCGCCTACGGGCGATCGCCGCGGAACGGGAGGAACTCGACGGTGGGGTTGTCTCGCCGGCCGAGGCGGGGGCGGCGCTGGCGGCGTTTGCCCCGGTGTGGGAGACGCTTACGACTCGGGAGCGGCGGCGGGCGTTGCATCTGGCGGTGGAGCAGGTCGGCTACGACGGCGCCCGGGGCAAGCTGGCGATCCGGTTCCGGGCGCTGGGCCTGCGCGAACTCGGGCAGGCGGCGCCCGCGATGGCGGAAACACTTTCAAATCCGAAAGGAGGCCGGCGATGAGTGCGGCGAACGGCGAGGCTTTCACCTTCGAGATCGACGTGCATCTCGACCGCGTGGGTCATGGCGCCCGGCAGACGCTGGTGCCGGGGCCGGTGCCCGTGGTGCCCGTGGGCCGGGTGCCGAAAGTCACACGTTGGATGGCGCTGGCCATCCGCTGCGACGAGCTGGTACGCACGGGTGTGGTCGGCTCGTACCGGGATCTGGCAGACCTAGCCGGCGTGACGCGCGCCCGCGTGACACAGGTGATGAACCTGCTGCACCTGGCGCCGGACCTTCAGGAGGCGCTCCTCGACCTGCCGCGGGTGACGGGCCGCGAGCCGGTGCTGCTCCGCGACCTGCAGCCGATCGCGATGGCGCTGGAATGGCGGAAGCAGCGGAAGATGTGGGGCAATCGTCTTTACTGAAGCGGAAGCTGTCAATCGGATCGCAGCGAGTGTAAACTGTTCGTCGCTACTACCTCGATCAGAGGACCGACCGATGATCCGTTCGATTCTCACCTCGCTCCTGTTCGCCGGTTTGACGGCGACCATTGCCGTTGTGACCGTCGCGACCGCTCGGGGCGAAGATTACAAGACCTACAAGGAGGCTCATGCCGCCGGTGCGAAGGCGGTGAAAGCCGGCAACTTGGCCGCCGCCCGCGAGCCGTTCGAGGCCGCCGTTAAGCTGGCCACGACCGATCGGGAAAAGCTCGAAGCGCACCGCTCGCTGCTCGTCCCGTATCGGGAACTCCAGGAAGTCGCACCCATGCAGACGGCGGCCGAATTCATCATCACGTACTCCAAGCAGTCCGCCGAGCGGTCCCTGACCCGATCGGCGATGCTTTCGTTTGTCCACAAGCGGGGGAAGACGGACGACGCCGTCGCAGGTTACGAGGCTCGACTCGAAAAGGACCCGGCCGACCAGACCGCGCTCTACCTTCTGACCGAGTTGTACGCCAACTTCAAGAAGGATCCGGTGCGTGCCGCCGACCGGGGAGCAAAGTATCTGGAAACCCAGAAGAAGGCGGGTCTCATGCCGGACCGGGCCGACCAGGCTAAACTCGCCGAGTTGTACGTCCGGGCTGACCGCCCGAAGGAAGGAGCCGCGCTGTTCGAAGCGATTGCCCCGGGCGACGCGAAAATGGAGGCGTGGCATTGGAAGGAAGCGGCCGTCGCATGGTTGAAGGCCGGGGACAAAGCCAAGTCCGTGGCGGCAGCACGCAAGTCCGCTGCGGCGACCCCAGAGGCCCGGTCGGACCTACTGACCTACTTTTGGCGGCGCGGGCTCGGCGACGTCTTTCTGGACGCTGGCGAGCCGAAGGACGCGGTTGCGCAGTACGAGGGGGCACTCGGGGCGACCAAGAACGACGGTTACGTCAAGTCCATAAAAGAAAAGCTTGCTCAGGCCCGTAAGGCCGCGGGGATGTGAGGCCCGTTTCGGCGGGTTCTTCGCGTCACGGAATGATATCCATCATGCCGAACCGCGACTCGACCCGTCCCTCGACCGCCGAAAACAACCAGATCAGGGGATCCCGGCCTTTGCCCTCCGTACAGCCGTCGATGAGGCAGAACGCCAGGAACAGGTTCCAGTCCTGGATTCCCTTCAACAATGTCTCGAAGCGATCCCGATTGCACGACCCTTTGGACCGGACCTGCTGATAGAGGGCATACGGTTCGTCGTGGTATTGCACCATCGCCAGCAAGTCGGCGTCATCGCAGAAGTCGGCCAGGAACGCGCGTGCGAGTGAAGCATGACTCTCCGGGTGAGTGATCGGCACGCCGGACTTCGCCTCGGCCTTGAAGCTATCGTGAACGTGGATCAGGATCTTCAGCTTCCAAACCACCTCCTCAGTCAGTTGGGATCGAAGTCGTTTCAGGTTGGTTTCCAGTTCGGCGATGTGGGCGCGAACGGTTCCCTCGGGATGCCCGCGCCGGGGTTCACCCCAGTCGAGGTTGGCCTGGTAGCGCGGGTCGGCGGCTATGGCCGTGAAGATAGTGGGGAAGTCCATATCGGGCTCGTTATTCAGTTCATCGCCAGTGCGGTTCGGGACGGTCGTTCCGATCCGCATCGGTTGCAATTCGTGGAACCATGGGATGGTTTCGTGTCCGATTGGACAGAGAGGCGCGGAAATATCGTCGAGTTCGCGCACTACGGACATCGAAACGGGGAATCCCGTTCGGATAGCATCTTTCAATATTCTGGTTTACCGCAGACACCCACGAGCCGCAGGCGATGGGGCACGCACGTTGCGGGACGTTACCGAACACGAAGCCATGGCGTGTGACCGTCGGCCACCTGGCCGATGGCGCATCCGCAGCCGTCATCGCCGGCGCCACGTCGGAAGCCGCCGTCGCGGGTTTTGAACTGGCACGTCGCGATCGTGGCCTGTCCCGCGTGGTCTTCCTGCTGGCTCGAACAGCGCTCGCGGCACGGGACGCCGACTTCAGCACGGCACTGTCGCGGATTTCGATCCACGTTCCGCAATCGCCGGGCCTGCTGGACCTGACATCCGGTTTCGCCGCGTCCTTGCAGAACTGGCACTCACAATACCGTATCCTGCGGACCGACTTGGGGCTGATCGGCGAACAGGCGGCGACGGAGTCGATCGTCCGTTGTGTCGGTGATCGCAGCCTGACACTGTTCCCGTCACCGGATGCCCTCCAGGACGGGCTGCGAACGCTCTCGACGCCTAAGGGTTTCTCGACGCTGGCACACGAGTTCTTTTCGCGATTCACGCAGCGGTTCCTGCATTATCACCTGGACCGCGAGCTCTCTCAGCATGCCGGTCATAACGGACGATTTCCAGACCGCCAGGACCGTCGCGATTTCGTGCGGGATCTCGAGATCCATTGCCGGGAGGCCGCGGAGATCACGAGAACTTACGCCTCGGACTGGTATTCCAAGTCGAATTTCAGCGCGGGGATCACAGAACGGCAGGCGCAGACTTTTACGACCGCCTGTATGAAGAAGCTACGGGACGAGTTGGCCATCCGGGGGCAACTCAGTGCCTAATCCCCGGCTATTCCTGTGCGGCGGTGTATCCGCCAAGGCGGTGCCCAAAAGTATCTCCAAGGGCGCTCGCATCGCATCGATCCGCATCGGCGAGGGGGATCACCAGATCCACCTGCATACCAGCCGCTTGCGGCAACAACTCCAGACACGACTGACTCCGCTCCAGACCGATCTCCTGGAAATAGCGGCTTGCGTCTACACCGCCGACCAAATGGTGTCGCGCGGTGGAACCAAATCCTTCGATTACGGCGAGCGTTGGCGCCGCGACCAGCGGTTCGTGATCGCCGTTCGCTGCCCTGATGTCTGGAACCGGGACGAGGTCCAATGCGCCCTGCGGGAACTTCTGGAGTTCCTCGGGGATGACCAGTACGAATTCCGTTTCGTTCGTGCCGAACAACCGACAAACCCGGATGGCTATCTCACCGATAGTCTCGAACCTTGCGATGAACCGGAGTTCGAGGACGTGCAATTGTTTTCCGGCGGCCTCGATTCGCTCGGCGGGGCACTCGATGAGATTATTACCGGTCAGCGCAGGGTGGCTCTCGTCAGCCACCGTCCGGTCCGGAACACCGCAGCTCGCCAATTGGGGTTGGTCCGGGAAATCGGTCACCGCTTACCGCGTCGCGACTTGAAGCCGTTCCATGTGGCGATTGAGATCAACAAGGAAAAGTGCCTCTCGCGGGATTTCACACAACGGCCGCGGTCGTTTCTCTTCGCGACCATCGCGGCGATCGTGGCCCGTCAACTCGGCAAGAATCGGTTTCGCTTCTTCGAAAACGGAGTCACCAGCCTGAATCTGCCGGTCAGTGCCGAACTGATCGGTGCGCGGGCTTCGCGGACGACGCATCCTCAGACATTGAAGCGATTCGAAAAACTCTTCTCGCTTCTCTTCGACGAGCCGTTCCAAGTCCAGAACCCTTATCTCTGGACCACCAAAGCGGAAGTGATCGGCCGGATCCGGACCTCCGGGCATTCCGATCTGTGCTGTCTGACATCGAGTTGCGTCCATGTCCAGATGCAGACGAAGGAACACCCGCATTGCGGTCGCTGTTCGCAATGTGTGGACCGCCGCCTGAACGCACTCGCGGCCGGACTGTCGCCTGAACACGATCCGGCCGATGGTTATGCCAGCGATGTAGTCCTCGGGGAGCGGACCGGCGCGGACCTGACCTATGTCGAGCGTTACACCGGATTCGCGATCGAATGGGACGCGATCCGCAGCCCGAGGGAGTTGGCGGCCCGCTATCCCGAGGTGCATTCGATCCTGCCACACCTCGATGTGGCGCCCGAAATCGGCTTGCGACAGATTCACGCGCTCCTGGGACGGCATGCCTTAGCAATCCGAACCGTTCTCGAAGGGCTCGTTCGTGACAGGATTTCAAGGCTTGTATTGCAATCCTACCCGGCTCATTCGCTGATGGGTGTGGTCCTGGGTCGAGCGATGTTGGCATCCCGGTCTGATGGCTCCGATACCGGGAACACGGCTTTACCCATTCGATCCGCTCGCTCGAATGATTTCCCCAGTGCCGATGGCGCCAACTGTCGAATCGTCTGGGGTGATCGAACGCCCTGCGATTTGAGAAATTCCATTGAATATCGTCTCGCCGAACGATTGCTTCGGTCGTTCGGTCAGTACGTCTCGATGAGGGTTCTCGCTGCAGATGTTTGGGACGATCGGCGGGTCGAACTCAATACCGTGCAACGCACGATCAGCAATCTGCGCCGTCGTTTTCGCGAACTCGGTTGGAGTGGAATCGAAATCGATGGGACGAGTCTAAGGGGCAGTTATCGAATTCTCGTTTCGCCTTCGGAGCCACCTGCAGCTGCTGGTTGATGGCGGCACATTCACACTCGACTGCCAATTGCATTTCAGCGATCTTTCAGCGTTTTTTCAGCGATGTCTCCAGCGGTCCTGTGGAGCTTGTTCGCATACTGGGGATGCACAGGCCCAATTCGGGTCGGTGAGCCCTGAGGTGCCACCATGGCAACACGACCGTATCGATCGTCCCCTGTTTCTCGTCCCATCACGCGGTCCCTCGGAAAACTCTCCGAGCCGCGGCTTCAACTCATCCGATTGTTCCAGTCCTTGAACTTCGGGAAAATCGAACGCCTGGTCGTTCGCGATGGCGAGCCCGTCCTGGATCCCGCCCCGCAGGTGACCCGCGAGGTCAAATTCGGCGGCGACAACGCCGCCCGCGACGAGCGGGACCTGCAGCAGTACCTCCTGAAGAGCCAGGTGATCGAACTGTTCGAAGAGTTCGATCGCCTCCAGAACGGAACCATCGCCGCGATCGAAGCGAAACATGGCCTTCCGTTTCGAATGATCCTTCAGGAACCGGTGCGCTAGCCGGATCGCATTCACGATCGCCAGCCGTGGAACGGAGGCGAGCGGGAGTCGCGACCGATTCACCGGTTCCGAACACCTGCCACTCTGGACCACGGCCGGGAGGAGCCTCCTTTGGCCGCGTATTCCCTGGTCGATTCCGAATTCGCTCGCTCGCTGATCCGCCGCCGGGCGCGGGTCGTCTGCCGACGACCTTCCGATCGCGACGATCTCGCACAGGACCTGTTCCTGCGCCTGATCCGCGCCCAGCGGCGATTCGATGACCGACGCTCGTCGGCGGAACTGTTCCTGTTCGTCGTTGTGGAACGCGGCATTGTTCAGGCGGTTCGGGAATACAAGCGCCGCCACGAACGCATCCCGATCGATCCTGCCGCCGTGCCGGAGGATATTTCAACGCCGCGCGACGATCCGATAGCGATCGACCTGGCCCTCGACGTGGCCGCGGTCCTCGCGCAACTTCCGGCGCCACTCCGCGCGGCGGCCGAGCAGTTGAAAATCCACACGAAATCCGCTTCGGCGCGCAACCTCCGGATTTCACGCAACACGCTGAACACGCGCGCCCGCGACCTGCGGAAGGCGTTCGAACGTTACCGAATTCGGCATTCCTGAGATTTTCCCCCACCACTTTTCGCCTGAACGGCGAAGTAGATCGGTAGGGGACGTTTACGTCACGGTTTCAGTTACTTCCCGTCGATCACGTGCTGGCGCCACAGGCGAGGTCGTGATGACACTTCGGGTCTCCGGACTCGAAGACCGTCAATCATGAGGTGCCTCGTGGCCGAAGCCAGCCCGACCGAGTCGCAGAACGACCCAGTCCGAACCGCAATCCAGTTCCTGACGGCACTCTTCGAACCGACGGACCGGATCCTGATCCGCCCGATCGAGACTTGGACTGAACGCGGCGGCAAGCGCAGCCAGGTCGGCTACAAGCAGACCCGGCACTGGCCGACCGACCCCGAGTACCTGGCCCCGCGGCTGCCGCACCTGTTCGAGGAGGCGGCGGCCCACCGCTTCAACCTCTTTTTCAGCGTCTGCCCCCGCTTCGCGGGCGGCGGGCAGTTCGACCTCGCCTGGCAGGTCCGGACTGTGCGCGTCCTCTGGGTGGATATCGATCACGTGACGGTCGAAGAAGCCCGGGCGCGCTTCGAGCGGGCCGGGCTGCCGGAACCGTCGATCCTGGTGAACTCCGGCAACGGCGTGCACGCCTACTGGTTGCTCGACGAGCCGTATTTGGTTGACGACGCGGGCGACCCGCCGCCGATCCTGGTGGAGTGGGTCCCGGCGGCGGCCGGCAAGAACAAGCCCCGCCACTACTTTGTCGAGGACGGCGAGCGGGTCTACCTCGATTCCCGCAAGCACGCCAACCGGCTGAGTCCCAAGGCCGAGCGGTTCCAGGACATCCTCGCAGGCCTGGCCCGGGCCGTCGGCGGCGACTACACCCACGACCTCGCTCGCCTGTTGCGGATCGCCGGGACGCTCAACCGGAAGGACGAGCGGAACGGCGTGGCGCCAAAGGCGACGGAGTTGGTCGCCTGCCAGCCGACCCGCCGTTACCCGCTCGCGCGGTTCGAGTCGCTCGTGTCCTGTTCGCCGGCAGCGGAGCGGAGCCGGCAGGTGGCGCAGATGCCATTGCCGGCGGTCCGCAAATTGACCCCGACGAAGCTCGACAAGCTCGAGCAGCGGATCGCCGCGTGCTCCATCGCGCCGATCGGCAGCCGGTCGGAGGCCGACTTCGCGCTGTGTTGTCACGCGATCCGCAACGGCGTCGACCGGGCGGAGCTCTGGAACCGCGTGCAGACGATTGGGAAGTTCGCAGAGGCGGGCGATCGCTACTTCGCGACGACGTGGGAAAAAGCCGAATTCGAGGTGCGCGACGGCCTGTACGAACAGTTGCGGAAGGAGACACCGGCAGCGCCGCCGCCGTGTCCGCCCCGCGAGACGCCGTCGTCGGGTGGCAACGGGTCGTCGACGGGCGAACCGGCCAGTTCCGAAGGCGGCCCCAGTCCCGAGGAGGCGTCGGAGCGACCCACGATCGAGATCGAGCCGTCCATCACGCCGCTGGCCGAGTCGCTCGCGCAAATGACGACGCACCTCCTGCGATCCGGCGACTGCTACGCGCGCGCCGATCAACTCGTCCGCATCCGCAACGACGCCGTGCTCCCGATCCTCTCGAACGCTGAATTGGCCGGCCTGATCAGCGAGTTCGTCGAGCTTCGCTTCATCGACCGGAACGGCGGTGGCTTCAAACCCCTGCCGACGAGCTACGGGACGACCTGGCTGCACAATGCCCGCGAACTCGCCCGTCTCCCCGCAATCGCGCTCTACACGCGCAACCCGGTCTTCACCGAGGACTGGCGGCTGGCCGCCGGGGGCTACGACGCCGCGAGCGGCATCTACTGCGCCGGGCCAGCCATCGAGCCGTGGCCCGGCACGGCGCACCTCGACACTCTGCTCGCCGACTTCTGTTTCCGTGCGCCCGCCGACCGGGCCAACTACGTGGGCATGTTGCTGACGGTCTTGCTGATGCCGCGGTTCATCGGCTCGAAGCCGGCGGTCCTATTCAACGGCAACCAGCCGGGCCTCGGCAAGAGCATGCTGGCCCAGATTCTGGCGATCCTGCGGGACGGCCGGACAGTCAGCACGGCCAGCTACAACCCCAACGACGAGGAATTCGAAAAGCGACTTGGCGCGATGGTTCGCGACGGGCTGACCACGCTGATCATCGACAACGCCAAGATCGGACGGGCCGGCGCCCGGATCGAGTCGGCCTGCCTCGAACGCTCGATCACGGATGCGCGCCTCTGCTTCCGGCTGCTGACGCGCTCGGAGCACATCCAGGCGGAGAACTCGCACATCTTCGCGATCACCGCCAACAGCGCTGAAGTGAGTCGGGACCTGCTGACCCGCTCGGTCGTCGTGAACCTGCACCACGACGGCGACCCGACCCGCCGGACCTTCACTATCGAGGATCCCGAAGGGTACGCCCTCGAGCACCGCGAGGCGATTCTGGGCGAATTGATCGGGATTGTGCGGCGATGGATCGACGCGGGGCGGCCGATGGCCGCGCACCGGTCGCGGTTCAACAAGAAGGGCTGGGCCAACATCGTCGGTGGGATCCTCCGGCACGCAGGCGTCGATGCGTTCCTGGCCAACGCCGACGAGGCGGCGCGGGAGCACGACCCGGTTCGGCGAGACTTCACCGAGCTGATCGCGCTCTTGGCCGACCACCCGCAGGGGACGTGGACCGCTGCGGAACTGGCGAACTATGCCGTGGAGCAAGGGTTGTTCGCCGACGAGTTCCGGAACGCGACGCCCCGGGCACAAGCGATCCGGTTGGGGATCCTGGCAACCCGATTCGTCGACGAGCCATTCCCGGTTCGCCGGTGTCGGCTGGCGATCTTCCGGCGCGGAACGGACCGCAACGGGACGGTTTACCGCATCGAAGTGGCGTCCCCGGACGATGGGATCCCAGACTGAAACTCGCACCTCGGACGATCCGGTTGCTACCGCGATTGAATCGGAACGCCGACATCGATCCGCTTCCGATCTGCGGCCGGTCGATATCCAATCTGTTGCGTTGCCTCCCTTCCACAGTCCCGTTTCCGGAACGTAATTCCCACCAACGGCACACTGTCCTTCCTCCGAGAAGACGGTCCCGGTTCGCTCACGAACCGCAATTCGACGTTTGGACCAAGTCCTCGATCCCGCGTTCCGAATCGCGAACAGCGAATGAGGGGTGACACTGCGGATAGTGCGGATAGATGCGGTAAGTTGGTATTTCCAACTATCCGCACCTTAAACCTTTGCAAGATTTGGCTTTGTATCGCCGTGCGGATAGTGCGGATAGTTGGAAGCGTATCATATATGCATGCGTATGCGCGATGCACGTATGTGTGTGTCGTTTCTCACGCGCATGCGTATGTTACCCGAAATCATCCCGCACTATCCGCACCCGTCCCTAAACGGTTCCAAATCATAGACTTAACGTGCGGGATGTTGGCGAAACCAACATCCCGCAACTATCCGCACTATCCGCACTCACCCCTTCGCGATGGGGAAGCGGGAGTGTGCAATTTCTGACGAGGGCGAAGTCGCCGGTATGCGAGGGGTGCCGACCCCCACTTATTTCACGGTTCCTTCCTGGCGAAATCCTGTTCCGGCCGCACTCCGAATAGTCAAACGGTTAGACAGAGTTTGTTTTATCCCTTTCTCCACAACGACTTGCGTCGCAACTTCCGGACACGTCGGACGATCCGCGATCACCGGCCTTGTCTTCACATGCCGAACTCCGAAAGATATTAGCAGCAGCCCGCGAGACGCACTTTCCCGTGCGTGCTCGCGCGGTCGGCAGAGAACGTTCCGGCAGCCTTCGGGTGTGGCCGGACGGAACTGAACAGCACCCTGTTCCTTCCGAGAGGTTCCTGCCCGTGGCTCCCGACCTATCCCCGATTCCGTTTGACGTCCAGTTCCGATCCCTCCGTTCGATCACCCCCTACCCCGGCAACCCGCGCGACAACGATGCCGCTGTCGAGGCCGTGGCGAACTCCATCATCACGTTCGGCTGGCGCGTGCCGATCGTCGTGGACCGCGACGGCGTGATCGTCGCCGGCCACACTCGCTACAAGGCCGCGCTCAAGCTCGGCCTCGCCGAGGTGCCGGTGCATGTCGCTGCGGAACTGACGCTGGCCCAAGCTCGCGCCTACCGACTGGCCGACAACCATACCGCAACGCTCGCCACCTGGGACGATGCGAAACTCGTCGCCGAACTGCTCGCGCTCCAGGAGCAGGAGTTCGACCTCGGCCTCACCGGTTTCACCGCCGACGAGTTGAGCGAGTTGCTGGCCCCGGAGCCGACTGAATTCGCCGGCGACCCGGACGACATGCCCGAGCCGCCGACGGAACCGATCACGCAGCCCGGCGACCTGTGGCTCCTCGGCCGGCACCGGCTGTTGTGCGGGGATGCCACTAACCCCGAGCACATCGCTCGCCTCCTCGACAGCGCCACCGCCGACCTGCTACTGACCGACCCGCCGTACGGTGTCGCCTACGTCGGCAAGACGGCCGACGCCCTCACGATCGCCAACGACACGCTCACGGGTGCCGACTATCGTGCGTTCCTCGTCCGCGCTCTGGGCGCCGTGGCGCCCCACCTCGCCCCGGGGGCCGCCTTCTACCTATGGCACGCGGACTCGGAAGGATTCGCCGTCCGCGGCGCCTGCGCCGACGTCGGCCTCACGGTGCGCCAGTGCCTGGTCTGGGTGAAGTCGACGTTCGCCCTCGGCCGGCAGGACTACCACTGGAAGCACGAGCCGTGCCTGTACGGTTGGGCCGACGGCGCCGCCCACACTTGGCTCTCGGACCGCACACAGACCACCGTGCTGGAGTTCGACAAGCCGGCGCGCAACGCCGAACATCCGACGATGAAGCCGGTCGAGCTGTTCGCCTACCTGATCGGCAACTCGTGCCCGCGCGGCGGCCTCGTGCTCGACCCGTTCGGCGGGTCCGGCACCACGCTCGTCGCCGCCGAGCAGACCGGCCGCACCGCATGCCTGCTCGAACTCGACCCGAAGTACGCCGACGTGATCATCCAGCGATTCGAGACGCTCACCGGCAAGAAGGCGGAACGGGTGCCCGCCGGGGAGGTGCGTGCGTGATCTACCTCGCCTGTCCGTACAGCCACTCCGACCCGGCCGTTCGCAAGGCACGCTTCCACGCCGCGTGCCGGGCCGTGGCCGAACTCCTGCTCGCCGGGAAGGTCGTCTTTGCACCGGTCGTGTACGGCCACCCGCTTGTCGCGCACGGCGTGTCCGGGGACTGGAGCGTCTGGTCTCAGTTCGACCGCGCGATGATCGAGCGGAGCGACGAAGTGCGCGTGCTGGCCCTGCCCGGCTGGGACACGAGCGTCGGCATCCGCCAGGAAGTCCTCTTCGCGCGGTCGCTGGGAAAGCCAGTGAGGTTCGTGATACCCGCGAAGGCGATTTCGGCCGTGCCCACCGGTTCGCCGACGATGGCCCGCGTGGCGGCGATCGGCTGAAAGGGCGGTGTGGTCCGCTGACGAGACGAAGCCCCGCGTGGGGCCTCGTGAGGGGAAGCGTGGCGTCGGATCAGCGGGCCGGGGCGAGGTCGGCGAGCGGCAGCCAGACGAACCCGCCGTCGGCCAGCCGGAGTTCGGCCAGGAACGAGTCGTCCCAGGTCTCGGCGTCGAACCGACGGACCCGGCCGTCGAGGGAGCCGACCCGGCAGACGGCGATCTCGCCGATCGTCACCGGCGTGCCGAGGCGTTCGCCGCAGGCGATGCACAAGGGAGTCCAGCCCTCGCCGGGGGTGGCATCGAGTCGCGCATCGCAGGCGCGGCAGCGGGCGGCGGTGGGGATCGCACAAGGAGATAACATCATGATCGTGCTCCGGGGTTCGGGTGCGGCCGGCGGTGCTTCGCGGCCACGACACATGAGCCATGCAATCGGCGCCGCATCAACTCAATTCCGGCGGGGTCGTCTCGATTCCGGCAACTTCTGCGGGGGTCGAACCGGAGGCCGGCGGAGTCGCGGCGAACAGGCCCCGGCCGACTTTGCGGAACCGGGACGCGGTGCCCTTGGTGGCGATCTCCTTGCTGATCGCCGCGTGCAGGGTGGCGCCCGGGGTCTTGCCGCCGGGACTGGTCCAGAGCTTCCGTTCGGCCATCGCCGCGACCAGCTGCGGGGCGGTCATCGGCGTGTCGGCGTCGGCGAGGACCTCGGCCGCGGCGTTGAGGGCACTCGGCCGCTCCGCCTTCGGCAGCTTGGCCTTCGGAGCCTTCGGCGGCTGGGTCTTCGGAACCGACTTCGCTGGGATCGGCTCGGCTGCAGCCGGGACAGTTGCGTCCGACTTCGGGGCCGGGAGCAGCGAGAGCTTGGGCAGGTTCGTCCGCCGCGGCACGGTCAGCGGCTTCTGGGACTTCTTCGCCTTCGTCTTCGTGGCCATGGTCGTTCTCCGGGGCGCCGGTCGTCCGGGGCCGTTGTGACCTCTCGATCCGATCCGGCGTGTCACGACATTACGCGCGTGCCCGCGACCATCCAACGCGAGAAGCGATCGACTTCCATGGAATTGACGAACTTCTGCGGGCGGTGAATTGACAGGGATTTCAAGGTGTCTCGGTCGGGAACCTGCCACGAGTAGCCACGACCTTCGATCGAAGGCCGGCGGCACGGGAACGGAGCGGAACGATGGCGAGTCAAAACGGACGACGGAAGGCCGATGACCGGCTGCTCATGGCCCTGGCCTGCGGGGCGACCGTGGAGTCGGCGGCGCGGCAGGCGGGCATCGGCGAGACCACCGTCTACCGACGAATGCGCGATCCCGCCTTCAAGACTCGCCTCCGCGACATCCAGGCCGACATCTTGCAGCGCACCGCCGGCGCCCTCACGGCCGCGGCGACGGAGTCGGTCCGCACACTGCTGGAGTTGCAGAAGCCCGGGACGCCGCCGGCGACGCGGTTGGGTGCCGCCCGGGCCGTCCTCGAGATCGGCCTGAAGATCCGCGAGATCGTGGAACTGGAGTCGCGCATCGCGGCACTCGAGGAGCAACTCGACGCCGACGAAGGACGCCTGGCCACCGGGAGCACGGCATGAAGACCTCGCAGCGGCTGCGCAAACTCGAGACCCGGTTCGAGCGGGTGATCGACGCCGTGAACCCGATCTGGAGCGACCCCGAGTGGGTCGCGGTGTTCGCCGAGAGAGGTCGTGAAGGGTTCTTCCGCCGCGAACCCGACTTCCCCCGGGCGCTGGCCGAGTACGAACGCGCCATCGCCGCGGCGGAGCGGATCGCCCCCGAGATCGACCCGCCCCGGGACTTCCGCATCCACCACCCGCGTCGCATCCCGAAGTTGTTCACCTGGCGGAACGATCCGCGCTTCCCCGCGGTCGGTGCCGGCTTCGACTGGCTGGCGGCCCTGCTGGTGCGTGTCCTGGACCGCCTGCCGCCCGTGACGGAGGCCGCGTTCGCCGAACTCGCCGCCTGGTTCAACGAACATGAAGCGGTCCTGCGCGATCGCTGCCCGGCCACGGGCCAACTCGATCCGGGCGACGGCAGCGCGATCCGGCTCTCCGATCTGGCGTACGATCTGAAGGCCGGGCCGCGACGGGTCGAATCGGGCCGGGTTGCGGAAACGGTGCGCCGCCTGCGGACCGCCTTCGAACGCGGAACGCTTGTCGAGCCGCCGTCGGCGGGGAGCCTCGTCTGGCCACCGGGAGCGATCCTACATCCGGACGGGGACGGTATCACCGTGTTACTGGATCGGAACCTATGAACCGCCACCGCCGACTCGACAAACTCATCGAACGCCTCCAGGCCCGCCACGGCGAGACCGGCCCGCTGACGCTGTTCCTCGTCGAGGCCGACGCCGATCATCCCGTCGGCACGCGCGTGATCTGGGGCGGCCGCGCCCGCGAGATCGCCTACGACCCGACCCAGGACTGGCCGGCGCTACCGCCTGGCGGGCCGCACAAGATCATCCTCGGGGCGGAGTTGGAAGTGTGAGGGCAGAGCTCGGTGCCGAAATGTCGTCTTTTGAATTCGCGATCAGGGAGCAATTCGATGGGGCGTTCACGAAGATCCAAGCGATATTCCTTGACATCGTTAGACGGCGCCGAAATCCTAAAGGTCCCATCCTGGAGTACATTCATGTTTCGCCCCGTCATCCACGGCGTCGCATTTGTACTGGCATTCGCTCCATCAGCCATGCACGGGCAAGCACCGCCGATCGATCCATCCGATCCGCTGGCGAAACCGGCACCGCCTGTGAAACTGCCCCTGAAAGAGATTCTCCTGACCAGCGCGCCCTTCATCTCGCTCAAGGAACTCGACGAAAAATACCCGCTCCCGCAGGATCCTGAACGCCGGACGAAGTGGCGATTGGCTATCCTCCAGCACCAACTCGACAAGCATTTGGCTCCGTTCGAGGCGGGTGCCGGGGCGAAGGCTCCCTGGGCCGACCAGGCCCGCAAGGCGATCAAGGCTTACTGTGCGGCCAATGCCCGTACGGCCGCCCAGCGCGATGGGGTCTACTACCAGGAGTTCCTCAAGGCGATTCGGGCCGTCGCCCAATCGTGCAACGATCCGCTGGTCGCCTACCTACGCCACCGGCACACGACGGCGGTGACGAACTACGATGTCAAGCGTCTCCGGGACGACGGGGCGGCACTGGACGCGCTCCGGGCGACGAAGAGCTATCCGGTCCCGGTCGTCCATGCGTCGCACAACTACCGGAACGCAGTCCGGTGGCTCCATCGGTCGCCTAAGACTGCCATTACGGAGGCGGACGTTGCGGCGGCCGACGAACGGTATGCGTCGGACTTCGCCGCGGCGCTGGCCGCCGCAAAACCGGCGGACTGGACCGAGCTGTACGACCTCTGCATGCTCGAAGTGGAAATGCTGATGAAGTCCGACCTGTCGCGGTTGGAAGCTTGGGAGCGGGTCGACGCCCGCCTGAAGCGGCAGAAGGCACCGAGCTGGTTGCGCGACACATTTGCCGGCAAGGTCCACGTCCAGGCGGGCTGGGAGGCACGCGGGTCCGGGCCGGGCGCCGCGGTGGACGAGGATTCCTACACGACTTTCCGCGATCGCCTGAAGAAGGCCGCTGCTCATCTCGAGGCGGCCTGGAAGGCGGAGCCGTCTCTGGACACGCCAGCCACGACCATGCTCTACGTCGCCAAGGGGCTGGGATTCCCGCGTAAGGAGATGGAGTCGTGGTTTCGCCGGGCGATGGAGACGAACCCGGACAACTTCGCCGCCTGCGAGGCGAAGAAGGACTGGCTCATGCCGCACTGGCACGGTTCGAAGGACCATGGCGACGTGATCGGCTTTTGCCTGCAGTGCGCCAAAACGGACAACTTTTACGGTAAATTGCCGTACGTCGGTGAGGTGATGATTCTGCGGTCCATGCCTATCGGCGATGCGAATAACTTGAAAGAACTGACGCGAAGCGGCTTCCACTTTCTTTTTGTAAAAATGGTTGCAGACGGACACATCGCGCGCTACCCGGAGGACCGCTGGGCGCGTAGCCGTTACGCCTTCCTCGCCTGTCTGTGGGAGAAATGGGACATCGCCCACGAGCAGTTCGAGGTACTCGGCGAAAGCCCGTGGACGGGATGGTTCCCGCACCCCGGTGAATACGCCGATGCCAAAGCCATGGCCAAGAAAAAGAAATGACACCAAAACGGGCGGGGCTCGTGGTCCCTCCCGTCGCGGTCGACATGACGCCGGGGTTAGTTCCGACGCAACGGTCAATCCGCCAGCCCCGCTGGGCGGGCCGGAGTTGGAGGTGTGAGCGGGGTCACGTTCAATTGATCTTCCGCACCCAAACCTGATAGCCCTTCCGCACGACCTCGCATCGGCCGCGCATCGTGGCGAGGAAAGCGTCGATGGCCAGCTTCGGACTCTTCTCCGGGGCGGCATCGATCCACCACTCGTAGTCGTCGAAGCAGACGAGACCGCCCGGCTTCACCAGCGGCCAGGCGAGCACGGCGTCGGACAGGACATCCGCAGCTTCGTGAGAGCCGTCGACCGATACGAAGTCGTACTTCCCTCGCGGCAAGTCGCGGAGCATGTCGTCGCTGCGGCCCTTCCGGGCGATCAGCTTCGCCGCATGCGCCGCCGTGTTGGCGCGGAACCGCTGCTCCAGATCCGTCAGGTCGAGCGCCGCATGCTCGACGCCGCCAGCGAAGGTGTCGATGTACGTGAGCGACGAGGCCGGATGCGTGAGGATGTTTTCCAGCAACCATACTGTGCTGCGTCCCTCGAACACGCCGATCTCTAGCACATGGCATTCCCGCTCTTTCAAGGGCGCGAGCAACTCGGACCAGACCGGGATGTGCCGCGAGAACCAGTCCTCCGAGAACCCCGCCGTCGGTGCCACCTTCGGCTTCGCGCTCGACGCGGCCGGCTTCGCCGTCGGCGCGGCCGGTCGCGTCTCGGAGTGGTTGATGTGGAACGTGTAGTCGGCGAACCGTTGGACGTCCCGCCCGGCGTCCTCCCACCCGTAGCGGTACGAACCAACGTGCCACAGCCGGATCGTCGTGTCGGCCTGCACGGGGAACCCCGCCTGCCGGGCGCGTTCGCAGAAGGCGAAGTCCTCGTTCAGGTACCACGGGTCGCCATGCCCGTCGGCGGCGACCAGCGGCGCGAAGTACGGCACGAGCGGCTTGCGGAACGCGCGGTTGCACTCTTCGAGCGACCGCCGCACCGCCTCGAAGACTTCACGGCGGACATGCGTGAAGCCGAAGCCGCAGTAGAGGATGTCGATGAGACCACCGTGAATTCCGAATCGGACCGGAGGCGTGCCCGGTAGAAACGCCGCCGCGAACTGCCGCTTGGCCTTCTTGGGATATAGCCCGCAGGTGAACGGCCGATCGTGACTTCTCAGTTTCTCGACGTCGTTCGGGTCGAAGATGACGTCGGAATCGATCCACATCAGTTCCTCGAACCCGTCGGCGAGGGCGTCGGTCGCCATTTGGCAGCGGGCCGCGTCGATGGCGGAGTAGCCGCGCACGCGCCGCACCGGATGGCCGCGGCGTTCGAGTTCGCGCAGGCCGTCCTCACATCCAGGTTCGATCGCCCCGCCGACGGGCATGAGGATCACGCAGCGCGAGGTATCGCCTGTGGACATGAGAGGTTTCCGAAGGACTAAGCGGCAGCGTCACGCTACGGAACCGATTGCACGGAATCGGGAAAAAGAACCGCTACGTCGCTGGATATGGATCATTTGTATAGTATATTCGATCCGCGTTCCGGCATCGAACGAGTCGATTCCGAGAACTTTTCCGAATCCGACGAATTTCTCAACTGGGTGTTTGACAACAGTTCGGGCGGACATTACGATCCACCCCCAGTTGAAGGATCTCGTTCGCATCTTACTGTTCCCGTCGCGATTCAACGGAATATCGCGGCTCACGTTCGCTGTCCCGTTTGACGGAAGGGATTCCCGCAGGCCGCCGTCGGCCGTCTTCGTTGTCCGGTTCGCTGTCCCGGTTTTACGCTGGCTCGGGTTCGCTCCGGTTCCGTACCGCGCCGACGCTCCCCGTCGGTCTCTCTCCCGCCGGTCCCCTCGCGGACCGGCCGAAAGGACATCCGCCCATGTCCCGCCCGCATTGGCTTCGACGGGCCGCGTCTTGTTTGTTCGCGGAGATGAACGGTGCGTGGCGAACCTTGCGGCGTCGGCTCGCGCGTCTGATCCGACGCGATCGGACCTTACCCTATCGGTTCCGGATCGGCCGGCTGGATTGGATCGAGTCCCGGGACATGCCCGGTTCGCTCTTGGCGCTCTCGAGCCTGCCGACTTTCGAAGAAGGGTGGGGTACTCCGGTCGCAGCGGCTCAATCGAACATCGATTCCTGGCTGGGCAGCGCGAATCGCATCGATTCCACGCCGACAAGCCCGGTCGAGCCCATTCCCGAGGCCGAGTTCGAAACCGCGAGCCGTACGCGCCGCGAGGAACCACCCGTCTCGGCGGAGGCGGTGGTCCGGTCGATGGATGGCTGGGAGGATTTCGCAGGTCTCTTCGCGATCCGGCCGAGCGCGATTGGATTCGGCACCGAGATCGCATCCTCAATGCCTCCCTTCCATTCCGATTCGGTGATCGGGTTCGTTCCATCGCCGTTGGCATCGGCCGGAACACCGTCGTTTCGCCTGGAAAGCGAAGACGATTCGCCGATCTACGTCGACTCGTCGATCCGAGGCACGGCGAGCGACGAACCGGGTGGAGGCGGTTCGGGCGGCGGTTCGGGCGGCGGATCGGGAGGCAGCGGGTTTACGCCTCCGAACGGAGCGACTGCCGACAACGGCGATGACGTCGTGCCTCCGCGGCGCGTGCCGCTGGTCTTGCTGGTCGCTCCCGATCCGAACGCCTACGAGTCCCCCGCGACGACCGGGACGTCGTCCGAAGGCGCGGGTACTGGGCCGAGTTCCGGGTTGATTCGCATCTCGCGCGTCGGCCCGACGAACGCGGCGCTCCCGGTCTTCTTCCGCGTCTCGGGTTCCGCGACATTCGGCGCCGCGACCGCGAATGATTACACGCTCGGAACCGCGTCGCCGACGGGCGAATCCGGCGTGTTCACCGCAACGATCCCGGCCGGCCAGTTGATCCTCGCGATCCCTGTCGTGCCGATCGACGACGCGATCTCGGAAGGCACGGAACGCGCGGAGTTCACCCTGCTCGACTCGCCGTCGACGGGGGATTCGTACACGGTCGACGCGGCCACCCGGCATGCCACCGTCTCGATCGCGGACGACGACCCGCCGACCGGCGTGCCCGAGACCGGGCCGTCGATCGTGCGATTCGGGGCGAAGGACCTGGTGGCCCAGGAAGCGTTCAATTCGGGTTACGTCGATGTGGTGCGGAGCGCGAATTCGTCCGCGGCAGGTCTCGACGTGCGGTTGCGGATTTCGGGAACCGCGACGTACACCGACGATTACACGTTGCACTACGAATACGAATTCGAGGACTGGAAAATACCGAACGCCGTCCCCGGCACGCAGGACGAATACACGATCGCGTTCGCGCCGGGCATCACGACGCAACGTCTGTACCTGTTCCTGAAGGACGACGATCAGCGTGTGGCGATACTTCCGGATGGCCGGTACGACTTCTCGGCCGCCGCGGAAGCGATGGAAACCGTTGGCATCGAGATTCTGGCGAACTCGGCGTATGGGGTGGAGGGTCCGACGTCGACCGAGATCGCCATCTACGACAACGACCCTCAAGGCATCGTCAAGACCCGCAAGTTCATCGATCTCTACGACTCGCTTGGCCCCACGATGATCGTCGAGGGACAAACGGGCATCATGAGTTGGTGGGATCCGATTTACTACGCCGAGGAGAACGGCGCGGCCAAGCATGCCAACTTCCTACTGTTGGGTTCGGCGACCCGCTCGACTGATTATGCTTCAAAGGTCATTTACGAAACGCCGAGCGAATTCGGCGCGTTGCATGGTCACACGTACATTGAGATTGAATCGTTCGTGGACTATTTGCCCGAAGGGACGGAATCGGTCGAACTCGTCGTCCTGCCGTTCAAACGGGACGGTGGGATCGGATATACGATCGAGATCGATGGGACTTTTGGCATCCACGGCCACGAGAGTTACGGGCCGCTACACATCGTCGATCCTCCGTCGACCGTTCCGCTTCCGACGCCGTCGACGAATGTCCGCGTCGAGGCCGTCGATTCCACGGCTTCGGAACTGGGCCGCAGCACCGGGACCTTCCGCGTGTCCCGGGACGGGGACGATCCCGATTTCGACGAACCCCTCGTGGTCCATTATTTAACGTCCTCACCCGGCAGTTTGGACGGATTGGACGAGAACGAGGCCCCCGATCACGATTTGGGACTTTCGGGGACGATCACCATCCCGGCGAACAAACTGTTCGCCGTCCTGAATCTTCTCCCGACCGACGACGGCCTGCTGGAAGGTCCGGAGGAGGTGGAACTGACGCTGATTCGGGATCCCGGCGATCTGTCGCGGTACGCCGTCGCCGGCTCGTCGGCCAAGATCCGCATCGAAGACGACGACACCCGCGCGACGTTCCACAACACGATCCTCACGCCCGGCGAGCCTTTTACGGCCACGGCCCTAACGACGACCGGGGACATCCTCCTCGCGACGTTCACCGACACGGATATGGATCGAACGGTCGACGATTTCACGGCGACGATCGATTGGGGCAACGGCGAAGGGACGACCGAAGCCACCGTCATCGGTGGAAACGGGCAATTCGAGATCCGTGGCGAGCACACGTTCGCCGAACCGGATTCCCGCGAAGTCCGCATCCTCCTGAAGGTGAAGTATTACGAAACGCCCGGCAACCGCTCGACGGCAGTCGTGTACGAGCGGCCGCTTTCGGCGGTGGTCACGGGCGTCGTGCATACGCCTGCGCTCGACCTGACGCCAACCGATCTCGATACGGAAATAGATTGCTGCGGCTGTGGTTGTGGCGAAGGGGAGGGCGAAGGCAGCGAAAGCGGCTCCGGCGGAGGCGATGGCTCGGGGAGCGAGAGCGGCGGGTACGGCGGGGAGGGTAGCGGATCCGGTGGCGAAGGAAGCGGTTCCGGAAGCGAGAGCGGTTCCGGTGGATCCAGCCCTCCCCCTCCTCCACCCCCTCCGGCCAGCCCGCCGACATCGCCACCGACGAGTCCACCCGGCGCAACGAACATCCTGCCAGACGGCTCGTGGATCGTCGCCCGATTCACTAGCCCTTACACCGACGCGCTGGCGCGCTACAAGGCCACGGTTTACTTGGGCGACGGTCGCAACGTGGTATTCGGCGAAGTCCGAGAGGGTTCGGGGGAGGGTGCGGAATCGGGAAGCCAATCGGGTAGCGAGTCGGGGAGCGGCGGCACCGGCGCCGGTGATCCGTTTGGCGAGAGTGAGGGCGCGGGATCCGGTTCAGGATCGGGATCCGAGTCGGGTTCGTACTCCGGATCGGCCAACGGCTCCGGCGAGTACATCGTCGTCGTCGATCCGCACGACTACCCGATGGCGGGCCAGTATCACATTCGGACCGTGTTGCGCGATTTCGATTCGAATCTCGATGCGGGCGGTGAACTCGCCGGCACGGTCAACTCGATGGTCACCGTCGCGTCGGAGGAACCGGAGGTCTCGATCCTGACGGTGACGCCGTTCGAAGCGACGGAATCGTCGGACATGACCGGCGTGTCGCTCGGCACGGTCGAAGTGCCGGACGGCTCGGAACCCGAGGATTACGTTGTCCATATCCATCTGGGTCGGGACGATGTCACGACCTTCGAGACCGGCAAACTGGTGGCGACGGAATCGTCCGAGGAGGACGGCCTCTACGAAATCCACTTCGTTTCGGGCGATGACCGGTATCCGGTCCCGGGCGTGTATGGCGTGCTCGTTCGCCTCTCGGGGAACTCAACCCTCCAGACCTTTGGAACGACGGCCGTGGTGCGCGACGCGACGGTGGCGCGCTCTGGTCCGGCGACGGCCGGGATCGAACTTCCGGCCGGCGATTCGTTCGAGTTCAGCAAATCCACGGTGACGATCGGGAACTACCGGCTCGCTTCGGCGAGCAACGTCGATACGAGCGATTCGGGCGGAACCTATCGCGCCCATGTCACGTGGGGCGACGGCTCCTCCGGCGACGCGATCGTCCATGGATCCGGTGGAACCTTCTGGCTGGAGGCCAGCCACGCCTACGGAACGCCGGGGCACTACCGCGCGACGGCGTACGTGACCGAAGACGGGGCGGCGGGTGACACCTGGGAGGTCGCGTCGACGGTCCGCGTGGTCGAGGCGGTCGAAGGTCGCAAGGCCGGCGGGACGACCGGCGGCATCGTCTACCTGCAGCCGGCCGATTCGTTCGACGACGTCCGAGCCTGGGGCCGGTGGCCATTGATATCCGTGGACGACGATGTCGTCGCCGGTGCCGCGCGGGTGGCCGACGCGACGGCGATCGACGCGGAACCGAACTACTCGCTCACGGCCGGCTACTATCGGCTCGATTTGCCGGGCTCTCGCCTCGATCTGCCGAATCCCGGCGTCTTCCTACCGGTGACGACGCTCGTCAAGGGATCGGTGGCGGCCGGCGGAACCAGTCGAATCGAGGCCGGCGACGCCCCCTTCCGTCGCGAAACGGTCGAGGCCCCGCAATTCCGGCTGGACGAACCTTCGGGGGAAGTCTCGCTGGTCGGTTTCTTCGATCCGGACAGCGATGCTCCGAACACGGAGAATGCGCCCGGCCGCTACGCGGCGACGATCGACTGGGGCGATGGCAGCGCGGACTCCACCGGGACTGTCATCCGCGTCGGAGACCATCAATACCAGGTCGTGTCGCCGGGACATACCTACGAGTCCGCCGGAACGTTTGACGTCACCGTCGTCGTCGTCGGGACGGAACGGTCGGTCGACGAACGCGATCCGAACGCCTCGCTTGTATTCCGGCAGACCGTCGAGGTGGTCGACGACGCGAACGTCGCCTCGCTCGAGGCCTACCAGCGGCGCAACGAGCGGGACAACGTCGATTGGATTCCGGCCGGCCCGCTCTCGGAGGTGTCCCCGAACACCGGATCGCTGCGGATTTCGCACGCGCTCGACTTCGACGCCAGTCCGGGCACGGACGTCGGCTGGTCGCCACATCTGGTCTACAACTCCGACACCGTCGATCCGCGCCCGGTCATCGAGGGGCGCGTGCGCCTGGGCGAAGCCGCCGTCGCGCAGATCGAAGCGAAGCTGACCTGGCACTTCATCAACGATTGGGAATCGCACACGTTCGGATCGACCATCACGACGCAGACATTCATGGTGCCCGACGCCGTCGCCGGTTTGCCGCATCGCGACGTCCTGATCGCCATGCGGCCCCCGACGCCGAGTACGACGTCGGAGGTCCATCCGTGGAAACTCGAAATCAAGCTGATTCATCCCGTACCCGAAGGCGAGACCGAAGCACCTCCGCCGACGGTCCTCGAAAAATCGGGATTGGCCCAATCCGTTGTCAACGACGGTGCGTTCGGCAAGGGTTGGAGCCTCGACGATGACTGGCGGATCGTGAAGTATCAAAAACTGGCAACCGTCCAAGGTGCGATGCTCGTTTATGGCACGGGCGAGAGCCGACTGTTCCTGAAACAGGAGAACGGCCTGGGCTACATTTCGCCGCCGGAGGACTTCGGACACCTCGAGGAGAGCTGCGGCGAGTACACCTACGTCTCGAAGCACGGCGAGAAGTGGCGATTCGACGAGGAGGGCCGGTTGAAGCAGGTCCTCGACCGTCACGGCCAGAAGCAACTGGAGTTCGTCCGCGATGGGACCGGCCGGCTGACCGCCGTGAAGACGATCGACGGCCATACGACGACGGTCGAGTACGACGCGACGCCGCCGGGCGAGGAAGATCCCTTCGCCGTGGTGTTCCGCGTATCGGGAGACCGCAACGTCTTCCTGGATGTCCAGGACGACCGATTGCTCGAAATCCGGGATCCCGACGACGGCGTCCGGACATTTTCCCATTCGACGAACGGTTCACTCCCGAGCGCGCTCATCGTCGGCGATTCGTGGGACGGCCGGGAGTCGGGGTACGAGTACGATTCGGCCTATCCGTTCGTGTCGAACATCCGACTCGGTGCGACTTCGGACAACGGGACGGGTAGCACGCCCTTGACCGCGGCCGCGCGGCGGGGCTTCGGCACGGGTGGAACGGCGGAACCGATCACCTCGCCGCAGTGGAGACTGGCGAACGCGACGATCACGAACGCCGGCCGGGCGTTCACGGGCGTGTTGACCCATCCCGTTGACGTCAACCTCACGACCGAGTTCACCGTCGATCCGCTCGGCCGCGCCGGTTTCGTGGTCCAACCCAAGGTGAAGGCGTCGACGGTGGACGGTTCGGGGAACGTCACCGAGGCCGAGACGAATCCGTTCGAGTCGTATCGGCGGAACGCGGCGGGCCAAGCGGTGGCATTCTCCGACGCGCTCGACCGCACGACGATGTGGGATTACGACGATCGTGGCAACATGGTGCGGATCGACTATCCCGACGCGGCTTCTCACGACTACGCCTATACGGCCGCGTTCAGCCTGCTGGAATCGGACGGAGACTCCTACGGCGCGACGACGCGCCGCGCGTACGACACGAAGGGCGAATTGGTCCGCGTGGACGCGCCGCTGCGCGCCGCGGACGAGGAGCCGGCGGTCACAACCTACGAGTATTTTCAGACGGTTGGGACATTCGGCCTTCTCAAGTCGACGACCGACGCGCGCGGGCATCAAACGAGCTATTCCTACGATGCGAAGCGCCGGCTCGAATCCACAACGGACGCCGCGGGCGGTAAGACCAGTTGGACGTACGACGACGCCGGCAACGTCCGACTCACCATCGATCCGCGTGAGAATGCCACCGAGACCGTCTACGACTCAATGAACCGGCTGATCGTGCAAATCGACGCGCTCGAGGGTGACGCCAACTGGGAATACAACGCTCAAGGTCAAGTTTTGGAAGTGATCGACGAACGGGGCGTCTCGACGATATCCACGTACTCGTCCCGCGGCTTGCTGGCCTCCATGACCGAAGCGGCGGGCACGTCGCTGGCCCGGACGACCCGATGGCTGTACGATGCGGCCGGGAACGCGATCCAAGTCACGGCGCCGCGCGCTTTCGATGATTTCACGGGGCCGCCCGACCCGACGGATCCCGCGACGGCCGTCACGAAGACCGATTACGACTCGCACGGCCGAACCGTCCGCGTGGTGGCCGGATATGGAACCGATTTGGCGATCACGACGTTCGCCGGCCACGACGCCGTCGGTAACCGGGTCTTCGCCACCGAGACGCAGAGCTATGGTGAGCGGACGAATCGCGGCGGCACCGATGTCGACTACCTGCACCTGACGAAATTCGACGCACGCGACCGCGCGATCGACAGGTCTGTCAATTACGAGGTCAATACGGCGCCTTTTCCGCTGGTCGCCATCGTCGTTCCGGTACATCGCGGCGGCACCCGCTACGACCGCGAAGGGCGGATCGTCCGCGAGATCGCACCGGACGGTACGATCACCGCCCTCGACTACGACGCCTGGGGTATGAACACGTCAACGACGCGCGCGGCGGGAACGGCCATCGCCCAGACGACGACGTTTGCCTACGACTCGGTCGGCAACGCCACCGACACCATTGAAATTGGCCTGAATCGCGTGACGAGGACGGTCTACGACGCCGTCAACCGCCCGGTCGGCGTGACCGAAGCCTTGGGCAACCCTTGGCTTCAACGCACGACGCACACGAAGTACGACGCCGCCGGCAACGTCGTCGCGGTGGCGGTGCCGCGTTTCCCCGACTCGAGCCTCGCGATCGCCGGCGTTGTCACGCCCAACTGGAACCCGGTCGACACCGATTCCGCCGTGAAATTCGTGATCACCACCCGCGCGTACGACGCGCTGAACCGCTTGTCGAGCATCATCGAAGGCGCCAACTTGCCTCAGTCGGTCGAGTGGGCACCGGACGCGGCGGGTTCGGCGCCGCCGCTGCTGCCCCACCTCCGGCCCGTCACGACCTACTCATACGACGAGGTCGGCCACATCGTCACCGTGACCGATCCACTCGGCCGTCAGCAGCGGGTGGCCTACGACGAATTAGGCCGAATGACCGAGGAACTTCAGGGTTGGGAATCCGGTACGTTCGAATCGGAAACCGGTTACTGGCGCGGCGTGCGGCGCGAGTACGATGCCGCCGACAACCTCCGAGCCGAAACGAGGCGCGGCTGGTCGAGCGGCGGCCCGCTCGACGGTCTCGTCGCGCAAACGGTTCAAGATGTCTTCGGCTACGACGTCCACGATCGCCGCACGTTCCAAACTTTGGCCGCTACCGCCGCCGACCAGGGCGTCAGCGGCGTCTTCACCGCGATCGCCGCGAATACGCAGTTCGAATACGACGCGGTCAACAACCCAATCCGCGTCATTGATCCGCGTTCGGTCGCCACGCGCACGTATTTTGATCCACTCAATCGCCCCTTCGTCGTCGTCGAAGCCGAGGGCAAGAACGTCGCGCGGGAGACGTGGTTCGCGTACGACACGGCGGATCGGGTCACGCTGGAAAAGAATCAACGATTTCACGCGAGTCAAACAATTACGGGAGACGCCTGGTTCCAGACGAAGACCCGTTACGACGCACTCGGCCGCACGACATCGGTGACGGAAGCCTACGACAGCACCGGCCTCGCCCGGACGACGCGCTACGACTACGACGCCGGTTCGCGGCTGATCGGCGTGCGTGCGCCGCTCGGCCGCACGACCACCTACGGCTACGACCTGCTCGACCGCCACGTCCTCGTCGCCGAGGGTTCGGGCGGCGGCGCGGTCGGCCTTCGCACGACGACCTACGGTTTCGACATCGCCGACCACATGATCTGGGAAGCCCGGGCGCGCATCCCCGGCTACTTTCCCACGAATCAATCACCGGCCGCGTTCGCCACCGTCGCGTCGCACGTCTACGACGGACTCGGTCGCAAGGTGATGACGACCGCCGCCGCCACCGCCGGCGTCGCATCCAACTGGCTGACGCCGTCCGCGAACCAACTCGACGTGCCGGCCCCCAAGACACGCACGGTGTACGACGCCGCCGGCCGCATCACTCTTGAAATTGGCCCGCTTCGCACCGCCTCCTCGGGCTGGACCGCGAGCACCGGCTATTCCTACGATGCTCTCGATCAAACCCTGACGGTCGACGAAGGCGTGTACGACTTTGGCGAAACCAAGTTCGTCTCGTTCCGCCAGGAACAGCGCGGCTACGACGGATCCGGCAACGCCAGCTTCGTGAAGTCCGGCGTCCAAAAGTCCGTCGACGCGGGCGTAGAGAACGCGCGCATGACCGAAACGGTCTTCGACGCGCTCGGTCGCCCCGTTCTCGAACGCCGATCGATCGACGCGACCCGCACGCTCGATACGACCTTCGCTTACGACGCCGCCGGCCACTTGACCGAAACCCTCGCCACCGGCAGCGACTCCACATCGCTTGCCGAATTGCGGCGCACGCGCTTCGCCTACGATTGGCTTGGCCGCAAGACCGATCTCACCGTCGCCGCCGTGCAAGGCGAAGTCGAACGCGATTTCAACCGCCTCACGCTCGGCTATACCGACACGTTCGCCGATTCGGGCTTCACGACGACCTATGCCTACGACGCCGCCGACGGCGTTCGCTCCGTCACCGATCCGCGCGGTGTCCGCACCGATTTCCTCTACGACGAAATCGGCCGCAAGACGCAGGAAACCACCGCCGCCGCGACCAACGGCATCCCCTCCGCCGTGCGCGGCGGCCAAGCCGCCATGGTCTCGCTCTGGTTCCACGACGCCGCCGACCGCGTCGCCTACGCCGTCGACCCCCGCGGTGCCGTCGCCAAGTTCGCGTACGACGCCGTCGACCGGACCGTCGCCACCACCGAAGCCTTCGATACGCCCCTCCAGCGCACGACCACCGTCGTCTACGACGCCGCCGACAATCCCCTCCTCGTCGTCGCCGGCGCGTCCCCGACCGCGACGCGCACCGTCGGCGAATACACCTTCGCCTACTCCGCCCCCGTCTCCACCGCCTTCGAGTACGACCCGCTTGGCCGGCGCCGGTCCGCCACGACCCTCGCCCCCGTCGCCCCCTGGACCAAATGGACCTACGATGGCGAAGGGAACGCGACAAAAGTCCGCACCAACACCTCGACGGCGTCCGCGAACAGCGTCTCCGTCGCTACCACCACCTTCGACGCCCTCGGCCGACCGACCCAGACCGTCGACGGCGCCACCGAGTCCGGCGACACGTCCCAGGCGCGCATCGTCGCGCGGACCTTCAGCACGTCCGACGACCTCGTGAAAGTCGTCGACGCCAACGACGTCACGACTCGATTCACATACGACCGCCTCGGCCGCAAGACCGCCACCGAAGTCGGTCCGGACGGCAAGGCGCATCTCGTCACCACCTACACCCTCAACCCCTTCGGCGAGGCGACGAAGGTCCAATCGCCCGAACGACCGAGCGGAATCGTCTACGATTACGACCGCCTCGGCCGGCTCTACGGGGTCGACCGGATCGACTACGACCAGAACTCCTACATCTTCAAGACCACATTCCGCTACGACGCCAACGGCAATAAGGTCCGCACCACCGACGGCACGCTGCCTTCCTGGTACGCAAGCCCGACCAGCAGCACGATCGAATACGCCGTCGAGCCCCGCTTCGCGAAGACCGAAACGGCGTACGACCCCCACAACCGTCCGATCCTCGTGACGGACGCCGGCGGCAAGTCGACCGCCACCCAGTACTCCGCCGGCGGCGACGTCGTCCAGATCGTCGATCGCCGCGGTCTGCGCCGCTACTTCGAGCACGACCTCCTCGGCCGCAAGACCACCGAAATCTGGGCCGCCGGCGTCGTCGCGCCCGGCCAGTTGGACGTGCCGGACACGGCCACCCTCGAGGCCGCGGCCGTCTTCGGCTACGCCCACGACGCCGCCGACCGCGAAACCTACTCCTTCGGGGCGGCCAACCCCGCCGGCGCCGGCACCCTCGCGGGAACGTCCGGTCTGGTCCACTTGGCGGCCGATCTGACGGCGGCGGTGCCCGCAACCGGCACGGCCGAGCGCCGCGACTACGACGCCGCCGGCCGGCTCGCCAAATCCACCACCGATTTCCTTGGCTGGCTCCAATACGCCTACGACGCCGCCGGCCGCGTCGTGCAGGTCGAATCGCCAAACCAATGGGCAACGAATTCGAGTTTCGATTTGGCCGGCCGGGTTGTTGCTCGGTCGTTGACCAACGGCAATGTAAACGGCGTTTTCGTGGGCATAAGCTATGAGGAGAAATCCGAACCCGTAGCGAATGGGAAAACCGATTTGACGTCCACCGTGACGATTCGGAATGGTCCGAATGCCGAAGCGGACATCATCACGCATCGCACTTCGCTCTATGACGAGTATTCGCGAGAAACGAGCCGCGTCTGGGGGTCATCCTCCGGCCAAAGGGAATGGATCAACACCACGTTCTCCGGAACGCAGGTCGACGTCGTTAACCGTGGCGGAACAGTCGATGCGATGTATGCCCCGGGCAATCAAAAGGCGGATTACGATTATGATGTTCACGGCCAGATCAGCAAGCTGACCACCTGGATCGACGGCGAATTGCAGCCAATCCACGAGCCGAAGTACGATTCCAACGGGAATACACCTTACAGCAGCCAAGACGAAGCGACCACGGGTTTCCAAGACCGCCCCACCCGGATCAACGGATGGCAGGTGGAATACGATGACAACGGCAACATCGTATCCATGCGGACATACACACCGCCCGGGCAAATGAACGTCTACGTCGAGCAAGTACGATTCCAGTACGATCATCTCAATCGTTTGACGCGGGCGATTTCCGGTCAGATCAATCCGGGTCAGGGGGAGAATTCGTGGCAAGAATTGGTGCGGGTCAACTACCTTTACGACACGCGCGATCGATTGGTCAAGCGAACGGAGATCTATCGACCGGATATCATTTGGGAGGATGAATACGGGATAGCGTTATGGTCCACCAACGCGGGGTTCATCGTAGATGAACAATATGGATACGACGGCCAGCGACTCGTTCTCAAGTCCAATCACCATGGATTGATTCGTTTCTTGTACGGAGCGGATGATGAGGCCGTTGCGAGGTACTCGGCGCACGAGGGTCGAATCGCATATCTGACCGATCGGCAGGGCAGCATTCTCCAAATGTTGAAGCCCGACGGCACGACCGTCAAGCGCGTCCGTTACGAGCAGTTCGGACAGGCGTGGATGGCGGGCACCGAGCACGATGCCCTGGGATTCGCCGGTGCCATCGCCGACTTCGTGGCGGAAATGACCTATCTCAACGGTCGCTGGTTCGACCCGTACCTGAATCGCTTCCTCTCCGTGGGCGGCTCGCTCGGCGGCGTCAACCCGTATCCGTATGCCGGCAATGCCCCGACGCTGAACGGACTCTGGAACGCACTGGGAACGAAACCGATCGAGTCGTGGTTCCGGGACGCGGACACCTATGCCCGGATGACTTGGCGGGAATGGACGGCGGTTCCCCAACCGCGGGTCGTTGTCAAGCCCGTCCGGCTCGCGTTCAAACCCTATGAACGCCCACCGGCGGATTTGAATTGGTTCGAGCGCAACTTCTGGCGATCCGAAGGCAACGGCACGTTCCTCGACCGCAACGTCTGGAACCCATTGGGCGGCCTCTACAACGAGGACGCACGGTTCCGCCGCAACTTCAACCGCACCAGCGTCGTGCTGCACGCCGTCGGCGGCGCGAGTAACGCCCTGTCCCTGGGTTTCACGGATTGGGTGGCCACGATGGGCGGCTACGATAACGCGAAGATCACGCGGGACGAGAGCTTGGCGTGGGGGATCGGCGAGGTGGTCGGCTCCGTGGCGTCTTTGGTTTACGGCGCTGCTTTGGCGTCGGCGGCCAAGGCGGGCACGGCGGCGCAGGGCGTGAACCTGGCGGCGAAGATCCGTGCCTATTCAGGGTTGGAGCGTGGGATCGCGCGGGCGTATCTTGGTCTTGGCTTGGCTGTTAACCTGAAGCACGGCTTCGAGGGGGCGTACGGGACGGCGTTCGAGGATGGGCTGACGTGGAAGAACGGCTTGAAGATTCTGGGCTTCCTCGGGGCGCGGGCGGACTTGGCGTTCCTGTCGCGCGCCGACGCGGCGACGAGGCTGGGACGAGGGTACTTGGCGGCGGAACAGTCGATCGGACGCGCGGTGTTCCGGGTGCCGAGTGTTCCACACGCATCCCAACACCTCTTTACCACGGAAATCGACTTCGCTCCTCGAGTTCTAAACCGAAGTGCGAACCCGGTTCAGCCGCGAGACATCCCATACCTGCACCGTACGCCCGATTTGCCAGAAACAATCTCCCTCCAGGAATTGCACCGGATCAGGGGCATTCCCGGTGCGCAGGGCGTGGACTTGGCACCGGGCAGTATCGACCTGAAGGTTTATCGGCGGATGTGGGAACTCAGTGACCACCACGGGATCGAGTACAGTCTTGTCCGCGTTCGACGAGCCGACGGGACCGAAATCTGGCGGATGTACAGTGGGTCGAGTGGAAAAGTAGAATATGATGGCCTGATACAATCAGGCGCACGGATAATTCGATATGGTGGCCATACTCATCCCAGTCGATGTCCTGACCCTAGCTATTTTGCGCTGATCAACGAAGCCACTGGCAAACCATACCGAGGCCTGGATGGCAAGCCAATCATGGTGGGGGATGTGCAAACACTGAACCGGTTATGGCGGAGCATGGGATACGAAGGACAGATTCCACATAGTAGAGTGATCTACGGTCCGAATCGCATCAATACAACGAGGTATGGACCCAATGAAGGACGATAACATGAAATTAAATCCAAGTCCGATCGAGGTTCCGGCAGATCTATTCTGCTCTTGCGGGGAGCCGTACAAGATCACACTTGATAGTGGAATGTCCCCGATGAGTTGTCCAATCTGTGGATCTTTCATTGCACATGACGACCCTAAAGGGGCTAGCAGAGATTTTGCAATAATTCGCCACTATTGGCTTGAACGAGGACGACGCGACTACGCAGGGTTGGACGACCAGCCATGATAGATCGCATATGGCTCTTCGACCTGCAGGCGCTATCTTTCGCCGATCGACTCCACGTTCGTCGCGCGCTACGCCCACGACCGCAGGCGCGAGTACGCGGACCTTGAACCGTCGACCGATTCCAATCCCGACCCGGTGGTTCGCCGCTACGTCAGCGGACCCCTGGGCGAACTGGCCGCGCGATTCGATTCCGCCGGCCCGCGCTTCTACCTGACCGACCGCCAGGGCAGCGTCCTCCAGATCGTCGACGACGACGGCGACACGCTCAAACGCCTCCGCTACGAGAACACACGCACGGGATGGCGAAAGGGCACCCTCTACGACCGCATGGAGTTCGCCGGTCGCCCCGTCGACTTCATCACCGAAGCCACGCTCCTCAATGGCCGCTGGCTGTCGGGGCTGACGGGCCGCTTCCTCTCCGAGGACGGCTCGCTCGGCGGACTCGACCCCTACCCCTTCGCCGGCGGCTCCGCCCCCAACGCGCTCCCGGACCAAGTGGACAAGGGCTTCTGGGGCAGCGACTTCGTCCAAGGCGTGAGCAGGTGGATCGGCCGGCGCGTCGACAACGTGCGGGCATTGCCGGGGGAAGCCTACGCCATCGGCCGGGACCTGGCGCACACGGTCTACTCCAACACGACCGTCCTCTCGAACTCGGCCGTGGGCCAGTTCGGCTATTCGCACGGCGTGTACGTCGCGGAGTTCCAATCAGGCACGTTCTCCAGCTACGACGACCTGGCCCGCGCCGGGCAGGTGGACGAGTTCGTGAGCAAGGGCGGTCGAGGGCTGGTGAACGGGTTGTCGTTCGGGGCGGCGGAGTGGCTGCGTCAGGACGTGCTGGGGGACGATCCGCGTCGGTGGACCGAGGAGGAGCGGAATGCGTTCTTCGCGGGGGACGTGGCGGGTTCGTTGGGTTCGATGGCGTTGGGGTTCGGCCTGATCGGCCTGGGGGCGCGGGCGGGTCGCGGGGCGGCGCTGCTGGGCCGCGTGGGTCGTGGCTACGTGTGGGCGGACACGGCGGCGAGTGCGATCCAGGGCGGGCGTGCGGCGGTGGACATTTATCGAAAGGGCCTGACGGTCGAGAACGGGCTGGGGCTATTGGGATTCGCGGGGGCGCGGGGAAACGTGGGGGCGTTGGCGGCAAAGGGAATGGCCGGCCGCGTGGGCAGGGGCTACCTTGCCGGGGAGCGTGCGGCGGGTCGCGGAGCGTTCCATGCGGTGAACGCGCCGTTGAGCGTGGCGGTCCATGGCGGGCTGAGCCGGGTGAGCGCGTCGGCGCACGACGTGACGGCGAAGTATCTGAACCGACTCGGGTTCGAGGTTTGCTTCGCCGCCGGCACGCCGATTCGGACGCCGTGGGGCAGCGCGCGGATCGAGTCGATCGCGCCGGGCGATCTGGTCTTGAGCCGGGACGAGCACAATCCGAACGGTCTGGTGGTGGCGCAGCGGGTGGAGGAGGTGTTCGTCCGGCAGGGTCTTGTCTGGTACCTGCACGTGGGTGGGCAGGTGATTCGGACGACGGCGGAGCACCCCTTCTACCGGGAGGTGGACGGCTGGGTGGCGTGCCAGGAGTTGCGGATCGGGGATCGCCTGTTGACGGAGGACGGGACGTGGGTGGCGGTGGAGGATATGCTGGACACGGGCGAATGGGAGACGGTGTACAATCTCCGCATCAGCGCGTGCCACACGTACTTCGTCGGCTGCGACGAGTGGGGGTTCAGCGTCTGGGCGCACAACATCGCCTGCACGCCGGACGAGGTGTCGGCAGCCCTGCGAGAGGTGCGACCATCTGCTACGTTCCGAGGCCATAACACGACCCGGGCAAGGGTGGTCGATGCCCTTCGCCGGAACGAGTTCGGTGAAGCCTCGGCGGCGCTGCAAGAGTTGCGTGGCATCGGCCCGGCCCGTGCCGAGGCGATCATCAATCGGCTCCGGCAGCGGGCACCTGCCGCCGGTCCGGCTCCGATGGACTCGCACACCGTCGCCCACATTTTCGATGGCGAGCTACGCACGCATCCGCTCACGGGGCACGTTCGCGCTGTCGGCTATCACCACGAAGGGGATGCAGTCAACCAAGCGGCGCAGGCCGCACGGGGCACGACGGTGGGAAGCCGTGGGCCGCTAGACGCGAACAGCGTGTACGAAGGCCGTGGTGTGGTCATCCAAGGCGTGCCGAAGTCGGGCGCTGGCAGATCGACCTTCTTCCCAGACAGTTGGTCGCCTGCCGATGTCGTCCGTGCGGCGAACGAGGGATGGGCGGCTCGTATTCCCGATCCGACGGGAGCGTCCAACGGCTTCCTCGGCCGGTCAACAGACGGCGTACTGATGCAGTACTACCTGCGCCGCGATGGGTCCGGGATCATCGACAGCGTATTCCCGCTGCACGGGCGGTAGTAGGAGGGAAAACGTATGGGACACCAGTTCAAGATCGTCTATGCCGCCAACTTCCCATTCGCCGTTTTTGAGGGCGACAACGAGGAAGCCTGGGTTCTAGGTGCATACTTGAAGGAGGCGTCGTCGTTTCTCCACGACATGCTTGAGGCCGTAGCTCAAGCCTCGACCGCTGACCACCTTCCGGTGCAGTTCACCGGCAACGAGGTGTCCCTTGACCTGTACCCGGACCGTGCCGTGATCTCGGCGCTGTGGATTAAGGACACGGAGGACAAAGAATGTGAGGTTGTCGTTCCGCTCGAAGAAGCAAGACGGCTCCTCACGGAATGGCAATCTGTTCTGGACGAACATCGGCGTCAACCCCGCCAAACATAGCTTCCGTCCTGTGCAATTATTCTGTCCAGTCGTTCACGCTGCGATTTCCAAACGAAACCGCAGCCGGAGCAAGACAAGAGAAGACCGAATTCGGGCAGCGATTGGTGGACGGGCGTATACAGATATGATGCGATTTGCTCGCGAGCGTAGTCCTTCCACGTGATCCGATAAGGCGGAACAGCGAGTGATTCGGTCGCGTTCTCGTTCGGCGTCAGGCTGCGGAGCGGTAGTAGCTCTTGAGCAGCCCGCCGAGCCTCTTTCGGCACCGCACGCGGCCGGCCGTGAACTTCACCGTGGACGGTTCCTCGTCGGCCATCGGCGGAACGTTGTCGATCCCCTGATGCGGGCGTTCGAAGTGGTAGTAGCGTCTTACGAACTCGTTGAGCAGGTGGCGCAGGTGCTTCTCGCCGAGGATGCAGAAGTGGTCGAGCAACTCGTGACGCAATGTGAATGCGAAGCGTTCGGCTGTGGCATTCAAATTTGGGGCTCTGGGTCCGACCCGTTTCAGTTCGGCTCCTTCCGCTTCGAAGATGGCGTCGAACTCCTTCGCGTACTTCCCGTCGTGATCGATGATCAGGTGCGTCACTGGGTGCCCCATCTCCTCCATCCGCATCGTCGCGTTCCGGGCCTGCTGTTTCATCCAGGCGGCGTCCGGGTTCGCGCTCACGCCGCCGATGAACACCTTCCGCGTCCCGGGATGGATGAAGAACAATACCGAAAGATCGACGATCCCACGTGTGGTCCAGGTCTTCACGGTGAGGAAATCGCTGGCCCACAAGGTCGCCGCGTGACGTTCGAGGAACTCGCTCCACGAGCCGATTCCACGCTTCGGACCCGGATCGAGGCCGGCCTCGCGGAGGATGTTGATCACGGTCGAGCGACTGACCGTTCCAATGCCGAGTTTCTTCAGCTCGCCGAGGATTCGCGAATATCCCCAACCCGTCTCACGCGCAAGACGCAGCACGAGATCCCGAATCGACTCCTCCGTCCGCGGCCGGCCCGGCTTCCGCGTGCCACGCTTCGGACGAGTCCCTTCCGTCGCTTTCCATCGCGCGAAAGTCCGCGGCGAGACGATCGTGATGACGCTGGCGATGGCCGACCCAAGCCTGCGGCCGTACCTCAACAACCGGGACCGCTCGCGCGGCGTGAGCATGATCCGCTCAGGCAGCTTCCCGCGCAGGATCCTGTTCTCCTCGCGAAGGAACTCGATGGTCTGGCCGAGATTCTTGTCGCTGAGCGTGGCGAGGACGAGCCAGAGAGTTTCGAGCAGCCGGGGCATCGAGAACTCGCGGATTTCAAGGGAAACGCTGCATATGACATAGTATTTGCACACCGCCGACAGGCCGGGGAAACGGCGGGAATCGGCCCGCCGAAGGCCGCGACGGGTTCCGGGTTCAGAAGTCCGATGTCGCGCGCTTGTTAACCCGATGCAGTTGAGTTTTGGCATGAACCCGATTTGCCCCGCCAGTTAACACAAATCGAGAGTTTTTGGGTTCGTAGAGTATTGCGGTCGGACACCGAGTCGGATTCAAACTTTCTCGCGCGCGAGTCGCGCCGCTCCCCTTCCCTTCACAGAAACGCTGATATTTCAAGGCGAAAAGTGATGTCGCTCGCCACTCTCGGCGCGAGAGTCGCGCGCGACGAGTTCGAAACCTGTTCTACCCGGGGAGGCGCTTGACAACGGACGTCCGAATTCGGGCTGCAATAAGTGGACAGGCGTTTACATAAATGAAGCGATTCGCGAGCCAGCACGTTTCTTCGGCGCGAACCGACCGGTTGGCGGAGCGAAGTATCGGCCGTGCTGCCGATCGCCTTCACGCCGCGGCGCGATGATAGTGGCGGATCAGTCCGCCGAGCCGCTTGCGGCAGTTGACACGGCCCTTCGCGAGCTTCGGTGTCTTGACATCGTCCGTGAGCGGGACGTTGCCGATCCCCTGATGCGGCCGCTCGGCGTTGTAGTGGGTCAAATATTCCGTCAGCACGTGCCGCACATGCTTCTCACCGCAGAAAACGAAGTGATCCAAGCACTCGACCCGCAAGGATTGGGCGAAGCGTTCGGCGTGGGCATTCAAATTCGGCGCCCGCGGCCCGACGCGCTGCACTTTCGCTTCTTCGGCCGTGAAGATCGCGTCGAACTCCTTCGCGTACTTCCCGTCGTGATCGATGATCAGGTGCGAAACGGGATGTCCCATCTCCTCCATTCGCATCGTGGCATTGCGGGCTTGCTGTTGCATCCAAGCCGCGTCGGGATTCGCGCTCACGCCGCCGATGAAGACCTTTCGCGTGCCGGGATGGATGAAGAACAGAACCGACAGATCGACGATCCCGCGCGTGGTCCAGGTCTTCACGGTGAGGAAGTCGCTGGCCCACAAAGTCTCCGCGTGCCGCGTCAGGAACTCGCTCCACGAGCCGACTCCACGCTTCGGACCCGGGTCGAGGCCGGCCTCGCGCAGGATGTTGATCACGGTCGAGCGACTGACAGTTCCGATGCCGAGCTTCTTCAGCTCGCCGAGGATTCGCGAGTAGCCCCAGCCGGTCTCGCGTGCCAACCGCAGCACGAGATCTCGTACCGATTCTTCGGTCCGTGGCCGGCCCGGCTTGCGGCCGCCCCGCTTCGGTCGTTCGCCTTCCGCTGCTCGCCACCTCGAAAAGGTCCGCGGCGAGACGATCGTGATGACACTGGCGATGGCCGACTCGAGCTTTCGACCATACCTCAACAAGCGGGACCGCTCACGCGGCGTGAGCATGATCCGCTCCGGCAGCTTGTTCCGCAGGATCCGGTTCTCCTCGCGGAGGAACTCGATGGTCTGGCCGAGTTTCTTGTCGCTGAGCGTGGCGAGGACGAGCCAGAGCGGTTCGAGCAGCCGGGGCATCGAGAACTCGTGAATTACAAGTGGAAACGCAACAGAGGACATAGTATTTGACCACCGCCGACGGGCCGGGGAAACGGCGGGAATCGGCCGCTGAAGGCCGCGACGGGTTCCGGGTTCAGAAGTCCGATGTCGCGCGCTTGTTAACCCGATGCAGTTGAGTTTTAGCCTCAACCCGTTTTGCCCCGCCGGTTAACACAAGTCGAGAGTTTTTGGGTTCGTAGAGTAACGCGGTCGGACATCGAGTGGGATTCGAACTTTCTCGCGCGCGAGTCGCGCCGCTCCCCTTCCCTTCGCAGAATCGCTGGAAATTCAAGGCGAAATGTGATGTCGCACGCCACTCTCGGCGCGAGAGTCGCGCGCGACGAGTTCGAAACCTGTTCTACCCGGGGAGCTGAATTGCTACCGGCGCGGAATTTCCATGATTCGTCAAAATTGAAACACGAAGCGACTCCGTCGTTACGGAATCCGCGATGTGCCCGAATTGTGGAACCGAAAGAGATTTACTTTGAAATCTTCGCCGGCGTCGCCGTGGACTTCAAGCCGACACTGTTGACGGCAACCACGGCGTAACGGGCCGCGGCGTCCGCCTTCGCGTCCAAGAACTTCATCTCCGGAAGCGGTTTCTCCGGGGTGTCGTGATAGGACATGGTTTGGAACAGCGGCCGACCGAAGCGCCCGACCGGCTTGGCGGGCCATGCGGCGATTTCTTTTCCATCCTTCAAAATGGCGAATCCCTTCAGGCCGCTTTCGAAGTCGGCTTCGGCGTCCCACGTCAACGTCGCGCCGTCCGGGCCGACCGCGAGTCGCACGTTCGTTGGTGCCGGAGGGGGCGTGGCGTCCTCCGTCGCCCCCGTGGCCACATATTGCGCCCACGCCTTCGCGACCGATTCGTTCGGCAGCCAGTTGCGCTCCTCCGGCTTGCCCACGGACTTCGCCATCGGCATGGTGTGTTTCCCCAGCACCGCCGACGTCCAACCGGTCGATACGTCGATCGCCTTCAATTTCGCCCCCGACTCCGACAGACGCAGCGCGAGGCAGGCGTCGAAGAACGGGATCGCGAGGTAGCGGGAATCGCCGCATTCGTGACCGGTACGCGGATCGGGGGCGAAACATGCCGGGGAACCATTCTTGCGATACGCGGCGAACATCGCCATTGATCCGTTCCAGGCACCGGCGAAACGTTTGTCGTCCTTCTCCTTCGCACCCGGATTGAGCACGATCGGAATGCCGTATGCGGCCTCCGGGATTGTCGGTTTGGCGATGTCGCCCTTTTCCCAAGTGCTGAATGCCGTACCAGAGCGGAACCAGATGGCAACGATCCGTTCGGGATGCATCGTCTGCATCAGGCTGGCCCAGAACCCGCCGCCGGAGTGGCCCCACAGGCACCAGGGCACGGTCTCCAGTTCGGGATGCTTCGACTTCCCGGCAAATTCCTTGAGGCAGCGGAGGAAGGTCTTCTCAGAGCCATTTCGCGGGTCGCACCATTTGCGGCAGTCCTGGCCATCCTCCTGGTGGTAGCTCGGGCCGAGGAGGGCGCAGTCCCATTTCTTCGCGAGCGCCTGCCAGTGCAGGTCGTAGGCGGCCGTCGCGCCGCCCTTGCACGCACCGGAGCCGCAACCGTGCTGGTGCACGATCACGCCGCGGATCGTTTTGACTCCTTCGGGAATCCAGATCGTATACGTGACGCCGTAGACGAGTTCGCCTGGCTTCGTCGAAGCCTCGTAGGAGGTCGTGTAATACGTCCCGGCCGCCGAGGCCGAGGCGGCTGAAACCAGGATAGCGAGAAGGGAAAATCGAAACATGTTCGTCTCCAAAGCAGATGACCTCGAATAACACGAATAAGACGAATCAAGACAGTATCATCTCTGTCTTCATTCGTCTTATTCGTGTTATTCGAGGTGAAATCGAGCCTTACTTCAGGGCTTCGGAGAACGCCTTGATCGGGAGCGCGCGGACCTTGTTATGGGCCGGGCGGTCCTTCGTGACGTATTCCTTGCCGTTGAGGGGGTTGGTCTTTTTTTCGCCGCCCTTGACCGCCTTGACCTTGCGGATCTTGAAGCGGGCCATGCCCGGGAGGGTGAAGACGCCGGGGCCTTTCGGGCCGAGTTCGGCTTTCGCCAGGTCCGCCAGCGCGTCCATCACCTTGGTCACGTCAGCCTTCTTCAGTTCGGTCTTCTCGGCGAGCGTGGTGAACAGGGCCGACTTGGTCATCACCTTCTTCTTGGCCATCGGATCGCACTCCAGACAGTTGTTTGGGAATTCCCCGCGCAAGCCCTTGATTTGAAGGGTGCGGCGAAAAGGTTATTCATCCTTGCTTGCAAATCCAGCGAAAAAGCGCGAAAATCGATGGAAAGCACGAAAAAGCCCGGAAATTCGGCCCCTTTTTGGCCTTGGCGAAAAAATCCCCGACGTTGCAACCGCGTGCCGTTCCCGTATCCTCTCTGCGATGCCGGACACTTTCTCTTCCAACCCGAGGCCCACGATGAGCGCTTCCGCGACCTTCGATGCGATGGACCAACTCTGCGTCAACACGATCCGCACACTCTCGATGGACGCGGTGCAAAAGGCGAACTCCGGCCACCCGGGCGCACCGATGGGTCTCGCTCCGGTTGCATACACCGTCTGGAACCGCTTCCTCCGGTACGACCCCAAATCGCCGACATGGTTCAACCGCGACCGCTTCGTCCTCTCGAACGGCCACGCGTCCATGCTGCTGTACAGCATGATCCACCTCGCGGGCATCGAAGCCGTCGACGGCAAGCGGAAGGTGACGATGGACGAGATCAAGCGATTTCGCCAGTTCGACAGCGCGACGCCCGGCCACCCCGAATACCACCTGACCGCCGGCGTGGAAACGACAACCGGTCCGCTCGGACAGGGGATCGGCAACGCCGTCGGCATGGCCATCGCCCAGAAATGGATCGCCGCCAACTACGGCAAACCCGGCTACGAAGACCTCTTCGAGCATCGCGTCTATGCCATCTGCGGCGACGGCTGCCTCATGGAGGGTGTCGCCAGCGAAGCCGCCTCCCTCGCCGGCCACCTCAAGCTCGACAATCTCTGCCTCCTCTACGACGACAACCAGATCACCATCGACGGCCGCACCACGCTCGCCTTCACCGAAAACGTCTCGAAGCGATTCGAGGCCTACGGCTGGAACGTGCTCCAGGTCGCCGACGCGAACGACCTGCCGGCGCTCGCCAACGCACTGAACTCGGCCGCTGCCACCAAGGGCCAGCCGACCTTCATCGTCGTGAAAGGCAAGATCGGCTACGGCGCGCCGCACAAGCAGGACAGCGAGCACGCCCACGGAGAACCGCTCGGCGAGGACGAGATCAAGGGCGCGAAGAAGAACTACGGCTGGCCGGAAGACAAGAGTTTCTACGTGCCGGACGGCGTCTATGAGCGGTTCCAGGAAAACATCGGCAAGCGCGGAGCGGAGGCTCACGCGGCTTGGGCGAAGAAGTTCGCCGACTACAAGGCCAAGCATGCCGACCTCGCTGCACAGATCGAAAGCATTCAGTCCAAGAAACTGCCAGCCGGCTGGGAAAAGTCGCTGCCGACGTTCCCGGCGGACCCGAAGGGAATGGCGACGCGGGATTCGTCCGGCAAGGTGCTCAACGCCGTGGCGAAGGCGGTGCCTTGGATGGTCGGCGGCTCGGCCGACCTTGCGAAGTCGAACAAGAGCCGGCTGACGTTCGAGGGGGCCGGCGACTTCCAGGCCGGCAGCTACGTCGGGCGCAACGTCCACTTCGGCGTCCGCGAACACGGCATGGGTGCCGTCGTCAACGGCATGGCGCTCAGCGGCTTGCGATCCTTCGCCGCCGGTTTCATGATCTTCTCCGACTACGGCCGCGCCGCCATCCGCCTCGGGTCCATCATCGAGAAGCCAGTCATCTATGTCTTCACTCACGACAGCATCGGCGTCGGCGAAGACGGCCCGACTCACCAGCCGATCGAGCACATGGCCAGCCTTCGCGCCATCCCCGGCCTTATCGTGCTGCGTCCAGGCGATGCGAACGAAGTGGCGGAAGCGTACAAGGTGGCGATGGAGTCGAGCCATCACCCCGTCATCCTCGCGCTCAGCCGTCAGGCGGTGCCAACCTACGACCGCACGAAGTACGCCCCCGCCAGCGGCGTAGCCAAGGGCGGCTACGTCTTCGCGGACGCCGCCGGCGGCAAGCCGGACTTGATCCTGATCGCGACTGGCACGGAATTGCCGCTGGCGGTCGAGGCCTACGAGAAGCTCACTGCCGAGGGTGTCAAGGCCCGCGTCGTCAGCATGCCGTCGTGGGAATTGTTCGAACAGCAGACGAAAGAGTATCGCGACGGCGTGCTGCCGCCGGCGGTCACGGCCCGCGTCGCGATCGAAATGGCCTCGACCTTCGGCTGGGAACGCTACATCGGTACCAGCGGAGCCATGATCGGCATGCGGTCGTTCGGTGCCTCGGCCCCGCTAAAGGACCTCGCCAAGCACTTCGGCTTCACGATCGAGAAAGTGCTGGAAGCCGCAAAGGCCCAACTGAAGAAGTAAAATCGGGCGAAGCCCGCGGACGACCGTCCGCGGGCTTCGGTCATCAATCAATAATTTTGTTCAACGGGTACTCGACGATCCCGCACGCGCCCGCTGACTTGAGCCGTGGGATGATCCGCCGCACCTCGGCCTCGTCCAGGATCGTGTTCACATCCACCCACGTCGGATCGGACAAGCTCGATATCGTCGGAGTCTGCAACGCCGGCAGCATCGCCAGCACCGAATCCAACTGAGACCGCTTCACGTTCATCATCAGCCCGACCTTGCCCTCGGCGGCCATTGCCCCCTTGAGCATCAGGATCAGGTCGTCCATCTTCTGGCGCTTCCACCCGTCCTTCGCCGCGTCCGGGTTCGCGATGAACCGAGTCGTGCTCTGCAGAATGTCGCAGACGATCCGAAGGTTGTTCGCCTTGAGGCTGCTCCCGGTCTCCGTCACCTCCACGATGGCGTCGGCCAACTTTGGCGGTTTGACTTCCGTGGCACCCCAACTGAATTCCACATTCGCCGTCACTCCATGGCTCGCCAGCCACTTCCGTGTGATGTTCACCACCTCCGTGGCGATTCGTTTTCCCTGAAGATCCTTCGGTTCCTTCACGGGGGAATCGTTCGGCACCGCCAGCACCCAGCGCACCGGCCGGCGGCTGACCTTGCTGAACACGAGTTCCGCCAGTTCCGTTACCTGTGCGTCGTTCTCGACAACCCAGTCGTGCCCCGTGAGGCCGCAATCGAGAGAACCGTTCTGCACGTAGCGAGCCATCTCCTGTGCCCGGATCAGTGTGCAGTGGATCTCCGTGTCGTCGATCGTGGGGTAGTAACTCCGGCTGGCAAAGGTCAGCTTGTACCCCGCCTTGCGGAACAATTCGGCCGTGGCGTCCTGCAGCGAACCCGCCGGGATGCCCAGTTTCAGGATATTGCTCATGGAGATGATTTAAGAAACGAGTCGAATCCGCATAGGCGAACCCGGGCTATTCCTGCGCGACGGTCGTATTTGGCATCGCTTTGCGCAGCGCGTCGATGCCAGATTTCGTCACCTTCGTCTTGATCAAGGTGACGCGTTTCAGCGATTTCATCCGGTGCAATTCCGCCAGGCCGGCGTCCGAAACCGGGGCCGATTCGAGATACAGTTCTTCAAGTTTCGGGAGGGGCGAAAGGATCTTCAGGCCGAGATCGGTCATGGCCGGGCGAACAAGGGCGAGTTTCTTGAGTCCACGCAGCGTCGCGATGCGGCGCAGGCCCGCGTCGGCCAACTCCGCCCCGCCGACAGCAAGCTCTTCAAGGGTTTGAGGCAATTGATCCAGCCCCGTACCCTTCAGTTCCACGTCCGTTAAATCCAATCGTCGCAGCGTCTTCGCGTTCGCGAGGGCTTCGAGTCCGCGGTCCGTCACCTTGGCGCCCACTAGGTCCAGTTCACGAAGCCTCGGCGCGGCCGCGATCGACGCCAGACCCTCATCCGTCAGCGGTACGCGTGTCAGATCCACCACCTCCAGCGACGCCGCCTTCGCCCAACCCTTCGCACCCGCGATCGTCGTCTTAGCGTCCGTAAGGATCAGCCGCTTCAGGCCCGGCACGTTCGTCAGTTCGGCGAGCGCCGTGCCGTCGATCTCGGCCTCGGCCAACGAAATTTTGTGCAGTTTCGCAAGGCCGGCGAGCGCCTTGAGGGCCTCCGCGTCCGGTGCGGTGCCGTCGAGAATTAGTTCTTCCAACGCGACGAGTTTGCCAACAGTCGTAAACTTGGCGTTGTCGAACTTTGTCCGACCAAGGCTCAATGCCTTAAGTTTCGGCACCGCGTCCAACTGGGCGAGTACGTTATCGGCGTCTTTGACGCCCTCGAGGCCGATGTAGCGAAGGTGCGGGAACACGGGGGCGAGCTTCGCCAGATCGACTTTCGCGACCGAAACGTTTGAAAAGACGATCGAGATGATCGGCGCCCGTGTGCGATTCTCGCCCGGCACCGCGCGCGGCGCATTCAAACTCTTGTCCTGCACCACGCGCCCGCCGAACTTCTCGATCGCGGCGATCGCTTCGGCCTCGGCCTTGGCGGCGTCCGCAGGCTTCGGATTCTCCTCCGCGACCGACACGCCCGCCAACGCCGCGAATAGCATGACTCCCGCGAACCGGACCATGGCACACCCCCCGGAATCGAAGGCATCGTATGCGGGCGGCGCGGGAACTCCAACGGATGCGGGCTATGACGGTCAGCGGAATCGTGGTCTGCGGTGGAAAATCGAACCGGATGGGCCGGCCGAAGGAATGGCTGCCGTTCGAGGGCGAGCCGATGCTCGCACGCGTCGTGCGCATCCTTGCATCGGTCGTTTCGCCCGTCGTCGTCGTCGCAGCGGAGGGGCAGGTATTGCCGCCGTTACCCGATACTGTGCTGGTCGTGCGTGACGCGAGGCCGGACCAGGGGCCGCTCGAAGGAATCGCCGCAGGCCTGAACGCGATCGAAACCGAATTCGCTTACCTCTGTGCATGCGACGTGCCCCTGCTCCGACCCGAATTCGTACAAGCCGTGATCGGTCGGGTCGCGGACCGCGACGCGGACGTACCTTACATCGCCAGGCGATTCTATCCGCTCTCGTCCGTTGTTCGCGTCGTCCCGGCACGCAACGCCGCGCGCGACCTGCTGGATGCGGACCGACGCGCGGCACGGTTCCTTTTCGAAAAACTCGATTCGGTCAGGCTGGGGGAATCGGAACTGCGAGCGGTCGATCCGGAATTGCATTCGTTACGGAATGCGAACACACCGGAGGACTACGAAGAACTCCTCCGACTCATTTCCGGAGGGTCAGCGTCAGGCCGCGCAGGTCCATGACCATCGAACCGGGAATCGCCGTCGCTCGCAGTTTCAGCGTCCCCGTGCCCGCGGGCATATGGATCGTACCGAGTTTCAAGGGGCGGAAATCCTTGACATACGATTCGCCGACACGCGGGACACGATCGTTCTCCTTGCCGCGCAGCGGCGGATCGTGCGGCTCCGTCACTTTTCCTGAGAGCAACCGCTCGCCCAAACTCAACTCGACGGTGGAACCGACCGAGTCCTTGGGGCATGTGTAGCCGAGTTCCACGTCGTAAGTGCCGGCCGTGCGAACCTCGATCTTCCACGTGATCGCGTCGTCGGGCTTGGTCCAGTTGGTGAAGTAGGAGCAGTTCGGCGCATTCGCGCTGCGCTTGATGCCGCCCGACGGCACGCCATCCCGCGCCGGCAACTGCACGATCGGGAACTCCGCGTACCCGACCGGGAACGGCCGAGTATCGTTTCGAACGTCTTTCAAGATCTCGGCCCGGAAATCCCGAGCGGCTTTCGCGAGTTTCGTGGCCACCTCCGGCTCAGACTTCGCGATGTCCCGCTTCTGTTCGGGGTCAGAAACCATGTCGAAAAGTTTGCCCTCGGCATCGAGTCGGTAGTGCTGCGTCCGGGCGCTCACCTTGCCGTTCCAGTGGGCGATGAGCACGCGGTCCGGCCACATGCCGCCCGTCCCCGTCAGGAGCGGCGCGAGGCTCCGGCCGTCGAGCGGTTTCGTTCCGTTTCGCTTCGTACCCGTCAGTTCGAGGACCGTAGGCGTGAGGTCGATCGCCCCGGCGATTTCCTTGATCGTCGTGCCGGGCTGGATCCGCTTCGGCCAGTGTACGAGCAATGGCGAACGCACACCACCCTCGTCGGTCGATCCTTTGCGGCCTTTCATCCCGCCGTTCCACCGCGCGCCGTTCGGTCCGTTGTCGCTGAAGTAGATCACGATCGTATCATCCGCCAGCTTACTATCGTCCAAGGCCCTCAGTACCCGGCCGACGTTCGCGTCCAAATTCTCCATCATGGCGAGCGCCGCTCGCGTATGCTCGAGATCCTCCTTCTGCGGTCCGCTCCCGCGCTGCTTCAATTCGGCCGCACGGAAACGGTTGAAGTACTCGTCCGGCACCTGCATCGGCGAGTGGGGCGTATTGAACGCGAGATACGCGAAGAACGGCCGCGAGCGACTTTTGTCGATGAACTCGATCTCGCGGTTTGTCAGGTCGTCGGGGAGAAAGCCTTTTCCCGTCACGGACTTTCCATTGTGGTCGAGCGGGGGATCGAAGTAGTCGCCCCAGTGGCCGGACGTGAAGCCGTAGAATTCGTCGAAGCCGCGCCCGCGCGGATGATAGGGGTACTGCGTGCCGTTATGCCACTTGCCGAAGCATCCGGTGGCGTAGCCGGAGTCTTTAAGTTCGTTGGCGAGTGTGCGTTCGTCGAGGTTGAGCCGTTCGCCACCGGTGCTGACATTCCAGACGCCCCCGCGCGGGTGGTAGCGGCCCGTGAGGAACTCGGCGCGGGTGGGGGAGCAGACCGGTTGTACGAAGAAGCGGTCGAACTTCGCACCGGATCGAGCGAGGGAATCGATATAGGGCGTCTTCAGATTTCGATTCCCATTGATACTCAGATCACCCCAGCCTTGATCGTCGGACAGAATCACCACGACATTAGGCCGTTCCGCGGCCGACAGGCAAGTCGACGATCCCAGGAGAACGATCAAAAAGGCGAAGTATCGGACATTGGCCATGGCGGACCTCGGAGTCGTTGACGGATTTTTGGGAATGATCGCGAAAACGCGAACGGAATGCCATTGCCAATTGGATTTCGGACCGCAAAATTCCAGCGATCCTCTCCAAATCGCTTTCGGAGAATCCTCCAAAGGAAGCCCATGGCCGTGCCGTTGTCCCGCCCGTACGCCTGCCGGTACGGGGCTCCGGTGCTTGATCGCGTTAATCCGAAAATCTTTACGTACACGTACTACATGCATTGCATGGATTGCGGTTTCTGCCACGATTCGTGCTGTCAGTACGGTGCTGATATCGAGTTGCCCCGGTTGAGGGCGCTCGAAGCACTGCGGCCCGAACTGGAGGCCTACCTCGGCGTGCCGCGCGAACGCTGGTTCCTCGACGGCGATGGCGAAGACGACCTCGGCATCCTGGACGAACCGGAATATCCCGGCGGTGCCTATACGCGCACCGCGGTCGCTCCCCTGCCCGATGGCCGTTCTTCGCACAACAAGGAGGCCTGCGTCTTTCTCGATCCGGTCGGTCGCGGTTGCCGCATCCACCGATTCGCACTCGAACGCGGCATCGACGTCCACGACATCAAGCCGATGGTTTGCCTGTTCTTCCCACTCTGCCACGGCGAGGGGGAACTGCGACCGGCGATCGAATTCGAGCTCAACGACCTGATCTGCCAGGGGCCGGGACCAACGTTGTATGAAGCCTCGCGAGACGAAGTGCGGTATTATTTCGGCGACGAACTGGTAGCGGAACTGGATCGGCTGGCCGCCGAACACACGCCTCCAACACCCGCGACATCCCACCGAGTCGCGCTGACAGTCGCATCGTGACCGTTCGCGGGGCGGAAAAGCTCGCCCGCGACTTGACAGCCCCGCGGCGTTCTTCAACAATCACCAACAGCCCGCGCGCGGTCGCCACCGCGATCGCCCGTTCCCCGGAGTACACGCCATGTCGTCCCAACCGCGCCGCCAGCGACTCGTCGTCGAAGACATCGGTGATGTCACGGTCGTGAACTTTGTCGACAAGAAAATCCTGGACGAACAAAACATCCAGATGATCGGCGACGACCTGTTCCGCCTTGTGGACGAACTCGGGCGCCGCAAATTGCTGCTCAATTTCTCCAACGTCGAATTCATGTCTTCGGCCGCGCTCGGCAAACTCATCCGCCTGCACCAGCGTCTGGCGCAGGTGCAAGGCAAGCTGATCCTTTGCAACATTTCCAAGGCAATCATGGAAATCTTCGTACTCACGAAACTTGACAAGATGCTCAAGATCGTGAAAGACGAGGCAACAGGGCTGAATTCCTTCTAAGGTCTGGGGCGACGGCTCCTTTACCCCCGTCGTTCCGTCCGGTTACGGGCTGCCGCCATGCCCCCGAGTGATTTTTCATTCGATGAATCGCTGCCGACCGTGTTGGCCGAGGTCCGCCGCGTGCAATCCGACATCAAGGACGGGCTTCAGGCGCACGGCTTCGGCGAACGTGACATGTTCCACATCGAACTGGCCATGGAAGAAGCCCTTGTCAACGCGATGAAACATGGCAATCAACTCGACTCCGACAAGTTCGTTCGCCTCCAGTACACGATCACTCCCGAATTCTTCGACGTCCGCATCGAAGACCAGGGTGCCGGCTTCAACCCCGACGACGTACCCGACCCGACGATGCCCGAAAACCTCGAGCGAGCCTGTGGCCGCGGGCTTTACATGATCCGAAGCTTCATGAACGAGGTCGTCTATCACGGTCGTGGCAATATCGTGACCATGCGCAAGCAAAAGTCCCCGCCCGACGCCGACGAATAATCGACCCGATTTGCCGAACCGAATCCCGAATCCATTCGCTGTCCGACTTCACATCTCAAACCGTTGCTAAAACAATCCGCCTGACATGTCCGACGCTCCACTCACGCCGATGATGCAGCAGTACCGGGACGCGCAGCGAGCGCACCCGGGTGCGTTGGTGATGTTTCGCAATGGCGATTTCTACGAACTCTTTGAAGACGATGCCGTCACCGGCTCGCGCGTTCTCGGCATTCGCCTCACGAAGCGGGACGAGAAGACGCCGATGGCCGGCGTTCCGGTCGAGAAACTCGACCACTACCTCGGCCAACTCATTCGCGCCGGGCACCGCGTCGCCGTCTGCGAGCAGATGGAGGAGCCAGGCCCCGGAAAGAAAATCATCCGACGCGAGGTTAACCGCGTCGTCACTGCCGGCACGATCACCGAGGACGAACTCCTCGACGCCCGTCGTGCCAATTACCTCTCCGCCGTCGTGCGCGGCAAGCCTGGCGTCTTCGGCCTCGCCTGGGCCGATCCGTCCACCGGCGAGTTCTTCGCCTGCGATTTGCCGGAAGATCGCCTCGCTGACGAGATCGCCCGCATCGCGGTCGCCGAGTGCCTCCTGCCGGAATCGGACCTCGAACGGATCGTCGGCCAAGTGGCAGCGGCGCCGCCCAAGTCCACGACGCCCCGGCCCGACTGGGCGTTCGACCCGGTCACGGCCGTGTCGATGCTCCGGGAACAGTTCGCCGTCTCGACGTTCGCCGGCTTCGGCTTCGAGGACGCGCAACCGTGTCTTGTCGCCGCCGGCGCGATCGTCCATTACCTTCGCGAAACGTTGCGGTCGAGCCTCGGCCACCTGCGCCGAATCGTGCGCTACCGGACGGAGTCGCACCTCGTGCTGGACGAAGTGACGCGACGCAGCCTCGAGCTGACGCGGACGCTGCGCGACAACGGCCGCGATGGTTCGCTGCTCTCGGTAATGGATCGTACTGTCACTCCGATGGGGGCGCGATTCCTGCACGATGCCCTGCTCGCGCCGCTCGGCGAATCAACCGCGATCGAGGCCCGACTCGACGCTGTCGAAGAACTGCTCCACGACCACGCCCTGCGGAATGAAGTCCGGGAACTGTTGGAGCGGGCGTCGGACCTGCAACGGCTGACGACGCGAGCCGCAACAGGCCGCGCGACGCCGCGCGACCTCGGCGCCATCGGCCGAACGCTGCGATTGCTTCCGAAAATCAAGGCGAAACTGTCTGCCCGACGTTCCCCGCTCCTGGCGGAGTTGAACGGCCGCCTCGAGCTTTGCCCCGACCTTCGCGAACTCCTCGACGCCGCTCTCGCCGACGAACTCCCCTCAAATGCCAAAGACGGTGGACTCATTCGCGACGGCCACCGCCCCGAACTCGACGAAATCCGCGCCCTCGCGAAATCCGGCAAGGATTGGATTCTGAATTATCAATCCACCGAAGTGACACGCTCCGGCATTGCGAGTCTCAAGGTCGGCTACAACCAGATCGACGGCTACTACCTCGAGATCACGAACGCGAACGAGAACCGCGTACCGGAAAACTATCGCCACCAAAAGACGCTCAAAGGGGCGAAGCGCTACTTCACCGCCGAACTGCGCGAGTACGAGGAGAAGATCCTCTCCGCCGACGACAAGGCGAAGGCGCTTGAACTGGAACTGTTCAACGCGATCCGCGAACGCGTCGCGGGAGAGGCGCACCGACTACTGACGACGGCCGAGACACTCGCCACGATCGACCTGCTCCAATCGCTCGCGGAGATGGCGGCGGCACGGAACTACGTCCGCCCGCGCCTAGTCGAGGAACCGCTGCTCGATATTCGCGATGGCCGGCACCCGGTGTTGGATCAATCGCTGCCGCCCGGCACCTTTGTGCCCAATGACGTCGCCTTCGGCGACGCGGCCGGATTCTTCTGGCTCATCACCGGCCCGAACATGGCCGGCAAATCCACCTTCATCCGCCAAGTGGCGCTCATCGGCCTGCTCGCGCACGTCGGCAGTTTCGTGCCGGCATCAGCCGCAACTGTCGGGCGGATCGACCGCATCTTCACACGCGTCGGCGCCAGCGACGAACTCAATCGCGGGCAGAGCACTTTCATGGTCGAAATGACCGAAGCCGCGAACATCCTCAATAACGCGACGGAGCGCAGTCTCGTGATCCTCGACGAGATCGGCCGCGGCACAAGCACCTACGACGGCGTCTCGCTCGCCTGGGCCATCACCGAGCACCTGCATTCCGTCGTGGGGTGCCGCACACTCTTCGCCACTCACTATCACGAACTGGCCACTCTCGCCGGCACCCTGCCCCGCCTGCGCAACTACAACGTGCAGGTTCGCGAATTGGAAAGGGAAGTGATCTTCCTGCACAAGATCGGGCCGGGGAACGCGGACAAGAGCTACGGCATCCATGTCGCGCGATTGGCCGGCGTACCGGAAGACGTGTTGGCGCGGGCGGAGGAGGTGCTCGCCGCGCTCGAATCGAAGCCTGTGCCGACCGAAACAAAATTGGTGCGCTCGCGGCGGAGCGTCAGGCCGCCGGTCGAAACGATCCCGCCCGAAGGACCAAGGAAAAAGAAACCGGTCGGGCCAAGCCTGTTCGGCGAAGAATAGTTCAAGCCAGTTCCACATTCACACCATATTCCGCCGGCGATGGTACCGCGTTGCGGTCGCCAAGCGCCATGATATCGGACTCGGCATTCACATAGCGCACGTCGCGAATGCCCTCCGCGATCAAGCGCCCTCCCGCCACGGCGCGTGTGTCGCTCCCGTCGTCTGCCAGTCCGATCAGGACGGCCGACACGGCAAACCCCTGCCGCTTGAGTTGCCCGAGCGCCACCGACGTCTCCACCGGCACGCGCGGCAGGATCGCGATCACGGTGGCGTCGCGCGGCATCCGCTGCCCCATCTCGATGGCGAACTCCGCGAACGGCCGTCCGTCCGTCAGCTCCAGCCGCGCGAGCATTTCGCGGATCCTCTGGAACTGGTCGTATCCCCGGCGCGTCTCGACGACAACTGGGCGCAGCCGGTCGCTCATCTCCTTCTCCGCGAACCGGGCGCGGGCGTCGTAGCGGTTTGCGAACCCTTCGTCGTCCGGTTTCGCTTCGGGTTTCGCTAGCGCTTCCTCGCGAATCCGGTCGGTGGCGTCGCGGCCGTTGCTCGCCACGCCGATCTGCTGGTTCAAGATCGTCACGGCGTTCGCGATCGACATCGCCGCCGTGATCGCCAGTTCGCTGCGGATCGGTTCGCCGTTCTTGAAGTAACCGGACTGATGGAAGTCGATCAGGATCGTCGCGCCGGCGAGGCTCGTCGGCTCGTAGACGCGGCTGTGCAGTTGCCCTGTACGCGCCGTCGCCCGCCAGTGGATGCGCTGCAGCGGGTCGCCCAACTGGTACGGCCTCACGCCGGCCGTACGCGTCGGATCCTCGAAAAGCCGGTTCGCAAGGCGGATCTCACCGATCGGCCGCGTCGAGGAGAAATCAAATTTCGTGATCGGCAGCACCTTCGGGTAGACGAGGATGAACTCCGGTTCGGTGAGGACGCGGTGCCGGCGGTGAAGGCCGAACACATCGCCGGTTTCGACGAAAAGCGGGCCAATCTGATAATAGCCGCGAATGTGGAAGGTGAGCTTGTACTTGATCTCGTCCTCGCCGCCGACGCGGATGGCAAGAACCTTGAGTCTCGCGCCTTTGAGCGACAATCGGCGTTGGAGCGCCGCCGATTCCGGGATCATATCCTCGGCGAGCAGCCACGCGATGCGGATCTTCCCCGTGTTGCGCACGACGACGCGCACGTCGGCGGTCTCACCGATCTCACGCGGGTGTTTGGCGACGAAGCGCTTGGCCTCGAGGTCGGCAATCCAAGACTTCGCGAGATATCGGCTGAGCAGAAAGACGCCAAGCAGTACGTAGCCGGCAAACGCGACGAGACCAGCCTGCAGCGTGAGTGCGAGGCTCAAAAGCACAACGATGCCTAGGAACCAACGCATGGGAGATAAAATAGCGATTTCCGGTGATCAGGAATATCAATGCGTTCCACTCGCTTACAATCGGGATCGTTTACACGCTTCAAACTCCCATCTCCTCCGTTCGGTGCGCCCTCATTTTTCACCACCCCTCGCGCCGTTCCGCGAGCGCTCGCCCGACCCGTTGGAAAGTGGCTCGCCAAATTGTGGTCGCGTTCGTGGCCGAAATCTCAATTCGGACTTTTGGCGATGTTTAGAGCGGTTCTCGGTTTGCTGTAGCGCGACGGGGTCGGTTCGGGTAGGGTGGCAACCTCCGTCAGGACGATGCCATGAAAGCCTACTCGCTGGATCTTCGGGAACGGGTTCTC
>JALHPZ010000011.1 GCA_022842245.1 Gemmataceae bacterium
GAGGCGCGCGGGGCCGAGCCGCCACGCGAGCCACAACTCGAACGCGAGCGCCGCGAGGCCGAGCGCGACGAACCAGCGCGCGAGCTTCGGCCCGTGCGGCCGCACCGACGTGACGATCGCGACGCCGTCGTCCCCCTGGATGGCGATATCGGCGACATCGGTGACGACTTGAATCGAGGGATGGATGCCACGCAGCGTTTCCGCGGGAATGCGCCGCAGGTCGGACTCGCTGCCGCCGCCGGGCGAACCATCGGCCACGTTGACGGCGACGGGCTTCGCGCGTCCGCCTGACACCTCCAGGCGATAGACGCCCGCCGTGCGCGTATCCGCGAAGCGTGCGAGGCCGCCATCCTCGACCGCCGCGACGGCGGCGGTCTGCGCGAGGCCGTCGGGGCCGACGAGTTTCGCCGTCAGGCCCACGTTGGACGGCGGTAGATAGTCCTCGATCGCCTCGCCGACGCGAATCGACTGGCGTTCCGGGTTCGTCGCGGCGAAGCGCAGCAGTTCGCCCGCGAACACCGGGTACGTCGGCAGGATCGGCCAGTCGTTCCAGTCCCGATTGAACGAACTCGTGTAGACGACGACGCGCCCGCGATGGCGCGGCCACTCGACCACGGCCGGATCGGGTTTGCGGTCGTCCGGCTTGTCGGCGTTCGCCGGCGCGAACGACAGGATGCGCCGGCCGCGCCCGGGTGCGAGTTCGAGTCGGACGTACTTGTGGAACGGCACCGCGGTCAGCCCGGCACGACCGTTCACGTCTTGGAACTCCGCCGCGAGTGGCGGTTGGCGGAACGCCGCTTCGTCCGCCACGAGGCGGAAGCCGGGATCGTCGGCGCTGGTCGATCCGACAACCTCACCGAGCTTGCCGGGCAGAATGCCCTGACCATCGGCAAAGAGCACGCGGTTGTAATGGTCGATGTTCGCGGCTGCGCGGGAACCAAGCCCGATCACCACTCCGCCGCCGCGCTTCAGCACCGCGTCCAGCCGCGCGACCTGCGACGGCGTGAACGAGGGCACGTCGCAGAGGAAGACGCAATCGACCGCCGACAGGTCCGATAGCGTCGCATCGGTGAATTCCTCGAGGCTGACGACCTTCGGCCGGCCGGGGTGCCCCGGTCGCGGCTTGCCGTCGGGCGCGATCGCGTCGGATAGCGTTTCCGTCGCCCGCAACAGCGGCACGCTCGACGGCTTCCCGTTCACCAGCACGCACGGCAAACCGTCGCGCACATCGAAACTCAACGCCCGCGCGTCGTCTGACGGCAGATCGTCGGCATCCACCAATTTCACTTGTAGAACGTGCGGCCCCGCCGCGCGGAACCGCGCCGACTCCGGCAGCACGAAGCGCACCGGCACCGCGTCGTTCGGTTCCAGCCGTTCGATCGTCTGCCGCCCCACCGACACGAGCGCGCTATCCGCGCCCGGTTCCGCCGGACGGCCGAGCAGCAACTCCACGCCGACCTGCGTCCGCGGCGAGCGACCGAAATGCCGCACCGTTGCCGTCAGCGTCGGCGCGTCCCCGACCAGCGGCAGCGGATCGCCGAGCGCGATCGCCGTGATCGCGGTATTGTCCAGGTCCTCCTTCGCGCAGTCGACGACGGCGAGATCGCCGCGCGCCGTCAGTTTCGTCCACGCTTCCGGGGGCGGCGCATCGGGCCGCGGCAGCACGCCCGCCCACGGTGCGGCTTGCAGGTCGGTGAAGAACAACACCTGCCGCCGCAGGTACGTCCGCGGCGACCGCGCCAGCACGTCGTTCACCGCCGCCAACCCGGCCGCGAAATCCGCCGCCGCATGCGTCGGCTTCAGGTTCCGCAACTCCGCGGCCACCTTCTCCAAGTCGTACGACGGCCCCGGCACCACCGGCTCCGCCTGCGCGCCGAGCGCGATCAGCGAAAGCCCGTCGCCGGGGTTCCGCGATCGGATCGCCGCCTCCGCCTTCGCCAGCGCGATCTCGAACCGCCCGCGCTGGTCCGCCTTCGCCGTCATGCTCAACGACAGGTCGACGACGACGACAAGGTGCGTGCGCGGACCGTTCGCGATCGTCTCCGCCGCGCCGGGCCGAATCGCCTGCCAGAGCGGCTCGATCCACGGCGTCGCCGCGATCATCCCCACCAGCGGCAGCAGCACCGTCAGCACGCGCAGCGCCAGCAACAGCCAGCGGTCGATGCGCCGGCGCGCGTTCTTCTTGGTCTGCTGAAGGAAGCGCATCGCCGCCCATTCCACCACGCGGAAGCGCTGGCGGAACAAGAGGTGGATCAGCACGGGCACCGCGACGGCGGCCGCCGCCGACACGGCGGCGACCAGCGGAATCGAGAGCGACGCGAACAGCGGATTGGAGTTTGGCACGGCTTGGGGGATTGTACCGGACCGACACCCGACCCGCACCGGAAACCGCTTTGACTTCGCACCCCCGCCCGGCTAGCGTGCCACGATCCCCCGCCGCCGGAGCGCGTCCCATGTCGCGTCTGCTTCTCCTCCTCGCGTTCGTCGTTCCCCAAATCGCCTCCGCCCAGGCACCGCAAGGCCTGCGCGCCGGCGTCGGCAGCGTCGCCATCTCCGCCCGCCGCGCGATCCCGGAGCACGAACCGCTCTACGCCAAGGCGCTCGTCCTCAAGACGGACACGACCACCGCCGTACTCGTCACGCTCGACGCCGTTGCCGTCGGCGAGATCGGCCCGATCGGCAACGACTACCTCGGCAAGGTCCGCACGCGGCTCCAGCGCGAACTCGGCATCGCGCCGGGCAGCCTCATCGTGAACGCCAGCCACTGCCACGGCCTCGTCGGGCCGGACGTGGACGCCAAGACCGTCGAGGCCGTCAAGACGGCGATGGCGAACCTCGCGCCCGTCACGGTCGGCGTCGGCGTCGGCCGCGAGGAGCGCGTCTCGGAGAACCGCCGCCTCCGCCTCAAGAACGGCCACGAGACCGACGTGCGCCACGCCTATTCCCTCCCCCCCGACGCCGCCGTCGCCGCCATCGGCCCGATCGACCCGCAGATCGGCATCCTCCGGCTCGACAAGGCCGACGGCCAACCCCTCGCCATCGTCTACAACTTCGCCTGCCATCCGATCCTCGGCGTCAACGGCGACGGCGACACCGCCGACCTCGCCGGCTACGCGTCCCGCGTCGTCGAAGACGCCTATCCCGGCACCACCGCCCTCTTCGTCCAGGGCTGCGGCGGGGACATCAACCCGATCCGCTACAAGGACGTGAACCACCCCCGCCACGCCGAGACGCTGGGGAACCGCCTCGGCCTCGCCGTCGTCCGCGCCGCGCGCACGATCCGCACGGCGAAGGACGCTCCCCTCGTCGTGATGAACGAAACGCTCGCGCTGCCCCGCGCCGATCACACCGAGCGCATCGACAAACTCGAAGCCGAGTGGAGCGCGACCGCAAAATCCTTGAAGGGCACGACCCTGAACCTGAAGACCTTCCTCGAACTGGTGAACAAGCACGGCCTGTCGAAGGAGTTCCCCTCCTACGATTCGCACCTGTACCTGACGGAACTCGCCGCCAAACGCGCGGACCTGACCAAGCTGGACGAAGCCAACCGCCGGAACGTGCAGGCGTACGTCGACAATGTGCTGGCCATGGAGCGCATGACGATCCTGCGCACGAACATCGCCCTGCTCCGCAAGCACGCGGCGACGAACCGCGCCGCCGGTGGCAAGCCGCTCGAAGCGGAGGTCGCCGCCCTGCGCGTCGGCGAGTTCCGCCTCGTGACCTTCCCCGGCGAACTGACCGTCGAGATCGGCCTCGCCATCAAGAAGGCGTCGCCCCACCCGTCCACGTTCGTGGCGGGCTACACGAACGGCTACCTCTACTACACACCGACGGCGAAACAGCTCCGCAACCCCGGCGCCGCCCAGGAGGACTGCGACACCCTCGTCGCCCCCGAATGGGAACGCCTCTTCCTCGACCGCGTCGCCGCGATGCTCAAGAAACTGTGAATCGATTTTCGGGTGTTGAGGCGGCCATCGCCGACGAGTCTCGAAAGTGGGTCCGCCGCCCCCGCGCCACCCCCCGGCGGACCCACTCACATTTTCCGGACCCACTCCGGAATACAAAGACCATGTAAGGACTTACGGCGATTTCGGGTCGATTCTCAAACGCCGGACGGTCCGCGAATGGGCCGTTCCGCCCGTGAATCAATCGAACGTTCGCCCTTGTATGATCATGCGTATACACGGCCCCGAGGGTGTGCGTCAAATTTGACGGTGGTCCATTTGTTGACTCCGCCGGCCCTCTTCAGGTCGTAGGACTGTAGACCGGCGGACTGAACAAGTTTGCCACCAACCTCCCTGACGCTCACCGTTCCCGCTTCATCCCCCTCTTTGCGCTTGCTTCCCGTCCCGTGCGCCGTTAAACTCCTTCTATCGGCCGTTCGACCATTGCCGATCCCACCGCACCGCGCACGTTCGATCCGGAGTAGCTCCCCATGCTCGTGATTCCCGGCGAAATCAGCCGCGATACCTGCGACGGCGTCAGCCGCCGCGAACTGATCCGCTTCGGCAGCCTCTCGCTCGCGGGGCTTTCGCTCGCCAACGTCCTCGCCAACGAAGCCAAGGGGAACGCCCCGGTCGCGGCGTCCAAGGACAGCGGCGGCCGCGGCTTCGGCAAGGCCAAGTCGGTCATCCTCATCTACCTGCAGGGCGGGCCGAGCCACCTCGACCTCTGGGACCCGAAGGAGAACGTCCCCGACAAGGTGCGCAGCGTCTTCAAGAGCACACCGACGAAGATCCCCGGCACGCACGTCACGGAACTGCTGCCGAAGATCGCCCAGCAACTCGACAAGGCCACGCTCATCCGCACGATGAGCTACACGCCGAACGGCCTGTTCAACCACACGGCCGCCATCTACCAGATGCACACCGGCTACACGACGGACAAGGTCTCGGCGTCCGGCCAACTGGAGCCGCCCAGCCCGAAGGACTTCCCGACGCTCGGCTCGAACATCATCAAGTTCAAGCCGCCCGAAGTGCCGATGCTGCCGTTCGTCATGATGCCGCGACCGCTCCAGGAATCGAACGTCGTCGGCAAGGGCGGCACCGCCGGCTTCCTCGGCAAGGCGTACGACCCGTACCTGCTCTACCCGAGCGGCGACGACCTCGACATGGGCAAGATGGACCGCATCAAGGTCGACGACCTGAAGCTGCGGGAAGACCTGACGCCGGAACGGATGAACCGCCGCGCGAGCCTGCGGGATACGGTCGCAAAGGGGATGCCCGAAATCGAGAAGGCCGTTAGCAAGTTCGAACTCGACTCGTACTACGGCAAGGCGCTCGGCCTCGTCGTCTCGGGCCGCGCCCGCGACGCCTTCGACATCGCCAAGGAAGCCCCGGCCCTCCGCGAGAAGTACGGCAAGAACACCTTCGGCCAATGCTGCCTGCTCGCCCGGCGGCTGATCGAAGCCGGCACGCGGTTCGTCGAAGTGAACTGGCCCAAGGTCGCGAACAGCGACAACCACTCGTGGGATACGCACGCCGGGCTATCCAATCGATTGAAGAATCAAGCCGCCCCGATGCTCGACGCCGGCGTCAGCACCCTCATCGAAGACCTCGACCAGCGCGGACTGCTGAAGGACACGCTCGTTGTCGTGGTCGGCGAGTTCGGCCGCAGCCCGCAGCGCGGCGTCAGCACTTCCGGCAACCAGAACCAGGACGACGGCCGCGACCACTGGCCGTACTGCTACACCGCCCTCGTCGCCGGTGCCGGCATCAAGCGCGGCTACGTCCACGGCAAGAGCGACAAGACCGCCTCGGCCCCGCTCGAGCATCCGGTCCACCCGACCGAACTGCTCGCGACGATCTACCACAGCGTCGGCATCAAGCCGGACACGATCGTCTACAACCACCTGAACCAGCCGCGAGAACTGGTGAAGGGCGAAGTGGTCACGGGTCTGCTGGGCTGAGTTGAAAACGGAATTGATAACACGGAAGCCCCGCGACGACCGTCGCGGGGCTTTTTCATTCCTTCGAGTTCAGCACGCGCACCAGTTCGTCGTGCGTCGATCCGTTGCTCGCCACGATGTCCATGCGGAACGGGTCGAACGGCAAGCCGTCGCTGCTCGTCACGCGCCCCCCGGCCTCGCGGATGAGAATCTCGCCCGGGGCCACGTCCCACGGCCAATTGTCGTAGCACCAGTACCCATCGAACCGCCCCGCCGCAACGTACGCCATGTTCACCGCCGTGGACCCGGTCCGCCGCAGCGCCTGCGCGTGGTACGACACGCGCTTCCAGGCTTCGAGGTTCTTCAACTGTTGCTGGTAGTTGGCCGGGAAGCCGGTGGCGATGAGGCTGTCCGCGATCGAGGGTATCGAACTCACGCGGACCGGCACGCCGTTGAGGAAGGTGCCGGTGCCCTTGGCGGCGTGGAACATCTCGTTGAGCCGCGGGTCGAACGTGACGCCGACGACGATTTCGTTGTCGACCATGAGCGCGACGTTGACGGCGTAGCAGGGAAAGCCGTGCGCGTAGTTCCCGGTGCCGTCGAGCGGGTCGACGATCCATGTCGGCCGGTCGTCGATGGACGCCTTCAGTTGTTCGAGCGTCTTCCCGGCCGAGTCTTCTTCGCCGAGGAAGCGGTGGTCCGGGAACGCGCCGAGCAGGAAGCGCTTGATGGCGTCCTGCGAGGCGGTATCGGCGTCGGTGACGAGGTCGGCGCGGGACTTCTCGCGCACGGTGAAGGCACCGCGCCAGCGTTCGAGTTCCGCCGCCCCCCGCTGCGCCGCCTCGATGGCGGCGTCCCGCCAGGTGTTCAGATCGCGTGCGTTCATGGGGCGTATCTTATCGAGTCGTCTGGATCGATCCTTACTCACAACTCACATCTCAGAACTCATCACTCGACAAACCATGTTATTCAATCGAGAGATGAGTCATGAGTTCTGAGTGATGAGAAAATAATCGTTCCGTTCGGATTCAGGACTTTTCGACAACACCCTCGATTCGGTGTATTCTGGAATTGCAATCGCCATCGAGGTGCCCACCCCCATGACCCCCTCCCGTCGCCGTTTCCTCGCCAGTTCCGCCGCGCTCGGCCTCGCGTCCCAGCTCCCCGCCGCCGACTCGCCGACGGGCAAAGCGAAGAACACCAAGTTCGCCTGCAACGTCGAGATGTGGTTCTCCCGCGAGAAGAACTTCCTCAAGCGCCTCGAAGGCGCGGCCGCCCTTGGCTTCCCCGGAGTGGAGATCTGGCCGTACGAGAACAAGGACGTGAACGCCGTCGCCGATACCTGCGAGCGCCTGAAGTTGACGATCGCGCAGTTCACGGCATGGGGCTTCAAGCCCGGAATGAACGACCCGAAGAACAAGCAGAAGGTGGTGGACAAGATCGGCGAGGCCTGCGAGGTGGCGAAGAAGTGGAAGTGCGGGATGATGTGCGTCGTGGCGGGGGATGACATCCCCGGCGTCTCGCAGGAGCAGATGCACGAGACGACGATCGAGGCTTTGAAGGCCGCCGCGCCCGTCGCCGAGAAGGCGGGCGTCGTCCTCATTCTCGAACCGATGAACATTCGCGTCGACCACAAGGGCCACTGCCTCTACGGCTCGGCGCCGACGATGAAGATCATCAAGGCCGTCGGCTCGAAGTTCGTGAAGATCAACTGGGACCTCTACCACATGCACATCACCGAGGGCGACCTCTGCGGGCACTTGAAAGAGGGCTTCGCCGCCGACGCGATCGGGTACATCCAGCTGGCGGATCATCCCGGCCGCCACGAACCGGGCACGGGCGAGATCCACTACCCGCGCGTGCTGAAGGAGCTGAAGAAGCTGAAGTACGATGGATTCGTGGGGCTGGAATGCACGCCGGGCAAGGACGAGGCGACCGCCGCGAAGGCGGTTTTCGCGGCGGACGACTGGTAAGTTTGCGCTGGCGTTTCAGCCGGAATCTGTTACAGTGATTCCAGATTCGTTCCCAGCCACAATCGGGAACGAGTTCCCGCCGAATAGCGTCTCACCGACGAATCCCACCCCATGGGAGCCAGCCGATGCGGTTGCTCCGTCTTGCGTTTTTGATGGCGTTGGTTTCCCCTGTCTCCGCGCGCGCCGCCGAACGACCGCTCGAATCGCTGATCGACCAGCGGATCGACGCGAAGCTCGCCGCCGACAAGATCGCGCCCGCCGGCCCCGCCGACGACGCGACCCTGATCCGCCGGCTGACGCTCGACCTCGTCGGCCGCATTCCGACGGTCGGCGAATCCGAAGCCTTTTTGAAATCATCCGAAGCCGACAAGCGCGCGAAGCTCGTCGATCGGCTCATGGCGTCCCCGGCATTCGACCGCTACCAGGCGATATTGTTCGACGCGATGCTGAACTCCGAGCCGGGCCGCGGGCGCTCGGGTTCCGTCCGCGACTACCTCGTGCAGGCGATGAAGGACAAGAAGCCATGGGACGTCATCTTCCGCGAGCTGATGCTGCCCGGCGCGGATGAGAAGACGAAGCAAGCCGGCGAGTTCCTGCGAGCCAGGGTGCAGGACGCCGACAAGATGACGAACGACGTATCGGTCGCCTTCTTCGGCGTGAATGTGAGCTGCGCTCAGTGCCACGATCACCCGCTGGTAAAGGACTGGAAGCAAGACCACTTCTTCGGGATGAAATCGTTCCTCGCCCGCACGTATGACGCCGGCGGCCAGCTCGCCGAGCGCGAAGCGGGCGTCGTGAAGTTCAAGCCGACGAAGGGACCGGAGAAGCCCGCGAAGCTGATGTTCCTCACCGGAGCCGTGGTCGAAACCGACACGCTGCGCGACCTGACGAAGGACGAACAGAAGAAGGAGAAGGAAGCGAGCGACAAGAAGAACAAGGACGCGAAGGCCGCGCCCGCGAAGCCGAAGTTCAGCGCGCGGGAGAAGCTCGTCGAGGTGGCACTGCAGCCGAAGGAGGCGGAGTTCTTCGCCCGCAACATCGTCAACCGGCTCTGGCACCGCTTCCTCGGCACCGGCCTCGTGAACCCGCTCGACCAGATGCACAGCGAGAACCCGGCCTCGCACCCGGAACTGCTGCAGGAACTGGCGCGGGACATGGCCGCGCACAAGTACGACATCCGCCGGCTGATCCGCGGCATCGTGATGAGCCAGACGTATGCCCGCAGCAGCCAGTACGGGAGTGAATCACGCCCCGAGGACAAGTACTTCGCCGTTGCCAAGCTCCGGCCGCTGACGCCGCAGCAGATGGGCACATCCCTCAAGATCGCGACGAGCGACCCGAAGCAGTACGACGGCCTGAAGCCGGACGAGTTCGAGAAGCGGATCGAGCAGGCTGAAAGCGCCGGGCGCGGCATCGCGTCGCTGATCGCACAGCCGACGGAGAACTTCCAGATCGGCGTCGGCGAAGCGCTCTTGTTCAGCAACGGCGACCGGATCGCGAAGGAGTTTCTCACCGACGGCGGCGGCAGCCTGCTCGGCTCGCTCAAGACCGCGAAGGAACCCGCCGAGGCCGTCAACGCACTCGTCCGCACCGCTTTGGCTCGACCCGCGACACCGGACGAATTGAACACCCTGCACGCGTACTTCGCCGAGCGGAAGGACCGCGCAGCCGAGGCTTACAAGCAAATGCTCTGGGCGCTGGTCACGTGCCCGGAGTTCCGATTCTGCCACTGAGGTGATTTCATGCAGCGACGCGACTTCCTCGCCGCGACGACGGCGTTCACCGCGACGGCCTTCGCCGACATGACCGGCCTGAACGTGCTGGCGAACCCGGCCGTCGCCGCCGACCTCAAGAAGAACCAGAAGCGCGTCATCATGCTCTGGCTCGCAGGCGGTGCCAGCCAGCTCGAGACGTGGGACCCGAAGCCCGGCGCGTCCACCGGCGGCCCCTTCCGCGCCATCCCGACCGATGTGCCCGGCGTACACATCTCCGAGCTGATGCCGGAAATGGCGAAGCGGATGAAGCATGTCTGCATCCTGCGCGGCCTCGACACCAAGAACGGCGACCACGGCAGCGCCGCCGTCACGATGATGCGCGGCCGCCGCAACGAGGCCGGCCTGAAGTATCCCGACCTCGGCGCCGTCGTGGCCCGCGAGATGGGCCGCGCCGACAGCAAGGTGCCCGATTACGTCACCTTCTACACGCAGACCGAAGGCCGCGGCATGGCCCCCGGCGACTCAGGCTTCCTCGGCGCCCGCTACGCGCCGATGGAGCTGACGACCAACAACACGCCCGAATTCATCCGCAAGCTGGACACCATCAGCGACCTCGACCACAAGACGCGCTCCGACCTGCGCGACTTGCTAAGCAAGCAGTTCGCCAAGGGCCGCCAATCGGAAGTGATGGGCAGCCACAACGAGGCGTACGAGCGCGTCCGCGGCATCATGGCCAGCGAGACGCTCTTCGACATTTCGAAGGAACCTCAAAAGGTCCGCGACCGCTACGGCCCGACGCAGTTCGGCCAGCAGACGCTGATCGCGCGCCGCCTCGTCGAGGCCGGCGTGCCCTTCGTCCGCGTCGGCCGCGCGTGGTGGGACAGCCACGGCCAGAACTTCGAGACGCACCAGGAGATGGTGCCGGAACTCGACTACGTGATGGCGGCGCTGATCGACGACCTGAAGGACCGCGGCCTGCTCGACGACGTGATGATCGTGACCCTCTCGGAGTTCGGCCGCACGCCGAGCATCAACGCCAGCCTCGGCCGCGACCACTTCGCCAGCGCCTGGAGCACCACCATCACCGGCACCGGCATCAAGGGCGGCTCCGTCTACGGCAAGACCGACGAGAAGGGCAACAAGGTCGTCGCCGAGCAGGTGGACGCCGGCAGCCTCTTCGCGACGATCTACTCGGCGCTCGGCATCAATCCGGAGAAGAACTACTACGTCGGCAGCCGCCCCGTGCCGCTCGTCAACCCGGGCGTCGAGGCGATCGAAGAGGTTCTGGCGTAATACCGTAGCCAGTCGAATGCCTGTTCGACTGACCGATGTCTACTCGCCGTGCCCGTTCCATACCATGGCTCGATGAACCATTTCGTCTCGCACCTCGAAGGCGCCATCGATGGCACGCGCCTCGAGTACGGCCAACTTTACAACCTTCACGCCGGGCGGCCGATCGTCGTGCGGTACGACCTCGACGCCGTGAAGCGCGCCGTCACGCCGGAGATCATTGCGAAGCGGCCGCCGACGCTGTGGCGGTACCGCGAGTTGCTGCCGCTGCCATTCAGCGATGGGGATGGTTGGTGGAGTGAACTGCCGGTGACGCTCGGGGAGGGGCTGACCCCGGTATTGTTTTGCCCGCGACTCGGAAAGCAACTCGGCCTACCCAACCTTTACATCAAGGACGAATCGCAACTGCCGACGGGTAGTTTCAAGAGCCGCGGAATGACGGCGGCCGTGAGCATGGCGAAATGGCTGGGCGTGAAGCGCGTGGCGTTGCCGACGGCCGGGAACGCCGGCGGCGCGGCCGCGGCCTACGCGGCGCGGGCGGGGATCGAGTGCTTCGTCTTCATGCCGGCCGACACGCCGGTCGTGAACCAGTTCGAACCGCACCTCTACGGGGCGAAGGCGTTCCGCGTCAACGGCCTCATCAACGACTGCGGCAAGATCGTCAAGGACGGCACGGAGCCAATGGGCTGGTTCGATCTCTCGACACTCAAGGAGCCGTACCGCCTCGAAGGCAAGAAGACGATGGGCCTCGAACTGGCCGAGCAATTCCATTGGAAATTACCCGACGTCATCCTCTACCCGACCGGCGGCGGAACCGGGCTCATCGGCATGTGGAAGGCGTTCCAGGAGTTGAAGGATCTCGGCTGGCTTATGAGCGAGAAGATGCCGCGGTTGATCTCGTGCCAGGCGGAGGGCTGCGCCCCGATCGTGCGGGCGTTCGAGAAGGGGGAGCGGTTCGCCGAGTTGTTCCCGAACGCCGCGACGGTGGCGAGCGGCTTGCGCGTGCCGGTGGCCGTCGGCGACTTCCTGATGCTCGACGCGATCCGCGCGAGCGGCGGGAAGGCCGTCGCGGGCGCGGAGCGTTCGATCGCGCCGTGGATGGTTCGCGCGAGCGCGGCCGAGGGGATCGCGATCTGCCCGGAGACGGCCGTCTGCTTCGACGTGCTGGAGAAGTTGCTCGCGGCCGGCGACGTGCGGCCGGACGAGACGGTCGTGGTTTTCAACACGGGGGCGGCTCCGAAGTATTTGGAGGCGCTGCCGGTCGAGTTGCCGATGTTGGAGAAGGAGAGCATTTCATGGGATAGAATTGCAGGATAGACGTTCGGACTCAGACCGAGACCAAGAATGGAACTTTCATCAAAAACCCGAGGCCGAACGGCACGGAACGTCTCGCTGGTATTCCTGTTGAATGTGTTGCTCTGGATCGCTTGGCTTACGATCGGTTGGTACACGACAGACGACATCGGTCGTGCTTATTTGCCATTGCTTTTTTGGACGTCTGCTCCGTTCTTGGGCATGTTTTTGCTTTTCAGTCTTTGTGTGATCTTAATGCGACGGGATCCGAAACCCGACGAACGAACATCTGATTCGCCGCTCAAGCTACCAGTACCTCGCTGGCGAGAACTTCCGTCGAATGAACGAGGGCCACAGAAGTAGTCGTTCGCATCGCAGTTCTTCTCCTATTATCTTCGTGTGACCACACCTTCCGTCCTCATCGTCGGCGGCGGCCTCGCGGGTCTTTCGGCGGCCGTGGCCCTCGCGCCGCGCGGATACCGCGTCACGGTCCTCGAATCGCGGCCGCGCCTCGGCGGGCGGGCGTCGTCGTTCAGCGATCCCGCGACGGGGCAGCTCGTCGATGCGTGCCAGCACGTCAGCATGGGCTGCTGCACGAACTTCGCCCACTTCTGCCGCACGATCGGCGTCGAGCACTTTTTGGAGCCGCAGCGCACGCTCTGGTTCCGCACGCCGGACCGGCGGACGAGCACGTTTCGATCCGATCCGTGGCCGGCACCGTTCCACCTGGGGCGAGCGCTCACAGGGGCGCACTACCTGACAGCGACCGACAAGCTCCGCATCGGCTGGGGGATGCTGCAACTGCTTCGGGAGTCTCCGGAGGCCGATCCGCCGGCGATCGCGTGGTTGAAGGAGCATCGCCAGAATGCGCGGACGATCGAACGATTCTGGGGCGTCGTGCTGACGAGCGCGTTGAACGAGACCGTCGAGCGGGTCGGATTGAAGTACGCGCGGAAGGTGTTCGTCGATGGTTTCCTGCGGCACCGCGATGGCTTCACGGTCCACGTGCCGACGGTGCCGCTCGGGCGGTTTTATGGCGAGGAACTGCGCGGCTGGCTCGATGCGCGAGGTGTCGAAGTACGTGAAAGTTGCGGGGTGAAACAGATTGCTTGGCGCGACGATCTTTCTCCCTCCCCCTTGAAGGGGGAGGGCCGGGGTGGGGGTGACGGGGATCGCGGTCAGCCACTACACGCCCCAGCCCCCCACCCTAACCCTCCCCCTCAAGGGGGGAGGGGACAAGACTCGACGAGCGATACCGGACCTTCTCAAAGTCGAATCGCCGTCACGTTGCGCGACGGCTCCGAACTCGACGCCGACGCCGTCATCCTCGCCGTCCCCTTCGATCGCGTCCTCGACCTGCTGCCGGCCGAGATCGCTTCGCAGCCGTACTTCGCCAACATCGCGAACCTCGCTCCGTCGCCGATCACCAGCGTCCACCTCTGGTTCGACCGCGACATCACCCCGCTGCCGCACGTCGTGCTCGTCGATTGCATCGGCCAGTGGGTCTTCAATCGCGGCAACGGCTACGTCCAGGTCGTCGTTAGCGCGTCTTACGACCTTAAGAAGCGGGGCCGCGACAACATCGAATCCCTCATCGTCGCCGAACTCGGCCGAATCTTCCCGCACTCGGCCACTCTCCTGCGGGCCAAAGTCGTCACGGAGCACACCGCGACCTTCAGCGCCGTGCCCGGCGTTGATGCGTTCCGGCCAACCCAAGATACGCCAATTCCGAACCTCTTCCTCGCCGGCGATTGGACGCAAACCGGTTGGCCCGCGACAATGGAAGGAGCCGTACGCAGCGGATACCTCGCCGCCGAGGCGGTCCTCGCGTCCCACGGCCGACCGGAAACAATCGTGCAACCCGACCTCGTCTAAGGACTCTCCCATGCGTCTGCTCGCTCTCATGGCCCTGCTCGCCGCCGTTGGTCCGGTTTCCGCGCAGTGGAAACTCGACGACAAGTTCAAAGTACTGAAGCCCGAAGACCTGAAGGACGCCGAAGGCACACCGCCGCCGAAGGGGGCCATTATTCTGTTCGACGGCAAGTCGGCCGATAAGTGGACCAAGCGCGACGGCAAGAAGGTCGAGTGGAAAATCGCCGACGGCGCGATGGAAGGCTTCAAGGGCCACGGCGACATCGTCACGAAGGAGAAGTTCGGCGGGAAGTTCCACCTCCACGTCGAGTTCCGCATCCCGTACGAGCCGGACCTGAAGCAGGGCCAGGGCCGCGGCAATAGCGGCGTCTACATTCAGGGCCGCTATGAGGTGCAGGTGCTCGACAGCTATGGTCTCGCGAGCAAGAACAACGACTGCGCCGCGATCTACGAAGTGGCCGCGCCGCTCAAGAACGCCTGCAAGGCCCCGACCGTCTGGCAGGCCTACGACATCGAATTCACCGCTCCGAAGTTCGAGAACGGCAAGAAGGTCGAACCGGTGCACATCACGGTCGTCCATAACGGCGTGAAGGTCCACGACAACGTGAAGGTGACCGTGGACAACACCCGCGCCGGCGCCGGCGGCGACCCGGCGACGCCCGGCCCGATCCTGCTGCAAGACCACGGCCACCCGGTGCAGTACCGGAACATCTGGCTCGTGAAGAAGTAACTCCGGGGACCTGACCAATCATCGCCCACCCTTATCTCCGATATCGCCGCCTCAAAACGGACCGGGGGGGGGTTGGCGATATTCCCTTGACTGGCTCAATAGAATTCCGGCTCCGGTGCGGGTCGCGCGAACCATCGTGCCGTTGGATTGGTCGATCACGGTAATCCGCCCGAACTCAAACTCACCGGAACGGCACGGAATGGGACAAGCCACAATCGACGCCTTACCGGCCGATTCCCCATCCCATCCGCGTTATCACCCCGGCGGCTCGCGCGAAATCCTCGCGCTCGCCGGGCCGCTCATCCTCGCGAACAGCTTCACCACCATCCAGTTCACCGTGGACCGGCTCTTCCTGAGCTGGTACCACCCGGACGCGATGGGCGCATCCATGCCCGCCGCGATGGTGTTCTGGTTCGTCTTCGCCTTCGTGCAGGGCACCGCCGGCTACGTCTCCACGTTCGTCGCCCAATACACCGGCGCCGGCCGGCCGAATCGCGTTGGCCCGGCGGTCTGGCACGGCATCCATTTCAGCCTGATCGCCGGCTCGCTCTTCTGGCTGCTGTGGTTCCCCGCCCCCGCGCTCTTCGCCTGGGCCGGGCACGAACCTCACATGCAGGTGTTGGAAACGACCTACTTCCGCACCCTCTGCGCCGCCGCCATGCCGATGGCGATCATCGCCGCCGTCTCCAGCTTCTTCTCCGGACGTGGCGATTCCTGGACCGTCCTCGGCATCAACGCCATCGGCACGGTCGTCAATATCGGCCTCGACTACGTCCTGATCTTCGGCCACTTCGGGTTCCCGGAACTCGGGATCGTCGGCGCGGGCTGGGCCACCGCCGCCGGCGCGTGGGCTTCGGCCCTGCTCGCCCTCGGCCTCTTCCTCCGCCGCCGCTATCGCGAGCAGTACGACTCGATGAACTGGCGACCGGAACGCGAACTGTCCGTGCGTTTGCTGAAGTTCGGCTCACCGGCCGGGCTGCAATGGGCGCTCGACGCGATCTCGTTCACGCTCTTCACGGTCTTCGTCGGCCAGCTCGGCAAGGCCGAGCAGAACGCCACGAGCCTCACGTTCACGCTGAACCTCTTCGGCTTCCTGCCGATGATGGGCATGGGCCAGGCGATCGCGATCCTCGTCGGCCAGCGGCTCGGCGAGAACCGCCCCGAGCTGGCCGAACGCTCCACGATCCTCGGTATGCGCTGGACGCTCGCGTATTCATGCCTCGTGGCGGCGTGCTACTTCTTCATCCCGGAACTGCTGATGAAGCCGTTCGAACCCGACCCCGGCACCGAACAGGCACGGGAGTGGCCCGCCGTCGCGGCGATCGTGCCGACGTTGCTCATGTGCGTGGCGATCTACTCCATCGCGGATACGCTCAATGTCACGTATTCCTTCGCCCTGCGCGGGGCCGGGGATACGCGATTCGTGACCATCCTCACGTTCTGCCTCGCCTGGCCGTGCATGATCGTGCCGACGTTCCTCGTTGTGCGCTACGGCGGCAGCGTCTACGTCGCGTGGGGCTTCGCGACGTTCTACATCGCCGTCATGGCAAGTTGTTTCTGGTGGCGGTTCAATACGGGCAAGTGGAAATCGATGCGCGTGATCGAACAGGCGACGCCGGTCACGTGATGCGCTCCTTCACCTCGAAGCCTTTGCCGTCGGCCCAGACTTCGATCCACGGCTCGGACTCTTCGAACGTCCAGACCAGCAGAGCGCGATCGCGCAGTTCGGTCCAGTCGCCCTCGGGCCAGGGGAAATGCCACCCGCCGAGCACGGCATACGCTTCGATCTTACCATAGAGCGGGCAGAGATCGGCGTAGCGTTTCTCGTAGGCCTGGGCCGGGGCCTTGTCTTTGAAGTTGTTGTTGAAGGGCCATTCCGGCTTCCATTTGTTCTTCTTCAGCCAGGCTTGCACAGCCGGTGAGCCGAGTTGGAACACCGCGTCCAGCGGCGGTAGCGACCGGCCCGGATGCGCATAAAGGGCCGTGGCCTTCTTGTCGATCTTGAGAGTCGCCTTCTTGTCGAGCACCGCGACCCCGCCGCCCTCGCCGTCGGTGTAGATGCTCAGCACGCCGGCCGTCGGGCCGACCTTATACTTGTTCCCGTGGAGGAACTCCTTGAATGCACCGCAGTCGATCGAGAGCCAGTGCCGATCCATCGGCTGCTTCTTCGGCGGCGGCACGATCCCCTGCCCGCCCCACACGGCCGCGAGGTCGTCTTTCGGTCCCTTGTCACGCAAGAAGACGCACGGCCGCGAGAGTGGCCAGGCTTCTTGTTCAAGTTCCTCGGCGGTCATTTCGCACCACCGTTCACCAGCGGTAGCACGACGCGGTCCACGTCGCACTCGGTGCGAACGTCGGGGACGTTCCCGAACAACTCCCAGCTCTCGACGAGCGACGCCGACGCGCCGGGCTGGAGCGAGACGAGTTCGCCGACGGTTTCCATCTCGAGCATGTCTTCGTTGCTGAAGGTCTGGTAGCGCGTGCCGCGGTCGGGGTAGACGGCCCCTTCGCGGTAGTCGAACCGCTTGACGAACAGCGTGCCGGAGTTGACGTAGCCGACCCAGCCTTCGCGGTGGGCGAGGCCGATCTTCGTCGGGCCCTTGTTCACGTCCTGGCGGAGGAAGAGGTACTTCTTGCCGAAGGTCCAGCGGCTATCGGCGAAGTCGAAGTACGGCCAGAGAATCAGTTCCTGGTTGGGCGCGAAGTCGGCCGGCGACTTGGCTCGCTTCGGGTGGCCGGGGTGGTCGAACTTCGCCGGCAGCGGGATCACCTCGACGCCGCCGGGCGCCATGACGGTCGGCCCCCACGGCGCGAGGTCGGTCGGCTCCTTGCCGATGTTCGTGACGGTGAGGATCACTTCGACCTTCGTGCCGGTCGGGCCCAGCTTCAGTTCCATCGTTTTCTGCACGCCGTATTCGGTCTCGGGCGGCGGCGTGAACTTCGCGGAGTGCGGGCCGGTCTGTTCCCATTTCACGGGTCGGTTGTCGGCGAAGTAGGTGCGCGTGAGGTCTTCGGGCGCGAGCCAGAAGCGGTGTCCACCGCGGATCTGCCATTCGGCTTCACCGGTGCCGCCCATCATGGAGTCGTAGTTCTTCATGACGTTGAACCCGCCCGGCAGCCGGTACGCGATGACGCGCGGCCCGACGTCGAGCGTGACGATTAGTTCGACGTGCCCGTTGGCGAGCTTGAGGTTGTTCTTCCAGCCGCGATATTCGACGACTTCCACGATGACGCTCCGGGAGAGAAAGGGAATGGGATGATTGTATGTTTAGCCGCGAGGCGTCCGAGTGCGGAACGCGGAGCGCGGCATGCAGAGTATAACCACATAATTTCAACGGCGAGACGGAGGCCGACCTCACCGTACGGGATCACGGCATGCCCGTTCCGGCAACAGAGACTCTTACACCGCAATACGCACGTGATGATCGAAACGGTCTTGTGGACGGTCCAAAGGTTGGCGGCTCAGTCTTGGCTTGATCCCTTGCCGTAAACGTGGCCAACGTCGACTTGCTCGAAACCGAGACTTTTGCAGAGGCCCACGGCAGCCTCATCGTCGGAGCGCACCTGCAGTTCCACGATGCCGAAGAACTGGTCCTGCAGAAACTTGAGGATGTGGAAGACGAGCATCTTGGCGAGGCCCTGTTTGCGGAGGTCGGGGCGGACCTGCACGTCGATGATGCCGGCGGACGGGGCGTTCCAGCGCCAGCCGAAGCCTTCCAGTTCCCAAGCGATGGCGCGGGCGGCGGGCACGCCGGTGAGCTTGTCGATGACGCGGAACTCGGCCGGTTCGAGCGTGTTCCAGAGGCATTCCTGCCACCACGAGGCGATGGAGGCGGTCTTGAGGAGTTGCACATCGTAGCGCCGACGGAGCAGCGGCACGCGGGTATCCAGCATGATGATCGGCTGGTCCAGTTGGCGCTGGAAGACGGTGACCGATTGGGCGGGCTGGTAGCCGAACTTGGCGAGGAAGGGTTTGGCGTCGGCGTCGCTTTCGAGGATGCCGGGGGAATTGCTGCCGCCGTAGAGTCCGAAGAGGTGCGGGTTCACGGGCCACTGCGAACCGAAGACGATGTGGACGGCGCCGCCGTCGGCGAGGTAGGCCTCGGCGCGCTTCAGCAGTTCGCGGCCGATGCCCCGCTTGCGGTGGCTGGGCCGGACGAGGACACAGCAGACGACGCCGCAGGTGGGGTCGAGCCGCGTTTCTTCTTCGTTCGGGGCGAAGGCAGCGAGCGAGAAGCCGACGATCTTGCGTTCGCCGGACTCGGCGACGTCTTCGGCGACGACGAGGGAGTTGGCTTCGAAGTACGGCTTGCTGAACATCCAGCGCTCGAGCAGCGCCGGATTGCGGATGGGGATGGCACCACGCGCGGTGGCGGATTCGTTCCAGACGTCGGCGAGGCCCGGCGGATCGGTATTGCGGTAGGCGCGGTAGACGATCACGGGGCGGCCTCGATCGGCATCATCTACCCATACTATAAGCGAATCGCCGGGTTTTCGACTTCCTTCCCTCGCCGATGCCACCATCATGCCGAGAATCGCCGCCCTGCTCGCCGTTCCGCTCCTACTCGCCGCCGACTGGCCGCAGATCCTCGGCCCGAACCGCGACGGTCGCTCGCCGGAGACGAAGCTGAATTGGGACTGGATCGCGAAGCCGCCGGCGATGGTCTGGTCGAAGTCGATCGGCAGCGGCTGGGCGGGCGTGCCGGTGGTCGGCGGGAAGTCGTTCCTGTTCCATCGCATCGACGACGAGGACATTCTGGAGGCGCTCGACGCCGCTACCGGGGAGCGCCTCTGGAAGTTCGCGTATCCGGCGAAGTATCGGGACGATTTCGGCTTCGACGACGGCCCGCGCGCCACACCGACGGTCGGAAAGGATGCCGTGTGCATCCTCGGCGCGAACGGCGACCTGCACGCGGTGGAGCTGCGCACGGGAGCGAAGCGCTGGCACCGGAACGTGCTGAAGGAGTACGGGGCGGACAAGGGGTTCTTCGGCGTCGCGAGTTCGCCGGTGATCGCCGACGGCAAGGCGATCGTGAACGCGGGGGGCAAGGGCGCGTGCCTCGTGGCGTTCGACCTCGCGAGCGGGAAGGAAGTGTGGAAAGTCGGCGACGACGCGGCGAGTTATTCGTCGCCGGTGGTGGCGAAGTTCGGCGAGCGGAGCGTCGTGCTGGCGTTCACGCGGGCCGGCCTGCTGGGCGTCGCGCTCGATTCCGGCACGAAGCTGTTCGACCTGCCGTGGCGCTCGCGGATCGATGCGTCCGTGAACGCATCCGTGCCGCTGGTGCTGGACGGGCACATCTTCCTGACGTCCTCCTACGGGACCGGGGCGATCCTGCTCAAGTGCGACGGGAAATCGATCGAGGAAATCTGGTCGAACGACAAGTCGTTGTCGTGCCAGTATGCGACGCCGGTGCGGGCGGGCGATCACCTCTTCGGCACCGACGGCCGGGCGGACTTCAACACGGGTCGGCTGCGCTGCATCGAGTGGAAGACCGGGGCGGTGAAGTGGAGCAAGGAGCGCTTCGGCTGCGCCGGCGTGATCGGCGTGGACGGGAAGTTCGTGGCCGTGACGGAGGCGGGGGAACTGGTGGCGTTCGAGGCGAACGCGGAGAAGTACGCGGAACTGGGGCGTGCGACGATCCTGGGCGAGAAGGTACGGGCGATCCCGTCGTTCGCCGACGGCCGGCTGTACGCACGGGACGGGGCGAAGCTGGTGTGCGTGGCGTTAAAATAATGTCTAAATCCGAGCCAACCGATGCAATCGAACGCCGAAAACGGAGCGTATTTCCTGCTGGCGGGGTTCGGCCTGTTGTCGGTTGCAGTCATTGCGAAATTGGTTCGAGACACGCGAGGCCTGCCACTCCGAACACGTTGTCGGTCGATGGGGTCAATACTACGTCGCGGTTTCGTTCGAATATTGCCGAGTCGTCTGGTCGTGTGCGTACTACTCGCTTGGTTCGGCGGCTTCATTCTTGGTGTGCTTTTTCTCGGATTGATCTGCTTCCTCGGCCTTCGTTGGTACGCTTCGACGTTGCCCGTTCCCACGGAGGCTTATGAAGGATTTGGCGATGCGATGATGCTCATGATGTACGCGTATTGTTGTTTGGTCTGCTCGCTGATTTTCGGCGTTATGACGGGGTTTTCCCTCGCTATTCGCACGTACGAGCGTCTGACGCCTTCGCCCTCCGTTCCTTTGGACAATTCCCCGCTCGCGATCAAATCCCCCCGCGCGGCGCACGAATAGTACAACGAAATCACTCCGTTCCCGAGGCCATCCATGCGGTTCACCTACCGATCGGGCGAACGCCCCCTCGCGGGGTACACCGTCAAGCGCGGCGTCGGCAAAGGCGGCTTCGGCGAGGTCTACTTCGCGGTCAGCGATTCCGGCAAGGAAGTCGCGCTCAAGCTCCTGCGCGGCAGCTCCGACATCGAGCTCCGCGGCGTCGCCAACTGCCTCAACCTCAAGCACCCCAACCTCGTCCACATCTACGACCTCAAGGAAGACAACCACGGCGACAAGTGGCTCGTCATGGAGTACGTCCTCGGCGAGAGCATGGCGCAGGTGCTGGACCGGCACCCGAACGGTCTGCCCGTCAACCTCGCCGTCGAGTGGTTCCAGAACCTCGCCCGCGCCGTCGCGTACCTGCACGACCACGGCGTCGTCCACCGCGACCTGAAGCCCGCCAACATCTTCCTCGAGCACGGCAGCCTCAAGGTCGGCGACTACGGCCTCAGCAAGGCGATGAGCCAGACGAACAAGCAGCAGACGCGCACCGTCGGCACCGTCCACTTCATGGCCCCGGAAATTTCGAGCGGGAACTACACGAAGTCGATCGACATCTACGCGTGCGGCGTGATGCTCCAGGAGATGCTGACGGGCAAGGTGCCGTTCGACGGCGAGAGCGACGGCGAAATCCTGATGAAACACCTGACGGCGTCGCCGGACCTGTCGGCGGTGCCGGAGCCGTTCCGCCCGGTGATCGCGAAGGCGCTGGACAAGAACCCGCTGAAGCGCTTCGCGACGATGACGGAGATGGCGAAGGCGGTGGACCTGGCGTATCCGAGCGAGCCGGTGGCGCCCGCGCCGCCGGTGGCGAGGATGCACGTGGCGACGGAAGTGCCGCCGCCGTTGCCGGCTTCCGCATCGGCGACGATTCCGGCGGCCGCGGCGATCCCGGTGGCGGCGGAGGTGCCGAAGGCGATGCCGATCGCGCCGCCCGCATCGCCGGTTCCCCCCGTCGTGCCTCTGAAGACGATCCCGGTTGCGAAGCCGGTCGCCGTCGATCCGCCATCCGCCGCCTCGGAATCGTTCCGCGACCGGCTCGTCGAACGGCTCGGCGGCATGCTGCAGGCGCCGATCGTCGTCGCCTGCGGCATCCTGCCCTGGATGGCCGTCACGCGCACCGGCGACTGGGCCACCATCGGCAAGATGAGCCTCGTATCGCTGGCGCTCGCGTGGGCGGTCCTGCTCGGCGCCGGTCGGGCGAAATTCAAGACGAGCGACTCGTGGGGCCGCCGGCTCCGCTTCGCCGGCCTCGGCGCGCTCGTCGGCCTGCTCGCGTTCTGGCTCGAAGGCTGGATCGGTCCGACCTTCGACGAATTCCCCGAAGAGAACCCGAACGCCAACGCGTACCTCTTCGGTTGGATGAACATTCCGCCGAAGTCCGTGCCCGTACTCTCGGGTTATACCCTCTACTTCGCCTGCGTCCTTGGTGCCGCCCGCTGGTGGCGCGCCGTCGCCAAGGACCGCAAGGAGCGCTTCAGCCTCTTCCCGCCGTTCGTCGCGGCGTTCTGGGGCGGCGTGCTGTCGTTCCTCTGGCCCTGGCAGGCCGGCAATCTGGAGTACGGCATCATCCCGCTCGTGCTCGCCACCGTCGCGGCGCAGTGGGTCAGCCCGTGGGTGCCGCCGCCGCCCCCGCCGGCCAAGAAGCTGCGCTGGCGGTCTCGCTAAGAAGGGGACAGGAAACAGGGTTCTTGCTTGAGGTCGTTACCCATGAAACTCACGAAAGCGGTCGGCCTCTTGGTCGCGGTACTCGCGTTCGGCCTCGTCGGCTGCCAGGGCGATGCGAAGCCGCGCCCGCCCAAGCCCGCGAAGAAGGGCGAAGCACCAAATCCTCCCGCCCCGCCGGTACCACCGGAGACGCCGGAGTCGCCCGCCGGCCCGATCGTCATCGTCGCCGGGCCGAACGGCGACGGCCCCGGGGTGCGCAATCTCCCGGCCATCATGAAGAAGGTCGAAGACAAAATCGCCTTCGAGAAACTCGCCGCCGAACGGTTCGCCGCCAAGGGGTCCCCGCCGCCGCCCACCGTGCGCCTGCCCGGCATCCGCAGCAAGGACCCGCACCGCACGAAGGAACTGGCGCTCGCCGACGCCCTGAACGTCGCGCGCATCGAGTTGATGAAACAGCTCGAACAACTCGACCCGCCGATCCACACGCGGCCGTCGATGGTCACGATGCGCACGAACTACCTGAAGGGGGAGCCGCGCGAGATCCTGCCGTCCGAGGAGGAGAAATCGGTCATCCGGGCGAACAACCTCAACGCGAACGTGCGCTGGGTGGAGATCGACCTCGAACTGAGCGAGGACCACGTGCAGAAGCTGCGCTCGGCCGAGCGCGTGACGGACGCCTTCCGCATCGCGGCGCTGGCGTTCGCGCTCGTGGCGGCGCTCTACGGCTTCCTCCGCCTTGACCAGTGGACGAAGGGCTACCTTACGCTCTGGCTCGGCCTCGGCGCCGGCGCCGCCGTCGTCGTCGTGGGGTTGCTGGTGCTTGCGTAAGTTATTCCCTGACCGATTCACCTCCAGCCGGCGTCACCATTGACCAAAAAACAGTATCGCGAATGTTTCGTGAAATCGTCCGACAACTCCCATCATACATGGCGACTGGCAGGCCGGATTTGAACTGTGTTTGGAGGACGTGCGGGTCCACATCGGGAACGTGTGGACGGTACTGAAACGTTTTACCCGGAACCGAAGGAACCGTCGATTTGCCATCAGCACTTGTGACAGGCAATACGTCTCCCCACCGTTTATCGGCGAAACTGGCGCATCTCCGACCGTACACTTCATCCAAGTGAAGTGGCCCGAAAACCGCATCGTACGTGCCGTAAGTTTGAGCACCTGTCGACGTCGGATCCGCGGAGGCAAAATGTTTTTCGGCGAACGCGATCGTGTTGCTCAATCCGTCTCTTAATGTCGCACTCATCGACAGATATCCATCCATTGAGGCCAGATTCACGGCGTAACTACATTTGGCACGTACGAAGTTCAATCGCGGATCATAATCGATCGAAGGATCTCCAGGACTGAGATAGATCGGAATCTTGGGGGAGATCGAATCTAGCGGATCGGACGATCCTGGTTTGTGTTTCCAAACATTGGGATCATATGCATACGGCGCAATCACGACAAATATCGAATGATTCTTAAAAAAACCGGACGACCTTGCATATTCGGTGGAATTGGCCACATTTTTAATCGTGCCCTCGTGCTCGTCTGCATACTGATGAGTACCTTGTATCATCTGCCGGAGATTATTGATGCTTTGAATCCTCGCCGCGTCTTCGCGAACCGATTGAATCGCCGGAAGCAAGATTCCCAGCAAGACAGCGAAGATTGCGATGACTACGAGCAACTCGAGAATTGAAAAACCCTTGCGGGCGGTTCTCGTTAACATCATTCATTCCTCCTGAAATAATTCCGGCGATGCCGTCATAACGGATTGGCCACGGTTTCCATACTCCTTGTCATTCAGCAGTTTGATTCGAGGCACCTCAGATCGTGCCTTCATGGGATCGGCGTAATTGTCGAAGATGTAACTGTCGGCCCTTGCGTGGTAGGCCCCATGCCAACGACGTAGCTGCAGGTGACATAAATACGGTACTTGTCACCGGACGCAGGTGCGGGTGTGAAAGTATGAAATCCCGTGTCGTAATTATATGTGTTATTCGTTGGCCCGCCGGTCTGCACGACCCCGGCTACGTCGGACCAGGCTCCTTGTCCGCCTGTCTGCTTCTGGAAAGTAACCGTGACAGTAACCTGAACCGTTCCATTTGGCAAGTTGGTGACGCTTCCAGTCCCCTTCCATTCGTGGTAGCTTGGCTGAGGTGGTGGTGGAGCGACTAATTGAGTTACTGGTGCGTTCGCACTGATCGCAACTTGTGCATAAACGACCGAATTGGACGAAAGAAAGAATGCTGTGATCGCGAACGCGAGGATTACCCTCTTTAGGGGTATATTAGGCGTGGCGTGGCGTGGCGTGGCGAACATGAAATTCTCCGGTTGAGAGATACCGAAGGTGAAACTCGACACGATAAAATTGTCGTGCCTGCGAATATATGCTGTCAATAAAAAAATGTAAAATCTCCAAAAGTAGTCTACGTGGCATTATCGGCTAACTCAATTCCTGTACTCCGCCCCGCCGCGCCGTCGGATGCCGATGCGATCTGGTCGCTCTTTCAAGCGGCCATCGCCGGCGGGGACGCGTTCGTCTTTTCTCCCGAGACGACGCGCGACGAGGCCCTCAACTACTGGTTCCAACACGGCTCCTTTTCCTACCTCGTGGAGCGCGATGGACAAATCCTCGGCGTGTACGTCGTGAAGCCGAACCAGCCGGGGCTGGGCTCGCACGTCGCGAACGCGGCGTACACCGTGGCGCCGGCGGCGCGCGGGCACGGCATCGGCCGGGCGCTCGGCGAACATTCCCTGCGCGAGGCGAAACGCCGCGGCTATCGAGCGATGCAGTTCAACGCCGTCGTCGCCACGAACGAGCCGGCCGTGCGGCTCTGGACCAGCCTCGGGTTCCGGATCGTCGGCACGCTCCCCGGCGCGTTCCACCATCGCACGCTCGGTTTCGTCGATCTCCTCGTGATGTACCGCTCGCTCGACGACATCCCGTAAGATGACGCCCATCCCCCGGAGCCATCCCCGTGCAGCGCATCCTCCGCGAGCAAGCCACCCGGTACGCCTTCGACTGGCGCGACGAACCGCTCCTGCGCGTGAAGCCGGGCGAATCGTTCGAGATCGAAACGTACGACGCCAGCCGCGGCTACTTCCGCACGCCGGAGGACAAGGCGATCCCGGGGAAGCGGCCCGGGTTCGACCGCTCGCCGCCGCTGGTCAACCCGATCGGCGGACCGGTGTTCGTGGAGGGGGCCGAGAAGGGGGACTGCCTCGTCGTACACCTCGAAGAGATCGTGGTGGACGACTATTCGTGGATCGCGATCGGCCCGAATCGCGGTCCGCTCGGCTCCTCGACGCGTTGGCCGGAACTCTCGGCCGACTACACGACGAAGATCTTCCAACACACGAAAGGGCCGAGCGGCACGACGCGCGACGGCACGCTGAAGTTCAACGAGCGGATCAGTTGGCCGATCACGCCGTTCGTCGGCACGCTCGGCGTCTGCCCGGATCGGGAAGTGGTCACGAGCCTCGACGGGCAGGGCGCGTGGGGCGGCAACCTCGACGCCCGCGACATGGCGGTCGGGAACAAGATATACCTGCCGATCGCGCACGCCGGGGCGCTGTTCTACCTCGGCGACGTCCACGCGAGCCAGGGGGATACCGAGTTCACGGGTACGGCGGCGGAGACGAAATCCACCGTACGCCTCCGATTGGAACTGGTGAAGAAGAAACGGATGCCGTACCTGCGGATCGAGAAGCCGGACGCGCTGATCGCGCTTCATGCCGACCGGCCGCTGGAAGTCGCCGTCGAAACGGCCACGTTCAACCTCATGGACTGGCTCATCACCGAGCACGGTTTCACGCCGACGGACGCGTACTGCCTCGTGAGCACCTGCCCGGACTTCCGGATCAACGTCTACCAAATGTGCAAGCTCGGCAAGCTGGCGTACGTCGCCGGGGCGGAGGTTCCGAAGAAGTACGTGCCGGGCGCGGCCACGGATTGATCGCGGCCGGTCATTCCGTGGACAGGCCGTCGAGGGCGGACGCGATCGTACGGGCAAAAAAGTGGTTTTCCCATTGGCGCGCGGTTTGCCCTGAGTGGAATGTCCCTCGACTTCCCGGAAATTCCACAATGCGACGCCGGACCGGTTTCACACTCATCGAATTGCTGGTCGTCATCGCCATTATCGCGATTCTCATCGGCCTGCTCCTGCCGGCCGTGCAGAAAGTGCGCGAGGCGGCGGCGCGGATGAGCTGCCAGAACAACCTCAAGCAGATCGGCCTGGCGCTGCACAATTACGAAAGCGCTCGCGGCGAATTCCCGATGTCCAAGCGGGGGTTCAAGAACACAACGATCCCCGAAGCGGCGCAGCGGAGTTGGATCCCGGACGCCCTGCCCTACGTCGAGCAGGGGAACCTGCTCGCGCAATACAACCTGAACGAGAACTGGTGGGTGGACGTGGCCGGGTCGAGCATCAACGGCACGCTGGCACGCACGCACATGAAGGTCCTCCAGTGCCCTTCGACCCCCAACCCGGAGCGGGTGCAAGACAAGTACGAGACGACGCCGCCGAACAAGGTCGGCGCCGTGACCGACTATTACGCCGTCGAGGGGATCGCGGCCGCGTTCAACACGAACGTCGGGCTGACGGGCACCGATCAATTGCTGGGCGATCGCACCGGGGTCATGATCGGTTGGAACGCCGCGACGGCGCCCCGGCCTTCCAACCGGATCGCGAATGTACTCGACGGACTCTCCAACACGATGCTCGTCGGCGAGAACGCCGGCCGCGAAGACGTGTACCGGCTCGGCAAGCTGGCAGCGCGGGCGAACGCCAACAACACTCTGCCCGACTGCGCCCGTGCCCGCGGCGGCGCCTGGGCCACCAACGACAACCCCTTCGAGATCGGCCAGCTCGTCCTCTGGTGCAGCGGCCAACTGACGGCGCTGCCGCCCACGCCGATGAAGATCAACGGATCGAACGAATGGGGCTACGGGCTATTTTCGCTGCACCCGGGCGGGGCGAACGTGGTGATGGCGGACGGGTCGGTCCGATTCCTCAACGAGAGCATGCCGTTCCGCACGCTCGGCATCCTCGCCACCCGCGCCGGCGGCGAAATCGTGCCGGAATGAGTCGCTGGCAATTTTACTTCGCGCGCGGTTCGATCCGGTCCTTGCCCACCCACGGGCGCAACGCCTCCGGCACGACGACGCTGCCGTCGGCCTGCTGATAGTTCTCCAGAATGGCGATCAGCGCGCGGGTACACGCGACGGCGGTGCCGTTGAGCGTGTGAACGAACTTCGTCCCTTTCTGCCCCGCCGGCCGGTATCGGATATTGAGCCGGCGCGATTGATAGTCGGTGCAGTTCGAGGTGCTGGTCACTTCGCCATATTCGCCACCATTGCCCCGGCCGGGCATCCAGGCTTCGAGGTCGTACTTGCGATAGGCCGGGCCGCCGAGGTCGCCGGTGCACGTATCGATGACGTGGAACGGCAGTCCAAGGCCCTGGAAGATCTCCTGTTCGATGAGGCGGATCTCTTCGTGGATGGCATCGCTCTGTTCGGGCGTGCAGAAGGCGAACATCTCGACTTTGGTGAACTGGTGGACGCGATAGAGGCCGCGTGTGTCGCGCCCGGCCGCGCCGGCTTCCGTGCGGAAGCAGTGCGAGAGGCCGACATATTTCATCGGCAGTTTCGCTTCGTCGAGAATCTCGTCTCGGTGCATGCCGCCGAGCGTGATCTCGGCCGTCGCGATCAGGCAGAGGTCCGAATCGGCGATCGTATAGACCTGTCGCGTCTCGGCGTTGTCCCGCGGCGAGAAGCCGATGCCCTCCAGCACGTCGACCTTCGCGAGGTCGGGCGTGAGGATCGGTGTGAACCCCTTCGCCACGAGCTTCTGAATCGCATACTGGACGAGCGCCAGTTCCAGCAGCACCCCCTCGTTCTTGAGGAAATAGAACTTTTGACCCGCCACCTTCACGCCAGCTTCGAAGTCGGCGAGTTGCAGCGTTTCGACGAGTTGGATATGGTCCTGCGGCTTGAAGTCGAACTTCGTCGGCTCGCCGAACTTCGCCACCACGACGTTCGCCGCCGCATCGGTGCCCACCGGCGCGGCCGGGTGCGTCATGTTCGGGATCGGCAGGATCGCGGCCCGCAGGGCGTCTTCGATCTCCTTCAGCTTCGCATCGAACCCGGCCGCCTGTTCCTTGAGTTTCGTGCTCTCCTCCTTCAGGGCGGCACGCTCCTCCGGCTTGGCCTTTTGGAAGGACTTGGAGAGTTCGTTCTGTTTCGCCTTGGTTTCGTCGGCCTGGCGCTGGATCGCCTTCCGTTCGGCGTCGAGCCGCACGACCGCGTCCACGTCGGCGCGGACGTTGCGGTTCGCGCAGTTCGCCTTCACGGCGTCGAGGTTGTCCCGGATGAAGTTCGCGTCGAGCATGGGAAGGTTCTGTCGCCTCGGATACAGAGTAACTCCGTTTTATGGAGGGATCGACCCGCCGCGAATCCACTTTTCAAAACGACGGTGACGGGGTAGGCTGCCGGAAAGGAGTTCCCATGAGCACGGCCACGCTACCGCCTCCGACTGGACCGATGTCCGCCGACGAGTTTCTTCGCCTCCACGGCGACGAATCGGGTATCGAACTGATCGACGGCCAGGTCGTGAGACTGCCCATGCCCGGACTCGAACACGGCGAAGTGTGTCTCAACGTCGGTGCCATTATTCGCGAGCACGTCAAGTCCCGAAGGATGGGTCGCGTGTTCTCGAACGATTCCTTCGTTCGCCTGAACGACGATCGCGTTCGCGGTCCGGATGTGCTGTTCATCAGTTATCAAACGATGCCGGCCGATGTGCCGACGCCGAAGGGGGCCTATGCGCCACCGCTTGAGTTGGTCGTGGAGGTCCGCTCGCCCTTCAATACGATTCGCGAAATGACGCTGAAAGCCGATGAGTATCTCGAAGCGGGCGTCAAGGTTGTACTGATTGTCGAACCCGAAACCGCAAGTGTCGGCGTCTTCCGATCCGAGGAGCTACCCCAACGGTTCCACAATGGCGACGTGCTGGAACTCCCCGACGTACTGCCGGGGTTCGCCGTGCCGGTTAAGCAATTCTTCGAATGATTACGGCCGCTTGTCAAGCGGGACGTACGCGGCGTCGGCCTTGCCCACGAAGATCTGGGCCGGGCGGAAGATGCGGTTGCCGTTGAGTTGCTCCAGCCAGTGCGCCAGCCAGCCAGCGACGCGGGCGATGGCGAAAATCGGCGTAAACACGTCCGTCGGGATGCCGAGGCTCTGGTAGACCACGCCGGAGTAGAAGTCGACGTTCGGGTAGACGCCCTTCGCGCCGTAGATGCCGGCGGTGATCCGTTCCAATTCCAGCGCGATCTCGTAGTTCTTGGGTCGCGCCGACTCCGCGAACATGTGCTCGGCCAGTTCCTGGAGCACGGTGGCGCGCGGGTCCTTCACCTTGTAAACGCGGTGGCCGAGACCCATCACCTTGAACTTCGGGTCATTCGCCAGCTTCTCATCGAGCCAGGATTGCACGTTCTCCTTCGCGCCGATCTTCTCGAGCATCAACAAGACTTCCTCGTTGGCGCCGCCGTGGAGCGGCCCGGAGAGAGAACCGACGGCCGCGGCGATCGTCTGGTACGGCGAGGCCAGCGTGGACGCCGTCACGCGCGCGGTGAACGTGCTGGCGTTCATCTCGTGCTCGGCGTGCAGGATCAGGCAGGCGTCCAGCACCTTGCGGGTGGCCGCCGACGGCTCCTTGCCGAAGAGCATGTAGTAGAAGTTCGCCGCGTGATCGAGGTCCGGGCGCGGGTCGATTGGCTCTTCGCCGCGACGGGTCCGAGCGAAGGCGGCGACCACGGTCGGCAGTCCGGCCAGAATGCGGCACGCGGCGTCCCAGTTCTTCGTGGCGCAGGTCACCTGGCGGTGCGGGTGGAACATGCCCAATGCCGCGGTGGTCGCTTGCAACGCTTCCATCGGGTGGCCGGTCGACGGCAGGCACTTGATCAGGTCTTTGAGTCGGAAGTGAATACCCCGGCGCTCGCGCAGGTCGGCATCGAAATCCGCCAATTCCTTCTGCGTGGGCAGATCGCCCTTGAGCAACAGCCACGCCGTTTCTTCGAAGCAGCTCTCGCGCGCCAAGATTTCCACGGGAACGCCGCGGTATTCCAGCTGAGCACGTTTCCCGTCGATGAAGCTGATGGCCGATTTGGCGGCCGGCACGTCTTCGAGGCCGGGCTTGTAATCGCTGTCGGTCATGTCGGTCTCGGCGAGAGGTTGGCGGGGCGGGTCTGCGGTTAGGTTATCGGACTGGAGGGGGTGCGGACACCGAACAAAATCGGTCAAGTTCGGGCGGCGGGGCCGGGTTCCACGTTGCCGCGAGGCGTGCCGGGCGTGTACGAGCGACCTCGCACCGGTCGCGCCACCGCGCGCGGCGCAGGTGCCGGCGTCGCGTCCCGGCAGGCCCGTGCCGCCGTCGCCACTTTCACCAGGTGCAGCCCGCCCCGAAACACCACGAAGCCCGCGAACAGGAACGGACCCGCCGAGAAAATGCGCTTGTTGATGACAAACAGGCACGCCTCCCCGAACAGGATCAACCCCAGCAGCACCAGCGCCCAGCCGGCGACTTCGCGAACCCAGACATTCATGGCGAACCCCTCACCGGATCAATCCGAAGATGATGTACGACCCGCCGCAGACCAGCACGAGCGCGATGAACACGGCGACGAACAGCGTCAGGCACGCGCGGCCGACGGCGGCGAGCAGCCACGGCTCCGACGGCTTCGAGCGCTTCTTGCGCACGACCGGCGGCGTGGGCAAGCCACGTTGCTTCCCGTAGATTCGCCAGGTCTCCAGCCGCGCCGCCTCGCGCCGCATCTCGACCCAGCCCGTATCGGCGAGCGTGAGCTGCGCTTCCTCCCGGTTCATCGCCTTCAGCTTCCAGAGCCAGAACGCCAGCCGGCCGAAGAAGAGCACGAAGCCCAACCCCAATCCGAAGAGGACTTCACGGCTGACATACGTCCACTCGCGGCGGAAATCCCCCTCGCGTAAGCGGAATGGCGGCAGGGTACGGAAGTCCAGAACCGTTTCGCTCAGGATCAACCAGAGAAACTGCCCGGCGATCAGGACCGCCGCGGCGATCACGAGCAACTGCGGGATTTCCCGCTCCTCCACGTCGTCCGCGTCGCGCAGTTCCGGCGGCCCCTGGTCGGCGCGGCGGACCTTGACGAGCCGATCGTCCGGTACGACGCGGTGGGTCAGGGCGAACAGCCGGTATTGCGCGATCAGGTACACCATCGTGGCCGCGATCAGCAGCAGGTCCTGGATGCGGAAGTGCGTGAAACGCGGATCGATGCGGGGCGGGGCGAACAGCGGCACGCCGAAGGGCAACGCCTGGAACCACGCGACGGCCACTACGCACAGCACCGGCATCGCGCCGCCGCGCAGGGCCAGCCCCACGAGGCCGATCAGCGCCGGCACGAGACCCGCATACAGCGAACCGCCGATCAGCCCCGACACGAAGATCACCAGCAGCGCCGCCGCGACCACGACGACGTAGCTCCGCACCCGCTCGTCCAGCAGGCGCTCGATATAGGTCCTCAGGTTTTCCTTTTTCTCGCTCACCGGCGGGCCCTCATCCCGCGGATGCGGTCGATCCGGTCGAGCACAAGGCGGATCGGGTCGTCCACCTGCGCGCGCACGCAGACGGCGCCGATGCGCGCCAGTTCGTTCCGCAGCTTTTCGAAGCGCTGCTGGTAACCGCGCGTCAGCGCGAGGTGGATGAACCGCCCCGGCTGGTTGCCGCGCCACGCCGGCTCCGCCACCGGCCGGCCGTTCGCCTTCGCCGCCTCCGGCGGGGGCACGTCCACCGGCCACGGCACGATCACCATCACGTGATGGTGCCGGCTGCGCGCCGCCCGCACCGCCTTCATGAGCGGCGCGATCGAATCCCCGAGGTCCGCCAGGTCCGCGAGGATCACGTACAACTCGTTGTCCCGCGCCCGCGCCACCGCCGACACGATCGCGTTCGCCAGCACGATCGCCTTCGACTCGCACCGGTAGCGGTAGCGGCCTTCGCGGTCGTAGAGTTTCGGCGGAATCCGCACGTGGTGGTCGGCCAGGAAGCGGCCGATCCGTTCGGCGAGCGCGTCGTCGTCCTTCAGGTAGCGTTCGATTCGGCCGGGGGAATCGCGATCGAGCGCGACGAAGATCGCGGCGAGTTGCTTGCGCCGGCGCAGGCGCCGCGCGCGGCCGGGGAAGAACCCGCGGATGCCGTTGAAGAACCAGACGATCCCGCACAATGTTGCCGGCCAGCAAAGAACGGCAATAAATGTCACGATTAGCGATGTCAAATTGGACCAGAACCCCCACAACTTTGGCCGAATGGAATTGGTAATACTGAACACGAATTGGATAATCTCGAAGAATGCACGTCCCTGAAAGCCAACAGCCCATTGAAACATGAGCCACGATAGAAATAGAAACCAGCCGAACATAAGAGGCAGAAATATCCAAGCCCAGAACGTCTCGAACAGGGGTAGCCAGTACAGCCCCCACGGCCGCGAGTTGGATTCCGAATCGAACAACTCCGGGTACATCTCCTGCGCGAGCGGGTAGGCGGCGTCCTGGAGTTCCTCGACCTCGCGCGGGCCGGGGTTCGGCATCTTCGCCGCCGCCTCGGCGAGCTTCCCCAGCAGCCGGATCGTGTGCACCTTCGTGCGCGCCGGCGCCAGCACATCGGACGCCTCCTCGTCGAAGCGCGTCAGCCCCACGAGGTCGCGCGTCGCCGCGGCGGCCTGCGCGATCCCCGACGCCGTCTCCGCCAGCATGCCGATCGGCGTCTCACCCGCCGGGCCGATCCGCACCGACTCCGACTGGTCCAGGAACAGCATCGTCCGCACCGGCACGTCGCTCTCGTACTCCTTCGTGATGAGTTTGTCCTTGCGCGCCGACGCCTTCCACGCAATCATCTTCGGCGGGTCGCCGGGGCGGTAGTCGCGCAGGTCGAGCAGTTCGCTGCCGCCGCCCGGCCGGCGCAGCCGGTGCAGCCCCGGCGGCGGGAGCGAGTTGAAGCGCTTGTCCGCGCGCTGCTTGCCTTCGTCGTCGGTCAGCGGCGGCAGGATGAGAATGTCCAGCGGGGCGCGCAGGAACACGCGGCGGTAGAACATGCCGCCGAGGTCGCTCACGCGGATCTCGACCCCTTCGAAGCGGAACAGCCCGGCCGAGTTCGAGCGCAGTTCGTACTCGATGACGACCGGCTCGCCGGGGCGGAGTTCGCACGCGAGTTTCGGGTCGCCGCCGCGGACCTTGCGCCCCTCGGGCACGCGGTCCCAGAGGAACGCGAGCGGCCAGTTCCACGGGCCTTGGTTCGTCACGGTCACGCGAATAGTGCAGGTGGACTTCGCCCACGCCGTCGCAACGGAGCGCCCGGCCTGCAGGACCTCGCGCGTGACCTCGATGTTCGGCAGCGTGCGGCGGAAGCGGGCGGCGAAGAGCGTCAGCTCGAACAGGAACCACGCGACGATCGTGAGGCCGAGGATCGGGATCGCGGGCGCGATGTCGCCGAGGCCGGTGAGGCCCAGCAGGCACATCACCACCGCGATCGCGATCGTCCACCACCCGCGCGACGTCAGCAAGGTTATTTCCGGTTCTGTCCTGATATTTGGGAACCAGAACGCTTGTTTGGTTCCAATTCTTCGGCCCCGGATGGGGCCGCGGGTTGTAGCCACGGGTGGAGCGAAGCGCAACCCGTGGAGTCGGAAAACGTATCGGTACCGATCTGCCCCGAAGGGCAGTAGAACTCAATCGGTTCCTTCGCCCCTCCGGGGCGATCGATACTGACGCGGTCACCACGGGTTCCGCTACGCTCCACCCGTGGCTACAGTCCGCTGCCCCTTCGGGGCAAAGAACCGACAACTTCTCGAACCAACCCGTGTCCACACCCCAACCGTGTCCACACCCCAACCGTGTCCACACCCCAACCGTGTCCACACCCCAACCGTGTCCACACCCCAACCGTGTCCACACCCCAACCGTGTCCACACCCCAACCGTGTCCACGCCTCAACCGTAATCATCAACGCGAATTACCGCACGGTCGTCAGCACCTCGACGGCGCCGAGGATGTCCTTCAACACGTCCGCCACGTCCCGGCCTTCGATCTCGGCTTCGGGCCGCAGGATCAAACGGTGGCCCAGCACCGGCAGCGCCACCGCCTGCACGTCCGCGTGCGTGAAGTAATGATTCCCCAACAGCGCCGCCCGCGCCCGGGCGCACCGCATCAGGCTCAGCGCCGCCCGCGGACTCGCGCCCAGCGACACGTCCGGGTGACGCCGCGACTCCTCCGTCAGCCGCACGATGTACTCGTACAGAGCATCCCCACCGAACACGTACGGCAGCTTCGCTTGCAGGCTCAGGATCAGCTCCGGGTCGAACACCGTGCCGACTTCCGCCACCGGCTTGTTGTGCAGCTTCAACAGGTTCACTTCGTGCTCGAATCCGGGGTATCCCATCTCGACGCGCACGAGGAAGCGGTCCAGCTGCGCTTCGGGCAGCCGGTACACGCCTTCCTGCTCGATCGGGTTCTGCGTCGCCATCACCATGAACGGCTTCGTCAGCGGGATCGTCTGCCCGTCCACCGTCACCTGGTATTCCTGCATCGCCTCCAGCAGCGCCGACTGCGTCTTGGCCGGGGCGCGGTTGATTTCGTCCGCCAGCAGCACCTGCGTGAAGATCGGACCCTTGCGAAGGACGAAGTCGTTCTTGTTGCGATCGTAGATCGAGGTCCCGGTCACGTCCGACGGCAGCAGGTCGGGCGTGAACTGGATGCGCTGGTACTGGCAGCCCAGCAGCTTCGCGAAGACCTTCGAGAGGGTCGTCTTGGCGACGCCGGGCACGCCTTCGAGCAGGACGTGCCCGCCGGCGAGCAGCGCGATGAGCAGGCTCTCGACCACCGGCTCGGCGCCGACGACGACCTTCGACACTTCGGCGGAGACCTTGCGGCGGAGTTCGCCGGCCATCGTGGCCAGTTCCTTCGCCGGGGCGGTGTTCTCGTCCGGGATGGTGGGGATGGCGGGGGCCACGCTCATGCCGTCCCTCCGGCGAATCGCCAGACGCCGAGTTCGTGCGCCTTCGACAGTTCCGAGATCATGTCTTCGAGTTCCTCCAGGTCGTCCGGGGAGACGGGGATGCGGTCGGGTGCGTAGGCGATGGTCCAGAGCCGTTGCAGGTCGGCGGCGATGCGGCGGACCGGTCGCGTGGGTCGGTCGGTGGTGATGGGCGGCAGACCGTCGGTGAGGTCGCCGGGGGCGCCCCACTGGTCGAAGAGCAAGCGCAGGTGGTCCCGCATCGGTTCGTACAGGTTGCCCGATTCGAGGATCGAGTAGCGGCGTTCGGGGATGAAGCCGCCGCGGTCGGGGTCGATGCGGACGCGCGGGGCCAGCGCGGCCGTGTGCCGGGCACCCCACCCCCGCGCGAGCGCGTAGCGGACGAACACCACCGCGAGGACGACGGCGAGCGTCGTCAGCACCGCGTCCTGGAACCGGTTGCCCGTGTCGCGCTGCTGGAAGGCGTTCGGGATGTCCTTTTCCTCGACCTTGTCGAGAATCTCGTTCCCCTTGTCCAGCGCGAAGTCCAGCAGCACGGGCAGCGGCGGCAGCGGCGGGATCGCGCCGGGCGGCAGTTGCATCTCCGGGCGCTCGACAAAGCCGACGCGGTCGAAGTCGGTGTTCACGAGGCCATCCTCGATGAAGAGGCATTCGAGCGGGGCGCCGTTGTCCTTCATGCGCCCGGCGAGGTAGCGCGTGACGAGGAACGAGTAGAGGAAGTTGTCGGTCCGGTTCCCGTTCGCGTCGGCGGCGACCATGAACTCGTTCTCGAACATCGCCCGGTCGGCGTAGACCATCGTCGTGCCCGGCGCGCCGAGGTCGGACATGACGGCGAGCGGCGTCTTGTTGCCGGCTTGCTGGCCGCCGACGTAGCGGGTGCCGGGCGGGAAATGCGCCAGTTCGACTCCGAGATAGGCGTTCGGCAAGACCGTGACCGTGCTGGGTTCGCGCGTGGCGAGCACGGCCGGCGCGCCGCGCTTGGCGAGGCGGAAGAGCGTCGGGTCGGCCGGCGCCAGGAGGGGCAACGGCGATCGGGCGTCGCCCCCAAAGCAGACATCACGATTCGGATTCTCGACGGTCAGCCCGGTGATGCGGCCGTTGGGCAGGAACCCGTCGACGCGCGGAAGCAGATTGCGGAGTTCGAAGGCGTTGTTGGAGATGACGAGCAGGCCGCCGCCGTCGGCGAGGTGGCGCGGCATGCGAGCGGCGAGGTGATTCGGCACGAAGGGCCGGCCCACCATCACGATCAACGTCGAGCGCGTGTCGCGCCCGAGCGCCTCGACCGGTTGGAAGCCCTGGAACTTCAGCAACCCGCGCAGGATCTCCGTCCCCGCCGCCGGCACCCCCTGCGCCGAAATCGGGAGGCTCAGGGCCAGCAGTACCAACCATGCGAGGAACGGTTTTCCATTCCGCATTCCGCATTCCGCATTCCGCATTGCCCTCATGCGCTCACCCCGGCCAGGTGGCAGAGGCAGCGGCGGGCGTCGGCGAGCGAGGTCGGGGACATCGCTTCGTTCGCCGGCGTGTAGCGGGCGAGTTCGTAGAGCTTCGCCAGTTCGTCCGCGACGAGGTCGGATGCGGGGATCTGCCGGCGCAAGGCGCGGGCGATCATCAGGTGGTTCCAGACGCGGGCGGCATCGCCACAGAGGAGGATCGAGAGGTACTCGAAGGCACGGACGAGTTCTTCACGGCTGGCGATGGTGCGCGGGTCGACGGGCCAGCGGCCGAGCGCGCGCACGGCCTGCGCGGCCGGGGAACCGCCCCGGTTCTGGATCATCGGCCAGAACTTCCAGAGGATCAGCCCGATGACGGCGAAGGCGACGAGCAGGATCACGGGCAGCCAGGAACCGCCGCCGGCGCCGCTGAAGCCGCCCCCGCCCCATCCACCACCCCAGTTGCCGCCTCCCCAGTTCCCACCGCCCCAGTTGCCGCCCCCGCCCCAGTTCCCTCCGCCCCAATTGCCGCCCTTCCAGTTGAAGTCCCAGCCCTTGCCCCAGTCGGGCATGTCCCACTTGCCGCCGTTCAGGTTCATGTCCTTGAGCCAGTCGGCGAAGCCGTCGTTCCCCTGGCCGTTCATGTTCACATCGTTCCAGAGGCCTTTCCAGTCGTCCCCCATCAGCTTGCCGTCCTTGGACATCTCGAAGAGTTCGATGAGGGCATCGCGCACCGCCGGCGTGCGATCGATCGGGCCGAAGTTCTGTTCCCAGAACTTGGCCATCTCCGCGATGCCGGGGTGGTCGTTGAACTTCGGGTCGATCGGCGGCGGGTTGTTCCGGGGGTCGAAGCCGTTCGCGCCGAACGGATTGTTGGGTGGTCGCGGCGGCGCGATGTTCGGCGGCGGCGGTGGCTGCGGAATCGGGTTGCCGTTCGGATCGATCATCGGCGGGGGCGGACGGAAGTTCGGACCGATCTTGGGCAGGTTCGGGATGCCGTTGGGGAATTGCTTGGGAAAGTCGGCGAACTTGCCGTCGCCGAACATCTTGATGAACTGCGCCAGTTCCTCCGGGGTCTTCCCCTGCAGGGCGGCGATGGCGGAGAGTTGCTGTTGGAGGGCCTTGATCTCGTCCGGGCCGATCTCGCGCTTCTCCGGCCGGTCCTGTGCCAACGCAGGGGCGATGGCGACGAGGAGCGCCATCAACGCGAGAGTTCGAAGGGTCATGAGCCGTGGTCCCCGGGTCTTCGGGATATTCGACGCCGGCCGGTGCGTTCTTTGCCAGGTCCGTGGCATTTTCGTGACAAAGCCCATTGTGCGGTCGCAGAAAGGGAACCGCAAGCCCGTGCCGGATGCAATTTGAAATCCCGGAACGCGAATGAACGATTCCGCATCGCGCCCGCCAAGCCCTCCGGCCGACCCGAATTGCCCGAAGGCGGGGAAACTTGGCCGATTTCCCATAAAATGCCCGTTCGTGATCTGGCGAGGATTGGGATGCGGCGGGATGTGCGCGGTCGGATTGTCCTTCTCACCGGCGCGTCGCGCGGCATCGGTCGGCGCGTCGCCCAGCGGCTGGCGAAGCGCGGCGCACGACTCGCCCTCGTCTCCCGGTCCCGAAACGACCTCGAATCGCTTCGCGACGAACTGGCGGGAGCCGAGGCCGAAATCTTCCCCTGCGACCTCACCGATGCCGACGCCCGCGCGAAGCTCGTCGCCGACGTCGTCGCCCGCTTCGGCGGCCTCGACCTGCTCCTCAACTGCGCCGGCGTCTGCAGCTTCTGCGAGTTCGCCGACAGCACCGACGCGATCAACCGCCAGATCCTGGAGATCAACTTCTTCGCCCCCGTCGAACTGACGCGCCTGTGCGTGCCGCACCTGACGAGAAGCTCCGACGCCGGCTATCCCGCGGCCGTGCTGAACCTCGCGAGTCTCTGCGGCCGTTGCGGCATCCCCAGCCTCGCCGAGCACTGTGCCAGCAAACACGCGTTCGTCGGCATGACGGAAGCCTGGCGCGGCGAATTCGCCCGCTTTGGTATCGACGTGCTGCTGGTGCTGCCGGGCTTGGTGCGCAGCGACGACCTGAACCGGCACCTGCTGAAGAACGAGGGAAAGGTGTATCTGGATTTCGAGGGCGCACAACCATCGGACGAGGTGGCCGACGCGCTGGTGCGCAGCCTGGAGCGGAACACGCGCGAGCGGGCGGTGGGGTTCGTGTCGTGGTGGGTCTGGTTCGGCAAGCGGATGTTCCCGCGTGCCGTCAGGTGGTTCATGAAGCGGAAGGTGTTCAAGTTCCAGAGAAGAATGGCCCGCTGATGACGCAGACCTTCGGACGCAGATGAAGATGATAAAACCGAAAAGATATTTCGGGAGAAAGGCGATGATTGACCTGAACTACAGTCATTCGGAAGTGACCGATCGAATCATTGCCGCCTTCTACAAGGTCTACAACGCACTGGGGTGGGGCTTCTTGGAAAAGGTCTATCAGAACTCGATGGCGATTGAATTGGCCCGCACCGGGTTATCCGCCGTGGCGCAGGCGCAACTAAAGGTTGCCTACACCGGTATTGAGGTCGGGGAATACTATGCCGATTTCCTTGTGGAGAATTCGGTGATCGTCGAATTGAAATCGGTGGAACAACTGGCATCCGAACACCACGCCCAACTATTGAACGATCTTCGCGCAACCAATGTTGAAGTCGGACTCCTTCTCAACTTCGGCCCAAAACCCGAAATCAAACGCAAAGTTTGCGAGACGGCGAGACATCCTACGAATTCTTCATCATCTTCATCTGCGCCGAAGTCAGCGTCATCAGCGGGCCATTCTTCGAGGATCATCTGAATGTGCGGCATCGCGGGTATGATCGATCTCTCCGGCAAGCGGCCGGCGCCGCGGGGCGTCGTGCCGCGCATGGCCAAGGCCATCTACCACCGCGGGCCCGATGAAGACGGCTTCCTCGACCGCGATGGCCTCCACCTCGCCAACACGCGACTCAGCATCGTCGGCCTCGCCGACGGACGACAGCCGATCAGCAATGAAGACGGATCGATCTGGACGGTCTTCAACGGCGAGTTCTTCGACTACCCCGAAAAGCGCGCCGCCCTCGAATCGAAGGGGCACCGCTTCCGCACCCACACCGACACCGAAATCCTTCCGCACCTTTGGGAAGACCACCGCGAGAAGCTCTTCGACCACCTGAAAGGCCAGTACGCCGTCTGCGTCTGGGACTCGAAGACGAACGAGGTCGTGCTCGGCCGCGACCGCGCCGGCATCTGCCCGCTCTTCTTCACCACGGTGAAGCACGACGGCGCCGACTGGCTCATTTTCGCCTCGGAAATCAAGGCGATCCTCGCCAGCGGCCTCGTGGCGGCGAAGCCCGACCTGCGCGGGCTGAACCACATCTTCACCTTCTTCGCCATGCCGGGGCCGATGACCGTCTTCGACGGCATCCAGGTGCTCCTCCCCGGCCGCTACCTGCATCTGAAGCTCGGCAATACGTCGATCGCGGAAGCGACGAAGCAGCGCGTCTACTGGCAAGTGAACTACCCCGACCGGGGCCAGGAGGACTACGGCCGCGACGAGACGAAGACCATCGACGCGTTCGAGGAAGTCCTTCTCACGGCGGTGCAGCGCCGGCTGCGCGCGGATGTGCCGGTGGTGTCGTACCTCAGCGGCGGGGTCGATTCGTCGCTGGTCGTGGCGATGGCGAACAAGGCGCTCGGCCGGCCGATCCCGACGTTCACGATCTCGGTGAAGTCGGAAGGGTTGAACGAGGAATCGGAGGCGCTGCAGGTGGCGAAGGCGCTCGGTTGCGAGCCGATCGTGGTGCCGTGCGGGCCGGACGAGTTGCGGAAGGATTACCCGAAATTGATCGCGGCGGCGGAGTGCCCCGTGATCGATACGTCCTGTTTGGGCTTGTTGCACCTCGCGCAGACGGTGCACCAGCGCGGCTACAAAGTCGCTCTGACCGGCGAGGGCGCGGACGAATGGATCGCCGGCTATTCGTGGTTCAAAATCCACAAGCTCCTGAGCTACGCGGGATTCATTCCCGGGCTGCCGGTGCGGCTGCGGCGGCTGGCGTCGCGAGCCATGGGAATGCCGGTCTACCCGATGGAACAGATTCGCCGGACCTATGCCGCGACCGGCGGGCATCACGGCTGGGTCGATTGCTACGGTCTGATGAGCCTGAACAAGATCCGCTTTTTCACCGGGGAACTGCGTGAGAAGATGCTCGGCCATTCGGCGTTCGAGGACCTGGAACTACCGTCGGATCTGCGGCGCTGGCATCCGTTCAACCAGCAAATGCTGATCGGCGCGCGGGTCATGCTTCCGGGGCATCTGCTGTCCAGCAAGGGGGACCGCGTGGCCATGAATTCGTCCGTCGAAGCCCGCTATCCCTTCCTCGACGAAGATGTGCTATCGTTCCTCGCCACGCTGCACCCGCGCTGGAAACTCCGACGGCTGATGGACAAGTACATCGAGCGGAAGGTTGCGGAACGCTGGCTGCCTAGGGAAGTTGCGTGGCGCAGGAAACACATGTTTCGCGCTCCGATGGATAGCTTCGCCACCGCCGGGAAGGAAAGCTGGATCGGCGAGGTGATGAGCCGGGAATCGATGGCCAAGACCGGCTATTTCGATTACGATGCGGTCCAACGCGAGTCTGCGAAGCTGGCGACAATGCGGAAGGGGTTCGCCCGCACCGGCCTGGAGATGGGCCTCACCGCCGTCGCCGCAACGCAACTGTGGCACCACCTGTACATCAGCGGCGATTTGTGTTCGTTGACTTCAATGCGGAATTCGGATTTCGGAATTCGGAATGAGAACCAAAACTAGGAACGCGTCGGACGCCGGAACCGGTCTTCGGATTTCACTCCGCATTCCGCATTCCGCATTCCGCATTTGAACTATGTCCTATTCCCTGCAAACTCTGTGGCACGAGAAGGCCCGCTATTCGGCGGGGGTGGGAGCGGTCGCGTTCTCGGCCGTGCTGATGGCGCTGCAATTCGGCCTGCTGCTCGGCCTGTTCACGATCACGTCGATCCCGATGGACCACACCGACCTGCGGAACGTCTGGATCGGCTCGAAGGGCGTGCAGGCGGTGGACCTCGGCCAGCCGATCCCGATCAGCTACCTCGGCCGGATCGGCGAACACGCGGGCGTGTCGCCGCCGGAGCCGTACATCGCGAACTTCGCGAACTTCCAGAAGCCGGACGGCGGCACGGATCTTTGCTTCCTGCTCGGCCACTACGGCGTGGCCGGCAGCGCCGACGTGCTCACGCCGGAACTGCGCACCGCGCTGACGGAACCGTTCGCGATCGTCATGGACGATTCCGACATGAAACGGCTCGGCCTGACGGAGATCAACCAGACGGCGAAGATCAACGGGAAGGAAGTGCGGCTGGTGGGGACGGTGAAGGGCTTGAAGAGCCTGGCGGCGCCGTGGGTACTCTGCTCGCACCACACCGCGAGCGAGTTGCTGGGGGCCTTGCTGCCGCCGGACCACACGAAATACCTGCTGGCGCGTTGCGAAACGCCGGAGCAGGCGGCGAAACTGGCGAAGGAACTGCGCGAGAACTACCCGGACATGGCGGTGCACACGGCCGAGGAATTCTCGACGAGTACGCGGTTGTACTGGCTGTTCCGTACGAAGGCGGGGATTGCCATCGGCTATGCGGCGCTGCTCGGCCTCCTGGTCGGCGCGGTCGTGACGATGCAGACGCTGTACTCCGCCACGATTGCCAGCGCCAGGGAATACGCCACGCTGTTCGCGCTCGGCATCCCACGTTGGCGCGTGTACGTGAGCGTGCTGCAACAGGCCTTCTGGATCGGGGTGTTCGGCATCCTGCTCGCCTATCCGGTCGTGCAACTGTTGGCGGCCGGCGCGCGGGCGGCGGGCACGCAAGTCATACTGCGCTGGGAAGTGCTGGCCGGCACGGCGGTCGTCACCATGGGGATGGCGCTGCTCGCCGGGCTGTTCGCGCTGCGGAGCGTGCGCAACATCGAGCCGATGTCGCTGCTGCGATAACGGTCACGGGGATTCGACGAATGGGATCGACGATCGGCGGCCCTTCCCTCAAGGGGGTCCGTCTGCGGAAGATGTTCGGCGACGGTGCCTCGCAGCGGGCGGCCCTCCGCGAGGTTTCCATCGACCTGTTCCCCGGTCAGCTCGCGCTGCTCATGGGGCCGAGCGGGTCCGGCAAGTCCACGCTGCTGGCGATCCTCTCCGGCTTGCTGCGCCCCGACGGCGGGCAAGTCCTGACGCGCCCGGAGGGGGCGACATCCTACCTCGACGTCTGGTCCCTCCCGGATCGGGCGCGGGAAGATTTTCGTCGGCGGCATACGGGTTTCATCTTTCAGGGCTACAATCTCTTCCCCGCCCTGACGGCAAGCCAACAGATCGAGATCGTCTTGAAGTGGGGAAACAACCTCGCGTCGCGGGATGCCAAACGGCAGGCGCATGAGATGCTGGACCGGCTGGGCCTGCTGAACCAGCGGCACAAGAAGCCGGCGGCGATGTCCGGCGGGGAGAAGCAGCGCGTGGCGATCGGCCGGGCGCTCGCCAAGAACCCGATGTTCCTCTTCGCCGACGAGCCGACCAGCGCCCTCGACTGGGAAAACGGGCAATCGGTGATCCGCCTACTGCGGGACGCCGCCCACGGCCGCGGGGCCACGATTCTGGTTGTGTCGCACGACCAACGGATGTTACCCTACGTCGACGTGAACTACCACCTCGACGACGGCCGACTCGAAGAGCAGGAAGTCCCCCTCGTGGCCACCGGCTCCGCGGGCGGCGTGTGAGGAGCGGAACCATGAACCGACTGAAGATCGTTCCCTACGCCCTTGGCCTCGGCGTCCTGCTCACAACACTGATCGGCGCCCGCAACCTCAACGACGGCGCGGGCAACCCGCAGCCGGGCGGCGGCGGTGGCGGACCGAAGGCGGTCGACGGCCTCGTCGCCAAGGGGAATGTCACCGCCGAAAGCGAACCGATGCCCTTCATACTGCCGGCGCACCTCGCCGCCGGACGCGTCGTCACCGTGATGGTGAAGAACGGGCAGGCGGTGAAGAAGGGCGACATCCTCGTCAAGTTCGACGACTGGCAATACAAGGCGGATCTGACGAAAGCCGAAGCCGCCGTCCAAGCGGCGCTCCGCCAGCATCAACTCGCGCTCGGCAAGCAGGAACAGCAGAAGGTACTGGTCGAGAAGGCGAAGCTCGGCGTGAAGAACGCCGAGCAGGCGCGCGACAAGGCCAAGGAGATGCTGGACGCCGTCCGCAAGAAGCTCGATTTCCAGCTCCGCCAGCTCGGCGGCATGGCGAACATCGAGAAGGCGATCCGCGAAGAACCGGAGTTCCTGAAGGTGGAAGCGATTCTGGACGCCGCCGAGAACCAGGTGAAGGAACGGCAGTTCGACGTCTCTTTGGCCGAGAAGGAACCGCTCGCCGCGACCATCGAGGCCGCCACGTTCCAATCCCAGATGGCGCAGGCGGACGTCGAGAAGGCCAAGCACGCGATCGCACTCTGCGAACTGCGGGCCGAGATCGGCGGCATTATCGAGCGCGTCGCCGTCGCCCCCGGCCAGGTCATGTATCCCCAGTCCCGCACGCCGATGTTCTGGCTCATCCCCGACGGAACCCGGTACATCAAAGCCGAAATCGTACCGGAATTCGCCCACAAGATCCGCGACAAGGAAGGAGCCAAGGTCGTCATCTCCGACGACACCTCTCCCGGCCTCACCTACGAAGGCGTCGTCGAACAGGTCGGCACCGCCTTCCTGCCCAAACTCGGCGGCGTGGATCTGCTCAACGGCAAGGCGACGAACGTCCTCGAAGTCAGCATCCGCGTCGTCGATCCGGCCCCGTCCGGCAAGCCGTCCCTCCGTGTCGGCCAGCCCGTGCGCGTGACGATTCCGTGAGGCCCGCTTGAATCCGACCGACGCCTCCTACGCGGCCTGCCGCCAGATCGTCCGTCGGTCCGGAAGCAATTTCCCGCTCGCCTTCCGTCTTCTCCCGACGTCCGGCCGCCGCGCCATGGACGCCCTCTACGCGTTCCTGCGCCTCACCGACGACCTCGCCGACGAACCGGGCGCGACCGACGCCAAACGGCTGCGGCTCCGGAACTGGCGCGAAGCCTTGGACGCCGCCCTCGCCGACTCCCCCGCGCACCCGATCCACCCTGCCCTCGCGCATGCCGTGCGAACCTTCGGCATCGACCCGAATCACCTCCATGCCGTCATCGACGGCGTCGAACGCGATCTCGAACCGATCGCCTTCGCCAGCTTCGAGGAACTGACGGCGTACTGCCGGCTCGTCGCCTCCGCCGTCGGGATGGCGTGCCTGCCCGTCTGGGGCTGCACCGATCCGAACGCTGCCGGCCCCGCCGACGCCGCCGGCATCGCCTTCCAGCTCACGAACATCCTCCGCGACCTCGGCGAGGATCGCGCCCGCGGCCGCGTCTACCTCCCGACCGACGAACTCGAACGCTTCCGTTGCCCGCCGGAGAGCTGGGACCGAAAGGGCCCGGAGTTCCGCGAACTGCTGCGGTTCCAGATCGATCGCGCGCGGGGTTACTACGAGGAGGCCGCGACGCTGGAGCGGGAGTTGTCGCGTTCGGGCCGGGCCATCTTCCGCGTCATGCACCGGACGTACCGCGAACTGCTGGAAGTCGTCGACCGGTTGGGCGTGGACGTGCTGACGGTCCGCGCCGCCGTGCCGCGGCGGCGGAAACTCGAGATCTTCGCGGCCGCCTGGCCGGTCAAGTGGGGTTGGGTGAAGTAGCGATCCGCTCCGCCAGCCACGCGATCAATTTCTCCGCCGGCCAGCGAACGTCCCGACCGGCCAAGCGGATCGTTTCGGTTCCGCCGTCGTGCCGAACCGTGATCGCGCAGTCGTAAACGTCGACGGTCGATTCGTTGGCCGATTCCTCTCGCGTCTCGATCGCGAAGCCCACGACCTCGCTCCACGGTACGGTCAGCGGCGGCACGCGTCGCCCGCGCGGGAATGTCACGGTGCGTTCCGTTTCGTCCACGATGATCGTCGGCTCGTAGTGGAAGCGCCGATACGCCAGCACCGCCAGCAGCAGGTCGACCGGCCCGGCGAGCGACCAGAACCAGAGCGGGTTCCGTTTGCCCATGAGCAGGAGCGGCGCGCCGGCCGTCGCCATCAGCGCGAGGACGAGGACAACGCCGAAGACGATCGGCCCGGTCGGGTTCGGCACGACGGCGACCCAGCCCGTCGGGGTGCGCCGTTCGCGCGCGAGGCCGGCGGCCCACGGGCGCACCCGGCGATACTGCGCGACGGCCGCCCACCAAAAGAAAACCAGCCCGAACCAGAACGGCGAGAACAGCGCGAGGTCGTGCAGCGCCAGCGAGGCCCGGCTGCCGGTGAAATCGTCCCCCGGCCTCGCGAACATCATGAGCAGCGCGACGGGTATGACCAGGGCCGAGTAGAACGCCGCGAACAGCGCCGTGCCGCAGCCGGCGATCCGGTGTTCCGTCGGAGAGTGGCGATCGCGCATGACGGTGCGACCTGCGATGCGATGCTACCCAGACTATCGAACGGTCGCGCGCCGGGCGATTCTTCCCTATCATTCCCCACACCGATCCCTTCCCGGAGACCTCCATGACGCCGCTGCAATCCATCGTCGCCGCCGGCACGAAACTCTGGCTCGATTCCGTCGACCCGGCCGAGATCAAGAAGAACCGCGAGTTCGGCGCCACCGGCGCCACCTCGAACCCGATCATCATCGCCGACCTGCTGAAGACCGGCCGGTTCGACGCCGACATCGCCGCCTTCGCCCAGCAGGGCCTCGACGACGAAGCGATCGCCTGGGCCATGACGAACAAGTTGGTCAAGGCCGCGCAGGACGTCTTCAAGCCGGTCTGGGACGAAACGAAGGGCGACGACGGCTGGGTGAGCTTCGAACTGGATCCGCTGCTCGAAGACACCGTGAAGAACCTGCCGACGCTGGAGCGGACGCAGAAGTACATCGACCTCGCGTGGCGGTGGTCCAAGGGGCACTGCAACCGGATGATCAAGGTGCCGGCGACGCCCGGCGGCCTCGGGGCGCTCGAGGAACTGGTCGCGCACGGCGTGGCGGTGAACGTGACGCTGATCTTCAGCGAGAGCCAGTACCGCGCCGCCCGGAACGCCTGCTACAAGGGCGCCCTCCGCGCGCTCGACCGCGACGCCGTGAAGACGGTGTACAGCATCTTCGTCAGCCGCGTGGACGTGTACACCGAGCAGCACAACGCGAACCTCATCCCCGAAGCGCAAGGCCAGGTCGGCATCGTGAATGCCAAGCGCATCTGGAAGCTGAACCAGGATTTCTGGGCGGACAAGGGATTCCCGCGGAAGCAGGAAATGATCTTCGCCAGCACCGGCACGAAGAAGAAGGAAGACCCGGCGTGGAAGTACGTCGAGGCGTTCGCGGGCAGCGACATCGAAACGAACCCGCCGGCGACGAACGACGCGGTGCAGGCGAGCGGCCGCACCATCACCAAGAACATCGACAAACTGCCGCCGGCGAACGTGCTGCTCGACATCGACACCAAGGTGAACATCGGCCACCTCGAAGAGACGCTGATGCGCGAGGGCCTGGCCAAGTTCGCCGACCCGCACAAGGCGCTCATTAAGCTGATCGGCGACAAGCGCGCGGCTCTGGGCAAGAAGTGACGCCCCGGGATTCGACCTGTTAACGGCCGGGAACGATTTGACAGATTCGCGGTGCGCCCTACTCTTCAGGCGGCTCCGCATCCGTCAGTCGTTCCCGGTGTCGTTATGTCCGGACCTCGTCTTTCCGTCGGCGGCGCAGTATTCGTCCTCTTGGCGTCGGTCGCGCTCGCGGCTCCGCCACGCGGCATGGACGAAGTCAGCCTCAACCGCCTCACCCGCGTCGGACCGTTCAGCACCGAACTCCAGGGCAAGGTTTCCCTGCGCGTGCCCACCGGTTATCGCATCGTTCTCGAAGAGAAACTCGCGGAATTCGGCGAACTCTCCGGCTACCCGGTCCTCGGCGACGAAGCCGCCTTCATCACGATGGCCGCCGACAAGCCGACCTGGCACGGCCTGATCCTGCTCCTCACCGACGATCCGCTCAAGGGCATCGACCCGAAGACCCTCGCCGAACGCCCCGCCCGCGACCAGCTCCTCGACTGGCAGCGCCGCTTCCACGAGAACCGCCGGCCGCGCAAGGGCGCCACCGTCGTTCCCTCCAAGGTCGGCGCCTGGACGCATTCCCCCAAGTTCAACGACAAGACCAACGTCCTCACCATGGGCGTGCGGCTCGAAGCCGAAACCGAAGGCTCCAAGGACAAGGTCTGCTACAGTTCCTTCTCCTACGGCCCCAATGGCACCATCGTCTGCGTCGTCGCCTTCACCGACGTGGAGGACTACGACAAGGCCGTGAAGGAAAGCGGCAAGCTGACGGAGGAATTCACCTTCCTCGCCCCCGCCGCGACGGAAGAGACGACCGAAGACGACCCGCTCTACACCGCGAAGGTGGCCGGCGGCGGCGTGCTCGGTTCGATCGTGGTGCTGATGCTCTTCCGGGCCCTCGGCATCGGCGCCCCGCGCCAGCCGGTCCGCAAGGGCGCCCGCCGCCCGGTGCCGCGCTGATTCCGCTTGACCGTCCACCCCATCCTCGACTATGGGCCGCGTCCAACCGACCGACCTTAGCCGAGGATTCGCCATGCCGGGCGCTGTGCTCGATACCACCATCGCGCCCGACGATGTCATGTTCGATCGGTCCCTCGCACCGGACCTCGCACTCGAGCATTACCTCCGCTGTGGCCGGTCGGCGATGAAGATCATCCGCGCCGCACTCGCTTCCGCCGACGTGCCCGACGCCGACATCCGCCGCATCCTCGACCTGCCCTGCGGCCACGGGCGAATCCTGCGCCACCTGAAGGCCGCCTTCCCCCACGCCCAACTCACGGCCTGCGACCTTGAACGCCCCGGCGTCGACTTCTGCGCCGCCCAGTTCGGCGCCACACCGGTCTATTCGCACCCCGACCCCGACCGCATCCCGATCGCCGGCCCCTTCGACCTCATCTGGTGCGGCTCGCTCATGACGCACCTCGACGCGCCGCGCTGGAGCGCGTTCCTCCGCCGCTTCCGCTCCTGGCTCTCCGAGACCGGCGTCTGCGTCTTCACCTCGCACGGCATCGGCTCGGAGGAACTCCTGCGCTCCGGCCACACGACCTACGGCCTGCCGAAGGCCGATCGGCTGCTCAAGCCCTACCGCCGCCGCGGCTTCGCCTACGAACCCTACGCCCGCGGCCAGGACTATGGCATCTCCATGGCCGGCATCGGCTGGATCGCCGAACGGATCGCCGAACTCCCCGACGCCCGCATCGTCTCCGTCACCGAGAAGGCGTGGGACCACCACCACGACGCCATCGCCTTCGGCCCGCGCTTCGCCGAACGCGCCGCCCGCCGCGCGGCGTAGGAGTCGCCCGTGCTCGCCCTTCTCTCCCATCCCGGCGTCTTGCTGCTCCTCGGCGGCGGTCTCGGCGCGAACGCCCGCTACTGGCTCGGCGAACTCTTCAAGGCCCGCCACTGGTCCGATGCCTTCCCCTGGCACACCTTCGCCATCAATGTCCTCGGCTCGTTCGCCCTCGGCCTCGTCGCCGTCCTCCTCAAGGATCGACCCGCCTGGGCGCTCTTTCTTGGGGTCGGCGTCTGCGGCGGCTTCACCACCTTCAGCACCTTCAGCCTCGAAGCGCTCTCGCTGATGGAGAAAGGCCGCACGCTGGCGGCCGCCGGCTACGCCGTCGGCTCGGTCCTCGCCGGCGTGCTGGGCGCGGCGCTGGCGATGCGGCTGGCTCGCTGATCGAACACTTTCCCGGCGCGCACATCGGGGATTGCGCCGACGCTGACGAAAATGACGACAGGATACCCGGTAGAACCGGTTAAGATTGCCCGGGCGCTACTTTTCATGTCCGGGAAACTGGATAAAACTGCGAAAGTTGTACACCCGTGCGGATTTTGCGGCTTCTCCCGCCGCGCACGGTATCCATCCGGCCGACCTCGACCGCCGACTCGCACCTTCGGAGCCGCCATGACCTCGCTCGCTCGCCGCCAATGGACCCGCGCCCTCGCCGCGAAGCTCGGCGTCACCCGGCTGGAGGATCGGGTCAACCCGGATTCGGCTTACCACAATTTGGCGGCCAATGGTCCATTTATACAGGATTGGAGCAATACCGGTTTGATTTCAGCTGACGACGACTGGAGTAATGTTCCTAGTATTGTCGGATTCCGTGGAGACGGGTTGACTGGATTAACGGGTGTCGATCCGCAAACAATTTTGGGTTTTGATTCTCCGGTAGTTGATGTTAATGCGAATAGGTCGGACCCGAACACCTTTGCAACAGGTGGAGTTACCGAATTTGAATTAGCGAATCCTACGATAGCGATCACGGGATCCGCGACAGCCGACGCGCCTTATATCCAACTTCACATCAATACGACTGGTAAAAATAATATTGCGATCTCGTACAATTTGCGAGACTTAGACGGGAGCACTGACAATTCTATTCAACAAATCGCCTTGCAATTCCGAATCAACGAGACGGACTCGTTCACAAACGTGCCTACCGGCTACGTCGCCGACGCTTCGTCTGGCCCTAGTCTCGCGTCTTTGGTGACGCCAGTTTCAGTACTTTTGCCGGCTGCGGCGGAAAATCAGCCCACCCTTCAGATTCGCATCATTACCTCCAACGCTGTCGGCAACGACGAGTGGATAGGTATTGACGACATTGTTGTCCTAAGTAACGCTCCCCCCGTCATCACCAGCAATGGGGGCGGGGCGTCGGCGATGGTCAGCATCGCCGAGAACACCACCGACGTGACGACCGTGACGGCGGACGACGCCGACATGAATCCGATCACGTTCAGCATCAGTGGTGGGGCCGACCAGGCGTTCTTCTCCATCGACCCGATGAGCGGCAAGCTGGCGTTCAAGGCCGCACCGAACTTCGAAGCGAAGCTGGATGCGGGCGCGAACAACGTCTACGACGTGATCGTGCGGGCCTCCGACGGCATCGCCTTCGACGAGCAGGCGATCGCGGTGACGATCACGGATGTGGCCGAGGCGCCGGTCATCACCAGCAATGGCGGCGGGGCGACGGCGATGGTGAACGTCGCCGAGAACACCAAGGCCGTGACGACGGTGGTGGCGGTCGACGAGGATGCCGGTTCGACCATCACGTACAGCATCGTGGGCGGCAGCGATCAGGGTTTCTTCACCATCACGGCCGGGGGCGCGCTGAGCTTCAACGTGGCGCGCGACTTCGAGTCGAAGGTGGACGCCAACGGCGACGGGATTTACGTGGTGACGGTGCAGGCATCCGACAGCGTGCTGAACGACCAGCAGACGATCTCCGTGACGATCACGGACGTGAACGAGACGCCGCCGGTCATCACGAGCGATGGCGGCGGGGCGACGGCGGCGCTCGACGTGCTGGAGAACACGACCTTCGTGACGAAGGTGACGGCGACCGACGCCGACACGAGCGACATCGTCACGTTCAGCGTGGGCGGGGTGGACGCGAAGTTCTTCACGATCGACCCGTCGACGGGGGTGTTGAACTTCAAGGCGGCGCCGAACTTCGAATTGAAGGCCGACGCCGACGCGAACAACAAGTACGAAGTGACGGTGAAGGCGTCCGACGGGGCGAACTTCGACACGCAGGCGATCACGGTGACGATCGTGGACGAGGACGAGCCGCCGGTGTTCACCAGCGACGGCGGCACGCCGACGACGATCTTCCGCTTCGAGGGCGTGCAGTCGGTGACGACGGCGCTGGCGAAGGACCCCGAAGGCAAGACGCCGATTTCGTACGGCATCGCCGGCGGGGCGGACGCGGCGCTGTTCCTCATCGACGCCGGCACCGGCGCCCTGTCGTTCCTCGCCGCGCCGGACTTCGAGAACCCGACCGACGCGAACTTCGACAACTTCTACGAGTTGATGCTCAGCGCGACCGAGGGCACGACCACCGGCTTCCAGATGCTGACGGTGCGGATCGACAACGTGAACGAGGCACCGACGTTCACGGTCGGAATGGACCAGACGGTGAACGAGGACGCCGGCCTGCAGACGGTCCCCGGCTTCCTCACGAACATCACGGTCGGACCGATGGGGATGTCGTTCTCCGACCTCGGCAAAGTCGTGACGTTCGACGTGCAGACCACCAATGCCGCGCTCTTCGCCACCGCGCCGACGATCGACGCGAGCGGCACGCTGACGTACGCGGCGCTGCCGAACGTGTCCGGCACCGCCAAGGTGACCGTGATCGCGATCGACGACGGCGGCACCGACAACGGCGGCGTGGACGCCTCCGCACCGCAGTTCTTCACCATCACCGTGAACGCGGTGAATGACATCCCGGACATCTCGATCAGCGGCAACCAGATCATCAACGAAGACGCCGGCCCGCAGACGAAGGCGTCGTTCGTCACGTCGGTTTCGCCCGGCCCGGCGGACGAGGCGATCCAGACCGTCACGATCACGGTGACGAACGACAACATGTCGCTGTTCAGCGTGCAACCATCGATCGACGGTAGCGGCGTGCTGACGTACACGGCCGCGCCGAACGCCAACGGCTTCGCGACGGTGACGGTGACCGCGAAGGACAACGGCGGGACCAACTTCGGCGGCGTCGACACGAAGGTGCGCACGTTCACGATCACGGTGAACGCGGTGAACGACGCGCCGAGCTTCGCCCTCGGCGGCAACCAGACGGTGGACGAGGACGCCGGTTCGAAGACCGTGATGGGCTTCGCGACCGCCATTTCGCCCGGCCCGCTCGACGAGGCGGGGCAGATGGTGAGCTTCCTCGTGTCGAACGACAACATGGGGCTGTTCAGCGTTCAGCCTTCGATCGACGCGGCCGGCAACCTGACGTACACCCTCGCGGCCGACGCGTTCGGCAGCGCAATGGTGACGGTGCAGGCGAAGGACGATGGCGGCACGGCGTTCGGCGGCGTGGACACGTCGGCGGCACAGTTCTTCACGATCACCGCGAACCCGGTCAACGACGCGCCGACGTTCACGATCTTCGGAAACCTCACGGGACCGGAAGACTTCGGCCCCGTTCTCTTCCCCGGCTACTTGTCGGCGCTTTCCGTCGGTCCGGCGAACGAATCGTCCCAGACGGCGACGATCACCGTCACGAATGACAATTCCGCACTGTTCAGCCAGCAGCCGTCGATCGACCCCGCCGGCACGCTCACCTTCACGACGGCGCCGAACGCGAACGGCATGGCCACGGTTACGGTCAAAGTGCAGGACACCGGCGGTACGAACTTCGGCGGTGTCGATTCGACGATCCAGACCTTCACGATCGACGTCGCCGCCCTGAACGACGCGCCAAGCTTCGTCGTGCCGGCCGAGGCCATGACTACGATCAACACCGGCCAGAACACCTTTGCGATGTTCGCGACGATGATCTCCGCCGGCCCGGCGGACGAAGCGGGCCAGGGCGTGACGTTCGCGTTGATGAACGACAACAACGCACTCTTCGACGTGCAGCCGACGATCGACGCCACCGGCACGCTAACCTTCACGCCCGCCGCCGACGCCACCGGCATCGCGATGGTCACCGTCGTCGCACAAGACGACGGCGGCACGTTCGACCCGGGCGACGTCGATACCTCGGCCCCGCAGACCTTCCTCATCCGCGTGCTCGGCAAGAACGTCGCGCCCAGCTTCATCGGTGGTCCGAACCTGGGAATCTCCGAAGACAGCGGCCCGTTCTCGAATCCCGGCTTCCTCGGGATGATCTCCCCCGGCCCGTCCATCGAATCGCTCCAGACCGTTAGCTTCCTCGTGTCGAACGACAACATGGCGCTGTTCGATGTGCAGCCGTCGATCGATTCGACCGGCAAGCTCACGTTCACCCCAGCGGCGAACGCCTTCGGCGTCGCGACCGTCACCGTGATCGCGATGGACGATGGCGGCACGCTCAACGGCGGCGACGATACGTCGGACCCGCAGATGTTCACGATCACGATCAATGCCGTGAACGATGTGCCGAGCTTCACGGTCGGCGGCAAGCAGACGCTCCTGGAAGACGCGGGCCCCCAGACCCTGACGGGTTTCGCGACGAAGATTTCGACCGGACCCGCAAACGAATCGGCGCAAGTTCCCTCGTTCCTGATCACCAGCGACAATCCGGCCCTGTTCTTATCGGGTCCGGCAATCGATGCGAGCGGGACTCTGACCTACACGACCGCTCCGAACGCCAACGGCACCGCGATCGTGACCGTGCGGGTCATGGACGATGGCGGCACCGACCTCGGCGGCGTGGACACCTCGGCCCCGCAGACGTTCGCCATCGTGGTGAACCCGGTGAACGACGCGCCGACGTTTGTGCTCGGCACGGCCCCGGCCGTGGACGAGGACGCCGGCCCGCAACTGGTTCCGATCCTGACGATGCTGAGCGCCGGCCCGGCGAACGAGTCGGGCCAGTCTGTCTCGCTGTCGGTCTCGACGACCAACCTCGGGCTGTTCGCCATCCCGCCGGCGATCGATGCCTCCGGGAACCTGAGCTACACGCCGGCGTCGAACGCCAACGGCTCCGCGACCGTCACCGTTACGGCCACGGATACCGGCGGCACCGCCAGCGGCGGATCGAACACGACCGTGCAAACCTTCACCATCACCGTGAACCCGGTGAACGACGCGCCGGACTTCGGACTGTCTTCCAAGGCCGTCGTGAATGAAGACGCCGGGCCGCAGTCGTTCGCGAACTTCGCGTTCGGCGCGACCGCCGGCCCCGCGGACGAGGCGGGCCAACCGTTGACCTACACCGCGACGACCGTCGTCACGTCCGGCGATCTCGCTTTCAGCCAGGCTCCGGCGATCGACGCGACCGGCCGGCTGACCTTCGCCGCCCTGCCCGACACGTTCGGCGCCGCCACCGTCACCGTCACGCTGGACGACGGCAACGGCGGCACGGCCACCCAGACCTTCTCGCTGACCGTGAACGCGGTGAACGACCCGCCGACCTCGACCGTCCTGCTGCCGACCCTGCCGCTCTCCGGCGTCGGCCCGCAAACCGTTCCCGGCGTCCTCGCCCTCGGCACCGGTGCCGCCAACGAACCCGACACGCTCGCCGTCAGCGTCACGGTGGCCTCCACCAGCGGCAACATCGGCTTCACCACGCCGCCCGCCATCGACGCCAACGGCACGCTCACCTACACCGCCCGCCGCAACTCCATCGGTTCGGCCAAACTCGCCATCACCGTCAGCGACGGCACGAACGCGACCAGCGTGCAGTTTGTCACCATCTCCGTCGACACCACCGGACCGGTCGAAACCATCGGCTACCCGGAGTTTGCTGTCGGCTCCGACCTCGGCCTGACGTACGTCAGCTTCCACAACCCGGACCGGACGGAACGGTTCTTCTCACCGGCGTTCCCCGGCACGGAGTTCGGCGCCCGCGTCGCGGCCGCGGACTTCACCGGCGACGGCGTCGCCGATCTCGTGCTCGGATCCGGCGTCGGGCGCACCTCACTCGTCCAGGTCATCGACGCCGTCACACAACAGGCCCTCTTCGTCATCCAGCCTTTCGAAGCCAGCTTCACCGGCGGCGTGTACGTGGCGGCGGGCGACCTCGACGGCGATGGTGTGGCGGACCTCGTCATCACGCCGGACGAAGGCGGCGGCCCCCGCGTCCGCGTCTTCAACGGGGCGAACTTCCAGCTCGTCGCCGACTTCTTCGGCATCGACGACGAGAACTTCCGCGGCGGCGCCCGGGCCGCCCTTGGCGACCTCACCGGCGACGCGAAGGCCGACCTCGTGGTCGCGGCCGGGTTCGGCGGCGGGCCTCGCGTCGCCGGCTTCGACGGCGCGGCGATCGCCACCGGCCAGGCCGTCAAGCTCTTCAACGACTTCTTCGCCTTCGAGCAGACGCTCCGCAACGGCGTCTTCATCGCCGTCGGCGACCTCGACGGCGACGGCCGGGCGGAAATCTTCGCCGGCGGCGGACCCGGCGGCGGGCCGCGCATCACCGCCTTCGACGGTGCGACGCTGCTCGCGTCCGGCGGCGCGACGCTCACCACCGTCTCGAACTTCTTCGCCGGCAGCACCGAAAACCGCGGCGGCATCCGCATCGCCGTCAAGGACCTCGACGGCGACAACCGCGCCGACCTCGTCGTCGGTTCCGGCACCGACAACGGCAGCACCGTCACCGCCTACCTCGCCCCGAACCTCGGCTTCGCCTTCCCGCCGGCCGAATTCACCTTCGAAGCGTTCGACGACTTCGTCGGCGGCGTCTTCGTGGGGTAGGCCGGCGCGAACGGGACCTTCCGCGCGGCGGCACTGGCCGCCGCGCGGCGTTTTCCATAGCTTGACAGCCTTCGCAATTTGGCGAAATCTTACCGCAACGAACCGGGGACGACCTGCGATGTACGCGATCTTCGAAGACGGCAGCCGCCAGTACCACGTGGAGGAAGGCTCGGCCGTTACCATCGACTACCGCGACGACGCGAAGATCGGCGACACGATCGAGCTGACGAAGGTGCTGTTGGTGGGCAAGCCGGGCGGTGCGACCATCGGCCAACCGCTCGTCGCCGGCGCGAAGGTCGTCGCCGAAGTCGTCGACTTCCCGAAGGTGAAGACCGTCACGCAATACTTCCGCCGCCGCAAGGCGTCGAAGCGGCTTCGCGGCCACACCCAGCCGCACATCCGCGTGAAGGTCAAGCAGATCGTCGGCTGATGCGACCATCCGGCGCGGATGGCCTCGTCCGCGCCTACAAATCCCAATCCCAGACGACGACCTGTCCGCCTTCGCCGAGCGTCGCGGCCAGGAATCCGTCCGGACTGATCGCGACCGATTCGGTGGAACCGATGGACCAGTCGAAGGCCCGGTCGGATTGCGTCGCGCCGAGGTCGCCGACCGCGACGGGCCCGTCCTTCGTGGTCAGGAGTGCGTACCGGCCGTTCGGGTGCAGGGCCATGTCGGTGATGCTGCGTTTATGCTTCACGTTCATGCGGCGCGGCTTCCGGGTCACGTCGCCGTCGTCCCACACGAATGGCGATCCCGTCCGCGTCCGGGCGACGAGGCGGCCGCCATCCGCCGTGAAGGCGAACGAGCGAATCATGATGGTATTCTTGTAATCGCGAACGATCTTCCCGGAGGCGGTCGAGCGTTCGAGGATCCTTTCGTCGACATCCACGGTCAGGATTCGTTCGGCGCCCGGCGTGACGGCGGCGAAATTGTTGAACGCATTCGGCGTCGCGATGCTCCAGACCGTGCTCACGGTACGGTCGAATTTCAACAAATGCATCTTCAACCGGCTGCCCAGCCCGGACGTGGTGATCGTGAAGCGCCGATCCGGAGAGAAGCCGCGCACGCCGCCGAGATCGGGATCGAAATCGGTCCGCTTCACCTTCTCGCCGAACGTTCTCCCGTAGTCGAACATCCGGTCCCACAGGCTCCCGTAGAGTCGCCCGCCGGGAGTGAACCAGACGGCATCGAGCGTGAACGGAGAGGCGTCCGGCACCGGCAACATCGTTCCCGTTGACAAGTCCAGAATCTCGAGGAACGGAAGCCGCCCCGCGATGGCCAAGTATCGCGAATCCGGGCTGAATGCCAGCCGCGAGTCGATCGCGGGGATCGAACTTTGGTAGGTCAGCATGGCGGGTTCCCGGTCAATACTCCGTCATCGGCGGGCAGGTGCAGATAAGGTTCCGGTCGCCGGCGACGCCATCGATGCGCTTGACGTGCGGCCAGAACTTCGCCGCCCTCAGCCACGGCAGCGGATAGACGGCCGTCTCGCGCGAGTACGGATGCGTCCACTCGTCGACGAGTTCAGCGGCGGTGTGCGGGGCATTCTTCAGCGGGTTGTCCGTCTTCGGCCACTCGCCGGTACGGACCTTGGCGATCTCGCCGTGGATGGCGATCATCGCCTCGCAGAAGCGATCCAGCTCCGCCTTCGCCTCCGATTCGGTCGGCTCGACCATCATCGTTTCGGGCACGGGGAACGACACGGTCGGCGCGTGGAAGCCGTAGTCCATCAGGCGCTTGGCGATGTCCTCGGCGGTGATACCGAGTTCGGGCTTGAGGCCGCGCAGGTCGAGGATGCACTCGTGGGCGACGCGGCCGTGGTCCCCGGTGTAGAGGATCGAGTAGTAAGGCTTCAGGCGGGTCGCGATGTAGTTCGCGTTCAGGATGGCGATCTCGGTCGCCTTCCTCAATCCGCTGGCGCCCATCATCCGGCAGTACATCCACGAGATGGTGGCGATGAGCGCGGAGCCGAACGGAGCGGATGACACCGCGTTGTCAGTTCCTGTGAACGGATCGCCCGGCAGGTGCGGGGCGAGGTGCCCCGCGACGGCGATCGGGCCCATCCCCGGCCCGCCGCCGCCGTGCGGGATGCAGAAGGTCTTGTGCAGGTTCAGGTGGCAGACGTCCGCCCCGAGGAAGCCCGGCGACGTGAGGCCGACCTGCGCGTTCAGGTTCGCGCCGTCCATGTAGACCTGCCCGCCGACGGCATGGACGGCGGCGCAGATCTCGCGGATGCGCTCCTCGAAGACGCCGTGCGTGGACGGGTACGTCACCATCAGTGCCGCGACCTTCGGCCCGTGCTCGGCGAGCTTCGCCTTCAGATTCTCGACGTCGACATTCCCCTTCGCATCGCAGGCCACGGGGACAATCGTGAGACCCATCATCTGAGCCGAGGCCGGGTTCGTGCCGTGGGCGGAGACGGGGATGAGGCAGACATCGCGGTGCGCCTCGCCGCGAGCGGCGTGGTAGGCGCGAATGGCGAGAAGGCCGGCGTATTCGCCCTGTGCGCCCGAGTTCGGCTGGAAGGAGACTTTGGCGAAGCCGGTGATGGTGGCGAGCCAGTCGCCGAGTTGGCCGAGCATGGCGCGGTAGCCGGCGGTTTGCGCGTCGGGGGCGAACGGGTGGATATTCGCGAATTCCGGCCAGGTAACGGGCGCCATCTCGCTGGCGGCATTGAGTTTCATCGTGCAGGAGCCGAGCGGGATCATCGAGTGTACGAGCGAGATATCGCGATTCTCGAGGCGCTTGACGTAGCGGACAAACTCCGTCTCGGAGTGGAAGGTGTTGAAGACGGGGTGCGTGAGGAAGGGTGTAGAGCGCGGCGAGCCGAGCGGCGTGAGCCGCCGGGTGTCGGGTGAGGCGCTCACCCGGCGGCTCACGCCGCTCGGCTCGCCGATGATTTCCGCCACGTCGTCCACATCCGCGAGGGTCGTCGTCTCGTCGAACGTCACGCCGACGCGGCCATCGGGGAAGTAGCGCAGATTGATCTTTTTCCCCTCTGCCCGGGAACGCACGGCACCGATGTCCTTCGGCTGGAAGACGAGCGTGTCGAAGAACGCATCGTGCAGCGGCGTCACGCGCTCGGCCAGCATCGTCGCAAGGGAATGCACACGCGTTGCGATCCGTTTCAGGCCTTCCGGCCCGTGGTAGACGGCGTAGAGGCCGGCCATGTTCGCCAGCAGCGCCTGGGCGGTGCAGATGTTGCTCGTGGCCTTGTCCCGCCGGATGTGCTGCTCGCGCGTCTGAAGCGACATACGGTAGGCGACATTGCCGGCGGCGTCCTTTGAGACACCAATGATCCGGCCCGGTAGGTGGCGCGTGAGGTCCTGTTTGGAGGTGAGGAACGCGGCGTGCGGGCCGCCGAAGCCGAGGGGCACGCCGAAGCGTTGGCTGTTCCCGATGGCGAGGTCGGCTCCCATTTCCCCCGGCGGCTTCAGCAGCACGCAGGCGAGCAGGTCGGTGCCGACGCAGACCTTCCCCCCGGCCGTGTGGATGCGATCGATGACGTCGGTGAGGTCCCGGACACGTCCATCGGTCGCGGGGTTCTGGAGATGGGCGCCGAAGACGGTAAGCGCGTCCAGCGATTCGACCGGCGCGACGACGAGATCGATGCCGAAGCCCTTCGCTCGAGTGCGGAGGACGGCGATGACCTGCGGATGCGTGCCAGCGTCGACGAAGTAACGGTTCGTGTCGCTCGACGTCGTTCGCCGGATCACGGCCATCGCCTCGGCGGCCGCGGTCGCTTCGTCGAGCAGCGAGGCGTTCGCCACCGGCAGGCCGGTCAGGTCGATACAGACCTGCTGGAAGTTGACGAGCGCTTCGAGCCGACCCTGCGCGACTTCGGCCTGGTACGGCGTGTAGGCGGTGTACCAGCCGGGGTTCTCCAGCACGTTCCGCCGGATCGGCTCCGGTACCAGCGTGTTCGCGTACCCGGCCCCGATGAAGCTCCGCCAGACCTGGTTCGTGTTCGCCAGCGCCTTCAGCTCCGCGAGCGCTCCGGCTTCGGTCGTCGGTGCCGGCAGGTCCAGAGCCGCGTTCGACCGGATCGCCGCCGGCAGCGTCTGCCGGATCAGTTCCTCGCGCGACGGAACGCCGAGCGCCGCGAGCATGGCAGCTTCGTCGGCCGCGGGAACGCCGAGGTGCCGGGCGTGGAATTCGTCGGGGGCGAGCAGTTCGTGGAACATCGCGGACACGGTGCGGCTCCGGATCAATGCAAAACCCCGGCGCGAAGGCCGGGGCCGAATTGCGAGAGGTTGTCAAATCGTTCTATGGAAACCATCAATAGTTCGACCGTTGAACTCCGGTCCAGATAATACCCCCATGGCCGATCTTCCCGTCTCGCTGACTTACGACCGCGGTACCGTGCTGCTCGCCGATGGCCCGGAGGGGTTCGACTTCTCCGCGCTTCCGGGCGCGCTCTTCGACGGCCGCACCGGCACTCACCGCGCGCAGGGCCGGCACTACCGCGCCATCGTCGAGCACCTCGTGCGCGAGAAGATTCCCTACGCCGACACCGCCCGCGGCTGGGAGAACAAGGACGCCGGCTGGACGCTGAAGGTGGACTGGAAACCGCACTGGTACCAGACGGAGGCTCTCAACACCTGGGTGAAGACCGGTCGCCGCGGCCTCTGCGTGCTTCCCACCGGCACCGGCAAGACCTTTCTCGGCGCCCTCGTCATTCAGAAGGTCTCGCGACCGGCGCTCGTCGTCGTACCGACACTCGACCTGCTCCGCCAATGGGTTGGCCAGCTCACCGACTTCTTCGGCGTCGAGATCGGCGCGGTCGGCGGCGGCGATTACTTCTTCCACCCCATCACCGCCATCACCTACGACTCCGCCCGCATCCACGTCGAGCGCTGGGCGAACAAGTTCGGCCTTGTCATCTACGACGAGGTCCACCACCTGCCGGGGCCGGGCTATTCCGAGACAGCGATCGCAAGCCTCGCACCGTTTCGCCTCGGCCTGTCCGCCACGCCGGAGCGCGCCGACGGCGGCGAGTCGGTCTACCCGGAGCTCGTCGGCCCGATCGTCTACCGTCGCGAGATCACGGAGCTATCGGGCGACTTCCTCGCGGAGTATCGCGCGACACGCGTCCTCGTGGACCTGACGCCGGAGGAGGAAGAAGAATACCGGAGTTGCCGCGAGGCGTACCGGCAGTTCGTGGCGGCGCGAGGGATCAGCTTCGCGCAGGCGAACGGATGGCAGCGGTTCATCTTCGAGGCCAGCCGCAGCGCCGAGGGCCGCGACGCCATGCGCGCCTACCGTCGGCAGAAGGAGATCGAGCGTACCGCCTCCGGGAAGTTCCGCATGTTCGAGGAGCTGATGGCCAAGCACGCCGGGGAACGGATCATCGTCTTCACCGCCGACAACGCGACGGTCTACCGGATCGCCCGGCGTTACCTCGTGCCGCCGATCACGCACCAGACGAAGGTGAAGGAACGCAAGCAGATCCTCGAGCGCATCCACTCGGGAGAATACACCGTCGTGGTGACGAGCCAGGTGCTGAACGAGGGGGTGGACGTGCCGGCGGCGAGCGTCGGCATCGTGATATCGGGAACGGGTACGACGCGGGAGAACGTGCAACGGCTCGGGCGCATCCTGCGGAAGTACAAGGACAAGCAGGCGGTGCTGTACGAACTCGTCGCGCGCGGCACGGCCGAGGAGTTCACGAGCGAGCGCCGACGGCAGCACGGGGCGTTTCAGTAGTGGCCGATTCGTATTGCGATCGGTCCCGGCATTTCAAAGAGCGATGATGAGCACGAGCAGGGTCGTACAGCCGACGAGGAAGGTCATCCCCGCGACCTTTGTGGCCGTCCAGAGAATTTGCCGGGTTTCAGCCGATTGCCGATCGCGCATTGGCGGGACGGAGTCGGGGACGACCTCCCAAGTGTACGAGCCTGGGGGCAGCGGGAGCGTGTAGCCCGGCGCGACCGCGGTCAGCGAGCCGTCGGCCTCTTTCCGGAAGCCGACGACCTCGCCCTTGCGAATGTGATGGTTCCCGAACGGGCCGGGTGCGGCGGACGCGTCCCGCGCGACCAGTGTGTAGTCCGCCTCGCACTTGACTCTCCGCGTGGTCGCCGTCTGGCCGTTGCGATACTCCACGAGGGGGCCGTTGGGCGGCGTGCCGGCACACCCGGCCAAAACCAATATCATCGCGAGGGCTGGGAGTGGAAATCGAAGCATCTGCGGACTCCGCGCGATTAATCGCGGGACGATAGCGGTTTCGTCAGAACGTGCAAGTCGAATTGAAATGGGGAAGGTAGTGCCGGCTCAAGGACTTCATGCCTCCAGGCGAACACCGCAGTCGGCATGACGCGTTTCAATAGACGCCGGTTCGTCCAGCCAGCTTGCGTCGCGGTTCCAATCGTTGAGCAGGAGGCGACTCGTGATGCGGGCGGACTCGTAGATCACCGGCAAACCGCTGCCGGGGTGCGTGCCGCCGCCCACGAGATACACGTTCTGCAAGTCCTCGAAGCGGTTCCGCGGCCGGAAGTGCAGCATCTGCCCGAGATTGTGCGCGAGGTTGAACGTCGCCCCGCGATGCACCGCGTAGTCGCTCTGCCAGTTCAACGGCGTCACGATCTTCTCGTAGCGGATGCGCTTCTCGACGTTCTCGATGCCGATCTTCGGGAGTTGTTTGAGGACCGTGTCGCGGAACCTCGCCTTTGCCTCGGCCCAGTCGATGCTTCCCGTCTGGTGCGTCACCGGCGCCAGGACATAGAGCGTGCTCATCCCCGGCGGCGCGAGCGTGTCGTCCGTGACACAGGCGTTCTGCACATAGAAGGACGTATCCTCCGTCAGCGTGTGGCGGTCCTCGATGTCCGCGAGGTTTCCGACATAGTCCTTCGCCGTGTAGATCGTGTGGTGCGGCACGTCGTCATACAGCCCCTCGATGCCGAGGTACAGCATGAACGTGCTGCACGAGAATTTTTTCGTGGCGATCTTTTCATCCGTCCAGCGTCGGCGCAGGCGGTTCGGTACCAGCTTGGTCATCGCGTCGGCGAAGTCGGCGTTCACGATCACGGCATCGGCGCGGTATTCGCCCTGCGCGGTCTTTGCGCCCACGCATTTCTTCCCGTCGAAGAGCAACTCCGTGACCGGTTCGTCGAGCCGGATCGTCGCGCCGAATTCTTCGGCCACGCGGGCCATCCCTTCGCTCACGGCCGAACAACCGCCGGTCGGGTGCCAGACGCCGAAATCGTACTCCAGATACGAGAGGATGCTGAAGAGACTCGGGCAGTTGAACGGCGACATGCCGAGGTATTTGGACTGGAACGTGAACGCGAGGCGCACGCGCGGGTCGGAGAAGTAGCGGCGCAGTTCGCCCTCGACGCTGCGCCACGGCTTCAACACCGGAAGCAATTTCAGAAGCGACAGCTTGAACAGGTCGCGCCAGCCGAGGAAGGGGCTTTCGAGGCTGGGGCGGAAGAGTTCGAGTTTCCGGCGGTTGTCGGCGATGAAGCGATGGATGTTGGCGGCGTCGGCGGCCGAGAGTTTGCGGACCTCGCTCGCCATCTTCTCCAGGTCTGGCGAACAAAGGAGGTCGCCGCCGCTGCCGAAGACGAGCCGGTACTGCGGGTCGAGCCGGGTCATCGGGATTTCGGAAAAGAGATCACGCCCGACGAGACGGAAGATGCGTTCGAGCACCTGAGGATAAAGGAAGAACGTCGGGCCGAGATCGAACCGGAATCCGTCGGCTTCGATGGCAGACGTTCGGCCACCGACGTGCGGCAACCGTTCCAGAATGGTGACCTTGAGACCGGCTTTGGCCAGAAGAATGGCCGAGGCGAGACCACCCGGCCCCGCCCCGACGATCAGAACGCTGCGCTCGTGCATGGGTCTATGATAGCGGTCCGGCTCCGTAAGATTTCCACATGACCCCCACGCTTTCGCCCGAAGCCCTGCGCCATCGAATCGACCAGCTTCCCCGCGCACGACTCGCGCACCTTCCGACGCCGCTGGAAGAAGTGCCCCGATTCGCCCAACGGATCGGCGAGGCCCGCGTTTTCATCAAGCGGGACGACTGCACCGGCCTGCTGCTTGGCGGGAACAAAGCCCGGCACAACGAGTTCCTGCTCGGCGACGCCCTCGATCAGGGCTGCGACATGGTCGTGTGGGGCGCCGGCGTGCAGTCGAACAACTGCCGGCAGACGGCCGCCGGTTGTGCGATCCTCGGCCTCGAATGCCGGTTGTACCTGAGCCGCGGGCACTACTCGACCGAACCGCAGGGGAACCTGCTGCTCGATTACCTCGTTGGTGCGAAGGTCGAATTCACCGACGCCGTGATCGGCCCGGAACTGGATGCGCTACTGGCGGCGAAGGCGGCCGAGTTCCGGGCGGCGGGGCGGAAGCCCTACTTCTGGCACCGCCCGCGTGTCGTGCCCCTCGCCGCGATCAGTTACGCCGCCTGCGTCGCGGAGATCGTGCAGCAACTCGCCGAGAAGAATTTGAAGCCGGATGCGATTTATGTTTCGTCGTCCGGTGCGACCGGTGCCGGCGTCGCGCTCGGGGCGAAGCTCCTCGGTCTGACCTGCCCCGTACGCCTGATCTGCCCGATGCACTGGCCCTGGCACATCCCGACGGCACTGGCCAAGGACGCCAACGACGCCGCCGAAATGCTTGGCCTGTCGCACCGCCTGACTGCCGCCGACATCGATGCCGACGAATCCTACGTCGCCCCGGGCTACGGAAAACCCTCGCCCGCCGGTCAGGAAGCCTTGCGACTGCTCGCCTCCACGACCGCGATCCTGACCGATCCGGTCTATTCCGCGAAGGCGCTCGCCGGGCTGATCGCCGATGTGCAAGCGAAGAGATATGCGAAGGATGCCGTGATCGTGTTCATCCATACCGGCGGGGTGCCGGCGATCTTCGCGAACCCCTCGGAAGTCTGGCCCGCGAACGAAGTCGGATCGGCACGCGACTAAGCGGCCCGTGCTTCCTGGATCTGGTCGCGCGGCTGGAATCGACCGGAAATCCGATCGAGCCAGGCGCGGACCGTCACGCGGTCCAGTACTTGCAACAATCGCAGTTCGCCGTTCATGGCTGGGAAACGTCGGCGGACCGGCCACTGCCGCGGGTAGACCGCATCCCCCAGCAAGAGGACGCGTTCGCCATCCACAGTCGGAATCGCCACTGGCGATTCGTGGCCCCAGAGCCACCGGGACGCACCGGCGAATCCAGTCGGCAACGTACCGTCCGAGCTTAGCGATTCGGCCGGGTGGAACTGGAACCGCGCCGTCGCGATGTCGCGTTCGGGATCGGCGGGCTGGTCGATGCAGGCATCCACGATCGCGGGATCGGGGCGCGGGCCGGCGAGGTAACCGCGTTGCGGAGACCCGGCCGTGGCGTCCGCGAGCAGCACGTGCAACTGGTCGAGATCGGCGATGCCGGTGAGTTCGAAGCGGAAGCCGGCACCGGCGGCCGGATGGATCACGGTGAGCGGCAGATCGTCGGCGACGGCGAGCAGCGCGTCGAATTCGGCGCAGCCGCGATGATCCGGGGCGAAATCGGTCAAGAGTTCCCGCAGGCCGGGCACGGCGCGTGCGGCGCGGCGCACGCCGGTGTCGCCTGCGCAACCGGTGAAGGCGTCGTCCAACAAGCCGCCCAGCGCGGCCCACGCTTCGGCCCCGTGCGGGCAGGTCCGTGCCGCCAGCAACGCCAAACGATTCGAAATCCCGCCCCGGCGAGTGGGCTGGCGTTCCTTCATCGCGATACCTGCGAAGAAGAACGGCGCCGGCTCGCCCCAGCGCTCGGCTTCGCGATCCAGCCGCCGCGCCGCATCGCGAAACGATCGGGCCGCATCCAGCGTACGAGCCAGTTTGCGGAAGAGATCCAGCGCGGCGAATGCGACGTTGGGGCGAACCTCCGCTCCGTGCGCGGCACGGTCCGGTCCGGTCCGAAAGGGTAGAACGTCGCGCGGCATCGGAGCACCTCGAGTCGGGTCGCCATTACCGCACGAATCGCGTCCCCGTGCAAGCCGAACCTGTCGACCCGTTGTTCCCGTTTTCGTTTCCCTCGGCCGGCGCGGAGCGATACACTACCGCCGTCACTCGGTCGCGCCTCCAACTCCCAACTTTCACCGGGAAACGCCCATGGCCGTCACGAACCCCCGTTTGCTCTTCGACAAACTGAACCTCGTCTGCCGCAAGGCGATCGAATCCGCGGCCGGGCTGACGCTCTCCCGCACCCACTTCGAAGTGGAAATCGAACACTGGCTCCTGAAGTTCCTCGAACAGCCCAACACCGACATCCCCCTAATCATCAAGCAGTACGACGCCGATTTCCCCGCCATCCGCAAGGAACTCGAAAGCGCGATCAACCGGTTCAAGACCGGCAACAGCCGCTCGCCGGCGCTCTCCACCGAAATCCTCGGCCTGATCGGCGAGGCGTGGATGGTCGCCTCCCTCGAGTGCGGCGCGACGGCCGTGCGCAGCGGCCACCTGCTCACCGCGCTCCTCACCGACGAAAAGCTCAAGAACTGGATCAGCCGCAGTTCGCTCTCGCTGGTGCGCATCAACGGCGAGCAACTCCGCAAGGACTTGAAGGCACTCCTGCCGAAGCTCCCGAGCGATGAATTCGATTCGGCACCGGTGGCCGCTTCCGGCGGCGGCGACGGCGGGGGCGACGGGTCCCAAGTCCCGGGCGCCAGCCAGGGCGCGCTCGACCAGTTCACGGTGAACCTGACCGAGCGCGCCAAGGCCGGGAAGATCGACCCGGTCGTCGGTCGCGATCCGGAAATCCGCCAGGTGATCGACATCCTCACCCGCCGCCGGCAGAACAATCCGATCCTGACCGGTGAAGCGGGCGTCGGCAAGACCGCCGTGGTCGAAGGGCTGGCCCTTCGCATCGCGTCCGGTGATGTGCCCCCGCCCTTGAAGAACGTGATCCTGCGCACGCTGGACCTGGGCCTGCTGCAAGCCGGCGCGGGCGTGAAAGGGGAGTTCGAAAACCGCTTGAAGTCCGTGATCCAGGAAGTGAAGAGTTCGCCGCAACCGATCATCCTCTTCATCGACGAAGCCCACACGCTCATCGGCGCGGGGGGGCAGCAGGGCCAGGGCGATGCCGCAAACCTGCTGAAGCCCGCGCTCGCCCGCGGCGAGCTTCGCACGATCGCGGCCACGACGTACGCCGAGTACAAGAAGTACTTCGAGACCGACGCGGCGCTGAAGCGCCGGTTCCAACAGGTGAAGGTGGACGAGCCGAACGAGCCGAAGGCGATCCGGATGCTCCGCGGCATTGTGAAGATCCTGGAAAAGCACCACGGCGTGCGCATCCTCGATGAAGCGATCAATGCGGCGGTCAAGCTTTCCATCCGCTACATGCCGGACCGGCAACTGCCGGACAAGTCGATCAGCCTGCTCGATACCGTGTGCGCCCGCGTCAACCTGAGTCAGTGCGCGACGCCGCCGGCCGTTGAAGACGTGACCCGCGAGATCGAATTCCTGACGACGGAAATCCAGTTCCTCGAACGCGAAGGCCAGGTCTCCGCCGGTAACCCGGAGCGGCTGAGCGAGTTGAAGCAGCGGCGGCAGATCAGCGAAGAACTCAAGGCGCGACTCGACGAGCAATTGAAAAAGGAATCGGAGTTGGTGACCAAGATCCGCGATTTGCGGGCGGCGATCGAAAAGGGGGCCGCGACCGATCCCCCCGCGGACACGATGGAGAAGGACCGCGCCGAACTGGCGAAGCTCACAGAGGACCTCCATGTCGTGCAAGGGGAGACGCCGCTGGTGTACCCCGTGGTCGATTCGCAGGCCGTCGCCGAGGTGCTCTCCGGCCTCACCGGCATCCCGATGGGCAAGATGGTCCGCGACGAGATGAAGACCGTCCTCGCGCTGGCGGATAAACTCGCCGAACGCGTCGTCGGCCAGAACCACGCCCTCGAAGCCATCGCCCAACGCATCCGCACCTCGCGCGCCGACCTCGGCGACCCCCGCCGGCCCCTCGGCGTCTTCCTCCTCGTCGGCCCGTCCGGCGTCGGCAAGACCGAAACCGCCATGGCCCTCGCCGACCTCCTCTACGGCGGCGACCGAAACATGGTCATCGTCAACATGTCCGAGTACAAGGAGTCCCACAAGGTCTCCCGACTCGTTGGTACCTCCAAGGGCTATGTCGGCTACGGCGAGGGCGGCGTGCTAACGAACGCCGTCAAGAACCGCCCCTATTCCGTGGTGCTCCTCGACGAAGTCGAGAAAGCCCACGAATCCGTGCAGGAAATCTTCTACCAGGTCTTCGACAAAGGCGTCCTTCAGAACGACGACGGCGAAGACGTGAACTTCAAGAACACGATCATCCTGCTCACGGCCAACGTCGGCACGGCCACGATCATGAAGGTCTGCTCCGACCCGAAGAAAGTCCCGTCGCCGGAGGAACTCGCCGAGATCCTGAAACCGGACCTGCTCAAAGCGTTCAAGCCCGCGCTGCTCGGCCGCATGATCGTCGTGCCGTATTTCCCATTGCGCGAAGATGTACTCAAGGGAATCATCAAGCTGAAACTCGGCGCGATCGGCGACCGGTTCAAGACGAACCACAAGGCGACGTTCGAGTACACGCCGGAGGTGGTCGAGACCGTGGCCGCCCGTTGTACCGACGTGGACAGCGGCGCTCGCAACGTCGACCATATCCTGACCGGAACGCTCCTGCCGCGGCTCTCGCAGGAAGTCCTCGTCCGCATGGCCGACGGCAAACACGTCTCGCACGTCAAGGTCGGCGTCGGCCCGGACTCGCAGTTCACGTATGAGATCGCATGACAATCGAATCCGGGGCGCCCGAGCCGCATGGCACGCGCGCCCCTGAACCACCACGGCCGTCTCGACGCCTCCGCGCCGCGCTCGCGGTGGCGGCCCTTGGTGTGCCCGCGGTCGTCGCGGCACTGCTCGCGTTCCTGCCCCCGCGCACGCTCCCGCTACTCTCCAGCCCCGTCTCGCATTTCCCTCCGGCCACCATCGCCATGTCGGCCCGGCCGATCGGCACCCCGGGCGGCGCGCGGCCCCGGATCGCGAACGTCCGTGCCGTCGACCTCGACCGCGATGGCCACGCCGAACTCCTCGCCTGCGACGCCGAACGGAACCGTATCTTCCAATACCGGTTGTTGCCTAACGGCGAATGGGACGAGAAGCCCCTTGGGCCGGAACTGCCCGCGCCCGCCGCCGCCACGCCCGCCGACCTTGATGGCGATGGCGACCTCGACCTCGTCGTTGCCGTACTCGGCAATGTCCTGCCGACCGACGACCGCATCGGACAAGTCGTGTGGCTCGAAAATCGCGGAGGCGGATACCACGCCCGCGTCCTGCTCGACCGCGTTCGCCGCGTGTCGGACGTCCAGGCGGCCGACTTCGATGGCGACGGCGACCTCGACCTCGTCGTCGCCATCTTCGGTTACCACCATGGCGAGATCCTGCATCTGGAGAATCGCGGGGACGGCCGCTTCCGCGACCACCTGCTGATGGCCACCGAAGGACCGTCGCATGTTCCGGTCGCCGACTATACCGGCGACGGGAAGCCCGATTTCGCCGCGCTTGTCTCGCAGGACCACGAAGAAGTCTGGATGTTCGAGAATGCCGGCGGCGGGCGCTTTTCCCCGCGGCGCATCTTCCATTCGCGGAACTTCGACCTCGGTACCGTCGGACTCGTCGCCTCCGATCTGAACGGCGATCGGAAGATGGACCTGTTGGTCGTCGCCGGCGACAACCTCGAAGTGAACCACCACTACCCGCAGCCGTGGCACGGGTGCCTCTGGTTGGAGAATCGGGGGAACGGCGCGTTCGATCCGCACCGGCTCGCGAACGTGGGCGGTGCCTACGGCGCGGCCGTATCCGACTTCGATGGCGATGGCGACCTCGACATTGCCGTCGCCTGCATGTTCAACGACTGGCAACGCCCGGGTGCCGCGAGCCTCGTACTGCTGACGAACGACGGGAGCCAGAACTTCACCGCGACGACGCTGGCCGAGGCGCCGACTCTTCTCGCCACAGTGGCGGCAGGCGACTGGAACGGCGATGGCCGCACCGATCTCGCGGCCGGCTGTCTGCACCTGGGCACTCCGTCGCCGGATCGCGCCGCGCGTCTCGTGGCCTGGCTGCAGGCGGAGGCCCGGCGATGACCCGACTCCTGGCGATGCTCGTCACGGTCGAACTGCTCGTTGGCGGTGTGCTGGTGTATCTCCGATTGTCGAGTCTTCGGCCCCCGATCCCGTCGCAGTCCGAATGGGACTCGGCCACGCGAGAGGAATTGGAGCATCTGGCGGCCGGTGCCCGCTCGGCCGAGGGCTGGGCGAAGTACGCCGAGGCGCTGCTCGCCGTCGGGGCCTATCCGGAGGCCGAGGCCGGCTGGCGGGAAGCGCGGCGTCTGGAACCTCTTTCGGCCGAGCACGCGTTCCGCCACGGATTTGCCCTCGAACGGCTTGGGGCCATCGCAGAAGCCAACGACGCGTATCGCGCGGCCCTCGCGCTGGGTTTCCGTCGGAAGTCCGATTTGCAGTACTACCTGGGCCGCAATCTCCTGCGGCTCGAAGATGTCGACGAGGCCGCGAAGGCGTTCGCCGAAGCCGGATCGCTACCCGGCGCGCGCCTCGAACGGGCGAAGCTCGACGCGCGTGCTGGCCGCGCGACCGAAGCCGACGCCGAAGCGGAACGCCTCTCGGATTCCTTCCCCGATTCGTATCCGCCGTTGTCGCTGCGAATCCGACTGGCGATGGATCGAAGCGACCGCGCGGCCGAGACGGACCTGGCCGACGCATTCGTCCGCCGTCACCGGCCCTTGCCCACGCCCTTCGATACCGAGGTGGACTGGGTGATGGGGCGCGCGAATGCCGTCGGCTCCGGACGCCTGTTCCGGGATGCCGGGCGCGAGATGAACGCCGGCCGTTTGGACGCGGCGGAGGCACGATTGCGCGAAGCCCTCGACGCCCGCTGGCAGCCGGAAGTCGCGGACAAGCTGGCGGAGGTCGCCTTTGCTCGCGGCCGGCGCGACGAAGCCCATCGGATTCTCGCGGAGGTCCTGCAGCGTGGCGGTCCGAGCCCGATGGCGCTCTGGCGACTGGGTCAGGCGGAGAACGCGACCGGTTCGAAGGACCGGGCACTCGCTAGTTGGCGGCGCGGCGCGGCGCTGGCGACCGGACCGACGGGTCCGGACCTCTTTCAGGATCTGGCGGACATGCTGGAACGGGATGGTATAGCCGAAGAGGCGAAAGCGATGCGGGTCCGGTCGCTGCTGGCCATGGGTATCGCCGCACTCGATGCCGGCCGGCTCGACGAGGCGTGCACGGCACTGGAACGTGCCGTGCAGCTCGAACCAAAATCATCCGGGGCCTGGCAGGAACTGGGTGACGCGCACCGACACGGGGGGCGAGGCGGTGATGCCCGCACCGCCTACGAAAACGCCCTGCGGCTCGATCCCGATTGCGGCCGCGCGATCCGCGGCCGCGCGCTGTTACCGAAGTGACAGTGCAATTCGAGCCAATTCTGTTCAGCGACGATTTCCGCCCGAACCCGTGGCCGATTGAAGCGGGCTCGTCGGACGCATCATCGCATCCGACACCATCACCAAAGTTTCGGGTTTCACGAGTTTGAGAAAGGCTCCATCCACCGGTTTACCGTTGGTGGATACCAGCACGATCTCGCCCGCCGCCAGTCGCGCCTTCGCGGAATCGGCGGCCACCGCCTTTCCTTCGGCCGTCGTCACCACGGGTTTCACGGCGTCATACGGAGTCGGAACGAGATCCTGCACCTTTTGCGTGGTCTCGATGGTTTCGATCTTCGTTACGCCATCGACCTCCTTCGACACCGGCACCTTCACGATCACGTCTCTCGTCCCCCGGGCCGGCAATCGCACGACGCCCTTGTCGTCCGCCTTGACCGCCACCAACACCGGAACGTTCGGGCTGCCTCCGTCCACGATCGTCGTTTTGGAATCCTTGGCCGGTTCTGCGACGACCGCCTCCGGCGAAAACGCCTTGCGATATGCGGGATCGATCGGTTCGCGGTCGGAAGGAATGATCAGGTATCCACCATCCTTGAGGCGGGTTGCGGCCTCCGCCGCGGTCAACGGCTTCCCGTCGCCCGTCTGGAAAGTCGCACCCGAATCGACCAACGCGATGTTGCGGTACTCCATCACGTCGACCTCGCGCGTCAGCCGCTTGAGCACCGGCACGCCGTTCTCCTCGACAGTGGCCTCATAGACCTGGGACACCTTGCGCACAACCGAAACCGCTACGACTGGGCCCTGGCCGGGCACCGACAGGACGACCACGATCTTCGGTGCCGCGCCCAGCGGCTTGACCGGCTTGGCGACCGGCGCCGCGGGTGCCAGCATCGCCAACAACAGGCTCGCGAACATGGTTTCGTCTCCCAAGATAAAACCACGGTATCAGTTCCGGAACGCGGGGTCAAACGGATCGCCGTCAACGATCGCGCGGCCGGTGCGTTATGATGGGGATGGCTCCCACCGAGGTTTCGCGTGCGCGTTCGTCCGGCTTTCACGCTCATCGAACTGATCGTGCTGATCGCGATCATCGGCATCCTCATCGGTATGCTGCTGCCCGCCGTGCAGAAGGTGCGCGCCGCCGCGAACCGTCTCGCCGACCAGAACAACCTCAAGCAACTCGGCCTGGCGGTGAACAACTACGAATCCGCGAACGGCGTGCTGCCGCCGCTCATGACGTTCGAGAACGGCGGCACGCGCTGGTGGTTCGCGTTCGAGAAACCGGCGGGCACCTACGATACGGCTGGCAGCCACCTGATGCCGTACCTGGAGAACAACCGGTCCGCCTTGCAGACGCCGGCGAAGTCCCCCGGCAAGGTGTTCCTCACGTTCGACGGCCTCACCGGCGGCTACGGGTACAACTACTGGTACCTCGCTCCCTACGAACCGACCGCCGGGCTCGCGCTCACGGGGAACTGGCGCAAGGTCGCACTGGCGCAGGTCGCCAGCACCAGCCGCACCGTCCTCTTCGCCAACGCCGTGCAAGCGCAGGACACCGCCCCCGAACTCTTTGAAATGCCGTTCGCGTATCCGCCATCGGTGCGGCGACCGAGCGTACATCTCCGGCTCGCGAATCGAATCGCGAATATCGCCTTCGTCGACGGCCACGTCGAAGCGATCATCGAGGGGACAAGGAACGCCCCGGCCGCGACCGACTCGCCGGCGCTCCTCGCCATCCGCGATCGGGAGAACGTGTTCGACTACGGAGCAACTGACGAATTGTGGGACCGGCGGTAAATTAGACTTGTCTAATATGACTGTTCGATTAGACTACGATGACTCGTTAGGAGCATCGTATGCAACCACTTCGTCGTGGCTTCACCCTCATCGAACTCCTCGTCGTCATCGCCATCATCGCTATTCTCATCGGCCTGCTGCTGCCGGCCGTACAGAAGGTGCGCGAGGCGGCGGCGCGAGCGCAGAGCCAGAATAACCTCAAGCAGATCGGCCTCGCGTTTCACGGGTATCACGACGCGAACGGGATGTTCCCGCCGGGCTATCAGGCCGGCTATGCGGGGCAGCCGGTGCCGGCCGTCGACGCCGCGCCGGGGTGGGCGTGGGGCACATTCCTGTTGCCACACCTGGAACAAGACAATGTGTTTCGCCAGCTTCGGCTCGACCGGCCGTGCTGGGATACGGTGAACGCCGCCGCGGTGCGGACGCCGTTGAAGGTGTTTCTTTGCCCGGCCGCGCCGAACGCGGGGCCGACGATGACCGTGAAAGACTCCGGCGGCGCGGTGCTCGCGGAGTTCGGCCTCTCGCACTTCGTCGCCAACAACGGCCAGGACGAAACCTGGGCCTACGACCTACCGGACCTGTCCGGCCTGCCCGGGATCGGGCCGTTCTACCGCAACTCGAAAACGCGCACCGCCAGCGTGACCGACGGCCTTAGCAACACCGTCTTCGTCGGCGAGCACACTACCATCAGCGACAAGACCTGGGTCGGCGTCGTGCCGGGCGCGGAGGTCTGTCCGCTCGATCCATTCCGGTATCCGTTCACATCGTGCGATGCGGCGGCGACGCTGGTGCTCTGCCATAGCGGGCCGGCACCGGCCGAACCGGGCGTCGTGCATCCGCCGAGCTTCCCGACGTGCCACGTCTGCCAGATGTACGCGCCGTGGCAGGGCGGGAATGTGCTGCTGGGCGACGGGAGCGTGCGGTTCGTCCCGACGTCGGTGAACCTGAACACGTGGGCGGCGCTCGCCAGCATCCGCGGCGGGGAGGTGGTCGGTGACTACTGAACGCGAAGAGGGTTCGGGTCGATCGCGTTGGCTCGGCGGCCTGGCGGGCGTTCTGCTCCTACCGCTGGCGATCGTCTGGTGGCCAGGCTGCCGGCAGTACGAGCCGGTGCGCAGCCGTGAGGCGCTCGGGTTGATGCAGTTGCTCTACGCGGCGTGCAACACGAAGGACCCGGCCCGATTGGCGCGAGTGGAAACGGGGCTGGACCAGCTCGCGCGCGAGGGGAAGTTGAGCGCGGGCGAGCGAACCGGATTCGACCGCGTGCTGGCGATGGCGAAGGCGGGCGATTGGTCGCGTGCCGAGGCGGCGGCGTTCAAGTTCGCGCAGGACCAGGTCGGCGTCGGCCACCCCGCGCCCAAGGGCCACGACGCGCCACCGTCGAAGGCCGTCGTGCGCGGTCAGGCGCCGAAACGCTGAGCGGGAGTGCCCGCCGTTCTTCGCCGATCGAACGATTCGCGCCAGACCATTCACCTTTCCGCGCCGGATCGCAAGTTTCGGAAATTCCCATCGCTCCGATTCCGACCGAGCGCGCAATCTTCCGTCCGTGTACTAGGTTCGCTCAGACGCCCGACCATCGGCCCGCGCGCCGATGGTCTGCGGCTCCGGCACGCCGTTTCCGCTTCTGAGGTAGCCCGATGGCCCGCTCCAAGAGTTCGCAATCGTCGATGTTCGCCAGTCTGAGTCTGGGAAAGAAGTGCGCCCTCATCGCGGTGCCGTTCGCGGTGGCCGTGGCCGTAGCGCTGTATCCCGCCTTGGCGTCGTCGGCCGATCCCGCGGAACAGCAGAAGAAGACCACGTTCGCCCTCGCCGCCGTTGCGGTCTGCGTGTCGGTCGGCTTCCTCGTCATCCTGCTCGTCGCCCGTGCGCTTGGCGCGCAGGCGGAGAATCTGAACTCCGTATTGCAGCGCGTCGAGGCCGGTGACTTCTCCGCCCGCGCCAAGTCGCTTGGCGACGATGAACTCGGCGAAGTGGCCGATTCGCTGAACGCCATGCTGGACAAAACCTCCGCGCTCGTGCAATCGCGGGATGAGAAGGCCGAGATCCAGCGCAGCATCATGAAGCTTTTGGACGAAGTCTCCGGCGTGGCCGATGGCGACCTGACGAAGGAAGCCGAAGTCTCCGCCGACATGACCGGTGCCATCGCCGACAGCTTCAATTTCATGATCGACCAACTCCGGCGCATCGTCGGCAATGTGCAGAAGGCGACGAATCAGGTGACGGCGGCGGCCAGCAAGATCAGCACTTCCGCCGAGGAACTGGTTGACGGTTCCGAAGTGCAGACCGAACAGATTGTCAACACCTCCGCCGCCATCGACGAGATCGCAGCGAGCATCCAACAGGTGTCGGACAACGCGGCTTCGTCGACCGCCGTGGCGCAACAAGCACTCGCGACCGCGAAGCAGGGTAACCAGGCCGTGCGCAACACCATCGAGGGGATGAACAAGATCCGCGAGCAGGCGCAGGAGACGGCCAAGCGAATCAAGCGACTGGGCGAGACGTCGCAGGAGATCGGCCAGATCGTGCAACTCATCGACGACATCGCGGACCGGACGAGCATCCTGGCGTTGAACGCGTCGATCCAGGCCGCCGCCGCCGGGGATGCGGGCCGCGGCTTCGCGGTGGTCGCCGAGGAAGTCGAGCGGCTGGCCGTGCGGTCCACGGAAGCGACGAAGAAGATCGCGGCGCTAGTCAAGGCGATCCAGGGTGAGACGAACGAGGCCGTCGGCGCGATGGAGAAGAACATCCAGGAAGTCGTCAGCGGCTCGAAGATCGCGAACCAGGCCGGCCAATCGCTGAACGAGATCGAAGGGGTCTCGCTCAAACTCGCGGAAATCATCCAGTCGATTTCCCAGGCCTCCAAGCAGCAGGCTCGCAGCTCCGAGGCGCTGGCGCGGTCCATGGGCAGCATCAGCCAGATCACGAAGCGTACGGCCAGCGGCACGAAGCAGACCGCCGAGAGCGTCGGCTCGCTCGCGAAACTCGCCGAGGAGCTCCGCGGTTCGGTGTCGGCGTTCAAGCTGCCGCACGGCTACGGCAACAAGGCGTAATTCCAACCGGGTGGGCCAGTCTTCGTGGCCCACCGTCGGCTATTCGAACCCGGCGGGCCTCGAAGACTCGGTCCGCCCTACCATCGACGCCCCTCATGAGCCGCACGGTCGATCCCGATATCCTGCTCGGCTTCCTCGAAGAAGCGGAAGGCTACCTGCCGGCGATTCGCGCGGGCCTCGCCGCCGCGTTTGAAAGCCCGGTCAATCTCGCCGCGACCGAAGAGGCGCATCGTGGCGTCCACACCATCAAGGGCGCGGCCGCGATGGTCGGCCTCGATGGCCTCAGCCACCTCGCCCACCATTTCGAAACCGCGCTCGACGACCTCCGACAAGGCCGCCTCGCACCCGATCCCGATATCGTTCCGGTCTTCGAAGCCGCCGTCGTCGCGATCGAACGCTATCTCGAGAACGTGCTTTCGGAATCGCTCGACGAGGAGCGAATCGTCGCGGAGGCAGTGGAGGGCCTGCGTGTCTTACGCGGCCTGCCCGCGCCGGCGTCCGCCGCGACCGGCGCGGCGTTCGGCGGCGGTCCGGGCTGGATCCTGCCGTTCGACAAAGCCGAGCCTTCGCTCGAGGATACGATCCCGGATTTCGCCGCGCTGGCGCATCCGGTTCCCAAGCCGGTCGAACCGGCCGCGCCGGCGAGCGATGTTCCGCCGGAACTGCTGGAAGTGTTCCGCCTCGAAGCCGACGACCATCTCCGGACACTGACGACGCTACTCCCGCGAACCAAGACCGATCCATCCGACCGCGAACAATGGCAGGACATCCGCCGCGCCGCGCACACCCTTAAGGGCACCGCGGCGATGGTCGGCTTCGCAAACGTGACGAAGCTCGCGCACCGGATGGAAGACCTGCTCGACCTATATTTCGAGGGGGCGCGGACGGCAACGCCGGCGGAGATCGACCTGCTGCTGAAGGGGACCGACGCGATCGAGGATGCGATCGCCGGCCGGCCCGCGATGTTCGACGCTCTCTACGCCGGACTGGACGCGGCGCTCGGCGCGACGCCGACCGTCGAACCGGAACCGGCGCCGAAGGCTGAACCGAAAGTCGACGCCAAACCGGCGCGACTGGACGGCGACTCCTTCGTGCGCGTGCCGATCGAACGCCTCGACGACATCGTCAAACTCGTCGGCGAACTCGTGATCGCCCGCACCGCCTTCGAAGCCCGCATGGCCGATTTCCAGCGGCTGCTCAACGAGCTCGAACCCAGCACGCTCCGCCTCCGCCGCGCCGGCGCCAAACTCGACACCGGCTTCGAGGCACTGGCCCTCGGCGGGGATGCCGCCGCCCCGGTCGACGGCTTCGACGCCCTCGAATTCGACCGCTACACCGAGTTCCACCTCGTCAGCCGGGAACTCGCCGAAACCACCAACGACATCCAGACGCTCGCCGGCGAACTCTCGCACATCCACGGCGACTGCGACGGGTTCCTCACGCGGCAGGCGCGCCTCGCCGGCGACCTTGAAGACAAACTCATGCGCCTGCGCATGGTGCCGCTCTCCACGCACGCGAACAAGCTCGAACGCACCGTGCGCAACGCCGCCGAACAGACGAACAAGCGGGCCGAACTCGTGCTGGAGGGCGAGCGCACCGGTCTCGACAAGTCCGTGCTCGAAGCAATGGCCGACCCGCTGCTCCACTTGCTTCGCAATGCCGTGGATCACGGGCTGGAATCCCCGGAAGTTCGCCGCGCGCTCGGTAAACCCGAAACCGGCACCATCCGCCTCTCCGCCGCCCACGAAGGCAACCAGGTCGTCCTCCGCATCGCGGACGACGGTCGCGGCATCGACACCGCCGCCGTCCGCGAGACCGCCCTCGCCCGCGGCTTCCCCGACGCCGCGGAGCTGCCCACCGAAGACGTCCACGCGCTGCTCTTCGAACCGGGCTTCAGCACCAAAGGGGAAGTCAGCGAACTTTCCGGCCGCGGCGTTGGGCTGGACGTGGTGAAATCCAAGGTGGAAGCACTCAAGGGCACCGTCGCCATCGCGTCGCGGCCCGGCCACGGTACCACCTTCACCATCCGCCTGCCGCTCACGCTCGCCATCGCGCGGGCGCTGCTCGTGCGCACGAATGGCCAGACCTTCGCCATCCCCCTCGATTGCGTCGAACAAATACTCCGCTTCGAGGAGTCGGATGTGCAGCGCATCGGTCTCGACCCGGTGCTGCGCGTGGGGGACGACACGGTACCCGTGGCGCACCTGGGGCGCACGTTGGAACTGAAGACGCCGCCGGACGAAGGCGTGAAAAAGCCGCCGGTGCTCGTATTGCGCGCCGGCGAGAAGCGCCTGGCGGTGGTCGTCGAACGACTGCTCGGGGGCCGCGAGATCGTTGTCAAGAATCTCGGCCCGCACCTGCGGAAGGTGAGCGCGGTTACCGGGGCCACGCTGCTCGGCGACGGCTCGGTGGTGCTGATTTTGAACCCGGTGGAACTGGCCCGAGCCGCGGCGCTGCGGACGTCCACGACGATGTCGCAGCTGGTGCCGCGGTCCGTACCGCTGCGGCCGCGCGCGGCGACCACCGTGCTGCTCGTGGACGATTCCCCCAGCGTGCGCCGCGTGCTCGCCGCCCTCGCCGAACGGCAGGGCTGGACCGCGATCGCCGCGAAGGACGGCGTCGAGGCGCTCGAACTCCTCCGCCGCGGGCCGCTCCCCGATGTCGTGCTTTCGGACGTGGAAATGCCGCGCATGGACGGCTTCGAATTGCTCGGCAGCATCCGCGGCCAGGCGAACCTTGCCCGATTGCCGGTGGTGATGATCACGTCCCGCGCCGCCGAGAAACACCGCCGCAAGGCGATGGACCTCGGCGCGAGCGCGTACGTCACCAAGCCCTACCAGGACGAGGCGCTCGTCGATATCGTCCGGCACCTCGTGCGGAGCGCCCGATGATCTCGACTACTCAACTCGTTCGCATGGCGCTCGGCCCGCTCTCGGTCGGGATCGAAATGGATCGCGTGCTGGGCATCGAGCGAGCTGAACGGATGAAGCCCGCGCCCGACCGGCCCGACCTCGCCGGGCGCCTGACCAACCGCGCCGGCGAGTGGCCCGTGATCGACCTGTCCGAACGACTCGGCGTGACACGCGACCCGGACCGGCGGGCCGGGCAGATCGTCCTCACCGCCATCACGGGCGAACGGCACGGCCTGCTGGTGGACCGCACCGCGCCCGTACCGCGCCTGCACGCAGACGCCGTAAGACCCCTCCCTCGTTCGGTGGCCCGCCGCGACGCCTGGTTCGACGGAGTCCTTGTGGTCGACGGCACGCCGCTCTTGCGCTTGAATCCCGACCGACTCGCGTCGACGGTCGACCTGTTCGCCCCAGAAGTCGAACCGCCTGCCCCCGCGCTGCGACGGATGCCGGCGCGTGTGGATCGCATGGTCGTGTTGGGGCAGTACGAGTATCCCCTGCCGGGAAGCCGCGTTGTCGGATTCGGCCTATCGGTGGGCTGCGTGGCGGAGATGATCGAGGCGCCGCCGGGCACGCCCGTGCCGGGTGCCACAAGCCACGTGCGGGAATTGTCGGTGTGGCGCGGTCGGGCGCTGCCGTTGGTGGACTTAGCCGCCTGGTGCGGGCTGCCCGTGCCGCCGGCACCGAACCGACGCGTCGCGGTCGTTCGCACGCCCGCCGGCGAACCGTACGGCCTTCCCGCCGGCCACGGCGTCCGGATCGTGCCGCTGCCCCTGCCCAGTATGCCCGTCCGCCGCGCCATCACACTCCGCGCCGACCGCATCCTCGGCGTCTACGACACGAACGAGCAGACCATCGTCGTCCCGGATCTGAAACGGCTCGCGATCGGCGAGTGATCCGCTTCCCAAGTCCTACCTGCCCTCGAGACCGGATTTCCGAGATCGGAATCGGCGGTCGCGCACCCGAGTGATTCCGCCGCCACCGCGCCACCCCCCGACGGACCCACTCCCGTTTTCCGGACCCACTTCAGATATCCCTTGCTCAAAAAGGACTTACGGCGATTCCGCCACATTCGGGATCGCGTGGAACTCGCTCGAAACGCACCGGCGTTGCTCGGTTTCGGCTCACGGAAGCGTTCCAAGATGTACGGCTTCCGGGAATGGTTTGCCGGTATCGTTGTTCGTTTGATGGATTTGTCAAAACGACGCTCGGAACTCACGACTCAAATGGGATCTTGAGTCGTGAGTTCCGAGGGATGAGTTCCGAGATCGACCGGACCGCGGGCCGGCCAATGGTGACCGGGAACGGTTCGTGCCGCTTACTTCACTCGCATGAGCGCCAGGTGGTCGAACGGATAGATCTTGTTCCCGGCCGCGCCCTTTTCCCCGACGTTCAGCCGCAACGCCTCCAGCCGTTCCCGCATTTCGGCGATCTTCGGATCTTCGGGCGAGTCGAACTGGCCGACGCAGACGAGGCTGCCGTTGAGCGTGTGCAGCACGTAGGATTCGAAGGGCGCCATGCGCGGCTCGGCGGCGGTCGGCTGCAAGCCGCGCAGGAGTTTCGCCAGGTTCACCGCGATCTCGGCCGTCTTGTTCAGGTAGTCCGGCCGCGAGTTGAACAGCTTGCGGATGCTGAACGCGCTGCCGGCGTCCTTGTCCTTCACGTCCACGAGCGGCGCGTAGTAGCTCTTCACCACCAGCGTCCACGGTTTCTGAATCTTGAGTACCGAGAGCGGTTCCTCCTTGTTCATCTGTAGCACGAGCGGATCGGAGCCTTCGGAGGTCAACGTCTTGGGCGACGTCGGATTCGGCGCGACGAAAGCGAGCTTGAACGGGTTCAGGAACCCGCCGTTGAGCGTGGCCTGCTGGCCACCCTTCGTCTCCCCGCCCACGAAGCCGCGGTCCATCAACCGCTTGTCCTTCGGGTCGTTCCAGGTGCGGATGGCGTCGAGCGCCTTGCGCGCCGTCTCCATGTCTTTCCAGCCTCCGACGAGCACGGCGTACTGCTCCTCGTAGCGGATCTTGGGCACGTGGTAGACCGGCTTGGTTTCCTGGAAATCGTACCCCTTGCGGAACGCCTCGGCGCGCAGCTGGTCGGCGAGGGCGAGGAACTGCTTCTCCTCCTCGGCCCGCTTCTTTTCCTTCTCGCGCCGGACGCGTTCGTCCTCCTTGCGCTTCTCCTCCGAGCCGCGCTCGAACAGGTACGCGGGGATCTTGTATGTGTCGCGAATCTCCTTCGCGAGCGCCTCGGCGTAGGCCTTGGCGTTCTCGCCGGTGTAGCTCTTCACGATGACCATCCACGGTCCGTGTTCCGGCTTGACGTACCAGGGGTGGGCGCTCGGGAGCGCCTCGGCGGGCTTGGGCGCGGTCGCCGCCACCTGCTCGAAGGAAGGGGGCGAAGCCGGTGCGGCGGGAACCTTGCGATCGCTGGCGAACTGCGCCGAGGCCGTGGTCGCCAGTCCGAACGAAAAACCCACTGCGAGCAGTCGACGCATGTTCGATCCCCCTGGAGCCGTGGACGAGTCGCGGTTCATAGCGTGGGCGGGGGTGAAGCGGAAGGGTACTTTTTGCAAACTTGAATCGATCTGGATTTTTCCGGGTGTTCTGCCGATAAGCCCGGCGGACGATTTCGTCTGAGAGGACGCGGCATGGGCGAAGCAGCCACCCCCGACGCACAGGCCCTGTTGCGGCAACTGGCCGAGGGGCGCGAACGGCTCCGGGCCGAACTCGCCGCCGCCAAGCCCCGGCTGGACGAGGCCGAACGGCTGAATCGCGAAGCCCGCGAAACGCGCCGCCGCGTCCGCAAGTCCGCCGCCCGCTACCTGCAACGGTTCCGTCGGAAGGCGGCCGACGCCGCCGCGCCGATCCGCGCCGCCCGCGCGGAGATCGCCCGGCAACACGAGGAACTGCAAACCGCATTTGCGCGATTCACGGCCGAACGGGAACGATTCCAAACCGAAACGGACGAATCCCGGTCGGCCCTCTCGGCCGCCTGGGACCTCCTCGCGCATCACCAATCGCTCTTCGCCGCGGAACGAACCGAGCGGGACGCCGAGTTGTCCCGCCTGTTTCAAATGCTGGAAACGCGCGAACGGGAGACCAACGCGGCGGTCGAACGATTCCGTCGAGAGCGCGAGACAGCGGAACGGGAACTGGCGACGCTGCGCGCCGAGATCGCCGGACTGGACCGGCGCGCGGCGAATGCCCGGCTGCAACTTCAGGAATTGGAACAATCCCGCGCCAAGGCGATCGCCAATCGCGTGGCGGGGATCGGCTCCGAAGCCGTGACCCGAATGGTTGCCGGCGACATCGCGCCGCAGGCGCTCTCGGTGCTGGAGCAACGCGAAGCCGAATTGTTCCGCGAGCGCCGCGAACTGGAAGCCCACCGCCGCGAGCTGGACCTCCTCGCCGAGCATCTCTCCGACGGCCGGCGCGTCCTCGCGGAGCAGATCGAACAGGTGGCCAACGCCCGCGAGGCGTGGCAGACGGCGGAAGCCCGCACCGTCGACGAACTCGAGGAACTGGCCCGCGCCGTGGAATACCGTGAAGCCACGCTCGCCGCGCGCGAAGCCGCCCTCGCCCGGCAGGACGACCACCACCGCGAACGCGAACGCGAGCTTTGGAAGTACCAGACCGCTCTCGATCAGTGGCACGGCCTGCTCGTGGAGCGCGAGTCGCGCTTCCTCGCCGACCGCGAACAGGCCGAGGTCGGGATGGCCGCGCGACGGGGCCACCTGGCGGACCGCGAAGCCGAGTTGGAGACACTGATCCGGAAGTGGGACGACGAGAACGCCCGCCGGCGCGAGGAGTTGCTGGACACCATCGCCGGCTATCGCGAACGGGCGGACGATTGCCGGGCGACGCTCGTCGAATGCGAACGCCTCCGCCGGCAGACGCAGGAGCAGGCGACCCAACTCGCGGCGTGGCTGCTCGCCGCGGAGCAACAGTGCGCCGAATCGGCCAACCACCCGGACCGCGCCCGCGCCGCCCAGCGCGTCGTCGTGTTGCGCAAGCGCTGGGAGGGCCGTTTCGCCCGGAGCCTGCGACAGCTCGACGAGCGCCTGGCCCGCCTGCACGCGGAATCCACCGACCTGACCGCACGCCAGGCCGAGTTCCAACGACTCGCCGCCGAAGTCACCGAACGCGAGCGTCAGGCCGCCCTGGCCGAACATCGGCGCGAACGGGACGCCCTGCTGGCGAAGGAGCTTCCCAAGGACGAACCGATCGTCCTCGCCGTGGCGGAGGGCTGGCGACGCCGGACCGACGCCGAGATCGACAAGTTGCGCCGCACCGCCGAGCGCGCCGCCGACGCACTGCTCAGCGCGGATGCGAAGGCCGACATCGTTCCGCTCCGCCCGGCCGACGCGGCCTGAATCCGCCGGGGTTTGCGTCGAATGTGTTGGCGGGATATTTGTCGAGTTCGCCGGCCCTCTTCAGTCCGAAGTTCGCCAGCCCTCTTCAGCCCGAAGGACTGGGAGTGCTTAGCCCAGGGCCGACGCGACATGATGAGCGCGCCGCGTGGATGCCTCTTCAGTCCGAAGGACTGGGAGTGTTTAGCCCAGGGCGAGCCGTCTTCGGCGACGCCCTGGGTGATCCGTTGAAACTCCAACCGGCGGAGTGTGCGTCGAATGTGTTGGTTGAACATTTGTCGAGTTCGCCGGCCCTCTTCAGTCCGAAGGACTGGGAGTGCTTAGCCCAGGGCGAGCCGTCTTCGGCGACGCCCTGGGTGATCCGTTGAAACTCCAACCGGCGGGGTGTGCGTCGAATGTGTTGGTTGAACATTTGTCGAGTTCGCCGGCCCTCTTCAGTCCGAAGGACTGGGAGTGCTTAGCCCAGGGCGAGCCGTCATCGGCGACGCCCTGGGTGATCCGTTGAAACTCCAAGCAGTCTGAAGGACTGCGACAGATTGCCGACGGTGAGCTTTTGTCTCAGCCCTTCGGGCTGATGGTTTTCCTCACCCGTTACCCAGGGCGTCGTCGCAAAGCCTCCTCGCCCTGGGCTAAGCACTCCCAGTCCTTCGGACTGAAGACACGTGGCCGGAAACGATCACCTTCGGACCGAAGACACGCGGACGAAACGATCACCTTCGGACCGAAGACACGCGGACGAAACGATCACCTTCGGACCGAAGACACGCGGACGAAACGATCACCTTCGGACGGAAGACACGCGGACGGAAACGATCACCTTCGGACGGAAGACACGCGGACGGAAACGATCACCTTCGGACGGAAGACACGCGGACGAAACGATCACCTTCGGACGGAAGACACGCGGCCGGAAACGATCTTCCACCAACTTTCGTGGCACTCGCCCAATTCGGCGGTTTTCCCTCCAATTCTCTGGCAGTCGCTTCGGCTTCCCGGTACGATTTCGCGGATTGCATCCACCGCACCGGGAAGCCGCGCCATGCCCGTCGAAGCCTACTGCGACGTTTGCCGGAAATCGTACCCGCTCAAGGACGAGTTCGCCGGGAAGCAGGTGAAATGCCCGTCGTGCCAGGCCGTGCTGAACGTGCCGGCAAAAGCGGCATCGGACGACGACGAACGCGAGTCTCGCTACGGCTTTCCCGACGACCTGCCCGACGAGTTCTGGCACGACAAGTTCCTCCTCCGCCAGAAGCTCTGGTCGCTCAAGGAGAAGTACAACGTCGCCGACGAGCGCGGCCGGCCGATCCTCTTCGTCGAACGCCCGATCCACCTCATGAAGGGCTGCCTTGCAATGGTCGTCGGGATTCCGGCGATCCTCATTCTCGCCGGCGGCGGCGCGTTTGCCGGTATCGCCCTCGAAAAGACCATTGGCAAGGAAGCCAGCGTCGTTCTTGCCGCGGTCCTCGGCGTTCTCGGCTTCCTCATCGGCCTCGCCATCATCATCGCCCTCTACCCGAAGCGGCACATCACCTTCTACCCGGACGAATCCAAGCAGGACATGCTCCTGCGCATCTTCCAGAACCAGAAGGTCGCCTTCCTCAACATGCGCTACACGCTGGCGGACGACACGGGCAAGGTCCTGTGCGTCTTCCGCAAGAACTTCCTCCACGGCATCTTCCGCAAGCGCTGGTACATCGAGACGGAAGACGGCGAAACGCTCTTCGTGGTCAAGGAAGACTCGATCATTCTCTCGCTGCTCCGTCGTACCATTGGCGCCATTGCCGAAGAGATTCCGCTGCTCGGCCTCGCGCTCGTCGCCTTCCTCCGCACGAACTTCATCTTCACCCGCGTGTCCGACGGCGAGACCGTCGGCGAGTTCAACCGCCGGATGACGCTGCTCGACCGCTACGTGCTGGACCTGACGATGGACGAGAAGCGAACGATCGACCGGCGCATCGCCGTGGCGATGGGTGTGCTGCTCGACACCGGCGAACGGCGGTGATCGCCATGGCGAACGACGATATTCCGACCATCGGCGAGGCGATGCTGGAACGCCCGCGCATCGACTTCGAGCGCGGGATGTCCTTCCTGCCGCCCGTTTCGATCCTGCTGTGCCTCGCGTGCGCCGGCGCGTTCGCCTGGCAGCTTTCCACCGGCGCGCTCGCCAGCGAAGACGCGATCATCAAGGCCGGGGCGCTCAACGGCCCCCGCGTCGCCGCCGGCGAATACTGGCGCATGATCACCGCCGTCTTCCTCCACGGCAGCCCGGATCACCTCATCGGCAACCTCGTCGTTCTCTTCATCCTCGGCATGGCGTGCGAACACGCCTACGGCTCCCTCCGCTTCGTACCGCTCTACCTCCTCGCCGGACTTGGCGGGTCGGCGCTCAGCCTCGTCAACGGCCACACTTCCGTCGGCGCGTCGGGTGCGATCTTCGGCCTCGCCGGCGCCCTCGTCGCCTTCTTCACGAAGTACCGCCGCGAGTATCTCCTCCGCGACCTCCGCGTCGGCAGCGTGCTGCTCGTTTGGGCGATCTACCAGGTCGCGCTCGGGTTCATGAACCCGATGATCGACAACTTCGCCCACATCGGCGGTTTCGTGGCGGGGTTGCTGATCGGAGTCGTGCTGCGGAAGCGGCCGCGCGAAGTCTAGATCATCGCAACGACGGGCGTGACGGCGCTCTTGGCGATGAGTGCCGGCCAGTACGCGAACACCTCGCGCACGGCGGCGCGGCCGGTCGTGTAGCCGGTCGTGCCCGCGTAGCCGCTCGTCACCAGCGGGGCGAACTCCTTCGTGAACCGCTCGACCGCCGGCTTGCGGGCGTCCCGCACGGCGACGCGCAGCGTGACCTCCATCCCCTCGCCGATCACCTCGACGAGCGAATGGTCGAAGCGGAAGCCGGCCCGTTCGAGTCGATCGAGAATGATGCGGCCGCTTCGCTCGGCGTTCGCCCGCGCGTGCGGCCCCGCCAGCACCAGCGTGCCCGCCGCGGCGAAGCCATCGCGATACGCCAATGACACCTTGTACGAATCGGTCGCCGGCCGGCCCCGACAGCCGGAGACTTCGACCACATCCCGCGAGGCCTGCTTCAGTTGGACCGACGTGAAGTCCGCGACGACGTCCGGCGTCAGGTAGCGGGTCGGATCGCCGACCTCGTATAGCAGTTGTTCGCCGACCGTTTCGAGATTCACGGCTCCGCCGGTGCCGTCGGGCTTGGAGATCGAAAACGTACCGTCCTCGTGGACATCGACGAACGGGTAGCCAACGTCGGCGAGATTCGTCGCGTCGGACGCGTTCGTCCAGAGTCCGCCGGTCGCCTGTGCGCCGCATTCGATCAGGTGCCCGGCGACCGTTCCGGCGGCGAGGAGGTCGTCGGAGATCCAGCCGAATTCGTGCAGGAGCGGGCCGACGGTCAGGCAGGCATCGGCGACGCGGCCAGTGACGACGACGTTCGCTCCGCCGCGCAAGGCCTCGGCAATGGGGACCGAGCCGAGGTAGGCGTTCGCACTCACGACGCGGTCCCGCACCGTCGCGAGCGGTTCGCCGGTGTCGAGATTCTTCAATTCGTGCCCCGCGGCGAGCAGTTCGTCCAACCGGGGCATGAGATCGTCGCCGGAAACGACGGCGACGCGGTGGCCCGGCAGCAGTTCCGCCGTCTTCCGGCCGCACGCCAGCGGATTCATGCCGCCGGCGTTCGTGACGATTTTCAGGTTCGGCTGAGCGTCGAGGATGGGCCGGAGCCGCGGCAGGAGATCGGTGAAGTCGGTGGCGTAGCCGGCGGTCGGGTCGCGCCGTTTCAGGAGCGCGAGGATCGACATGGTCAGTTCGGCGAGGTATTCGAGCGTGAGGTAGTCGAGGCGGCCCGCCTCCGCGAGGCGTACCGGCGCGTCGGGGCTGTCGCCCCAGAAACCGCAGCCGTTGCCGATCCGCACGCTTCGCATGGGGCGGTCCTCATTCGTGCGGTTTGCGCGTGGCGTCGTGGTCCAGACCGTTGAGTCGTTCGGACGAGTGCCGTCCGAAGTCATCGTCGGCGTCGGCGGCCTCTTCGGGATGCTCGGCCAGCACGCGCTTGGCGGCGTGGCGCCGGTGTTTGTTCCCGCGCCGCTTCACGGCCCGCTTCATTTCCCGCAGTTTCCGCTTGTCCGGATCGATGGGCATGGCGAATCCTCTCGCGGCACACACCGGCCAGTATAGACGCGCCACCGCTAAGATGGTGGAAGTCCCCCGACTCCCGAATCCGGAGCCTGGTCATGCGCGGTTTCGCCACCCTGATCGGATTGTTGCTCGCCCCGCTGGCGTACGCCGCCGGGCCGTTCGATTCCTTGTTGAAGGTCGTGCCGGCGACGACGAACACGCTGGTACTTGTGGATGTTCCGGCGATCTACGACAGCCCGCTGGCGAAAACGTTGAAGTGGTCGGAAACCTACCAGCAGCGATTCCGCGCCGGCGTGCACACGCTGCCGCCGGACGCCCAGCGCGTGGCGATTGCGTGCGCGACGAACATGTCGAACCTTCGGCGGGAATGGCAACTGGTGCTGATGGACGTCCGGCAGGTGGCGAACGCGCGCGAGGTGGCCGCGCGCGAGTCGGGCAAGGTCGACGAAATCGCGGGCCGGTTCGCGGTGTTGTCTCCGCGCGATGTCTACTTCACGTCCGTATCGGAGCGGGAGTCGGCGGCCTGGTATCCGGCCAACCGGCAGTTGCTGGCGCACTGGCTGCGCAACGTGCCGGTCTGGCAGCAGCGGGCCGAGCCGATGCTGGGCGAGCAGTTGAAGGCCGCAGTCGCCCGGCGCGGTCCGAAGGAGCAGATTCTGGTCGCGTTCGACCTGACCGACGCATTCGATCGGGAGACGATCCGCGCGGCGCTCGACGACTCTCCCGCCGTTCTGGCCGCGCAGCCGAACGTCGAGGCCCTTACGAAAACCTTGGTGAGCCTTCGCGGTGTCAGTCTGGGCGTTTCCGTAACCGATGCGATCGCCGGCACCATCCGCGTGGATTTCGGACTCGATCCCGCGCCACACCGTCGCGTGCTGAAGGATCTCTTCCTCGAAGCGTTGGAGGACGAGGGGGCCGCGATCGGTGACCTGCACGCCTGGAATGCGTCGTTCGAAGGGAACGCGATGATCCTCACCGGTCCACTCGAACCGGCGTCCTTGGCGCGGCTGCTGGCCCTGTTCGAATTCCCGAACGAGACCGAATCGACCGCCGTCGCACCGGAGGCGGGCGAGGCGAAGCCAAACGCCGACCTCACGCGCAAGTACTTCGCCGCCGTCGTCGCCTGCGTCGACGAAGTCCGCCGCTCGAAGCAGAAGAAAGACTATTTGAAGACCGCCGCCTGGCACGAATCGTACGCCGGCAAGATCGAGAAGCTGAGCACGCGATACGTCGACCGCGAGGCGGTTCGGTTCGGAACGGCCACGGCCGAGCGCTTGCGGGCGATCGCGGCCTCGATGCGGGGCGTTGCGGTGGATGTGAACGCGATCGCGTCGGGCGCCTATCTCTACACCTACCAGCCGCGCCGTCGCGGCTGGTTCGGGCCGGGTTGGGCGAGCGTCGCCACCAACGTGCCGCAGAAGCGCGGGGAGATCGCCAAGGCGGTCGCCGACGGGGAGAAGACGCGCACGCAGATCTGGAGCCAGATCGAAAATGGAATCGTGCAGACACGCCTTGAACTGAACGCCAAATTCGGCAAGGGATTTGAATAAGCAATGGCTCGATTCGCCTTGCGGGTCCCGCCGAAAACGTGGTACTCCGTGGGGCATGGTTTGGACTCCCCGCGAAAAAACCCTCGACTGGCCCGCGCTGCTCGCCGCGCGTGAGCAGGCCCGCGCTGACGGCCGCACCGTCGTCTGGACCAACGGCTGCTTCGACCTCCTCCATCCCGGCCACGTCGCCAGCCTCGCACAGGCACGCGCCCTCGGGGATTGGCTCGTCGTCGGCTTGAATTCCGACGCGTCCGTCCGCGCCAACAAGGGGCCGCTGCGGCCGATCCTGTCACAAAACGAACGCGCGGCGTTGCTCGCCGCACTCGAATGCGTCGACGCCGTGATCGTCTTCGACGAACCGACGCCAGAGGCGGCCCTCGCGCGGTTGCAACCCGACATTCATTGCAAGGGAATGGAATACGCCCCGCCGCACGGCCGGCCCGTGCCGGAACGCGCGACCATCGAAGCGTACGGCGGGCGCATCGAATACCTGCCGTTGGTGCCGGGCGTGTCCACGACGGACGTGCTGGCGCGCATCCACGAGAAGACCGGAGCCAGCCGTGCGGCGTGAGACGCTCCTGCTCCTGGATCGGGACGGCACGTTGATGGAGGACGTCGGCTACCCGAACGACCCGGCCACGGTGCGGCTCGTCCCCGGAGCGGCGGACGCCGTCCGCGAGCTGGTTCAGCGGGGATTCGTGCCCGCGATCGTGAGCAATCAATCGGGCATCGCGCGCGGGATCGTCTCGCCGGCGCAGGCGAAGGCCGTGCACGATCGGTTCGTCGCGATGTTCGCGGACGCATCCGGCGTCCGGCTGCCGGCGTTCTACTGCCCGCACGGACCGGACGATGGTTGCGACTGCCGCAAGCCGGAGATCGGATTGCTCCGTCGTGCGGCCGTCGAGCTGGACAAGGTCGGCCGACCGGCCGTGATGATCGGAGACAAAACGTCGGACGTGCAAGCCGGCCGGCGGTTCGGCGCGTGCGCGATCCGGTTGGGTCCGCACGACGGCATGGCGGATTTCGCCTCGGACGACTGGTCGGCGGTCGTGGATTTCGTGTTGAACCGGGAGCCAACGCATGTCGGGGCTTGATCTGATTCCGCGGTTCCGCGGCTGTCCGGTGCTGGTCGTCGGCGACCTGATGCTCGACGAGTTCATCTGGGGCAGCGTCGCGCGCATTTCTCCGGAAGCGCCCGTGCCGGTGGTGGAGGTGCAGCGGCGAACGCACGTCGCGGGCGGGGCGGCGAACGCGGCGGCCAACGTGGCCGCGCTCGGCGGCCGGCCCGTCATCGCCGGGCTGACGGGTGCCGATTCGAACGGTTACCGCGTGGCCGAACTGCTCCGCGAGGCCGGCGTGTCCGACGCCGCCGTCGTGCGGGATGCGTTCCGACCAACCACGACCAAGACGCGCGTGCTCGCCCAGGGGCAGCAGATGCTCCGCGTGGACCAGGAGACGCCCGGCGCGTTGCACGCGGAATACGAGGATGAACTGCTCGCACGCATCGCGAGCGTGCTGCCCGGCGTTCGCGGCTGCGTGCTCTCCGACTACGGCAAGGGCGTGGTGACGCCGCGCGTGGCGCGGGAACTGCTCGAACGCTGCCAGGCGGAGCGCATTCCGGTAGTGGTCGATCCGAAGGGGGTCGATTACGCGAAGTATCGCGGGGCGACGGTGGTGAAGCCGAACCAACTCGAAGCGGGCAAGGTATTGAACCGGGACCTCCGCAGCGCGGAGGACGTGCGCGCCGCCGGTCGCGACCTGGCCGAGCAATTGCAGACGTCGATCCTCATCACGCAGGGCGCGGCCGGGATGTCGCTCTTCGAGCGCGGCCGGGCCCCCGTTCACGTTCCTGCCCAGGCTCGCGAGGTTTTCGACGTGACCGGTGCCGGCGACACCGTGGCCGGCACGATGGTCCTCGCGCTCGCGGCCGGCGGTTCGCTCGAGACCGCATGCCGGCTGGCGAGCGCCGCCGCCGCCGTCGTCGTCGGCAAGGTCGGCACCGCCACCGTCTCCCCCGACGAACTCCTCGCGAACCTCGGCGATGTCCAGCGCCAGGCGGCGTAGCGTGTATACTGTCGGCAGGAGACCGACATGCCGCTCCGCGACCACTTCCGACCGCCATTCAGCCTCCAGCTTCCGTGGGACGGCTTCCATGGTCAGTTGCCGGCCATGATCGTCCTCGCCTTGAAGCGATTACTGCCGCCACACTACTCCGCGCAGCCCAGCGTCCACCTCGGCAGTGGAATCGAGATCGATCTCGGGACCTATCGTGACGATGACGAAACGGGAGCCCGGCGGATGGGCCGGACTTCGAGCGCGGGTTCGGTCGCGCTGCTCTCGCCGCCCGCGCCGAGCCTGATGGTCGATCTGGAACTGCCCGCCGCCGACGAGTACGAGGTGCGCATCTACGACAAGGATCGCGAACGCCGGCTCGTCGCGGCCATCGAGATCGTCAGTCCGTCCAACAAGGATCGACCGGAACACCGTCGCGAGTTCGTCGCGAAGTGCGCCACGCTCCTCCGGCAGGACGTCTCGGTGTCGATCGTGGACATCGTCACCGTTCGGCGCTTCAACCTGTATCTGGACCTGCTCGATTTCCTCGGACAAAGCGATCCGCGGTATCCGGAGAGCAACCCGGCGATCTACGCCGCGACGCTCGCCGCCCGGAATAACGGAACGCTTTGGTCGCTGAAGACGTGGGCCTACCCGCTGGAGATCGGTCAGCCGCTGCCCACGATTCCGCTCATCCTCGACGATTGGAACGGCGTGAATCTCGACCTGGAGCCGGTCTACGAAGCGACGCTCGAAGCCGTAAGCTGATTCGAACTTCTCGCGGGATTTCGCCGTGGTCATCCAGGACGATTTCGTCGAACTCGAAACGGCGACGGGACCGATGCGGACGCATCGCTTCTGGCCGGTCGCGGCCGGGCGCTATCCCGGCGTCATCCTGTATTCGGAAATCTTCCAGCTGACGGGTCCGATCGCGCGGCTGGCGCGGTACTGCGCCGGGCACGGCTACGCCGTCGCCGTGCCGGAGATCTTCCACGAACTCGAAGCACCCGGGGCGGTGCTCGGCTACGACCAGGCCGGAGCGGATCGCGGCAACCAGGACAAGATCACCAAGACGATTGCGTCGTACGACGACGACGCCCGCGCCGTCATCCGCCACCTGCAAGGGTGGGGCGCCTGTACGGGCGCGATCGGCGTCTTCGGCGTCTGCATCGGCGGCCACCTCGCCTTCCGCGCCGCGATGAACCCCGAGGTGCGCGCGGCGGCGTGCTTCTACGCCACCGACATCCACAAGCGCAGCCTCGGCGCGGGCCAGTGCGACGATTCGCTCGCGCGGGCCGGGGAAATCGGCGGCGAATTGCTGATGGCATGGGGCCGGCAGGATCCGCATATTCCCGCCGAGGGCCGCGCCGCCATCTACGCCCGGCTCGTCGAGACCGGCCGGAACTTCACCTGGCACGAGTTCAACGGCGCCCACGCCTTCCTCCGCGACGAGGGGCACCGCTACGATCCCGAACTCGCCGGCCTCTCCCAGCAACTGATCCTCGCGCTCTTCCACCGCACCCTGCGCGGTTGACCGTTTCCGCCACTCGTTCGTCGTGGCGCCGTCAACCCAAAGATTGCCCGGCAACAATTCCGACCACCGGAAGCCGGATAGGGTTCACGCCGGTGTGGGGCGTTGTTCGGTTCGCCCGACCCCCACGATCTGAAAGTTTTCCCCGGCCGAGCGGTATGTCCCGCCAGTGGCCCGTTGCAACCGGCGGGCCGACCGGCCTACAATGGTTCGACCCGACCCCCGTGAAAGGTCGCCGCGCATGCGCTGGCTCACCGCCATCCCCGTGTACAACGAAGCCAAGTCGGTCCGCGCCGTCCTCGCCGAGGTCCGCGAACATGCTTCTGACATCCTCGTCATCGACGACGGCTCCACCGACGACACGGCGAAGCTGCTCGACGCCGAACCCGGCCTGCACCGGATCCGACACCCTCGCAATCGCGGCTATGGTGCCGCTCTTTCCAGCGCCTTCGACTTCGCCCGCCGCGGCGGCTACGACGTGCTCGTCACCATGGATTGCGACGGCCAGCACCAGCCCGACCGCATTCCCGTCCTCCTCGAACAGATCGGCGATGCCGACATCGTTTCGGGCAGCCGCTACCTCCGCGACTTCCGCACCGACACCCCCGCCCCGACCGACCGGCGATTCATCAACGCCACCATCACGCGCGAGCTGAACGAACGCTACGACCTCGGCATCACCGACGCCTTTTGCGGATTCAAAGCCTACAATCGTCGCGCGCTCGACGCGCTGCGCGTCACCGAAACCGGCTGGGGCATGCCGTTGCAAGTGTGGGTCCAGGCCGCCAAGGCCGGACTGCGCATCCGCGAGATCGGCGTTCCGCGACTCTACCTCGATCCGTCGCGCGCCTTCGGCGGCGTCCTCAACGATCCGACCGAACGGCTGGCGTATTATCGATCGATCATCGACGCCGCGGATCGCGAGACGCTCGAACCGTGTTGTTCGGAGTCGGCGTGATGCGGCTGCGGCCGCCGGCGAACGACCGCGAACTCCTCGCCGTGCCGGACTTCGATGCAATCCCGTCCCTCCTCGCACGCAATCGCGAACTCCTCGATTCCAGCACTGTCACTGTCGACGGCGTGCCGCTTACGGCGCTCCGCCGCATGGCGCGGCAGGAACTCCTCGGCCACGATCACCCCGCGCCGCTCGTGGTTACCGGTCATCAGCCGGAGCCGTTCCACCCCGGCGTGTGGGTCAAGAACTTCGCCGCGAACGGACTGGCGGCGCGGCTCGGCGGCTCGGCCGTCAACCTCGTCGTCGACAACGACACGGTAAAATCCACTGCGCTCGCCGTGCCGACATGGGACCGATGGGAGCCCGAAGCGATCCGGATCGCGAACGTGCCGTTCGCCCCGGCACCCGCCGGGCAGACGTGGGAGACGCTCCGGCCGATCGAGCCATTTCTCGGGGAGATCGGGTCGTTCGCGAAATGGTTCGGCTACGAGCCGATCGGCGTCGAAGCCGCAAGTGCGATGGTCGGCGACACCGCGGCCGAGCGGTTCGATGCGGCGCGGCGGGCGTACGAAGCGCGCTGGATCGGTGCGAACCACGAGATCGCCGTGAGCCGGTTGAGCCGCAGCGCCGCGTTCCGCCACTTCGCAAATCATCTCGTCCGCGATCGTGAGCGGTTCCGCGCTGTCCACAACGCCGCCGTCCGGGAATATCGTCAGGTCAACGGCCTGCGCAGCCGCACGCATCCGGTGCCGGAACTGGCGGACGGCGAAATCCCCTTCTGGCATGCCGGAGACCGCGGCCGCGAACGTGCAACCGTTCCGTTCGATCCCGAACGGATCCGCCCTCGAGCGCTGACGCTGACGCTCTTCGCGCGGATCGTCTTCGCCGATCTGTTCGTCCACGGGATCGGCGGCGGAAAATACGATGCCGTCACCGACACGATCATCCGGGACTACTTCGGCCTTGAGCCGCCAACGTTCCAGGTCGTCTCGGCGACGCTGCGCCTGCCCCTGCCGGGATTCGCCGCGACGGACGACGACGTCACGCGACTGCGCCGGCTCGTGCGCGACCTGCACTGGAACCCGCAGCGCCACGGTGCCGACGGCGACGCGGAGCATCGCCGCATCGCGAACGGGCCGCCGGGGAAGGAGCAATATCGTACCTTCCGCGCGCTCGGCGACCGCCTGCGCCCGAGCGTGGCGGAACGTCTCGCTCTCGCCGAGAGGGACCTGCGGCGGGCGGAGGCGGAGGCCGGCGCGAACGCGATCCTGCGCCGACGGGACTATTCGTGGCTGCTCTATCCCGCGGAGATGCTGCGGGAATTTCTAACGGATGCGCGCCGGCGTGCGAGGGGTTAAGGCCTCAGTGGGGCGAGATCGTCGATCCAGCCGGCGAGGCTGGGTTCCACCCAACTCAAGACGAGTACGCTCGGGAACAGGCCGAGTGCGATCGCGAGCAATACGAACGGTACGAGCACGGCGAACTCCCGCGGCGAGACATCCGGGTAAGTCCTCGTCGATTCGTTGACCCCGAGGTAGGCGCGCTGCCAGGCCCAGAGCAGGTAGGCGGCCGTCAGCACGGTCGCCAGGATCGCGGCGAGCGAGAGGGCCGGTGCGAAGGCCCAGGCGGCCATCATCACCTTGAATTCGCCGACGAAGCCGCAGAGGCCGGGCAGGCCCATCGAGGCGAAGAAGAGGATCGCGCTCAGGCCGGTGTGGACCGGCATGGATTCGGTGAGTCCGCCGAGGCGATCGAGGTCGCGGTGGTGGGCGCGGTCGTAGACGACGCCGACGACGAAGAAGAGCGCCGACGCCGAGATGCCATGCGCGAGCATCTGGTAGACGGCGCCGTTCACGCCGAGTTCCCAGTACTGCGAATTCGCGGCGGAGCCCCAGCAGGCGAGGCCGAGGATGACGTAGCCCATGTGGCTGACGGAGGAATAGGCGAGCAGTTTCTTGAAGTCGGTCTGCCCCATGGCGACGAAGGCGCCGTAGACGATGCCAATGACGCCGACGAGGCCGATCCACCAGGCGAGTTCGGCGGCGGCCCAGGGGGCGAGCGGAAACGCGATGCGGATGAGGCCGTAGCCGCCGAGCTTGAGCAGCACGCCGGCGAGGATCATGCTCACGGGCGTGGGCGCCTCGACGTGCGCGTCCGGCAGCCACGAGTGCAGCGGCACGATTGGCACCTTCACCGCGAAGCCGACGAACAGGAGCGCGAAGAGCAGGTACTGGAAGTTCCGGTTGCAGACGATCGAGCCTTTGAGTCGGGCGAGCGCCGCGTCGCGATCGACGCCCGGCGCGAACAGTTCCATCGGCGCGTTCGGCAGCGGACGCGTCGGTTCCACGCCGGGATTCCGCACCGCGAGTCGATCCTCCTGCCCCGAGAGCACGAGCATGGCCGCCCGGCCGACCTTCGAGAGCGTCGCGATGTCGAAGGTGTTGACGGTCACGAGGCCGCGCGCCGTCTCCCACTCCAGCGAACGGTTTCGCCGCATCAGTTCGCGCGCCTGCTTGTCGACGACGCCCTGATCGACGAAGTCGCGGGCGTCCACGGTGTAGAGCGCGATCATGGCGGCGAGCAGGCCGACGCTGCCGGCGAGGGTGTAGAGCACGAACTTGATGGCGGCGTACTTCCGCCGGCCGCCGCCCCACAGGCCGACGAGGAAGTACATCGGCAGCAGCATCACTTCGTAGAAGACGTAGAAGAGGAACAGGTCGAGGCTGAGGAACGCGCCGATCACGCCCGATTCGAGCGTGAGGAAAAGCACGAGGTAACCCTTCAACCGGTCGTCTATCTTCCAACTGGCGGCGACGGCGAGCAGGGTGACGAGCGCCGTGAGGATGACCATCAGCAGGTTCAGGCCGTCGACGCCGAGCGCGTAGTTCACGCCGAACTGCGAGATCCACGGCCGTACGACGACGAGGTCGATGCTGGAGAACGGCCCCGGCACCGGCCGGGCCGAATTCGCCTGCTGGCGTTCGACGCGGGCGTCGAGCCGGCTGTCGGGGTGGTACATCGATTCGACGGAACGGTCGGAACGGAATTCGAGGACGCGGTGGTAGTAGTCGACCCACAGGCAGAGCGCGCACGCCAGCGTAGCGGCACAGCCGAAGAGCGCGATCCAGCGTAGCAATTCCTTGAACTTGCCGGGGACAACCAGCAGGAGCGCGGCCACGGCGAGCGGCAGGAATACCTGCGCCGTCAGCCAGATCATGTCCACTTCGCGCGCGTTCGGGTCCATCCGGTCTGCATCCTGCTTAACGGGTGAATCGGAACAGAATCCCCAACCCGACGGCGAGCGTCAACCCCAAGGCGAGAACGTACTCGCGCAGGCGGCCGGTTTGCAGACGTCGCACCAGCCCGCCGGCGGCGACGGTCGCGTCGGCGATCGAGTTCAAGGCCCCATCGAGGGAGCGGATCTGGAAGGCCTCAGGTTCGTTCCGCTTGTCGGCGAGGGCCGACACACGGGCGAGGCGCACGGTCGGGTTCGCCAGCACGCGGTCGTAGAGTTCATCGAAGTAGAACTTCTTCTCGAAGAGCCGGGCGAAGTACACGGGCAGGCCGGGCGTGAGGAGCGTGCCAGCCCGATGGCGTGAGAGGGCGAGGCCGAAGCCGAGGGCCGCGGCGCCGAGCGCGAACCACGTCGTCATCAGGTGCAGCTCGTGGGCCTTGTGGTGGATCGCTTCGTAGCGCGTGCCGACGATCGCCGGTTGGGCTTCATGGAGTTGATGGCCGAGAATGCTCGCTTCCACGTTCCAGACCGGCCAGCCCCACGCGACGCCGACGCTGAAGACGGCGAGCACGAGCAGGGGCAGCGTCATCACCGCCGGAGATTCGTGGGCATGGTCGAACGCGTGCCGGTCCCGCGGCTCGCCGGCGAAGGCGAGGAACCAGAGACGGAACATGTAGTAGCTCGTCAGCCCGGCCGTCAGGAACGGCAGGGCGAGCAGCAGCGGCCGGGCGACCCCATCGTGCGCGGCGTTTCCGACGACGTGCGAGAGGATCATCTCCTTGCTGTACCAGCCGGAGAACAGCGGCATGCCGGCGATGGCGAGGACGCCGACGAGCATCGTGTACGCCGTCACCGGCATCTTCTTTCGCAGGCCGCCCATCTTCGCGAGGTCCTGCTCGTGGTGCAGACCGTGGATGACGGACCCAGCCGCGAGGAACAGGAGGGCTTTGAAGAAGGCGTGCGTGAGCAGGTGCAGGAGGCCCGCGGTCCAGGCGCCGAGGCCGAGCGCGAGCATCATGAAGCCGAGCTGCGAACACGTGGAATAGGCGAGGACGCGTTTGATGTCGGTCTGCACGACGGCGACGAGGGCGGAGAGGATCATCGTGATCGCGCCGACGTAGGCGACGACGAGCAGCACGTCGGGCGTGAAGAGCGGGAAGCAACGGCCGGCGAGGTAGACGCCGGCGGCGACCATCGTCGCGGCGTGGATGAGCGCCGAGACGGGCGTCGGGCCTTCCATCGCGTCCGGCAGCCAGGTGTGCAGCGGCACCTGCGCCGACTTCCCCGCGCAGCCGCACAGAATGCCGAGGCCGAGCAGCCAGAGCACTTCACTCGGCAAGGTCGGAGCCTTGGCGAAGAGGACGTCGAGGTTGAAACTGCCGACGTGCGTCCAGGCGAGGGCGAGGGCGATGAGAAACCCGGCGTCGCCGACACGGTTGACGATGAACGCCTTGTTCGCGGCCGTGCTGGCGGACTTCCGTTCCGTGTAGAAGCCGATGAGGAAGAACGACGCGACGCCGACGAGTTCCCAGCCCACGAAGATCTGGAAGAGATTGTCCGCGATGAGGATGTTCAGCATCGCGAACGCGAAGAGCGAGAGGTAGAGATAGAAGCGGCCGAAGCGGCCGTGGCGATGGACATGGGCATGATGGTCTTCGACTTTGGCGTTCCGTTCGTCCTTCATGTAGCCGAGGGCGAAGGTGAAGATGAGCGTGCCGACAACGGTGACCATCGTCACCATGAGCGCGGACAGGTGGTCGATGCGATAACCGAGGTCGATGGAGCGGGCGGTGCGAGTGTCGGCTTTCCATCCGCCGATCGAGAGCCATTCGACGCGCTCGCCCCAGCGCGCGGCCATCGTCTTGGGTTGATCGTGGAACGCGGCGGTGTCCTGCAGGAACCACGACAAGCCGACAATCGAACAACCCGCCGCGAGGGCGAGGACGGCGCAGGCGAGATAACCGGGCAGCGCGGAGGGCTTGGCGTTCGGGGCGAAGCGGCGGCGGACGGTGCCGGCGAGCAGCAGCACGAAGAACGCCGCCAGCGGCAACAGCGTCGCCGCGAGGAAGAGCCGGCCGGGCACGTCGCGCAGGAATTCGGGCATCAGTACGCTCAGGATTTCAAACTGCGGATGTATTGCTCGACGGCCGCCTTGGCCTCGGCCAGCCCGGCACCGGTTTCCTCACGGAAAACTTTGATCGCTTCGATCTTATTCGATGGATCGCTCGCGAGTTCCTTCACCCGGTCCGACAGAACTCCGGGCGAGAGGACATCGACCCCGAGTTGGCGGGCGATCCGCCCGACCGCGCGTTCGAGGTGGACGACGTGCGAATAGATCTTGACGACGAAGAGTACGGTCAGGACTCCGAAGAAGCAGATTACGCCGATGATGGGCCCTTCCATCGCGTCACCCCCGGAGTTGGTTGGCTTCATCCACGTCGACGGTGTTCCGGTTGTTGTAGAAGTTCAGGATGATCGCGAGCGCTACCGCCGCTTCGGCGGCGGCCAGCACGATCACCATCACGGCGAAGACCTGCCCGTCCATCTGGAAGCCCGGCACGTACCGGGCGAAGGCGACGAAGTTGATGTTCGCCGCGTTCAGCACCAGCTCTACTCCCATGAGGATGCCGATGGCGTTGCGCTTCGTCGCGATGCAGAGCACGCCGCAGGCGAAGAGGAACGCCGAGAGGATGAGGATGTACGAGAGGGGAATCATCAGGGAGTTCCCCCGTTTCGCCGCGAGGCGGAGTCTTCGGAGCCGAGAGCGGCGCGCTTGCGAGTGCGAGCGAGGTACGCCGCACCGACCAGCACCACCAATAAATGCACCGAGACGATTTCGAACGGCAACAAATGCGAAGTCAGGAACGCCACTCCGAGCGGCCCGGCACCCGGCGGCAACGGTGCATCTGTCGTCGGGCGTTGGCCGAGCGCGAGCGAGACCTGCGCGAGCGCCGCAAAGATCGCCAGCGCCACGAAGCCGCCGAACAGCCATTCCAGCCGGCGGACCCGGAGCGTCTGAAATGGGCCGCCGGAGGTCAGCATGCCGCCGAAGACGAGCAGCACCAGTGTGCCGCCGACGTAAACGATGAGCTGCGCCGCCCCCAGGAACTCCGCGCCGATGAGGAAGTACAGGAAAGCCACGCCGATGAGCGTGAAGAGCAGGAACACGGCCGAGCGGACGATCGTGTGCGCCACGACGACGCCGATCGCCGAGGCGGCGATCACGGACGCGAGGACGACGAAGAGGGCGAGGTCGAGCGTCATGGCTTGGCGAACGCTCCCGAATGTTGCGGAGTCGGGCGCGTCTTCGCGGCGGCGACGAGCGTGATGGCCGCGAAGGCGAGCGAACCGAACGCCAACACGTACTTCGTCCCTTCGGCCACCGCCGACGGTACGTAAAGCTGCCAGACGCAGACGCCCACGAGCAGCCCGCAGCTGATCGGCACGAAGTATTCCAGGCACGTCGACATCACCTGATCGATGCGCAGCCGCGGCAGGCTCCATCGCATCCACATCATCACGACGACCAGCGCCGAGCCTTTGAGGATGAAGACGCCGACGTCGACGAGGTTGCCGAGGATCGCGCCGAACGCGGTCGCCGGCTCGAAGGGCAAAAGGCCCGAATGCCAGCCGCCCAGGAACAGGATCGACGCCAGCGCGCTCATCGCGAACATGCTTGCGTACTCGGCGAGGAAGAAGTACGACCAGCGCATGCCGCTGTATTCCGTCAGGAACCCGGCCACCAGTTCGCTCTCGGCTTCCGCGAGGTCGAACGGGGCGCGCTTGCAGCTCGCCGTCGCCACGATGAAGAACACGAAGAACGCGACAAAGGTAAACGGGTCGTGGAACACGTACCAGTTCCAGAAGAACCCTTCCTGCTGCGTCGCGATCGTGTTCAGGTTGAGCGTGCCCGCGATGCAGACCGGCACGAGCACGCAGAGCGAGCGCGGGATCTCGTAGCTCACCACCTGCGCCGCCTCGCGCACACCGCCGAAGAGCGACCACTTGTTCGCGGACGAATACCCGGCGAGCAGCACGCCGAAGACCTCGCTGCTCAGAACGGCGAGGACGAAGAACGCACCGACATTGAGCGGCTGCGCGACCACCCCCTGTGCGAAGGGAAGCGCGATGAACCCGGTGAAGGCGGCGCAGAAAGCCACGAACGGCGCGATGCGGAAGAGGAACTTGTCGGACCCCGCGGGGACGAAGTCTTCCTTCGTGACGAGCTTGATGCCGTCGGCGAGCGATTGCAGCAGACCGAACTTGCCGACGCGCGTGGGGCCGAGGCGATCCTGGATGCGGCCGGAGACCTTGCGCTCGCCCCAGATGAAGAGGAACGCGGCGGCACCGATGAACGCGAAGACCACGAGCGCGGCGACGCCGGCCGCGACCACGATCGCGACCGCGTGGGGGAGGTACTGATCGAGCGTGGAGAGCATCGGGGTTCGTTCTATGGCTTCGGGACGGTGCGCGGGGTGGGTTTCGGGCCGGGGGCCTTCCCTTCGAGTTGCGGCGCGAGCCAGTCCAACCCGTCGAGGTTGTCGCGCAGCCGTTCCTCCACATCGTCTTGCGTGTGGCCGATGATGCCAATCGGACCGCCATAGCCGCTCGATCGAATGATCTTCAAGAGCCGCAGGTCCTCGCTTCCCTGGCCGAGCGGCAGAATCTTCTTCCCGACCTTGTCACCGTCCTTCACCATGCCGTTCAGGTTCAGGGCGTAGAGGTGCGGTTTCATCTTCGCCAGCAAGGATTCGAAACGATCGAGGTGGTCGTGGCCGTGGTGCAGGTTGTAGACGATGCCGACGTTCTTGAGCTTGAGGGCGTCGATGATCGCGATCTGATTCTCCGGCTCGCCGAACCAGCCGCCGTGGTTGTACAGGCCGACGGAGCAGCCGATCTTGCCGGCCGCCTCGGCGATCGGCCGGATCGCGTCGGCGTGCTGCTTCACGCGCTTCGCCTGTTCTTCCGGCGTCGCCGTCACGGAACCGCCGTTCATCGTCACCCACAACTGCGTTTGGATCTTGTGCTGCTCCAGTTTCTCCAGGAAGAACTTCGCGTTCTTGTCGAGCGAGGCCGGGAACCAGACGGCGTCCAGCGTGATCCCTTCCTTCTTGATGGCGGCCAACTCACGCTCGAACGTCGGCAAGTGGGCATCCCGCCAGTCGTAGGCGTAGTGGACGAAGCCGAGCTTCTTCAGCACGGCCGCACGCTCCTCCGGGCCGCGGTTCTTGCCGTCGAACGGGACGACGCACCAGGCCATGAGGTTCTCGCGGACGAAGACGTTTTTCGGCTCGGCTGCGATGAGAGGGGAAGCGAACAGCACGAGGGAGAGTACGGCGAGACGCATGGGATCTCCGGTCGGACTTGCGGAAAGGGTATGATTGCCGATTGGCGAAGAAAGGCCAGACGAAATTCACCGCGGAGGACGCGGATGACGTGGAGAGAAAAACCGAGGAGGGTTCCATTCCGAGAAAAATCCATGTCTTCCTTCTCTGCGATCACTGCGTCCTCTGCGATGAACACGGTTTTCCTTGACCTTCCGCCCGGTGCGCCTACCATGACGGGGATTCCCCGCGCATGTGAAAGTTTTCACAAAGTCGCGACCCGCTCACTCCGGGGAGACATTCGCGCATGTCCGTGCCCTCCCCCGTCCTCACGCCGGCCGGCCTCGAGCCCGCGTTCGATCTCGCCGCCTACTACCCGCTGCTGATCTACGTCGGCGTCATCGCCGGACTCGCCGCCGCCATGCTCGCGGCCACGCACATCGGCTACTTCCTGCCGTTCATCAAGCCCCAGCGGCCGACCCGCGTCAAGCAGATGCCTTACGAGTCCGGCATGGACCCGATCGGCTCCGCCCGCATGCAGTTCGACGTGCGATTCTACCTGATTGCGATCCTCTTCCTCGTCTTCGACGTGGAACTACTCTTCCTCTACCCGTGGGGCGTGATCGCCTACTCCGGCGGCGGCGACCCATACTGGAAGTCCGTGTTCGGCACGATCGTGTTCATCGAAATCCTCGTCTTCCTGGCCACGCTCGCCATCGCCTACGTCTATGCATGGAAGAAAGGGGTCTTCCAATGGCGTTGAAACTCGACGACAACGTTTTCGTCAGCAAGCTGGACGCGCTGGCATCCTGGGTGCGCAAGCACAGCCTCTGGCCGATGCCCTTCGCGACGGCCTGTTGCGGCATCGAACTCATGGCCACCGCCAGCTCCCGCTACGATATCGCCCGGTTCGGCAGCGAGGCGATGCGATTCAGCCCCCGCCAGTGCGACGTGATGATCGTGGCCGGGCGCGTGGTGATGAAGATGGTCCCGGTGATGCAGCGGATCTGGCTGCAAATGCCGGAGCCGAAGTGGTGCATCAGCATGGGTGCTTGCGCGAGCAGCGGCGGAGTCTTCGACACCTACGCCGTCGTGCAGGGGATCGACCGGTTCGTGCCGGTGGACGTGTATGTTCCCGGCTGCCCCCCGCGGCCGGAGCAATTGATCCGCGCCGTGCTGGATTTGCAAGAGAAAGTGCAGGCGACAGGCACCCTCAACGCCCGCGAGTTCGCGAAGCGGACGGAATTCGAAGGTCCGAACCCGTTGATCAAGGACCTGCCGCCCGAATCGCTGGTAACGACGCCGGGGAATTACCTGACCGGCACCCGCGTCCGGCATTTACCGATGGTGGGGAAGTAAAGAGGGATTTCACCACAAAGGACACGAAGTACACAAAGTTTAGAGGGATGCAACCAAGAGCTATCTTTCAATCAATGAATTGAAATTGATTACTTTGTGCTCTTTGTGTCCTTTGTGGTGAAAAGGATTTACCGATGCCAGCCAACTACCTCGTACCGCTCTCGCAGAAGTTCGGCGATGCCGTGCGCGGCGAGGAGTTCCGCGATAACCTCCGCGTCATCGTCGGGTCGGACAAGGTCTACGATGTGTTGAAAGCCCTCAAGGAGCAGTTCGGCTTCAACATGCTCTGCGACATCGCCGGGATCGACTACCTCGGCTACCCGGATGCGACCGACCGCTTCGGCGTGGTCTATGCCCTCACGAACGTGTCCACCGGCGAGCGGATCTTCGTGAAGACCTTCGTGAACGACCCGGACCCGGAACTGCCAACGGTGACGGACCTCTGGCGCGGGGCCGACTGGATGGAGCGGGAAGTCTTCGACATGTTCGGCATCGACTTCCCCGGCCACCCGGACCTGCGGCGGATCCTCCTGCCGCCGGAGTTCACAAGCTTCCCGCTGCGGAAGGACTACCCGCTGCGGGGCTATGGCGAACGGCACAACTTTGAACAGATGACGCGAGCCGAAGGATAAAGAGATTTAGCCACAGATAAACACGGATGGACACGGATTAGAATTGATTTTGTTTTCATCTGTTTTAATCCGTGTTTATCTGTGGCCAATGATTGAGACCTAATATGCCACTGGAAGTTCTCGATCTCGCGACCGAAGCCGGGGCCGACCGGGAGTTCCTCTACACGTTGAACTTCGGGCCGCAGCACCCGGCCACGCACACGACTTTGCGATTGATCCTCACACTGGATGGAGAGACGATCGTCAAGGCCGTGCCGGATATTGGATACTTGCATTCCGGATTCGAGAAGCTCGGCGAAGATCTGGACTTCAATCAATATGTGACGATCGTCGACCGGATGAATTATATATCGCCTGTCGCGAATGAGATCGCCTGGCATCATACGGTCGAGAAGCTCCTTAATATTGAGATCACGCCGCGCTGCAAATACATTCGCACGATCCTCGCGGAGTTGGCTCGCATCTCCGACCACCTGCTGTGTGTCGGGGCGGCGGCGCTCGACCTCGGCGGACTGACGGCGTTCCTGTACGCCTTCAACGAACGCGAGAAGATCTACAACATCATCGAGCAGGCCAGCGGCCAGCGGTTCCACCCCAGCTATACGCGTGTCGGCGGCCTGATGGCGGACGTCACGGACGAGTGGGTGAAACTGATTCGCGTCTTTCTGGAGAGCTTCCCGAAGGTCCACGCGGACATTGTGCGGTTGCTCAATCGCAACAAGATCTTCCTCGACCGCACTCGCGGCATCGGCGTGCTGACGAAGGACGAAGCGATCAACATGAGCGTCACCGGCCCCGTGGCCCGCGCCGCCGGCGTCGTTCGCGACCTGCGCAAGGACGAACCTTATTTGGTCTACGGCGAACTGTCGGGTTCCTTCAAGGTGGCCTGCTCGAAGGGCGGCGATTGCCTGGCCCGCTATCTCGTCCGCATGGAAGAGATGTTGCAGTCCTACAACATCATCAAGGCCGCCATCGAGAATCTGCCGTCGGGTCCCGTGAATATCAATGTCGAAGACAAGCTCGGCATCCCGGACAAAAACGCGACCTACCGCACCATCGAAGGCCTGATCCAGCACTTCGAAATCCTGATGTGGAACCGCCGCTTCGAGACGCCAATCAACGAAGTGTACGGTGCGAACGAGACGGCCAACGGCGAACTCGGCTTCTACCTCGTCGCCGACGGCACCGCGAAGGCGTGGCGGGCCCGAACGCGGCCGCCGTCGTTCATCCACTTCGCGATCTTCCCGCACCTGATGGAAGGGCACCAGATCAGCGACGTGCCGGCCGTGCTGGGAAGCCTGAACATCATCGCGGCGGAGTTGGATCGGTGAAATTGTTGGGGAATGAGGATGTTTGGGATGATGTGAAGCGTCGCAACGCGATTGGGACCATGGTTGCGGGAACAGCTATCTATATTGCTCCGTTTGGCGTGTTCGTCGACTTGGGCGAAGAGGCGATCGGATTGTTGAGGGTGCCCGAAATGGCGGGAGAGACTCGAAAAGAACTCTCCGAATATCCTCAGGTCGGTGAGAAGGTAACCGCGAGAGTGATTTGGCATGATGATCGCAACCGGCAGATACAGTTGACTCAACGAAACTGAAGTAAGTGTCTGGTTCGCGAGGTGAACGATGGCATCCATGACACTCGAACGACCGGAGACAATCCTCCGGCAGGGTTTGCCCGACGATGTGGAGGGCCGGATGTACGCCATCGCCTTCGACATGGACATCGAGTCGTTGCGGCAGAATTACGGCGACCCCTACAACGGCGCCTACCTTGAGATCCGCAAGATTCTGGAGCGGTACGGATTCCGTTGGCAGCAGGGTAGCACCTACTTCGGCGGCGATACGGTAAACGCCGTGACTTGCGTGATGGCGGCGATGGAACTGGGCCGGGCGCTGCCGTGGTTCTCCGTGAGCGTCCGGGACATCCGCATGCTGCGGATTGAAGAGTTCAACGACCTGATGCCGGCGGTGCAGCAAGCCGCCGAGAACGATTGAGGCCAACGATGGGCGTCTTGTCGGAAGAGATCAAGAACCGCATCCGGGCGTACCTGCCGCGCTATCCGCGCAAGCAGGCGGTGACGCTGCCGGCGCTGCACCTCGTCCACGACGAATACCGCACCGTGTCGAACGAGGCGATCGTCGAGATCGCGGAAATCCTCGAACTGCACCCGTCCGAAGTCCACGACACGATGACCTTCTACGAGTTCTTCAAGCACGACGGCGACCAACTCGGGAAGACGCGGCTGTGGGTCTGCCGGGGCCTGGCGTGCATGCTCCGCGGGGCGTACGAGTTGCTCGACCATTGCGAGGCGAAGCTCGGCGTGAAGTGCGGCGAGCGCACGGCCGACGGCAAGATCACGCTCGAGTTCGCCGAGTGCATCGGCGCGTGCGACGGCGCCCCGGCCTGCCTGAAGAACGACGAGCACGTGATGAACGTGACCAACGACAAAGCCGATCAGTTGATCGAAGCGTTGAAGCGTTAACCCGTGAGGTGCACGCCATGTCGATACTCGGAGGAATCGGGAAAGCGATCGCCCAGGCCATCAAAGCGGGTCAGAAGGCCCAGGCAGGGGCACTGAAAGCGGTGCAGGCCGATATCACCGCCATTGCCCAGGTGGTGCTGGTAAAATCCGCATCTTACAAAACGTCGGCCGACATCCGTGCGGCCGCGACGGCGGAAACGATCAAACGGTTAGGTGCGAAACCGCTCGGTCAGGATCCCGTGCTGGTCTCCACCGCGGTACTGACCGAAGTTGTTCGACTGGCGCCGCCGACAGCACTGAAGACAAAAGCATTCCAGGACTTGAAAAAAGAACAGGATGCCTTTCAGAAGGCGATCGACGGATTCTTTAACAGACATTGATCTCGCATTGATCTCGCTGACTTCGTGCACGAGACTTGGAAAATAGGTATGGCATCCTTCGAACCGACACTCCTGGCCCGCGTCGACAAGCCGAACAGCCATCGGCTCGAGGGCTATCGCGCCGACGGCGGCTACGCCGCGTTCGAGCGCGCCCTCAAGGACAAGCAGCCGGTCGACGTCGTCACGCAGGTGAAGGACTCCGGGCTGCGCGGGCGCGGCGGGGCGGGCTTCCCCACCGGATTGAAGTGGACGTTCCTGCCGAAGGACCACCCCGGCCCGATCTACCTCTGCATCAACGCCGACGAGTCGGAACCCTGTACGTACAACAACCGCATCCTGATGGAGAAGGATCCCCATCAGGTGCTCGAGGGCATCATGCTCTCGTGCTACGCGATCAAAAGCCCGGTCGCGTACTTCTACATCCGCTACGAATACGGCACCGCGTATCGCACGCTGCAAGCGGCGATCGACGAGCTGTACGACGCTAAGCTGCTCGGCAAGAACATCAACGGCACGAACTTCTCCCTCGACATTTACCTCCACCGCGGTGCCGGGGCGTACATCTGCGGCGAGGAGACGGGGCTGATCGAATCGCTCGAAGGCAAGCGCGCTTGGCCGCGGATCAAGCCGCCGTTCCCCGCCATCGAAGGGGCGTTCCGCAAGCCGACGATCGTCAACAACGTCGAGACGATGGCGTGCGTCACGCAGATCCTGCGGCGCGGCAACGACTGGTTCAAGTCCCTCGGCGTGCCGCCCGACCCGAAGAACCCGCGGGACGCCGGCAGCTACGGGCCGAAGCTCTACACCATCGCCGGGCACGTCAACGAGCCGAAGTGCGTCGAGCTGCCGATGGGCGTGACCTGCCGCGACCTCGTCGAGAAGCACGGCGGCGGCGTCTGGAAGGGCCGCAAGGCGAAGACCGTGAACCCCGGCGGCCTGAGCATGGGATTCCTCGATTGCAACTCCCCGCTCAAGGGCGAGGACGGCAAGACCGAATACGACATCCCGCTCGACTTCAACGGCCCCGGCAAGGTCGGCTGCCTCGGCCTCGGCACCGCGGCCGTCACGGTCGTGGACGACCAGACCAGCATGGTGGACGTGCTGCACAATGTCTGCCAGTTCTTCAGCCACGAGAGCTGCGGGCAATGCACGCCGTGCCGGGAAGGCACCGGCTGGATGCTCAAGATCTTGGAGCGGATGCGCCGTGGCAAGGGCCGCAAGGACGACCTCGACGTGCTCGTCGACGTCGCCGATCGCATCGGCATCATTCCCGGTACAACGATCTGCGGACTCTCGGATGGCGCAGGATGGCCGGTGAAGACGGCGATCCGGAAGTTCCGCGCGGAGTTCGAGGCCGCGATCGAGGCGAAGACGGCGAGCAAGTACGCGAAACTGCAGATGGTGGGAGCACACTAATCGGGGAGGCGGCCATGCGATTCTTCATCCTGCTGGTGCTCGGCACGGCGTTCGTCGCCGGGGGCTGCAAGAAGAAGGAGAAGCCGGTCGCCAAGAAGGAGGAGCCGGCTCCGGTGGCCGCTCCGGAGCCGGCACCGGCCGTGGACCCGCGGAACACGAACTACGTTCAGGGCGGCGGTGCCATGCAGAACGTGCGCCAGGCGGCGCGGCGGACGGTGACGATCAACGACATGCAACAACTGGGGACGATGATTTTTTCGTCGGAACTCGAAACGAACAAGATGCCGACGGTATCCGAGATCAAGGCGATGCTGAAGCTGGACGGGAAGCACATTCTCGCCGCGATCGACGAGGGCGCGATCATCCTGACGGGGACGACGAACAAGCGAGGATTGTGGGCTTACGAGATCGATGCGGACAAGGCCGGCGGCGTCATCGTGACCGGCCCGACACCCGCGGCGCGGCGAGCTTCGGCGGAGGAAGTGAAACAGTTGCTCGCCAGCAACTGATCGGGGAGGGCCGGCCATGCGTGTGTTCCTCCTGATCGGACTGTTACTCGCGATCGCCGGCTGCAAGAAGAAGGAAAAGCCGGTCGAGATCGCGAAGTTGGAGACCGGAACGAGCAAGGTAACGGTGATGCCGGCGGACCCGGCGCTGCCGGTGCTGGAACCGCCGCCGATCGATCCGCCGATGCCGGCCGTCGTGCCGGGGCCGGGCGGCGGCGTGGTGGCGAATCCCGGACCGATCGCCGGGGGCGGAGGCGGGGGAGCTATTCAGGCGGTGCGCGGGGCGGCCAAGAAGACCGTCGACGCGAACGACCTGAAGATGATCCATACCTTCATCGAGTACGCCTCCGGCGCCAGCGGCCGGATGCCCTCGGCGGAGACGACGCGGGCGGCGCTCAAGCAGGAGGCGCCCGAGATCGAGCGGAAGATCTACGAGGGCCTGATCGTCCTGAACCCCGCGAAGAACCGCGAGGAAATCTGGGCGTACGAGGCCAAGGCGCTCGAATCGAGCGGCTGGGTGGCGACAAACAACGGCGTCGAGACGATGGACGCCGCGACCTTGAAGCGACGACTGGGAAAGTAGGGCTTCGCGAAATGCCAACGGTCTACGTGAACGACAAGCCGGTCGAGATCGGCACCCGGAAGCTGAACTGCGTGCAGGTCGCGGAACTCGCGGGCACGCTCGTGCCGCACTATTGCTACCACCCCGGTCTGTCGGTCGTCGCCTCCTGCCGGATGTGCCTGGTCGAGATGGGCACGCTGAAGGACGGCAAGGTCACGATGATCCCGAAGGTCTTCCCCGGCTGCCAGACGCCGGTGAAGGACGGGGACGTGATCGTCACGGGCGACTACGAAAAGCGCGACCCGCTGACGCCGAAGCTGGCGTACGACGCGGCCTACAAGCCGGGCGACCGGGCAAAGAAGAGCCAGGCCGACACGCTGGAAGGCCTGCTGCTGAACCACCCGCTCGATTGCCCCGTCTGCGACAAGGCCGGCGAGTGCAAGCTGCAGGACTACTCGTACCAGTTCGGCCGAAGCCAATCGCGACTGGTCGACGAGAAGAATACGCCACCGAACAAGCCGGAGCTTTCCAGCAAGATTACGCTCTTCACCGACCGTTGCATCCTCTGCACCCGGTGCGTCCGCTTCACCCGCGAGATCTCCGGCACCGCCGAGCTGCAAGTCGTTGGCCGCGGGCACCACGAGGAGATCGACGTCTTCCCCGGCCGCCCGCTCGAGAACAAGCTCTCGGGCAACGTCGTTGACCTCTGCCCCGTCGGCGCGCTCGGCTCCAAGGACTTCCTCTACACGCAGCGCGTCTGGTACCTCAAGACCGCCGACAACGTCTGCCCCGGCTGCTCCACCGGCTGCAGCATCCACACCGACGTGAACAAGGACGTCGTCCAGCGCATCCGCGCCCGCGAGAACCTCGACAACCAGGGCTACTGGATCTGCGACGAGGGGCGCTGGGGCTACCACTACGTCCGCTCGCCGGAGCGCATCGTCCGGCCGCTGGTGAAGGACGGCGCGGGCCGAAAGCCGGTCGCCTGGACCGAACTGCTGCCGAAGCTGAAGTACGCCGTGGACGAAGCGGTGCTGATGAGCCCGAAGCGCGTCGTCGTCGTGCTCTCGCCGTTCCTGACGATCGAAGAAGCGTTCGCCACCGGTTCGGCGTTCAAGAAGATGTCCCCGTTCGTCCGCCTTGTACTCGGCCCGGTGCCGGTCGTCGGCGAGGACGACAGCTACCCGAAGGACGTCAAGGGGAACCCCGTCAGCCCGGCGAAGTTCATCATCCGCGCCGAGAAGTGCCCGAACCGCAAGGGCGTCGAGGCGGTGCTGGCGAAGTTGCAGGGCGAGGTGATCCCGTTCTCGGCGGTCCTGCCGGAGTTCGGTTCGCTCGCGGCGGTCTGGTTCGCCGGCGGCTATCCGAACGCCGAATGGGTCAACGAGGCTTTGAAGGCCCCGCACTCGCCGCCGGCGCTGCTCGTCGTGCAGGACTTCTTCCTGACGAAGCTCGCCGAGGCCGCGACCTACATCCTCCCGGCGACGGCGGCGTTCGAGAAGGACGGTACGTTCGTGAACCACGCCGGCTACGTGCAGCCGTTCCCCCGTGCCGCGAAGGCCCCGGCCGAAGCGCGCGGCGAGCTGCAACTGGCGTTCGACCTTGGGAACCGGAAAGGCCTCGCGACTGTGTCGACGATCCGCAAGGACGTGGCGAAGGCGATGCCGGAGTACGCGGCGCTCGCCGACGTGAAGGTGCCGGTGGGAGCAGGGAAGCGAATGGAATTGCAGACGGTTTGAAGACTCATTAAAAGGCGCATCCGACATTATCATGGGATGTCAGATGGAAACGTTCACGAATGAAACTGGAGGAGTTTCGATCCGGTTGTTACCGGAAGATTCTTTGGATGAAGTCCCGCAATCGCACAGAAAGATGGTGAATCAAAATATCGAAAGTATCTTCAGGAACATCCCTGAGTACTTCGAGACTATCGGCAAGAACGCCCCGGTCCCGGCCATGAGAAAATGGGTCCGGAAGCTCTTGGACCATGAATCGTGTTCATTGTTGCTGCAGTTGTCGGGATACTCCAAGGAATCACGGGCGAGTTTCAGTTGGACTTCGAATGTCGTTCGCGGCGCGGAATTCGGTCCTCTTCGTTCGAAGGTGAAACTGAAATCTGCGGTCGGCGATTTGTTCCGGTTGATTGAATTCCTCGATTGGATGGGCATTGGAGTCACGGGAAAACTGTTCTCGCCACAAGATTACTACACGGTAGGGGCACTCGGGATCGAGGATGGGCCGAAAGTAAATCTGTCGCGTTCGATTGCGTGGGGAGAATTCAACGGAGACGTGCTGATCCAGGCACCCGGCGACTTTGGAGGATGGAGGACGATCAGCGGCAGAATCGTCCCTTTGGGCACGGTGACGGATTCCGTGGAGTGGGTATTCGACCAACTGTTGAACAAGCGTGCCCCCACGCTCGACTGACTAGCTTTCGACAAGGATATGGGCTAACGATGCCGACGTTCAATCTCCTCTATACGGCCCTCATCATCGGCGGCGTGGTCGCGGTCGTGCTCGGCACCGTCGCGTACCTCATACTCGCCGAGCGGAAGGTTGCCGCGTGGGTGCAGGACCGGCTCGGGCCGAACCGCGTCGGGCCGTGGGGCCTGCTCCAGCCGATCGTCGACGGCGGGAAGATGTTCCTCAAGGAAGACGTCATCCCGGCCCACGTGGACAAGATCTTCTTCCTGCTCGCGCCGATGGTCGCGTTCGGCACCGCCATGCTCGCCATCGCCGTCGTGCCGGTCGGCGGCACCGTCCCCGCCCCGCCGCCGACGCTGACCGCGAAGGTGGAAGGCTCGACGCCGCTGGCCCAGTACGAGGCGGCGCAGCAGGCGTATTCGGAGCAGTTCAGCTTCGCGATCGCGCCGGGCCTCGACATCGGCATCCTCTATACGTTCGCCATCGGCTCGCTGGCCGTCTACGGCGTCATCCTCGCCGGCTGGAGTGCGAACAACAAGTACGCCCTTCTCGGCTCGCTGCGCTCCTCGGCCCAGATCATCAGCTACGAGATCCCGCTCGGCATGAGCATCCTCGGCGTCGTCCTGCTCGCCGGGTCGCTGAACCCCGAGACCATCATCAACCAGCAGATCAATGGAACGTGGAACGTCTTCCTGATGCCGCTCGCGTTCCTTCTGTTCCTCGTCAGCGTCTTCGCCGAATGCAACCGTTTGCCGTTCGACCTGCCGGAATCGGAGCAGGAGCTCGTCGGCGGCTATCACACCGAGTATTCGTCTTTGAAGCTCGGCATGCTGCTGCTGGCCGAGTACGCCCACATGATCACGACCAGCTTCCTGATGAGCTGCCTGTTCTTCGGCGGCTGGCACCTGCCCGGCGTGACGACGGCGGGCGATGTGTCGACGGTCGGCGTAGTGCTGAAGCTCGTGGTGCTGGCGGCGAAGATGTTCGCGTTCATCGGTCTGTTCCTGCTCGTCCGCTGGACGATCCCGCGCTTCCGGTTCGACCAGCTGATGAGCCTCGCGTGGAAGGTGATGATTCCGCTGGCGCTCCTGAATCTCGTGTGCGTATTGTTGATTCTCCAGTTCGCGTTGCCGCTCTGGACGATGACGGTGGCGAACATCGGCCTGTTCATCGGTGCCGGCTTCTGGGGCGTCGTGACGGGCGGAAACGTGACGGCTCCGAAGCGTAAGGTGACGAAACTCCCGCCCGGATTGCCGGCGGGCGTGGTGTAACGACTTGGTTTTCGGCCCCGGTTTGTTGCATTGGGGTTCGCGTTCTAGCTGGAGCGGACTTGGGGTGATTTAGGTTTGCGTTTTCGGCCCCGGATGGGGCCGTGGGTTGTAGCCACGGGTGGAGCGAAGCGGAACCCGTGGTTAGATCGAACGATTATCTGCCCCGGAAGGGGCAGAGGGACGGTAGCGGGTTCCGTCGCCCCTCCGGGGCGATGCAATTACCGACAACGTCCACGGGTTTCGCTTCGCTCCACCCGTGGCTACATTCGAACGCCCCTCCGGGGCGAAGACTCGGGTGGTCGAATCGAATGATTGTTCGATTCGGTGTTTTCAGGCCAACGGCCTGGGAGTGCTTAGCCCAAGGCAACGCCTTGGGTTCGCACCGATAGAACATTCAGCCCAAAGGGCTGAGACAGGTGGAGTGTCGCAGCCCTTCGGGCTGCGGGGTACGGGATCGGCCCACCCCGGGCGTTGCCCGGGGCTAAGCACTCCCAGGCCTTGGGCCTGAAGAATTTCAGAAACCCAGGCCATTGGCCTGAAGAACGAACCAACGACCGGGATTGAACCGATGCCGATCGCCGAGAAAGACGTGACGTGGGTGCAGGAGCCGAAGCTCGGACTCCTCGGGCAACTCTACCTGCCCGCCATTGCGGACGGGTTGCGCACCACCGTCGGCCACATGTTCAAGCCGACGCTGACGGAGCAGTACCCGGAGCAGGAGCCGAAACTGCCCGGCAACTACCGCGGCGTGCATCGGCTGAACCGCGACCACGAAGGCCGTACGAAGTGCGTCGCCTGCTACATGTGCGCGACGGCGTGCCCGGCCCACTGCATCGACATCGTCGCGGCTCCGGCCCCGGCGGCGTGGAAGGATCGCGAAAAATATCCCGAGACGTTCGTCATCGACGAACTCCGCTGCATCTACTGCGGCATGTGCGAGGAAGCCTGCCCCGTGGACGCGATCGAGCTGACAACGCTCTACGACCTGACGGGCCTGAGCCGCGAGCAGATGATCTTCGACAAGGAAAAGCTGTTGAGCGTGTTCGACGTGACGACGAAGGCCGGGACGGACCCGGTGCGGACGCGGGCCGGGGCGCTGGGGCCGGCGTCGGAGCCGCCGAAGTGACACTCGGTATAGCCTTCTCTTGAGGGGAAACCCTCTTGTCCCCTCCCCCCTTGAGGGGGAGGGTTAGGGTGGGGGGAATCGGCACCGACCAGCTAGTTGCGATCCCCCTCACCCCTGCCCCGGCCCTCCCCCTTCGAGGGGGAGGGAGAAAAAGGTTCCGGCACTCCCTTGGAGGTGAGGGGCGGGAGAATGACGGACCTCAACGATGATCTTGCGACAACCTTGGACTTCGGTCGTATAACTCCCCCGCGTTGCTTGTGAATCTTTACACGAGCCAGATATGAATCTTCTTGCCGCCACGACATCCGGGAACGCCGTCGGCCAACTGGCCGCCGCGGCGGTGCTCGGCGCGCTGGCGATCTTTTCGCTGCTGCCGAAACCGAAGGGACGCTCGATCGCGTTCGGCGTGTTCGCCGCCATCGCCTCCGCCGTCGTGTTGGTCTCGTGGGTGCTCCGCCAGTTCGGCGATCCCGCGAAGGGCACGGTCGAGCGGGTTTTGTTCTGGCTATTTGCGGGCGGGGCGTGTCTCTTCGCCACGGTGTTCGTCACGCAACGGAATCCGGCGCGTGGAGCGATCGCGTTCGCGTTCGTCATCGTTTCCGTCTGCGGGCTGTTCCTGCTGCTTGCCGCGCCGTTCCTGATGGCGGCGACGATCGTGATCTACGCCGAGGCGATCATCGTCACGTTCCTGTTCGTGCTGATGCTCTCGCAGTCGAGCGGGGCGTCGGACGAGAACGACCGTTCCCGCGAGCCGATGCTCGGCAGTCTGGCGGGGTTCGCGTTTCTCGGTTTGGTATTGTTCGCGCTCTATCTGGGCAGTCCGACGGCGGCGGCGGACGCCGGCCAGCCGACGCTGCCCTTGCCGGCGCGGCCGCTGACGGCGGAGGATCGCGCGGCCCTGATCGACCTCGGCGAAAAGCTCCGCGACGCCGCGACGGCGAAGACCAAGGACGAACTCCACGAGAAGACCCGCGGGCTGCGGGACGCGTTCGCCGATCGGCTCGGGTTCCCGCTCGCCACGGTCGAAGACAAGACCCAGGGTGCCGATCGCTCGATTCCCGAACGCCTGTCGCTGCTCGTCGATCCGAATTCCGTTTCCATCCGTAAGGACGCGGAGGCACTGCGGACCCAGGCTCGGGGGACGTTCGACGCCGTTGAAAACCTGTCGGTCAAGCCGACCGCGACCGCCGAGGAACTGGCGGCTGCGACGAAGGAACTGGCGGCGCTCCGAGAGTCCACGGTGTTGCTGGCGGCGCGTGGCGAGCTTCCGGCGCGAAATGTCGCGAGCCTCGGTTACGCACTCTACACCGATTACTTGCTCGCCGTTGAACTGGCCGGGACGATCCTGCTCGTGGCCACGATCGGCGCGGTAGTGATCGCAGGCCGGAAGGGAGCCCCGGCGTGATTTCGGTCTGGCACTATCTGGCGGTCGCGGCCGTCCTGTTCGCCTTGGGTCTCGTGGGGTTCCTCACGCGGCGAAACCTCATCACGATGTTCCTGTCCGCGGAACTGATGCTGCAGGGCGTGGTCATCAACCTGCTGGCATTCTCGCGTTTCCACGCGAACCTGTCGGGACAGTCGTTCGCACTCTTCGTGGTCGCAGTGGCCGCGTGCGAAGCGGGGCTGGCGATGGCGTTGTTCATCTCCCTCTACCGGCGTTCGAAATCCCTGGACGCCACCGTATGGCAGACGCTCCGCGAGACCGGGGTGCCGGCGACGATCGACCCCGAACGGCTGCCCGCCTCCCTGCCGGAACTGGCCGACGATCCGAAACTGCCGGTGGCCGGCAAGAAACCCCAGGAGGCAGCCGGTGTCTAGCGCGGTCCTCGCGATCCTGATCCTCGCGCTGTTGCTCGGCGCGACGTTGCTGACGCCGATCCTGGCGCGAGTCGGGCTGCGTCGATTCGCACATTTGCCGGCGATTCTCGCGTTCGGCGCTTCGGCCGTCCTCGCCCTGAACATCCTCGCCGACGTCTACGCGAACGGTCCCGCCGGACCAACTCCCGGTCTCTCGCTCGATCTCGCGAGCACCTACCCGTTCATCGACCTGAACCTCAAGGACCAGCCGACGACCTGGTTCCAGGCCGGTCGGTTGAAAGTGACCTTCAGCCTCGCCATCGATCCGCTCTCGGCGATCCTGCTCGCGACCGTTACCTTCGTGGCCACATGGATCGCGCTCTTCTCCGCCGGCTACATGCACGGCGAAGACGGCTACGCCCGCTACTTCACGATCATGGCACTCTTCGTGCTCTGCATGTGTCTGCTCGTGCTCGCGGACAATTTCTTCCTGCTGCTGGCCGGCTGGGAAGGCGTCGGACTTTGTAGCTACCTTCTGGTGGGCTACTACTATGCGAAGCCCTCGGCGGCGGCGGCGGCGCGCAAGGCGTTCCTCGTCACGCGACTGGGCGACGTGGGTTTCGTTCTCGGCATCTTCCTTCTCTGGAGCGCCGGCGGCTATCACACCGACCTGTCCGCAATCTTTGAACATCTGGCCAAGAACCCGGCCAGTCATGGAACCCTGACGGCGGCGTGCCTGTTGTTGTTCTGCGGGGCCGTCGGCAAATCGGCGCAACTGCCGCTCTACGTCTGGCTGCCGGACGCGATGGAAGGTCCAACCCCCGTGTCGGCCCTCATCCACGCGGCGACGATGGTGACGGCCGGCGTCTACCTCCTCGCCCGGTGTTCGCCGATCTTCGTCCAGGTGCCGTACGTTCAGGCCTATGTCTGCGTGACCGGCGGCCTCACCGCGCTGCTGGCGGCGTTCATCGCCCTCACGCAGACCGACCTCAAACGCGTACTCGCTTATTCCACCGTCAGCCAGCTGGGTTTCATGTTCATGGCTCTCGGCACCGCGGGCGCGATCACGCCAAGCATCGCCGTCGCGGCCGCGATCTTCCACCTGTTCACGCACGCGTTCTTCAAGGCGCTGCTCTTCCTCGGCAGCGGCTCCGTGATGCACGCGATGGGCGGTGTCATCGACATGCGGAAGTTCGCCGGCCTTCGCAAGCTCCTGCCCGTGACGCATGCGACATTTCTCGTAGGCTGCGCCGCCCTCGCCGGGCTGCCGTTGCTCTCCGGCTTCTGGAGCAAGGATCAGATTCTGGATTCGCTCCATCACGCCGGCGAGCACGCCCTGCACTACCGCTTCGTGTTCATCTTCGTGTTCGGGGTCGCCTTGCTGACCGCCGGCATGACGGCCTTTTACACCTTCCGCGCGTATTTCCTGACGTTCTGGGGCACGGAGCGCGTCCCCGAGGAAGCCGGCCACCACGCGCACGAGTCCCCTCGCGTGATGCTCGTGCCGCTCGTGGTTCTGGCGATCGGCGCCCTGTTCGCCGGGCTGGCCGTGGAACAATTGACCAAGCACGGCTTCAGCAAGTTCCTCGCGAAGACCCCTGCGATCCAGCAGGCGAACCGCAGCTACGAAGCGGCGCACGTCGTGCGAGCGCAGTCGTCACCGCACTTCAACTGGAGCGTGGCGGGGATGGGCACCGCGGCGGCGTTCCTCGGCCTCGCCGGCGCCTTCGCCCTGTTCCGCAAAGGGGAATTGGCCGACCTGCCTGCCGGGATGAAGCCGGTCCATGCCCTGTCGTTGAACAAGGTCTACGTGGACGAGATCTATCAGGGCCTCGTCGTGAAGCCGGTGGAGTTCGCGGCGACCGGTTCGCGCCAGTTCGATGGCGTGCTCGACTCCCTGGCGCGATTGATTTCGTACATTCCGCGCCTGTTCGCCGCCTTGTTGCGGCCGCTCCAGAACGGCCTCGTGCAGTTCTATGCCCTCGGCATGGTGCTGGGGCTGACCGTCTTCGCGTTGTTCGTCGTGTTCAAAGTGTCCCGCTGATCCCGCACCCGGCCCCGCCATGACGATGAACTTTCTTCTCGGATCGCTCCTCCTCGCGGTGCTATTCGCGCCGCTGGGAGCCGCCGCGATCGTCCTGCTGGCGGGGCGAGCGGGGCCGGCGGCCGCACGACGCACGGCCATCCTGGCTTCCGCCACGCACGTCCTGCTCACGGTCTCTCTGTTCGTGCTCTACGCCGGTTTCGTCCATCACGAAACCATGCTCTCCTTCCAGTTCCAACCCAAGATCGTGCCGGGCGACCCCGGCACCGCGACAAACTCGGATGTCTTCACCTACGGCACCAACTGGATCCTGATGTCGCTCGCGCCGGACGGCGTCTCGGCCCCGGCCGTGCAATTCTTCGTCGGCCTGGACGGCTTGAACATCCTGCTCCTCGGTCTGACGAGCCTGATGTTCTTCTTCGCCGTACTCGTGGGGTGGGGCACGATTCACGAACGGCCGGCATCGTTCTACGCTTGGCTGTTCGCGCTCCAGTCGGCCGTCGGCGGTGCCTTCGCCTCCTTCGACATCGTCTTGTTCTACATCTTCTTCGAACTCACTCTCGTGCCTTCGTACTTCCTGATCGGTCAGTGGGGCACCGGGGGTGCCCGACGCGATGCGGCCCGGAAGTTCGTCCTCTACACACTCTTCGGAAGCTTGTTTACGCTCGTCGGCATCATCGGCGTCGTCCTCACCAATCCGATCCCGATCCACCCGACCACCAACAAGCCGTTCTACTTCGAACCGACGGCGCGTGGCATGGCTAGCTCCTCCCGCGAGATGGCCGAGAATGCCTACTTCAACGGCAAACCCGGAGCGGTCACCTTCTCGATTCCCATCCTGATGAAAAACGTCAGCATGTGGGACTCCATGGCTCACCACTCGGTGCAGCACGCGGAGCAACGTCTGGCGAAAGCGACGCCCGGCCAACGAGCGGCGGCAGAAAAGGAACTCGCCGCCGCACGGGACTCGCAATCCCAACGACGTTCCCTGCAGTTCTGGATCTTCCTTGCCCTCATGGCCGGCTTCGCCGTGAAGATCCCCATCGTGCCGTTCCACACCTGGCTTCCCGCCGCGTACGGCGAGGCACCGCTTGCGGTGACAATGGTCTTTTCCGCCATCCTGGCCAAACTCGGCACGTTCGGCATCGTGCGCATCGTGATCCCGCTCACCCCGGAAATGTGCGTGCTGTACGGTCTGCCCTGGTTCGGCACGCTAGGCGCGATCGGGGTGATTTATGCCGCCTTGTGCGCCTATGCCCAGCGCGACCTCAAGCTCCTCGCCGCCTATAGCAGCGTGTCCCACCTCGGCTTCCTCACGATCGGGTTGTTCGCCCTGAACCGGGAGGGGATCTCCGGATCGGTCCTCCACATGGTCAACCACGGCCTCACCGCCGGAGCACTCTTCGTGCTGTTGGCCTTCCTCGCCCGCCGATACCGGACCTTGGACGCGAACCAGTATGGCGGCCTCTGGGCGAAATATCCGCGCTACGCCTTCTACTCCATCGTCATCGCCCTCGCCAGCGTCGGCCTCCCCGGTCTTTGCAACTTCGTCAGCGAAATGCTCATGCTCGCCGGCCTGTTCGATCCACGCAATATCGCCATCGCCGGCTATGGCCTCGCGGTCGTCGCCGCAATCGGCGTGCTGCTCGCCTCGTGGTACACCTTCACCATGCTGCGCCGCGTGTTCTTCGGGCCGGTTCACGAACCGCCCGCGGCCACCGATGGCGTCCCGCCCACCGGCGACGTTCACCCCCGCGAACTCATCCCGATCGCCGCCCTGGCCGCGCTCTGCGTGGGCTTGGGCCTGTTCCCGCAACCGCTTCTCGACGTGATCTCACCTGAAGCGCGGCGGCTGGCTGGAATCGTCGATCGGGCCCGGATTCGATTGGACCCGAATGCGCTCCCGGTTTATGAAACCGAGACGGTATTCGTCCCCGCGCCAAACGCCCCGCGCGTCGACGGTGGCATCCGCCCCGTGACCGCGAACACCGCCCCCCCGAAGTAGCGAGACCGACGAGTGAACCCGCTGACCGACCCTGCGCGGATCCATGCCTTGACCGGGCTTTTCGAGCTGGTCCTGCCCGAGATCGCGCTCGTGGGCACCGCGTGCCTGCTCTTCCTCGCCGGACTGTTCGCGTCGAACCGCTTCCTGCACGCCGTGATCGCCCTCGGCGGACTGACCGCCGCGGCAGCCCTCGCGTTCCTCGAAGACGCCGCCTTGCCCGCCGTCACGGCTCCCGCCGTCTACACGCCGATCCTGGCGGGACCGGCCGCCGAATTCGCCCGCTGGCTGGTGCTGGGCACCGGTTTCATTCTCGTCTTCCTCGTTATGCGCGAGACGCGCGGCATCGCCGCCGAATACTTCGGATGCCTCCTCGTCGCGCTGGCCGGCACGTCGTTGGTCGCCCGCTCCAACGATCTCGTGTTTCTCTACCTCGCCCTCGAAATGCTCAGCATTCCAACGTACGTCCTGCTCTACCTGCCCACGCGCGGCAAGCCGGGTCAGGAAGCCGCGGTCAAGTACTTCCTCCTCAGCGTCTTGTCCTCGGGCGTGACCCTCTTCGGGTTCAGCTACCTCTATGGCCTCGCCGGGAGCACGAACCTCACCGCGATCGGGTCGGCATTCGCCACCGCGAACGGGCAGGCGATCTCCCCCCTCGGCGTGCTCGCGGCCGTGTTCGCCGTCGCTGGCCTCGCCTTCCGCATCACGGCCGTGCCTTTCCACTACTACGCCCCCGACGTCTACCAGGGCGCGCCGACCTCCGTCGCCGCCCAACTCGCCGTCCTCCCGAAGATCGCCGGATTCTTCGCGCTAGCCAACCTGTTCGGTCTGAATCAACGGCCGTTCGGCGACCTACCCTTCCCCGTCGCCACACAGGTACCCCTGATGTTCTGGGTGCTCGCCGCGGCGACGATGACGCTGGGCAACGCCATGGCCTTGCTGCAGGACAACCTCAAGCGCGTCCTCGCCTATTCCGGCGTCGCGCACGCCGGCTATATGCTCCTCGGCCTCGTCACCGCCACCGCCTTCACCGGCGACGACCGGCCCCGCTATTCGAACGGCTTCGACGCGATCCTCTTCTATCTCGTCGCCTATGCCCTCATGACCCTCGCGGTCTTCGCGGTTCTGATCCACCGATCCGACGACGAGGGCGGCGCCGAATCGGTCGACGACCTTGCCGGCCTCCACCGCACCCACCCGTTGTCCGCCGCCGTCCTGCTCATCGCCCTGCTGAGCATGGTCGGCATGCCTCTGACCGCCGGATTCTCCGGCAAATTGGCCCTCTTCGTGGGCCTGTTCGACGCCCCCACCGTGAACGGCATGGGCACCGCCTACCGGATCCTCGTCGTCGTCGCCGCGATCAACGCGGCCATCGGCGCGGTGGTGTACCTTCGCATCCTCGGGGCCGTCTTCCTCCGCAGCCCGCTCCGACCCGAGGCTCCCGGTCGTGGCGGGTCCGCGTTGTTCGCGGCGGTGCTCTGCGGCGTCGCCACGCTCGCCATCGGCCTGTACCCGCAAATGGTCTGGGACCGTGCCCGCCACGCCGCGCCCCACATCCCGCCGGTCGTGAAGGCTCCGGCCGCACGCTGAGTCCCGATCCGCGGGATTCGCCATTTCGTCCGTCGACGGTTTCGCGTAAACTTTTACCGTGGCCGCTCGCACGTCTTTGGTCGGGGATTCGCCGTGACGATTGTCGTTGAATGTCCGCATTGCGAAAGCCGGTTCAATCTCCAACCCGACCTCGCCGGGAAATCCATGCGGTGCCCGAACGGGGACTGCCGGGAGATCTTCACGGTCCGCGCCGTCGCTCCGCCTGCGGTTGAAGAAGCCCTCGTACCGATCCTCGAAGGAGAATCGGCACCTGCCGTCGTGACGGAACTTCTCCAACCGATCCTGACGGACGATCCCAAACCGCTGCCGGAATCGCGCATCCAGGACGAACCGTTGGTACCGATTCTGGAAGGCGAATCGGCCGGACCCGCACCCGAACCGGTCGAACGGCCGCGCCGCTCGCCGAAGGCACCAAAGGCACCAAAGGCTCCACGTGGCCTCGAACCGACCCGGTTCGACATCGGCCCAGAGGCGGCGCCCGAAGTCGTGGCCGACGTGGTGGCGGAAGTCGTCGATTCCCCGCGCGAGGCGAACTGGCGCCGACACGCCCCGCCGCCCGTCCCGGTCGAGCCACCGACCGAACGCAAGAAACCCCGCCGCGACGAAACCGACAGCGAAGAGGATTTCGGCATCAAGCCTCGACGCGGCTACGGCGTCTGGATGTGGGCGCTGCTCGGCCTGATCCTCGCCGTCTTCGGCACCATCGTCTACGCCGTCGTCCAGCAGTACCTCAACGAAATCAACAAGGAGAAGATGCTCGTCGAGAAGGCCGACAAGGAATTCAAGAACCAGGGCTACGTCGAGGCGAAGAAACTCTACGACCAACTCCAGACCGACTTCCCCGCCAGCGAGGAGATCGCGAAGTACGTCTTCTTCGGCAAGCTCAGCGACGTCCACACCACGGTTTCCACGGTCATCATCCGGGAAAACCCCGGCGAGGGGCAGAAGAAGTTCGAGGAGTTCCTGAAGGAGTACGGCGACTCGCCGCTGGCGAAGCCGACCGACACCGGCTACGGGTACGACGTATTCGAGGCCGGCCGCAAGGTCGTGGACGCCTACGCGGACAACGCCGACTGGAACCACAAGAACTTCCTGCCGAAGCGTGCGAAGCGCGAACTGCTCGACGCCGCCGAGGAGTCGGTGGAAAAGGGCCGACGGCTGATCCCGCTCGTCGAGAAATACCGCATCAAGGACGTGAAGCCTCTGGACGATCAGCGCAAGCGCTTCGAGGATCTGACCGCGCTGTTCCTGCGCGAACGCGAACGCCTCGGCGTCCTCGATCCCTATCGCGATCTCGCCAAGGATCCGACGGACCAGCGCATCGCCGAGTTTGTCGCGAGCCTCAAGCAGCACCGTTTCGAGACCGACGCCGAAGCACTGCAACTGATCGTCGAGGCGAAGGCGGAACTTCGTCGGCTGATCCGCGGAATCGTGGACTTCCGACCGCCGCAGGAGATGCCCGCGGACACGGCCGGCGGACTCCTGTTCACGGCATCGCCGGTCGGGCAATCGACGCTGCCGGTGATCGTGCCGCCGGACGCGCCGCCCGAGGTCTTCTTCGCCACGGCGCGGGGAATCCTGTACGCGTTCGACCCGCCAAGTGGGAACCTGTTGTGGGCTATACGGGTCGGGCGGTCGATTACGGATGTTCCGGCACGCGTGCCGGAACGACCGGGCATTCCCGAATTGGTTCTCGTGCCGATCGACCGGAGCGGATTCGGACTGGCAGCTTTCGCGGCCCGAACCGGGGAACCGAAGTGGTTCCAGCCCCTCGAAGCCCCCATTGCCGGGCGGCCGATCGTCGTGAATCACCGCGTATACCTGCCATTGCGAGACGAACTCGGCACAGTCGTCGAGATCGACGCCGGCACCGGCAGCCGGCTGAGCCGAATCCAGCTGCGCCAGCGCATCGGGCCGGGCGGCGTGCGCCAGCCAGGATCGGGCACGATCTTCGTCGCCGCCGAGGCACGTCGCGTCTTCGCCATTCAGACCGAACCTTACGATGCCGAAGGCAATCGCCAGCCGGTGCGCTGCGTGCAGGTCCTTTCCACCGAACACCCCGACTTCTCCCTCAAAGTGCCGCCCGTTGTCACCGGCCCGGCCGGCGAGTCGAAGGCGAACCGCTACCTGATCCTCGCGCAGACCGACGGCACGCAGACGACTCGGCTGCGCGGGTTCCCCATCACGCCCGCCGAAGCGTTCGATCCCGCCGTCGGCCCGCCGGAGATCGCGCCGCCCCTCGCCGGTTCCGTCACCATGACCGGCCACGTCGTCTTCCCGCCGTACACCGACGGCGAGCGCGTCGCCGTCGTCACCGATTCGGGCGCCTTCGGCCTGTTCGGCACGAACCAGCCCGGCAACCTGGACGCGAACATCTACGCGATCCCGTCCGTGCCGCTGCCAACCGATCCGAAACTTCCGATGGCCGGGCTAAGTATCTCCGCCGAGGAAGATACGTATTGGGCGCTGTCCCGTTCGAAACTGCACCGGCTCCGTCTGGGCGTGTCCCCGCAGCTCGGCATGATGGTGAACACAGCGGGGCTGCCGTTGTCGGCCGGGATCCCCGTGCAGTCGCCACAACTCAACCTCGCGCGCGAGATCGCGTTCGTGGTCGTGCGATCCGACGATTCCGACGGAGTCCGCGCCCTGGCGTTCGACACGCGAGACGGTCGGCCGCGCTGGCAGCGCAAGCTCGGACTTGCCCCGCCCGCCCGGCCGATTCCCTTCGGTTCCGCGAACCTCCTGGCCGACGAAGATGCTGGTGTCTATGCGGTGCCCGACGCCGCGCTTGACTCGTTCTCCCGTTCGACGACAACGGCACAATCGGCGTGGACCCTCGCGCCGCCGACCGCCGAACCGACCGCCCCGGCGAAAGTCTGCGCGACCGAGGACGGCCAGACACTTTGGGCACTCGTCGCCGAGCGCGGCGAGAAGGACTCGCTGCGATTGCGCGTCCGACGAATTGGGAACGGAAAAGCCGACCCGGACGAACTCGTCCAGCTCGCCGACAAACTCGCCGGTTCACCCGTGCCCGCCGGCAAGGGCGTCGTCTTCCCCTGCGCCGACGGCTTCCTCTATCGCTTCGAACCCGGCGCAACCAAGCTCCTGCAAGGCCCGATGTGGCGCGGGGAGGGCGTGCCAGCCTCCGAACCGTGCCACGTCTCCTCCTTCTCCAATGACGAATTCCTCGCCACGGACGGCGGGGGGCGCGTCACGCGATGGAAATGGACGACGGCCACCGACTGGAAGGCGGTCGCCGGGCCATGGATCCTCCGCGAACGGATCCCCTTCGCGCCGCTGCTCGTCTCGATCGGTGCCAACGAGCGTCGGCTCTTCGTCGCCGATCCCGCCGGCAATGTCTGGATGTACGATGGCGACGCCGTCGGCGAACCGATTCGCCGCTGGCGCACCGACAAGGAGGACCCGGACAATTCCATCCCCGCCGGGAAACCGAGTACGGGGTTCGTGGTCGGAAAGGGGCCGGCCGGGCTTGTCGTCGCCTACTCCGTGGAGAACCGTCACGTCGTGGCCATCGCGCCCGCGGCCGACAAACCGATCTGGATTGCCCGCCGCCTCGGAGCCGCTGACACGCTCGGCATCGTTGCTCACAAGTCCGCGTTCCTCGTCACCGACATCGGCGGCGGGGTTGTGGCTTACGATCAGACAACCGGCGACAAGCTCGGTTCGATCCGCTCCGAGAACGCGGACCTGTTGCCTCGCCAGCCTGCCACACCGGTCGGCAACGGAAAGATGCTGTTGGTGCCGATGCTCGATGGTTCCGTGATCCTGCTGCCGAATCCGGCGGAGTGACCGTTCAATCCGCCGCGCCGACGCGAGCGTCGACGATCGAAAAAAGATACGCCTCGGGGTCGGTCCGGTTCAGTTTGAGAGTGCCCGTCACCTTCACGGGCGTCTTGACCGCGTCCGTCGACTTTCCCTCGGCCAGTTCCACGGCGATCATACCCGTCGGTTCCGGCAGTTCACAAAACCAGCAGCCAATCGGAAACTCGGTAAACAGAAACACGGTCAGCTCCGTGTCCGCCGTCGTGGGGCGGACATGGCCCACGATCGACACCGATTTGCCGTCGAGCGCCTCGACGAACTTCAGATGTTTGGGCGTGAATGCCTTGCCGAGCGTCGTTTCCGCGAGCGCGGGCCAGGGCAGTTCGGTCGGACCGTTCGGGTTGATGGCCGGCAGACGGGATTCGTCGAAGGTCCGCGCGAGCGGGCGCGTCGACTTGAAGGCGAGCGTTCCGCGATCGGTGGATTCGTGCCCGCGGCGGTCCAGTTCGTCAACGGCGGCGCGCCACTCGATCCGTTTCTTCCGCAAGGCATCGGACTTCATGCCGAACTCGACGACGCAGCCGTCGAGCATGGCGGCGGCGGTACGGAGGTCGCCGGCGGCATGGGCGATTTCGGCGAGTTGCCAGAGAATGCGACCGTCGGCCGGGAGCCAAAGGGCGAGCCGCTGGACGATGACGGCGTCGGGCGATTTCTCGAAGAGCGCATCCGGAGCGTCGGCCGGTGTCTTGCCTTCCTTGCGACGGAGCCGGACAAGTTTGAGGTGGGCGGCCTCGGCGGCGCGGAATTCGGCGGGAGCGAGTTCGAGCGCGTCGCCGAGTGCGAGTTCGGCCTGTTCGAGATCCCCGGCAAGCTGCCACGCGGTGCCGAGGTTCGCCGCGAGGCGGAAGTGCCGGGGATGCTGGCGCGCAGCCGGGCGCAGGAGTTCGACCGCCTGATCGGGTTTGCCGACGCGCACGAGTATCGCGCCCAGGTCGGCGGTCTCGTCGGCCGTGAGCTTCCGCGTGCGGGCCGCCCCTTCCAGCTTGTTCAGCGCTTCGGCGTAGGTCTCGGCGACGATCGACGTGGCCTTCGGGGCGGCGAGCAGGCGTAACGCCCGGTGATCCGTGAGGAAGCCGCGCCACTTCGCCGGCAGGGCGTTGACAGTCTCCCCGGAATAGTGCAACCCGGCAAACACCGGCGACGAAATCACGAGCAACGCGAATAACGTCAGGCTGGTTCTCATTCTTGACTCCGCACTCCGCACTCCGCACTCCGCACTTCTTCCAGCACCCACATCGGCCCTTCGCCGTCAAGCCACCATTCGCGGTCGTCGGGGGCGCGGACGGCGAACTGGCGGTCGTCATCTACGCCGATGCGTTCACCGGATTCGAGCGGCAAGCCGGTCTCGCGCAGGTAGCCGAGCACGGCGCCGAAGAGCTGGAAGACGCGTTCGCCGTCGGCGTGGCCATCGGCATGATAGGCGAGGTTGGGCAAGCCGATCCGCGGGGCCGCGAACGTGCGGATCCAGACACCGGGCACACCGGTGAGTTCCATCTTCGCGAAGCCGCCGTAGAGGAACGGCACGGGCAGCGAGCGCAGCGTGGCGAGCATGTCTTCGTCGTCGTCGTCCGCGGTGAGGGCGAAGCTGGCGATGGCGGCGCGGGCTTCCTCGTTGAGGGTGACGATCGCACCGAAGTGCGCGAGCGCGCCGGCGACGCAACCGAGCGCGACGCGCTGTTCGAGCGGATCGGCGGCCCGGCCGGCATAGTAGAGCAGGACATGCGCGCGATGCGCCCGGGCGCGGGCCTTGAACTCCGGCGGCAGGAGCGCGGGTTTCAGGCAGGCCTCGACGGCGTTCGATGGCATGGGCGCGTCGCACGCCACGAGTCGAATCGCGTGTTCGCCCCACTCCGCGAGACCAAGGATCGCCGGTGGCGGGCCGTCGGGGGCCAAGCCGATGGAGTCGACCGGGAACGCCGACGCCGATACGAGTTCGACGGTGGCGTCAGTCAATTCCGGGTGATAGTCGTGCAGGGCCGCACGGAGACCATCGGCGGACAGGTCCGAGAGATCATCGAAGAGAATCTGAAACGAAGCCGGTCGGTCGGGGAGCGGCGCGGCGAATCGGTCGAGGAACTCCATCCCGACATATTACGTCATTTCGCGGGCGATCGGGGCCGGCGATTGAACTCGGCCGGGTCGAACGGGTCGTTCGTGTTCCCGGCGGACTTGGGTACCGCGGGTACCGAACGTGGCACGACGTGGGCGGGAACGGTAGCTGTCGAAACGACCGCCGGTCGCCCCAACTCGCCGACCACAGCGCCGGGCAGCGCCGTCGGCACCTCGACCGGTTCGCGCTTGGGCTCGGGCTTCGACTCTGTCGCGAAGCCTCTCGTCGTATCCCGCTTCGGCAGCGACTCGAACACCCACGCTTCGAGATGACGATAGGCGATGGCGTCGCGGTTCGGGAACGCCGGCCGTTTCTGCCCGCCGTGCGCCGTAAGCGCGTACTTCAGCAAAGGACTGTTGGCCGGATCATCGACCTGGAGTTGGGATGTCGCCACCTTGAGATTCGCCGCGGCGACTTCCGGATTTGCATAACCCTGAGCGACACGGCCCAGTTGAAAGGCTCCCGAATAATCCTTCGCGGCGTGGCAGCTTGCGCACTGATTCGAGAGAATCGGTTGGATGCGCGCGGCGAAAGCGACCGCCGATCCACTCGCGAGTTCGATCGGCGCTCGCACGGAAGTCGCCGATAGGTTCGTTTCAACCGGCTTCGTGGAAGACCGCTTTTCAAGTTTGGCGATCCAGTCCCGTACGGCGGAGTCGTTGGGCGCAAGGACCGCGTAGGATTTGGCGTGAACGAGAGCCTTGTCCGTCAGGCCGGCCTTCTCGCACCACACGGCCAAGCGTCGTGCGCCGTCGGGCGTATTCGCATCGATGTTCTTCGCGACGAAGTCGTAGGCGGACTCTCGCGATTCACCGATGAAGGACACCTGCGCCGCCGTAACGACTCGGGCGGCCCCCTTCGCCGGCGAAACACGGACGATCTTGTCCGCGGTCTGCACGACGCCTTCGAGTACGGTGCCGTCGTCGAGGACGACGATCTGGTTTTTCGGCGGCTGGCCGTTCGCGGAAGCGGCACCGGCGAGGACAGCGAAAAGGAGCCAAAAGGCGCGGTTCATGGCGGGAGCCTATAACCGCGCGCGGGCGGTCCGACAATCCGAACCGTGCATGTGGGCCGTGTTCGGCTTGCCGCGACGGATGGGCGGGATATAAGCGCCGCATCGCTCGTACGGAGAACTGCGCCATGAAGAACACACCGTCGGTCCGATTGAATTCGGAACAGTTGGAGACACGCGAGACGCCGGCAGCGGCGTCGATCTTCGCGGTCGGAAGCGGTTCGGGCGGCCCGCCACGGCTGCAGATCTTCAACGTGACGACCGGCGTGAAGGTCGCGGACTTTCTGGCGTTCGAGAATTCGTTCACGGGCGGCGTGAACGCCGCCATCGGCGATGTGACCGGGGACAACGTGGCGGACGTCATCGTCGGTGCCGGAGTCGGCGGGGGGCCGCGCGTGCGCGTCTTCGATGGTCGGGCGTTCGCGCCGGGGTTCGGTTTCCCAACCGCCCCGCTCGATGGAGCGGGGGCCGTTCCCGACGCGATCGTGGTCGCCGACTTCTTCGCCTTCGAGTCAACGCAGCGCGGCGGTACGAACGTGGCGGCCGGCAACTTCGCCGGGGCGGGGAACGCGGAACTGGTGATCGGCGCCGGGCCGGGCGGCGGACCGCGCATCCGTATTCTGGACGGCGCCGCCGTGACGTTCCAAGGCCGCAACTTCACGAGCGATCGGGAAGGCGATACGGTCGCGAACTTCTTCGCGTTCGAACCCAGCTTCCGGAACGGGGTCTCGGTGGCCGCCAGCCCCACGCCGTTCGGCGGGCTGGAATTCTCGAATCTGGTCGTGGCACCCGGCTTCGGCGGCGGACCGCGCGTCCGCGTGCTCAGCGGCGCACAAATCGCCCAGCGCGGACTGCAATACACCAGCTTCGATCCGAATCAGACGATCGCGGACTTCTTCGCGTTCGATCCGTCGATCCGCAGCGGGCTTTCGGTCGCGGCGGCGGACTTCAATCGCGACGGCTTCGTCGACCTCGCCGTCGGCACCGGTCGCGGCGTCACCGGCGCGTTCACCGTTTACAGCGGCGCTTCCGTACTGGCGGGCAACTTCTCGGGCAACCGGGCCGGCGACATCCTGACGCAAGAGTTCATCAGCAACTACTCGAACGGCGTCAGCGTGGGCGCGGCCATCATCCCGAACGGCGTCAACAACGGCCTGCTCATCGTCGGCACCGGGGGGCAGGGCTTGTTCGGCCAGGCGGAAGTTTCCCAGTTCCTCTTCGGTGCCGGATTCCTTCAACGCCAAGTCGTGTACAACCTGCTCTTCGATCCGAACTTCCGCGGCGGGGTGTTCGTGAGTCAGTAGCAAGCCGACCAGAACGGCGGCGGAGGGGGGATTCCACCGCCGTCGCGGTCCCGCGATCAGGCGCGGGTGCCGAAGTACGCGCTCACGATCACGAGCGTCACGCACTGGCAGTAGTGCAGGAACTCGTCCACTTTCCCGGCCCCGCTGGCGAGTGCGAAGAAGATCGCCAATTCGCACGCCAGCATGATCAGGCCCAGCACGGAAAACCAGGCCCGCATCGATTGAAAGACGTGATTGAGCGGCCCGAGCAAAAACCGCAGCACCAGACCCAGGCTGAACCCGCCCGCGAGCGAACCGAGGAACGGAATCCACCACATGCGGACCTCGTCGGGGTCGGGCGTCAGACGTTGTTGAATGATCGAGGGATCTCGGGTGAACAACACGAACGCGACGACGGCGATCGAACCACCCACGAAGATCAGTCGCATGAGCCACGGAAGGAAAGGCGACTCGTCCTTGTCGGAGAGCCGCGGCGAGGACGCGAACGCCAGAAGGACCAGGCCGAGAAGGAAGAAATGGGCGAGGACCGCCTTGGCCGGGGTTTCGGCCGGTAGCAGCAGGAGAATCCAGAAAAAGAGACAGATGAGGATCGACATCAAGCCGCGGACGGAACCAAGCGGCAAGCCGAAAGGGTGCCGGATCTCGTGGGGTTTCAGCGGGGGGAGATTGGTGGTCTGGACATGCGCCATTACAGGCCCTCCGGGGAGTCTTCGGGGTTTCGCTACTACTACAAGATTGTTCGCCTGCGGGGCGCGGAACTTTCCCACATCGCGCTCTTGCCGTTGCGCGGCGCGGGTTTATGATATCTGTCTGGTTTGAAGATGATCCGTTTCGGAAGGTTTTTGCTCCCATGTCCACGTATATGGCCAACGCGCAAACGGCGCAGCCGCAGTGGCTCGTCATCGACGCCGCCGACCAGGTGGTCGGCCGACTCGCCGTTGTCATCGCGAATCTGCTCCGCGGCAAGCACAAGCCGACGTTTACCCCGCACGCCGATACCGGCGACTTCGTGATCGTCGTGAACGCCGACAAGGTGAAGTTCACCGGCAACAAGTGGGAAACGAAATCCTACCAGACGTACTCGCACTACGCGGGCGGCCAAAAGATCATCCCGGCCAAGGAAATGCTTCGCAAAAAGCCGGAGGAAATCCTCCGCCTCGCGGTCAAGCGAATGGTCCCGCGCGGACCGATGGGCTACAAGCAGATCAAGAAGTTGAAGCTGTTCGCCGGTCCGCAGCACGACCATCAGGCGCAGCAACCGGTCGAATTCAAGCTCGAAGCGATCTAATCCGAGGCACTGCAAGATCATGGCGAAAGAGAAAGAAGCAAAGACCTACTACTTGGGCACGGGCCGGCGGAAGACCGCCGTGGCGCGAGTTCGCATCTCCGACGGCAAGGGCGGCATCCAGATCAACGGCCGTCCGCTCGAGAACTACTTCACGGAAGACAAGGACCGCGCCGCAGTGCGAGGCCCCTTGGTCGCCACCGACCTCGGCAACCGGCTCGACGTGACGGTGAAGGCGCAAGGTGGCGGCATCACCGGCCAGGCCGACGCCGTCCGCCAGGGTATCGCCCGCGCGATCAAGGTGATGTTCGCGCCGCCCAGCGAACGCAAGTCCGTCACCGTTGGCAATGTCACCGCCGTCCGTGCTTGGAAGAAAGAAGTCAAGGGCGAACTCAACCAGCCGAAGCCGCTGCCGCCCGCGCCGAAGCCGGCACTGCCCGCGCCGATCATGGTCGGCGGAGTCAAGCAGGCACTCCCCCCGAAGGGCGTGAAGGTCGACGCCCCGGCCGTCCCCGCCGCGCCGCCGGAAGATCCCGCCATCGGCATCGTCCGCAAGCTCCGCGAAGGCAAGTTCCTCACCCGCGACAGCCGCATGAAGGAACGCAAGAAGTACGGTCTCCGCGGCGCCCGTCGCGGGACCCAGTTCTCGAAGCGCTAATCGCGACGAATCGACCACCCGATCAGGGCCGAGCTTTGCTCGGCCCTTTTTCTTTTTCTCCATCCAGCTAAACGAGCGGAAAATCTCCCGTCCCGCGTCGTCTCCCTTCCGAAATGACCGTCCGGCCGCTCGCCGAATTGATCGACCGACACGCGGCGGCGCTCGCGCTGTTCGCCCGGCAGTGGTGCGCCGTGCCGGACGACGTCGTGCAGGATGCCTTCTGCCGATACGTCGTGCAAAGCCCGCCGCCGAACGATCCGGCCGCGTGGCTCTTCCGTGTCGTCCGCAATCTCGCGATGGACGCCGGCAAGGCCGAGCGCCGTCGCCGGGCTCGCGAGGGGCGCGTCGCGAAGGCCGAATGGTTCGCCGAGAGGGAAATCGACGGGCTGGACGCAGAAGCGGCGGTCGCGGCGCTCGAAGCGCTGCCGGCCGAGCCTCGCGAGGTCATCGTCGCTCGGCTCTGGGGCGGTCTGACGCTGGAACAGGTGGCCGCCGCGACGGGCTGTTCGGTCAGCACCGCACATCGGCGGTACGAGACCGGGATTGCGATGTTGCGGGAAAGGTTGGGGGTGGCATGTCCGAAGAAGTGATCGGCAAACTGGAATCGTTCACACCGACCCTGCCGGATCGCGATGCGATTCTGTTTGCCGCGGGTCGAGCCTCGGCGAAGCCGTCGCCAGTCTGGAAGCGGCTGGCGGCGGTTCTCGCCACAACCCAGGTCCTCACACTCGCTCTCTGGCTGAACTCGCGTCTATCGCCGCCCGCGGAAGTGTCCGCTCCGCCCTCCGCCGAACCGACAACGGCCGCGGAAACGCTCCCCGAACCGTACTTTGATCCGTCGAGCATCTACGCGCTCTCCCGAAACCCCGAACGGCTCTCGCGATCCGTCGCCGTGGGAACCGCACCCGGTCGATCTTCACTGTCCGCCTTTTCCCGCGAACTTCTTCCCTGATCGGAGTTGTCCATGCGATCTCTTGCTCTCCTGCTGATGGCGGGACTGACCCTCCACGCACAACCGCCGTCGCAACCCGCCCCGGTCGTCAAAGAGAAACCGGCGGAACCCATACCGTACAAACCCGCTGCCATCGAGCCGAAGGACGGCAAGCTAACGATCCCGATCGTGCTGCATCCCAACGGCGTCAGCCGGCCGTACTCCCGGCACTACCTCACGCCGCAGTACCCGGAGATGAAGCCGGGCAATCGAGTGCCGACGTTTATGCGCGCCTTCATGGAACAGGATGTATTCTTCTCGAAGGAACAGCGTGAGAAACGTGATCGCTGGAACTTGACCGCACTGGATGACCTGCCCATCGAGGACATCAAGAAATCCGGTTGCATCGGCGGCCTGGCCTATCGCGGCAGCACCGACCCGTCCTTCGTTGGCCGTCCGCTCGCCGATGTCGACGAAGGGGCACGGCAGCTCTCGTCCGATTGGCAGATCTGGTTCAACATCCGCGATAACGGAATCTGGACGTTGCTCCCCGAGGTGCAGAAGATCCGCGAACTTGCCCATGTGCTCAAGATCCGGATGCGGTACGAAATCCGCACCGGCGACTTCGAGAAGGCGATCTACTCCGCCCGGACCTTCCATGGCCTCTCGTCGTCCTTCGAATCGCACCCAACGCTGATCGGCCTGCTCGTCGGCCTCGCCATCAAGACCAATAGCCTCGATGCCCTCGAGGAATTGATCCAGCAGCCCGGGTGCCCGAATCTCTATTGGGGATTCACCGAACTCCCCGCCTTCGGTCTGGATGACCGTACCTCGGCGGGCGGAGAACGCCTGCTCGCCTACACCATGTTCAAACCGTTCCTCGAAGCCACCGACACGATGACCGAATCGGAGATCTACAAACACCTCAAGCTCTACGATGCCGCCGGCGCCATGTCGGAAGGGTTGAATTCCAAATGGAAATACTCGGTGGATGCACCGATCCGTTCGACCGACAAGAAAAAGGTTGCCGCTGCCCGCAAGCTCCTGGTCGAAACCGGCTTCAACGCGAAAGTCGTCGACAAAATGTCCGAACTCCAAGCGATCGTTACCGCCGATGTAAGGCAGTACGAGATCGTGCTCGACGAGATGCTCATCACCAGCGCGCTGCCGTTCGCCGAGGCGATGAAACGGGCCGAACAGGTCGAACAGAAGATCAAGGGCGACAATGCCCAGCTCGCCAAGTTGCTGACGCCGACGAATCGCAAGATCACAGCTTCGCTCAGCCGAGTGCGCCAACGGATCGGTTATCTGCGGACGATCGAAGCGATCCGGCTCCACGCCTTCGAGCATAACGGCCAACTGCCCACGACACTCTCCGAGATCACCGTGCCGCTGGCGCTCGATCCCGTGACCGGAAAACCATTCCAGTATTCTATGAAGGATGGCGTCGCCACGCTGACCGGCGGCAACCCATCGGACATTCCCAATAATGCGTCGACGAACCGGGTCTACGAGATCCGCATCAAGAAATAATCTCGACAGACCGGACGATCCACGGTATTAGGCCGCGATTCGCAACCGAGGGATCGGCATGCGCGTCGCGGTAGTACTATTAATGGGTCTGTTCGCGGGTTGCGATGACAATCGTTTCTTCCGCGGCGCGCGGAATCTCGTGAACAAGCCGATCGCGGTGCCGGACGCGAAGGAACCGTCGCTCGCCGCCGCGGCGCGCGTCGACCAGATTGGCCGGCAGATCCTCTCCGCCAACATCTTCTGCGGCGTGGACACGTCGTTCCAGACCGTCGGCCATCGCGAACCGCTCTTGTTCCATCGCGGCCAGCAGAGCGTGTTCATCTCCGATTCGCTCGTCGATCGTTGCAAGACGGACGAGGAACTGGCGGCCGTTCTCTGTCATGAACTCGGCCGCATGATCGCCGAGAAGCGGAACGCCGCCCGGATGGGCTACGCCGAACCGCTCATGGACGTGACGCACTCGAACAATGGCGAGACCGGCGGCATCACCGGCGACCAGTTCCGCCTCGCCGAGCTGGCCGCGATCGAAAAACGTACGCCGAAGAAGACCGTCGACCGCGTCCTCGCCGAGACGACCGACCCGCGCAAAATCGCTATCGAGCTGCTCAAGACAACGGGTTTCGACGAATCCCATTACACACGCGCCGAGCCGTTGTTCCGCGGATTGAACAAGAATCGCGACGTCGTGCAACAACTCGATGGCGGCGCCCAAAAACCGGAATGGTCGAACTGATCCGATCGCTTCACGTGCGTTTCACTCGCCGTTCCCCGACGCAATTCCTAGTTCAAATCACAGCGAATGTTGCCGAAGTCCCTTCTCGGCGTACATTTTCTCCACAACCCTTAGGAATTACCTCCCCTTCCGAAAGCGGGTGCGCCGTGGCCCTTCGTCTTGTGTTCCTCGCGTTCACCAGCCTCGCGCTCGCCGGCTGCGGCGGCGGCAACAGCGCCACGAATGCCCCGAACGTCGCAGGCGGCGAACGGCCAAAGATCGCCGTCGTCACGAATTGCACCGATCCCTTCTGGGACCTGTGCGAGGCCGGCGCGAACAAGGCCGCGAAGGACCACAATGTCGATCTCCTCTTCCGCCAACCCGAAAAGCTCGACGCCGCCATCCAGATGCCGATCATCGAAGCCTGGGTGAAGCAGGGCGTCAACGGTATCGCTGTCAGTGTCATCGACCCGAAGGGCCAGGAAGAAGACCTGACACGCATCGCCAAGAAGGTCAGCCTCATCACAATGGACAACGACGCGGCCGAGAGCACCGGCCGGCTGTGCTATGTGGGCGTGGACAATCGCGAGGCCGGCCGCGCCGTGGGACGCCTCGTCAAGAAGGTGCTGCCGAACGGTGGCACGATCGCCATGTTCATCGGTAACAATTCCTCCGCGAACGCCATCGACCGCAGCGGCGGCGTGCTGGACGAACTCAAGACGCCTGACGCCGACGGCAAGCCCGGCACGCACCCCGTGAAGAAGGACGTAACGGGCAAGTACTACGGCAAGTATTTCCTCGTGGACGGTGAAGCGAAGACCGACGGCGGCCCCGGTGAGAAGGCCGTCACGAACGCCCGCGACGTGCTCGGCCGGCTCGATGGCGTGACCGACATCTGCATGATCGGCCTCTACGCCTATAACCCGCCCGCCATCCTCGAAGCCGCCCGCGCCAAGTCTCTCGTCGGCAAGATTAAGATCGTCGGCTTCGACGAGAACCTCGAAACCCTCAAGTCGATCGCCGCCGGCGAGATCGAAGGCACCGTCGTCCAGGATCCTTTCAATTACGGCTACAAATCGGTGGAGATCCTCGCCGCCGTGGCGCGGGGCGACAAGTCGAAGCTGCTGGGCAAAGGCCAGACGCCGTATCAAGTCATCACGAAGGACGGCGGACCGGATCAGACGATCAACGGCCTGCTCATCAAGTTCCCGAAGGCGGTGGACTTCGAAAAGAAGATCCGCGACGACCTCGCAAGCGTGAAGAAGTAATCTCCCATCTCGTCGAACGCCCGGCGATGAACGTCGCCGGGCTTCGGGCTTCCTCCTCATGCCCCCTCCCCGCCTCGCCATCGCGAATGCCCGCAAGCAATTCCCCGGCGTGCTCGCGCTCGACGGGGTCTCGCTCGAACTCGCGCCCGGCGAAGTCCTCGCCGTCGTCGGCGAGAACGGCGCGGGGAAGTCGACGCTCATGAAGATCGCCGCGGGCGTTTACCGGCGCGACGAAGGCACCATGACGCTCGACGGCGAACCGGTAGAATTCACAACTCCCGGCGACGCCATCGCCGCCGGCGTCAGCCTCATTCACCAGGAACTCAACCTCGCAGAGAACCTGACCGTCGCGGACAACCTATTCCTCGGCCGCGAGCGCACATGCGGCGGTCCGCTCCGCATCCTGGACAAATCCACCGCGAAGGCGCGCGCCGCCGAACTGCTCACGCGTGTCGGCCTCCCCGCCAGCCGCGCAACCGCCCGCGTCGAGACGCTGCCCCCCGGCGAGAAGCAACTCGTCGAGATCGCCCGCGCGCTCGGCCTGAAGGTCCGCATCCTCATCATGGACGAGCCGACATCCAGCCTCACGCAGCGAGAGACCGAAACGCTCTACGGCGTGATCGACGGCCTCAAGGCCGAAGGCGTGTCCGTTCTCTACATCTCGCACCGACTCGCCGAAGTGAAGCGCGTCGCCGACCGCGTCGTCGTCCTGCGCGACGGCCGCAACGCCGGCGAACTCGCCAAGCACGAGATCGACCACGAGAACATGGTCCGCCTCATGGTCGGCCGCGACCTCAAGCAGTTCTACCCGAAGGACCACCGCAAAGGCGGCGGCGCACCGATCTTCCAGGTGCGCGACCTCCGCTACCGCAACGGCCCCGCCACCCCCGCCAGTTTCGACGTGCGCGCCGGTGAGATCCTCGGCATGGCCGGCCTCGTCGGCGCCAGCCGCACCGAACTTGCCGAAGCCGTCTTCGGCGTCCGCCCGCTCGCCAGTGGCACCCTTGCGCTGAACGGGAAGGCTCTCCATATCCGCCGTCCGCAGGACGCCATCGACGCCGGCGTCTTCCTCGTCCCTGAAGACCGCCGCCTCCACGGCCTCGTCGTTCCCGAGTCGGTCGGCTTCAACCTCAGCCTGCCGAACCTCGACCGCCTCGGCGGCCTGTTCGGCACCCGACGCACGGCCGAAGCCGCCCTGCACGCCAACTGGATCGACAAGCTCCGCGTCAAGACGCCCAGTGCCCGTCAGACCGTCGGCCTGCTCTCCGGCGGCAACCAGCAGAAGGTCGTGTACGGCAAATGGCTGGCGCGCGGGCCGAAGCTCCTCATCCTCGATGAACCGACCCGCGGCGTCGATGTCGGCGCCAAGGCCGAGATCTACGCCCTCATCGACGAACTCGCCGGCAACGGCGTCGCCGTCTGGATGATCACGTCCGACATGGAAGAACTCCTCGGCATGTCCGACCGCGTGCTCGTCATGCACGAAGGCCGCATCGCCGGCGAACTGACGAAAACCCAACTCACCGAAGAAGCCGTCATGCGGCTGGCGACCGGAGGCTCGACGTGACGCGAATCCTCGGCATCGTGGGCCTCGTCTCCGCGCTCTACGCGGCCCTCCTCCTCACCACTCCCTCCGCTCGCGACGTCGGCAACCTCATGGACGTCGCCAACCTGCAAGGGCAGTACGGCATCATCACGCTCGGCGCCGCCCTCGTCATCATCGTCGGCGGCATCGACCTCTCCATCGGCTCCGTCGTCGGCTGCTCCGCCGTCCTCTTCGGCGTCACCATGAAGTCCGGCGTCCACCCCTACGCCGCACTGCCCCTCGTCCTCGCGTTCGGCGCCACCGTCGGCCTCGTCAATGGCCTGCTCATCACGCGACTGAAACTCCAGGCGTTCCTCGTCACCCTCTGCGGCATGTTCGTCTACCGCGGACTCGCCCGCCTCATCGGCGGCACCGTCAGCCGCACCTGGGTCACCGACCCCCGCGACCCCACGGCACACCCCGAATTCGATACGCCCATCCGCAATCTTCGCTCCGGCCTCGTCGGCAAGGACTTCCTCGGCGAGCTCGTCTTCCCCGGCGAATTCATCCTGCTCATCGTGCTCGCCCTCGTCCTCGGCTTCTTCCTCCACCGCACCGCCTACGGCCGGTACTGGTACGCCATCGGTCACAACGAACTCGCCGCCAAGTACGCTGGCGTCAACGTCGACCGCCAGCGCGTGATCGTCTACGTCATCTGCTCCACCCTCGCCTCGCTCGCCGGCATGCTGCTCTTCCTGAACATGCCGTCGATCCAGGCCGACGCCGGCGGCTCGAGCTGGGAGCTGTTCGCCATCCTCGGCGCCGTGCTTGGCGGGTGCAGCCTCCGCGGCGGCGAGGGCACCGCCATCGGCATGGTGCTCGGCGCGATGGTCATGCCGGTCGTCGACAACTTCGTGAACCTGAACGGCATGAAGAGCGACGGCATCCCGGCCGTCATCGGCCTGACGCTGCTCCTCGGCACGATCATCGACGAACTGCTCCGGCGGCGCAACGCCGCGCGGAAGTAGCGCGGGCGGATCGGTCCAATGGCCCGAGTGGGTCCGCCGCTCCCGCGCCACCCCCCGGCGGACCCACTCGCGTTTTTCGGACCCACTCCGGCCTACACAGGCCCCGTAAGGACTTACGTCGATTCCGCCCCGGCGAGGCATCCGCCAGATACTGAAGCGGTACCCGATCCCGTGGCTGTCGAACCGATGGGAACCGCGGCGATGCCCGAATCATTCACGTTCTTCTGGAAGCATCGTCTCAGCCAGTGGCACCCGGCGCGGTTCGTCATCGGGGGAATCCCCTTCAACTGCGCCGAACAGTTCATGATGTATTCCAAGGCGGTGCTCTTCGCCGACCGCGACGCCGCCGAGCGGATCCTCGCGACCGATTCGCCGCGGGACCAACAAGCCATCGGGCGAACCGTGCGCGGATACGACGAATCGGTTTGGATGCTGTTCCGGGAGGGGATCGTCTTCGCCGGCAACTTCGCCCGATTCGATCAGAACGCGGAACAGCGGGAGTTGTTGTTCTCGACGCGCGGGACGACGCTGGTGGAAGCCTCGCCGCACGACCGCGTCTGGGGCATCGGCCTCTCGGCCGACGACCCGCGTGCGAACGACCGTGCGCAGTGGCACGGGTTGAACCTGCTCGGGGAAGCCCTGACCCGTGTCCGGGAAGCCTTGCTCTGGAAGTGGGAGCGCGAATCGCGTTGACGCATCGATTCGTCCCGCGATGAAGGGGGCGCAGATCGTCTCGAGCACGAAACGGACTGCGCCCCTCTCACTTCCCCATCAGACGATGGCTTCGCCGGGTCGGTGAATGATTTGGGAACGCTTGTGAAGCTGGTCCTGATAGGCTTTCAACATGGCGTATCTCGGGTCTGTTTTCTTCAAATCGGCATATGGCGGAGCGATTTGCGGGATTGTCGCATGACCCGGATCATTGTCAGTTGGGGATAGAACTGCGGAGAGTTCGGGGAGGCCGACGAGGTTGAAGGTACAGACTCCATAAGACTCGGCGGGATGGCGCGTATCACTGAGCACTCGTCGGATCGGAAACGGCAGGTCGCGACGGGATACGGAAATACCGGTGATGTCCGCCGGCGTGGGGCGAAAGGCTTGGATGGGCAAGAGGCCCGATTGAGGATCGGGAGTGAACCGCCGCAGCAGTTCCTCTTCGGGCGGCAACGTCATGAAGAACAGCCCTGCCTAAAAACCTTCGATGGCAATCCGGGGTTTCCCGTCGTCGGTGTAATAAAAGCGTTCCATCCGATCGTATCCCAGCACGTCGATGGTCATCGATCGACCGGTGTCGTTCCAATCGTGCCACTCGAAGCAGATGGTCGCATCCACCGTGCCTGTCATGCAGGTTGGAGGAACCACGCCCTGGGCCTCCAACACACGGATGAGCCGCCGTGCGCCTTGAATGATGTCGGCCGGGATCCTTGGGGTTTCCAAATCGTCGTATTTCCGGTGGGTGGCGTCGATCTCTTTGAGTTGGGTGAAGCGTCGCCCCCAAGCACCCGGTTGGGGCGTTCGGAAGCCGCGCTCGCGGTCGAAATACGTGGCGACCTGTTCGGCCGGTTCAGCGAACGCGTTCCCACGGATCGATTCGTCGCGGCTGAGGATTTCGGTACTCATGATTTCCATCCCCAGTGGGCTTTGGCTTCGGCGGTCGCGACGCGACCGAAAAGTTCCAGGATGCAGTCGTGGGCTTGTTCGAGCCGATCGTGGACTTCAGCGACCGTTACGGCGGGTCCCCGAGCGAGAATCGTCAATTGCAAGGCGGGAGTGCCGTTCTTGTTCCGAGACGGCTGTGCGGTCAGCGTGATGCGGCCGGTTCGTTCGGGCATGAGCAAACGCCACTGGAACCTGCGGTCTTCGAGTTCCAAGGGCGGGAAACCATTGGTCTCCGCCGCGAAGATATGGGATATCCGATGCCAGTCTCGCGGGGTTTGCCAGAGCGGTCCTTGCGGGATCAGATTGACGTAGCAAAGCTCCCATTGGTTCGGTACGACTTCGCCGATCTCATTCGCGGCCGCGTAATCCTGCCACAGTTGGAAAGTCGCGCGCAGGTCGGCATGGATGGCGGAAAAGCGAGGATAATCCGCCGATCGCTTCACCCAATTCGCCACCAGTCGCGTCGCCTGAATTTGAACCATGCGGCCGGTATCGGCGTTGGAAACCTGGTAGCGAAGCGGGGGCAATTGTTCAACGCGAAACTGGAGCATCGGCGTCTGCCCGTGGCTTTCTTCCCCGAATTTTTCAAACGTATCGTCGAGCGAAGGCGCTTCCTTACAGAGCGGATAATTCGCTCGGAGTCGTTCGTTCCAGAAGAGAACGAGTTTGCGAGAGTCGACCGGGAGTTCCGTGGTGAATTGCACCCCAACGACCATCTCGACAATCGGGGGATTGCTCGACTGCATACCGGTTACTCCTCCTTTCATGTTACATCGAACGATGGCAACGGAAACACCGGGAATAGGTCCAGCGGATCGACGGATGACGACCGGGAGATTTGATGGGACGCATACATCTTGGTCACGCGGCTACGCCACCGGTTCCCGGTCCATGTCGGAGTAGGGGTAGTGGCCGTGCTTGCGGAGGAGGCGGAGCAGTTCGGCGCCGCCGTTGGCGCGGGCGTAGTCCATCTCCGAGCGGAACACCTCGATGATCGCGAGCAGACCGAACTCGTCCGGCTCGACGTCGTCGTAAGTCGGGTAGCCGTCGAAGATCAGGCAGCGGCCGCCGACGGTCCGCATGTCGGCGGGGAACTCGCACGTCTCGTTCGGGTTGAGCGTCGCCTGGGCGCTGTACGGGGCGATCGCATTCAGGATGGCGTTGATGGAGTGCTGCGCGCGTCCGAACCCCTCATCATCCTCCTTGGCATCCAGATCGACCGCGTGCCGGGTGAACATGACCAGTTCGTAATTCTGGAATACGTCGTTCGAGGAGCCTTCGCCGGGGAGTTCCGACAACTCCTTGGTGGCGATGGCGGTGCCCGGTCTGCCGTTCGGATAGTAGTAGAGGTCCAGCCCGCCGCCGATGGCGTAGGGGATGATGGCGTGCATGACCATGTCGTGCTCGGGGCCGAGCATTGCCTCCATGAGGGCCGACTTGCGGTCGTACCATTCCTGCGCGGCAGCGTCGTCGGCGTCGGTCATGGGGCTTCCCCGGGAAAATGTTCCGCCGCGGGACCGCCGGATATCCGAATCGGCGTCACGCGCATGCCATTCTCTCCGTCGATCGCGGCCGGTTCAATCAGGAAATACCAAATGAAAATGAAATGCGAACGCAGCTCGAATTCAGGGTATTGGTCGCGAGAGATTGTGTGCCGGGGGGGGGTATACCTTGACTTCGCGTCTTGCGTTGCATCCTCTGTACTTTGGCAGTTTCGTTGCTGGTTCAGCCGAGAACTTCGCGTACCTTCCGGCACAGGACCAAGGGAGTCAGCGGCTTTTGCAGGAAGGCGACGCCCGCCTGTATGCCGTGCTGAAGGATCGCGTCGTCGGTGTAACCGGACATGAATAGGACCTTGATGTCTTTGCGCAGACCGCGCACCAAGTCGGCGAGTTGCCGACCGCTCATCTTCGGCATGACCACATCGCTCAACAGCAGATGGATCGGCCCTTGATGGGATTGGCATGTCTGCATCGCGTCGTCGCCGTCGCTCGCGAGGAGCACCGTGTAGCCGGCCGACTCCAAGGCGATCCGGGCGGTTTCGCGTATGAGTTCTTCATCATCGACCAAGAGGATGGTTTCCGTTCCGATCGGCATCGGGGCCAGGCCGAGGACGGATTTGGACTTGCGGATCGGCTCATCCACTCGCGGCAGGTAAACTTTGAAGGAGGTGCCGTGGCCAAGCTCGCTGTAGACCTCGATGTTGCCGCCGGACTGTTTGACGATCCCATGGACGACCGCGAGGCCCAGGCCGGTGCCCTTGCCGACCTCCTTGGTGGTGAAGAACGGTTCGAAGATCTTGGATCGGGTCTCGGCGCTCATGCCGCAGCCGGTATCGCTGACGGCCAGCAGGACGTAGCTACCCGGCTGCACTTCGGGATGGGTCCGGGCGTATTCCCGATCCAGTTCGACGTTGCGAGTTTCGATGCTGACGTATCCCCCCGAGGGCATGGCGTCGCGAGCATTGACGACCAGGTTCAGGATCACTTGTTCGATCTGGCCCGCATCGGCCTTGACCTGGCCCAGCGCGGGGTCGCAAACCGTTCGCAGATCGATGTCGGCGCCGATCAGTCGGCGCAGCATCCGTTTCAGTTCTTCCACCAACTCGTTGAGATTCAGCGAGACCGGCTGGAGCACTTGCTTGCGGCTGAAGGCGAGCAGCTGTCGGGTCAGCGTGGCGGCGCGTTCCCCCGCCTTGCGTATCTCGCGGAGGTAATCGGCGTGGTTCTCCACCGGGATCATGCCGCTGAGCATCATTTCGCTGAAGCCGTTGATGGCCGTCAGGAGGTTGTTGAAGTCGTGGGCGACCCCGCCGGCGAGTTGGCCGAAAGCCTCCATCTTCTGCGCCCGGCGGAATTGCTCTTCGAACCGCCGGCTTTGCTCGATTTCGGCTTTCAACGCTTCGTTCGCGCGCGCCAGTTCCTCTGTCCGTTCCCGCACGCGATCTTCCAGCTTCCCTCTGGCATCTCGCAGTTCCCGGTTCGCGTCTTGAATCTCCTGCGCCCGCTGGAAGACCTCGGCTTCCATCTGCGCGGTGCGACTGCGAAGTTCCTCGGCGAGGCTGTCCTGCGCCGTGCCGCGCTGCTTGAGGTGGATGAACTCGGTGACGTCCTCCGCCCGATGGATGATGTAGGCGACGTCGCCCATCGGGTTGAGGACGGGCTGATTGACGGGGCTCCAGTACCGTTCTTCAAATCCTCCCCCATCGGACTCGGGTCGGCGAATGTCGTATTTTTGCACGGCCATCACATCCGCGACCCGTTGCTGGACGACTCGGACCAAGGAATCGCCGAGGTTGCTCACCCCCGTCGCGGACTGATCCGCCGGGTTATCGGGAAATACGTCAAAAATGCTGCGGCCAATAATCTCCGCCCGCTTCGTCATGGTGGAGCGTAAATAGGCCTCGCTCGCGGCCACGATCTTCAGGTCGGGATTCAAGACGAGGTACAGCCCCGGCAAAGATTCGAACAGGAGCCGGAAATCTACGCTGCCATGATTCGAGCCGGAAGCATCAGCCCCTGGCGCAGGCGATGGAAGAAGAGGTCCCATAGGCGAAGATACCTGGAATGTGACACACCTCTGACAGCATTCTGCCACCGAACGAATGCCGGCATTCCGGGCCGACGGCGACGCGAGCTGGTATCGCCCGCTGCTCCTTCAGACGAACGCGATGGATTCGAGGTTCCCTATTCTGGCCGTCGATCGCGGCCGGATCAATGAAGAATTGGCTAATCAATGCGAGCTGAAAACGATACAGCCGGGGGACGCTCGTTCCCCGGCTTCGATATTCGTCCCCCGGCTTCGATGGTGGTCAACGAATTCAGTTGCTGAATTCCGGGCGGCGCTTACAGAGTTGGGTCTGGAGGCGGGCGACGATGCTGCTATGCATCTGGCTCACGCGGCTCTCGCTGAGGTTGAGCGTCGCGCCGATCTCCTTCATCGTCATCTCCTCGTAGTAGTAGAGGATCACGATGAGTCGCTCGTTGCGGTTCAGGCCGCGGGTGACGAGCCGCATCAGGTCGCGGTTCTGCAGGCGGTGGGTCGGGTCTTCGGCCTTCTTGTCCTCGAGGATGTCGATCTCGCGGACGTCCTTGTAGCTGTCGGTCTCGTACCACTTCTTGTTGAGGCTGACGAGGCTGACGGCCGTGGCCTCGGCGACGTACTTCTCGACTTCCTCGATCGGGATCTGGAGGCGCTTGGCGAGTTCCTCGGCGGTGGGCTTGCGGCCGAGGGCGGTCTCGAGTTCCTTGCTGGCGGCGTCGTACTTGCTCTGCTTGGAGCGGACGAGCCGGGGCACCCAGTCCATGGTGCGGAGTTCGTCGAGCATGGCACCGCGGATGCGGGGCACGCAGTAGGTTTCGAACTTGACCCCGCGGTTGAGGTCGAACGCCTCGATGGCGTCGAGGAGTCCGAAGATGCCGGCGCTGATGAGGTCGTCGAGTTCCACGCCATCGGGCAATCTCGCCCAGATGCGCTCACCGTTGTATTTGACCAACGGCATGTAGTTCTCAACCAACCGATTCCGCAAGTCCAGGGTCGGGTTCGCCCGATAGTCCTGCCAGACCTGCTGGATGTCGGTCTCGTTGCGGGTGCCCACCATCGAAATCCTCCCTGATGTCCGGCAAGCTGCGGGACCGGAACGCCGTCGGTTCCGAAGCGGGCGGTGGTGATCAATACCCATCGCCCGACTCGATCGAACCGGTAGCCCCGGCTTTCGGAGATTCGAACGTCCGCCGCCCGGGAGCCTTGCGACTCCCCAATCGTTCGGCACCGGGCAAGCGGTCGTCGTCCGAAAGCGCGGTTCCGCGCATGCGTGCCAGCGTCCCCCCGTGGCACCGGTCGGGACGGACCGGTGCCTTCATCGCGTTTATCGGATCGGAACTTCACATCCTTGATGTAAACTCTGCAAAGTCCCCATCCGAACGGGTCGACCCTGTCGATTGGGGCGGCCGGGAATGCGGGATTGTGCCCCCACAATCCCGCATCCGACGCGCCCCCGACAAGGCCCGCGCCACCCGACCCGACCGGGGCGAAATCCCCTCCGTCTCGGCCGCTTCGAGTGAACGGACACTTGTCGCCCGTGCGAGAGGCGGGACATAACGTGCCCCGGAGGCGTTGTCGAGTCTTTTCCGGGGTCGATTGGGCGGAAAGAAACAAAGCGGCCGCGCGGAGATTCGCCAGCTTTCCCGGTCGCGCCGCCAATCGGTAGAAATGACAAAACCGCCGGCCAATGGCCGGCGGTTTCGGGGTTCGATCATCGTCGGCATCACTCGACGGACGACGTCTTCTCTTTCAGCTTCTCGGATTCGTTGGCGACTTTGAACTCCGCCTTGAGCAGCGCGACGGTGTTCTCGCGGAGCTTGCCGAGCGAGGTCCGCATCTCGCGGTCGCGGACGGCGCCCGCCAGCGGCGTGCGGCCCTCGGCGATCCCCTTGGCGCGGAAGTCCTCCTGCCCGTGCCGGTCGCGGTCCACCAGCACGGCGACGTAGTGCACGTCCTTGGCGCGGTCGGTGCCGGCGACCGTCGTGCCGAGCGTCTTCCCCTTGTTCTCGAGGAGCGCGTTCGCCAGCTCGACGGACGGGTAGGGCATGTCCTTCTTCTCGAGGTGCGTCAGCTGGAACGGCACGGGTTGTTCGTCCTGCCCGCGCACGTCGAAGATGTTGCGCTCGGCGCGGATCGGCGTGACCTTGTCCACGAAGAAATACTTCGATCGAAGCCTCTTGTCGACCGCGTCGCCGCCGTTGCCGTAGGTTTCGATCTGAAACTTCGTGTGCGTATCGCTGACAACCTGCGTGATCTTGCCGCGGGCGTCTTCGGCCTTTTCTTCCTTGATCTTCTCGTCGAGTCGCTTGCGGAGGTCTTCGGCGGCGGCCTTCGCCAGCTCGCGCGCCTTGGCGCGCTTCCAGGCGGCTTCGACCTTCGCCCGCACGTCCTTCAGCTCGCGCGGGGACTTCGGCTCTTCGGTTTCGGTCCGCCAGGCGAGGTAGGTCGGCTCGTTCGGGCGCAGCGTGACGAAGGAACCGGGACCGTGGTCGGGGTACGTGACGGGTTCGAAGAAGCTGAGGTTGGTCGCGGAGGCGCGGGGATCGCGGGGGTTGACGAAGAAGCGCGGTCCGAAGCGGACGTTCACGTCGCTCATCCCGTGGCCGCGCTCCTTCTTATCGGCGAGGACGGCGAGTCCGGGGTCTTCGTCCATGGTGTACTGGTCGCGGAACTCGGTGGATCCGCCGATCTTCAGGCCGCGCTCGGAGACGAACTTGTCGACGAGGGCGCGGGCGTCGGACTTGTCCTTTTTCTGGCCGAGGCGGGCGAGTTCGGTGGCGAACTCGCGGAGGTCCTTTTCGGCGCGGCTGCGGGCGAGGGCATTCTTGACGCCGTCGATGAGGTCGTTGCGGACGACGGCGAGGGGCGGCGGGGCGGGCATGGCGGCGCCGGCGACGAGGGCATTGCCGAGGAGGTTCGAGCCGGCGGGCGTGCTCGGGGCGAACATGGCGGCGAGGACGCGGGCGCGGTCGTTGCGTTCGAACTGGGCGGAGCGTTCCTTGACGACGAGGCCGGCGGTGAGGGGCGAGCCTTTGGTGAGGCCGGAGCCGACGAGCGTGGCGAGCGCGGCGGCGACGTTTTGCGGCCGGACGACGCTGCTATCGAGGATTTCGTCGGTGGTGGCGCGGAACGGGTACCATTTGGTGTCGATGCTGACGGCGAAACGGGCGCGGTAGTCGGCGTAGGCCGCCTGGAGCGCCGGGTCGGGCAGCGAACTCGTCAAGGCGCTGGTGACCGGGGCGAAGGCGTCGAAGCCGAGGCCCGCGAGCCGCACGCCGGCTTCGCCGAGCTTCCAGACCTCGTCGCTGGTCTTCTTGTAGTAAGGCTCTTCGCCGCGGACTTCGAGCCAGGCGAGCTTGAGCTTGCGGGGTTCGCGGAAGCCGGGCAGTTCGCGGTCCGGTGCCGGCTCCACGCCCTTGTACTTGTCGAACAGGGCGCGGAGTTCGCCGTCGGTCGGCGTTTCCTTCACCTTGTCGAGGAAGTTCTCGGCCGGCACCGACATGATCGTGTAGGTCGCGGCGTCGCACTGGTCCTTGAAGAACTGGTAGGTGTCGAACGGCGTGGTTGGGTAGGGGACGCGGCCGGAGACGTAGTCCTTGCCCATGACCACCTCGACGGCGGCGCGGACGCGGAACTCGTCGGCGAGCGCGGCGAGCAGGCGGGAGCGGCTGAAGTTGATCTTGGAGGCGAAGGACTTCTCGACGGCGCTCCAGACTTCCGGGGTCACGCCGTTGCCGAGGTCGTCCTTGGCGAGTCCGGGGGCGTCTTCCGGGCGGATGACGACGCCGAGTTTTTCGGCTTTTCGCAGCCAGAGGACGTATTCGAGTCGGTCTTCGTTGGAGCGGGCGCGGCCGGGGTAGCCGAAGTAGTTGCCGTCGCGGCCGAGGCCTTCGGCGCGGTCGTCGAGCCGCATGAGTTCGCGGGCGGTGTCGGCGAGATCCTTGTCGGCGGTGGTGCCGCCGGGCAGGGATTGCAGTTGCAGGAGACCGGTGCGGACGCGCTGCTTGTTGTTCTGCTGCATGTTCAGGATGTCCGACTGCGAGATCGGAATGTTCTGCTGCTGGAACATGCGGAGCAGGTTCATGTCGATGTAATTGGGCCGCTGGCGCAGGAATTCCTCGAGCGCGGGCTTGGCTTCCTTGCTGGCGGACTTGACGGATTCGCGCAGTTCGTCTTCCTTCTGCTCGGCGACCTTGACGAGCAGCGACTTCATGAACTCGTCGGCGAGGGCGCGGTCGTCGTCGTGTTTGAAGAGTTCGGCGTCGTAGAGTTTGCGGCCGTCGATGGTGGCCATCACGTCTTTGCCGCGTTGTTTGAAGCTGCCGAGCCAGCCGGGCAGCCACTGGAAAAAGTCCCCTTGGCCGAAGGAGAGGACGAAGGTGAACATGACGAAGACGGTGAGTGCCGCGAAGGCGGTCTTCTGGTTTCGGCGGAAGAAATCGAACGGGTTGTAGGCCATTGTCCTGCCTCGATTTGCGGCGGGGAATTTCCCCCGCGGCGTTGGCTAGTCCCTTGACGGGCCGTATATCGCTGTACTACGGTGACGGAGTTTTGACGCCGTCCGAACATTCGATTGTACGGAATTCGCGGGTCGCAACAACGCCTCGCGGGGAGTATCCGCCGGTGCCCACCCCACGCAAGAAGCCCGCCGAACCGAAAGCCAAGAAGGCGGCCCCCGCGAAGAAGGCGCCCGCGAAGAAGGCCGCCCCGCGCAAGGCCAAGGAGACGACCGCCGTCGAGCCGGTCGCGGCCCGCGCCAAGCGCTCCACACCCACCGCCGGCGGCGCGGGGAAGTACGACCTCGTCATCGTCGAATCGCCGGCGAAGGCGAAAACGATCAACAAATATCTGGGCAACAACTACAAGGTGCTCGCCAGCTACGGCCACGTCCGCGACCTCGCCACCAACAAGAAGGGGATCAAGGACGAGGAAGTGCAAGGCATCAACATCGCCGACGGTTGGAAATTGCGCTACGTCGTGGATGCCGGCAGCAAGAACAAGGTCCGCCGCGGCCGTCGCACGCAGCAGGAGATTTTGAACGAGCTGGAAGCGGCCGCGAAGAAGGCCAATCGCGTGCTGCTGGCGAGCGACCCCGACCGCGAAGGGGAGGCGATCGCCTGGCACATCGCGGACGAGCTGCAGCTCGACCCGGCGAACACTTACCGCATCACCTTCCAGGAAATCACGAAGTCCGCCATCCAGAACGCGCTCGCCCACCCCGAAGCGATCAACATGGATCGCGTGAAGGCGCAGGAAGCGCGCCGGGCGATGGACCGCGTCGTCGGCTTCCCGCTATCGAACCTGCTTGGCGAGAAGGTGCAGTACGGCCTCTCCGCCGGCCGCGTGCAGTCCGTCGCCGTGCGCCTCATCGTCGAACGCGAACTCGAAATCGAGGCGTTCAAGAGCGAGGAGTACTGGAAGCTGACGGCGCTGCTCACGCCCGAGGGCAGCGGCGTCGCGTGGACGGCGAACGCGGCCAAAGCGAAGATCTTCGCGAAGAAAAAGGGCGAGAAACCCGAACCCGCGCCGGACGCGAAGCCCGAATCGGCCGAAGGGGCCGACGCGCCGGCGGACGAGGAGGAGGAAAAGCCCGGCATTCCCGATGCGCCCGAAGGCGCGTTCACGGCCGAGCTGGCGAAGTGGAACGACGCCGACGCGGCGCTCAAGTCCGAGGCCGACATCGACGCCGTGCTCGCGGCCCTCGCCGACAAACCGTTCGTCATCACGAAGGTCGAACAGAAGGACCAGCAGTCGCGGCCGAAGGCTCCGTTCACCACGAGCACGCTGCAGCAGGACGCGAACCAGCGGCTGCGCTTCACGGCCAAGCGCACGATGGACACCGCCCAGCGGCTCTACGAAGGGGTGGAACTCACCGGCCTCGGGCCGACCGCTCTCATCACCTACATGCGAACCGACAGCACGCGCATCTCGGCGGACGCCCTGACCGCCGTGCGCGGCCGCATCCAGTCGGCCTTCGGCGAGCGCTACCTCCCGCCCAAGCCGAACTTCTACGCTAGCGGCAAGTCGGCTCAGGAGGCCCACGAGTGCGTCCGGCCCACGGACGTCGAGATGACACCGCAACGGGCGCAATCGCTCGGCCTCGCGGCCGACCAGTTGCGCCTCTACACCCTCATCTACAACCGCTTCGTCGCCAGCCAGATGACCCCGGCCATCTTCGCCGTCACGAACGTCGAGATCGCCGCCGGGCCGGGCCTGTTCCGCACCACCGGCCGCATCCTGAAATTCGACGGCTACCAGAAGGTGCTGCCCCCCGGCAAGCGCGAGGACACGGAGCTGCCAAACCTCGCCGAGAAGCAGACTCTCACGAAACTCGACCTGTTCAGCACGCAGCACTTCACCCAGCCGCCGCCGCGCTTCAACGACGGCTCGCTCGTGCGCATGCTCGAGAAGGAAGGCATCGGCCGGCCGAGCACCTACGCCAGCATCATCCAGACAATCCAGGACCGCGGCTACGTGATGCAAAAGGACCGGCGCTTCCACGCCACCGGCCTCGGCAAGGTCGTCACCGAACTGCTCAAGGCCCACTTCCCGAAGATCATGGACTACCAGTTCACGAGCCACTTCGAGGAGGAACTCGACGACATCGAGACGGGCAAGTTCCAGTACGAACAGGTGCTGAACGAGTTCTGGGGCGACTTCGCCAAGGAGTTGGAAGCCGCAAAGGGGGAGATGCCCCAGCGCCGCGGCGGGATCGAGACGGGCGAGAAGTGCCCGAAGTGCGGCCGGCCGTTGCTCGAACTGATTTCGCGCAAGACCAAGAAGCCGTTCGTCGGCTGCTCCGGCTACGCGGATGAGACGGCCCCGTGCCGGTACATCGTCGGCGTCGTCGAGCCGGAGGTCACGGATATCCCGTGCCCGAAGTGCGGGAAGTTCATGCTCAAGCGCGTCGGCAAGACAGGCCCGTTCCTCGGCTGCTCCGGCTATCCCGACTGCAAGACGACCATGAACTTCGGCCCCGACGGCAAGCCGGTGCTGTCTTCGGTCGAGACGGAATACAAGTGCGAGAAGTGCGGCGCGCCGATGGCGAAGCGCGAGGGGAGCCGCGGGCCGTTCTTCGGCTGCACGGCCTATCCGAAGTGCAAGAACATCGTCGACATGGGCCCCGATGGCAAGCCGGCGAAGCCGATCGAGACCGGCATCAACTGCGACAAGTGCCAGGCGCCGATGACGATCAAGCGCGGTCCGCGCGGCCCGTTCCTCGCCTGCACGGCCTACCCGAAGTGCCGCAACGCCAAGGCGCTCACGGCCGAGCTGAAGGAACAATTGAAGGATCAGATCCCGGCCCCGCCGCCGAAGAAGGAGATGCCGAAGGTCGACATCCCGGACACCTGCCCGGAGTGCGAGGGACCGATGCGCTTGCAGAAGTCGCGCTTCGGCGGGAAGTTCTTCCTCGGCTGCACGAAGTACCCGAAGTGCAAGGGGACGAAGAAGATGTACCCCGCGCTGGAAGAGGCGATCCAGAAAGCCGAACTGGCGGCGGTCTGATCCGGGGATTGAAGCCTGGGATCACTCGTCGGTCGGGTCTTCCCAAGCCTAGGCCCGACCTGCCAGTTCGCGGCAACGGACCGTTAGCCGACGTAGACGCCGTCGGCGAGCGGGGAGAAGCCGAACGGTTCGGAATAGGTGCCGACTCCCGGGGCGCCGCCGGTCCAGGCGCTGGCCGCGCCGGTGAACACGCGGAGTGCGGCCGGGACGCGTTCGCCGCTGGCGACGAGCAGGTCCAGTTTCCCGTCCTTGTCCACATCCTTGATGGCCGGCCGGACGCCGCCGCGTTCGGTCTCGCCGAAGGCGAAGAAGTTGGCGATCGGCGATTGGGTGTTGCGGGCGAGTTGTGCGCCGTCGAGGACGAGGACGCGGGGGCCGCCGCCGGGACCGCCGCCGAAGACGACTTCGGCCTTACCGTCGCCGTTGAGATCGCCGGCGGCGACGTAGATCCCATTCCGGAGCCCGGAGCGGTCGACGCCGTCGAAGGCGTAGAAATCGTTGACGAGCTTGCGGGGCGTGCCGGTGAGGCTGCGTCCGTCGAAGATCGCGACGCGGGGTCCGCCGCCGTAGCCGGCACCGACGATGATTTCGGGTTTGCCGTCGCCATCGACGTCGGCCGCGGCGACGCGGGCTCCGCCGCGGAAATTCGTGTCTTCGATGCCGAAGAAGTTGGCGATGACGCGGGGCGTGCCGGTGGCGAAGCTGAAGGCGGTGACGCGGCCGCCGCCGCCCTGGTCGGGCGAGACGATCACATCCTGCCGGCCGTCGCCGTTCAGATCGGCGGTCGCGACGAACAGGCCGCCGGTGTAGCCGGCTTCGAAGGCCGAGAAGATTCCGCCGATGTCCGCGCCGGTCTTGCCGTCGATGGCGCGGATCTGCGAGCCGGCACCGGCCCCCGCGACGAACACCAGATCGGGCGTCTTGTCCCCGTTCAGGTCGGCCGTGGTGGTGCGGACGGAGCCGCCGAATCCGCCGAACGGATAATACGCCGCACCGACCGGCACCGTCTGGCCGGACGAGTTCAAGCGGTACATCTGCACCGATCCATCGGGCTTGCTGACCGCCATCAGGTCGGACGTGATCGCGGCCTGCCCGGCCGGGATGGTCGGCGGCACGGTCGGCACGGTCGGCACGGTCGGGGGCACAACCGGCGGAACGATTGGCGGCACGACGGGGGTCGAACCGACCGGCGGCGCGGACACGATCGGCGCCGTGCCCGTGTTCGGCCCGGTCGCGGTGGACAGCACCGTCCAGCCGATGTCCTGGAGCACGGCGTAATCGAGGTCGCTGAAACCGTAGCGCTGGCCGTTGACGATCATCGGCTGAAGCGACGTTTCGTGGCCGTCGTCGTGCGTGCCTTGGGCCCAGTGGGCGCGGTCGGCGGAGACGCGCGGGGGCGTACCGCCGTTGGCCGCCGTCGCGTTCGCACCGACGAAGTAGCCGTTGGAGACCAACCGGTAATACTGATCCGCGGTTCCGAAACCGAGCAGGTGGCCAATCTCGTGGGTCGCGACGGTGAAGAAATCGACCTGGCCGGCGGAAGGCGGGGCCGAGGTGAAATTCCAGTTCTGATCGATGTCGAAGGCGAGGGAACCACCCCAGAGCGAAAAACCGGTGGTGCCGCGGGTTTGGATGGAGTTCAGCCAATTGGAATCGCCGCCGGCCCGATAGCCGCCGAAGCCCCCTTCACCGGCCTCGGCGCCGCCGAGGTCGTAGGCGCCGGCGTAGATCACGATGGTGTTCGCCGGGATGCTCGGGTTCGGAATTTCGACTTGCTGGCCCGACGACGGGCTGTTCAGGAGCAAGCTCCAGGTGTTCCCCAGGTGCGGAACGATCGGGTCGAAATCGGCATCGAGGCGGGACACTAATTGCTGGGTCGCCGCTTCGAGCGCCGCGCGGCGGGTGGGATCGCTGAAGAAACCGGAAGTATCAAGCGAATAATCGAACTGGACCGTGAGCGCGGGCACGATGCGGGCATCGAGCGGTTCCAGCGAAAGCATCGGTTGGCGGCGGCTCATGGTGTCGCGCGTCTCGTTCGGTGGTTCGGGGAGGTCCAGTCCCGGCGCGCACGGGAACCGAGGCCGCGTGGTGGCGCAGCGACACGGTCCGGCAGAGCCGGGCGTCCGCGCGACGGCGCGCGGGGTGTGGGATTCGCAGGTCGGGGGATCGAACGATCGCGGCGATCAGGGGTACCGCGGTCGGGTCGCCGGTTCGGCCCGGGGGGATGTGCGGGTGGGACGCACTTGGGGACTTACGGCGACTCGTCCGATTGTAACTGCACTAACACCTAGAACGGGTTTTCGCGGGATGCCAACAGAACGGACTCGAAGGATGACGAAAGCGCGCCGGAATAACGGACGGGGAAATGTCGGGAAACACTTTCGTGGCGGAGCATGAGTTCGCCGATTTCAGATAGGATTGCTTCCCGGAGTTTACGGGGGCGTGTAGAGTCGTCGAAGGCGGGGGAGATTCCGCTACCGACAAACTTTCGGTCCGGCCCAAACGTCGGATCGATAGTGGCCGCGCGTCCGATATCCGCGAAGCTCCCGGCCGCCCCAGACCGCACAGCCGAGGTCGTTATGCCGTTCGTGTCGATCGCCAGCCTGTTCCGCCCCGGCAAACCGCAGAAGGCGGCCCGCCCCAAATTCGCCGGGCTGACCGTTCAGCATCTGGAAGACCGCAGCGTGCCGGCGGCCGGCCTCGTGGACCGCAACTCCACGCTGCTGGGGTCGGGCAACGCGCCCGCGACCGTCCTCGACATGAGCGACGACGGCCGCTACGCGATCTTCTCCTCCGCGGCGACGGACCTGATCCAGGGCCAGGTCGACATTCCCGGCACCAACGACCTGTTCTGGGCCGACCTGCTCACGAACGAAATCCGGCTCGTCACGAATCTGCCCACGGTGTTGATCGACGGCACGACGAACCTGACGCGCTACGACTTCGACCGCAAGACCACCTACAGCAAGGCGATCCCCGGCGTCGATTCGTTCGGCGAGGCACGCCTCAGCGCCGACGGCAAGTTCGTCGCGTTCAGCTCGAAACTCGACGCCGCCCTCATCGACGGCCTCTACATCACGAAGGCCATCTCACCGAACTCCACCGACGTCACCCGGACGACGGCGCCGGACCGCGGCAATTCGACCTTCGACGTGTTCCGCTGGTCCTCGCAGACGGGCGATACGAAACTGGTCAGCCGGACCTTCTTCAACGGCGCGAACGCGGGGAATCCGAACGAGGCGTTCGGCCGACGGGTCGATTCGGTCAATCCGGGGATTTCGTCCGACGGCAGCCGCGTCTCGTTCGTGTCCAACTACAACGCGCAGAACGCCCTGCCTCAACGCACGTTCCCGGCCCCGCTCGCCGGCGTCATCCGCAATACCAACGGCGCCGAGTTCCTCGCGTTCGACAACGGGGACACCACCGCCGACATCTTCATGACCGACCTCACGGACATCGGTCAGCCGACGTTCGTGCCCACCACGGAAAATGCCGGTTTCTTCTTCACGACCGTGATGTCGAAGATCTTCAGCGGCGACGTACTCGTCAGGGACTTCGATACGGCGACCGGCAAGACCGCCACTTTGGCCACGGTCGCTGGCTTCACCACGTTCGGCGCCCTCAGCACCACGCAGGTCCGCTACGACCCCGCCGGCCGTTACCTCGGCGGCGACGGCCTCACCGCCACCTTCGTCAGCAACGTCGATGCCGCCACCCTCAACCTCCGTAGCGTGGCCGGCGGAACCCAGACCAAACGCACCTACGCCGCCAGCACCAGTGAAAACGTCTGGTGGACCCAGTTCGGCTCCACGACCGACCCCGCAAACCTCGTCCGCCTCGTGACCATCGGTTCCGACACCACCACCACCGGGGTCGTGAATTCCTCCGGTGCCGGCGGCGGCCGCGCGCAGAACTCCATCCTCGCCGGCAGCGACACCTCGGCCGTCCTCTTCACCACCAGCGTCGGCAACACGGCCGGCAGCCAGATCGTCACCGGCTTCGGCGGCGACCCCAGCCAGCAAGAACTCTACTTCCGCCGCGTCAACGGCGAAATCTCCGATACCGCCATCCTCGTGACCGCCATCAACGGTTCGCTCACGACGCCCGGCAACGGCATCCTGCCCATCGGCGACATCATCAACAACCGCGTCGATCCACTCTCGTACCAGATCAGCGCGGGCGCGGGTGCCGTCGTCTTCACCTCGACATCGTCGAACATCTTCCCGGCCGCGACGGTGAAGGACACGAACAACGCCAACGACATCTTCGTCAAGGACCTCACGAACAATAATGTCGAAGTCGTCAGCGTGATCCCGAGCGGCAAGCAGACCGGCACCCAGGCCGCCGTCCGACCGTTCATCGGTCCCGACGGCCGGTACGTGACCTTCCAAAGCACGGGCACCGATTACGTCGCGGCCGCCACGACCTCCGACACGAACGGCGCGCTCGACGTGCTCCTCCGCGACCGGGCGACCAAGACGACGGCCTACATCAGCACCATCGCCAACGGCGCGTCGACCGGCAACGGCACGTCCTTTGGCGCCTTCGTCGGCAACATCGGCCAGAACGGCCGCGTCGTTTTCACCAGCTCCGCCACCAACCTCGACACGCTCTTCCCGATCACGCCGGGCAACACCGACGTCTACGTAACCATCCTCCCGCTCGCCGGCGGCGGCAGCGGCGACCCGCCGCTCAAGGCGCCGCGCGTCGGTGCCGTCTCCGGCGGCTCGCAGGCGTCGGCCTCGTACGTCACCTTCGGCAGCTCCAACGAAATCGTTCTGGGCTCGCGCTTCACCCCGTTCCCCGGCTTCACCGGCGAACTCCGAGTCGCCACAGCCGATGTGAATAATGACGGCAACGCCACGCCCGACTTGATCATCGCGCCCGGGCCGGGCCTGCTGCCCCGCGTCGTCGTCGTCGACGGAGCCAGCGGCAAGATCATCCGCGATGTGGTCGTCTTCGAACCGACCTTCACCGGCGGCCTCAACGTCGCCTCGGCCGATATCGACTCCGACGGCTTCGCCGACATTGTCGTCGCCGCCGACGTGGGCGGCGGACCTCGCGTCAAGGTCATCAGCGGTCAGACCGGCACCACCCTCGCCGACTTCTTCATCTTCGAACCGGCCTTCCGCGGCGGCGTCCGGGTCGCCACCGGCTTCATCGGCTCCATCACCGGTACCGGTGCCGGCTCGTCGTTCGACGACGGCGTGCCCGACATCATCGCCGGTGCCGGCATCGGCGGCGGACCCCGCATTTCCGTCCTCGACGGCGTCGCCACGTCCAAGAACCAGATCTCCCGCATCACCGACTTCTTCGCCTTCGAACTCACGCTCCGCAACGGCGTGTACGTCGGCGGCGGCGACTTCAACCGCGACGCCCTCGACGACATCGTGGCCGGCGGCGGACCCGGCGGCGGACCCCGCGTCCAGGTCTTCGAGACCAAGTCGCTCGTCCTCACCCCGTCGGCACCGACCACCCTCGTCAACTTCTTCGCCTTCGACTCCACGTCCCGCAACGGCGTGCGCGTCGGCGTCAAGAATATCGACGGCGACTCCACCGCCGACCTGATCGTCGGCGAGGGGGCCGGCAACATCTCCCGCGTCCGCACCTTCTCGGGCGGCAAATTGAATTCGGCCAACGTGCCGAACCTGATCGACGATCAGGTTCTCTACGCCGACTTCGCCAGCACCAACGGCGCCTGGGTCGGCTGATCGAACGGGAATCCGCATCGCGGCCCCGGCTTATGCCGGGGCCGTTTCATTTCGCCGGTTTCAGCGTCACTTGCCGCACATCCATCACGGCGGCCTTCGCCTTCTTCACCGGCCGGATCTCCAGCGTGTGCCGCCCGGCCTTGTCCACCGTCACCTGGCCGATTACCCGGGGCTTGAACGCCTGGAATCCGCCCGTGTCCTCCACGGTGAAATTGACTTTCTTCTCGCCGACGATGACGTCGACGCTGCTGCCGCCCTGCCCGGTGCCGCAGCCCTGCAGCACCTCCACGTCGAACGTCCCCGGCTTCGTCACCGTGAACTCCCACGACGCCCAGTCCTTCTCGTTCACCCAGTACCCGAGCGTATTCTTGTGCGGCAGCGGTTCGAAGCGGAGCATGACGCCATGCACCTCCGCCGTGCGCGCCGGCAGCGCGATCGTGCCGTTCGCCGCCTGCGGGTTCGGCACGTAGTCCGGGTTCGGCGTCGGCATCTTCGCCTTCACCGTCTTCCGCCAGGCATCGAGCTTCTCCGCCAGCCGCGCCGCCACATCGGGCTTCGATTCGATCAGGTTCTGGCCTTCGCCCTTCGTCACGTCGAACAGTTCCTTGCGGCCGTTCTCGTAGAACTCGATCAGCTTGTAGTTCCCCTCGCGGATCGCGCCGCCGGGCTTGCTCCCCTGGTTCGCGTAGTGCGGGTAGTGCCAGTAGAGCGCGTCCCGTTCCGGCGGACCGCCGCCCGCCAGCGCCCGCACGAAGCTCACCCCGTCGAGCGTGGTCGGGCATGGCACCCCGCACAGCTCGCAGACCGTCGGCACGAAATCCTGACTGCTCACCACCGCGCTCTCGACGCGACCACCCTTCACGCCCGGGCCGCGCACGATCAACGGCACGCGGATACCGCCTTCATAAAGGTACCCTTTTCCTTCGCGGTGCGGTCCGTTGAACGTCGGCGGTTGCGGCATCCCCTCCAGTGTCGCCAGGCCCCCGTTATCCGACGTGAAGATCACGATCGTGTTCTCCGCCAGCTTCTCCTCGTCCAGCACCTTCAGGATGCGGCCGACCGAATCGTCCAGGCTCTCGAGCATCGCCGCGTACACCGGGTGCGATTGCTTCCCGAACGTCGGCTTGTTCTCGTACTTCTTGATCAGTTCCTCCTTCGCCCGCATCGGGGTATGCACCGCGTAGTGCGGCATGTAGAGGAAGAACGGCTTCTCCTTGTTCGCGCGGATGAACTTCTCCGCTTCGATCGTCAGGCGGTCGGTGAGGTACTCGCCGGCGGGCGCGGTCTCGAGGCCGGGCATCTGGCGGATGTTCCCCTTGGCGTTGCGTTGGAACGGCGCGAAGTAGCTGAGCGGCGTTCCGGTGTCGTCGCCGGCGATGTTGACGTCGAAGCCCTGTTTGGTGGGTTCGAAACCGGCGCCGCCGAGGTGCCATTTGCCGATGTGCGCGGTGGTGTAGCCGTGGTGCTGAAGGCGTTCGGCGAGGGTGACTTCCTCCAACGGGAGTTGCAGCGGCAGCGGCGGGCGTTTGAGTTTCTGGCCGGGCTGGTCCGGTCGTCCGGGCAGCCAGTCGGTGATGCCGAGCCGGGCCGGGTATTTGCCGGTGAGCAGCGCCGCCCGCGTCGGCGAGCAGACGGGGCACGCGGCGTAGCCCTGCGAGAACTTCACGCCCTGTTTCGCGAAGGCGTCCAGGTGCGGCGTCTTGTGGAACGTGCTGCCGTAGCAGCCGAGATCCGCGGCACCGAGATCGTCCGCGAGGATGAGGATCACGTTCGGCTTCGCGGAAGCCGGGATTGCGAAAGTCAGCAGAGCAAGGAGCACGAGGCGGTACGACATGCGCGGAACTCCGTGGGAGAGTGGGAGTGTTATAGGACGGAGGCGACAGGCCTTCTTCCCGCCCATCGACTTGATGCAAGGTTCCCGCAAGTGCCTTTGGTCGTTGCGAGGCTATACGTTGCCAACGAAACTGGTACGGCTCGCCAAGTCTACCGCGAGTCCCAACTTGCCCCGGCGGGGGTTTTCGGGTACAAGCGAATTATTGTCCGAACCATTCCCCTTCCCGGGTTCCGCCATGCTCCGCCGATTCCTGGTCCTCGCGCTCGTGCTGGCCGTCGCTCCGGCCGCGCTCGCGCAAGCGCCAACCTTCCCCGAAGCCACGCACAAGAGTGGCAAACTCGCGCACGTCGCGGGGTTGCCGGTACTCACCGTACAGGGGACGCCGGAGGAGATCGGCGAGCAGTTCGGCGTGCTCGCCATCAAGAACGCGCCGGGTATCGACGCCCTGCTGGCGCAGTTCCTCAAGGACACGAAGCAGGAGGAAGCCTTCGAAGGCATCAAGGTGCTCTCGAAGCAACTCAAGAAAAACCTGCCGAAGGATCATCTGGCGGAAATGGACGCGGCGGCGAAGGCGGCGGGACGCGAGCCGGACCTGCTCTACTTCGCGAACACGGTGTACGACCTGTCGAGCGGGATGGGTTGCTCGACGGTAATCGTGGAGCCGGGGCGCAGCGCGACGGGGAACACGATCTTCGCGCGGAACTTCGACTGGATGAATTCGAAGGGGATCGACCGGCACACTCTGGTGGTGGTCTGGAAGCCGAAGGGGAAGAAGGCGTTCGCGACGATCACGATCAGCCCGCTGTCGGGGTGCGTGAGCGGGATGAACGAGGACGGCTTGGCGGTGACGATCAACGAGATCCACCTGAAGCAATCGAAGGACAAGCCGAGCTTCAACTGGAAGGGGACGCCGACGCTTTCGCTGTTCCGGCGGGTGCTGGAGGAGTGCGCGACGGTGGCGGAGGCGGAGGCGCTGTTGCGGAAGGCGGAGCGGACGTCGACGTCGTGCATGACGGCGTGCGACGCGAAGGGCGGGGCGGTGTTCGAGATCACGCCGAAGACGATCGTGGCGCGGAAGGCGAAGAACGACGTCTGCTGCTGCACGAACCACTTCTGCACGGACGAGTTGGGGATCGGCCAGAAGTGCGACCGGCTGCCGAAGCTGGAGGCGCTGCAAGGCACCGAGGAGAAACTGGGAATCGAGGATGTCTTCCAGAGCCTGCACGCGGTGAACGCCGGGAAGTTCACGCTGCAGGCGATGGTCTTCGAGCCGAAGGCGCGGATGCTGCACCTGAAGCTCGGCGACACGGTGAAGTCGGCGACGGTGATGAAGGCGACGACGCTGGACCTGGGCAAGCTGTTCAAGGACGAACAATCGACGAAGGCTCAATAGCGCCGCACCGTCGGGTCGACCAACAAACTCCACGCCTCGATGCCGCCGGACATCGAGGCGACGTTATTGATGCCCGCCTGCATCAGGATCGCGGCGCCGCTCAGGCTGCGGACGCCGTGATGGCAGTAGACCACGACGAGCGCGTCGGCCGGCACGTCCAGTTCCTCCCATCGCCCCGGCAATTCGTGCAGCGGAATGTGTTCGCTCGGTTCCAGTCGGCAGTAGGCGTATTCGTTCGGCTGGCGCACGTCGAGCAGGACGACCGGTTCGCCGGCGTCGAGCTTCGCTTTCACGTCGTTCGGGTGGATTTGCGGAATCATATGGGAATCAGCGGATGGCGCCGCCGTTGACGGCGAGTGTCTGGCCGGTGATGAAGGATGCCCCGGGGGACGCAAGCCAGACGGCGGCGGCGGCGACGTCGTCGGGCAGGCCCCAGACCTTCTGCGGTGTTTCGCGGCGGACGCGCTCCTGCCAGGCCGGCGTCGCGGTCTCGCCCCAGGCAGTGCGGATCCAGCCGGGCGCGATGCAGTTCACGCGCACATGGGGCGCGAGGCTGACGGCGAGGCTGCGCGAGAACGCCATGATGGCCCCCTTCACGGCGGCGAAGAGCTGGCCGCTGTCGCCTTCCATGCCGGTTTCGGCCTGGTCCCAGCCCATGGTGAGAATGACGCCGCGGCCCATGAGTTTCATCTTGTCCCCGACGGCGCGGGCGAGCCGCATCGTTGCTTTCAGGTCCACCTGCAACAGGGCGTCGAGCTTGCCGTCGAAGGACATCGCGGCCCCGGGACCGGTCAGGGTGTCGGCGCCGGCGTTGCAGACGAGCACGCCGAGGCCATCGCCGAGCACGTCCCACGATTCCTTGGCGAGGCGGTCGACTTCGGAGGGTTGCCGGAGATCGGCGAGGACGGCACGGCAGTCGCCGCCGTGCGCGCGGAGTTGCTGCGCGACCATGTCGGCGGTCTCGCGCGAGCGGTAGCCGTGGATGATGACGTCGGCGCCGCGTTCGGCGAAGGCGGTGGCGATGGCGCGGCCGATGCCGCTGGTGGACCCCGTGACGAGGACGCGGACGTGTTCGAACTGGCGGCGTTCGGCGCCGGGGGGCTGCGCGGGCACGCGGACGGTGTCGCGTTCCTCGGCCGGTCGATCCGCGAGCAGGTTCGCCACGGTCCGCCGCAGGACCGGATGAATCATGTCCGGCGCGATGTCGGCGAGCGGCTTCAGGACGAACGACCGTTCGTGCATGCGCGGGTGGGGCAGGATCAATTCGGGCGAATCCCAGATTTGTTCGCCATAGAGCAACAAATCGAGGTCGAGGGTGCGGGGGTCGTACAGGCCGGCGCGGCGTGCGGTCGCGGATCGTTGTCGCCCGAACTGGAGTTCGATTTCCAGCAAGGTTCGGAGGACGGTCTGGGGCGGAAGTTCGGTTTCGAGCAGGGCGGCGGCGTTGAGGTAGTTTTCGGATTCGAGCGTGCCGCCGACGGGGGGCGTGTCGTAGTAAGGGGACACGGAGACGACGCGAATTCCCGGTTCGGCGCGGAGCCGGCGGATCGCGGCGTCGAGAAAGCCGCGCCGGTCGCCGAGGTTGCTGCCGAGGGCGATGGGGATGAGGGGCATGGGGTACGGCCGGTGGAAGAAATGAACAGACCGCGACGGTCCGCGTCGCGGTCTGTTGTACGGATCGGCCGGGGGCCGGTGGATTACTTCTTGGCGTCGGCGGCCGGCGCGGCGGCATCGCCTTCGGCGGCTTCCTTCTTGGCCTTCTTCTTGATGGCGACCTTGATGACGCGCGTCTTGGGCAGCCCGTAAGGGCTGTTGGCGTCGGACCACTTTCCATCCGCCATCATCTTCAGAATGCGTTCCGATCGCTTCATGACGCAGCGGGTGCGGGTCATGCCGCCCTTGCGCTTCAGGCTCTTGTCGATGGACATGGCTACAACCGAGGATTCGGGTGATTCGGTGGCCGGGCGCGGGCGCGCCGGCGGAACTGGCATGATACGGCGCGGCACCGGGGTGTCCACCCGGTCCGTGAAAACGTCGGAGTTCGGCTTTCGCCGAACGGCCGGGGAGGGTATAGAATCGGCGGGTTTTTCCGTCCGGAGCGGTCCCATGCGCAGGTGCGTTGTTGTCGGAATCGCGGGGCTGACCATCGGGTTGGCGGCATGGGTGGCCGCGCAGCCGCCGGACGCGCCACGCGGGCAGGTCCACCGGGATGGATTCGCCGGACGCGAACCGGCGTGGGTCCTCGCCGACACGAATCAAAAGGTCGAAGAGAAGGACCATCGCATCGTCGCGAATTCCTATTTCAACGCTCCGTCGTCCGAATATCTGAAGATCGAATGCCAGCCGAACCCGGGCAAGGCGGATTCGGAATTCGTGCACTACGTCTACGACACGCCCCCCTGCCCGATCAAACCGACCACCGGCGAAGACTCGACGGCGAGCGTGTGGGTGAAGAGCTTCCGCGCCGGGATCCAACTGCGAGCCCGTGTGGTATTGCCGAAGGAACGCGACCCGAAGACGCCGGAGGCGATGCTGACGACGCTGATCGTCGGCGATACCTACCCGGAGGAACGCGTGCGTTCGTGGCACCGGCTGACGCTGGGCAAGCCGGCGGACGCGCTCAAGAAAGTGCTGCCGGTGCTGCGGGCGCAACTCGGCCGCGAGATCGACCCGACCGACGCCTATATCGACCGGTTGGTGCTGAATGTCTATTCGGGCCCCGGACCGAGCGAAGTCTGGATCGACGATCTGGATATCGGCCCTTGCACGCCGGACCCCCGGAAGCCGCTGAAGGGGATCGGCCGTCCGGTCAGCCGCGCCAAGAATGCCACGATCCCGGGTACGCAGCCGGCCGAGGTTGCGCATCCGTATGCCGTCGAGTTCGTGGCCGGGCGCATCCTCATCGACAAGCGGCCGTTCTTCCTGCGCGCCGTCCGCCACGCGGGGCAATCGCTCAAGGGGCTGCGCGACTTCAACTTCAACGCGATCGCATTTCCGGCCAACGTGGACGCGGCCCTGGTGGACGACGCGGTGGTGAACCATTCGTTCATGGTTATCGCGGAAGTTCCGGTGCTCGGCACGGGTGATGTCGGTGCCGACACGGCCACCAACGTCGGCCGCGACGCCGACCGCATGGTCGAACACTTCCGCCGCTTCCGCTCCGGCGACGGCGTGCTGATGTGGGACCTCGGCGCCGGCCGCACCACCGAACAACTCCGCCAGGTCGCGCGCACTGCCGACATCCTCCGCGAATACGATCCCCGCCGGCCCCGTGCCGTGGACCTCTGGGACGGCTACTCCGCCTACTCCGAATACCTCGACGTCATCGGTTCCCATCGCTGGCCGCTCTTCACCAGCCTCGAACTCGACAAATACCGCGAATGGCTCCTCCAACGCCGCGCGCTCACCTCGCCCGGCAAACTGATGTGGACCTGGGTGCAAACCCACATGCCCGATTGGTACCTGGCCCTCGCCACCGGTCGGCCGAACCCGGAGAAACTCGATTTCCCCCTCGGCCCGCAGCCGGAACAGATCCGCCTGCTCACCTATCTCGGCCTCGCGTCCGGCTATCGGGGCCTCGGCTTCTGGACGGATCAATTCCTCTCGCCCGAATACGGCGCGATCGGCCGCGACCGGATGATCGAACTCTACTTGCTCAACACCGAGATCGAACTGCTCGAACCGGTCCTCTTCGGCGCCGACGACGAGAAGACGATGTGGGTGAACACGTCGCACCCCTCCGTGAAAGCCGCGGTCATCCGCGGCAAGAAGGGAATCGTCGCGATGCCCGTCTGGATCGGCAACGGCTCGCAGCACTGCCCCGACCAGGGTGCCGTCGATGGCCTCAAGATCACCGTGCCCCTCGTGCCCGACGGCGCAGACCCGTGGCTATTGACCCCCGCGACCTTCGAGAACCTGCGCTCCACCGGCGGCGTTCGCGCCGTCCCCGGCGGCGTCGAAATCACGATTCCCAAATTCGACCTCACCGCCGCCGTCGTCTTCACCAACGACCTCGCGCCCGACGGCCTCGTCGTTCGCTGGCAGGACAACATCCGCAACGGCTCCGCGAAGCGCGCCGCCCAACTCGCCCTCGAACAGGCGCGCGAGATCCACGAGAAAGTCCGCGGCGTGCACGACCAGCTCGCCGGCGTCGCCCCGCCCGTCCGCGGCGCGGACGACCTGTTCACGCAGGCCCGGCAATCGCTCGAACGCTCCGCCAAGGCGATGGCGAACAACCAGCCGGATGTTTCGTATCGCGACGCCCGCGCCGCACTGCGGCCGCTGCGCATCGTCATGCGCGAGCACTGGCGCAACGCAACCGCCGGCCTGAGCGCGCCGACCGCCAGCCCCTACGCCATCGGCTTCTACACCCTGCCCCAGCACTGGGAACTCGCCGCCCGCATGCGGTCCGCGCGGCCCGGCGGCAACGTCCTCCGCAACGGCACCTTCGAACTCAGCCAGGATCCGCCCGCCCGCGGCGCCGCCGTCGGATCGCTGCCCGGCTGGACGGCGCGAGAGACGCACCTCGATCCCGCGACACCGGTCGCCGCCATCGTCGCCGTGGACGACCGGATCCGCGCCGGCGCGGCTTCCGGCCAGTCGCTGGGCAAACACTGCCTCAAACTCGAAGTCACGCCGAAGCGACCAGCGAACGCCGCAAAGGACTACCGACCGCCGGTCGCGCTCGAGCGCGTGTCGCTGGCGGTGGATACGCCCGCGGTCGACCTGCCGCCGGGGAGTTGGGCGCGGATCGGTTTCTGGGCCAAGGCGAATGTCGGCGCGACCGCCGACGGCGCGCTCGTTTTCGACAGCGCCGGCAGCGAACCGCTCTCCGTGCGCCTCTACGGCGGCGGCTGGCGGCAGTACTTCCTTTACCGGCAGGTGCCCGCGAACGGGAAGCTCGCCGTCACGTTTGCGCTGACCGGTTTCGGCGAAGCCTACTTCGACGACGTGCGGATCGAAGAGATGGCGGCCCGATAGCGGAGAGTCTGTCCTACCGCGATCGGTCGTTCATTCCCTACAATTCCTGAACAGGCCCACCGCACCCACCGATACGCTCCATGGCCACCGCACTGCCGCTCGCCGACGGAAAACCGAATCTCGATTACGAACTCGTTCTCGATTGCGTGCACTGCGGCCTCTGCACCGCGAGCTGCCCGACCTACGTCGAGACCGGGAACGAGGCCGATTCGCCGCGCGGGCGCATCTATCTCATGCGCCAGGTGATCGACGGAGCCCTGAAACTCGACGAAACCGTGAAGGGGCACCTCGACCTCTGCCTGAACTGCCGGGCCTGCGAAACCGCCTGCCCCTCCGGCGTGCAGTACGGCAAGCTCATCGAGCCGTTCCGCGTCCACATGGAAGAGAAGGAGCCGGGCCGCTCCGCCGCGAACCTGAACGCGCTGCAGCGCTTCATGCTCTTTCGCATCTTCCCCTCGCGCCTGCGCACCCGGCTCGCGCTCGCGCCGGCGCGGCTCGCGCAAATCTCCGGCCTGGACTGGCTCGTCGAATCCCTCGGCCTCACGAAGCTGCTTCCCCCGTCCCTGCGCCGCATGAAAGCGATGCTGCCGAAACTGAAGCCGCACTACGGCAGCCTGCCCGAAGTGCTGCCGGCCGAGGGAAAACGCCGCGCCCGCGTAGGCCTCTTCCTCGGCTGCGTCGCGGACGCGCTCTATCCCGGCACCCAGCTCAACACCGCCCGCGTCCTCCAGAAGAACGGCGTCGAAGTCTGGATTCCCCGCGCCCAGCAATGCTGCGGCGCGCTGCACTACCATAGCGCGATGGAACCCCAGGCTCGCGAGTTAGCCGCGAAGAACTGCGAGATCTTCGGGTTCGGAACGGGCATGCCGGACGATCTCGACGCGATCGTCACGAACGCCGCCGGCTGCGGGGCGATGCTCAAGGACTACGCGCACATGATGCACGGCCACCCGGCCGAAGAGGCCGCGGTCCGGTTCAATTCCAAGGTCCGCGACATCAGCGAGTTCCTGTACGATCTTGGCCCGGTGAAGCCGACGCACCCCTTGAACATCACCGCGACATACCACGACGCCTGCCACCTGCGGCACGCGCAGCAGATCCAGAAGCAGCCACGGAGCCTGTTGGAACTGATTCCCGGAATGAAGCTGGTGCCGCTGGGCGAGAGCGAACTCTGCTGCGGCGCGGCCGGGAGTTACAACCTGACTCAGCCGGAGATGGCCGGGAAGCTTGGCGACCGCAAGGCCGAGAACATCCGCGCCACCGGGGCGAAGGCGGTGTTCATCGGCAACGTGGGCTGCCTGATGCAGATCGCCCGCCACTTGAAGAGTGTCGTGCCGGACGTGTGGTGCGCCCACCCGGTGGACGCGCTCTGGGCCAGCTACAGCGGAGAGATGCCGGACGAGTTGAAAGTTTAGCCGCGACGCGGAGTCTTCGGAGCGGAGCGCGGGGGCCGAATCCCAAATCCCCGTGTTGTTTGAGCGAATACTCTTTATCCCGACGGTATACGACCATGCCGGAACCGACGACCGCCCCGACCGCCGCCCGCACCGTGCCGGACGCCGCCAAACCCGGCAAGACACCCGAGAAGAAGCCCTCGCGCGATCAGATCCGCGAGAGCCTCGAAACGATCGTCTTCGTCGTCGTCCTCGTCTTCCTCCTCAAACAGTTCGTCGTCGAGGCGTTCGTCATCCCCACCGGTTCGATGGCCGAGACCCTCTACGGATATCAGAAGAACATCGACTGCCCCGAATGCGGATACACCTTCCCCGTGAACTCCAGCGAGGAAGTTGAAGGCGACGGCCGCGGCATGCTTCACGCCATCGACGGCTACTGCTGCCCCAATTGCCTCTATAAACATCGGTTCAAGGACCGGGAACCCCGCCCCGACAACAGCTCCGGCGACCGGGTTCTCGTCCACAAGGCGCAGTACCACAAGTACCCGCCGCAGCGCGGCGACGTCGTCGTCTTCAAGTACCCCGTGGCCCCGCAGAAGTACCTCGGCGCCCAGAACTACATCAAGCGGCTCTGGGGACTCGGCGGCGAGACGATCGCCCTGTGGCGCGGCGACGTGTACGTTTGCGACAGCCTCTCCTTCCCACCCCCGGCACCGGACGAGAACGGCTACCCGCGCGCCGAGGACCACTGGCTCAACGACTTCTGCTACAACAAGCGCGCCACGCGCCGCGACTACAACGCCTCCGAATGGGCACCGGACTTCCACCTGTCCCAGGCGCTCGAACGGCACGATGAAACGCGGGACCGGAACGCCTCCGCCGCGCTCGAACGCTTCCAGGCGTCGCAGGAGGCCGGCTTTCGCGATCCCGGCGGCTTCCGACTCGTCCGCAAGTCCGACGTCGTCCTCGACGCCATGAAGCGGATCGTCTACGACTCCGATCATCAATCGAAGTACCTGGCGAACGCCGGTGTGCCGCCTCGCTGGAAGGCGCAGACCGATGACTGGACCGCCGATAACGCCACCATGCCCCGGAGTTTCAAGCACGCCGGCCCGAACCTCGGCTGGCTCCGCTACCGCCACCTCGCGGTCGAGGACTTCAACGCGATTCCCGTGGTAGCCGGCAAGCCCGTCGTCCCCGCCCTGCCGATCGACAACCACCTCGGCTACAACCACAACCGCGGCCACCAACCCTACTGGGTCGGCGATCTGATGATCGAGTGCCAGGCGACGTTCGCCGATCCGAATGCCGAGGTTTCGCTGGAACTTTCCAAGGGGGAGCACCGCTACCTCGCCAAATTCGCCGGCGGCAACGTCACGCTGCTCCGCACCGGTCCGAACGGCAAGGAACTCGCCGTGAAGCCCAGCGGCATCTCCGGCGCCGGCGTGCGCCGGCTCAAGTTCGCCAACATCGACTGCTCGCTGCGCGTCTGGGTCGACGGTCGGAAGATCGACTTCGGCACGGCCGGCGACTACGATCCGTCCCCGGCGCCGAAGGAGTACGACCCGAACGACACGCGCGGCGAGGGCTGGACGCAGGCCAACGACATCGAATCCCCCGCTAGCATCGGCGCAAGCCACGGCGTCGAAGTCGCCAAGATCAAGCTCTGGCGCGACACCTATTTCACGCCCGTTTCGAGCGGCTTCCGCGTCGCCGAAATCGCGGATACGTTCTACGTGCAGCCCGGCCACTACTTCTGCCTCGGCGACAACAGCGCGCAAAGCTCCGACGGTCGCGTCTGGGGTTCCGTGCCCGAACGCCTGATGCTCGGCAAGGCGTCGTTCGTCTTCTTCCCGCTCGATCGCATCGGCTTCATCAAGTGACGGCGAATTCTCCGCTCGCCGCTTGACCCCGCCGCGGTGGTGTCCGACACTCAACGGGACCGGTTCCCTCCCGCGCGAGTGTCTCTTCCATGCGATTCCTTTCGGTTACCCTCACTCTCGCCCTCGGCGCCACGGCGTTCGCGGCGGACCCGTTCACGCAGAAGCCGGAAATCGCGCCGTCGGTGCTGCGGGACGCGGCCCCGGCCGAGGCGCCCAAGCCGGCGGCGGCATGGCCCGCGCGCTTCGCCGCCGCGCCCAAGCCGCAATGGATCTGGGGCGCGAACAACAACACGAACTACACGCTGACGAAGACCTTCGACCGCGGCACCACCACCGAGGCCCGCGTGCGCTTCACCTGCGACAACGCCGTCACGCTGACCTTGAATGGCAAGCCGGTCGGTTCGTCCAGCGAGTGGCAACAGCCCGTCGAAGCGGACGTGACGAAGCTCCTCGTGCCGGGCGAGAACACGCTCGTGGCGAAGGCGGAGAATCAGGGGGGCATCGCCGGGTTCCTCCTGCAACTCGCGACCGACAAGGCCGAGGTGTCGGTCGTCTCCGATACGACCTGGAATGCGTCGGCGAAGAAGGGCGACGCCGTCGCCGCGAAGTCCGTCGGCAAGTACGGCGACGGGCCGTGGGGCAACGTCCTCGACGCGGCGGCGGGCGGCGGCGGGCCGAAGGTACCGGCGAACACTTTCGTGCTGCTGCCGGGCTTCCAGGTCGAAAAGCTCTTCACCGTGCCGAAGGCGGAACTCGGCTCGTGGGTGAACATCGCCGCCGACGACAAGGGCCGGCTGATCGTCAGCGACCAGGGAAACCAGGGATTGTGCCGGATCACGCCGCCGAAGATCGGCAGCAGCGACGAGACGAAGGTCGAGAAGATTCCCGCGAAGATCAGCGCCGCGCAGGGGCTGCTCTGGCACAAGGGCACGCTTTACGTCGTGTGCAACGGCGGGCCGGGCAGCGGGCTGTATCGAGTCACGAGTTCCAAGAAGGATGACACCCTCGACACGGTGGAGAAGTTGAAATCGCTGAACGGCGGCGGCGAGCACGGCCCGCACGCCGTACGACTCGCGCCGGATGGAAAGTCCCTCTACGTCATTTGCGGGAACCACACGCAGCCGCCGCAGGGCTTCCAGCACAGCCGGCTGCCGAAGAACTGGAGCGAAGACCACCTCCTGCCGCGCCAGTGGGACGCCAACGGCCATGCCCGCGGCATCCTCGCGCCCGGCGGTTACGTCGCCAAGACCGACTTCGACGGCAAGACGTGGGAGATCTTCACCGCCGGCTACCGCAACCCGTACGACTTCGCCTTCAACGCCGATGGCGAGATGTTCGTCTACGACGCCGACATGGAATGGGACATGGGCATGCCCTGGTACCGCCCCACGCGCGTCAACCACGCCACCAGCGGCAGCGAACTCGGCTGGCGCTCCGGTACCGGTAAATGGCCGACCTACTACCCCGACAGCCTGCCCGCCATGGTGGACATCGGCCCCGGCTCGCCCGTCGGCGTCGACTTCGGCTACGGCGCCAAGTTCCCCGCGAAATACCAGAAGGCGCTCTACATCTGCGACTGGACCTTCGGCACGATGTACGCCATCCACACGGAGCCGGACGGCAGCACGTACAAGGGAACGAAGGAGGAGTTCCTCAGCCGCACGCCGCTGCCGCTGACGGACGTGTGCATCAACCCCGTCGACGGCGCGATGTACTTCACGATTGGCGGCCGCGGCACCGGCAGCGAACTGTACCGCGTGACATACGTCGGGAAGGAAAGCACCGAGAAGGCGGACGCGACCACACGCGTAACCCCGGAACGGAAACTCCGCAATTTCATCGAGGAGTTGCACAAGCCGTTTCCGGGTGCGTCGGAAGTCCATGGCCTCGTGCAGTACCTCGGCCACGCAGACCGGTTCGTGCGTTACGCCGCCCGGGTCGCCCTCGAACACCAGCCCGTGGGCAAGTGGGAGGAGGAAGTCCTTCGCAAGACCGATCCCAAACTGCTCATCGAAGGTTCGATCGCTCTTGCCCATCAGGGAAACAAGGAATTGAAGCCCCGAATTCTGGAAGCCCTTGGGCGCATCCCGTTCATGTCATTGCCGCAGAGCGATCAACTCGACCTGCTTCGAGCCTACCAGCTCGTGTTCCTGCGGATGGGCGAACCGGACAAGGAACTCGCGGCCTCCCTCGCCGCGAAGTTCGACCCATACTTCCCCGCGAAGTCCGACAACCTCAACCGCGAACTCGCTCAACTCCTCGTCTACCTGAAGTCGCAAACGATCGTGGCGAAGGTCTGCGACGAGTTGAAGAAGCCCTCGAAGCCGCTGTCCACCGAAGGGCTGAACGAGCTGATCCTGCGCAACCGCGGCTACGGCGGCACGGTCGGAAACATCATTCAGAACGCTGCCGACCAGCAGAAGCTGAGCTACCTCTTCACGCTCCGCAATGCGACGGTCGGCTGGACGCTCGACCGCTGGAAGATCTACTACGGCTTCCTCGCTGAGGCGCGGACGAAGGCGGGCGGCGCGAGCTACCAGAAGTTCCTGGCGAACATCGAGGCGGACGCCTACGCGAACGTCGGGGACGCGGACCGGCTGGCGATCGAGGCGGCGAAGCTGCGGCCGGCGTACAAGCCGCCGGTGCTGCCGAAGCCGACGGGGCCGGGCAAGGCGTACACGGTCGCGGACCTGCTCGCGCTCGAGCCGAAACTCAAGAGCGGTCGGAACTTCAAGAACGGGCAGAAGGCGTTCGCGTCGACGCGGTGCGTTGTCTGCCATCGCTTCGGCGGCGAAGGCGGCGCGACCGGGCCGGACCTCACGCAACTCGCCGGCCGCTTCGCCCTCAAGGACCTCGCCGAGGCGATCGTCGAACCGAGCAAGGTGATCTCGGACCAATACAAGGCCTCCGTCGTCAACAAGACCGACGGCAAGACCGTCACGGGGCGCATCGTCTCCGAGGCCGGGGGCAAGCTCGTCATCGTCACCGACCCGGAGGATTCGAGCAAGGTCGTCGAAGTGGCGAAGGACGACGTGGAGAGCGTGAAGCCGTCGACGGCGTCGCTCATGCCGGACAAGCTCGTCGACCCGTTGAACGAGAACGAACTGCTGGACCTGCTGGCGTACCTGCTGTCGCGCGGCGATCCGAAACACCCGGTGTTCGGGAAATAGCTCGACCGATGACAACTCGAATTCCTTCGTCGAGAAATCTACGCGTCGGTTCCACCCATGTCTTTTGCCCCGAATGGGGCAAGGGATTGTAGCCACGGGTGGAGCGCAGCGGAACCCGTGGGGTCGATTCGGTGACACTCGCCCCGGACGGGGCGACGGGGCGAGTGTTGGTTCCGCGACCCCGTCCGGGGTCGGTGAGTACGAGAACGCTTCCACGGGTTGCGCTGCGCTTCACCCGTGGCTACAGCCCGCGGCCCCTGCCGGGGCCGAGAGATTGCGTAAGTCGTCGCCAACTATCGGATCATCGCGTTTCGGCGTTGACTGTTCACGACTCGAGAAAGAACAGAATGCGACAGGCGGAGGAGGTACGGATGACCACGCGGTGGTTAGCAATGGGTGCTCTCCTCGTATTTGCGGCAGCGCTCGTCGCGGCGCCGCCCAAGCCGTTCCCCGGCGCGCCGACGCAGTGGAACGGCTTCGCGAAGCACGACTTCAAGGTGGACGGCGCGAACGCGACGGTCGTCGTTCCCGCCAAGGCGCGCACCGGGCGGCCGTGGGTCTGGCGCGGTGAGTTCTTTGGTGCCTTCGCGGACGCCGACGTCGCGCTCGTGAAGGACGGCTGGCACCTCGCGTACCTCGGCGTGCCGGATCTGTTTGGTTCGCCGAAGGCCATCGCGAAGTGGGAGGCGTTCCACAAACTCCTGACGACCGAGCATCAACTTCATCCGAAGCCTGGGCTGATCGGCCTGAGCCGCGGCGGACTCTACTGCATGAACTGGGCCGCCGCGCACCCGGACCGCACGCTCGCCGTCTACCTCGACAACGCCGTGTGCGATTTCAAGAGCTGGCCCGGCGGGCAACCGCTCGGCCTCGGCATCGGCAAAGGCTCGCCGCCGGAGTGGAAGAAACTCCTCGCCGCCCACGACTTCAAATCCGACGCCGAAGCGATCGCGCACAAGCTCAACCCCGTCGACAATCTCGCGCCGCTGGCGATGGCGAAGATTCCGCTGCTCGTCGTCTACGGCGACAAGGACGCCGTCGTGCCGCACGCCGAGAACGGCGAGCGCGTCGTCGACCGCTACAAGGCGCTGGGCGGGCCGGTCGAGCGCGTCGTGAAGCCGGGGATGGACCACCACCCGCACGGCCTCAAGGACGTGTCGGTCGCGGTCAAGTTCTTCGAAGCCGCCCGGATCGCCGAAGCGAAACGGACCGCGACGATTCGCGACGTCCGCCACGAACCGGCGCAGCCGAAGCCCGGCATCGCCGTCGTCGTGACGGCGCGCCTCGTCGGCGCGGCGAATCCGGTCTTGAAGCTGCAAACCGTCGAGCCGGGGAAGTACGTCCGCAAGATCGATGCGGAGTACGAGAAGAACTGGACCGACTACCCGATGCGCGACGACGGGAAGGACGGCGACGCCGCCGGGGGCGATGGCGTCTATTCCGTTCGCATCCCCGAAACCATTCAGAAGCATCGCCACCTGATTCGGTATCGCATCGTCGCGGGTGAATGGGTCGCGCCGGCGGCCGACGACACCTGCCCGAACTACGCCTGGTGGTGCGACGCCGGCCCCGCTCCGTGGACCGGTGCCCGCGACCCGGGACAATCCCCGAAGCTCGCCTTCTCGAACGAATTCCTCGGCACCCTGCAGAGCCTGCACCTCGTCGCCCGCGCCGACGACGTCGCCCGCAGCCAGTGGGACGGCAACTTCTACAAGCAGAAGCACTGGGGCACGGTCGTCTATCGCGGAGTCGTGTACGACCACGTGCAGTACAGCAATCGCGGCCAGGGGAGCACGTACATCTCGGGCAAGAACAAATGGGGGATCAAGTTCGCCCGTGGCCACGACCTCCCGTTCGTCGACCACGAGGGGAAGCCGTTCCCGGACGAACTCGACAGCATCAACCTGAACCCCGGCGGATCGACGCCGTACCTGCCGGTGCATCGCGGCATCGCGGGGCTGGACGAAGTGCTCTCGATGCGCGCGTATCGGTTGGCCGGCGTGCCCAGCCCACCCGCGACGTGGGTGCAGTGGCGCGTCGTGACCGGTGCCGAGGAGGCGAGCGCGAAGGACCAGTACGCCGGCGACTTGTGGGGCCTCTACGTGGCGATGGGCGAGATGGAACCGAAGCAACTCGCCGACCGCCGCCTCCCCGATGGCCTGACGGTCAGCGCCCAAAGCGGCATCAAGCACGCGCCCAAAAGCCTCTACGATCCGCAGAAGGAATGGGAGACGTTCCTCAACGGCATGCGCTCGAACCCGAATGAAGCCTGGTGGCGCAAGAACCTGGACCTCCCCGCCTACTACAGTTTCCACGCGCTCAATCGCCTGATCGGCAACGTCGACCTCCGGCCGGACGGCAATCACGGCTACTACCGCCACCCCGACGGCCGCTGGGCACCGATCCCGTGGGACAACGACATGATCCTCGTGCCACGCCACCACCAGCCGGGGCACATCGAAGCAATCCGCTGCCTCGATCGGCCGGCGCTCGCGCTCGAATACCGGAACCGGGCACGCGAGATCCTCGATCTTTTCGCCTCCGACGGAAGCGAACGCGGCGGGCAGATCGGGCAGTTCGCCGCCGACCTCGCGGCCGCGCTCACGCCGAAGGGCCACGCCGTCGACTGGCCGCGGCTCGACGAAGCCATCTGGAACCGCCACCCGCGCATGAATCAAAAAGGGTCCTATTACGTCAACCCGATCGAAGCCGGCTACTTCGGCGGCGGCTTCAAACGCACCCTCGCCACGAACGACTTCGCCGGGTTCCGCAAGTACATCGTCGACTTCTGCACCGATTCCCGCCCGACGAAGAACTACACCCCGAACGACGGCGACCAGCGCGGCTACGGCTGGGGCTATCTCGCCCACGAGGCGAAGGACGCGCTCATTCCGGCCACGCCGACGGTCGCGCGCAAGGACGGTTTCACATTCGTGGCGTCGGCGTTCGCATCGCCGGCGAAAGCCGCGACGGCCGCGATCGAGTGGCGCGTCGGCCGAATCGGGAAAAACGGCTGGTACGAACTGACCGACCACTGGAAGGGCGAATCGAAGACCGACCGCGCGGCGACAATCCCCGCCGAGGCGTTCAACGAAGCGGGCGAATATCGCGTCCGGGCGCGCTGGCGCGATGCCACCGGCCGCTGCGGCCACTGGAGCGCCCCGGCGACCGTCACGGTCCGCTGATGCGGTCGCCTCTTGCCGAAGACTCCGCGCCCGACGAAACCATTCCCGTCCGTCCTCTCCGGAAGTCCGCCATGTCCGAACCGCTCCGCCACGTGCCGGACGACGCCATCGTCGTCGGCTACGACTTCAGCACCGGCTCCGTGAAGGCGCTCGCCTTCGATCCGAAGGGGAACGTGCTGCACGAGACGCGGCTGCCGACGGACCTCTGGACCGACGGCGGCGTCAGCGAGTTGAGCTTCCTGCAACTCGAAGGCCAGGCGTTCGCCGCCACCCGCGCGCTCGGCGCGTGGCTGAAGACGCACGCCGACCCGGAGAAGTGGCTCGCCGCCGGCATCTCGGCCACGCACCACACCGCCGGCCTGTTGGACGCCAACGCCGTGCAGGTCCGCCGCATGATCTGCTGGAACGACCAGACGCTCGCGAAATACCACGGCGAGGGCCTGGCCCGCCTCGGCGGACAGGATCGCGTGAAGGACCTGATCGGCGGACCGTGGGCCGTGCGCTATTCGCTCAGCCATCTCGTGAAGGACGAACACACACTTTTGAATGCCGACTGGGAACGAACGAAGGTGATGCTGCCGCACGGCCCGGCGGCGGCGGGGTTCCTCACGGGGCGGTTCGATTGCACGTCCGTCTCGGCGGCGGCGTCGACGGGCCTCATGGACCTGCGCACCAACGCCTGGAGCAAGGGGATGCTGGATGCGCTCGCCGACCCGGCACATCGGGAGCGGGCGTGGAAGCACCTGCCGAAGATCGTGGACATGAACGAGCCGATCGGCCCGCTCTCCGATTCCGCGGCCGAGAACGCGGGACTTTTCGAGGCGCGGCCGCTGTTCTTCCCGACGCTCGACGACCAGGCGGCCGGCCTCGTTGGCGGCGGTGCGGTCGACGCGGGGCAGGTGGCGATCATCCTCGGTAATTCCGCCGTCGTGAATTCCTCGGCCGACGCCGCGCCGAAGTCCGGCACGTTGGACGCCATGAAGCTGAACTGGGGGCCATACCTCTGGATGCGCTGCTACACGAACGGGGCGCAGTTCCTCGACAAGATCGTCGGCGAGAAGCCGGACTGGGCGGCGCTGGAATCGGCGGCGCGGAAGGTGCCGGCGGGCTGCGACGGCGCGGCGGTGCTGCCGTTCCTCTATTCCGAACCGTCGGTCGGCGTGACGGCGCCGCGCTTCCAGTGGCTGCCGTCCGAGCCGTCGGACATGGGCGTGAAGTTGCGGGCGTCGTTCGAGGCGCTCGCGTACCTCATCGGCCTCGCGGTGAAGGAGCACGAGGCGGCCGGACAGAGCATCACGCGCGTCACCGTGTCGGGCGGGATCGCACGGAACGATCTGATGCTGGAGATCCTGGCGAGCGTGCTGAATCGCGAACTGACACGACTGGTGTCGAGCGAGGGGCCGGCGTTGGGTGCCGCCGTCGCCGCGCTGGCGGGGTACGAAACGCATGCCCGCCACAAGGCGCGGGACGCGTCGCCGTACACCGTGGCCGACGCCGTCGCTGCGATGGTGAAGTTCCGGCCCGAACCGGTGAAGCCGAACCCGGCATTGGTGGAATCTTATCGAAAGGGGTTGGCAGTTTTCGGCTCGCGGGTACGGGCGTGAAACCCGCGGAGGATTGATATTTCCGCGTTCGTCGGGTCCCCGTTCGGCCGGTGGTTCTGATCGGAATGCCACGGCACCGAACGAATTCACGTAGGGAGCAAATCGAAACATACCGCGTGTCCGGCGACGTTGAAACCCGACGGCGCGTACGCCGCGTTCCGATTGCGTCCTCCATGGCGTGTCAATCGGACCCTACCCGACAGCCGGGGTAGCCTATCAACGATTTCACTCGCGGCTTGCCAACCGGGCAAACCGCGCGAGTGAACGGGTTGAGTGACGGGCCGTTTCGCGGCCCGTCGGAATCGGCCGATGAATCAACCAACAAAAACGCCGTTGAACGCTCCGGCCGCGTCAGACCCGGAGGAGAGCGTGAAGAGAATGGCCAAGTCATCTCCTTGATACGCTGTCATTTGCGTACCGCTCCCATCGCCTGTGAGGATATCCGCCTGGCTATCACCGACAAGAATCTTGGAGGCGACGCGGATTCCGCTTCGGTTATCTGGGTCCCCCCCGAAGAAACTGGCCAGTGGCGTGGCGATGGCGGCATCCGAACCCTGGGTCATCAGCAACTGACCGGAAATGGCAAGCACGCGCGGCGATCCGCCCAGACCCGCGCCAAAGATCAGATCTTCGAATCCATCACCGTTCAGATCCCCCATCGCGACGTACGCTCCGTTGCGTAGCGTCGGTTCGAACGCAAAAAAGTCGTTGACCAATAGTGTCGGTGCCCCGCTCAGGACGGTTGTACCGTCGAATACGGCAACGCGGGGTCCGCCGAGGAAACCGGCGGAGACGCTCAGGTCGGGTCGACCATCGGCATTCACATCGCCCACCGCGGCCCGGACTCCACCACGGAACGCCGGGTCGTTGATGCCGAAAAAGCTGGCGACATTCTGAAAGACCCCGCCCCGAACAATGACGACACGCGGGCCTCCGCCCTGGTCCGGGGTCGCAACGATGTCGCGGATGCCATCTTCATTGAAGTCGCCGAGAGCCAGGAATACGCCACCCGTGAACACTTCGAATGGACTGAAACTGGCAATTTGCAGCCGCGTGGTCCCATCGAAGACCCTCACAAGAGCCGGCGTGCCGATTCCACTTCCGATCACGACATCTTCGACACCGTCACCGGTCACGTCGCCGACCGCGATGCGGTCGTCACCATTCCCGGCCGCGATTTGATAAGCGGATGTCCCGTCGGAATTGTATACGCGGACCGTGGTCAACCCGTTCACGGTACCTGCAATGGCGAACTGCCGCGCGGGGGCGGCCTGGGGCGATTGGTCATCGTCGACCACCATCGCCGTGACTTGCTGTTCACCGGATTCGGTACCGCCCAGGACCGACGCAACATCGACGATCACGGATTCGGCGCTCTCCAAGACACTGTCATTCACTCCCGTGAGGGTGATGCTTCCCGTCAGGCTGCCGGCGGGGATGACGATGGTCGTGGCCGAGGCAGAGAAGTCGCCGGGAGCGGCGGTGCCGGTGAAACCGAGATTCACGGTCACGGGCAACGATGATGGATTGCTCAACGATGCCGTGACGGTTGCGACTCCACCGTTTTCCGCGAGCGGACTGCCCGTCAGCGACAGCGTGACGATCGTCGAATCATCATTTGTGATCGTGCCGCTCGCGGCCAGACCGGACGGGTTGTAACCAGCCCCCGCCAGAACCGTCAGCACGGCCGTCTCGTCGGCCTCGACCACGCCGTCGGCCGTCGGGTCCAGCACGACCGACGCCGTCGCGCTGCCCGCCCCAAACGTGACCGAACCGCTCGTCGCCGTGTAACTCGACGCCCCGACTTGCGAATAGTCCGTCCCGAACTGCGCGGTGCCACCCACCGAAAAATCCACGGTCAGCACGCCGCCCGTGAAACCGCTCCGCGTAAAGGTGTACACCAGACCGACCACACCGTCCTCCACGACGGACGCCGGCGCCACCGCCACGCTCACATCGCTGTCCTCGTTCGTAATCGTGCCGCTCGCGGCCAGACCGGACGGGTTGTAACCAGCCCCCGCCAGAACCGTCAGCACGGCCGTCTCGTCGGCCTCGACCACGCCGTCGGCCGTCGGGTCCAGCACGACCGACGCCGTCGCGCTGCCCGCCCCAAACGTGACCGAACCGCTCGTCGCCGTGTAACTCGACGCCCCGACTTGCGAATAGTCCGTCCCGAACTGCGCGGTGCCACCCACCGAAAAATCCACGGTCAGCACGCCGCCCGTCCCGTTGCGGGTAAATGTGTACACAAGGTTTCCAGCCCCGTCTTCCGGTGTGGAGGCCGGAGCGACCGTCACCGTAACGCCGAGGTTATCCAGAAGCGCCACATCGTTGCCATTGCCGGCGGTCGCCGATTCCGCGTTATAGAGATACGTAATGGCATAGTTCACCCCATTGACCGTTACCATGGCGCCTTCCGGCAGACCCTGGAAGGTTCCGTTGACCGCATCGGTGCCATCGTTCCTGATCAGCGTCAAAACGTCCCCGTTATTGGCTGCCCGCGTCCCCGTGGCGAGGAGTGTGGCGTTGCCGAGCATGACGGCGCCGACGACTTGCCACTGATCGTAACCGGTCCCCGGAACGGACGTGTTGATATCGGTGCGGAACGTATCGTTCTCGTCGAGGACGAAATCGCCAGCCAACGCGACAAGCATCGGACCGGCACCGGCGGAAATTAAGAGTGCTCCCACGGTGGCATTGGCACCGCCGATGTAACTACCATCGGCCACAATCACGGTGCCGACCGGAGTTGAGACGTCGATAGCTTCCTGAATTCGGCCGATGCCTCCCGCTTGCGGGCTGGCATCATCGGCGTTCAGGATGCTGAAATCACCCTGGAATCCCGGAATGGCCGGATTGATATCGACGCCGCGATCGAGCCAGGGCGTGTAATCCACCGTATTGAGTGTTTGACCGCCGTCGGTCAACGTCGCGATCGCCGTCCGCGGGGCCGTCGAACCGACCAGCAAGGCATCGTCCATCACCAGTTGGGAAACGTTCGTACTGGCCAGGAGATTCTGGAATTCGATGGTGTAGAAGCGTCGAAAGACATCCTGTGAACTGCCGCTCAGTGAGACCGCGACGTTGCCGACTCCGATTCCCGGGAGCAGTTCCAGGGCGGATTGCACAGTGGCGGCGGACGGCAGCGACGAAGCGCTATTGGTGGTAAACGGCGCTGTCGTATTACCATTGAACGAGAGCGTGAATGTTCCCGTTACGCTGTTCTTTATACCGAACCACTGACGTTCATTATTGAAGGTCTGGAGCTTGCTCGCGATAACCGGCTGGCTGTTCGACCCCCACCAGTTCTGGCCGGCATCGATGATCTCTGCACCCCGGTACGAGACGCCCACAAGTCCGAGGATGCTATTGCCATGAATGGCATTGGTCCCGATCGTTCCGGGAAACTGACCATCGGAGAGCACGATGTCGCCGACCGAGTTGCCGACAAAGAAGTTTTCGGTGACGAGATTGCCGAACGCGCCCTTGAGCGGATCAGTCGGATCGGCGGAAATCGGCGTCAGATTCAATCCCCAGCGGCCGTTGTTGCTGAAGGTATTTCGTGCAATGGTGGAATTTTGAATTCCACCTTGCAAGCCATCGAAAAGATTGAGATTGAAGATATTTGAGGAAACGTTTCCTCTATCGAAGGAAAATCGCCCGAGATTGGCTCCCGTCGTATTGTTCTCGAATCGATTATCGGTGATGGCCGGACTGCGCGACACGCTCGGTCCAACATTGTGATTGCCATCGACGAAAAGGCCCGTCCGCCCGGTGTGATTGATGATGTCGTTATTGCTGATGACGATGCCGTTGAAGATCTGAGGGCCGTTGAGGAAGATCGCTTGGCCGCTGCTGGCGATCAGCGATCCATCCATGACATTCTTGTCGATGGAAATATCCGTTCCGCCCCGATTCATGAAGATGGCGGATTGCGAGTAACCACTCATTCGGTTGTTGACGATTTGCAAATTATCGTAACCGGTTCCCGCTTGAGTCTGTATCACCCCGAGGGACGTGCCACCCGTGAAATTGAACCCGTCAACGACCGTCGCCCCGCCGGTGTTGATGACGACGGTTCCCGTACCGACGACCGCCGACACGAAGGTGGTTTCGACCGAGGCCGAACGAAGTCGTGCATCGATGCCGGCCTGGTTTCCCCGGATCGCGATGACTTTGCCGGTGATGTCCACATTCTCGCTATAGATACCATCCGAGACATTGATGACGTCACCCGTAACCGCCACGTTCACGGCCATCGAAATCGTGCTGAATAGATTTGTCCCCGGGGTCAGTGCGGCGACGCTGGCCGGTTGAGTGCCGCCGGTCGATGTGAATTCCGTGCCGGCCGTTCCGGGGGTGTTATCCACCCAAAGCACGGCGGGCGTGATCCGATCCTCGAGCGTTTCGATCTTGAGATTGTTTTTCCGACCGGCAGCGAGACGACGGGCGGTCTTTTGATACTTCATGGCGTAAACCTTCCTGTAGCGGATCATTTCCATGCAGGAGACCCGGTATGCCGCCAAGGTCACTGATCAAGTGGGCCCTCGGCGATCGGGTCGTGCTGGGCAGGTTAATGATTACACATCGGAAAATGGTTCCACGCCGGAGAAAGGACTGAAAGGATGTGGGGAGAAAACCAATTTCAGCTGGCAGGCTTTTCAATGGAGACCGGGCTTTCCCTGACAACCGATCAGGTTATGATTTGAGCAATGTTCGATTTCCGGCTCTCTCACCGGATGTGTCCCGATACACGATTTTCATATCCGATCGACTCGCAGGATTGCGAATCTCATTCAACTGAAGGAGTACCAAATTCCGGAGTTATTCGCGTAATTACTGCCGAATCGACATGGTGGGGAGAAATGCGCCAGTCAATGTTTAGTATCCCGAAGTCGCCGTTGATTCAACTGGAGGTCCGGCCTGCCACGCCGTGGCCGTTTCGTCCTCGGACATGCACAACGGGACCGGTCGTCCGCCCCCTATCCCGACAGCCAAAGGGGTACCCGCGAACGGATTGCAACGTCTCGCGAGTCGATCCTGGAAATTGGGGCCTTGGCGATCAGCGGCCGGCCCAACGGGAACCCGATCACCCGATCGGCTCCGATCACTTCTTGCCGATGCAATACAGGTGCGTGTGGTTGCGGAGGAAGAGCTTGCCATCGACGGCCGCGGGCGAGGCCATGCAGCGCGGGTCGATCTTGAGGCCGTCGGCGGACGTCGCGGGCGTCAGATCGAGGCGATTGGTCGCGATGGGCGTGTACTCCTTGCTCGCCTTCACCACGAAGACCTTCCCATTCTCGGCGATGCAGTAGATGTTCCCGTTCGCGAACAGCGGCGACGCGGAGAACTTGCCGTCGAGCCGTTCCTGCCAGTGCTTCGTCCCGGTCTTGGCGTCCAGGCAGAACATGATGCCGGTGTCGTTCACCATGTAGAGTTCGTCGCCGATGACGAGCGGTGAGGGTCGCGTGGGGCCGACCTTGTCCGCGCGCCAGGCGATGCCGTCCTTGGTGAGGTCGCCGGAGCGGCCCGCCTTCACGGCGATCAGGTTCGAGGTGTGGCCGGTCGTCAGGTAAATCAGGCCATGCCGCAGCACCGGCCGGCAGGCCTCGTTCATGCCGCCGTGGATCACGCGCCAGATTTCCTCGCCCGTCGCGGCGTCGTGCGCGATCGTCCCCATCGCGGCGGAACAGACCACTTGCAGCTTCCCGTCCACCTCGAAGACCGACGGCGTGGCGAACGCCTTCTTCAGGTCGCCGTTCTCGGGGTACGGCAGCACGCGGTCCTTCTTCCAGATCGTCTCGCCGGTCTTCTTGTCGAGGGCGACGGCGTACTGCTTGTCGTAGCCGTCGAAGAGCAGGAAGAGGCGGTCGCCGTGAACGACGGGCGAGGAGGCGGGGCCGCGGAAGTGGTCGCACGGGAGGTCGGTCTTGCGCCAGATTTCCTTGCCACTGGCGGTGTCGAGGCAGGCGGTGCCGAAGCTGCCGAAGTGGACGTACACGCGGCCATCCTCGACGACGGGCGTGGGCGAGGCGAAGCTGTTGTACTGCGAGATATTCGTCGGGTTCTCGGCCGTGAAGACCTTGAGGTCGTGGATCACCTTGCCCGTTTCGACATCGAACGCCATCGCGTAGAACGCCTTGCCGTCGACCTTCGCGGTAGTCAGCCAGACCTGATTGCCCCAGACGACCGGAGAGGACCATCCCTTGTCGTGGACGGGCACTTTCCAGAGGACGTTCTCGGTTTCGGTCCAAGTGGTCGGCAGGTTGCGGGCGGTGGAAACGCCGTCGCCGTTCGGGCCGCGGAAGGCGGGCCAGTTTTCACCGGCCGCGAGAGGGGACACGGTCAGGAGGGCGAGGGCAATCGCGACGAATAGGCGCATGGCGGTGGGACCGATCGGGAGGGAGAAATAACTATTTTATCGTTCCCGCACGGGAACGGACACGAAACAGTTCGCGTCGGCGTGGAGCGTGCGCCAGCGCGGATCGCGTTCGAGGAGCGCGATCAGATCGTCGTCGGTGCCGGGTCGAAGGAAAAACGCCGACGGCCGATCGCGCGCGAGGACGCGTTCGAGCGTCGCGACCGTCGCGTGGCTCGTCTCTTCGAAGTAGCGGTCCCAGTCCGCGATCGACTTGAGGTAGTACCGGCCGTCGTGCGTCACGCGCGCATCGGGATGCATCGCCTCGGCGACGAGGCCGCCCCAGTAGTAGTTGGTGAAGACCGTCCCGCGGACACCCGATTCCCGCAGTTGTTGCACTCCCGTGAACGGGTAGTAGTCGGCGAACGGCGCGGGGTGGAACGCGCACGGCCCGCCGATGGCGGCCAAAATCGCAAGCACGGCCAACGGTCGACGGAACCCGGAACGCGGCGGAGCCGGCTGGCCTTCGGTGCCGAACAGTTCGCAGAACAGCGGAATCACCGCGATGCCCCAGAACAGCACGAACCGGTGCGAGAAGAGCATCGCGGCGGTCAGGGCAACGACAATTGCAAGTGTCGATGCGCGAACGCGACGCCCTCGGACCAGCACACCCGCCACAACGATCAGCAAACTCATCCAGGCGAACGGTCGGCCGAATTCCGAAATCTGCCAGGTCATCGGCATCCACTCGGCGACTTCGAGGTACAGGGAGAGCCGCGCGTTGAGCCGCGAAACCCGAAGGATGTCGGTCCCCGCCGGGGTCGCGAGGACCGCGAGCGCCGCGAGGGGCAGCAGGGCGATCAACCGCCACGGCGGGGCCGGGGATTTCTTCCGGAGGTATTGGACACCATTCCCGATCACGGCTGCCCCGATCGCCAGTCCGCCCACGACCACGGACGGATGCAGGTTCTGCCAAACGACGAGCAAGGCGCCGCCCAGCAGGGCCGTGCGGACCAGGGAAAGTTCGGACCTTATCAGCACGATCAGAAGGCCGAACGCCAGCGCGGCGAAGCTCTGCGGGCGGACGCTGGCGGAGAAGAGCGCGGCAAACCAGCCGATCCACAGGCCGATCGCCGCGTGCCAATCGTTGGGCAGCCGTCGCGCGGCGTGTCGGGCGACGATGACGAAGCCGCCGAACCAGACCAGCGCGTCGACGAGCCAGAGGAGCGTCCAACCGCCGAGCTGGCGAGTGAACGCGTATACGGCCTGCGCGAGCCAGGCAACGACGGCGAGCGGTTCCGTTTCGGCCCCGGCAAGGAACGGCTCGTGGGCGGGCAGGCCGTGCGCGAGCGTGATCTCGCCGAGCTTGAGCTGCCAGAAGATGTCGACGTCGTGGATGGTGCGATGGAGCTGGATGAGGAGCATGCCCGCCATCGCGAGCGTGAGAACCGGCACGGGGCCGGACCGGTCGCCGAGTCGAACGATTCCGCGAAACAGGCGGCGAAGGACGGACGGCGTGGCCGCGTCAATCGACATACGGATCGGCCCCGAGGTCCTGGAGCATTTCCTGTCGGTTCTTATCGTAGTGCATCAAGTCGAGTCGCTGCTTGTAGTGTTTCTTCTCGATCCGTTTCTGTGCCTTGCGGAACAATCCGCGGAACATGCCCCAGGGCCGGACGGCACCGGAGCGTCCGAGCGCCTCCAGGGCTTTCTGTTTCTGGTGTCCGAGACCTTCAAGAATCCCGTCATCGAGCGAGATGAAGAACTGGGCCGTGCCGGGGTCGCCTTGGCGACCGGCACGGCCGGCGAGCTGGCGGTCGATCCGCTCGGCCTCGTGGCGTTCGGTACCGATGACGTGCAGACCACCGTTCTCCGCCACGCCCGGCCCGAGCTTGATGTCGGTCCCCCGGCCGGCCATGTTCGTCGCCACCGTCACGCGGCCCATCTGGCCCGCCTGACTGACGATCTGCGCCTCGTTCGCGTCTTGCCGCGCGTTCAGAACGAGGTGTTCCACGTTGGCCAATTCCAACAGCTTTGAGAGCCGCTCGGATTTGTCTACGGTCCGCGTACCGATGAGCACCGGTCGGCCCTTTTCCACCATTTCCCGCACCTGCTGCACGATCGCGTCGAACTTCGCGCCTTCCGTCGGGAAGACGGCATCGGCAGGCTGCACGCGCTTCACCGGCCGGTTGGTCGGGATCTTCGTCACCCAGCGCCGGTACACTCGGCGCATCTCCTTGAAGTTCGGCATCAAGGTCCCGCTCATGCCCGCCAGCTTCGTGTACAACCGATAGAAGTTCTGGAACGTCACCTGGGCCGCGTGTTCCGACGGCATCGTCACCTTCACGCTCTCCTTCACCTCGACCGCCTGGTGCAGTCCGTCCCGCCAGTGCCGGTCCGGCATCGGGCGGCCCGTGCCTTCGTCGATGATGACGATCTTGCCTTCCTTCGAAATCATGTACTGGTGATCGCGCGCGAAACGGTGATACGCGTGCAGCGACTTCTCCACCTGCTCCAGCAGCTTGTCCATCGCCTGCGCGTGCTGGCCGGTCGGCGGGTTCGAGTAGCGCACGAGCTGCCGGCCCGCGTCGAGGATCTCGATCTTGTCCTTCTTCAGGTCGATGCGGAAGTGCTCCTCGCGCTTCAGTTGCTGCGCGACGGTATCCGCCCACTTGAAGACCACCTGCTCTTCCGGGGTGGCGTCGCGCGTCGGGTTCGCGATGATCAGCGGCGTGCGCGCCTCGTCGACGAAGATGCTGTCGGCCTCGTCCACAATGGCATAGTGCAGACCCCGCTGCACGCGCGGGTCCGTCTTCCCCTGCATGTTGCTGGTCCAGGGTGCCCAGAACGGGGTGGTGTTCGCCTGGCCGCCGCGCAGTTTCAGCCGGTCACGGAGGAAGTCGAAGCCGAACTCGGCCGCGGTGCCATAAGTCACGTCGCAGCGGTATTGGGCGCTTCGGTCGCCGTCTTCCATTTTCTGCTGGATGCAACCGACCGTCAGACCGAGCAGGCGGTAGACCGGACCCATTTCCTCGGCATCGCGGCGAGCGAGGTAGTCGTTGACGGTGGTGACATGCACGCCCTTGCTGACCAGCGAGTTCAGATACGCGGGCGACACGGCCGAGAGCGTCTTGCCTTCCCCGGTGGCGAGTTCGACGAGACCGCCGTAGTGCATGACGATGCCCGCGGCGAGCTGCACGTCGAAGAGCTGGTAGCCGAAGAGCCGGCGGATCGCGATGGCGGAGAGCGCGAACGCCTCCGGGATCAGCTTGTCGATGGACTCGCCGCCGCGGACGCGCCCGCGCAGGTTCATGCTCTTCTTGCGGAGGTCGTCGTCGTTGAAGTTGAGGAACTGGTTTTCCCAGTAGCGGATCTTGGGAATGACGAGCGCCGCTTTGGCAAGACGCCGCTTCCACGGGCGCGGGTCCGCCACGGCGCGCAGGCGATTCGTCGCCGCCGAACCGAGGCGCCCCGGCACATTCGCGATCGCCGGTTTCTTCGGTTCGTGCTTCCGTTCCAGATCCGGATTCGGCGCAGGCTCCACCGGGGGCGTCGCGGGGACCAACTGCAGAATTCCATCCGCCGGGGCTGCGCTCATCGCGGTTCCACTCCTCAGAACATCTTTACTCTACCGACGAACGCCGGACGGCGAAAGGCGGGAACGAAACCCGGCCGCTTCCAACGTGGTAGTAGGCGGTATCGGTTCGGCAAACTGCGGCATCCGATCAATCCCGTCCGATCCAGGCCGAATAAACCGTACACGACGGCGGCGCGGGTCCGAAAAACCGGGCAGTTCACGGGGAATCTGCCGCCAAACGCGATAAATTGACTTTCTGTTCGGGGAGATTCCATGGCTGCGATCGTCGAAGTACGGGACCTCTACAAATCGTTCACGCGGGGCGAAGAGAAGATCGACGTGCTCATGGACCTCAACCTCGATGTCGAGGAGGGCGAGTTCCTCGCGCTGATGGGGCCGTCCGGTTCGGGCAAAACGACGCTCTTGAACCTCATCGCCGGGCTGGATTCCCCCACGTCGGGCACCATCCGCGTCGGCGATCAGACGATCTCCGACAAGTCCGAAAGCGAACTGGCGCGCTGGCGCACGCGCAACGTCGGCTTCGTCTTCCAGTTCTACAACCTGCTCCCGGTGCTCACGGCGTACGAAAACGTCGAACTGCCGCTCCTGCTTTTGCAACTGAGCAAGGCGCAGCGGCAGAAGCAGGTGGAGAACGCGTTGAACCTCGTCGGCCTCGGCGACCGGATGACGCACCGCCCGGGGCAGCTTTCGGGCGGGCAGTGCCAGCGCGTCGGCATCGCGCGGGCGATCGTGACCGATCCGACGATCGTCGTCTGCGACGAACCGACCGGGGCGCTCGACGCGAAGAGCGCCAACGACGCGCTGAACCTTCTGGACCTTTTGCGCAGTGAACTCGGCAAGACGATCCTGATGGTAACGCACGACCCCCACGCCGCCGAGCGCGCCCAGCGGATCGTGCAACTGGAGAAAGGCCGCCTCGTCGGCGGCAATCCGCTGCCGACGCTGTCTAGGATGTAAGCGGGACGAGCGTCCCGGCGTAAGCGGGACGTGGTCGAGCCACAAGCCACGTCGGACTTACGCCCCGACGCTCGTCGAGAATCGCGAGGCTTCCCCCATGTTCCCCAGCGCCGGACAGTTCGGGCAAGGGCCGCCCGTCGACACCTCGCTCATGGAGCTGGCGCTCTACGGCACCGCCATCCTTTTCGGCGTCATCCTCGTCAACCTGATCCTCGCGCTCATCACGCTGCCGCTCTTCTTCGGCGCGATGTACCTCATCGAACTCGGGATCCGCGGCTTCCAGAACATGCCCGACCCGATCGGCAAGTACAGCAAGCTCGCCGGCCTCGTCTTCCGCAGCCTCCGCCGCAACCTCCTGCGCACCGCCCTCACCTACGTCGCCCTCTTCGTGCTTACGGGCATGCTCACGATGCTCTACGGCATCATCGACACCATCGGGAAGATGACCACCGATCAGGAGAACAGCCAGCTCGTCATCATGACCGAGAAGTTCGGCATCCCGAGCATGATGAAACCGGGCTATGCCAACAATCTCAAGAGCATCATCCGCGACAAGCTGCCCAAGGAGATGCAGCCCGACGACATCGACAAGAACTTCATGACCTGGTCGTTCGTCGGCGCCACGCTCGACCCGAGCAAGATGACGCAGGAAAACAGCATGTTCCTGTTCGCCCTCGACCCGGATGCCGTGACCAACGGCATGATGAAGGAACAAGGGTTGAACGAGGAGGACCTCGGCGAGGAGAACTGGAATGCCATGAAGGCGGTGATCGAACTGGTGAAGCAAGACAAGCGGAACATCATCGTCGGGGCGGACCGGTTGGAGCGGATCGGCAAGAAGGTCGGCGACAAGATCAAGCTGTTCGGCACGAACTACAAGGACATCGAATTCGAGTGCGAAATCGTCGGCGCCTTTCCATCCGGCAGCCGGATGGCGATGAACGCTGCGATGCGCTTCGACTACCTGACGGCGAAACTGGACGATTACCGTGCCCGCACGGGGAAGGACCACCCCGTCGCGGACCGGTGCCTGAACCTCGTGTGGGTGCGGATGCCGAGCAAGGCGGCGTACCAGCAGCTTGCCGCCATCGTCGCGGAGCCGTCGTCGTTCAGCAACCCGGCCACGAAGATGGAAACGTTCTCCGCCGCCATCGGTTCGTTCCTCGAACCGTTCAAGGACATCTTCTGGGGCCTCAAGTACATCATCATGCCGGCGATCGTGGTCATCATGTGCCTCGTGATCGGCATCACGATCACCATCGGCGTGCGCGAGCGCTGGAGCGAGATGGCCGTGATGAAGGTGCTCGGTTTCCAGCCGTGGCAGATCATGAGCATGATCGTCAGCGAGGCGATGCTCATTGGCACCTTCGGCGGCCTCCTCAGCACCTGGAGCGTCTACTTTCTGCCGATGGGCATCCGATCCCTCACCAAGGCGATCGGCGTGAAGATCTCGTTCTTCGACACGTTCCATTCGCCGATCGAGATCGTGATCTACGGCCCGATCCTCGGCATCGCGGTCGGCTTGATCGGGGCGTTGCTGCCGGCGTGGAACGCCCGCAAGGTCAAGGTCTCCGAAGTCTTCGCGAAGGTTGCGTAAGTCCCGACTCCTCGCACGTCCCCGCGCCGGTACAATGGCCCCGTCACCGACACGCGGGGTCATCATGCGCTTCACCAAGATGCACGGGATCGGCAACGATTACGTGTACGTCAACTGCTTCCTCGAAAAGCTCCCGGCCGAACCGGCCATCGTCGCGCAGGCGGTCAGCGATCGGCACTTCGGCATCGGGTCCGACGGCCTCATCCTCATCTGCCCCAGCGACATCGCCGACGCCCGCATGCGCATGTTCAACGCCGACGGCTCGGAGTCGGAAATGTGCGGCAACGGCCTGCGCTGCGTCGCCAAGTACGTCCACGACCACGCTATCGCGAAGAAGCCGACCCTGAAGATCGAGACCGGCCGCGGCGTGCTCAGCGTGGATTTGGAAATCGAGCACGGCAAGGCGCGGCGCGTCCGCGTCAACATGGGCGAGCCGATCCTCGATCCCGTCCTCATCCCGACCACGCTGCCGGGGATGCCCCCCGTCAACGCGCCACTCACGGTTGGCGGGCGCACCTTCCAGGCCACGTGCGTATCGATGGGGAACCCGCACGCGACGGTGTACGTTGGCGAGGAGTTCTTCACGACCTCCGGCAAAGACCTCGTTGCCGAGTTCGGCCCATTGATCGAAAACGCCCCGGAGTTCCCGCGCCGCGTGAACGCTCACTTCGTGAAGGTGAAGTCGAAGACCGAGGTCACGATGCGCACGTGGGAACGCGGCAGCGGCATCACGCTTGCCTGCGGCACCGGCGCCTGCGCCGTGTGCGTCGCCGGCGTGCTCACCGGCCGCACCGACCGCAAGCTCCTCGCCCACCTCCCCGGCGGCGACCTCGAATTGGAGTGGTCCGAAACGGACAACACCGTGTATATGACAGGGCCGGCCACCGAAGTCTTCAGCGGCGATTGGACGCCGTAATCCCCGCGACGGCATGGACGCCATGAAAATCCGCAATCCCAAACTGGTTCGCGCCGCCGGCTGGATCACGGCCACCGCCATGGTCGGCCTCGGCAAGACGCTCCACTTCGCCGAACACCACCTCGGACCCAATGTCAGCGGCGAGCGCCTGAAACTCCCCGACCGCTTCGTCTATTCCATCTGGCACGACAAGCTGCTCCTGCCCACCATCCGCTTCGGTGGACCCGACCTCGCCGTGCTCATCAGCCAGCATGCCGACGGCCAACTGCTCGGCGGGCTGATCCGCCGCATGGGCATGGGCCTCGTCTGCGGGTCCAGCAGTCGCGGCGGCGTGGAGGCCGTGCGCCAGATCGTCCGCGACGACTTCCCCTGGCGGAACCTCGCCGTCACGCCCGACGGCCCACGCGGCCCGCGCCACGAGGTCCAGCCCGGCATCGTCTACGTCGCCTCCCGCACCGGCATGAAGATCGTCCCGGTCGGCGTCGGCTATCTCCGCCCCTGGCGGCTCAAGAGCTGGGACCGCTTCGCGATCCCGCGCCCCACCTCGCGGGCGCGCATGGTCTTCGGCCATCCGATCGAAGTTCCGGCCAAGCTGCGGTCGGACGACATGGAGCCGTACCGTCTCACCCTGCAGCACGAAATGGATCGCCTGGACGCGATCGCGGAGGAATGGGCGAACACGGGCCGGTGGAGACCTCTCGAAATGCTTCTCCGTCGAGCGGCGTGAGCCTCGTGGAAGCCAGAAAGGGGGCACCTGGAAGCCCCCCCTGCCCCCTAACGAATCAACCCAGCGACATCGTGACGGTTTTCACTTCCGTGTAGAGGCTGAGGGCGTACTCGCCGAGTTCGCGGCCGATGCCGCTCATCTTGTAACCGCCGAACGGCGCGGCTGCATCGAAGACGTCGTAGCAGTTGACCCAGACGGTGCCGGCCTTGAGGCGATGCGCCAGCGCGTGCGCCTTCGTCACGTCCTTCGTCCACACGGCGGCGGCGAGGCCGTAGTTTGTCCGGTTGCCGCGTTCGACCACTTCGTCCACGCTCTTGAACTTCAGGATGCTCATGACCGGGCCGAAGATCTCCTCCTTCGCGATGGTCATTTCATCCTGGACGTCGGCGAAGACCGTCGGCTCGACGAAGTAGCCGTTTCCGGTCGGCCGGCCGCCGCCGACGAGAAGCCGGGCGCCGTCCTTCTTGCCGTGTTCGATGTAGCCGAGGACGCGGTCCTGCTGTTCCTTGCTCACCTGCGGGCCTTGCTCGGTGTCGGGGTCGAACGGATCGCCCACCTTGCGTGCCTTCGTCTTCTTCGCCATCTTGTCGACGAACTCGTCGTAGATTTTCTCCTCGACGTAGAGCCGCGAGCCGGCGACGCAGCACTGGCCCTGATTGAAGAACAGGCCGAAGTACGCCCCTTCGATGGCGGCATCGAGATCGGCGTCGGCGAAGACGACGTTGGGCGACTTGCCGCCGAGTTCGAGGCTGACTCGCTTGAGGTTGGAGTTCGCGGCGGCGGTCATGACGATCTTGCCGGTGGTGGTCTCGCCGGTGAAGGCGATCTTGTCGACGTCCATGTGGGAGGAGAGCGCGGCACCGGCGGTGGGGCCGAAGCCGGGGACGACGTTGATCACGCCGTCGGGGAAGCCGGCTTCCTGCGCGAGCGCGGCGATGCGCAACGCGGTCAGCGGCGTCTGCTCGGCGGGCTTGAGGACGATCGCGTTGCCGCACGCGAGGGCGGGGCCCCACTTCCACGCCTGCATCAGCAGCGGGAAGTTCCACGGGATGATCTGCCCGACCACACCGACCGGTTCGTGGCGCGTATAGCAGAAGTAGTTGCCATCGACCGGGATGGTCTTGCCGGTGATCTTGTCGGCCCAGCCCGCGTAGTAGCGGTAGCACTGGATGGTGAGGGGCAGGTCGGCGGCGATCGAATCGGCGATCGGCTTGCCGTTGTCGAGCGTCTCGAGGGCAGCGAGTTCGTTCTTCTCCCGTTCCACCAGATCCGCCAGTTTATTCAGAAGCCGCCCGCGCGCACTCGCATTCATGCGGCCCCACGGTCCGTCCATCGCCTTCCGCGCGGCCTTCACGGCAAGGTCGATGTCGGCCTTGTCTCCTTCCGCGACCTGGCAGATCGTCGCCCCCGTCGCCGGGTTCACCGTCTCGAACGCCTTCCCGGATACCGACTCGACCCATTTCCCCCCAATGAACATTTTCTGGTTCGCGACCTGAGGCGCGGCGTGTTTCGGTTTCTTTACGGTGGCGCTCGCGGACATGGTGAGAGGTCCTTACGAAAGTGGCACGAACGGGAGCGCGATTATTCTAGGAACGAAAGCGACGATCCTTTGGAATCGAAAATCCCGAAAAACCCGAACGAAATACCGACGCTGCCATTTGCATGCGAGCGTTCGTCGAATTAGGTTTCGGCATCTTCCCGCCGCACATTCCTCATCGGATGGAACGCCCATGTCGCTCAAAAAGAACTCCTCGAACCCGAAGACGTCGTCGGGTTGCTGGAACCTGAAGCTCGAACGTCTGGAGGTCCGCGACGTCCCGGCCGTGCTCGTCGCCAATGCCGACGACGGTTACGTCGCCTTCGACGGAAAACTCTCCGTCGACTCCGCGTCCGGGCTGCTCGCCAACGACACGCTCGACAACCTGCCCGTCGAAGACGGGACCGTGACGCTGGTCGACGGCTCCCAGACCGGCCCGGGCACCGTGACCGTCCATCCCGACGGTTCCTTCAACTACAGCGGCTCGCCGGACGACTTCGGCGAAGTCAGCTTCGACTATCAGGTCTCCGCCGGCGGCGAAACCGCCAGCGCGCGGGTCACTCTCTTCCTCAACCATTCGCCGATCGGGAACTCGCTGACGTTCGAAGTCACCGAATCCGACATCCTCATCGCGCCGGAAGATCTGGGCTTCGATGTGGATGGATCGTCCCCGTCGATCTCGCCGCTGACCTTCCCCGAAAACGGCACGATCGACTTCCTGGAAGGCCGGTTGCTCTACACGCCGAACCAGGGCTTTTCCGGCACCGACAGCTTCACGTTCGTCGCGATCGACGAGTTCGGCGCGGAGTCCGCACCGGCGACCATCACCTTCCTCGTCGGTACCGGCGGGGAGAACAACGTTCCCGTCGCGGAAGCGGACGACTACTTCGCGACGCCCGACACCGCGTTGACGATCGACGCGGTCCACGGCGTCCTCGCCAACGACTCCGACCCCGACAACGATACCCTCAGCGCCTGGGTCGATGTCGGCCCGGCGAACGGGATCCTGGAACTGGCGACCGACGGTTCGTTCACCTACACGCCAAACGAAGGATTCCTCGGCGACGATAGCTTCACCTACTTCGCCGACGACGGCCGCGGCGGATCGGCGCTCGCCACCGTGACCATCCGCGTGCAACCGCCGACGACCAACACGCCGCCGACCGCGCTCGACGCGGCCTTCTCCGTGCGCGAGGACGGCGGGTTCGGCGGCGTCCTGCTCGGAGCCGATGTTGACGGCGACGCGATCACCTTCGCTCCGGTCAATCCGCCCGCCAACGGCCGGGTCGTCGTGAACCCCGATGGCACCTTCTCCTATCGGCCCAATCCGAACTTTTTCGGAACCGATACTTTCACGTTCCAAACCAACGACGGCGAGGCAGACAGCAACCTCGCGACCGTGACGATCACCGTCCGACCGGTCAATGATCGCCCGACCCTGGCGCGGGCCGAGTTCAGCGTCGCGGAGAATTCCCCCGCTGGAACTTCCGTCGGCACCATCGTCGGTGCCGATGTCGACGGCGATGCCCTGACCTACGCGATCACCGGCGGCAATGCCCGCGGCGCGTTCGCCATCGATCCCGCCACCGGCGTCATCACGGTCGCCAACGCCGCCGCCCTCGACTTCGAGACGACCCGCACCTTCCGGCTCACGGTGCGCGTCACCGATCCGAGCGGCCGGTCCGACTCGGCTCGTGTCGTCATTCGCCTGCTCGACGTGAACGAAAACCGCCGGGCGGCCCTCGACATCGTGCCGGGCGATTCGCAGAACCGCATCAGCCTGCGGGACGCGACCGTGGAAGTGGCGATTCTCGGCGCGGCCGACCTCGACGTCGGACAGATCGACGTGAACAGCCTCCGATTCGGGCGCACCGGCCGCGAGAACTCGATCGTTCGCAATAATCGGGGCCAGGCCCAGTTCCAGCTCCGCGACGTGAACGGCGACGGCCGGCTCGACCTCGTCGTCCGCTTCGACATCGACGACACCCGCCTCCGCGTCAACGACACACGCGCCGTGCTCACCGGCGACCTGACCAACGGCGGCGAACTCACCGGCGATGGCTCCGTGACCGTGCGGCGGTAAGCAGTCACCTCGATCGGGAAACGCGGCGGGTACTCCCGCCGCGTTTTCGTTTCCCTCGCGTTTTTCCCTTTTCCGCGACGCGCCGATAGAGTGGGAGGCAGTACCTCCCGAGGGCGCGCCCGGCATGACCGCGAAACGCACGGCTCCGTTCTTCCTGCGATTCTCCGGCTCCGCGGAGCCGGATGCGGAACTGGTGCGCCGCTATGCCTCGTCGCGCGACGCCGGGGCGTTCGAGGAACTGGTGCGGCGGCACGGGCCGCTGGTGTTGGGCATCTGCCGGCGGACGCTGGGGAACGCGCACGACGCGGAGGACGCGTTCCAGGCGGCGTTCCTGGTGCTGGCGCGCAAGGCGGGGGGCATCCGGGATCCGCACTTGTTGTCCGCGTGGCTTTATGGCGTGGCGGTGCGCGTGGCGAACAAGGCGCGGGTCCGCTCGGCGCGGCGCCGCGAGGAGGCGCGGGCCGCCGTGCCCGAGCGACCCATGAACGAACCGCACCGCGAGATCGACGTCGGCGCGCTCGTCGACGCGGAACTGGCGGCGCTGCCCGACTGGCAGCGCCAGGCCGTGCTGCTGTGCGACGTACAGGAACTGTCGCGCGCCGACGCGGCGGCGCAGCTCGGCATCCCGGAGGGCACGCTGAGCAGCCGTCTCGCCACCGCGCGGAAGCGGCTCGCGGCGCGG
>JALHPZ010000012.1:0-75092 GCA_022842245.1 Gemmataceae bacterium
CGACCGGCGACGGCACCCAACACGGATTCGGACTCACGCGGCCACGGACACAGTGGTGTCAGCGGCGGCGAGGCCTGCTCGGTTCGCAGGCCGGTCCCGATGCTCTTGCGTTCCCCCCGCTCGGGCCATTCAAGGCGGCTGGCTCATCGCTGGCGGGTGAGTCGTCGGGCGTGGTGCGGATGGTGCGGAAGCGGAGTTCGCCGGTGGTCGTGTGGAACCAGCAGAGAACGGAGTTGAACTGGCCGAGATCGACGGCGAGAATGGGGAGCGTCGAGTCCATCGCGTGCCTCCGATCGGGAGTAGCGGGCGACGAAGGCTAACGTGGCCGACGCACCCGGCATGCCATGGATTCTTTCGGCCCCGGAGGGCGCACCGTTTGGCGACCTTCGATGTACTCCCTGGATTGCCACCCTACGGCGAGTCGCCCGAGGCGTTCACGGCCACGGGTCAAGGCCGCCATCGTGAGGGCTACGTCGTCCGGTTCCACCCGGATGCGTCTGCTTCCTGGGTTGGCAATTTCCAGCCGGGCGTATCGTCGTTTGAAGATGTGTTGCCACACCCGAACGGTCGAGAGTTCGTTGTCATCGCCGGCGGCCAAGGCTACGTTGTCGATCCGAATGACCGGGCCAAGAGGGAATACTTTGGCGTGCAGATTGAAATCGCGCTTGAAGTCCCCGAATTGAGTGGCGTGCTATTCGGGAATGGACTTTGGTTCGAGTTTCTCGGCCCCGTCGGCTTGCAATGGCGCAGCCGCCGAATCTCTTGGGACGGCATGCGGGCGGTTCGGCGCGAGGGACTGCGGTTATTCGGCGAGGCGTGGAGCCCCATTGAAGACTGTTGGCTCCCGTTCGAGTTGGACTTGTGTTCCGGCGAGTTCACCGGAGGTTCCTACAACGGGCCCGACGCTGGGGCATAACCGCTCTCATGGCCCACCGACTTGAGGGAAAACGATAATCCTTGAACGGCCTTCTCGGTCGATCCATCGCGTTTCCCGGCACCCTTCGGTTCACCCAGGCCCCATTCGAAAATCACACGGCTGCGTCGGGATGTTCGTTCGTCGGCCTCCGCCGTCGGTACCAACGACCGGGACGGAATACAGAGACGACGGAAAGAGGGGACTGCGACAGCGACAGATTCTTGGACAAGAAGCGTCTTGTCTCAGCCCTTCAGGCTGTGGGTTTTTTCCCCGGTTACCCAGGGCGTCGTCGCAAAGCCTCCTCGCCCTGGGCTATGCACTCCCAGTCCTTCGGACTGAAGAACTGCCGCACTGAACGACGCGATCGGGATCGCCGTAACCCCGGGCGTTGCCCGGGCCTATGCACTCCCAGTCCTTCGGACTGAAGAACTGCCGCACTGAACGACGCGATCGGGATCGCCGTAACCCCGGGCGTTGCCCGAGGCTATGCACTCCCAGTCCTTCGGACTGAAGACACTCGGACCGAACACTTTTGCCACCCACTTTCGTGACGCACACCCTCCCCTGATTCTCGCGCCGGATTTTGGTTTTCGTTCGGGGGAATTGCGCGCAGAATGCGAGGAGCCTTTTCTCCCCCGAAGGATCGTTCGATGAACCGCCGCGTCGCGCCCGTGTTGCTGATCTTCGCACTCGGTTGGTTTGCGCTCGCGCAAGAGAAGCCGAAGTACAAGCCGAACGACAACGCACGCCCGCGCCCGCCGGTCGTGGAGCCGGGCACCGCGAGCACGCCGGCCGCGCCCGGGCGCCCGCCGGCCGACGCCGTCGTACTCTTCGACGGCACCGACTTCGCGAAGTGGCGATCCTCCGGCAAGAAGAAGGACGACGACAGCCCGAAGTGGAAAATCGAGCAGGGCTATTTCGAGATCGTGCCGCGCACCGGCGGCATCGAGACCCGCGAGCGCACGATCGGCGATGCGCAGATCCATGTCGAATGGGCCACGCCGGCGGAGGTGAAGGGCAACGGCCAGGGCCGCGGCAACAGCGGCATCTACCTCGGCGGCTTCGGCGAAATCCAGGTTCTCGATTCCTTCGAGAACGACACCTACCCGGACGGCCAGGCTGGGGGCCTCTACGGCAAGTTCCCGCCGCTCGTGAACGCGTCCCGCAAGCCCGGCGAATGGCAGGTCTTCGACATCGTCGCGAACCTGCCGAGACTCGACGCCAATGGCAAGGTCGTCCGTCCGGCACGGCTCACCGTCTTCCACAACGGCGTACTCATCCACCACGCCGTCGAGTTCCCCGGCAAGATCGGCCCCTTCGGACTCAACCTGCAAGACCACGGCAACCCGGTGCGCTATCGCAACATCTGGTATCGCAAGCTGAAGGATTACGATGAACCCGCCGATCCGAAGTCGGCGAAGTGAACCGGAGATTCAGGTCTGAATGGCGTCGTAGCTGGCGAGGGCGTAGCCGCCGAAGAGGATGGCGGGAAGCCACGCCGCGAACGGGGCGGAGACGAGGTCGTTGTCGCCGAGGTACTTGCAACCATAGACGGCGGCGTGCAGCAAGGCCCCCATGACCAGGCACATCCCGGCGCTGACCAGCACGTGCCGGTTGTGGTCGCGGAGAATGATCGACAGGCCGATCACGACCATGAGGAAACCGACGAGCGGTCGGGTGTGGCGCATGTGGAAGAGCACGGCGACGGGCGCCATCCGCCGCGGGTCGGGCCGGGCGAGGATCTCCCGCAATTTCGATGTGCTGGCGTAGCTGTACCACTTCGAGCCGCGCGTCAGGGCGTCGAAATCGACTTCCCGGGTGGTGAGGAAGTAGCGGCGCGGGCCGAGCGCGGTCAGGTTCGGCGGCAACGGTTCGGGGATCGCCTCCGGCTTGGCGTTGAACAATACCCAGCCGGCAGGCCGGTCGTCCGCCGCCGGCAGGTAAATCGCCTCCTCGGCATGAATGTCCGATACCGCCGCGCCGGAGGACTCGGCGAAGTTCACGAAGAACCCGCGCACGCGCAGGTCCTTGCGGAACCCGCTGATCCCCTCGATGTGCAGGCCGGTGGAATCGTAGGCGCCGCGGAGTTCGATCGGCCGTTCCTGGTTCGGGTCGTCGCGCGGGACCTGCAGTTCGTCCGAGAGCTTGGGAATGAGCAGTTCCTGGCCGATCGGGCCGAGGGCGAGCACGACGAGCGAGGCGAACAGGACGGGGCGGATGATGCGGTGCGTGCTGACGCCCGCGGACAGTTGCGGAAGGATCTCGTTGTTCCGCTGCGCCCACGAGATGGTGAAGACGGCGGCGAGGAGGGCGATGGATTCGCAGAGGCGGTCGAAGATGATCACGACCTGCGGCCCGTAATAGCGGGCGAGATGGCGCAGCATACCGGAGAACGAACCGCGGCCGGCGAAGTCGTCGAGGTTCGAGAAGAGGTCGATGATGACGTAGAGGCCGATCAGGCTCGCGAACACGATGGCGTAGGAGCGGAAGAAGGCGATCACGAGCATGCGGTCGAGGGCGCGCATCAGGGCGTCCTCCCGGCCCGCAGGCCGCGCTTGTACCCGTCGATGTACTGCGCGACGTAGACGTTCGCCGTCGTGGCGGCGAAGGTGCCGAAGCCGTTGGCGCGGAGTTCGTCCATCGCGCGGCCCGGCGAGACTTCCTCGTACTCCATGCGGTAGATCGCGGTCATGAGGCCCGTGCGGTGCAACCCGGCCTTGCAGTGCAGCAGCACCGGATAGTTCTTCGGATCGTCCAGAATGCGCAGGTACTCGTCGATGACCGCCGGCCGCTTCCCCTTCGCGGCTTCGTGCGGCGGCACGACTTCCCCGCCGAACAACGCGATGTAATTCACGCCCAGTTCCCGGCACAGTTCGCTCTCGCGCACCGCCGGCTTCGCCAGCCACTCCTCCGGCATGAACGGATCGACGTTCTCTTCCTGCAAGTTGATGACCGTGCGGATGCCCGCCTCGCGGACGATGGCGCGCAGCCCCGAAGCGGTGAACTGGCCGCTGCGGTAGAATTTGCCGGGCGTCACCACGCGGAACCGCTTGAAATTCGTGTAGTTCGAGCGGTAATACGCCGCCGGGACGCCGAACGCGACCAGCGCGACGAGTCCGCCGAGAATCCACCGCCCCCAAGTCGGCATGCGCGCTCCGAACCGAGTTCGTCGGGAATCGCCGACGTTATGGCAGCCCCGCCATAATCTGTCAATCGGAACAGGTTTGAAGAATTTTCACCGCGGAGGACGCGGAGATCGCAGAGAGAAGAGAATGAGAGTGATTTCAACACTCTCTTCCGGTTTTCTCTCCGCGTCCTCCGCGTCCTCCGCGGTGAATGATTGGGACCATCCATGCTGCAATCATCGATTCCCGGATACCCGAAGCGCCAGGGCAAGGTGCGCGACGTCTACGACCTCGGCGACACGCTCGCCATCGTCGCGAGCGACCGCATCAGCGCCTTCGACTGGGTCATGCCCACCGGCATCCCGGGCAAGGGCCGGCTTCTCACCGCGATGACGAAGTTCTGGTTCGACTTCCTGAAGGTGCCGAATCATTTCCTGAGCGACGCGATCGAGAATCTTCCGGAAGCGTTCCACCGCGAGGAACTGCGGGGCCGGACGATGCACGTGCGGAAAACGCAGGTCATCCCCATCGAGTGCGTGGCCCGCGGCTACCTCGCCGGCTCGGGTTGGAAGGAGTACCGGCAGCACGGCACGGTCTGCGGCATTCCGCTGCCGGCGGGCTTGAAGGAAGCCGACAAACTGCCGGAACCGATCTTCACGCCGGCGACGAAGGCGGAGGAAGGCCACGACGAGAACATCGACTTCGAGCGGATGGCGGCGATCGTCGGCCGGGAGACGGCGGAGGACTTGAAGCGGCGCACGCTGGACATTTACCGCAAGGCCGCGGAGTACGCCGAAACCAAGGGGATCATTCTGGCGGATACGAAGTTCGAGTTCGGCCGGTTGCCGGATGGCGAGATCATCGTGATCGACGAAGTGCTCACCCCGGACAGCTCGCGCTACTGGCCGCGGGAATCGTATCGGCCCGGCGGCTCGCCGCCATCGTTCGACAAGCAGTTCCTGCGCGACTGGCTGGAGACGACGGGCTGGGACAAAGCCAGTCCGCCGCCGGCGCTGCCCGACGACGTGGTGGCGAAGACCGCGGCGAAATACCGCGAGGCGCTCGACCGGCTAACGGGGTGACGGGTCGTTCAAGAAGTCGGATACGCCGCCCGAATCGGCGACGCCGCGTTCGTCCACCGGCACGAGCAGGGCGAATTCCTCGGCGGAGAGCGGGCGCGGGCCGGGGCGGTGGATCTGGTCGGTGTCGTCCTCGACGCTCCAGTCGGCCGGGGCCGGTTCGTGCAGGGCCGGCGGAGGCACATCCACGTCGAAATCGGTGCGCGGCGGCCGGCGGGCCGGCGGTGTCAGCGGGCGATACGCGGAATGCGTCGAGCTATCCTGATCGGAAGGTTTCGGCGCCGGGCGGGGCACGTCGTCGAAGGAAATCAATCCGTCGTCTTCACTCGGGTAGGGATAAGTGATCGCCATCACGAATCGGCCGATTTGGAACTCATCCCCTTCGCCGAGGCGGGCGAATCGGGTCGGCTGACCGTTGACGAGGAGGCCGGGCCGGCCCGTGAGATCGACCACCCAGATACCATCGGGCGAATGCAGAAGATAGCAATGGCGGGGCGCGATGTCGTCGCCGGCGAGGTGGATCTTGCAATCGGGCGCGGAACCGATGAACGTCAGCACGCGATTGACCGCCCAGCGGTCGCGATCGGCCTGCCCGGTCACGAACGCGACCTCGACCGGCGGCAATCCCGGCGGCATGTCCGGGCCGGGCACCAACGGGTGAAACGTCGGACCGAACGGCGCCGGATGCGGCGAGACCGGTTGGAGCAACCGCAAGGCGAACGGACCGATCTGAATCGGCTCGTTGGGAAACATCCAACCGTAGGGATGGCGTCCGTGGTGCCAGCGCAGTCCACCGGTCGAACCGAGATCGCCAACGAAGACCTGCCCGCCGATGACCTGGAGAAAGGCGGTCTGCGGGTTCAATTCCGGAGCGTCGAGGGCGATATCGCAGGCCGGGTCGCGTCCGATCAGCGCGAAGGGTTGCGCGAGCGTGCCGTTCGCCGCCACCACGCCGTCGTGATACTCGATGGCGATGGAAAAGGGCGCGAACGCACCGCAACTCGTGGCGAACCGGGCTAACGCGGATGGATCCAAGGCGACCTCGCAACCCTGCACCGGCGGACACCGGCACGGCGAACTATAGAAGCGCGGCGGGCGTGCTGCAAAGCGTTTCGACACGATCTTTCGCGCCGCGAGAAGATTCCGGCGAGTTCCGATCCGCTCCGCGCACGTTGTACGGTTCCATCCTATGCTTGCGAGGATCGCGCGGAGATGTTTCGCGCCGGGCGCAATCTTCATTCCGCGAGCGAACCGCCCCGCCCGATTCGCGCCGACCTTACGGACCGCGCGGAAGCGAACCGCTACTGTAATCCGTAGTATCGTCGTTCTCCTGTGCGTCGAGACGCTCTCCCGTGGAACCGCAACCGCTCACCGAACTCGTTCGCTCGCCGTCCTGGCGCCGCATCGTCGCGGCACTCCTTGTCGGCACCGCGTTCGCGTTCCATGGCGCGATCGCGGACATGGTGCGCGTCTGGGCCACACAGGCCGACTACTCTCACGGCTTCCTCGTGCCGTTCGTCGCCGCGTACCTCTTATACACGCGACGCTCCAAGCTGCCGCCCCTCATCGAATGGCCCGACGTTCGCGGGTTGATCCCGATTGCGCTCGGCGTGGCCATCTCCGTCGCCGCCGGGACCTTCAATATCGCCAAGGAGTTCGGCCAGGGGATCGGCCTCATCCTCGCCCTCGCCGGCGTGGTGCTGCTCGTCCTCGGCCGGCCCGGCCTGCGCTGGGCCTGGCCCGGACTCGCCTTCCTGCTCTTCATGGTCAAGCTCCCCGACCGCATCGAAATCCTCTTCACCTTCAAACTCCGCCAGATCGCCACCGATGCCAGCAACTTCCTGCTGCAAACGATGGGATATCCGTCGTATGTCTCCGGCCCCGGCGGCACGGTCATCACCGTCGGCGACGTGCGGCTCGGCGTGGAATGGGCTTGCTCCGGCCTCAGCATGGTCCTCACCTTCGTCGCCATGGGCGCCGCCTTCGCCCTGCTCATGCGCAACCGCCCCATTTGGGATCGACTGTTCGTCTTCGCCGCCGCCATCCCGATCGCCATCCTTTCGAACATCCTGCGCATCACCCTCACCGCGCTCGTCTACATCGCCGCTGACAACCAGGACAACACCTGGAAATGGCTTGGGGACAAGATCGTCCACGACCTCGCCGGCTGGCTGATGATGCCGCTGGCGCTCGGGTTCCTCTGGTTCACGCTCAAGATCATCGACTGGCTGTTCGTGGTCCCGCCGCCGCCGGAGCGGGACGAGGTTCTGAAGGTCGCGACCGCGACCGCCGCCGCGCACTGGGTGGTACCGGAGCGCGAAGTGAAAGACGATCCGGATTTGGCACCGAAGCCGAAACCCGGAGCCACACCGTGAACACGGAACGGCTGGCGCGCGAGTTCCCCTGGATCCGCCCGTCGGCGAAGTTCCTGCCCCCGCGCGCGTTCGCCTGGCTCGCGCTCGGCGTGGCGGTCTTCATCGTCTACGGCAGCCTCGTGCCATTCAAGTATCGTTGGCGACCGTTCGACGACGCCGTCCACAGCTTCCAGTGGGTGCTCGAACACCGCACCGGCATCCAATCCCGATCCGATTTTCTCGCGAACTTCGCCCTCGGCCTTCCGCTTGGCTTCGCCCTCGCCGCATGGCGCCTGTTGGACCGCGCCCCGTCGATCGCGCGGCGCTTCGCCATCGGCGTCGCCGTCTGGCCGGCCTGCACGCTCTTCGCCGCCGCCGTGGAATTCTCCCAACTCTATTTCCCGAACCGCACCTGTTCCGGGTCGGACATTCTCGCCCAATCGCTCGGCGCGGCCGTGGGGCTACTCGCCTTCCTGTTCGCCGGCCAGCGGATCGTGGACCAGCTCCGCGCCCGTTTCGGCCCGCAATCCGAGGCCGGCCCAGCGCTCGGCTGGCTCGCCGTCCTCGTCGCCGCCGTCGCCCTCGCACAATGGCTGCCGCTGGATCTCTCCGCCAGCCCGGCCGACTGGTACCGCAAGATCAAGGACGGCACGGCGACGCTCAGCCCCTTTGCCGAACTCGATACCCGCCCCGACGTGCCGGCGTGGCGCAAGGGACAGGTCTGGCTCGAACTCGCCGGCCTCTACCTCTGCGTCGGTCTCGTACTCGCGTTCGCCCCGATCGCCCGACCCGTGCGCATCGAAGGCCTGCCCCCCTGGATGCCCGTCGCCCGCACCGGGATGCGCGTCTTCGGCCTCGGCCTCGCCCTCGCCGCCCTCCTCGAAGCCGGCCAGTTCCCCGTCATGTCCCGTTCGCCGAGCGTGACGGACGTGTTGATCGGCGGGGCCGCGGTCCTGCTCGGCTGGCTCGTCGCCACCGGCATGGGAGTGAACGCCACCGGCGGCGGGCTCGATATCGAGGCCGCGCTCATTCTCGGCCAGGCGTGGCTGCTCTGGCTCGCCATCGCGGCGTGGCTGCCCTTCGAGTTCGATGGCTCGATCGGCCGCGCCCGATTCGCCGACCTGAACTGGCTCCCCTTCGCCGCGGCTCAGGAGCGCAACTACCTCGGGGCGCTGGATGAAGCCGTATCGAAGACGATCCTCGCGCTGCCGTACGGCGCGGTCGTGGCGGCGCTCGGTCCGGCGGCGCGGGCGAACCGCCGTCAGCGCATCGCCGTCGGCGCGGCGCTGGCGGGCGTCTTGGCGCTCGTGCTCGAGGCCGGTCAGTTGTACATGCCGGAGCGGGTCGCGAGTCCGTCGGACGTGATCTACGCGGCGGTCGGCGGGGCCCTCGGCGCGATGGTGACGTTGCGGCTGCGAATAGGGGAGGCCGCGGACCGCGTGACGACGTCGTTGGAAGTGACGCCGCCGCCGATGGCGAAGCTGCAAGTGGACGATCCGAGCCGGGTGATTCGATAACGGAGACAAACCTTTGCGGTGGTTGTTCGTCAAAGAGCGGATGGCGTGGCCGCGGAGCAGCGGGCACGATGTCCACACGTTCCACCTGATGCGTGCCCTCGCGGCGCGTGGGGAAGCCGTTGCGCTGGCGTCGATGGCGCCGGTGCCGCCCGACGCCGTTGCGGGCGGGGGTTTCGAGGCCGAGTATTGCTTCGACGAGCGCGTGCCGCCGCACCCCGCCGTAGCCGAGTTCCCCCTTGCACTCACGAAATCGCAGGAGAAGTTTCGCAACTACTGGGGCATCGACCCCGCCCGTATCCGTTGGGTCGCGGCGGCGGCGGCCGAGTTCCGCGCCGACGCGGTCGTCGTTTCCGGGCTGAACGTGCTGCCGTACCTCGGCGCGTTGCCGGCCGTCACGAAGAAAATCTGGTACGCCGCGGACGAATGGGTCTGGCACCACCTCTCGCAGGTGCGGCCATTGCGAAAGTCCACGTGGAGCGAGATCAAGCCGGCGATCGTGAAGGGGCTGTACCAGCGGGCCTATCGCAAGTTGTTGGACCGGGTCTGGGTGGTGTCGGACGCCGACGCCCGTGCGTTCCGCTGGTTCGCCGGCATCCGAAAGGTGGACGTCCTGCCGAACGGCGTCGATGCCGAGCAGTTCGCGCCGGGCGGCGAGGAACAATTGCCGAACTCGTGCGTCTTCTGGGGCCGGCTCGATTTCGGGCCCAATATCCAGGCCGTCGAGTGGTTCAGTCGAAACGTCTGGCCGAAGGTCCGCGCCGCCGTGCCGGGGGCGAAGTTCCAACTCTACGGCTTCCAGCCGACGGCCGCCATCCGTTCTCTCGCCGGGTCTTACGGGATCGAGTTGGGCGCGGATCTGCCCGATCTTCGCGCCGCGGTTCGCTCGCACGAAGTGGCCGTGCTACCGTTCGTGAGTGGCGGCGGAATCAAGAATAAGCTGCTGGAGGCGGCTGCGCTCGGGATGCCGATTCTCGCCAGCCCGAAGGCCCTCAACGGGTTGAAGGGAACGCCGCCGTTCCCGGTGCTGCGCAGCGCCGGGGAATGGGCGGACCGGCTCGCGCGCCTCTGGCGGGACCGGACGGAGCGTGAGCGGTTGGGCCGCGCCGCCCGCGCGTGGGTGACGGAGCACCACACGTGGGACTCCGCGGCCCGGACGGCGATGGCGGGAATGGGCGCGCCAACGAAGCGAAGCGAACCGGCAAGCGTCGGCGCGTGAGCCGAAGGCTCGATGGTTTTGGCCCCGGAGGGGCCGCAGGTTGTCGCCACGGGTGGAGCGAAGCGCAACCCGTGGATGGGTCCATCGAACGAATCGCCCCGCAGGGGCGAAGGAACCTCTGCCCCTCCGGGGCAGCTCGAACCGAAGGATTCCGTTGTTACCACGGGTTCCGCTTCGCTCCACCCGTGGCTACAGTCCGGTGTCCCTCAGGGACACAAAACGTCAATCGAACGGATGCGGAACTTCGATGATTTCTCGAGCGAATCGACAGGCCATCATCACCGAACCGACATGAAACAGTATCTCTTCCTGATCTTCCTGACGGCGTTCTGCTCGTTCGCGTCCTTGTGGTGGACGCCGTACGCGGGCGTGGCGCTGTATTACCTCTTCGCCATCCTGCGGCCGCAATACCTGTGGGAATGGCAGTTGATGTCCATGCCGGTGCGGCTGCCGTGGTCGTTCATCGTCGCCAGCGCCGCCATCTCCGGCTACCTGCTCTGGTCCGCCGGCATCCTCTCCTTCGGCCGCCGCGAAAGCTCGCTGATGCGCTACCGGCCCAAGTTCACCATCGCCCACTGGATGATGATGCTCTTCGCCTTCTGGGTGACGATGAGCCACCTGTGCGCCAAGAACCCCGACCTCGGCGAACTTTGGTACGGCGAATACCTGAAGATCTTCGGCATGTACTACCTGGCCTCGCGCGTCGTCCGCACGCCGACGCAGATCTGGGGCCTGTACATGCTCATCATCATCGCGATCGGGTACATCTCCATCGAGATGAACCACATTTATCTGAGCACCGGCAAGCTGATCCTCGCCAAGAAGGGGTTTGCGGGTCTCGACAACAACGGGGCGGCCTTGATGCTCTGCCTCGGCGTGCCTCTGTGCTACTTCGCGTGGGAGTTCACCGAGCGCTGGTACAAGTGGCTCTTCCTCATGATCATTCCGGTCATCATGCACGCCGTGCTCAGCACCTACAGCCGCGGGGCGATGGTGTCGATGGCGATGGCCGCGCCGGTGCTCATGGTCTTCTCGCAGAAGCGGAAGTTCCTGATCTGCGTCTACCTCGCCATCGGCGCGATGCTGCCCATCATGGCCGGCAAGGAGATCCAGGACCGCTTCTTCAGCGTCGAACAGCGCGAGATGGACCACAGCTACCAAAGCCGACTCGTGAGTTGGGGCATCGCCATCGACATCGCGCTCGAGTATCCGATCTTCGGCGTCGGGGTGCGCAACTCGAACGCCGAGATGTTCCACCGCGGGGCCGACATGGAAGGCCGCACGATCCACTCGCAATATTTCCAGATCGCCGCCGACAGCGGGCTGTGCGCGGTGATCGTCTACGTCGGCATGATTTTGGCCACGTTCTGGTGCATCTTCCGTGCGTCGGCGCGGCTCTGGAACCGCACCGACTTCGAGTCCCGCCGCGCCCGCGCCATGCTTGGCGGCATCGCCTGCTCGCTCATCTCCTTTTGCATCGGGGCGATCGCCCTCTCGCTGGAGGTGTTCGAGGTGTCGTATCTGCTGTTCTTCCTCGGCGCGCAGGTCTGGGCGCTGCTGAACGCGACCGACACGCTGAAGGCGGCGCCGATGGCGGGCGCGAACTGGTCGCCCGCGACCGCACCGGTGCGCGTAACCGTGGCCCAGCCCCAGTTCGCCGGGGGCCGCTGACACCGTGACGCCCCCTCCCGCCCCGCAGCGCCGGCCGATCCGCGTCGGCTTCGTCCTGCACGTCATGCAGGTCGCCGGCGCCGAAGTGCTGGTGAAGGAGACGATCCGCCGGCTCGGCGACCGCATCGTCCCCACCGTCTTCTGTCTCGACGCCGTCGGCCGGCTCGGCGAGGAGTTCCGCGCCGCCGGCGGGGACCTCGTCTGCCTGAACCGCCGCCCCGGCCGCGATCTGAAGGTATCCTGGCGGCTCGCCCGCGAAGCCGGCCGACGCGGCATCGATGTCCTGCACGCCCACCAGTACACGCCGTTCTTCTACGCCGCCCTCGCCAAGCCGCTCGCGAACCCCCGGCCCAGGCTGATCCTCACGGAACACGGCCGCCACTACCCGGACCTTGTGTCGCCGAAACGCCGCGCGATCAACCGACTGGTGCTGGACCATGCCGCCGACGCCGTGAACGCCTGCTGCCGCTTCGCCGCCATCGCCCTGCGGGACGTCGACGGCTTCGCCGGCAACCGGATCGAAGTGATCGAAAACGGCATCGACTTCGACCGCTACGGTCCGCCGGCCGACCTCGCAGAGCAGAAGCGCAAGCTCGGCTTCGACCCGCATCGACGGTATCTCGTCCACGTGGCGCGGCACCACCCGGTGAAGGATCAGCCGATGCTGTTGCGCGGTTTCGCGACGACCGCCGCCGCCGTGCCCGATGTCGACCTGTTGATGGCCGGCGACGGACCACTGCGCGGCGAACTCGAAGCGCTCGCGCGGAACCTCGGCATCGCAGACCGCGTGAAGTTCCTTGGCATCCGTTCGGACGTGCCCGAACTGCTGAAGGCCGCCGACGCCTTCGCCCTGACGAGCGTGAGCGAGGCCGCGTCGCTGACGCTGCTCGAGGCGATGGCCACGGCTTTGCCCGTCGTCGTGACGGATGTCGGCGGAAACCCGGAGATCGTGCGGCACGAACGCGAGGGCCTGCTCGTGCCCCGGGGCGACGCGGCGGCGTGCGGGGCGGCGCTGTCGCGCTTGCTTCGCGAGCCGAATTATGCGAGAACGCTCGGCGCGGCCGCCCGCGCGCGCGTGGACGCGGTCTACCGCCTCGAACGCACCGTGGACGCGTACCACGCGCTCTACCGCCGCGTGACCGGGATTTGACTGATCGAACCGCCGCGAAAGGATTCGCGATGACGCCCGCCGTACTGGCCCCGACGCCCCCGCGATCGCCCGTCCTTGGCGAGCCGGTCCTGTCCGTCGTCGTGCCGCTCTTCAACGAACACGAGAACCTGCCGGAACTGTACCGCCGCCTCGTCGCGTCCCTCGAAGCAATCGGCGAGCCGTTCGAATTGGTGTTCGTGAACGACGGCAGCCGGGATTCGACGCCGGCGATGCTGGACCTGCTGGCCGTCACCGATCCGCGCGTGACGGCGCTGCACTTGAGCCGGAACTTCGGACACCAGCCGGCCGTGACCGCGGGCATCGACCATGCGCGCGGGCACGCCGTCGTCGTGATGGATGGCGACCTGCAGGACCCGCCGGAGGTGCTGGTGAAGTTTGTGGACGCCTGGCGCGCCGGGCACGACGTCGTCTACGCGATCCGCCGCAACCGCAAGGAAGGGCCGGTCAAGCGACTCGGCTACTTCGCGTTCTATCGCATCCTGCGTTCGATCGCCGATGTGGAGATCCCGCTCGATTCCGGCGACTTCTGCTTGATGGATCGCAAGGTCGTCGACCAGTTGCGGGCGCTGCCGGAGCGCGTGCGGTTCGTGCGCGGATTGCGCACCTTTGTCGGCTTCCGGCAGGTCGGCCTCGAATACGACCGCGACGCCCGCGCCGCCGGCGCGCCGAAGTACACGTTCCGCAAGCTCGTCGGCCTTGCCGTCGACGGCCTCTTGAACCACAGCGGCTACCCGCTCCGGCTCGTCACCTATCTGGGCCTCCTGTCCGCCGCCGCCGCCGCGCTCCTCGCCGGCTGGGCGGTTTGCGATGCCATCTCGAACCAGTCGACGCCGCGCGGCTGGGCCAGCCTCATCGTCGTCATGCTCTTCATGGGCGCGATCCAGCTCGTGAGCCTCGGCGTGGTCGGCGAATACATCCGCCGCATCTTCCTCGAAGTGAAGGGCCGCCCGACGTACATCGTCGACCGACAAGCCCGCTCAACTGCGAGTCATACGCTATCGGCCCCACAATCACCACGAGGTGAAAAGTTGCATAACGAATATTGTTGATTCGAGCAAATCGTCCGTGTAGCATCACGTCAATCCAATCGCGTCCTGTATTTACTGGACCCGCGAGAAGTCGCCACAGTACGTTTTTTGGGGAATCGATGTCCGATTCGCCGAAACCCCATCGACAAAACCATCCGGCGATACCGAATGCCAAACCCGCCGAGAGCGTGGTTTACAATACCGTCGAATTTGATCGTTTGCAGTCTGGGAGCGAATTTGATTTCGATTTGCCCGCGAAGCCCGGCGAGGTTGGTAAACTCGGCCCATATCGGATTGTTCGCGAATTGGGGCGCGGTGGCATGGGAGCGGTATTCGAAGCTTACGACGAGCGGTTGGGCCGTTCCGTCGCCCTCAAGGTCATGTTGCCGAAGTACGCCGCCATCGCCGAATCGAGAGGACGTTTTCTCCGGGAAGCCCGCGCGGCGGCCAAACTGGCGAACGATCATATCGTGACGATTTACGAGGCGAACATTTACAACGATACTCCCTGCATTGCGATGCAATTGTTACAGGGTTTATCGCTCGATCAGTTCCTCAAGGCCAATCCGAAGCTGAGTCTGCCGCAGGTCCTACAGATCGGCAAGGAGATCGCGATGGGACTCGCCGCCGCGCACGACGCCGGACTGGTGCACCGTGATATCAAGCTCGCGAACATCTGGATGGAATCACCGAATTACCGGGTTAAAATCCTGGATTTCGGACTGGCGAAACAGGCGTCGCGCGAAATGCAAACGTCGGGCGAGATCGCGCTCGATGTAGCCTCGCTGGATCACACGGCGACGGGGACGATCTTGGGAACCCCGTTGTACATGTCGCCCGAACAAGCACGCGGCGAGCCTGTAGATTACCGCACCGACCTCTACAGCCTCGGTGTCCTGCTATATCGTATTTCGACCGGCGTGATGCCGTTTGGCGGAAATTCCATGCGGGATCTTCTCATCTCGATCAACAACTATCCGGCGAAGCCCGCACGCGAACTGAATCCAGAACTGCCCGTGTCGTTCTCAAACCTCATAGACCGATTATTAAGAAAACGAGCAGAACAGCGGCCTGGATCTGCGCGTCGCATCGCGTTAGAGCTTCAACATATTGGCCAGGAAACGGCTTCTCCGTGGGAAGCGATTGCCCCAAGCGATGAGCACTTGAGCATTGCGATTTGCGCATACAGTTCAGGTCATAATTTTTTAGAAATCGAAGACATACTATGGGAACAAGGAATATATCGTGAAATGATCCCAATAATTATTCGGAAACTCATAATAAACCGTGCGGAATTCCACTTGAGGATGGGGAAAAAGCCTGAACAGGTCATTGTTGAACTCATAGCAAAAGGCCTCGAACAGCAAGACGCCAAGGCCGTTGTTGGCAATTTAAACCTCTCGGACAGTGTGCTGCTGTGGTACGCTCGCCGCGTATTGTTCTGGACAATAATTGGAATATCAATTGTTATCACACTCTCTCTATTTGATTTCATTGACATTCCAAATAATATGCTTTTTCTACTAACTCTAGCCCCAATCGTATTGCTTTATATTTATATAGGGTTATTTGCATCCCGGCCTTCGTGAACCGAATTATTCCGCCGGTAACCCCTCACTCTTCTGAACTCACGGGGCTTGGCAGAGGACGGCGGTCGCGGCTGAGACACGCAGCGCCGGCGCGGTTGCCGCCTGCGGGTCCACGCCTCGCTGCCAAGCCCCGCGAGTCCAGAATGGCGAGGGATTACCTAAATCACTTATATTACCTTCAGACGTCTTACAGCCCTCCGTCGGAGCCTCGCGCATGGTCCGTTCTCTCTTCCTGATCTTCGCGTTCGCCCTGGCGCTCGGCTGCGGCAAGAAAGGTCTGCCGAACGCGACCGTCGGCAACTCCACGGCGCCATCGAAGGTGAACCTCCGCCGGCCCGTCGAACTCGCCCGCGCCCAGCAGCGCGTCATCGTGTCCACCGTCGAACAGGTCGGCGCACTCGAGCCGAAACAGATGACGGAGATCGCCGCCGGCGTTGCCGGAATCGTCGACGAGGTCTTGTTCGAGGAAGGCGCGGTCGTGGGGCCGGGCGACCCGCGGCCGCTGGTTCGCATCGACCAGGAGAAATACAAGACGGCGCACGAGTCGGCGGCGTCGGCCGAAGCCGCGGCGAAGGCGAACTACGAGCGTGCCAAAGACGTGGCCGATCGGGCGCGCACGGGCGTGGCGTTCTCCGAGGCGGAACGCCGGCAGACCGACGAGGCGATGAAGCAGGCGGAGGCGCAGTACTTCGTGGCGAAGTCGAATCTCAAGCTCGCCAAGCACAACCTGACGCGCTCGCAGGTGCCGGCGCCGTACCGGGGGCAGATGAACCAGAAGAAGATCACGCCGGGCAGCTACGTGAAGGAGGACACGATCGTGGGAACGATCGCGGACCTGAGCGAGATCCGCGTGGTGGGCTTCGTGCCCGAGTCCGTGGCGCCGCTGATCCGGGAGCGGATGGAGCAGCGGGATCGCGTGGTGGCGGCGCGCAGCGTGGCGGTGGCGTTCGGCGGTGCGGATGGCGGTTGGGGCGGCGTCGCGGCGCGGTTGCTGGTCGAGTCGAATCAGGTGCCGAGCGGATACGACCCCGAGTTCAGCGTGCCCTCGCTGCCGAAGCGATTGTTCCGCGGCCAGATGTTCTACATGAGCACGGTGGCGGACCCGACGACGCACATGTTCGAGTGCAAGGCGCGCATCGACGGCACGGATCCGAATTTCGCGTCGCTCAAGCCCGGCTTCACGGCGCGCATCCGGTTCCCGTACGAGAGCACGCCCGACGCGGTCGTGGTACCGGAGGAATCGGTGCGGGCAACGGAGCGCGGCTTCCTGGTGTTCGTCGTGGAGAAGCGCGCGGGCAAGGACGGCGCGGTCGAGTGGGTGGCGAAGTCGAGACGCGTCGAGCCCGGGGCGCGGTCGCCGGGATGGGTGGAGGTGAAGTCGGGTCTCGTGCCGGGGCAGTGGCTGGTGCAGCGCGGCGCGGAGGCGCTCGACGACGGCGTGCCGGTGCGCGTACCGGAGGATCAAGTCAAATTGCTGGAGCGGTGAGTATTCTTGCTACGCCGCCCGAAAAAAGGGGACGCAGCTCATTTCGAAAATGAGCTGCGTCCCCTTTTTTCCCCATGTGCGTCCCCTTTTTTCCCCATGCTGGAGCGGTGAGTATTCTTGCTACGCCGCCCGTTTCAAGGCTCGGGTTTCGTTCAGGATCGCCATCAGGCCGCGATAGTGGTGTTCGAAGGTCCAATCGCGGGCGGCGTCGCGCGCCCGGGGTGCGGCGGCGGCGCGAACGGCCGGATCGACGAACGTCGCGAGCGCGCCGCCGAGTTCGCGGGCGTCGTGCGGATCCTGGACAACCGCGCCGAAAGACGGATCCAACAACTCGGCCGCGCCGTTGTAGCGCGTCGTGACGACGGGCAGTCCGCACGCCAGCGCCTCGAGCGCGACGAGCGAGCACGGATCGTAGAACGTCGGGTGCGCCAGAAAATCGGCCGCGAAATAGGCGTTCTTCGGGTCCTTGCGGAAGCCTAGAAAAAGGGCGCGATCGTCTTCACCGAGCTGCGTGGCGAGGCGGCGATACGGCTCGACGCCGTCGCTGCCGATGACGATGAGGCGGAAGTCCCGCGTGCGCGGGACGTGCGGCAGTGCCTTCAGGAGCGGCGCGAGTCCCTTCAGGCGATAGTTCGTGGCGATGAAGAGCGCGACGGCGGTCTCGGGGGCGACGCCCCAGCGATCGCGTTCCTCGGCGCGGCGTTTGAGCCGATCTTCGGCCAGAAAACGCAGGGGATCGATCGCACTGCGGAGGACGCGGACGTTGCCGGGCACGACGCCGTAGTATCGGTCGAAGTGGCCGCGCACCATCTCGCTGTTCACGAGGATGGTCGGCCGGAGTTCGCCGAAATACTGCTTGCGTTCGAGCATCGAGTACGACCAATGCGCCGGGTCGAACTGCTTGCCAAGCCAGGCGAATGTTCGGGCGAACCGGCCGGGGAACTTGAGGAGGTTGTGCGCGGCGGTGGCGGCGTGCAGGCCGCCCTGCGGGTAGAGCACGTCCTGCCCCCAGGTCTTGTCGAAGCCGATGCTGGCATCGGGCTTCACGACGCGCAGGGCGGCGGCGCAAGCGGTGGCGAAGCGCCAAGGGCGGAGGAATCGCGGCCCGCGGGGCGGTTCAAGGCGATAGAAGTTCGTGGACGCCGGCAGAGCCTCGGCGTCCCAGGTACTTGCGAACAGCGAGACGGCGTGCCCGTCGCGCGCGAGCCTTCGGGCGAGGTCGCCGATGTAGGTTTCGCAGCCGCCGCGGGCGGGCACGACGCTGGGGTGGCAGAGCGCGACGTTCATGGCGTCCGTTCCCGTTGAAGCTTCTGGTTGTGGCGGTGGTAGAGTTTCCATTTTCGAGCCACGGCGGCGCGGACCCAACTCCGCGGGGGCGCGGCCGGCTCCCAGTCGCCGGCCCGGTAGAGTTTCCAGAACCGCAGGCGGTCGCGGGCCGTGAGGCCGGGCACGCCGTCGGTCGAGAAGAGCAACTGGGCGAGATCCTTCACCTGGAACCAGAGCCGGGCGAGACGGTGCCGGGCGAGGCGGTGGAAGTCGATCATGACCGTGCGGCCCTCGAACGACGGGGGCACGGCTTCGCAGTCGGCGCGTGGCAGATAGAAGTGGCAGAGATAGAGGTCTTTGTGGAAGGTGGATCGTCGATGAAGTTCGCGGGCGAGCCTCGCGAGTTCGGCGACGAGGCCGCGCTTCCAGCGGGCGAACGCCTCCGGCGACAGCACCGCGAGCGCGTGGGGGATCGCCTCGTGGAGCGGCAGCATGCCGGTCAGTTCCTCAACTGCGAGGAAACTTTGCAACTTGCCCCACGGCCCGAGGAATTCTCCCGCCGCAACCGGTCGCGCCACGGGAAGCCCGTGGTCGCGCGCCCAGCACAGGTGCTCCCACTCGGCGAGGCCCGGTGAGAAGGTCCGGCGCGGCAGCAGGGCCGCGAGCAAGCCCTGCCAGCGGGGTAGCACGTAGTGCCGTTTCAGGAACAGGTTCAAGATCCGACCATCGGCCTTCTCGAGCGACCAGTGGCTGATGGTACGGCCCTGCTTGGCGTGCAGCGTCGTGGCTGCCACGTCGTCCATGATTCGCAGGGACCAATCATCGCCGGCGAAGGACGCGAAATCCGGAGCCGCGACTAGGCGACGGCCCCCGTGCAGCCAGCGGCCGAGAGCGGTGCGGGGGACGTCGAACCGGATGGGAGCCAGCGTGGATGTCATGCGTGGGCCGCCCGTCGTTGGGCGAGCGCGGCGATGCGGGCGTCGGCGTAGCCTTCGAGCGCAAGGGCGCGATCCTCGGGCGCGAACGTACAAAGGTCGCCGATTCGCCGGGAATCCGGGCAGTCGCGGTGCAATGTCGCGCCGCGCGTGGGGTCGACGACGAGTCGAGGCCGGCCGTTCACGAGGAGCACGAAGGCGGATTGCGAGGCCGCGCCGAGCGTGCAGCCGGCCTCGTGCGCCGCTCGATAGATTCCGCCGAGTTCGATGAGGAGGCGTTCGCGATCGGCGGGGTGGCGCGCGATCCAATCGGCGAGGGTGGGCGCGCCCGCCGTCAGGCCATAGGCGAGAAAGGAATCGGCAGCGAAGCCGCGTTCCGGGCGCTGGCCGAATGCGAGGAGCGACGGCACGGGAACACCGGCATTCTGCAAGTGGAAGAACAATCGGGACAGCCGCGCGGCCGGGGACCGCCACGACTTGCCGCGGAGCCACGCCACGGCGCGGCCGAGCGGATCGACGGTCCGGAACCGAAGCAACTGGGCCGGTCGATCGGGAAAGGTCGCGATCTCCAACCGTTCGCCATCCACGGCGGCGGGATCGTAGAACGGCGGAGCGAGAACCGGCCGCGGCCAGTGTTTCGCAATGGCGGGAATGGCACAGACTGCTTCGCCGGCCAGCCAGACGAGTCGATGGTCGGGCCGATGGTGCACCGGCTGACGCTGTGTTCGGATCGACGAGCGCCGAAGGAACTTCTTCGAGCGAGCGGCGACGGTGTGGGCGAACGGCGCGAGGCGGGTGGCCAGCGAGCGGGACCGCGCGAGATACGCCCGCACGACGCGGAGGCGTTCGCGCGGCGTGGCCAGCCACTCCGCCAGCGACGCCGTCAGACTCGCGAGGGCGTCCAGCCGGTCCGACAGTTCGATCGGGCGGCCCGGTCGGGACGACGGCCAGTCGAGCACCGTCACCGCGAAGGTGCCCGGCCGCACGAATACGTGCTTCGCCGCCAGATCCGGCGTATCGAAGCCGGCCGCGTGCAGGTCCGCGATCGATTCGCCGAGGCGCTTGGCGAGTGTCCGGCGTTCCGCCGGCGCCAGCGCGGGATCCGCCAGGACCTCCCGCAATTCGCGGCAGCCGGTGAGTTCGTCGACGAGCAGGAACGCGCGGCCGCGACCGTCTTCGCCATAAGCGACGCCGTGCGGGCCCGGCAGGCCCGCGGCTTCCAACCGCTCCAACACCTTCGCTTCGCGCTCGGCGCGCGAGACGCGACCGAAGCCGTCGCGCCAGTTCCGCAAGCGGATGCGCCAGCTCACGGCATGTTCGCGCTTCAGGTACAGGCACCGCGTGCCGCCGCCGGACGGGATGCGCACTTGCAGGACATGACGGTTCGCATGGCCGGAAACGATCTCGCCGGGCAGGTTCAAAATGTCGTCCGCCGTGCGCAGTCCGCACTTCGCCAGCCAGGACCGGTAGCGGGGATGCACGACGACGAATCCGCCCGGCAACTCGTCCTTCGCATCCGGCGAGACGACGATCGCGGGATCGCGCAACACGATCCCCTCGGCCGGCGGCATCAAATTAACCAACATGGCGGACCTCCAATCCGGACGGGAACCGCTCCAACAACCCCATGGCGGCATTCGCGACTTCCGCGACACCAAGTTCCGTCATGCAGCGATGGTGCCCTTCGGGGCAGGTCCGTCGCTGGCACGGGCCGCACGGCAGCTTGTGCTGCAGGTGCACGGCCTTCGGGAAATGCGTCTCGGTCCATTCGATATGCGTCGGCCCGAACAACGACACGACGGGCACGTCGAACGCGGCGGCGAAGTGGCGCGGGCCGCTGTCCGTCGTCACCAGCAGGCTCAACCGACGCACGATCGCTTTTGTCAGTCCGATCGAAAGCTCTTCGCCCGCGAGCGGGATGACGGCCGCGCCGCCGGCGCGTTCGGCGATCCGGATCGCTTCGGCCTTTTCCGCCGGACCGCAGAGCACGACGACCGCGGTCGAGCGCCGGGATGCGAACTGCCGGGCGAGTTCCGCGAAATGATCGGTCGGCCAGTGTTTCGAGGCGCCGAACGCACCGCCTGGGTTCAGCCCGACGACGGTGCCGACGCGGTTCAATCCTTGGCGGAGCCAGAATCGCTCCGCCGCCGTTTCGTCGGCCGCGGTCGTGAACAGTTCCATGCGGCGGCCGGGGTCGGGCACGTCGAGCAGGCGAACGATCTTGTTGTAATCGTCGATCACCGGCGACGGTTTGGGCCGCGAGTCGCGGCCGCGCGCGGGGTAAAGCCGTTTCGTGAGCAACGGATCGCGGAAGTAGCGGGCGAAGCCGACGACCTGCCGCGCTCCGGCGAGTCGCGCCAGCAGCGCGGTACGGAACGAATTCGGGAACAGCGCGGCCGCATCCAGCCGTTCGTCCATCAACCGGCCGAGCACGGCGCGAAACCGGCGGTGCGGCGGGCCCGATTTGTCCCACAGGACCAGATCGTCGAACCACGGCGCGCCGGCCAGCGTCTCGGCGACGTAGGGCTTGCTCACGGCCACGAGTCGCGCCCGTGGATAGCGTGCGCGCACGGCACGGATCGCCGGCGTGGCCATCACCACGTCGCCGATCCAGTTCGGCAGAAACAGCGCGATCCGTCGCATGCAGGTCCTTCATTCACCGCCGAGTACGCGGAGTACGCGGAGAGAAGAGAATGGAATCGATCATGTCTCCAATTCTTCCCGATCTTCCTCCGCGTTCTCCGCAATCTCCGCGGTGAACACGCCATCCAACAAACGATCCAACACGTCTTCGCCCGCGATCACGCGAAAGCCGATCCGCAGAGCCCGAAATCTCCGGCCGCCGAGATCGTCCATTCGAAGCTTCACCCAGTCCTTCTGGGTGGCCACGACGGTCGCGTCCGTCGGCAGCGTATCGGCCCACCGCGCCAGTTCCGCCACGTCCTCGCGCGTGTAGGCGTGGTGATCCGGGAAGACGCGGAAGTCCACCAGATTCGCGCCGAGCCGCACCAGCGTGTCGCGAAACGCGTCCGGGTTGCCGATGCCGCAGAAGGCTGCCACCGGCGCGCCGTTCAGGCCGCTCAGCGATTCCATAACCCCGCCGCCGCCCATCAATTCGATAGGTGCATGAACCGCTCGCACCACGGGCTTGTCCGGAAACCGCTTCGCCAGCCATTCCGTCTGGCTCTCGACATCCGCGGCCTGGTCGCAGCGCGTCAGGATGATCGCATGCGCCCGGTGCAAGCCCGCGACGGGTTCGCGCAACGTCCCGCGCGGGAAGATCGCTTCGCGGGCGAGTGGCGCGGTCGCGTCCAGCAGCACGAGGTCCAGGTCGCGCGCCAGGCGCCGGTGCTGGAAGCCGTCGTCGAGCACGATCGCGTCGGCGTCCAGTTCCTCCACGGCTGTCATGGCCAAGGCGGCCCGGTCGCGGCCTTGCAAATGGGGCACGTCGGGCAGGTTTTCCTCCAAGACCATCGCCTCGTCGTTGCGGTGGTGCTCGGCACCGTATCCGCGGCTGAGGATCGCCGGTCGAAGGCCGCGGTCCCGCAGGCGGGCGGCCACGTATTCCACGCAGGGCGTCTTCCCCGTGCCGCCCAGCGTCAGATTCCCCACACTCACGACCGGCACCGGGGCACGCACCACCCGCTTCCAACCCCGGTCGTACAAGGCGTTGCGGGCGCGCATCGCCAGACCGTAAGGCCAGCTCGCGACACGGAATCCGGCCCGCACCGCGCGCGCCCCCAGCCCCTGGCGTTGGCCGCGAACGATGGCAAGGTACGTCTCCGGCCGCATGATGGGCAAAGGCTACCGCGCGGCGACAACCGCCGTCAATCGCGATCCCCCAACCTCGGTTCGATGCCAGCGTCGAAATTCCCGTTTTGGCGCGAACGAACCCCGGGGGAACCGGAAATTATCACCTCCTCTCATCGAAAAAGTGAACTACCTTTCCCTGCCGCCTCGCCCCGGCGCACGTCGTGTCGTCCGCTTGTGTTCGCTCGGGATACTCTCCATGGGAACGGCCACGCGCCTCCGGCTTCCTCGTTCACCCTTCTTCGACGCCGTCCGCAAGAGCGGACTCCTACCTCCGGACGATCTGGTCGCGTTCATCACGCAGAACGAAGTGGACGACACGACCTTTCACGATCCGATCAAGCTCGCCGCCCTGCTGGTCCGCAAGAAGTTCCTCACGAAATTCCAGGCGATGCACCTGTTGAAGGGCAAGACGCAGGGGTTCATCCTCGACCGCTACAAGATCCAGAACGGCATCCGCCAAGACCGCGTCGGCATGGTGTTCCTCGCCCTCGATCGCGATTCCGGCAAACAGGTCGCGCTCAAGGTGCTCCCCACCGACCGCACCTCCGACAACACCATCCTCTCCGCCTTCATCAAGGAAGTCCGCACCGCCGCGCAAGTCGACCATCGCAACGTCGCCCGCGTGCTGGATCTCGGCTATTCCAGCGGCACGCACTTCGTCGTCAGCGAATACGTCGCCGCCCCCACGCTCGACAAGGCCCTCGCGGAGAACGGTCCGCTCGCGCCCGACCGTGCCGCGCAGATCGTCGCGCAGGTCGCCCTCGCCCTGCGCCACGCGCACGAACGCCAGCTCTACCACCGCGACATCAAACCCGCCAACATCGCCGTCGCGCCCGACGGCCACGTCAAGCTGCTCGACCTCGGCCTCACGCACATGCTCGAAAACCCCTGGAAGCACGTCACCAAACGCATCAAGACGACCGAATACGCCGAAGAGATCGACCACGTGGCCCCGGAACAGGCCTGGGGGAACGAACCGGACGGCCGCAGCGACCTCTACAGCCTCGGTTCGACCCTCTATGCCCTCCTGACGGGACGCTCCCCCTTCCCCGGACTCGCCACCGAAAAAATGGCGGAGCGGCAGGTGAAGGACATCCCGAACCCCTGCGACATCAATCCCAAGGTGCCCCGGCAACTCGGCGAACTGGTCGTAAAACTGGGCGCCCGCGAACCGGCGCGCCGCTTTCAATCCGCCTCCGAATTGCTCGTGGCGCTCCAGCCGTGGCTGCCGATAGCGGACTGGGTCACGTTCGCCGCCAGCCTGCCGGCCGAGAAGCCCGCGGCCCCGCCGCAACGCCTCACCGATATCGCGCCGGCCGCCCGTAAGCGTTCCTTCTGGAGCCGACTCTTCGGACGAAGATGATCATCCCCAATTCACGGCGTCCGCGGCGTTGTGGATCAGCGGATCGATCCGGCCCGACAGGGATTTGCGGTCGGGCGTGTCGTTGGTGTTGAACAGCGCGCACCAACTCAGTCCGTCGAAGCGGCGAACGAGGATCGCCTCGGATCCGGGGATGTAGCCGGTGTGCCAGTGGTTAAGGCCGGTGCCGGCGGCGCGGACGAGCCAGCCGAGCGCGTAGTAGGCTTCCTCCGTGTTGCCGGCCGGCCGCGCCGCCATCGTCGCGATCGACGCCGCGTTGAGGAGCGGGCACCGCTTCGGGTCGTGGAAGGCATCGGCGAATTTCGCCATCTCCTCCGCCGTCGCGATCCAGCCGCCGTGCGCCTCGTAGGCTTCGAGATTCATGGCGCCGTAGACCGTCGGCACCGTCTCGCCGAGTTTGGGCGGATACAGGCACTTTCCCGTTCCGTTCCGCGAGTCGGTGTACCGCACTTCGTTCTTCGCCCGATGCTCCAACAGCGCCCGGCCGAGCTTCGCCGTTGAAATGCCGATCGGGGCGAAGACGCGTTCCTTTACATAGCTCTCGTACGACTGGCCCGTGATCGATTCGATAATCCGACCGAGGATCAGGTATCCGAGGTTCGAGTAGGCGTAGCGCGCGCCGGGGTCGAAATCGAGCGGCTGGCCCATCATGTAGCGCACGATGTGCTCGGGCGTCACGGGCGGTTGCATGTCGAACGCCTTCGCGATCTCCCACGCCTTCACGATCGGGTCGTACGATTTGTTGCGGTCCCAGCCGCCGGTGTGCTGGAGGCACTGGCGGATGGTGATGCGCTTCCAGCGTTCATCGACCTTGGCTCCGAGAGCAAGGAGCGGCTTCAGCGGCATCCGGTCCAGCACTTTGTCGTCGAGCGCGAGTTTCCCCTTCTCGACGAGTTGCAGGATCGCGACGGCCGTGACCGGCTTCGAGAGGCTCGCGATGCGGAAGAGCGAGGCGGGCGTCGCGACTTCGCAGGCGTCGCGGTCGGCGTAGCCAAAGGCGCGCGAGTAGACGATTGCTCCATTCCGGGCGACGGCGAGCGCGGCACCGGGGACCTTGTTCTCCACGAGGAAGGTCGCCATGAGCCTGTCGAAGGGCGCGTACGGATCGCCCGCCGTCGAACGCCCGGCGAGGAACGCGGCGAAGGACGACGCGAGGAAGGCGCGGCGGGAAGGCGTGTTCATCGTTCCAGACTCGCGACGGAAGACCGGTTTTCGATACGGTTGAACGATACGAATCCGAATCGAGTCAACCATGTCCGATCCCGCCCGCCTTGCATCCCTCGACCAGTTCCGCGGCTATACGGTCCTCGGCATGTTCCTCGTCAACTTCGTCGGCTCCTTCGCCGTCGTGAAGGCCACACTGCCCCTCCTCGCGCACCACCACACCTTCTGCAGTTACGCCGACACGATCATGCCGCAGTTCCTGTTCGCCGTCGGCTTCTCGTTCCGCCTGACGTTCCTCCGCCGGGCCGCAAGCCACGGGGCGAAGTCGGCGTACGTTCACGCCCTGCGACGGAACCTCGCCCTGCTGCTCGTCGCGTTCGCGGTCCACAACGTGGGATCAAATTGGAAAGCATGGGACGACGTGAAATCGTTCGACGAGACGTTCCTGCGCTGGTGGAAGCAGGATTTCTTCCAGACGCTCGGGCATATCGCCGTCACGTCGCTGGTCGTGCTGCCGGTGATCGGGGCGCGCCCCGGCGTGCGGATCGCGGTCGCCGTTCTGTTCGGCGTCGCCCATCTCGGTCTCTCGTATGCGTGGTACTACCGCTGGGTGAACACGCCGCCGAACGGCGTGGACGGCGGACCGCTCGGCTTCCTGACGTGGAGTATCCCCTTACTGGCCGGTTCGTTGGCGTACGACGCCTACCAGTCGACTCCGGATCGGCGGGCGTTGATGATCAAGTTCGCGCTCGCCGGCGCCGGCATCATGGCGCTGGCCTATGCCCTCTCGTGCCTGCACCTCGCGCCGTCCGACCTGGATCAGGGGAACTACGCGATTCGCTTCGAACCGGTCGCCCCGCCGCTCGTGCCGTTAGACTTAAAGCCCCCGACGAACAACCTGTTCACGATGAGCCAGCGATCCGGCAGCGTGACGTATCCGCTCTTCGGTGCCGGCGTCTCGCTTGCGGTGTTGGCCCTCTTCGTGTTCGTCACGGACCTCCGCGGCATCCAACTCGGCGTCTTCCGCACGCTCGGCTCGAACGCGCTGGCCGGGTACATCATCCACGGCCTCGTGAACGCCGCCGTCAAGCCGTTCGTCCCCCGCGACGCGCCCCTGTGGTATGTCCTCATCGGCCTCGCGGTCTCGTTCAGCCTCTGCTACGTGTTCGTCCGCCATTTGGAGAGGCACAAACTCTTCCTGAAATTGTGAGCGCGACAGAGGATGCCAGAGCATTTACCTTCGACGGCCGCCATCCCCTCCTCTTGAGGGAGGGGACAAATGCGAAGGATGTCCGTGCTTTCGCGCACCCATGCGGTGCCGTCAATCGTCCTGAGGCCGCGGCCGGTTGGCCCAATGCGCCGGAGGATCGCCCGCGACGACGACGCCCTTGTCCGCCCAGCCGAGGTAGGCTTTCACGTCCCCCGGCGTGTAACGCAGCGTCAGCCCGCAGCGGCGCCGATTCGATGTATTCGCCTCCGAACCGTGCAGCAGCGAATCGGAGTGCAGCGCCGCCTCGCCGGCTTTCAATTCCACGTAGACCGGTTCGCCGTACTGCTCCACGTTCGGCACGGTCTGGTTCAGCACGTTCGAGTCGTCGGTCTCCTTCATCTGGTACGTCAGGTGGCCAAGGGTGTGCGTGCGCGGGATGTACTTCATGCAGGCGTTGCCGCGGTCGGCGTCGTCGATGGCGAGCCAGACCGTGACGGCCTTCGCGGGCGTCAGCGGCCAGTAGCTGGAGTCCTGGTGCCATGCGACCGTCTTGCCGTCGCCGGGCATCTTGCAGAAGAAGTGCGATCCCCAGCCGATCGCGCTCGGGCCGAGCAGGTCGGTCACCACGGCGACGATCTTCGGGTTCGTGAGTACGTCCCAGACGCGCCCGTGCCGCAGGTGCGCGGAACTGATGGAATAGCTGTCCTTCCCCTCGGCCGCGTACTTCGCCAGGAGTTTGTCGAAGTACGCGCGCAGGTCGGCGGTTTCGGATTCCGAAAAGAATCGGAAGGGCATCAGGTAGCCATCGCGGTTGAAGCGCGCGATCTGCTCCGCGGCGAGCGATTTCGGATTCGCATTCACCGACGGATGGAACGAGAGGTCGCGTTCCATGCCGGCGAGTTCGTCCTGGCCGGGGATCGCGTTGAACGTAGTCGGGCCTTGCATGGTAGAACGTTTTTGGAGTATGGTTGGCGTCCCCGTTATTGGATGGGTCGGCCGGCATCCGATCAATGCCAAAGGACAAAATCGCACCGGGTCCGCCGTTTCGTTCGGCGGCCCGATCCGCCCCCGCCCGCACGGAAACGAACCGCACCCGATGCCGCACAACATCGACCTGATCCTGACGCTCACGGGCGGCCTTTTCGCCGCGCTGGTCTGCGGTTACCTCACGCACCGACTGGGCCTTTCCCCGATCGTCGGATACCTGATCGCCGGCATCGTGGTCGGGCCGAACACGCCCGGCATCGTCGTCGACCGCCACCTCGCCGAACAAATGGCCGAGATCGGCGTCATCCTGCTGATGTTCGGCGTCGGCCTGCACTTCCACCTGGACGAACTCCTGGCGGTCCGCCGCATTGCCATCCCGGGCGCCGTGGGGCAAAGTGCCGTCGCCACCGTCCTCGGCCTCGCCGTCGCGCTCGCCCTCGGCTGGGGGTGGGCCGCCGGTCTCGTCTACGGTCTCGCCCTCTCCGTCGCCAGCACCGTCGTCCTCACCCGCGTCCTCGCCGACAACCGCCACCTCCACACCCCCACCGGACACATCGCCGTCGGCTGGCTCGTCGTCGAAGACCTCTTCACCGTCATCGTCCTCGTCCTGCTGCCGGTCCTCCTCGGCGACGGCGGCAACGTCTTCGTGGCCCTCGGCCTGACGACGGTGAAACTCGGCGCGCTCCTCGTCATCGCGGTGCCGATCGGCGCCCGCGTCGTGCCGTGGATCCTGACCCGCATCGCCGCCACCAAATCCCGCGAACTGTTCACGCTCACGGTGCTCGTCATCGCCCTCGGCATCGCCGTCGGCTCCGCCAAGCTCTTCGAAGTCTCCATGGCGCTCGGCGCGTTCCTCGCCGGCATGATCGTCGGACGCAGCGACTTCAGCCTCCGCGCCGCGACCGACGCCCTGCCGATGCGCGACGCCTTCGCCGTGCTCTTCTTCGTCTCGGTCGGCATGTTGCTGGACCCGAGGTCCGTGATGCAAGCGCCGGGCGCGGCCGCCGCCACGCTGGCCGTCGTCATGATCGCCAAGCCGGCGATCGCGCTCGTCATCGTGCTGCTGCGCGGCTACCCCGTCCGCACCGCGCTCGCCGTCGCCGTCGTGCTCGGGCAGATCGGCGAATTCTCCTTCATCCTCGCCACCGTCGGCCTGAAGTTGAAGGTGCTGCCGGACGACGGCGCCGCCACGAACGCCCTCGTCGCGGCCGCCATCGTCTCGATCTCGCTGAATCCGATCCTCTACCGCACCGTCGGACCGGTGGAGCGCTGGCTCCGGCTCCGGCCGCGCCTCTGGCGCCTGCTCACGGCGCGACTCAAGTCCCCGGGATTGGACCTCGGTCCGAGCGAGGCCGAACGGCCCGCCGATCCCCGGTTCCGCGCCGTGGTCATCGGCTACGGACCGGTCGGCCGCACGCTCTCGCGCGTGCTCCAGGAGAATGGCATCAAGACCACCATCATCGAGATGAACCTCGACACGGTGCGCCAGCTGCGCATGAACGGCATGGACGCCGTGTACGGCGACGCCAGCCGTCCGGAAACGCTCGTGCAGGTGGGCATCGCCGAGGCCGGCACGCTGGTGCTCAGTTCCTCCGGGATGGCGGCGGGGGCGGCGGATCTGGTGAAGGCGGCGCGGGAACTGAACCCGACGATCCGCGTGATCGCCCGCGCGGCCTACCTGCGCGAGCGCGACTCGCTCCGCGCCGCCGGTGCCGACGAGGTCTATGCCGGCGAGGGCGAAGTCGCCCTCGCGATGGCGGAATCGTTCCTGCGCGAACTGGGGGCCTCGCCCGATCAGATCGACCGGGAACGGGATCGCGTGCGCGGGGAACTCTTCGGCGGAAAGCCGACGACGTGAGGGGCGCGCGGCTTATTTCTCGACGACGATCGTCTTCGCCAGCCGATCGTGCAGGCACTGACCGTTCCGCGAAAAAACGAACAGCGCATCGAGGATCGGAAGCACGATCGCGAAGATGGCTCCCGCGAGACCGAACGTGGGATTCACGGCCCGCCCGAGCGCCAAACCGAGCAGGTAGGCGGCGAGCGGGACGAGGTGAAGGCCCACTTCCCGCCGCCAAAGGGCTTCGCCAGCCACGGTCGGCGTTCCGTCGTCCTTCCGGATGCGAAGGCTAAGCAACAGTTTGCCGACATCCTGTCCGCGCTTGGCGAGCAAGAGGATGTGGATCAAAAGATAGAGGGCCAAAGGAACAAAGAAGAGACCGGACGAGAGGAACGACGGCGTTCCGCTTCCGATGACGCCACTTCGGTTCAGGATCGAAAGCCAGCCGTAGCCGCCGTAGAACGCAAGCACTCCGAGGCCATATGTCAGCAATCGCGCCGCGAACCGCTGGCCCGGCGACGCCAGTTCGGGTTCCGGAACAGGTTCGGGCGGCAACGGATCCGGGAGCGGGGCGGGATCCAGTTCGATCGCCGGCAGCGAGGCGATTTCCTTCAATCGTTCCGCCAGTTTCGATTTGTCCTGTTCCTCCGACCCGCTGGGCGGACCTTGCGGCGGCAACTGGAACGACGACGCGCTGAACTTTTCCGACACCACGAGCGGCGGCAGTTCCGGATCGGGCTTGATCGAAATCTCCATCTGGCTCGGCGTGATCTCCAGCATCGAGGCCGACTCGAGCGGTTCGACCGGCTTCGGCGCCGGCGGTGCCGCCGACTCCGAGAGTTCCGCGTTCGAGAGGCTGACATACTCGAGCGTGGGAACGGCGTCGGTGCCGTGGACCCCATTCGGCGGGGGTACCACCAGTGTCGCCAGCAGCGATTTCACGGCATCGGTTTCGGCGACGAGGCTGTGACCGCACCCCGTGCAGCGGAGGGGCAGGCGCGCGAGATAGTCCGCGATCTCCCGGCGGCCGCCGCAGGACGTACAACACATTGTGGGCACCGCACCAACCTCCCCGCTTCGCGAGTCCCCCCACTTTGATTGATACCCTACGGTCGGTCCCGCTCAAGCCCTGCTCGCGAAAACGCTCGCCGGTTCCTCGCCCGGTCGCCGGAATTGTCGGGACGGGCTGAAATCGGTCGGGAGCGTCGGCGTCCTTACGATATCCGTTGGAATCGCATTCCGCCGCACCTCCCGGGGCAACTTCGATGTTCACTCGACTCCGTCAGTTCCTGGTCGGCGTGCTCGTGCTCGCCGTGCTCGCCGCGCCGGCACCGGCCGCGCCGCCCTCCAAGGAGGTCGCCGAAATCCTCTCATGGGTGCCGGCCGATACCGCGCTCTTCTTCCACGCGGACGTGGCCACGCTTTGGAAGACCCCCCAACTCGACGCCTTCCGCAAGGCGAACCCCGAAAAGCTCTACGAACAACTGATGGGGCTCTCGGAGGCGATCGGCATCGCTCCGGAGGACGTGAAGACGTTCACGGTCTTCATGCCGAAGCTCAAGGGGCCGGGGGACCAGGCGCGGGTGTGTCTGGCGTTCACGCTGTCGAAGCCGATGAACGGGAAGCAGGCCGTCGCCGGGCTGAACGCGCTCGCCGAGATCAAGAAGATTCCGGAGGACTTCGGCTTCAAGAAGTTCAAGAAGGTCCGGGAGGGCGTGTACGGCATCGAGGAACGGCGTCCGCCGCGGCCCGGCGGCAAGGACGACCCGAAGGCGGAATCGGTGAAGACGCTGTTCTTTTTCGACAATCCGAACCGCGTCGTGATCCTCGGACCGAACGGCAACGACCTGATGACGCCGCAGGGCAACCCGAAGAACAGCCCGATCGCGGAGGCGCTGGCGGCGGCGGCAGAGGGGAAGACGGCGGCGCTCGGGCTGAACTTCGCCAGCCTGCCGGACGAGATCCGTCAGGAGAACCTGCCGCCGCAGGCCGAGCCATTCAAGCCGATCCTCCATTCGGACGCGGTCGTGGCGTCGGCTACGCTGGGGGCCGAGCTGAGTGTGAACGTCGCCATCAAGACCGCGACCCGCGCCAAGGCGCTCGAAGCGGAGAAGTCGCTCGGTGTGTTCAAGACGCTGATGCAGACGCTACTGGCGGCCGGCACGGCGGAACTGAAGAAGGACGAAGCGAACGCGAAGCTGCTCGGCCTCGCCGACACGGCGAAGGCGGCGCTGTCGTCCATGAAGTTTGCCAGCGACGATTCGCAGGCCACGGTGTCGCTCGCCGTGCAGCCGGATTTCGACATCGCGCCGGTGTTCACGATCTTTTCGAAGCCCGGCCAGGCGGCCGCCCGCGCCAACACCGTCAACAACCTCAAGCAGCTCGCCCTTGCGATGCACAACTACGACTCCTCGTACGGCTCGATGCCCCCGGCCGCGATCCTCGGCAAGAAGGGCAAGCCGCTACTTTCGTGGCGAGTCGCCATTCTGCCGTACATCGAGCAGGACAACCTTTACAAGCAGTTCAAGCTCGACGAGCCCTGGGACAGCGAGCACAACAAGAAACTGTTGGAGAACAATCCGATGCCTCGCGTATTCGAGATTGTCGGCACGACGAAGCCCGGCTCGAAGGAGACGCACATGCAGGTCTTCCGCGGCAACGGTGCGATGTTCGACCTCGTGCAGGGACAGAAGATCGCGCAGATCGCCGACGGCACGTCGAACACCTTCATGATCGCGCAGGGGAAGACGGCCGTACCGTGGACGAAACCCGACGACATCGAATACGACCCGAAGAAGAACCCGCACGAGTTCTTCCTATGGATTGGCGACATTACGAATATCGCGTTCGGCGACGGGTCGGTGCGGACGATCGCGAAGACGATCAAGCCGGCGACGCTGCACGCGCACATTACCAAGGCCGGCGGGGAAGTCATCGAGGATTAAAGCGCACGAACACGGGACGGGCACCGGAAGGATCGGCGATCCTTCTGGTGCCCGTTGCCGTTCACATCTTCACGACGCGCATCCGGCGCGTGATCTCTTCGACCGGGATCAACTCGCCCTGGCCGCTGCCGGGGCAGATCGACTCGGTGCGCTCCCAGACTTCGGGCGAAGCGAGGTTGCTTTCCCAGAAGGGCCACGTCCGGCACTGCTTCGGGCGGACGGGATAGACGGTGCAACCGCGTTCGGAATCGTAGAAGACGCAGTCGCCGTTGGCCTTCTCGCGCAGGGTGACCTTGCCGCGCGCCTTGCGGGTATGGAGTGGGACGAACTCGCGGAGCGGTTCGCCGCGGAACGCCGCGAGCTTGCGCAGTTCCTCCTCGTCGACCCAGACATAGCCCGGGTCGCCGGTGCAGCATTTTCCGCACTGGGTGCAGGTGAAGCGCAGTCCGTCGCGGTACCAGGGTTCGTCGGTTTCGTTCGGCATGCGGCCGTTGTACGGTTTCGGCCGCTAGAATCCCCTCCATGCTCGACCTTGCCTTCACCGATCCGCGGCACCCGGTGCACCTCTTGCACATGGGGATGGCCATCGAGGAGGCGCGCGTGGCGGACGCCGAGGACGAGGTGCCGGTCGGCGCCGTCATCGTCCACCCGGAGCGCGGCGTCGTCGCGCGGGCGCACAATCAGCGTGAACAGTTGAAGGACCCGACGGCGCACGCCGAGATGATCGCGCTGACGCAGGCGGCCACGGCGCTTGGATCGTGGCGGTTGGAGAATTGCTTCCTCTACGTGACGCTGGAACCGTGCCCGATGTGTGCCGGGGCGATCGTCCAGGCGCGCGTGCCGGTAGTGGTGTACGGCTGCGCCGATCCGAAGGCGGGGGCCTGCCACTCGCTCTACCAGATCACGACCGACCCGCGGCTGAACCACCGGTGCACCGTGCTCGGCGGCGTCGAGGCCCCGGAATGCGCGGCGTTGCTCGGCACGTTCTTCGCGCGGAAGCGGGCGCTCGGGAAGAAGTGATCGCCCGGCGGAACCGGCACAACCGCTCCCGCCGACGCCGGTTTCGCCGTCGCCGATCCGGGTTCGCCAACACGTTTCCGCTCCGGCGCGTTAAACTGGCGAATGCCGAAAATCCGTACCCGGTTCACCCGGAGCTTGGCCATGCGCGTCCTCGGTCCTACGCTGGCGGTCGTTGTGTCGTTGTGGACGGCCCTCCCGACGCCGGCGCAATCGGCGGTGCCGCCGTCCGACGGTGCCCTCGACGCCGCCAACCTGAAAACCGAATGGACCGCGGCGATCCCGATCCTCGGCAAGCAGGACGGCGTTTCGCTGATCCAGGTCGCCGACAACAATCAACTCTTCGTGCGAACCAAGGGCGGCCTCCTGGTGGTGCTCGACGCCAAGACCGGCGGCACCCAATGGTCCTTCAAGTTCGATTCCCTGAATTCCCCGGTCTACCCGGTCGCGTTCAACGACAAGCACGTCGTGGCCGTCAATCTCGTGACGCTCTACTGCTTCCACCGCTATACGGGCCTGGTGGAGTTCCAATATCGGCTGCCGTTGGTCCCGTCGTCGGCGCCATCGCTCGACCGGGACGTGGTCTACGTCACCATGAACGGCCAGCGCGTGACGGCCTATGAACTGCCGCAAGCGATCATGATGCCGGAGAAACGGGCGAACGCCAACGCCGCCGCCGGGTTCGGCAGCCTCGCCGGCGCGGTCGACAACCGCGTGAAGAATCCCGCAGACGTGGTGGCCCAGCGCTATCCCGGTTCCTCCCGGAAGGTCGGCACGCGGGGGGAATACTTCGAAGAACAGAAGGTCACCGTGGACGCCCGCACGCAAGCGACCGGCGGCGCACTCGCCACCCAGCGTGCCCCGTCGCTGTCGGTCGCTCCGTCCGTTCGCCCCCCCTATCGCGTCTTCGACGACAAGGGGAAATACATCACGCGGTCGGAATCGCTCTCCACGGTCCACAGCCTCCGTCAACCGTACTCCCTGCAGGACCCTACCGGCGCCCAGATCCAGCGAACGCCGTCGGTGTCGTCCATTCCTCCCTCGCTGGCGGCCGTGTATGAAATGGCCAGCCTGCTCCCGCGAGCGATCGAACCGAAGGCCCGCTGGATCATTGGCTCCACGGTCCGCCTGACCTACGCCCCGCTCGCCACGAATTACCGTATCTGGATGGTCGGCGATTCGCCGTTCGTTCAGGCGTATCTCAAGGACGACCGCGCGCAGCAAGTTCTGTCCAAACTCCCCAACGCACCCGCCGCGCAGCCGACACAAGCCGAAGACATCGGATACTTCCCGCTGGCCGATGGCAACCTGATGGCCATCGACCTGACGAGCGGCGGCGGCGCGGTCGCCAAAGTCGTCTGGCGCTCCAATGTGGGTGGCGCGATGAATCGCGAGCCGCTGGTCACCAAGGACGCCATCTATCAGGGCGGCGACACCTCGGGCGTGGCCCGCGTGGACCGCGCCACCGGCGAAGTGCTTTGGCGAACGGACGACACCGCCGACACGGTCCTGGCCGTGAACGACGAAATCGTCTACGTTCGCGACAAGCAAGGCATCCTCCGGGCCTACGATCGCAACCGTGTGACCGACGCCGCCTCGAAGCGCGCCATCCTCTTGGGGACCGTGAACCTGATCGGTTTCCCGAACACCACCTTGAACACCCGGACCGATCGCATCTATGCCGCGTCCGAGTCGGGATTGCTGATCTGCCTGCGGGACAAGTCGCCGAAGTACCGCGCCCCGCTCGGCATCGGTCTTCCCGCGAGTAAGCCGGAACCGGTCCCCGCCGCGAAGAAGCCCGTCGACCCGGCGACCCCCGCCGCAGCGCCCGATCCGAAGAACTGAGCCAATTCTCATTTTCCAGCGCGCCGCCGAGTTCCGCCTTCGAATCGGAACTTCGGACGGCCGCGCGGTGTCTAATGCTCGTACCGGACACCGTCGCCGGTTAGAATAGCGTCATCAGCCCTTTCCCCGGAGATTCGCCATGTCGTTCCGTCGCGGGATGCGGTTCGCGTCCGTCGGCCTGTTGGCGTTCGGCCTGTTTGCCCTCGTCGCCGCCGACGCCCTCGTTGCCGCCAGCAAGGCCGAAGAAGCCAAGAAGTACACCGAGCAACTCAAGACCGCCAAGGACGCCAAGAAGAAGGCGGAGGCGCTCGAGGAACTCGGCAAGCTCGGCCAGATCATGAAGTCGCTGGTGACCTCGGCGGTCCCGGACATCAAGAAGTCGCTGGAGGACAAGGACGCCACGGTCCGCCGGGCCGCGGCCATCGCCTACGGCAAGGTCGACCCCGACCCGAAGGAGGCGGTGCCGGCGCTGGTCAAGATGCTCAAGGAAGACAAGGAAGAGAGCGTGAAGATCGCCGCCGCGAACGGCCTGGCCGCGATGGGCGACAAAGCCCGGGAAGCGATCCCCGACCTGCGGGCCGTCCAGAAGAGCGAGGACAAGAAGAGCAAGCTGGCCAAGGCGGCCCAGGACGCGATGCGATCCATCAATCCGAAGAAGAAGTAATCCGATTACGACGACAAGACCCGAATCGACCGCGCCCGGCGCGGTCGATTTTTTTATTGTCGGTGACTCGCTCCGCGAGTCACCCGTGGGCAGTGGTTGACCGTTCCAGTGGAAATGTAAGGGCACTCGCGGAGCGAGTGCCCGACACTTGCTCGCTCAGAACAATTGCGAGATCGCGATGCCGAGGCCGACGGCGCACGCGAGGCCGAGCAGGACGAGGAACGCGATCGACTTGACATCGAGGCGCTTGTGCTTGCGGACCGGCTCGGGTGCCGCGACGACGACGACGGGCGGCGTTGCCGGCGGCGGCACCTCCATTTGCGGGGCGGGCTTCGCGTCGCTGGAGGTGGCGTTCGCGGCGTCCCGCACGGTCGGCGTCTGCGATTGCGCCGTCGGGTTCGCCATCACGCGGCTCGGCAGCGAGAGCTTGCCCGGCTGACCGTCCGCCATGGCCCACGGTTGCAGAGCCGCGGCCACGTCCGCCATCGATTTGAAACGGTCTTCCGGCTTCTTCGCCATCATCTTCGACAAGATGGCCGCGAACTCCTCCGGAGCGTCCGAACGGAAGTCCACGAGGTTCGGCACATGCCCGAACTGGTGCTGCATGAGCTTCTGATTGGCCGGGACGCCGTCGTAGGGCGAATGGCCCGTCAGCAACATGAAGATCGTGGCCCCGAGGCTGTAGATGTCGCTTTGCGCGCTGACGTCGTTTTGAATCGCCTGCTCCGGCGACAGGTAGTCGAGCGTGCCGAGGATCGTCTTCGTATTCAGCACGCCGGTGAGGTTGTCGGCGGCGTTTTTGACCGATTTCGTCAGCCCCATGTCCAGGATCTTGATCTGGCCGCCCTTGGTCACCATGAGGTTTTCGGGCTTGATGTCGCGGTGCACGAATCCGCGCTCATGCGCGTGTTGGAGGCCGGCGGCGACTTGAATCGCGATCTTCGCCGCTTCGGCGAGGGTGAACGGCCCCTTGCGGTCCACCACCTGTTCGAGCGTCGCGCCTTCGACGTATTCCATCACGATGTAATGCGTTCCGCCGGACTGGCCGACGTGGTGAACCCTGACGATGTTCGGGTGCGATAGCGCCGACGCCGACCGCGCCTCCCGCAGGAACCGCTCGACGGCGACCTTGCTTTCCGCCATCTCGGGCGAAAGCACCTTGAGCGCCACGCGCACCTTGTGCACGGAGTGCTCGCAAATGTAGACGGTCCCCATCCCGCCTTTGCCGATCTGATCCTTCAGCCGGTACGGCCCCAGGACGAACCCGCGGTACTTACCCGCGAGCAGATGCTTGGCCTGAAACCGGGTCAGCAAACCCTTCTGAATGAGCTGCTCGGCGATTTCGCGGGGATTCTCGGGCAGCGATTCGTCGGCGCGCAGCGAATCCAGAGTCCCAGGATCGAGGAGGTGGCTCTCCGCGACCACGGAGAGAAATTCAGATCGCGAGGCGAGTGCGGGCATGAGCGTTTCCATCCGGAGACCGAGGGGTTTCCGTCATGGGAAAGCTAGTACACGCTCGGCGCGCGAAGAAATCGATTTTACAGGGTTTCCGGGCCGCTTTCGCATCCCGGAGCGCAGGATTCGCGCCGGAACAATCGCGCGCTCCCATCGCCATACAGGCCGTCGATTTTTCAATCCAGAAGCTTCCAGCGTGCGACCCCCGCAAACGGATCACCCGGCGGCAGCCATTTGGGATTCGCGGCGTCGGCCACATCGTCGAAATGCACCTTCAGCTTCGAGGAAACCACAATGTGGCGGTCCAGCTGCCAGAGCGGAATGAACGGCATGGCCTCCACGAAGCGGCGCTGGAGATCGTGCGCCTGCGGCGAGAGCTTCCCGGAGAAGTCCGAATGCCGCCGGATTTCCTCCAACTGCTGCCCGAGTTGCTTGTCCTCGCGGCTCGGCGAGACGGTCTTGGGAGGGTAGCGCATGAAATTCCGGCCCCCCGGCTCGTGCGCCTCGGGGTCGAGCAGCGCCCCCAGCGCCTGCGGGTACCACTCGTCGGGGTATTCGAACGCCACATAAGCCAGGTCGAAGTTGCGATCCTCGTAGACCCGCTTGTGGAACTCCAGCGGGGACAGACCTTCGAGGTTGACCGTCACCTTGACCAGCGCCGCGGCGGCGTCCTCCACCTGCTTGCGGATCGCCTCGCACGCCACGCGCGAGCGGGGGTCTTCCGTCGAGTAGATCAGCGAGAGGACTTTCCCTCCGGCCTGCCCGGCGTACTCGGCCAGCTTGGCCTGCGCGAGGTTCGTGTTGAACAACGGCGGCGGCACCGAACCCGCCGTCCGCGGCACCGCCCACGACTCCGGCGGGAACGGCCCGACCAGCGACTTGTGGAAGTTCTTGAATCCGGCCCGGTACGTCTTGTCCAGGATCTCCTCGCGGTCGATGGCGTGCGACACGCCCCGCCGCAGCGCGACGCTGTTCAACTCCGGCCGGTGATGGTTGATCGCCAGCAAGTGGATCTGCCGGTTCGTCGCGCTGGTCACGACCTCGGCGACGCCGGAGAGTTTCGCGTCGATCGCGGTATACTTCCCGAGGTCCGCGGTGGGCACGTCCGGCAGGAAGTGGAGCTGGCCCGAACGAAACAGCGCCGTGGGATCGGCCACCTTGTTCAGATCGATGAAGTGGATCTCCTTGATGAACGGTTGACCCACCCGGCCGGGGCGGCGGCCGAACGCCGGATTCGCAACGAACACGACTTCCGGCGGGCCGTCGCTGGGCTTCCCCGCGCCGAGCAGGCGGAACGGTCCGGTCCCGGCGGGGCGCACGGCAAAGGCGATGTCGTCGAGCGCTTTGTTCTGCGCGGTCAGCCAGCGGCTGGGCAGGATGCGCGTGGTCATGAGGGAGAGCGGGTACGGGTGGCCGCTGGCAAAGCCGATGCGCAGGCTCGCCCGGTCCTCGACGCGCGCCTGTTCGGACAGCCAGCCGAGGTCGCGGCCGACCCAGGTGTGGCGGTAGCGTTCGCGAATGCCACGGAGGGTACCCGCGACATCGGCCGCGTCGAAGTACTCGCGGTCGAGTCCGACCCATTCGGCGGTGCGGACGAGTTGGAAATCGCGAGCGGAGCCAACCGGTGCGGGCATCCCGGCCGCGAGGGCCGGGCGGTACTTCATGCCGTGCGGGTCGTCCGGCAGCGCTTCCAGGAGCGGCTCGAAGACCAGGCTCGCGGCGGCGTGCTCGCTGGGAAAGCGCGCGGTCAGCGGCGTCATCCGCTCCGGCAGCTGGCGGACGCCGACGTAGAGGATCGAATACCCCCCGGTGAGCTGCCCTTGCAGGTCGCGCAGGCCCGCCATGCCCGGCTCGATGGTCTCGACGGTGCGGATGAGCAGCTGCGCACGCTTCTGGTCGTTCTGCTTAAGTGCAGTCGAAGCGAGTTCGAAGAGCCGCTTCGCCTTCTGCTTGAGCGCATCCCGGATCCGCTCCGCCGCCTCGGATTTGCTGCCCGGGAACTGGCTCTCGAATTCGATGAGGAGATTGCGCGCCATTTCCAGATCGGCCGGCTGCTCGGACTCGGCCGCGGCGATCTCGGCTTCCGCCAGCCGCACCGTGAAGATCTGCTCCAACAGCTTTTTGTCATTCGGATAGAGGCCGACCATGCGCGAACCGAGGCTGCGAACGAGCTTCCAGTCCTTCCGCTCGGCCGCGAGCTTCAGGCGCGCCAGCCGCGCCGCCGCCAGCGTTTCGGCCAGCTTCGCCCGCACCTGCTCCCAGCCCAGCCCCTTGCGCTTGCTCTGGTCGCGCGCGCTGTCGTGGAAGTAGAGCGCGCCGGCGAGGATCTGCTCGGCCGCGTCCACGCGGTCGCGCATCTCCACCCCGCGCGGGGTCGTCACCTTCGAATCCATCAGCTTCTCGGCTTCCTCCACCGCCAGCTCTTCGAAGTGCTGGAACCGTCGGATCCGCACCGATTCCACGCGCCGGTGCGCCAGCGGGTGGTTCTTGTCGTCGAGCTCGAAGACGCCGAAGATCGGCGGGATCTTCGCCAGCCGAAAGACCGGAATCGGGGTGATGCGCGTGGGCTTCTCCTGCTGGTCGATCATCACGTCGAAGGCGACGACGTACTTGACGACGACGGCGCGGAGTTCCGGCGAGCGGGCGTCGGCGGTCGCGCGGGCCAGCTCCTCGATCCGCACGTAATACGCCCCCTTGGGCACGTTCACGATCGGCGCTTCATCGTCGATCGGGATGAAACTGCGGACCTTCTTGGGGTTCGGGTCTTCCGTTTCGGGCAAGGCCCCGGTGTTCCCCTTTTCAACGACGACCGCCTTCTCGTCCTTCTTCTTATCGTCCTTCTTGGGGACGATGTTGCCCTGCCCGAGCGCGCCGATCGCGGCCGCGAGAAAGCCGAAGGCGAGCAAGCCGGCGCGGCGGAGGCGGATCGATTGCGACATGGCGGGAATTTCCGGTTTCTCGCGGAACGGTTCGGACCGCATGGGGTTCATCTTATCATGGTGGACGGTGCGGACGCGAGCGGGAGTTCATCATTGAATTCTCATCCGTTCGGCGTAACCAAAAATACGTGGGAATTCTCCCACATTCCACCGCTCTCGATCCTCTCCCGCCGAACGGGGTGTTTTGGGGGAACGGATCACACCCTGAGGGTTTGCACATGCGTAAGTTTGCACTGGCGGCGTTCGCCCTGGTCTGCTCGTTCGGCCTGGTCATCGCCGGCGAAGTCGTCTTCATGAAGTACGACGACGCCAAGAAGGAACTGACCGTGAAGGACGGCGACAAGGAAAAGACTATCAAGATCACCGACAAGACCACCTTCAAGCGCGGCGACAAGGACGTGCCCGCCGACAAGGCGATCCCCTCCTTCTCCAAGATGAAGGAAGGCAAGAGCAAGTTCGAAGTGACCGTGGACAAGGACACCGCCACGGAAATCAAGTTCGCCGGCAAGAAGAAGTAAGCCCCGTCGAACGTCGAACGGCCGGCGAGTTCCGCGGACTCGCCGGCCGTTTTCGTTTCCCGTGTTGGATTTCCCGTCCGGCGCCCTTAGGATGCCTTCAACGCACCGAACGGAACCCCGACATGGCCCGCAAGGCAACCAAAACCTCCAAATCGCAAATCGTTGCCTTCAAGGTGGAAGAGGAACTCGCCGAGTTCCTCGACAACCTCCCCAACAAAAGCGACTTCATCCGCAAGGCGATCCTCGCGCAGTTCGGCATGACCTGCCCACTCTGCGCCGGCTCCGGCGTCGTCGCGCGCGGCGTGCACGACCACTACAAGCCCGCCATCGAAAAACACAATCACCGCCCCTGCGAGAAGTGCAAGACCGCCGTCGAGTTCCCGCTCTCCGCCGACGGCCTCAACGGCCTCGAAAAGAAGCGCATCGAACAGTTCCTCCACGGCGGCGCGCTCTACTGCGCCAAATGCTACGTCTCCGTGCCCGCCTGCGACGACTGCGGCTGGCACGTACCCATGGAAAAAGTGGCCGAACACTTCAAGTCCCGCCACACCCACGCCCATTGAGTTGAAACGCCCGCGCGGGACGAACGTCTTCGGACGGGAGGACCACCATGACACCCACGCTCTACCTGCTGGTCGCCGCGATGATGCCCGCCGCCGACCCCGCACCGATCACCGCCCGCGAGGCGCTCAAGCCGTTCAACCTGTTCGTCGGCAAATGGAAAGGAACCGGTGTGCCCGACGGCCCCGGAGGCTCCAAAGCCAAGGAGTTCTGGACCGAAACCGTCGAATGGACCTGGCAGTTCAAAGGCGACGACGCCTGGCTGACGGCGGCGTTCGACAAGAACCCGAAATACAAATCCGCCGAACTGCGCTACCTGCGCGACAAGAAACTCTTCGCGATGGAATTCGTCCACGCCGACGGCGGCAAATCGCGCTATCAGGGCGATCTGACCGCGGGCAAAGGAAAGGAACAGATCCTCACCCTCGAGCGGACGGACGACGACACGAAGACGACCGAACGCTTCGTGTTCACGCTCCTGCACCACAACCGCTACCTGTACCGGCTGGACGCAAAGCCGGCGGGTGCCGCGTCCTTCACCCGCCAGTATCAGGTCGGCGTCACGAAGGACGCCGAGAGCTTCGCCAACGTCCCCCAAGGCCCGGAGTGCATCGTTAGCGGCGGTGCCGGCACCTCCCGCGTCGTCCACAACGGCAAAACCTATTACGTCTGCTGCTCCGGCTGCCGCGACGCCTTCAAGGACGACCCGGAGAAGTTCATCAAGGAATACGAGGCGAAGCAGAAGAAGGACGCGGACAAAAAGAAATAGCCGACCGGAGACCGGCACGGTGAGCGTCACGAAAGTTGGTGGAAGATATGTTCCGTCCGCAGGCCTTCCGTCCGCGGGCCTTCAGTCCGAAGGACTGGGAGTGCTTAGCCCAGGGCGAGGAGGCTTTGCGACGATGCCCTGGGTTACGCCAAACGAAACACTCAGTCTGAAGGACTGAGACAAAACGATTCATTGTTCGGGGATCTGTCGCAGTCCTTCGGACTGCTTGGAGTTGACATCGCGACCCAGGGCGTCGCCGAAGACGGCTCACCCTGGGCTAAGCACTCCCAGTCCTTCGGACTGAAGAGGGTCGGCAGATGTCTCGAAGCCGTCATCCGACGGACGTGGGGACGTGGCGTGCCTCCCAGACATTCGGACTGAAGAGGGTTGGCAGATGTCCCACCAACAAATTTGACGCACGCCCGGTCCGGCACGAGTCCTGCACTGGAGTCGTCCGTCGGCTCCGATCTCCGCGAGGTGAACCATGACCCGCTTGCGAACCCTCCTCCTCCTGGTCATTTCGTGTCCGGCGCTGGCCGCTCAGGAACCACCCAAGGGCGAAGCGCTCCCGCCCGTGCCCAAGGTGGACGCGAAATCCGAACTCTTCGAGTTGCAACCGGACAAATCACTCTACCTCGAAAAGGCCGCCGACGGCCGGCGGCGCGTACTCGTCACGGCCGAAGTCTGCCTCCGCGAAGGGCCGCTCGAAGTGTTCGTCACGAAGAAGGGCACCAAGGAGCACGAATCGATCCTGCGCGTCGCGCTGGATGCCCGCTTCATCCACGCCGCTCTCGAAGCCGCCGGCGCGAAGGCCGGCAAGCCGGTGCAGTTCGTCAACCCCGTCTCGATGGAGGACGACTACAAGCCCGCCACCGGCCCCAAGATCAAGGTGAGCGTCCATTACACCAAGGACGGCAAGACGCACACCCACGCCGCGCAGGAATGGATCGCCAACTCGAAGACGAAAAAGCTCATGACCGACGACTGGGTCTTCGCCGGCAGCCGGTTCATCAAGAACCCCGACCGACCCGCCGAACCGGCGTTCTACTGCGCCAACAACGGCGTGGTGATCGGCCTCTCGAACGACTACGACGCCATGCTCGACCTGCCCGTGCAGGTGACCAAGGACGACGCCTTCCTCATCTATAAGGCCAACACCGAGAAGATTCCGCAGCTCACGTCCAAGGTCTGGTTGATTTTGGAGAAGGACGAAGAGAAGAAAAAATAGCGGGGTGTCGTATGATGTCCCCGAAAGGAGACAATCATGTCCGCTATTGACACGCTCCGGACCCGGGCCGTCGCGTATTTCCGCGGCCTGCAGGATCGCATCTGCGACGGCCTGTCCGCCCTCGACGGGACCCGATTCCGCGAAGACACGTGGGACCGCGAGGGCGGCGGCGGCGGACGCTCCCGCGTGCTCGAGAACGGCGGCATCTTCGAGAAGGCCGGCGTCAACTTCTCCGAAGTCTTCGGCGAGATGGACCCGCAGTTCGCCAAGCAGATTCCCGGCGAGGGCACGCGCTTCACCGCCGCCGGCGTCTCGCTCGTGCTCCACCCGCGCAGCCCGCTCGTGCCGACCGTGCACGCCAACTTCCGCTTCCTGACCAAGGGCGAGGCCGCGTGGTTCGGCGGCGGCGGCGACCTGACTCCGTACTACCCGTTCCGCGAGGACGTGGTTCACTTCCACAAGACCTGGAAGGCGGTGTGCGACCGGCACGCCGCCGTCGCCGACCATGCGACCATGAAGAAGGATTGCGACGAGTACTTCCACCTCAAGCACCGGAACGAAGCCCGCGGCGTCGGCGGCATCTTCTTCGACTACCTCGGCATGAAGGGGCAGGATCTCGAAGCGATCTTCGCGTTCGTCCGGGACGCCGGGGACGCGTTCCTGCCGAGCTACGCGCCGATCGTGGAGCGCCGGCGATCGTTGGCGTGGACGCCGGAGCAGCGCGCCTTCCAGGAGTACCGTCGCGGCCGCTATGTGGAGTTCAACCTCGTTTATGACCGTGGCACGATCTTCGGCTTGAAGACCAACGGCCGCACCGAGAGCATCCTGATGAGCCTGCCGCCGGTGGTGCGCTACGTCTACGATTATCATCCACCGGCCGGCACGCCGGAGGCGGAACTGACGGACTACTGGCTGAAGCCGCGGGACTGGGCGACCCAATCCGTGTAGCGTTCCAAGGGGAGTTCCGTCAAACCGCCAGGGACATCATTTTCGTCGCCGCATTCGCCAAGATCGATTTCGAGTATCGGAGTGCTCAGGACTTACCGGTTATTGAGCGGTCGATCGGTGCCGACTGAAATAACGTCTCCTGCCGACATGTGGAAACGCTCGGAGACCGGCGGTTTTCAGACTTCAGTAGAATGAACTTGAAAGCTTGCGGCAGTCCAACACTCCGGGCGCGTGTTCAGAGTGGATTTGCGATTCCAACCACGACCACCGATGAGGATACGGCCATGCAAATCATCGCCCGGCGTCCATGCGTTTTCGCCATGCCGATGGTTGTTCTGATGGTGGTGTTTCCGAAGGTGGGGCGTCTGAATGCCCAGGATTTGGCCGATCTCAAAGTGGATTCCACCGCGCGGAAGTACGACGACAAGAATCCGGTGCAGGCGGCGAAGCAAGAGTTCAGCCTCTCCAAGGCCGGATTGCTGACCCTGCTCTACATCACCGATCCGTACCACAAGGACATCAAAGGCGGCTACATCCCGTTGGAAGAAGTCAACGGCCGAAGCTTCGAACTGGGCCGGGGGATCTATCAGAAGCGCACACCCGATTCGGGTATTCCGGGACAACGGTACACCTTCGAACACCATACGCTGTGTGCGACCCGCGAGAAGCCGTTGGACCTACGCGCCACGCTGGTGGCCCCGCACCGCTGGGCGTCGATCCAGGATAGTCGTCGGGGCGAGCAACTCGCCGCAAACCAGGTGTTCAAGGTCAGCTTTACCCCGTTTGACAAGATCAGCTCGCAGCCGGGCCCGGCTCCGCAGGTCGATGTGGCTGGCAAGTGGCTTCACGGCGATCAGAACGCAACACTCACCTTTACTCCCACGGGAACGGCCGGCGAATACGAGGTCGTTGAGAAGGGGTACGACAACATCAAGGGCACGGCCAAGGTGAAGGGCAACAAGATCTTCATCGATTGGATCACGACCACGGCGAAGGACGGCAAGCAGAAGAAGGGGGTGACCGTGGTCGAAATCAAACCGGATGGCACACACGCGGAAGGCTGGTCGGTCGGCGAAGCCGGAACCGGTGGGGAAACATGGACGGCACTCCCCGGCACCCGTGCCAAGCCGATCGGATCGACCCCCGGAACGACTCCGACTGGCGGAAAGCCCACCCCCGGTACTGAAACGGTCGAACCGACGGAGCCCGCAAAGGTCTCCGGGTTCACGATCCAGGCCGGCCAGCGCCGTGGCAAGCCTGGTGAGATCGTCACGGTACCGGTCTACCTGTTGAATCCGGGAGGCGTCGCCAATCTCAACATCACTGTCGGGTATGTTCCAACCGTGGCTTTGACCGAAGGGAAAATCGCTCGGGGCAATGTGTTGAGTAATGCTTTATTTGAAACCAATACCGGGGAATCGGGCACGGCCCGCATCGGGCTGGCTGGTACCAAGCCGATCACCGAGTCCGGCATCCTTGCACACATCTCGTTCAAAATCACCGGCAAGCCGGGGGACCGCGCGGAACTGAAAGTCGTCGTCTCCACGGCCAACGCGGCCGACGGGAAATCACTCTCCGCCGAGACCATCAGCGGCAGCATCCTCGTCCTCGACGATTCGGGCACGCTCCCCGGCGACAGTGATGGCGACAATGTGCTCACGGCCGGCGACGCGCTCGCGGCCCTGAAAATGTCGGTCCGGCTGATCCCCGATAAGAAATCCTGCGACGTGGATCGTGACGGCAGCGTCACATCCAATGATGCCCGCCTGATTCTTCAAAAAGTCGTCGGCAAGTAATCCTTCCGGGACCCCTTCGCGAGTACCTCCATGAACATCGCCACCTCCCGGATCCGATGGCTACTCACGGTGACCGCTTGCCTGACGGTGAACATCGCCGGGCAGGCCGCGCAATTCAACGTCCGTGTCGGCAATGACACGAAATCCACCGGCACCAGTGTGACGATTCCAATCGTGGTCGCGACGGAAAGCCCTGCCGGGGCTGCTCAAATGGAAGTAGTCTACGATGCGACGCGCTTACGCTGGGTGAGCGGAACGGCGGGACCATTGACCGCAAACTCGATCAGCGATTCGAACCTCATCAGCCCCGGCCGTGTGAAAATCGCTTTTGCCGGCGGGGAAGATGTCAAAGGTACCGGCACGATCTATCTGGCAACCTTTGAATGGATCAGTCCGGGCGGCCCGAGCGCCATTCTACTCACGGGAGTCCGGGCCTGGGACCAGGCCACCGGTTTGGAAATGTCCGTCTCCGCGTCGCCGGGCGAGGTTTCGCCGGCTCCGGAACCGGCCGCGCCACCAACCGCACCCACTCCACCGACTCCACCGCTGAATTACACCCCTTACGTGATCGGATTCGCACTGGCGATCATCCTCGCGATCGTTGTCTTCCGGTCCCACAAATCCACCGGTAAGTAATCGGGTCCGGCCCGGCGAGTTGGCGAGCGGGAAGGGCGAGCGGAATCGAGTGGAGATCATCGGTGCCGTATCGTTTCTCCGTCAGGTGAGATCTGGATTCGAATGATCGTCTGGTCGATGGCAGAGGGCGCAACAAAAGAACGATGCGCGTCAACAGAGCGATTTGCGTGTTGATGCGATGGCACGTGAGTGCCCCCGGTCCACATCGGCGCATCTGGAACCGGGGGGGGGGGGATTCATATCCCCCCGCTCGCCGGGGAGTGCGGCACCACAAGAGTCCGCCGGTGCCGTATGATGCCTCCACCGGTGGGCGGACGCCGTGCCGGTCGACATTCGATGATCGCATTTCCCACGAGGACTCCGCCATGCTCGTGCGATTCATTCTGGCCACGATGCTCGCGTTCTCCACGACGCTTGGCGCGAGTTCACGCGATCTGCCCGAGGGCGTCCGCGCCCTCGACGGCGAATGGGTCTACGTCGAGGATCGCACCGAAGGCCGCGCCAAGGAGCAGCAAGGGCCCAATATGGGGCCAAGGGTGAAGCTGCGCGTCGAAAAGGACGCGGTCGTCCTGGTGCGCAGCGACGGCGAGATCCGACTGCCGCTCGACGGCAAGGCCACGGACGTCGTGCGGACGTTCGGGACGTCGCGCTATCGCGGCCAATGGAAGGACGGCGCATTCGCGTACGAGAGCGTGCCCGTGCGCGAGGGGCTTCCGGCGGCCAAGGGGATCATCCGCTGGAAGCTGCGAGTCACGGCCGACGGGATGCTCGCGAGCGTGGTGGTCGATCCGCCCATGGGGAAGGAATCGGTGTGCCTGTTCCGCCATCCGAAGGACATCGAGCTGCCCAAACCGGCCAAGGCCGCAATGAGCGACGTGGCGTGGCTGGCCGGCGCGTGGACCGGCACGCGGGGCGCGGGCGGCACCACCACGATCGAGGAGCGCTGGGGCCCGCCGCTCGGCGGATCGATGCTCGCCACGTCGCGCACGGTCTCACGCGGCAAGATGGTCGCGTTCGAGTTCCTGCGCATCGTCGAGCGCGACGGCGGGTTGGTGTACGTCGCGCAGCCCGGCGGCCGCACGCCGACCGAGTTCACGCTCACCGAAGTGGGCAAGATGAAGGCGGTGTTCGAGAACCCGCGCCACGATTCCCCGCAGCGAATCGTGTACGAGCTCTCGGCCGAGGGCGTCCTGAGTGCGTCGATCGGCTTCATGAAAGGCGGCCGCCCGCAGCGCTTCGAGTTCCAACGCGAAGCGCCGGGCAAGTTGGTCGCACCGACGTATCACCATTCGACATCGTCCCGCCCCGGCAAGCCCGGCAAAGTGGGCAATTCACTCCGAACTCCCGGTTGTTCCGTTCGCGCAAAGATTGCCGAAGCGGACTCATGTTGCCGGTCCGGTTGTGCCGATGATTCCGCGTAGAGAAGCAGTCCGTTCGCGCGGGCGGTGGCCGGTGTTGGGGCCGCCGGTGCAAGACCACCCCGCCACGGGTGTGCAGATCAGGAGCGTGCCATGCGGAAACGTGTGCTGGGAACAATCGCGGCCTTGACGTTGGGAGCCGGGGCCGCGTTCGCCCAATCGCCGACGCCGTCGCCCGGTGCCGGCTTGTTGCCGGCCGGCGGTCCCGCCGTGGGCGAGATCGTGCCACCGCAGTTCGGCGGCGGTCCGGAGGCCGGCGGCATGCCGATGGGCGACCCCGGCATGATGGCGCCCGGCTACCCGATGGGTTATCACGGCCAGCCCGGCTGGCAGGATGCGTTCGCCCAGCCCGGCGCGCAGCCCCAGGCCACCCACTGGTACCTCGACAGCAAATACCTCCTCTGGTTCGTGAAGGCGCAGCCCGCGAACGTGCCGTTCCTCAGCACCAGCGCCCCGCAGGACTCCGGCCTCGCCGGCCGGCCCACCACCACCCTCCTGCACAGCCGCTCGGACCTCGGCTACAACCTGTTCTCCGGCTTCCACATCAACGGCGGCTGGTACCGCGGCGCCGACCGCCGCTACGGCTTCGACTTCGGCGGCATGATGTTCGAACGCAAGTCGAACGTCTTCTTCGCCCAGTCCGACACGAACGGCATTCCGGTCATCGCCCGGCCGTTCGTCGACGCCAGCACCGGCGGACCCGCCGTGCTCACCGTCGCCCAGCAGGGCCTCGCCAGCGGGGCCGTGCTCGTCTCCAGCAGCAACGAAATGTTCGGCGCGGAAGCGAACCTCCTCGCCAACCTCTACCGCAGCTGCCCCGAAGACGCCTGCAAGTGGACCATCGACGGCCTGCTCGGCTTCCGCTACTTCGAAGTGCACGAAGACCTGCAGATCCGGTCGCAATCGACGATCCTCGGCGGCGGAACGCCGCGCTTTAACGGCGCCGCGATCTTCAACCCGGCCATCGTGTCCGTCACCGACGTCTTCGACGTGTACAACCGCTTCTACGGCGGCCAGATCGGGACCCGCGCCACCGTCGACTGCGGCGAATGGTCCTTCGGCTTCAGCTCCAAACTCGCCTTCGGCGTGATGAACCAGGTGCTCGACGTGAGCGGCCGGTCCGACCTGCTGGACCTCTCCCGCGCCCTGTCGGCCTCGTCCGTCGGCGGCCTCTACGCCAACCCCCTGAACATCGGCCGCTACCGCAACGACGAATTCGCGATCATCCCCGAATTCGGCATCAGCCTCGGCCGCAACTGGAGCTCCTGGCTCACCACCGCCATCGGCTACAACTACCTGTACATCAACCGCGTCTCGCGGCCCGGCAACGCGGTCACGAACGTGGTGAACCCGGCCATCATCCCGACCAGCCAGTCGTACGGGGCCGGGGCCGTGGTGCCCGTGCCGAACCGCGTCCTCGCCCAGGACGAGTTCTGGGCCCAGGGCGTCACGTTCCACATGATCGTGAAGTATTGAGATCGATGGGATGAAACACGGAAGCCCCGCGACGACCGTCGCGGGGCTTCTTTCGTTTGCGATGACCGGAAGCCCCGCGACGACCGTCGCGGGGCGCGTTCGTTACCCCACGAACACGCCGCCCGCCGGCGACTCGAACGCGTCGAACTCCTCGAGCACCATCGGCGGCGTCTGGCCCGTTTCCATGCTGGAATAGAGCCGGACGCGGGTGCCGGCGCCGCGCCCGTCGGCCGTCACAAGGCTGTCCTGCGCGTTCCCCGCGACGTTCTTCACCGCCACGCGGATGCCGGCGCGGCCGGCTTCATCGCCGGAGAAGAAGTCCGCCAGCGGCACCTGACCGTTCGACTCGATCAGCTCGCGGCCGGAGAGCACGAGCACCCGCGGCCCGCCGCCGGCCCCCGCGCCGATCACGAGGTCGGCGAAGATGTCGGAGTTCATGCGGCCGGCACCGAGGAAGACGCCGTCGCGAAGGCCCGGGTCGAAGGCGAAGAAATCGGCGAAGAGCCGAGTCGGGCCGTTCGAAAGAGATTTCCCGTCGTAGCCCGCGACGCGCGGCCCGCCGCCCACGCCCGCGGCAACGAGAAGGTCCGGCGTCCCGTCGCCGTTCACGTCCCCGATCGCGGTGCGGGCGCCGCCCCGGAAGTTCTCGTCCGCGATGCCGAAGAAGTCCGCGATCGTCGCGCCGGTCGTCGCGTTCAGGATGCGCACGCGCGGCCCGCCCCCCACGTCGGCCGAGAGAATGATCTCCGACTTTCCATCCCCGTCCAGGTCGCCGACCGAGGCGAAGACGCCGCCGGTGAACGTCTCTTCAAAGGCGAGGAAGTCGAGCAGTGGCGCGAAGGTGACGCCGTCGAAGACGCGGACGCGCGGCCCGCCGCCCGGCCCCGCCGCCGCGACGATGTCCTCCACCCCGTCGCCGTTCAGGTCCCCGGCCGCGACGCGCACGCCGCCCGTGAAGAACGGCTCGAACACCGGCATGGTGCGGATCAGTTCGTTCGTCGCCGTGTCGAACACCTTCACCGTCGGCGGGCCGTTGACGTCCGCGCCCACAACGGTCCGGCGCTGGATCGGCGGCGGCGGGGGCGGCGGGGACACTGGCTTCGCGAACGCGACGAAGAAGCTCTCGGTGTAGGCGTTGCCCGCCAGGTCCACGATCCCGGACCCGGCACCGCGCAGTTCCACAGTCAGCGCGTTCCGGGCGATCACCTCGGCCGGGAACCGCATCTCGGCCGAGCGGCCGTCCGGCGCAAGATCGAACGTCGATGCCTGGATCGAGACGGCAGCCTTCCCCTCCATCGCGAAGAAATCGTCGCGGTTCAGCCCGACGATCGGTTCGCTGGACACGACGCGCACCCCGACGAACGCGCCGCCCTCGAAGATGCCCGACATCGTCAGCACCGGCTTCGTGGCGTCGTTCGTCCACGCCACGGTCGACGGCGCCGGCTGGCGGCCCGGCTCGCCGGTCGGCGCCGGCGCGTTCAGCGTCAGCTCGTAATACCCGTCCATCGCCGTGAACAGTTCGAGGCCGATCAGCGAAACCGTCGAACCGTTGCGGACGAGCGTCGTGCCCAGCAGCGTCACCGGCGCGCCATTGCGGGTCAGCGTGAAGTGGCCCGCGTTCAGGTCCGGCAGCGGTTCGCTCAACTGGAACGCGACCAGCGCGACCGGCGTGTTCCGCAGCGCCGGCGACACCGGCGTCGGCGTCACGGCCACCGGTGCCGTGTCTCGGCGGATGAGGAAGTCCACGCCGCGCGCCACCGGCTCCGAGGGCGTGAGCGCGATCGTGCGCGCAACCGGTTGCGTGCCGGACGGCGCAAAGCCGGGTTCGAGGAGTACCGTCGGCGCGTACAGCCCGTTCGCCAGGCCGGGAAAGGCGTAGTTTCCAAACGCATCCGTGACGGCGAGGAACTCCCCCGCGCCGAGCAGTCCATCGCGGTTTTCGTCGAGGAAGACGATCGCTCCGGGAAGCCCAACGGCGTTTGCGAAGGTGCCGTCGCCGGAATCGCGGAGGACGCGGCCGACAATGCCGTCGGTGCGCGACAGGCCGATCGAAACGGGGGCGGGATTCGGCGTGGAGAGATCGACGGCGACCGCGCCTCCGTTGGCCGCGCGCCGGTAGCCCGCCGCGGCGACGGCGTTCAGGAGCACCACACTTCCCGTCGGCAGGCCGTTGAACGCGAAGAACCCGTTGGCGTCGGTGATCGCCGTCGGTTCGGTCGAAAAGCCGATGGACGCCGAATTCAAGAGGCCGGTCTGTCCCGTGACGAGATCGGCGACCTCGATCTGCCAGTCGCCGTTTGCGAGTTTGCCGACCAGGCCCGCCAGCGGGTCGTGCGGGCGCAGGCGGTGCATCGTGATAGTGGGGAAGCTGTCGGTGTCCTCCACGATGCCATCTTCGAAGGTGAGCAGGAAGGAGGTGCCCTGCCCCGGGTTGTCGAGGGCGCGGCGGTCGAAGAGGAGCACGCGCGAGCCATCGGGGGCGACGAGCGAAATTTGCAAGTCGTTGAGGCGCGGGTGCGAGACGAAGACGGTGACGGAGAGGCCGCCAGCGACGGACCCGACACCGACGACGGAGATCGGAGCGGAGACGCCGACGGGATCGGCATCGGGGATGATGGCGGCGATGTTGGCGGTGAAGACGACGCGGTCCAACTGCCCGTTGCCGTTCATGTCCACGAAGACCGGGACGCCGGCGAGGGGGGGATCGCTGGGGTCGGAGAAGCCGTCGTCGCGGATGTCGTCGTAGACGCGGCCGCCGAGCTGGTAGGCAACGCCGAAGTTGCGGACGAGGTTGCCGCCGGCGGATCCATTGCCGTCGCCATCGACCGCTCCGCCGAAGGGATCGCGCAGCCCGCCGGATCTGGCGGTGAAGCGGTAGAGGCCGCGTTGCAACGACTGGTTCACCGCGAAGGTCAGATCGTTGGTGCCGATCTTGTAGTCGCGGCCGTCGTTGATCGAGAAGGGAAGGAGTTCGTCGTCGGAGGTGCCGAAGGCGTTATCGAGGCCGGCCCAGCGGAGTTCGAAGTTACTCGCGATCACCGTACTTGGATCGAGCGGGCTGTTCAGCCGCAGGTTGAAGGTGGTGAGCGAATCGGGAGCGTCGGCCCCCTCGGCGGGCAGCCCGGTGAGCTTGCCGAGTTTCGTGACGATCGGCAGGCCGGAGACGGCCTTGGCGGCATTCAAGCGGCCCGCGCCCAGTTGATCCTCGAAACTCGGATTCTTGGCGAGGAGGCTGTCGGCGTTGGCGAGGATGGCGGCGGCGACCTGATCGCGCGTGTAGCCAGGGAAGGCGCTCCAGACGAGCGCGGCGACACCGGCGACGAGGGGCGCGCCCATGCTGGTGCCGAACCCGGCCGTGTAGCCGCTGAGCGGAATGGTGGTGAGCAGGCCGTCGTCCGACGTGCCGCCGGGGGCGGTGATGTCGATGCCGCTGCCGTAGTTGCTGTACGCGGTCTTCACGTCGTTCCGGTCGCTGGCGGCGACGACGATCAACTCTTCGAGTTTGACGCGCGCGGGGTTGTTGGCGTTCGAGTTGCCGGCGGAGTTGACGAGCAGGATGCCGCGATCGTAGGCGAGCGAGACGGCGGCGGCGAAGGTGGGGTCGTCGACGAACGGATCGATGTTGATGCTGGTGTTGATGATCTTCGCGCCGTTGTTGACGGCGTAGCCGATGGCGCGGGCGAGCGCCAGCGACGTCGTCGTGCCGCCCGTGCCGACCACCTTCAGGGGCATGAACCGCGCCCCGCCGGCCACGCCCGTCACGCCGAGGGCGTTGTTGAACTGTGCCGCCAGCAACCCCGCCACCTGCGTGCCGTGGCTGTCCGCGATGGCGTCCGACGGGTTCACGTTGTTGGTGTTCGCGACGAAGTTCCAGCCGTTCACGTCGTCCCGGAAGCCGTTGCCGTCGTTGTCGATCCCGTCGCCGGCGATCTCGGCCGCGTTCGACCAGACCGTGTTCCGTAGGTCGGGGTGGTTAACGAAGACGCCGTCGTCGAGGATCGCCACGATCGTCGTCGCCTCGCCGATGGTCTTGTCCCAGGCGTCCGGCGACTTGATGATCAGGTGGTGGTATTGCTGGTTGAACTGCGGGTCGTTGGGCGTGGCCTCGCGCAGGTCGCCGAGGCCGCTGGAATAGACGAAGTTCGGCGCGACGCTGGCGTACAGGCCCGTATCCAGCAACTGCTGCCGGACGTTGCCGAGAATCGCGGTGTCCGTGAGGCCGATCTGTAACAGCGACGCGGTATTGGAACTCAGGACGAGGTTCGTGCGGCTGATGTCGACCGACGAACCGAGATTGAAGGCACTGACGACGTTGAACAAGTCCTGCAGCGGCTGGCTGGAGTTCGTGACGGCGAGCAGTTCGGTCCCCGTCGTGGTTGGCGTGAGGCGGTCTTCGAGCCGCTCGAAGCGCAACCCCTTCCGAGACAAGGACTTCCCGCGCCCCGCCGAACGACCGAGCCACGAACGCAACTCGCGCAACACCTGCATCGGGCGTACTCGACTCTCGCGAACGGAGGGATGCGCCGACAATCCGCCTACGACTTGAGACGATTCCGGCGCGTTCGTCGATTTTCCACTTTACACGATTCCGGCCGGTTCGGTTGCGAAACCGGGATCGTTCGAAGCGGACCGCCGCGGCGCGGCGTTACAAATGGTACGCACGGGACCGGCCGCGCGACCTTACCCCAAGGCCATTTTTCGCCCCCCTTCGGGCCGCGGATTTTCCCGAAACCGATCCACCCGTCAATCGTTAAGTTAAGACCATGCCGGACGCCCCCGCCGTACCCGAACCGCTCCTCGCGCCGGAGTTCCTCCGCCGGCTCGAAACGCTCGAACTCGTCTCCAAGAAGATCCGCGCCGGCCGCATGAAGGGCGATCGCCTCAGCAAACGCAAGGGCCGCGGCTCCGAGTTCGCCGACTTCCGCCCCTACTCCATCGGGGACGACCTCCGCTTCCTCGACTGGAACCTCTACGGCCGCCTCGAAAAGCTCTTCCTGCGTCTCTTCCTCGAAGAAGAGGACCTTCACGTCCACCTGCTCGTCGACACCAGCGAATCGATGACCTTCGGCCGGCCGTCAAAGCTCCGCTACGCCAAGCAGCTCGCCGCCGCGCTCGGCTTCGTCGGCCTCGTGAACCTCGATCGCGTCGCCATTACGACCGTCGGCGGCGCCATGCAGGTCGGCTCCCCGCAGTTCCGCGGCCGCCCCAGCCTCTGGCGCATGGTCCGCTTCCTCGACACCTTCCCCGACGGCGGCAGCGGCGACTTCTCCCAATCCCTCCGCAAGTTCAGCCTCCGCGCCACCGGTCGCGGGGTCGTGGTCGTGCTGAGCGATTTCCTCGACAAGGGGGGCTACGAGGAGGGGTTCCGCTACCTGCTCGCACGGAACCTCGACATCTACGCCGTGCAGATTCTGGATGCCGAAGAGATTGAACCGCCCTTCACCGGCGATCTGAAGCTGACGGATGCGGAGGACGGCGACGAGGCCGAAGTGACGATCAGCGCTCCACTGCTGAAACGCTACAAGGAAACGCTGGACGCGTTCCGAGGCGGGCTGGCGACGTTCTGCAATCGGCGGGGAATGTCGTACCTGTTCACGAGCACGCAGGTGCCCTTCGAAAAGCTGGTGCTGAACTACCTGCGCAGCCGGGGGCTGTTGCGATGAATCTGATTGGATGTGCGTGAAGATGCCCACCTGACCTACGGATTCGGTCGGAGAAAGCTGCATGTCCGGCGAGACTCAACGCCTTCGATTCTTCAACGGAAGGCATTCGTGTCGATGCCAATAGTTTTCGAGAATAACACACTCCCATTCCCTCGCTTTGACCAGTTGCCGATTCGACGCCGCATTCAGCGTCGCGACGTCAGACCACCAGATCCGCATAGGACCATGCTCACGAATCAACCGGGTATAGAATTGCAAGTTATCCTGCCGCGCCAACGTTCGCAGGCCCTTCGATGCGGATTCGTCGGTCGATAAGGAACCTGAAACGAGCAACGGATAATGATTGGACCACCTCGAAAAGATGGAATGCTTTGTCTTCTCCACATACACGATGTTGCTCTCGCAATACCGGCCGACGGAGTGGCGATAGGGTGTCTGCACAACCCAGATGAATACCACGTTCCGGCACGACCTCGCCTCCGGGCAAAAGAAGACGCGCTCAAACGCAGCCCGAAGCGATTCGGCATCCTGGGCATCACATGGGTCGATCCGCGCCGGCAAACTGACAAACGGTGTGTCTGCCGGAAAGAGGGGCGACGGTACTTCCCCCAACAGAGGATCCGATCGAAGGAAACTCATGGGGTCAACCTCTGAAAAATGTGAGTCCCGGACGAAGCTGCCCCGCAGTGCGTCGTTCGGATCGACTTCATCGCGGCCACGAGGATTCGGCCCACCCTACGATTCCGGAGAAACCACCGACTCCATCACATCGGCGATCCGTTCGAGCGATTCGTCCGACGTGCACAACGGCGGCATGGCGTAGACGACATTCCCCAACGGGCGAAGTAGGACGCCCAACTCGATTGCCTTCCTGCGGATCGCCGGGCCAACCTCGGCGAGGTAGCCGCCGGCGGCGTCCAGTTCCACCGCGGCGATCGTGCCGCGGATGCGCACGTCCTTCACTTTCGGCCGACCGTTCAACACCGTCATCCGGCTCTGCCAGAACCGTTCGATCCGCTCGGATTCCCGCAGCCAGTCACCGGACTGAATCAGTTTCACATTCGCGATGGCGACGGCGCACGCCAGCGGGTTCGCGGTGAACGAATGGCCGTGGAAGAAGGTCTTCGTCCGGTCCGGCGTTTCGAACTCCTTCACGATCGAAGGTGAAACGAGCGTGGCCGAAAGGGGAAGCACGCCGCCCGTGAGCGTCTTGCCGGCGCAGATGAGATCGGGCGCGATGCCGGCCTGCTCGAAGGCCCAGACGGTACCGGTGCGGTGCGCGGTCATCACTTCGTCGGCGATGAAGAGCACCCCGTGCCGCCGGGAGACTTCGAAGATCGCCTTCAGTTCCTCCGGGGAATGCATGAGCATTCCGCCGGCGCCCTGCACGAGCGGTTCGAGGATGACGGCCGCGACCTCGCGCGCGTGCTTCGTCAGGAATTCGTCGAGCCGTTCGGCCGAGACGGGGATGCGGGCGGCGCGGAAGAGGAACGGTTCGAAGCGGCCGAAGAAGACCGGATCGCGGCCGATCGCCATCGGGCCGAAGGTGTCGCCGTGGTAGCCGCCGTCGAAACCGACGAAGAGTGTGCGCGAGCTGTCACCGAGATGACAGTGGAACTGGTACGCGAGCTTGAGGGCGACCTCGACGGCGGTGCTGCCGTTGTCCGAATAAAAGACTTTGCCGCCGGGCCACGGTGCCGTTCGCAGGAGATGCTCGGCGAACGCGACCGCGGCCGGGTGCGTGACCCCGGCGAAGAGAACGTGGTCGAGTTCCCGCGTCGCCACCCGCAGGGCTTGCATCAGCGGCGGGTGCCGGTGGCCGTGGAGGATCGTCCACCAGGACGAGACCGCGTCGATGAACCGGCGGCCGTCGGCGAGGTGCAGGAACTCGCGCTCCGCCCCGACAACCGGCAGCGGATCGATCGGGTCGCCGAGCGACGTGTACGGATGCCAGACGGCGCTGCGATCGCGGGCAAGGAGATCGCTGGAACGCGATACGGGAATCGCGGGTTCAACGCAGTGCTTCAGAATCTCTCGTTGTTCATGCGTTGCCCGGTTCACGCCTTCGACCGTCCACTCCAACGGCGGACACAACGATACGACCTTCACCCCTGTCCAGTGTTTGCCAATCTGCTCCTCGGCGTAGGCGTCCGGTTCGCCGATCAGGATGACCGTGTCGGCATCGAGGCCGTTCGAGCGCAGGGCGGCTCGCGATTGCAGCATCCGGCCGATTGCGCCGACCTTCGACGACCCGACCAGCCAGATCGGGCGGTCGAGTCTCTTCAACAATTCGACTTGCAGTTCTTCGTCGGTGAACGGTGAGAGTGGACCACCAAAGGTCTCGATGATCAAAGGAAGCGAGGAATCGGGGACGCGTGCGGCCACGTCGCGCGGCGTCGGCATCGGTTGCCCGGCGAGCCGTGCGGCCAGCGGGGGTGCGACCGGTTCGACGAATCGTGTGAGCGGATCATAGACCTGCGCCAGTGGAACCAGCGAGCGGATTTTCTCCGTATCCGAGTCGCCCGTTTCCACCGGCTTCCAGTAGGCGAATCGATCCGGGAACGCCGCGAGCAGAAGCAAGGAGAATGTCGTCTTTCCCGCGTCGGTGTCGGTGCCGACGATCACGACATCGCGCATGACGCCACCGCCTCGGCGAGTTCGCGGACCAGTTCCGGCGGGTGGTCCGCATGGATCGAAACGCGCAGGCGGGCGGTGCCCTGCGGCACGCTCGGCGGGCGGATGGCGCGCACGTCGAAGCCGCGCTCGCTAAGCGCCCGCGAGACGCGCACGGCTTGCGGATCCTCGCCCAGCACGACGGGGACGATGTAGCTGTCGCCAAAGACGCGCAGGCCGCGCTCGGCGAGGATGGCGTGCATCGTTCGTGCGTTCGCGTGGAGCCGCGCGCGGGCCGCATCGTCCGCCTGCACGCGCGGGAGCATCTCGAGCCACCAGGCGCCGATCGCCGGCGGGAGCGCCGTGGTGAAGATCAGGTGCCGGCACTTGTTGACGAGATAGTCTCGCAGCAGGTTCGACCCGCAGACGTAGGCGCCACAGACGCCGAGCGCCTTGCCGCCGGTGTGGACGGTGGCGAGCACGCGGCTGCGCATGCCAAGCTCATCGACGATGCCGGAGCCGCGCGGGCCGTAGCAACCTGTGGAATGCGCTTCGTCGACGATGACGTTCGCGCCGTACCGTTCCGCGAGTTCGACGATCGCGGTCAGCGGAGCACGGTCGCCGTCCATGCTGAAGAGCGATTCGGTAACGATGAACAGTTCGCGACCCGGCGGCCGCTTCGCGGCTTCGGCTTTGAGACCCTCTTCGAGATGGTTCAGGTCGTTGTGTCGGAAGACGAACTTCCGTGGCCGGCAGACACGCAGGCCCTCGACGATGCAGGCGTGGTTCAGTTCGTCCGTCGCCACCCAGTCGCCGGGTTCGACGATGGTCGAGATCAGCCCTTCGTTGGCGGTAAAGCCCGAGTTGAGCATGAGCACGGCTTCCGCGCCGTGCCAGTCGGCGAGGGCCGTTTCGACTTCGCCCCAGACCGCGTGGTGCCCGCGGAGCAGTCGAGAGGAGAGACCGGAACGGGACAGAGTCGGGCACTCGCTCCGCGAGTGCCCCAAACCAGTCGGCCGGGCTTGCAGTCCGGCAAACTCTCCGTGATTCGTTTCGACTTCTGGGGGCACTCGCGGAGCGAGTGCCCGACTCTCTGATCCATACCCCAGGTAATCGTTCGATGTGAAGTCATGCCCCGCGGGCAACCGCAGCGAGCGGTAGCGGCCCTGCCCGCGCAGTTCATCGAGGGCGATCCGCCAGCGGTCGGTCAGCGACATGACGGCTCGCACGCCATAGGCTCCGGCAGCCCCATCGCACGGAAGAGGGCCGCATCGTCCTCGGTGTCGGGGTTCGGCGCGGTCAGCAGTTTCTCGCCGAAGAAGATCGAATCGGCCCCGGCGAGGAAGCAGAGGATCTGCAGCTCGCGCGTCATCTTGTCCCGCCCGGCGCTAAGACGCACGCGGGATCGCGGGAACGCGATGCGTGCCGTCGCGATCAACCGCACGATCTCGATGGAGTCCACCTTCGGCGCCATCGCCAGCGGCGTGCCCCGGCTCGGCATCAGGCAGTTGATCGGCACGCTCTCCGGCGGCGTCTCCAGATTCGCCAGCTCCACGAGCATCATCAGGCGGTCGTCTTCGGTTTCGCCCATGCCGAGGATACCGCCGCTGCACACCGAGATGCCGGCGCGGCTGACGGCGCGGAGGGTTTCCAGGCGGTCGTCGTAGGTCCGCGTCTTCACGATCTCCGGATAGAAGCGGCGCGAGGAATCGAGGTTGTGGTTGTACGCGGTCAGTCCGGCGTCCTTCAGGCGCTCCGCCTGCGAGTCGGTGAGCATGCCGAGCGTGACGCAGGCTTCCATGTCGAGTCCGCGGACGACGCGCACCATGTCCAGCACGCGGTCGAACTCGGGGCCGTCCTTCGGCTGCCGCCATGCCGCACCCATGCAGAAGCGCGTCGCCCCGGCCGCCTTCGCCGCCTCGGCCTTCACCCGCACTTCGTCCACGGTCATCAGCGGCACGCGCTCCACCGGGCTGTCGTAGTGGGCACTCTGGCTGCAGTAGGTGCAGTCTTCCGGGCAGCCGCCCGTCTTGATGCTCAGCAGGGCACAGCGCTGCACGTCCCGGTAATCCCGGTTCTCACGGTGCACGAGGGCCGCGCGGAACATCAGTTCGGGCAGCGGGAGAGCGTAAATGGACTTGAATTCATCGAAAGACTTCATGCGATTAAGTGTATGACCCGACTGGCACGGGAACGAGGAGCACCGCGATGACCGACGAACCCCAACCGCCGATCCGCCTGTGGCCGGGCCTCGCGCTCGTCGGCGCGGCGGTCTTCTGCTTCCTCGTTCTGCCGCTCGTCGAGCCTCGCTCGATGATCCACTTCATCGGCGGTCTCGGCGGACCGGTGATGTGTTCGATCGGCATTCTCGCGTGGTGGCTCTGCGCCAGCCGCGTGACGGGAACCTACCGCTGGCTGCCGGTCCTGCTCTTCGTCGGCCCGGCCTTCGTGAATATCGCGCTCTTCTACCGCGAAGCCCCGCTCACCGTGATGCTCTTCGGCTTCCCCTTTGCCGCGCTGCTCTGGGTGCTCTGGCTCGCCGCCAGCCGGCCCGCCAGCCGGTTCATCCAACTCGCCGGCCTGCTCGGCGTCATCGCCGGCGCCTGGACGCTCTTCAGCATGGTCCGCATCGGCGAGACCGACGCCAACATCCGGCCCGAACTGGCGTGGCGCTGGGAACCGACCAAGCTCGACACCTTCAAGGAGGAACGCGCGAAGATCGCGCTGGTCCAAGCGGATGAAAATGCCATTGTCGTAAAGCCCGGCGATTGGGCCGAGTTCCGCGGGCCGAAGCGGGACAACGTCGTCCGCGGACATTCCATCGACACCGACTGGGAGAAGTCCCCGCCGAAGCTCCTTTGGAAGCACCGCGTCGGGCCGGGCTGGGGTTCCTTCGCCGTCGTCGGCGATCGGCTCTTCACGCAGGAACAGGTGGACGAAAACCAGGAAGCGGTCGTTTGCTACCTCGCGAAGACCGGCGAGCGAGTCTGGGAGCACAAGTATACGGCCCGGTTCTACGAGCAGATCGCCGGCGTCGGCCCGCGCGGCACGCCGACGGTCATTGATGGCCGCGTCTACACCTTCGGTGGCAGCGGCATTCTGTGCTGCCTCGACGCCGCGACCGGCAAGCCGCACTGGACGCGGAACGTCCCGGCCGACACGGGTGCCGTACCGCAGCAGTGGGGCTATTCGAGTTCGCCTCTGGTCCACAAGGGTCTCGTCGTCGTCTTCGCCAACGGCCCCGACGGCAAGGGGACGGCCGCCTATCGCGCCGACACCGGCGAGCCGGCCTGGACCGCTGGCAAGGGCACCTTCGGCTACTCCTCCGCGCTGGTCGCCACCTTCGACGGCGTCGAACAGATCCTGATGTTCAACGACATCGGCGTCGAATCCCACAATCCCGCGGATGGTACCGTGCTCTGGACCTACGACTGGTTCACGAAGGGGGTCAACCGCGTCAGCCAGCCGGCGATCGTTTCGGATACCGAATTCGTGGTCGGCACCGGCGTCGGGGGCGATCAGGGGTTCCGGCGCGTGCGCGTGACCCGGTCGGGGAAGGAATGGAAAACCGAGACGGTCTGGAAGACCCGGAACCTGAAGCCGTACTTCAACGACGGCGTCGTGCACGACGGACATTACTACGGGTTCGACGACGCCGCGTTCGCCTGTATCGACCTGAAGGACGGCGCGCGGAAATGGAAGACCGGCCAGCAGTACGGCCACGGCCAGGTGGTGCTGTTAGCCGATCAGGGCCTGCTGCTAGTGCAGGCCGTGGACGGCAAGGTCGTGCTCGTGCGGGCGACCCCGGACGAGCACGACGAGATTGCGAAATTCCCTGCACTTGCCGGCAAGACGTGGAACCATCCCGTGGTGGCGCACGGTCGGCTGTTCGTCCGCAATGGCATCGAAGCGGCGGCGTATGAGCTGAAATCCAAATAACACGGCTCAGGCTTCGCTGGAGGGCACCACGACCGGCAGGTTCCGCAATGCCCGGTGGACCGCGCCCAGCAGGTCTTTCGGTCGGTACGGTTTCGTGAGCATCCCGAGCGAACCCTCGACATCGGAGAGGTCCTCGGTGGAATAGCCGCTGGAAAAGAGGACCCGGGCACCGGGTTTGCGCGTGACGATCTGCCCGAACGCGTCGCGGCCCGAAAGCCGGGGCATGGTCACATCCATGATCACGAGATCGATCTCATCCCCCTTGGCGGCGAAGGTTTCGACCGCCTCCTGGCCATCGTGCGCCTCCAGCACGCGGTAGCCGTTGGTTTCGAGGATCGTGCGGCCGAGGACGCGGATCATCTCTTCATCGTCGACGAGGAGGACGGTCGAGGATTCCGTCGAAACGGGCGGGGGGGTGTTCACGTTGCAGGCCGCAGGTGCAATGAAACGGGAGGGAGCCGGTGCGGCCGGATCTTGTGCGAGTGGTACAAACATTTGAAATTCCGTTCCGCGTCCGAGTTCGGATTCGAACATGACCCATCCGCCATGCTGTTTGAGAATGCCGTGTACCATGGGTAACCCCAATCCCGTTCCGCGACCAACCCCCTTGGTGGTGAAGAACGGCTCGAATAGTCGTTGTTTGACGGTTTCGTCCATACCCGTGCCGGTGTCGGCCACGGTGAAGCGGACATAATCCCCCGGCCGCGCGTCCGGTGACGGCGCGGTCTCCGGGCCGAGGGTGTAACGATCGACCACGAGTGACAGCCGGCCGCCGTGGGGCATGGCGTCGCGCGCGTTCAGGCACAGGTTGATGAGCGCCTGATTGACGAGCGTGGCATCCACCGCGACCGGCTCGTCGGTGCGGATGTCGGTGTGGATCTCGATGCGCGGATCGATGGTGCGCCGAAGGATATCGACGACTTCCCCGACGAGCGTTCCGGGCAGGGTGGGCGCGACGAGCAACTGGTTTCTCCGTGCGTAGCCGAGGAGTTTGCGCGTCAGGTCGGCGGCGCGACTGGCGGCCCGCTCGACCGTCTTCAGCATGGCGGCGGCGGGGTCGCCCTCGGGAAGTCTGACGAGGGCGAGGTTGCCGAGCACGGCCGTGAGCAGGTTGTTGAAATCGTGGGCGACGCCACCGGCGAGCTGGCCCAACGCTTCCATCTTCTGCGACTGCCGTAGCTGATCTTCGAGGTTCATCCGTGCGCTGATGTCCACGGACACGCCGAGTCCGGAGTGGTATTCGCCGCCCGGACCGCGCACCGCCGCCAGCGAGAGTTCGGTCCAGATCGCCGTCCCGTCGGGGCGGACGTACCGCTTGCGGAACTGGTAGGTGTCGATCCGGCCGTCTACCAGGTCTTGTTGCAGGTCTCGCTGGGTGGCCCAGTCATCGGGATGGGTGAACTCGTTGGGATAGCGACCGATGACGTCTTTCGGATCCAGGCCCAGCATGGCGGCGAAAGCCGGATTGCAGGACGTGAAACGCCCGGTCGCGTCGGTGACGGAGACGCCGGCGGACGCCGTCTCGAAGATGCCGCGGAACTTGGCCTCGCTGGCGAGCAGGGCTTCCTCGGCGTGCTTGCGGTCCGTGATGTCGTGCTGGATCATCACGAAATGCGTGCATTCACCAGCCGCGTCGAATGCTGGAACAATGCTGAGGCTGACCCAGACCCCTTGCCCGTCGCGCCGATAGTTCAGCAATTCGCAGTTGAAGGGCCGGCGATCGTCGAGGGCGGCGCGCATCTCGGCCAGCGTCTCCGGATCGGTCTTCTCGCCGCGCAGGAAGTGGAGCGACCGGCCCAGCACCTCGTCGGCGGCATACCCCATGATGCGCGTGAAGGCGTCGTTCACGTAGAGCACGCCGCGGCCGCGGCCCGGCTGCGGGTTGGCCTCCAACACAATGATCGCGTCCTGGGCATTCACCACCGCCGACTCGAGCAGGTGAAGCCGATCCCGCTTGCGGGACAGTTCCCTGGCTAGCCGCTCGAACTCGTCGCGCTGCCGCTGGAGTTCTTCCGCCTGATCGGCGATCTCCAGCGACTGCAGCGATAGGCGCGAGTTGACCTCGCCCAACCGCTCGGCGTGCTTGCGCACCGCGGACATCAGCGTCTCGCGCTCCCGCTCGCGCACGGCGTAATCCTTGGCCACCGAAGCGATCAGCAGGTGGAAGAGAATGACCACGCCCATGCCCGCCAGCCACAGGCACTGGTCGGCGGCGGATGAATCGAGCGGGATGATGGGAGCGAATGTCCCCCGCAGGGTGGCCCCGAGCACGAAGATCATCCCCAGCGCCCAGACGAAACTCACCATGCCGCGGACATAGAACCGGAACGCGATCCAGTTGCCGACACCAAGCATGACCGCCAGCATCGGAACGGGATGGTTCAACGGCTTCGGTTGCATGCCGCCGAACCAGTACCAGGTCAGCACGAGCAGACCGACGCAGAGGATGATCGCTTCGCCGATGCGGTGGCGCAGGGACCAGTCGATCGCCGGACTGCGTAACCACAGCAGGACGAACGGCCCCATCAGCAAGGCCGTGAACCATTCGACGGCCGCGCCGCCCAGGCCGCCTGGCACCGACGGCGCATCGACCAGAGGCGCACCGATCGCCAGGACGAGACCGCGAACGATCGCCCCGCTCGCCACGAGGATCGCGAACACGAGAACGTCGCGGGGACGCTCGAGGCCCGGGGAAAAACCGGCCCGAATCCGCAGCACGGCCGCGACGATCAAACCTTCCGCGATCGCCGACAGATGCGCCACCGCATCGGTCGCCAATCCACCCCGCAAACCCCAGACGACCGCACAGCCCGTCGCGAACGCGGCCACGCCAGCGAAACCCGCCCGGACCGCCGCGATGAACGCCAAACCAAACGGGGCCGCGAGCAACCACTCCGGACCCAACGTGATTGGAAAGATCGGCTGGAAAAAGGCAAGCGCGACAGCACCGAGAGCCAGTCCGCCCAGCTCGGTGGTTCGGCGATCGAAAGTGGCGGACAAGGACTTCATCGGCACTCGGAAGATCCGGGCGCGCGGTCGCACAGATCCACGGACCGACGCATTTCAAGAATAGAATGCGATTATCGCCGCGCAAAAACTGTCGGAGAATTCGGGCCGATTCCTCCGGTTAAGCAGTTTACCCTTCGGCTCCACTGCGAATTCGGTTGCCGGGCGCGAAATCCAACGGTTGGCACTCCGGATCAAGACCCTTTCGACGGCAGAGTGGAATTCATGGGGCCGCGCAATCTTGCCGAAACAGTGGCAATCCTGCAACGAAACCACCAACTCGTTCGCGTGACCGCCGAAGTCGATCTGCACCTGGAAATCGCAGAAATCCAACGGCGACTCTACCGGGCACGGGGTCCCGCCCTGCTCTTCGAGCGTGCGAAGGGCTGCGCCTTTCCGATTCTCGCAAATCTCTACGGCACCACCGACCGGATGCGCTTGCTGTTCCGGTCCGAACTGGAAACGGTGCGGCGATTGGTGGAACTGAAAGCCGACCCGGACGCGCTGCGCCGCCGACCGTGGCGCTACTGGAAGGTTCCCTTTTCGCTGTTGGCGGCGCGCCCGAAGACCCGGCGATCCGGCCCTGTGCTGAGACATCGCACCACACTCGCCGGACTCCCACCAATCCAGTGCTGGCCGAAGGACGGCGGCGCGTTCGTCACGCTGCCGGCCGTCTACACCGAACACCCCGACCGGCCCGGATGGTCGAAATCCAACCTCGGCATGTACCGCGTACAAATCAGCGGCAACGACTACGAACCGAACGAGTGCGGCCTGCACTACCAGATCCACCGGGGCATCGGCGCGCACCACGCCGCCGCCGTCCGGCGCGGCGAGCGGTTGCGCGTGAACGTCATCGTCGGCGGACCGCCCGCGCTGGCCGTCTCCGCCGTGATGCCTTTGCCCGAAGGAATGCCCGAACTCGCCTTCGCCGGCGTACTCGGCGGCCGACGCATCGAACTCGTCCCGGCCGCCAACGGCCTCCCGATGCCCGCCGAAGCCGACTTCGTCATCTCCGGTTCCATCGACCCGGCCCGCACGAAACCCGAAGGCCCCTTCGGCGACCACCTCGGCTACTACAGCCTCGCGCACGACTTCCCCGTGATGACCGTCGAAGCGGTGCACCATCGACCCGGCGCCATCTGGCCGTTCACCGTCGTCGGTCGACCGCCGCAAGAGGACACGAGCTTCGGCGAGTTCATCCACGAAATCACCGGCCCCGCGATCCCGGCGGTGCTGCCCGGCGTCCACGCCGTTCACGCCGTCGATGCCGCCGGCGTCCACCCGCTGCTCCTCGCCATCGGAAGCGAGCGCTACGTCCCCTACGCCAGCGAGCGCCGCCCGCAGGAACTGCTCACGATCGCGAACGCGATCCTGGGGCAGGGGCAGCTCTCGCTCGCGAAGTACCTGTTCCTCGTCGCAAAGGAGGATGCGCCCGACCTCGACATCCACGACATCCCCGCTTTCCTCCGCCACCTGCTCGAACGGGTCGACTGGTCGAGCGACCTGCACTTCCAGACTCGCACGACCATCGACACGCTGGACTACTCCGCCGGGATGGGACTGAATGCCGGCTCGAAGCTGGTGATCGCCGCCGCCGGGCCGAAGCGCCGCACGCTCGGCACGACCGTGCCCCCGTTGAACCTGCCCGCCGGTTTCGGCGATCCGAAGATCTTGCTGCCCGGCATCCTCGCCGTGAGCGGTCCGAAGCACGCCGGCACGACGGAAGAGTACGAACCGCGGTTCGTCGAATTGTGCGATCGCCTCGGCGAGATGCCGGAGTTCCCGCTCGTCGTCCTGGTGGATTCCAGTGAATTCACGGCCCAATCGCTCAACAACTTCCTCTGGGTGACGTTCACGCGATCCGACCCGGCGAACGACGTGCTCGGCGTCGGCCGCTTTTCCCGTCGAAAGCACTTCGGCTGCCGCGGCCCGCTCGTCCTCGACGCGCGCCTCAAGCCCCACATGGCCCCGCCGCTGGAGGAGGACCCCGCCGTCACGAAGCGCGTCGATGCGCTCGCTGCGCGCGGCGGCCCCTTGCATGGGATCATTGACTGATCGCGATCCGTTTGGAATAATGGAATCATCCATTTGAAACGGAGCCGCACCGATGGCCACCACGAAGAAAGCGCCGGGATGGAGCCTGGGTCTGTCTTTGAAGGAAGCCGACTCGGCGCACCGGGCCGCGCTCGCGGGGCTTAACGTGCAGCGGCTGGACCGGTTCGTCGCCACGAGCGGCTTCACGTTGGGCGACGTGATCGGCGCGATGAAGCTCGCCCCGGCCACGCTCGCGCGCCGGCGGGCCAGCGGCAAACTCAGCGCCGACGAGTCCGAACACCTGCTCCGGCTGGCGTTCCTGCTTGAACAAGCGATCGCTTTGTTCGAAGGCGATACGTCGGCCGCGGTGAACTGGTTGCGGTCCCCGGTTCGCGGCTTGGGCGGCGAAACTCCGATCGCGATGGCACGCACCACGTTCGGCGCGAAAATGGTGGAAAATCTCATCATTCGATTGGAACACGGAGTCGTGACATGACGATCACCGTTTTCCGAATCGTCAAGCGAAAGCACGCGGCGAGGGCTTTCACCGGCGACGGCGCGAAACTCGCCGGAGGTCGCTGGAACAGTCCTGGAATCGCCGTCGTCTATGCTTCGGCGACGCTTTCTCTCGCGGCGCTCGAAATCCTTGTCCACGTCGATTCGCCGGCCATTCTTGACAACTACCTCGCCTACGAAATCCAATTGGACGATACGATGATCGAACGTCCAACTCGATTGCCGACCGATTGGAAAGTTGAACCGCCTCCCCGGAGTACACAGCGAATCGGCGATCGTTGGTTGGAAGAATTGCGATCGGTCGCGTTTCAGGTACCCAGCGCGGTGATCCCATCCGAGTGGAATTACGCGATGAACCCCAATCATCCCGACTTCGGTCAAATCCGGATTGGACGGCCGAAGCGGTTCAAGTTCGACCCTCGATTATTTTGAACGGCGGTTTGGCGACGACCGGGCGTCTCAACTTTCAGATAAGCTATACCCCATGTCCCCCACCGAACTCCTCCGCGAACTGGTCCGTCGTCCGTCGGTCAATCCGATGGGTCGTACCAACATCCCCGCCGACATCACCGGCGAACACCGCGTCACGGCGTACCTCGAAGAACAGTTGAAATCTCTCGGCGTCGAGTTCCGCCGGCAGCCCGTCGCGCCGAACCGCGACAACCTGATCGCGTTCTTCCGCTCGAACTCGCCGACGACGTACCTCTGGGAGGCCCACCAGGACACGGTGCCGATCGATGGCATGACCGTCGAACCCTTCGATGCGGCGATCCGGGACGGGAGGATGTTCGGTCGCGGTTCGTGCGACGTGAAGGCCGGCATCGCCTGCATGCTCGCGGCGTTCGCCCGGCTCGTGCGCGAGAAGCCCGCCGACGCGGCGAACGTCATCCTCGCCTTCACCGTCGACGAGGAGCACACCTTCTTGGGCGTGCAGGAACTGATGAAGTCGGGATTGAAGGCCGACTTCGCCGTCGTCGCGGAGCCGACGCTCCTGAACATCGTGACGGCGCACAAAGGTGTCGCCCGCTGGCAACTCGAAACCACCGGGCGCGCGTGCCACAGTTCCCGGCCCGACGAGGGGATCAGCGCCGTCTATCGCATGGCCAAGGTGTTGAATGCCCTCGAAGAGTACGCGGTTCAGCTCCAGGCATCGAAATCCGATCCGCGGCTCGGGCCGCCGACCTTCTCCGTCGGCATGATCGCCGGCGGCGTGTCCCCGAACACGGTCCCCGATTCCTGCACGATCCAGATCGACCGCCGCCTGCTGCCCGGCGAGTCGGCACCGGACGCCATCGCCGACGTGACGCGCTTCCTCGACGCGAAGGCCTTCGGCTTCCCGATCCTCGCGAAGCCGAACCTGGCGTGCGGGGCGCTCGCGCCGATCGCCGCGGACAACCCGCACTTGAAACGTCTCGGCGACACCATCGGCCCGCACGAGAAGATCGCCGTGCCCTTTGGCACGGATGCCTCCACGATCGCGCCGACGATCCCGGCCGTCGTCTTCGGCCCCGGCGACATCGCCCAGGCGCACACGAAGGACGAGTGGATCGAACTCGCCCAGGTGGAACGCGCAGCCGATATCCTGTTCCGTTTCGCCCGCGGCCATTAGACTAACCCAATCACCCGTTTTCCCGAGGTCGCTCCATGAGCATCGTTCGCATTGGCATGGCCGAGAACAAGAAGTACGCCGACGGCTATGCCGCCATCTTCGGCGCGAAGAAGAAGGCCGCGCCGGCCAAGAAGCCCGCCGCCGCGAAAAAGCCCGCCGCGAAGCCCGCCAAGAAGAAGTGAGCCGTCGATGCGCGCGTGGCTGCAAAACGTCGGTCGAGCCGTGGGCACGCTCGCGAACGGCATGTTCGTGACGCTGTCCACGGCCATCCGGACGTATCGCCGCAAACCGTTCACGACCTCGTTCGAGTACCCCGAACGCCCCGTCTCTGTGCGCCCGCGCTACCGCGGCTTCCACCGCTTCGACCTCACCGCCTGCATCGGCTGCGACAAGTGCGCCCGCGCCTGCCCCGTCGATTGCATTTACATCGACAAGGAAAAGGCCCCGCCGCCCGCCAAGGGCTTCGTCATCACCGGCTTCACGATCGATTACACGAAGTGCATGTTCTGCGCCCTGTGCGTCGACCCCTGCCCGGCCGACTGCCTCTACATGGGTTCGAACTACGACATCAGCTGCTACACGCGCGACGGCTGCATCGTCGACTACTCGAAGCTGCCGCTCGAAGTCGCCTGGGGACAGGACGGCCTGACCCCCACCGCCATCCACGAGTCGAAGAAGGTCAGCCTGCCCGTCTGGACCAAGACATGACCGCGCTCGTCGTCACGCTGCTCGTCTTCATCGCCATTGGTGCCACGGCGCTCGCGGCCAATCTGGTGGTCGGCTGGTTCGTGAGGCCGGACAAGCCCACGAAGGAAAAGCACGAACCCTACGAGTGCGGCGAGGAGCCGATCGGCCCGGCCTGGGTGCAGTTCGACCTGCGGTTCTACGTCGTCGCCCTCCTCTTCATCGTCTTCGACGTGGAACTGGCGTTCTTCTTCCCCTGGGCCGTCGCCTTCGGCACCGCCAACAAGCTTGCCGATCCCGCCATCGCAGTGGAGCAGCGTCTGGATCTCGCCCGCCAGATCACGCCCGGTGCCACGGCCGCGCCGCCGACCGAAGCCGCCGCCGCGTTCGCCCAGTTCGCCTTCTTCGAAATGCTCGTCTTTTTCACCATCCTCCTGCTTGGCTTCGCCTACCTCTGGAAGCGCGGCGACCTCGCCTGGGTCCGCGGCACGGCCGGGCAGACACCGTACAATCCGGAAACGACCCATGCCCCCGCTCCTCGGTAACCGCTTCGACGACGGGTTCGTCGTCACCAACCTCGACGCCGCCATCAACTGGGCGCGCGAGTCGTCGCTGTGGCCGATGACCTTCGGCCTCGCGTGCTGCGCCATCGAGATGATGGCGGTCGGCGGGCCGCGCTACGATATCGACCGCTTCGGCGCCGGCGCCTTCCGCGCCACGCCGCGGCAGGCGGACCTGATGATCGTCGCCGGCACCGTGAACCTCAAGATGGCCGAGCGCGTCCGCCGGCTTTACAACCAGATGCCCGAACCGAAGTTCGTCATCGCGATGGGTGCCTGCACCTGCGGCGGCGGGCCGTACTACAAGTACGGCTACAACGTGGTGAAGGGCGTGGACCTCGTGGTGCCCGTGGACGTGTATGTGCCCGGCTGCCCGCCGCGGCCGGAGGCGCTGCTTGAAGGCCTGATGCGGGTGCAGGACAAGATCCGCACGATGAAGACGCTGGCGAAGGAGAGCACGGTGGACGTGCCGATGATTCCCGTTCGCACGGGGAAGGTGCAGTTGCCGGAGGAGTATGCAACGCCGGAGAAGGTGAACGAATTCCAGAAGGCGACGAAGGAAGCCGCCAAGCCGGCGAAGGCCTAACCGGACACAACAGCATGACGACGACCGAAATCCACACTCTACTTCACGAGCAGTTCGACTCTGCCATCTCGGCGACCGAGCCGACGGTCGTGGATGTCGCACGGCTCATCGATGTCTGCCAATTCCTGAAGAGCGACCCGCGCCTGCGGTTCGACTTTCTCAACAACATCTCCGGCGTCGATTATCTGGAGACGGACGCGAAGAAGGTGGCGAAAGCCGGGTTCGAGCCGCACCTGGAAGTGGTCTATCATCTCTCCAGCATCGCGTTCGCCGGCCGCCGGTTCACGCTGAAGGTGATCCTGCCTCGCTGGAAGGACGGCATCGCCGGCGAACTGCCCGAGGTGCCGACGGTGAACGCGGTCTGGCGCACGGCCGACTGGCACGAGCGCGAAGTGTACGATCTCGTCGGCGTCCGCTTCACCGGCCACCCGGACCTGCGGCGCATCCTCATGGCTGACGACTGGGTCGGCCACCCGCTCCGCAAGGACTTCGAGTACCCGCTCGAATACCACGACATCCGTTGTCGATAGTGTGGAGACCACGAATAACGCGAATAAGACGAATGAAATCAAAAACCAAATTGTCTTCTGATTTCATTCGTCTTATTCGTGTTTCTCGTGGTCAACCGAAGGCTTTGCGAAGGAGTTCGAGGCTCTTCGGAATCGCAGTCTTCGCGTCGTCCTTGCCTTCGAATTCCAGCGAGACGTAGCCCTTGTACTTCGCCTTCCGCATGATCGCGGCGATCCGGTCGTAGTCGAGGTCGAGCGTGTACCACGTCCCGCCGCCGTAGTAGGTTTTCGCCTGGAGGAGGACCGTCTTCGGGGCGAGCTTTTCGAGCTTGTCGTACGGGTCTTCGAGGAAGTTGCCGGTGTCGAGCGTCACCTGCAGCCACGGCGACTTGATCGCGTCGACGATCCGCAGCACGCCTTCCGGCGTGCGGCCGAGACCCCAATGGTTTTCGAGGCCGAGCGTCACGCCGCACTTCTCCGCCGTCTTCAGGCACGCCGTCAGGCCGTCGATCGCCCAGCCGAAGCCGTCCTCGTCGGTGTAGCCCTTGATCGGCGGTTCGATCCCCTTGTTCTTCATCAGCTCGTTGAAGTCCTTGCTCGTCCGCCAGGTGCCGGTGTTCACGCGCAGGGTCGGGATGCCCATCGCATACGCCAGTTCGATCTGCTTGATCGTCAGGTCGACGTTCTTCTGGCGTTCCTCCTTCGACGGGTAGAGGAAACTCTGGTGCGTCGAGAAGCCGCAGAGCGCGAGGCCGTTGACGAACGCCCGGCGCTTGATCTTCTGGAGGGCCGCGTTCGACTCATCCGTCATCTGCCGGTGCAGGATCTCGACGCCGTCGAAGCCCATCTCGGCCGCGAGGTCGATGCATTTCTCGACGTCGCGCAGGGCCTCGTTCTTGAACTGCCAGAAGGAATAGGTCGAGACGCCGATCCGGTTGCGGACCGGTTTCGACGACTCGGCGGCGCGGAGGTACGGCAGGGCACACGCCGCGACACCGGCGGCGAGGAACGAACGGCGGTTCATCGATTGGTCCCTGATTTGATGACGACGCTCAGCCCGGCCGCGTCGGCGGGGATTTCGGTCGTCTCCTTCTGCCCGCCCACCGACCACAAGAACGAGTCCGGCAGCGCGAGCGCCAGCGACGACTTCGCCGGCAGCGTCTTCAACTGCCCGTCCACGGAGAGCGACAGCGCGCGATCGGTATAGTTGTAGAAGCTCACCGTCCGCTTGCCGGCCACAGCCTTTCCGTCCAGGGGAATGACGCGCACATCGAGCGATTCGCGCGGCGTGTACTTCGACTCGCTCACGATCGGCGGCAGCTTGATCTCCGGAATTTTCTTTTCGTCCGCCTTCGGCACCGCGGGGGTCGGCACGGCCGGGTCCGGCACCGCCAGCGGCAGGTTCAGCTTCGGAATCGCCGGCACGCCCGCGTCCGGCTTCTCGTCCGTCTTCACCGGTGGCAGCACCAGCGGGACCGCCTTCGGCGCGACCGGTTGTTTCTCCACCGGTTTCGGCGCGTCCGGCACCGCCACCATCGGAATCGCCGGTTCCGTCTTCGGCTTCTCGATCGCCGCCGCCGGCACGACCTCCTTCGGCTTGGGCAGTTCCACCTTCGGCGCCGGCTTCTCCATCGGCTTCGGTGCCTCCATCACCTTCGGCTTCGGCTTCGGCTGCGGCAGCGGTGCCGCCGGCGCGCATTCATACGCCGGCAGGTAGACCGGCGGCAGCGCGTACACCGGCGGGTTGTACCAGTACGCGACGGGCGGCGGGGCGTAGTAGCCGTGGTAGCCGTGGTAGCCGTGGTAGCAGAACGGCCGGAAGAAGAACGCCTGTGCGGACACGGGAGCCGCGAGCGATGCGAGGAGCGCGAGGATCAGCGAGCGGCGAATCATGGCGGGAGTCCTTTCGCGGTGCGGTCGGTCGAGTACGCTGATCGTTGTAGTTCGCGCGCCCCGGCCCACAAGATTCCGGAGAGGAAATCGTGCGTCCGTTTCTTGCCCTCGTTCTTGTGCTCGTGGTTCCGGATTGGGCGAACGCCCAGGCGGAGCGGTACGAACTCGGCCGTCGATTGAAGCGCTTCGAGGAGGCGTGGGAGAAGCAACCCGACGCCGCGGCGCGGAAGCGGGCGGCGGCGATCCTGCCGGACATCACGCCGATGTTCTTCTCGCTGCGCTTCGGCGACGCCGGCAAGACGCTCGACCGCGCCCGGCACCTGCTCGCGGGAACCGAGGAACCATCTCCCGCAACGCAATGGCTCGAATCGCTCTACGCGGTGCCGGAAAAGGTGCTCTACACGAACGAGAAAGAAGTGGTCGTGACGGTGAAGCCGTTCTACGCGATCAAGGGCGATCCGCCGCCGGGAGCCAAGGCGACCCTGCAATGGAACGCGGAGTCGCCGGTGGCCGTGCCGCTCGCGAAGTTCCCGGCGAAGGTGGCCTTTCCGCGCGATCGGGCCGCAAAGCACGGCGTCACCCGACTGACGTTCTCGGTTCAACACGATGGAAAGACGATCTCCGAAACGGTCCAGCGCATCGCCTTCGCTAGCGATCTGACGGAGCGGCTGACAGCCTTTCAGACATTCGCGAAACGGATCCCGGCCACGATCGAGACGGCGACGCTGCGGGACCGCGCGGAATTACTGGAGGAACTCGCCGCCGGCACGATTCCCGAGACCGACCTGCCGGGTCTGGCGCTGCTGGAGGAAGCGCAGCGCATTCTCGACTCGCCCACGTACTTCGGCGTGTCGCACGCCGGTCAGTTCTGGCTTTCGGTGCCGCTCGAGCGGAAGAAGACGCAGCCGCTGCGCCTCTTCGTGCCGAAAGGCCTGGACGCGAAGAAACCCGTGCCGATCGTGGTCGCGCTGCACGGGGCGGGCGGGAGCGAGAACCTCTTCTTCGAGGGCTACGGTGCCGGCCACATCGTGAAGGAATGCGAGACGCGCGGCTGGCTGCTCGTCTCCCCGCGCAGCCCGCTCGGCTTCGGAAGCGGACCGCCCGTGAAGGCGATCCTCGACGCACTCGGCGAGCGCTACCCGATCGACCGGACCAAGGTGTTCCTCGTCGGCCATTCGATGGGTGCCGCCCAGACGGTCGCGCTCTGTCAGGAGCATCCCGATCTCTTCACGGCCGCGGCCGCTCTCGGCGGCGGCGGACGCGTTCAACCGGGGAAGTTCCCGAAGCGGCCGTTCTTCGTCGGCGTCGGGGAGAAGGATTTCGCCCTCGCCGGCGCGAAGGCGCTGGCGAAGGCGGTGCCGGATGCGACATTCAATGAGTACTCGGGCCTCGAGCACATGCTGATCGTGCGCGAGGCCCTGCCGGACGTGTTCTCGGCGTGGGACAAGATCGCGAAGTGACGGCCGGATTCAGCGTTGGAAAAGGGGTCGGGAGTCGATTCCGCGGCGGAATCG
>JALHPZ010000012.1:75102-177942 GCA_022842245.1 Gemmataceae bacterium
CCGGCCGGCCACCCCCCCCCCCCCCCCTTTTCCAACGCCGTCAGGCTCAACCGAACTTGTACAGTGCCACCTTGTTGTGCCCGGCCAGCACGATCGAGTCCCATTTCGGCGAGATCGAAATGTCGTGGACGTGCATCGGGGCCTTTTCCTGCTTGATCACCTTCTTGCCGGCCACGTCGAGGAAGGCGACGAACCCCTCGCCCGCGCCGCCGGCGGCGAGGAGCCACGAGCCGTCCGGCGCATAGGCCAGTTTGTTCACGAGGCCCTGGCTCTTGTCGGTCACGATCTCGGCGATGCGCGTTTCCTTCTGCCAGTCGAAGACCTCGACGCGGCCCTTGGCTTCGAGGTGGTCGATGTTGCCGATCTTCCCCGTGCCACCGACGGCGAGCTGCTGGCCGTCCGGCGAGAACGCCAGCGACCGGACCCCGCCGATCGAGTGCAGCCGCTGCACTACGTCCCAGGTGTACATGATCGGCGCTTCGACCGTCTTGAGCTTCGCGCCGGTGTTCGCGTCCCAGACGTTCACCTTGGCGGTCTTGTCGGCCGTCGCGAGGTACTTCCCGTCGGCCGAATACGCGACGGCGTAGAGCATCGACGAGAAGTTGTGCGGCGTCTTCTCGGCGTGGCCGCGCAGTTCGCGCACCATCTGTCCGTTCGCCGCGTTCCAGATGCGGCAGACCATGTCGTCGGCGACGCTGGCGATGAATTTCCCGTCCGGCGACGCCGTCACCTGCCGGATCCACTTCGCGTGGGCGGCGTGGCTGCGGATCTCCTTGTTGGCGGCCGTGTCCCACCAGACGAGCTTGCCGTCGTACCCGCCCGAGACGAGCGTGGTGCCGGCGAGCGCCATCGACGTGACGTAGCTGCCGTGGGCGTAGAGTTCCTTCGGCTCGAACTTCTTGTCGGTGAGTTCGCCTTCGCTCACCTTGAAGTCGGACGAGCCGATGAAGGCGCGGTCGGTGCCGGGGACACGCACGATCGTGAAGGCGATGGCCGGCCGGCCGTGGTCCTTGACGAGCTTCAGCGTTTCGGGATTCGGTGCGGTCATGGGATGAAAGTGGGTTGGGGTGGGGTGGGTGGGAAGGAATCAAGCCATGAGCCAATCGACGGAGACGCGCCAGCCGGGCACGGCCGGTTCGGCGTCGGCCTCGGTGCCGGGTCCGAAGGTCGCGCGCGTTCCATCGGCGCGATAGGCGTACACCACGCGGGTGATCGGGTCGACGTCCCAGACGACCTTGGTGCCGGCCTCGAAATAATCGTCCCGCTTCGCCGCCATCTCCGCCTCGGCCGCCGGCCCGTAGTCGCCTTCGCTGCGGACCTCGACGGCGAAGTCGGGCGGGCCTGGAACGAACTTCATCCGGTTCGCGGGCAGCGGACCGGTGTAATAGGAGGCATCCGGCGAAAACGATTCGCGACCGGACGAAAGCTCGGGCACGGCGAAGCCGATGCCGTCGGAGAAAGCAACTCCTGTGTGTGTACTGTCGGCAAGATCGGCGAGTTTACGAAAGATTCGGCCCGCGACGACATTTGGCCTGTAGCCGGATGCCATGTACGTAACCACCCTTCCACCGATCAGCTCGGCCTTGCCCTCGGTGCGCATCAGGTCGTCGAGCGTCGCGCGCGGCGGTGATAGTGTCCGGCTCATGCCACGGTTCCCGATTCGGATTCACCTCCATCGTAACAGCGGCGACACCGGCGTGCCACCGCGAGTTCCCGGAAAGGCCGCCGGCGGGCGGCTTACTCCTCGTCCGCCCGCAGCTTCGCCAGCACGCCGTAGTCTTCGAGCGTCGTCGTGTCCTGTGCCCCCTCGCGGTTCGCGGCGATGTCCCGCAGGAGGCGACGCATGATCTTCCCGCTGCGCGTCTTCGGCAGCGTATCCGTGAACTTGATCTCGTCGGGCCGCGCGAGCGCGCCGATCTCCTTCGCCACGTGCGCCTTCAGGTCCGCCTTCAGCGAATCGCTCGGCGCGTTCCCTTGCTTGAGCGTGACGAAGCAGCAGATCGCCTCGCCCTTCAGGTCGTCCGGCCGGCCGACGACTGCGGCCTCGGCCACCTTCGGATGGTTCACCAGCGCGCTCTCGACCTCCATCGTGCTCAGCCGGTGGCCGCTCACGTTCAGCACGTCGTCGACGCGGCCCATCACCCAGATGTAGCCGTCTTCGTCCTGCCGGGCGCCGTCGGCGGTGAAGTAGATGCCGGGGTAGTTGCTCCAGTAGGTGTCCTTGAATCGCTGGTCGTCGCCGTAGATGGTGCGCATCATGCTGGGCCAAGGCTTCTTCACGACGAGGAAGCCGCCGCTGTTGGCGGGAACGACCTTGCCTTCCTTGTCGACGACTTCGGCGAAGATGCCCGGGAGCGGTTTCGTGGCGCTACCCGGCTTCGTCGGCACGGCACCCGGAAGCGGGGCGATCATGATCGCGCCGGTCTCGGTCTGCCACCAGGTGTCGACGATCGGGCAGCGCCCGCCGCCGATGACCTCGTGGTACCACATCCACGCTTCCGGGTTGATCGGCTCGCCGACGCTGCCCAGCAGGCGCAGCGAGGAGAGGTCGTGCTTCTTCGGGTGCTCGTCCCCCCACTTGATGAAGGCGCGGATCGCCGTCGGGGCGGTGTAGAGGACCGTGACGCGGTATTTCTCGACGATGTCCCAGAAGCGGTCTTCCTTCGGGTGGTTCGGGGCGCCTTCGTACATGACGACGGTCGAACCGTTGGCGAGCGGGCCGTAGACGATGTAGCTGTGGCCCGTCACCCAGCCGACGTCGGCGGTGCACCAGTAGACGTCGTCGTCCTTGATGTCGAACACCCACTTGTGCGTGAGGCTCGCGCCGAGCATGTAGCCGCCGGTGGTGTGCAGCACGCCCTTGGGTTTGCCGGTGGAGCCCGAGGTGTAAAGGATGAACAGCGGGTGTTCGCTGTCGAGGTGCTCGGCGGGGCAGTTGGCGCTCACATCGGACATGAGGTCGTGCCACCAGATGTCGCGGCCGGGCTTCATGTGCACGCCGGTGTTCCGGGCGCGGTTGAAGACGATGACCTTCTCGACGGTCGGGGACTTCTCGAGGGCGGCGTCGACGTTTTGCTTCAGGGGAATGACGTTGCCGCGGCGCCAGCCGATGTCGGCGGTGATGACGAGCTTGGCCTTGGCGTCGTTGTTGCGGTCGGCGACGGCTTCGGCGGAGAAGCCGCCGAAGATGACGGAGTGCACCGCCCCGATCCGGGCGCACGCGAGCATCGCGATCGCGGCTTCGGGCGTCATCGGCATGTAGATGGTGACGCGGTCGCCCTTCTGGATGCCGAGTTGTTTCAGGCCGTTCGCGAACTTGCAGACCTGATGGTGCAGCTGCTGGTACGTCAGCGTCTTGGTGTCGCCGGGTTCGCCTTCCCAGATGATGGCGGCCTTGTTCTTGCGCGCCGTCGTCAGGTGCCGGTCGAGGCAGTTGTAGCTGGCATTGATCAGCCCGCCGGTGAACCACTTCGCGTGCGGGGCGTTGGACCAGTCCAGCACCTTGTCCCACTTGTAGAACCAGTGCAAACTCTCCGCCTGCGCGGCCCAGAAGCCTTCGAAGTCGCTGGCGGCCCATTCGCACAGCCGGTGCCGCTCGGCCTCGTTCACGAGCGTATGGCCGACGAACTCGTTCGACGGCGGGAAGACCCGCGATTCCTTGAGGACGCTAGTGATGTTCGCGGACATGGGAGAGGTCCTTCGGTGGGATTTTGTGGGTGGGGTTCGGTATAAGGATCGGCGCGGCGCGCAACCAGCACCGAGTCGGGGCTACGCGAAGACGCCCGCGCGGACCGCCTGCATCAGCAAGCGGAATTTGCGGCCCTTCGAGACGCTCGGCCGCGTCGTCCACACGTCGAATCCCACGGCTTCGATCGCGTCGAGCGTCGCCTCGCCGCCGCGCACGAACAGGTCCACGTCGATCCGCGCGCGGCGGGGCAGATCGTTCACCAGACACCGGCCCCGTTCGAAGAACCCGCGCGTGCGTTCGACCTCGAAGCGCAGGAGTTCGCGGAAGGCCGGCGTGAACCGGCGCGCGGCCAGATCCTCGTCGCGATAGTCGAATCGACGCCGGTCCTCCTCCGGCAGGTAGACGCGGCCGATGGCGTGGTCGCGGGCCACGTCCTGCCAGAAATTCGCGAGCTGCAACCCGGTGCAGACTTCGTCGGAGAGTCGGCCGCGTTCCTCGTCGAAGCACTCGAACAGATGCAGGACCAGCCGTCCGACCGGGTTCGCGGAGTTCCGGCAGTAGGCGAGCAGTTCGTCAAACGTGGCGTAGGTCTTTTTCCGCTGGTCCTGTTTGAAGGCGACGAGCAGGTCGAGGAAGAGCGATCGGGGAATGTCGAACCGCCGAAGGGTTTCGCGCAGGGCGACCAGGACGGGGTGCCGCGGTTCGCCGTCATAGGCGGCGTTCAACTCGCCCCGCCACCAGTCGAGGAGCGCGAGGGATTCGGCGCCGCCGGCCGTCTCGTCCGCGAGGTCGTCCGCCCAACGGCAGTAGGCGTACACCGCGTGGAAGTGCGGGACGAGCTTGCGCGGAAGCAATACCGAGGCGACGGTGAAATTCTCGTAGTGGGACCGCGCGACGCGGGCGCAATAGGAGCGCGCATGCGAAAGCCCACGGACGATCCTCCGTGGGCTTCGCGGCCCAAACTTCTCCAGTTCCCGCGCGAAGTTCCAGCCCACTACTTCTTCGCTTCCGCGATCGAGATCGGCGTGGAGAGGTTGAACTTCGTGCCGTCGATGTTGAAAGTGAATTCGAGGAACCCGGCGGCGCAGCCCTTCTCCGGCACCGGCACGTGCAACGACGCCAACGGCGGTGCGGGGTTGTTCGGGTCGCTCGCCAGGAGCACCTGCACGTCCTTCGCGTCCTTCTTCCAGACCGACTTGCGGAAGTCCCGCGTCTCGGAGGTCGTGTACCAGCTCTGCACCGACACCGGCTTCGCGTCCAGCTTCGTCTGCGCCGTCACGGCGTTGTTGATCGTGCCGTTGGCCTTCCAGTCGATCTTCGGCAGCGTCTTGCCCGAAAGGATCAGCTTGCTGTACGCCCCCAGCGTGTCGACCGCCTTGAGCGGGAAGATGTCCTTCTTCGCCCCCGGCTGGTTCGGCTTGTCCTGCGGGCGCAGGTCGTGCCCGGCGTTCGGCACGTACAGCACCCACTTGTCCCCCTTCAGGTCGTCCCAGTACTGGTTCAGCGCGTCCTGCGTCCAGTACGGGTCGTTCGTGCCGTGGACGAGCAGCTTCGGCAGCGTCAGCCGGTCGCGGTAGACCCACGGGTCGACCATCTGCCAGAGCTTGCGGGCTTCCGTCGTGTCCGGCAGCGGGATCAGCTTGCGCTCCTCGTAGTCGTGGATCATCTCGCTGAACTTGCCGAACGATTTCAACTGGTTCGGCATCTGCTTGTGAAAGTTCAGTGTGTCGATGACGAGCGGCGCGATCGCCTTCACGCGCTTGTCGCCAGTCGCGGCGGTGAGCCAGCTCGTCCACCCGCGCTTCGAGGCACCGGTGACGAGGAAGTGCTTCACCTCGACGTTCCAGTCCTTCTTGCCGATCTCCTGGAGGGCGTCCATCGCCTTCACGACGGACTTCGCCATCGGGAAGAGCAACGGCCAGCTGCTATCTTTCGTTTCGAGGTAGCGGACGAACGTCTCGGCGATGAGCGTGTCTTCCTTCTTGCCGTCGTAGAGCGGCTGTTTGGGAATCTGGAACAGGACCGCGACGGGATACTGGACGCGCCGGGCGATCTCGAGGCCGAGGGCGGTCGTATTCCCGCCGGCACCGCCGCCGGTGTTCAGGATCACCATCGACGACTTGTCGGTCGCCTCCTTCGGGATGAAGACCTGCAGGTCGTGCTCCCACAGTTCGCCCTGCCATTTCTGCGACACGAGGCGATAGAGGTGCATCGATCCGGCGTCGGTCTCCTCCTTCTTCTCGAGCTTCCAGGAATAATCGGGTTCGGCTTTCTTGATGTAGTTTTCGAGGTCCGGCGGAATGTCGGGTGACTGGCCGAAAGCCGGCGCGGCGAGGCACGCGGCAACGACGAACGAAAGAATGCGCATGATGCGAACGGCTCCGGGTGGGAGGGAAGTGCCTAGCTGTTATGCGGACGGACCGCATGGGCAGCAAGGATTCGTTGCATCGGTCCGGCGGGGGCGAGCTTCACGAAAGTTGGAGGAAGATCGGTTCCGTCCGCGAGTCTTCAGTCCGAAGGACTGGCAGTGCCTAGCCCAGGGCGAGGAGGCTTTGCGACGACGCCCTGGGTAGCGCAGATGGGAAACACGCAGTCCGAAGGACTGAGACAATACGCTCTTCGGACAGGAATCTGTCGCAGTCCTTCGGACTGCTTGAGATGTCGACGTATGACCCAGGGCGTCGCCGAAGCGGCTCGCCCTGGGCTAAACACTCCCAGTCCTTCGGACTGAAGAGGGCCAGCGAAGTCGACAAATGTCCCACCAACAAATCTGATGCACACCCGTCCGCCAACGAATATGATGCCGACATCGCACTTCCCGGAGACATCCCCCATGCGAACGCGAATGATCCTCTCGGCCGCGCTGCTCGTCGGCCTGGCCCTCGGTGCCTCCGCCGCGCCGGCACCCGTCATCAAATCGGCCGGCGGACCGCCCGTCATTCTCCAGATCGCCCCGGGCCAGAAACTGCTGGAGAACGTCAAAAAGATCGTCGGCATCGTCGCCGGCGAAGGCTTCGGCGGACTCATTGACGGCCAGATCCAGGGCAAGCTCGGCGAGAAAGGCTTCGCCGGCCTCGACATGACCAAGCCGATCGTAGGCTACCTCTACCTGCCCAACAAGGCGCTCAAGGGGCCGGACGATTTCAAGGAGATCTACGGCTTCATCGCCATCCCAGTCACGGGCGAGAACGAGTTCAAGGACTTCGTCTCGCGGCTCGGCCCGCCGGACGACCCGCTGAACTTCAAGCCGATCGAGGGCAACAAAGGCCTCTACGCTCTCGAAACCAATGGCGGCGATCACGACGCCATCCCCGTCCGCGCCCGCTTCCACGACGGGCACCTGTACGTCGGCCTCAACGCCAAGGACGAACTGCTCGACGCCAAGAACCTGCTGCCCGCCAAGAACCTGACCAAGCCGGGCGAGACCGGCCTCGTCCTCGCCCGCATCTTCACCGACCGCTTCCCCGAAGCGATCGCCCAACAGCAGGCGGAACAGTTCGAGGAACTGGAACAGCAGATCCCGAACCTCGGCGCGTGGAGCGGCATCGCCGGGAACATCCTGAAGAGTTATTCCGCCCTCGCCAAGAAATCGTCGGCGCAGTTGAAGGACACGGAGGAGACGGGCTTCCGGCTGGCGTTCGACGAGAAGGCCGCCGAGATCGCCATCGAGAGCTACGCGATGCCGAAGAAGGGGACCGACTACGCGAAGGAACTGGCGGCGATGAAGCCGACGGCGAACCGCTTCGCGTCGCTGATTTCCGACACGACCGCCGCCGGTGGCCTTCTCCAGCTCCCGATCGCCACGCCGGAACTCAAGGACATCCTCGGCAAGCTGGTCGAGGCGGGGCAGAAGGGGAAAGAGGACGCGCCGGAGCATATGCGGCCGGTGATCGACGAACTGCTCAAAGGACTCGGCCGCACGATCAAGGGGGACTCGATCGACTTCGCCCTCGCCGTGAACGGGCCGAACAAGGAGGGCAAGTTCACCATGGTCGCCGCGGTCAACTTCGACGACGCGAGCGGGCTGGAGAAGGCGATCAAGGTGATGGCGAAGAATAAGGAATTCAAGGAGAAAATCGGACACGAAATCAAATTCGATGTCGATAAGGTCGAGGGCATAAATGTACACAGTCGGCAGATGGATACGCAGGAGCAAGCGGCCGAAATTTTCGCAGTAATCTTTGGAACAAAGGACGTGCACTATGCATTTGGTCCGAAGGGGATCTACATCGTCATAGGCATGGACTGGAAGGACGCCTTGAAATCCGCACTGGCGGCGAAGGCGGGGCCGTCGAAGGTGCTGGACCTCGTGGCGAATCCGAAGCGGCTCGGCGATCTCATCAAAGCGGGCAACGAGCAGGCCGGCGGCGTTGCTGCGCAGCTCCTTGGCAGCGAGGACAAGCGCGTGACCGTGATGGGCCTCACCTACGAAGGCGGCGAGATGCTGAAGTCCCGTATGTCGATCAGTTTGAAGATCATTCCGAAGGCGGCGATCGGTTTCTTCACCCTGCGGATGGGCGGTTGAGGTCGCCAAAGATCTGCGATTATTATCGCATGAATGCCTGATTATGGAGCGTCGTTCTCGCGATCCGAGAACGACGCTCCTTTCACTTCCCATGGCCGGAATCGACGTAAGTCATTATCTTGCTGCGGTGCTTCCGGAAATCGGGAGTGGGTCCGCCGGGGGGTGGCGCGGGGGCGGCGGACCCACTCGGCGTGCGGTTCTCCGCTCCGCACCTCGACCGCCTGACCCGGTCGCCCCATGGAGCCGCGCGAAGGATGCCGGTTAATCCAGCGGCACGACCTGACCGTCGGACGGGTCGACCAACAGCCGGAGCGTGCGTTCGTCGATGGTCTTGCGGACGCGGCGGACGGAGCCGTCGGCCATCAGGATGATCGCGAAGGGGCTGTCGGGGCCGCCGAGTGCGGGCATCGGCCCGAACGGTTGCACTTCCATGTCATTCGGTTCTCCCCACGGGCCGATCTCCGCACTCTCCGCCATGAGCGCCGTGTTGGATGTGCCGTCGGTCATTTCGACGATTCGAATGGGCGGCTGGCCGTGCTTGAACGGGGTCTTGAGTCCGGTGAAGACGCGGAATCGCGTTTGATTCGTCTTGTCGACGCCGTCGGAGAACGTCGGCACATATGTGGCGGTCACCATCTGGTTCCGCGGGCTGTTCCACGGCTGCATCGGATCGTACTGCCGGAAGAGGTTGTCCTGTTCGATGTAGGGGAGGATGGCCGTCCGCCAGGACGTCAGGCGTTGATCCATCGGCGCGGGGTTCTGGCCGAAGAAGGTACCGGGGCGGGTCGTGTAGGCCGGTACGAAGCGGTTGTTGACGTCGTGCGTGTTGTGGAAGGCGATGCCGAGTTGCTTGGCGTTGTTGAAGGCGCGGTTTTCCGCCTCGCGACCGCCGCGCATGTTCCAGAAGTAATAGAGGCCGACGCAAGACAGGGCGGTACAGACGACGGCGCTGCCGATGCCGGCGATTGCCATTCCCTTGCCGGTGCCGGTGCGGCCGGAGTTCTTCAGCCCCATGATGCCGAAGATGACGGCGGGAATGCCGGTGATCACGTTCAGCACGATCGAGAGCAAACCGAGCGTGAGACTGATGCCCGCGGCGGTATTCTCGCCGGACTGCCGACGACGCGAACGCCGGCGCGGCCGATCGTCGTCATCGTCGTCCTCGTATTCGTTGCGCCGCCGACGCGATGGGCGCTCTTCGTATTGGTCGTCCTCGTCGCGCCGACGACGGCGACTCGGACGGTCATCTTCATCGTCCTCGTCGTCGCGCTCCCGCCGACGCCGGCGGCTCGGGCGGTCGTCGTCCTCGTCGTCCTCGTAGCGCGGCATCGCATCGCCCTCACGGTTTCGCCATCAGTCTACTCTTCGCCAGCTTCGCCGCCACCCGCACCGCCGAGACGAGGCTGCTGGCATCCGCCAGCCCCTTCCCGGCGATGTCGTACGCGGTGCCGTGCGCCACGCTCGTCCGCACGATCGGCAGCCCGGCCGCGATGTTCACCGCCCGCCGCCCGCCGAGCAGTTTCATCGCGATGTGACCTTGGTCGTGGTACATCGCAACGACGCCGTCGAACTTCGCCCGGTTGTGCGGCAGGAAGATCGCATCGGACGCGATGGGGCCGTCAGCCGAGATTCCCTCGCTTAGCGCGGCTTCAACGGCGGGTCGAATGATGGTCGCCTCTTCGTTGCCGAAGAGGCCGCCGTCGCTGGCGTGGGGGTTCAGGGCCGCCACGCCGATGCGGGCCGGGCGATCGAGCAATCGCGGAACGATGTCGTGCAGCAGGCGGATCTTCTCCAACACGGTCGCGGTCGTCACATGCTCGAAGATCGACCGCAGCGAGCGGTGCAGAGTGACGTGCGCCACCGCGAGCGGCAGTTCGTCGTCGTAGAGGAGCATCGCGAACGCGGACGTGCCGGTGCGATCCGCCAGGATTTCCGTGTGGCCGGGGTAGTCGATCCCGGCGGCATGCAGGCCTTCCTTGTGCAGCGGACAGGTGACGATGCCGTCGGCGCGGCCGGCGAGGCATTCGTCGATGGCGAAGCAGAGCCAGTCGTACGCGGCGCGCCCGGCCTCCGCCGTTACGACGCCGACGGGAACGCGCGAAAGGTTGGACTGCGACGGATTCACGCAAGGAATCCCCGGTGGCAGCCGCGTCGGATCGCCGACAACGGTCGCGATCGCGTGGGCGGCGAGGCTCGGCCAGGCCTTCGCGATGATCTCGGGGCCAATGCCGGCGACATCGCCCATCGTGACGAGTAAACGGGGAAGAGTCATGGAGGAGATGATACGCGGTTGTCGCGGAAGACGGCATGACACGCCGTGCAGGCATTCGCCGTTTTTTGGATCACCGCCGCCGGATCGGCACCGGCACGCAAGTTCGCCTCGAGTTCCGTCGCCGCATCGAGCGCCTCGGCCAAAAACGTCTGGAACCGCTCGTCCCGTTCCGGCGTCGCCCGCTTCATTTCGCGGTAATGTTCGAGGAACAGGATGGCGTCCGCCGCCGTCGGTTGCTTCTTCAAGCGATCCCAAGTTTCGTCGATCTCGACCATTCGCGTCACGAGGTCGGCCACGGGCACGCGGGAGGGGAATTCGACCGTCGCGTCGTCGAGTGTCGCCGGCGCTCGCTCCACCGCCGCGAACAGGCCGCGATACCGCTCGTCGGTACCGGCCCGCTTCAGATACTCGATGAGCGACGCGGACGACCGTCCCGGCTCGAGGCATCGCAGCGCCGCCGCGGCAGCCGCAGGACCCCGGTGCTTGCCATGGTGGCAGTGGATATACACCGGCCCCGGCAGGTCCCGAATGGCCTTCGCGATCGCCTTCGCTCGATCCTCCGGCACGCCATCGTAGCCGATCGGCAGATGGACGTAGCGCAGGCCGAAGCTCTCGGCCCCTTCGACATCGGGCGGGGCGCCATCCACGGAAATGATCGTCTGGATTCGCAGCAATTGGAGCGATTCAAAGCTTCGCTCGTCCTCCGGTACGCTTCCGGTGAAGACGTTGTCCGAGAGCCGGAAGACGTTGTGTAAGCCCACGGCTTCGACCGGCTCCGGTTTGAGCGGCGCAACGGTCGGAGCGGGGGCGCACCCCGCGAGCAACAACATCATCGGCAGCCAACGCAACATGGCATTCATCCGACGCCGCCCGGCTGGGGCTGTTTCAGCGTCATGCGGATCACCTGAGGATTGCAACGGAACCGGATCGGCTCCTTCCCACTCAAACCGCGGCCAATAACCATCGTCAGGTTTCCCTTTCCGAAGACGCCCATGTCGTACCGACGACTGTACACGCTCGGCACGAAGATCGAACCGATTATCGGCAGCCGGATCTGCCCGCCGTGGACGTGGCCGCAGAGCATCAGATCGATGTCGTTCGCGATGCCCCAATGGAAGTTGTCTGGCGTGTGGCTCGCGCAGATGCGGAACGTCTTCGCTTCGGGAAGTCGCAACGGCCCCGGCGGGAACCACGGGCCTTCGTGGCCGATCAACTCGCACGGCACGCCGCGGATCGGCACGGTCTCCATCGAGTTCGACAGCACGCGATAGCCGGCCTGCTCTAACTGGATTCGAACCTTTTCCGGTTCGTGGTGTTCGTCGTGGTTGCCGAGGATGGCGAGATTGCACGCGGTCCCCTTCAACCGGCCGAGGAGCGGCGCGATCCAGTCGCGGTGGGCGTCGGAATCGACGAAGTCGCCGGCGAGGACGACGATGTCGGGCGGCGGTTCCTTCGCGATCTCGTCGAAGATTCGCTCGAACCAGGTACGCGAAGGCGTGCCGTGGAAGTGGAAGTCGGAGAGGAGCAGGATCGTGAGGCCGTCCCATACGGCGGGCAGGCGGGACGGGGCGATTTCGAGGTCAGTGAAATCGACCCGGAAGACTCCGTTGAACGGCAGGGTCGCAATGCGGCGATAGAAGCCGTCGCCGACGGCACGGTCGCCGAGTTCGGCGCGGAGGTCGAGCGTGCGAGTGGCTTCCTTCAGGAGAGAAGCGGGCGGACGGCGACGAAGCCGGGCGATGGTCACGATCGGGAAGTTGACCGCGCCCAATAGGATGCAGAGCGCAGTGTAAAAGGAGACGAGGATCGACCACAATCCGACCGGTGATCCGTGTTGGGAATCGTACTCGAAGGTCCACCACAAAAGCGGTAGCCCGAACACGATGACCAATCCGGTTAGGAGACGCCACGGTTTGAGGAACCGCTTGGGGAGTCGGCGGCCGTAGAGGTTGTTGAGCCAATAGGTCCAAAAGCAGGCGTGGCCGATCCAGAGGATCGCGAGGAGCAGCAGGGCAGGAAGGAACACGGGTCAACTCGACGCCGAGACGGGCTGGGCCTTCGGCGCGGGGGGTTGCGGGGCGTTGACGGCACCGACGACTTGATCCGCTCGGAAGGGCTTGAAGATGACATGTTGGAGGCCGTCCTGGCGGGCCTTCACGATGCTGTGCTGGGAGTCGTAGCCGAAGCCGGTGGTGAAAGCGACGCGACAGGCGGGCATCGCGACGCGGAGCTTGCGGAAGGTGTCGTAGCCGCCGAGGTCGATGGGGCGGATTTCCTGGAGGACGGCGTCGTAGGCGATGTCGTTGGCGAGGGCAAGGCCTTCGGCGGCGGTGCCGACCGTCTCGACTTCCGCGCCGAGCCGGCCGAGCATGAGGTGCGCCTGGCGTCGCATCCGTTCGTCCTGTTCGATGACGAGGACGCGCTTGCCGACGAGGGGCACCGGGTCGCCGGTCGCGCCGGTCTCGCCGACCATTTCGCGGCCGAGCTTGTGGACGCATTCCCGCATCTGGCGGGCGCTCTGCATGATCTTGCGGAGGTGGTTGGCGGCGTCGGAATCGTTCCCGTGAAGCCGGGCGTAGAGCAGCGCCGCGCTCGCCAGCACTTCGTCCACGGGCAGCGCCAGTTCCTTGTTGACCGCCTCCATCGACTGTGACAGCGTGCAGGACTGCTGCGCGGTGAGCAGGTCGAGGGTGTTGAGCGCGGCGGCGATTTCCTTGCTGAAGAGTTCGGTGAATTGCAGGTCGTCGGGTCCGAAGCCGTTGGTGCGGGGGCTTTCGACGTTGAGCGTGCCGACGACCTCCTCGGCGTATTTGAGCGGGATCGTCAGCGAACTCTTCGCGTCCTTGGCGCCTTCGAGATAGTAAGGATCGCACGAGGTATCGGGACAGAGATAGCTCTGGCCGGTGTAGGCGACATGCCCGGTGACTCCGTTGCCTTCGGGCCGGGCGAAGAGGCGGCGGCGGGCCGCCTCCTCCGTCATGCCGTCTTCGACGAGCGGTTTCAGCTCGCCGGTGCGCTTGTCGAGGATGCGGATTTCGATCGTGTCGTAGCGGAGCAGATCGTGGACGTGCTTGCGAATGTTCTTCTTGAGCAGCTCGACGCGCGTCGGCACGTTCATCTCGGCCAGCAGGCTCGGTTCGAGCGCGGCGAGTTCGCGGCCGGCGGTATGCAGCGCGTGCAGCTTCCGTTGCTGTTCCACTTCGGCCGTGACGTTCTGCAGGATCGCAATGAGCTGGATCACGGTCCCGTCGGCCGAAAAGACCGGTCGGATGCGGATATCCAGATACGACTGCGCAGCCGGCTCCTGTCGGTGCAGGCGGAACGACACCGCCTGGCCCCCGGCAGCGGTCATCACCGGGTTCGGCTGGTCGCTGGCGAGAAGGATGGAGGCGTTGGAAGAATTGGCAAAATCGAGGGATTCGAGGAGCGTCTGACCGACCGGGTTCCGTTGGCACCAGCCTCGGAGGATCACGTTCGCCCAGATGACCCGGCCGTCCGCGTCGAGCGACGCGATCCCCTGGTCGATGTTGGCGAGGATGATCTCGTCGCGGCGGTAGCGATCGATCAGTTCGCTTGTAAGCGCGGCGGTGGCGACAATGCCGTCGTAATGGCCTTCGCGCAGCTGGTCGGCGGCGGCCGTCGGGCTGACCGCCGGCGTCACGTCGGCGTGCGCCGTGACGGCAGCGAGCGCCGGCGGAGCCGGGCCGATCAACAGCAATCGCGGGCGGGGATTCACAGGCCGCATCCCTCATCGGTCGTCGTCTGTCCTGTCATACGATTATATCCCCGGCGCGGCAGCATTCGGCAGTCTGATGGGCAAACATTCGCCGCGCGCGGCCACGGTGCGATCACCCCTCCCCGCGCGGATCGCACCGACTGGGGCAATCCGCCGGAGTTCATTTCGGCACGGGACCTGTATGATGGCGGCACGCCACCCCCGTTCCCGATCGGAGAATCCCGATGCCGATGAAGCCACTGGCACGCCGCGAATTCCTGGCCGCATCCGCAGCCCTGCTCGCGATCCACCCCGTCGAGGCCGCCCCGGACACGAAGTCGCTGGAGGCCGTACTCGACAAGGCGCGCGATTACCTGAAGATGCACCAGAAGGCCGACGGCAGCTTCGCCCCGCCGCAGGTCGGCGAGCCGGGCATCGCCGCGCTCACCGCCGCCGCCCTCATCCGCAGCGGGCGATCCGCCGCCGACCCGACCGTCGCCAAGGCGCTCAAGTATTTGGAGACCTCGATCAAGCCCGATGGCGGAGTCTACAATCGCGGACTCGCAAACTATACCACGTCGCTGGCCGTCATGGCGTTTCACGAGGCGAACGCCGACCGGAAATACGACTCCGCCATCGCTGCCGCCGCAAAGTTCCTGCGCACGCTCCAATATGGCGACGGCGGGGACGTCGACGAGAAGGACGCCAAATTCGGCGGCACGGGCTACGACAAGAAAGGAGCACGCGGCGGACCGGACCTGTCCAACACGCACTTCTTCCTCGAAGCCCTCGCCGCGAGCGGCGCCAGCAAGGCCGACCCCGCGTTCCAGCGCGCCCTGTCGTTCCTGTCCCGCTCGCAGAACCTGCCCGGGGAGTTCAACGATCTCGACTACGCGAAGAAGGCCGGCGACGAGGACAAGGGCGGTTTCGTCTACAACGTGGCCGCCGCAAACGATCCCAAGAGCGACAAGCGTAGCGCGACGGGCGGGCTGCGCAGCGAGGGCGGCATGACCTATTCGGGGCTGAAGAGCTTCCTTTACGCCGGCGTGAGCAAGGACGACCCGCGCGTGAAGGCGGCCATCGGCTGGATCCGCCGGCACTACACCTTGAAGGAGAACCCCGGTCTGGGCCAGGCCGGGCTGTACTACTACTACCATGTTTTCGCGAAGGCGATGCACGCCCTCGGCGAGGACCCGTTCGTGGACGCCAAGGGCGTCAAGCACGATTGGCGCGAGGAGTTGTTCGATACGCTCAAGGAGAAGCAGAAGGCCGACGGGAGTTGGGCCAATGACAACAAGGCGTTCGCGGAGAATCTGCCCGAATTGGCAACCGCCTTCGCCGTCCTCGCGCTGAGCTATTGCAAGGCGTGATGGATAGAAATCCCAATGCGACGGGGGGTTGATTCGAATCGAATCAACCCCCCGTCGCGTTTTGGTCAACATCCGCCCGACGCGCGAGCGAGGGCATATGTGCTCTCGTTCGCTCGCGCGCCGGGCAAACCGGATTTCACAGGACCGGGTCGGAACTCGATTTAGATGCTGTTGCCGCCGACGAAGACGCCTCCGAGGAAGTTCGACGGATAGGCGAGGTAGTTGCTGAGTTCGCTGAGGGCGTTGCCGTCGAAGATCCGGACGCGCGGGAGGGACCCCGAGGATGCGCCGACGATGACGTCGGAAAGCCCGTCGCCGTTGCGGTCGGTGGCCGCGACGCGGATGCCGCCGGTGCCGCCGACGGTGCCGATGGAGGTGACGAGTCCGCTGCCGCCGCCGAAGTTCACGGAGCCGCCGGAGCCGGAGCCGCCGGAACCGCCGATCCCCGGGACGATGGAGCCATCGGTCGGGGGCAGGGGGAGTTCGCGGAGGACGGCGCTGTTGCGGCCATCGAAGATGCGGAAGACCTCGGCGGCGCCGGAACCGGCGATGATGTCGGCCTTGCCGTCGCCGCGGAACTGGCCCGTGGCGACGCTGACTCCGCCGCGGGCGCTGGAGTCGAAGGCGAAGAACGCGCGGTTCGGCGCGGGTTCGGTGACGCCGATCGTCTTGCGCCCATCGAATACCTTGACGGCGGGTCCGCCGCCGGGGCCGGCACCGGTGACGACGAAGTCGCGCTTGTCGGCACCGGTGATGCCATCGACGTTGCCCGCCGCCACGCGGACCCCGTTCCGGAAAGTCTGCTCGTAGGCGAAGAAGTCGGAGACGACCGTCTCTTGCAACGTCTTGTTGGCGGTGACCGCGACGGAGTAGATCGTGACGCGCGGGCCGCCGCCAAGGCCGGCGCCAACGATCAGTTCGTTGGTGCGATTGCCGTTCTTGTCGAGAGCGCCGTCGATGTCGCCGATGGCGATCTCGGCACCGCCGCGGAAGTTGGGATCGAAGACGAAGAAGTTGGCGATCTGGACGCCGGTCGCGCCGTCGAAGACCTGGACGCGGGCGGATCCGCCTTCGGCCGGCGAGGTGACGATGTCGTCGACACCGTCCTGATTGAGGTCGCCGGTGGCGACGCGGACGCCGCCGGTGAAGGTTTGCTCGTACGGGAAGAACGAGAACCGCTCGTTGCCGGTGGTCGATTCGTACACGCGGACCTGCGGTCCGGCGCCGGGGCCGGCACCGGTGGCGAAAAGCTTCGTCGAACGGGTCGGCGCGACGATGTTGATGGTAACCGTGGCCGGTCCGCTCTGTTGCGCCGTGGTGGTGTCGTTGGCGCGATAGCTGAAGACGATCGGGCCGAACTTGTTCTGATCGTAGTCGCTCGGGGCCACGAAGGTAAAGCTGCCGTTCGTGTTGAAGGTCAACGAACTGGCGGGCAGCGCGGGCGCGGGCTGGATGGCGGACCGGGCCGGGGTCAACTGGGTCGCCACCAGAATCGCCTGGAAGTTCGAGTCACTGAAGTCGTTGGAAAGCACCCCCTGCTGTGCGTTCACCACGAGCACGCGACCGGCTTCCACCGAATAGGTGTCGTCGACCGTGATGACCGCCGGGGTCTCGCGGGTTTCAAGGGTTTCAAGCGCGAGGGGGGATTTCGTCTTGGCCCGGAGGGCGGACCGGTCCTTAGGCGAGGTGAAGCCGAACATTGGCGGTCTACTCCTGAAATCGCGTTCGGTGGGTGGCGGCCACTCCGGTCGGTCTCACCCGGTCGGTCCGACGCGGGGACGCGGCGGACGGCGCGACATCGCGCGGACGGACGGCCTAACCAGATATACCCGATTCGCGGACGGAAAGCCGGCACCGACGGAGGATATTTCGCCGACGACGGCATCGGAGCGATGGCCGATGGCGATTGCACGCGTCCGACCGACGATGGGCGGTTTAACTGTGAGACGGATGGGACCGCGAAAGGGATTGCGAGGTACCGATTTCCGGCGGGAAACTTTCAAGTTCCCCGCCCGATCGATCGGGCGCGACCGCCCTCACGCGACGCGAAGGGCGTAATCGGGCCGGTCGAGTCGATAATGCGGGTTGTAGTGCGGGTCGCCCTTACGAAGAAACTCGTTCCACTTGATCTGGAACAAGTCGATCTCGCGCCGGAACCGACGCAGCTTTTCCGGCGTATCCTCGTAGCCACGCGTCTTCGATTCGAAGTGATACAACTCCGCGTGCGGCGTCCAGACGACGCGATAGCCGCGCGACAGGATCTGCAGGCAGAGATCCACGTCGTTGAACGCGAGGACGAACCCTTCGTCGAATCCGCCGACCTCGCGGAACACCTTGGTCGGGCAGAGCAAACATGCGCCCGTGACGGCGGAGACGTTCTGCGCGTAGCGCAGGCGTTGCATGTATCCGGGCGCCTCGCGCGGAAAACTGCCGTGGCTGTGCCCGGCGATTCCCCCCATGCCGATCACGATGCCCGCGTGCTGGATCGTGTCGTCGGCGAAGTAGAGCTTCGCCCCGACCGCGCCGACTCCCGGTTGCACCCCGACCTTCACGAGCCGTTCGAGCCAGTCGGGATTGATCGCCTCGATGTCGTTGTTCAGGAAGAGGAGCAGATCCCCCTTCGCCTCCAGGGCGGCGAAGTTGTTGACGGCCGCGTAGTTGAACGGCTTGGTCCATTCGAGGATGTGCACGTGCGGCTGCTTCTCCAGCTGCCGGTAGTACGCTAATGTTTCGGGCCGCGTGCTGCCGTTCTCCACGATGATCAGTTCGTAGTTCGCATAACTGGAGTTCGCGAGGGAATCGACGCACCGGGCGAGCATCTCGACCGCGTCCTTGTTTGGCACGATCACGCTGACCAGCGGTTGCTTCCGCAAGTGGTGTACGACGTGGTACATCCCCGGCACGGCGCCGTCGTGCACCGTCGCGTCCACGCCGATCCGCCGCAGGTGGTCCTGCACGGCTCGCTTGCCGGCGTCGTGCGCATACCCCTTCGACCCCGCGTCCGCCGCCGTCGACTGCCGATGCATCCGCCAGTGGTAGAGCACCTGCGGAATATGCACGATCCTCTTGGCACGCTCCGTCGCCCGGAGGATGAGGTCGTGGTCCTGCGCGCCGTCGTACCCGTTTCGAAAACCACCGATGTCCCGCAGGAGGTCCGTCCGAAACGTGGCGAGGTGGCAGATGTAGTTCCGGCTCTGGAGCGTTTCGGGCGACCAGTCCGGCTTGAAGTTCGGCTCGACGCGGTCGCCGGCGAAGTTCAGCTTGTCCTCGTCGGAATACAGCACGTCGGCGTCCGGGGCCGCATCGAGCGCTTCAGCGATCGCGAACAGCGCGAACGGCGCGAGTGTGTCGTCGTGGTCCACGAGCGCGACATATTCGCCGCTCGCCAGTTCGAGGGCGGCGTTCGAATTGCCGACGATGCCGCCGTTGGATTCAAGAAAGCGCACTTTGACGCGGCGGTCGGCGGCGGCCTTTTCCAGAATCGGCCGGACGTGCGGTGCCGTGCTGGCGTCCGCAACGCAGAGCTGCCAGTGCGGGTAGGTCTGATCGAAGATCGATTTCAGCATCGCTTCGAGGTATTCCGCCGGCGGGTTGAACACCGGCACAACGAAGCTGACGATCGGTGCCCGGCGGAAGACGTGCTGGCGCTGCTTCTGGAGTTCGACCTTTGTCGGTTCGTACGCTTTGATCCAGCGGCGGTATTCGTCCGGCGGCGTACACTCGGCGAGGTGCCGTTCCGACGGCGGCGGACCGTTCTTCGCCCGGCGATCCACGAGCCGTGCGAGCCGGCGCGCGATTGCCTTGGCGGCGGCGCGGCGTTTCGTGTGCACGGGCATCAGCCGGTCCGCGACCTTCTGCCCGAGATGCGCCAGTCGGTATGCCTTCGACGATTTGATCGCCTGAATCTCGGCCTGGCGCTGTTCGAGAATCTCGGTGCGGCGGGCCAGCGCCGATTCGAGTTGCTCGATGCGCCGACGGGCGAGTTCGAGTTCGCGGTCGGGGTCGGCGGTCGGCTGCGCCATGGACGAATCCTTGGGATTGAAGCCCTTCCTTACCACAAGTCCGGCGGCAACTTCAAGTCGGGTCGATTTCGCCCTCCAGTTGGGCTAGGCAAGGCCGGCGCACTTGCGGTACTCTTCCACCCTCCAAAGGCTACGACACTGAAAAACAGGATCACGGATGATCCAGCATCTGAAAACGGTCTGGCAGTTCCGCTATTTCTGGGCGTCGCTGGTCCAGCTGGATCTGCGCAATCGCTACCGACGCTCGGTGCTGGGCATCGGCTGGTCGCTGCTGCATCCGCTCGCGCTCACCGTCGTATTCTGCATTGCCTTCGGCGGCATCCTCGGCAGCGCCGACTGGCGCAAGTTCGCGCCCTACCTCCTCGCCGGCCTCGCCGTCTGGGACTTCCTCAAAGGCTCGCTCATCTTTGGCTGTGATTCGTTCCTTCGCAACGAAGCCTACATCCGGCAATCTCCCCTGCCCTACAGCATCTACCCGTTGCGGGCGGTGCTCGGCACCTTCATCCACTTCGTCATTTCACTGACGCTCGTCATCGTCGCGGTGATGGTACTCCAGGAATCGACGGACGTGCTTGCGCGCTTCGTCGCCGCGATTCCGGCGATCCTCATGCTGACGGTCTTCTGCTGGAGCATCGCCACCATCGCCGCCTTTGCGAATGCCTACTTCCACGACACGAAGCACCTCATCGAGGTGCTGACGCAACTGCTCTTCTTCCTGACGCCGATCATGTACAGCCCGGAAGTGGTGGTGAACAAACTGGGCTCGTGGGTTTTGGAGTGCAACCCGGCGGCCTACTTCCTGATGCTGATCAGCCATCCGCTGGCGCAGGGCACAACGCCGCCGATCGAACTGTACTACACCGTGGCGGGCCTGACCGCCGGCGCGTTCGCGCTCGCGTGCCTCACCATGGCGTGGCTGCAAAAGCGATTGATCTTCCAGCTGTGACGCAAGGACTCCGATGGCCAGCATCGAACTCTCGAACGCTTCGCTGACGTTCAACCTGCGCAAGGCCACGCGCCTCTCGCTGAAGGAATTCCTCATCAACGGAATGTTCCTCGCGAGCCGGAACCCGATCGTGCGCGTGCCGGCGCTCGTGGACGTCACACTCTCGGCGAAGGACGGCGATCGGATCGGCGTCATCGGCCACAACGGCGCGGGCAAGAGCACGCTCCTCAAGCTCCTCGCCGGCGTCTACCCCACCACATCCGGCACGCGAACCGTCACGGGCAAGATCTGCTCGCTCTTCGACATCACTCTGGGCTTCGAACCGGACGCCACCGGCCGCGAGAACATCCGCTACCGTGCGTACCTGCAAGGCGAAACGCCGCGAACCCTCAAGGCGAAGCAGCAGGAGATCGAGGAGTTCAGCGAACTCGGCGACTTCCTCGACACCCCCGTGCGCTACTATTCCGCCGGCATGAACGTCCGCCTCGCGTTCTCCATCGCCACGGCCACCGACCCGGAAGTGCTGCTCATCGACGAGGTCCTCAGCGTCGGCGACCTCGCGTTCCAGCTCAAGGCCGCCAAGCGGATGAAGCAGCTCATGGCGACGGCGCGCCTGATGGTGATGGTCAGCCACGATCTGGATTCGATCGAGTCGATGTGCAACCGGGTGCTCTGGATGGAGCACGGCCGCGTGCGCATGGCCGGCCCGGCTCGGGACGTGGTGGCGGCGTACAAGGCCAGCGTGATGCCAGCACCGGGATTGGCGGCGGCCGCGTGACGCCCGCGAGCGTCCTGATCGTGAACTACAACGGCGGGGCGCACCTCGCCGCGTGCCTCGCCGCCCTCGAGACGCAGACCGTTCCGCATTCGCAATTCGAAGTGATCGTGCTGGATAACGATTCCCACGACGGTTCCGCCGACATCGTAACCGAACGATTCCCGTGGGCGACGTTGCTGCGATCTTCGACGAACCTGGGCTTCGCCGAAGGGAACAACGTCGCCGCGAACCAGGCCCGCCACGACACGCTCGTGCTCCTGAACAACGACACGATTCCCGACCCGTACTGGCTCGAAGAACTGCTGCTGACGGTGGAGGAAAACCCCGGCTGTGCCGTCGCCTCGAAACTCGTCTTCGCCGACCGGCCGACCGTGATCAACAGCGCCGGCTTGTATCTCCTGCGCGACGGGCGCGGGGCGGATCGCGGCTTCGAGCAGCCCGATGACGGCCGATACGAAGCCGGCGGCCCGATCTTTGCCGGTTGCGGCGCGGCCGTGGCGCTGCCCCGCGACGAGTTCGGGAGGCTATTCGACCCGCGCTTCTTCCTTTACTCCGAAGACCTCGACGCCGGCTGGCGCCTCCAACTCGCCGGTACGCCCGCCGTGCTCGCGCCGCGCTCGCTCGTGCGGCATGTCCACGGCGCCGCCGGCGGTTCGACCTCGCCGATCGTGCGTTTCCACGTCGAACGGAACCGCGCCCTCGCCAGCCTGCGCAACGGCGACTCCTTCCTCGCGCTCTGGTGTGCGTTCGTGCTGCTCGCGAAGGTGCCGCAGGCGTTCCTCCGCGCCGCCACCGGCCGCCTGCCGCGGGCACACGCTGCCGCCGTCGCCCGCGCGTTCGCCTCCTACCTCCTGTTGTTGCCGGAAACGCTCGCGAAGCGCTACCGCACGCGCGTCGAACCGTTCGGGAGGATGCGATGCGCGTCGTGATGAACGGCCTCGCCGCCCTCAAGCCGAAGACCGGCGTCGGCCATTACGTCGCGCGCCTCCATGCTGCCCTCGGCGACTCCGTCGCCCTCTATCCCGGCGAGCCCGCGAGTCGGCTTGTCCACCAATTCCAAAATCAGCTTCCCACTCCCGCGAAAAGGAAGCCCGGCGACGACCGTCGCCGGGCGCTGGGCGAACTCAAAACGCTCGCCAAGCACCTCGGCAAGACCGCCGTCGGCATCCACTTCGCCCTCCATTGCCGCGCCGCCGGTTACGACCTCTACCACGAACCGAACTTCATTCCGTTCTCTGCGCCGCTGCCCACCGTCGTCACGGTCCATGACCTCTCCGTGCTGTTGCATCCGGAGTGGCACCCGGCCGACCGCGTCCGCCACCACGAGCGCCACTTCCTGCCGGCGGTCCGCCGAGCACGGCATGTCATCGCCGTGTCGCATCAAGTCCGCCGCGAACTGATCGATGTGCTCGGCGTCGCGCCGTCGAAGGTATCGGCCGTACCGAATGGCGTCGGCAACGAGTTCCGACCGGTTCCCGATACGGAATTACTCGACGCGAAGCGCCGCCTCAAGCTCCCGACTCGCTACTTCCTCTGCGTAGGCACCGTCGAGCCGCGGAAAAACCTGCTCACGGTGCTCCGCGCATTCGCCGACCTGCCGGCAAAGCTCCGCCGGCACTGTCCGCTGGTGCTCGCGGGGCCGTGGGGCTGGAAGTCCGAACCGGAGCGAGAGTACCTCGCCGCAAATCCCGACGGAGTTCTTGCGCTCGGCTACGCCGCCGCCGCCGACCTGCCCGCGATCTACGCCGGCGCGACCGCCCTGCTTTACCCATCGCACTATGAAGGCTTTGGTTTGCCGCCCGTTGAGGCGCTCGCCTGCGGTACGCGCGTTCTCGCATCCCGCTCCTGCGACGCCGTACGCGAAGTCTTGGGGCCGCACGGCACGTTCCTCGAAGCCACGGACGTATCCGCCTGGCGGGACACGCTGAAACACATCGCATCCGAAGCGGACGAACGGGCCGGGGAAAACGGCATCCGCCACGCAAGGGCATTCACCTGGGAATCCGCGGCGGAGCAAACCCGACGGGTCTACGAGCACGTTCTCGGTTTGGCCCCGTCGCGCGTTTCAGCCCGCCGCGCCGCGTAGCATCATCACGACGGAGATGGCGTTGAAGAGGCCGTGCGCGACGATCGCCGCAAGCACGGTCTTGGTGCGCAGCACGAGCCAGCCGAGGCCGAATCCGAGCACAAAGAGCGGGATCGGCGTCGGCCAGACGCTGGAATGGATCGCGCCGAACAGCGCCGCCGTCGCCACGAGCGCCGCCGACGGGCGTGTGCTGCGCCGCGATCGGTATCGTGGAACGACCGTCAGCGCGGCGAGCAGGGCCGCCGCCGCCAGCACGAACAGCGCCGGCCCCAACTTCGCCTCCGGCTTCGAGAACGCCAAGGCCACCAACCCCGCGAACCCCATGACGATCCAGCTGCGTTCGAACCGCCTCGCCGCCCAGGGCACGAGGATCCGCCGGTAACCCAGTTCCTCAAACGCCGGCGCGACGATGCACGCTCCGGCGATCAGGAACGCCGCGTCCCGCACCGTCTTCACGGACATCGACTTGAGCGGATGGTCGTCCGGTTTCATGCCGAAGACGTCGAAGATCATGTTCACCACGAAATGAACCGCGAACGTGGCGGGCGCGAGGACGAGGAACGCACCGGCCCCGAGCGCCACGTCGCCGGCGATTCGCGATTGCCGAACCTCCGCCCGCGCGTTCGCCTGCCAGAGCCGGAAGCCCCAGATCAACAACGGCAGGCTGCACACGCCGACGAGCGTGGACTGTTGATAGCGAAGTTGTTGCTTGCGGATCGATTCTTCGACCATTGGATCGGTCGGAATCCACGAGAACAGGCCGAGCGGCTCCAGCGATTGGGCGACCACATCCCGGAATGCGAGGCAAAAGAAGGCGAGGATCGCGACGTCGATCCCCTTCCAGTCCGAGAACCGCTTGCGATATTCGGGAAGGATCGCTTCGGCGCGTTTCCGTGCGACGCAGGCGGCCAGCCATGCCACCGGCATCGCGATCGCCGCCACGGCGAGCGCCGACTGTCCCACTTCGGCGGCTTCGGACACGATCGACGGCAACGGCGGCCCCCGGAGAAATTCAAATCACTTCCGCTTCGGTCTCGCAAGTCTTGCAGCGGAAGACGCTCCCACGCGAGACGAGGTCCGCGATCACGGCGCAGACGTAGATGGCGATGCCAAGAAAAAGCGCGAAGAGAATGCCGACAAGTTCCCAGTCGGCCCCGCGCGCGAGGAACGGCCACGCCACCCCCGCACCGATCGCGATCGACAGCACCCCGCCCAACCCCAGCACCGTGTTGAAGCGCTCGTCGTTGATGCGTGACGCCGTCACTTCCGTCCGACACTCCGGGCACCACATCCGGTTCACGTCCTTGTTCGGGTCGAATGGCCGGCGGCGCTTCGCCCGCGATTCCGACGTCTCGCGCCGCGGCCGCTCCACCGGGCTACCACAGCCGGGGCACTCCGTTTCGGTTTCTTGGGCGGCCAATTCCACCTCGCGGCCGCACGCGGCGCAGACGGCCATCTCCGCCTCCTCGATCAGGCCAGGAGTGCCTTCACCACCGTGCCATGAACATCCGTCAGGCGGAAGTCCCGGCCGCTGTAGCGGTAGGTCAGCTTCTCATGGTCGATGCCCATCAGGTGCAGCATCGTGGCGTGCAGGTCATGGACATGGACCTTGTTCTCGACGGCTTTGAAGCCGAACTCGTCGGTGCTGCCGTAGGTCTGGCCACCCTTGATGCCCCCGCCGGCGAGCCACACGCTGAAGCCGTGGTGGTTGTGGTCCCGGCCGGTGCCGCCCTCGCTCGTGGGTGTGCGGCCGAACTCGCCCCCCCAGAGCACGAGCGTCTCGTTCAATAGGCCCGTCCGCTTCAGATCGCGGAGCAGCGCGGCGATCGCCTTGTCGGAATCCTTCGCCTTGTTCCGGTGCCCCTTCTCGATGTCGCCGTGGTCGTCCCAGGGCTGGCCGCTTCCATAGAAGACCTGCACGGTTCGCACGCCGCGCTCGACGAGCCGGCGCGCCGTCAGGCAGGCGTCCGCGAAGTAACCCTTCCCGTACTCCTCGCGCGTCTTCGTCGGCTCCTTGTTCACGTCGAAGGCATCGGTGGCTTCCGTCTGCATGCGGAACGCCATCTCGAGCGATTGAATGCGCGCATCCAGTTGGTCATCGCCGTCGCTGCGTTCGAGGTGGAACTTGTTCAGGCCGTTGAGCAGGTCGAGTTGTTCACGCTGGGTGTCGGAGCTGAGGTTCCGATTTTGAATGTGGTCGATCACGCGCTTCGGGTCGAGGTTCGCGATGTGGCAACCCTGGTAGATGCCGGGGAGGAAGCTGTTGTTCCAGAGGGCGGGGCCGACGACCGGCTTGCCGGGGCAGAGGACGACGAAGCCGGGGAGGTTCTGGTTTTCGGTACCGAGGCCGTAGAGAAGCCAGCTCCCATAGCTCGGACGGATCGGCTGGGTGTTGCCGCAGGTCATCAGCAGCAGGCCCGGTTCGTGGTTCGGGATGTTCGTATGCATGCCGCGGACGACGCAGATGTCGTCGATGCAGGCACCGACTTCGGGATACAGTTCGCTGACTTCGATTCCGGACTTGCCGCATTTCTTGAACGCAAAGGGGGATTTCATCAGCCCACCCGTGCGGCGTTCGGTCTTCAGGCCGGCGGAGGGCTGTTCGCCGTGACGCTTCGTCAATTCCGGCTTCGGGTCGAAGGTGTCGACCTGGCTCGGTCCGCCGTTCATGAACAGATGGATGATGTGCTTGGCCTTCGGAGCGAAGTGCGGCTTCCGCGCCGCCAGCGGATTCGCCGCCTCCGCGGGTTGGCCGAGTACGCCGGCGAGACCGAGCAGACCCAGACCGGTGCCGGAACGGGCGAGGAGTTGACGACGGGACAAAGGCAGCATGGACTGGCTCCGCAATTGATTCGGAGGAATTTGCCGACGGCGGGAGGGTCGAAATCCATTCTAACTTCGATCCGCGCGGAAAGCGAGGGCGAGTCGGCGGATCCGGCCCGGTCAGGATCGGTCCAGTCGGCGCGACAGTTCGAGGTCGGCGGGAAAGGTCGAGTCCCAGTGGTTCTCGGCGGTCCAGCGCTCGAGCATTTGGAAGCTACCCCGGAATCGCTCGGCCCGCATACCAGCCAGAATCGCCCCCTCGACGTTTTCGACACGGTCGTCCATCAAAACGTGATGCCATGGCGGCAAATGTGTTTGGAGACAAATCTCGCGGAAAAACTTCGGGTCTGGCTTGCGTGAACGGATGCGGAACGAAAGGAACAACCGATTCGCCATGCCGATCAATTTCGGGTAATTCTGTTCGATCCAGGCCCAATGACTCTCGTTGGTATTCGAGCAGATCGCGACGGAGATCCCACGTTCCTGCATCTTGTGAATGAATGATTTGGCCTCCGGGTGTTCCTTCGAGAAGATGTTGTTCCAGATCATTCGGAATTGATCGAATGGGAAATTACAGCTGAATCGCGTGCAGAATTCGTCGTGCAGCCATTCGATGCCGTGGTCGTTGGTTTCGAGGAGTTCGTTCCTGGTCCCGCCTTCGAGTTTTTCTTTGAATAGAAAATGGTCGAAATCGTTTGCGTTCCATTCTCGACTCGGTTCGGTGTTGGTGAGGAACTCCCATATTTCCGTTGCGACCTTATCGTGGTTGAAAGGAATCAGGACTTTGCCGAGATCGAGCAGGATCCACCTTCCTTGCCAAAGGTTTTCGAAGTGGCTGGCGCCGATCGCGTAGAGTGGCGAGCGGACATCGACATGGACGTAGTTGATCGCATTGCCGACGGCGGAATTCAGGTATGGGTGAAAGATCATCTCTTCCTGATTGAACAGCATGTAACTCGCGATTTCGTAACTCGTCCGTATGTACAAGTTGTCGTGGATCTTCCTTGAATTCGTCGCCTTGTCCAGACTGTTCGTAATCTCACGGGCGGTGGCGACGACGTCTTCCCGTAGCGGATTGAGTTCATAGGTTTCACGGGCGAACGCCGACGGGGAAGCGGGATCGAGATAGAGGACCCGCACGGGATTGCCCGCGCCGCCGTTGGGTTTGTACTTCAACACGTCTTCGATCGCGGATCCGAACAAATTCCCGAACAGGTCGCGATTGGCCACGCCGGCAATCGTGAGCTGGCCGCCGGGCTTTTTGGCGTTCTTGAAAATCCGGTCCACGATCGTTTTCGCTTCCTCCGATGTTCTCGGTCCAATCAATTTTTGGACGGGGTCCACCGGTGGCAGATCTTCTAATTTGGCGTCCGTGTTCTTGCGCAGCATGAACAACTCGGCGAATCCCCAGTCTTTCACCAGCTCACGCAATCCGATCGAATCCAGAGCGTAGTCGGTGACCTGGAGTTCCATTTGTGTCTTGAAGGATCCGGTAGCCCAGATTTCGTTGAGGCGAACAATCGGTTCGATCCGTGCCGTATGCGTGACATTCATGCCAAATGCGTTGTTCCGATTCGTGAACGGATCGATTCCGAAAAAGACGGGAGCGGCATGCAAGGCGATCCGGATGCCGAAATCTTCCGGCGTCGTGGCCGTCGACATGTGTTCGGACCATGACTTCTTGCGGAAGTACTCCCTCAAGTCCCAAGCGGCATCCGCCGCCACTCCGGGAGACTTGAACACGGCATAGATCGCATCGCCCCAGGTATTCACGCAAACAAGGTTCCTTCGCTTCAGGAACCTCGCCAGTTGCGGGAATACCAGACGGTTGAATCGCTGGAGCAGGTCGGGAGAGAGCTTGCTGTATCCCTTGATGTCGGAAAACAGCAAGGCGACCATTTCCTCTTCTGCCACAATGGCGGAATCGCGGGAGGTAGCTCTGGCCATGGAGGTGCCCGGTGGGAGGCGGTGGTGCGACCGGCCCCGGCATTCTAGCCGAACCCGCGCGGCGCCGCGACTGTCCGTTTCCCCGAACCGCATGAGTTCGTAGAATGCCAACTGGCGGTAATTGCTCTTGCAACACTAGGGGCGAGGGCCTACGTTGGACTCTCCGGCGATCGACGCCAGCTTAGCTCAGCGGTAGAGCAACGGTTTTGTAAACCGTTGGTCGTGGGTTCAATTCCCACAGCTGGCTCTGGACCGACGACGGGCGGTGCGCGGATTCACGGGTAGGTGGCAGAGCGGTCAATTGCACCAGACTGTAAATCTGGCCTCTAACGAGTTCGGGGGTTCGAATCCCTCCCTACCCACTGGGAAGAAATGCGGAACGCGAAGTGCGGAATTCGGAATGAAAACTGACTTTTGATTTCATTCCGCAATCCGAAATCCGCATTCCGAATTCGAGCATGCGGGCGTAGCTCAGCGGTAGAGCTCTTGCCTTCCAAGCAAGATGTCGTGGGTTCAAATCCCATCGCCCGCTCTGGCCAAATCGCTAAATCGCCCGTAAGACTCTCCGGGCCGATAAATTCGGCCGAGGGAGTCACTTTCCTCCTTTGCTGCTGTAGCTCAGCTGGTAGAGCACCTCCTTGGTAAGGAGGAGGTCATGGGTTCAAGTCCCATCAGCAGCTTTCGGCCGGGCGTGGTTTTCGAGTTCAATCAGACGGACGGCGGACCACACGGCGGGTGACGGTCGTTGCGTGGGGCAGCGGCCAATGACTATCCACGGCGCGACCCATCCACCACAGGTCGGCATTACCCGGAGATTTGCGATGGCGAAGGGTGTTTTCGAACGGACCAAGCCGCACGTCAACGTTGGCACGATCGGCCACATCGACCACGGCAAGACCACGACCACGGCCGCGATCCTCGCCCGCCAGGCGCACAAGAAGCTCGCCGCCGTGAAGAGCTACTCGGACATCGCCAAGGGTGGCACCGTCCGCGACGCCAACAAGACCGTGACCATCGCCGTCTCGCACGTCGAGTACGAGACCGCCGGCCGCCACTACGCCCACATCGACTGCCCCGGCCACGCCGACTTCATCAAGAACATGATCACCGGCGCGGCCCAGATGGACGGCGCCATCCTCGTCGTCGCCGCCAACGACGGCCCCATGCCCCAGACGCGCGAACACGTCCTGCTCGCCCGTCAGGTCGGCGTGCCGAAGATCGTCGTGTACCTCAACAAGTGCGACACCGTCGACGACCCGGAATTGCTCGAACTCGTCGAACTCGAAATCCGCGAACTGCTCAAGAAGTACGACTTCCCGGGCGACGAAACGCCGATCATCCGCGGCCAGTCGAAGGACGCCCTCGAAAACCCGGGTAACGACAACGGCCCCGGTGCGAAGTCCATCGACCAGCTGATGGACGCCCTCGACAGCTACATCCCGATCCCGCAACGCGAAGAAGACAAGCCGTTCCTGATGGCCGTCGAAGACGTCTTCTCGATCAAGGGTCGCGGTACCGTGGCGACCGGTCGCGTCGAGCGCGGCCGCGGCAAGGTCGGCGATGAAGTCGAAATCATCGGCCTCCGCAAGGACAACGTCAAGACGACCATCACCGGCGTCGAAATGTTCCAGAAGACCCTCGAATACGCGATGGCGGGCGACAACGTCGGCGTCCTCCTCCGCGGGATCGAACGCGACGGCATCGAACGCGGCCAGGTCATCGCCAAGCCGGGCAGCATCACCCCGCACACCAACTTCGAAGCGAACATCTACGTTCTCTCGAAGGAAGAAGGCGGCCGCCACACGCCGTTCTTCACCGGCTACAAGCCGCAGTTCTACTTCCGCACGACGGACGTGACCGGCTCGATCAGCCTGCCCGCCGGCGTCGAAATGTGCATGCCCGGCGACAACGTCAAGGTCACCGTCAACCTCATGGACGGCATGCCCGTAGCCATGGACGAAGGCCTCCGCTTCGCCATTCGAGAAGGCGGCCGTACCGTCGGCTCCGGCGTCGTCACCAAGATCCTCGCCGACACCCCGGTCGAGAAGAAGAAGTAAGTTGAACAGTGCGGAGTGCGGAGTGCGGAGTGCGGAGTGAAATCCAAAAAACGGCGAGATCGGGACTTTTGGAAGTCCGTTCCGTCAGGGGTTTTGGTCTTCACTCCGCACTCCGCACTCCGAACTCCGCACTGGAATAGGTGCGTAGCTCAATTGGCAGAGCAGCGGTCTCCAAAACCGCAGGTTGAAGGTTCGATTCCTTCCGCACCTGCTCCCCCGACACCGCTCGACCCCGTGCCCGACCGGCGCGGGGTTTTTGGCACAAATGCGGTCCGTTGCACGACGCGATCGACCGCCGCATTCTCCGGTACCGAAGGACGGTCATGGCCACCGCAGCCTTGCAATCCCCACCGCCGCCGACCACGCCCGCCAGCGACAAGGCGAAGCTTCTCGCCGCCAGCGCCGTCGGTGCCGCGTTCATTCTCGCCGGCGTCGGACTCGCCGGTTACGGCGTCCCGACCCTCTTCCGAGGCGTGAATCTCGGCAACGGCTTCATCACCGCGTTCCTCCGCGTCGCCCTGCAACTCGCCGCCATCGGCGGTCTGGCCTTCCTCGGCGGCAAGATCGCGGGTGCCAACCCGCCCAAAGGTCTCCGCGGCGGCATCTTCCTGATCATCAGCGCCGTCGCCACCCTGTTCTTCCTCGTTCGTGCCGCCGCCTTCAACTTCGGCGATATCTTCGGTGCCGTCGTCGCCGCCGCCCTCGTCTTCGGACTTGTCCGGCTCATCACCGGCCGACGCGGTATCGCGTGGATGCACGCCCTTGAAGAGCAAGGCTGGTTCCACACCAATTCCTACAAGCGGTCCCAGGGCCGCAAGATGCGACAGTACACCCTCGTTGGCATCGCCGGCATCGGCCTCAGCGGAACCTGGGCCCTCATGCACTCCGACCTCCTCGCCGGTGATTTGGTCTACCGCATGCCTTTCGGATTACCGAACCTCGCCGTCCTCACCGACGCCCAGTTCGCCGTCCCGCTCCTGCTCGCCCTCGCCGTCCTCTGGGTCGCCTGGCGAGCCGTCAACATCCCGGCGTTTGCCGACTTCCTCATCGCCACCGAAGCCGAGATGAACAAGGTTTCGTGGTCGTCCCGTAAACGCCTGGTGCAGGACACCATCGTCGTCCTCGTGACGACGCTCCTGCTCACGATGTTCCTCCTCGTCATCGACCTGTTCTGGGGCTGGTTCCTCGCCGACCTGCTCGGCGTTCTGCCCAAGGCCGATCCGAGCAAAGTCAAGCCTTCCGACGTGGCCGGCGAAACTCGACCGTGGTAACTCGCGGCCCCCAACGACTCCGGTAACGCATCATGACCACCGAAGACACGATTCCCGAACCCGTCCCCGCATCCGAACCGGTTTCCGAGCCGGTCGCGGAACCCGCGCCGGTCGTCGAAGAGTCCGTCGTTACGGCGGAAGCCGCGCCGATCCCGTCCGAGGAAACCGTGGTCGAGATGGCTGCGGATCCGGTGGCCGATGCGGTGCCGTCCGACGCAGCGCCCGAGCCTGCGCCGAAGCTTAAGCGAGCGAAGAAGGAAAAACCCGCCGAGGCTGCACCAGCCGCCGAAGTGGCCCCGGCCGCCGAGGGTGCGCCCGAAGCCGACAGCAAGAAGAAATGGTACGTCGTGAAGGTGGCGAGCGGGCAGGAAGACTCCATCAAGGCGCGCCTGGAGCGCAAGATCAAGGTCGAATCGCTCGAACAGTATGTCGCCCAGATCGTGATTCCCGTCGAGCGCGTCACCGAAATCAAGAAGACCACCAAGAAGAACGAGGACGGCGAAAAGGTCACGAAGGAAAAGCGCGTCATCAAGGAACGCAAGAAGTACCCCGGCTACCTGATGGCCGAAGTCGAGTTCAACGATCAGGTGCTCTACCTCTTCCGCGAAACCCCCGGCGTCGGCGATTTCGTCGGCGGTGGACCCGGCAAGCCCCCCGCCCCGATGACCGACTACGAAGTCCAGCGCATGCTCGGCAACGAAGTCTCGATCAAGGACGGCGGACCGCAGAAGACCAAACCGAAGCTCAAGGTGAAGATCGACCTCGAACGCGGCGACAAGGTCCGCCTCCGCGACGGCGCCTTCGCCGGCACCGAGGGCGAAGTGCTCGAGATCGCCGAGGCCAAGGACGACGACACGCCAAAGATCACCGTGAAGGTCCAGTTCTGGGGCCGCGACGTGAAGATCGACAACCTGGAATTCTGGCAGGTCGACAAGGTCTAGTACCCGACCCGGACCGACGACTTCCGAAGTCCGGCTTCGACTTCGGAAGTCCATCGTTTCCGGCTCGCGACTCCGCTTACTTCTTCTCGTCCTTCTTTTCCTCTTTCTTCTCGTCCGGCACGTGCGTCGCGCGGGTCGTCTTCTTCAGCCAGATCGTGAGCGACTTGTCGTCGCTCGCCACGAACACGCGGCCTTCCCATTTCTCTTCCTGATACTTGCCGGTCAGCCACTTCACTTCCTTCTTGGTCTTGTCGAACTCGTAGGTCCCCTCGCCGGCGAGTTTGCCTCCGGGCAGGTAGACCTTGTATTTGCCATCCTTTTCAAGGACGAAGTGACCGAGGAACAACGGCGGCCGGTTGGACGCGCCGTAAGCGCGCACGTTGTAGCGGCCGAGTTTCGGTTCCCCCGGCTCGTCGGCGGCCCTCGCGATGGCCGGATGGAACAATACGGCGGACAGCAGCAGGCAGCGAAGCGTGGGCATGGCGGGCGCTCGGGAAAGAGGTACGGTATGGATGAACGGTAAACCGTTTCTGAGCGGGCGTCAACGAGAAACACGGGCACGGCGGCACGATCGACGGGGGCTTATTGCGTCGCGCGAGGAATGCAATCGCAAACGCGGCGGCTGTCACCTCCCGTGTTTTCGACCTACTCGAAACCCAGTTACCCGGATCACAGACTTTCCACATAAAGACCAAACCTTGGCTACCGCAACGATCAAATCGTTCTTCCCGTGGAACCCTTCAGGCCGCTGAACCTGCGGCTTTGGGAAGCGGGGGCAGTTCGCCGGTTTCCACCAGCGATTCCAAGGCCGACGGCGACGATGAGTTCGAGGAGTCCTGCCGCAAGATCGTCGAGTGTCACGATCGTCGCCGTCGGTGCGACGGAGAGGATACCGGTGCGAAAAGCGCGGACGAACTACGGATCGAGGGAACCCGCCACGACGACAAATCGTCGCACCGAAAATGCACAAGCGCCGTTCCACGGGATGAAGGGTTTACGTTCAATGAATCCCGTGACGCGATCGCGAGGAAGTGAGGATCCTCGCGATCGCGGATACTCATAGATCAATCGAATTCGTCGGCGTAGTCGGATCGACACATCACGATCATCGCGAAGATGCCGTATCCGAGCGTACTCATCAGCCCAAATAGCATCATCAGTACCGCGTCGAAGGGCGGAGTGACGGGTAAGAAGAAGAACAAGCGCATGGTCACGTACAACAGATATAGACCGCCCAAGATGCCAATTGACGCGCAGATGATGACAAGGATTCGGCCCACCCCTTTGCGTTGAAGGGCAAAAACGCCTCCGAGAATATGCAGTACGGACATCAGTACGGTCGGAATGCCGCAGCAGAGCGTTGCTCCCAACAGGATGTTCTCAGCTTGTTCGCGACCAGGATTGAAACCGCCGCGAGGTACCCCGCCCAGCACACCTAGAGCGGTCGTGAAGCCGAAGAATATCATACCAGCCAACAGTAGCCACATAACGCCGACGATGATCGTCATCACGCTCGCAGCCGTCACGGCACCGCTACGCTCGCCATTGCCTCCGGAGCGGCGGCGCGAGCGACGGCGGCGCGGGCGGTCGTCGTAGTCATCATCGTCGTCGTCATCCCGGCGCGAACCGCGACGGCGTGACGGTCGGTCGTCATCCTCGTCGTCGTCCCGACGCGAGACCGGAGGCTTGCCGCGACGGGAGGGCCGCTCGTCGTCGTCGTCGTCCCGACGCGAGCTGCGGCGCTTGGACGGTCGTTCCTCCTCCTCATCCTCGTCTCGTCGACGGCGGCGCGGTCGGTCGTCGTCGTCCACCTCGTCGCGGTCGCGGCGGGGCTTGGGCTTACCCTCGAAGTCGAGGTTGGCATTCGACTTCCGCCCCGAGGGCGCGGGCGGAGGCGCCGGCGGGCGGGTCCCGGCGCGGGCGGAGGCGAAAACGGTTTTGCAGTACGGACACTCAACGTCGTTGCCGAGATCCGAGGCGGCCACCGAGAGTTTCGTCTGGCACTTCGGGCATGGGTCGATCTCGACCGGCGCGTTCGGATCGGCTTCGGGTTGCGGCGCGGAAGGTTGCGGGACGGGAATCGGCGGCGGAAGCGGCGGCGGTGTCGCGGCGGCTTCCGCCGCCGGAATGATGAACGCGGCCCCGCACTTCGGGCATTTCCCGGATTTGCCGGCCTTCGCGTCGTCGACGGAAAAAGTGGACGAGCAGCCCGGACACGCGAATCGAATCATCGCCCCCTCGGGTTCGCGGCGGTTCGCCCCTGTGGCGAAATGTCAGTGTCGGGCCGGTCGCGCGGTTGGTCAAGGTGCCGCGTTCGCCGGCGCGCCGAATCTCGCCCGCGACGCCCGGCGCGATCCTAACCGGCCCGGCCGAACAACCGGTCGGCGTTCGCTGTGGTGATCAAGCCGATCTCGTCGGTGGTAACACCGCGGAGATCGGCCAGGCGCGCGGCGGTGTGTGCCACGTATGCCGGCTCGTTCCGCTTCCCCCGCATCGGCACCGGCGCGAGGTACGGCGCGTCGGTCTCCACGAGCAGGCGATCCGCCGGAACGCTCGCGGCCACGGCGCGCACGTCGTCCGCGGTCTTGTAGGTCAGCATGCCGGCGAACGAGACGTGCAGGCCCATTGCGAGGAACATACCGGCATGTGCGGCGTCGCCGCAATACGAGTGCATGATGCCGCGGATCGGACCGTGACGGTCGAAGTGCGTTCGCAGCATCCGCGCCACGTCGGCCTCGGCCTCGCGGCAATGGATCGCGACCGGCTTGCCGAGTCGCCGCGCGAGTTCCAGGTGCCGGTCGAACCACTCCTCCTGCGTCGGGAACGGGGCGCGGTCCCAGTGCCGGTCCAGACCGGTCTCGCCGATGGCGACGACTCGCGGGTCGGCCGCAAGCGCCGCGATCACGTCCCAGTCGCCGGGCGCGGCGGCCGCGGATTCGTTCGGGTGGACTCCGACGGCGGCGCGCAGCCACGGGCGGTCGGCCACCAGACGGACAGTCGCGCGGCTCGTGGCGAGGTCGATGCCCAGCGACAGGATGCCGACGACGCCCGCCGCGGCGGCGCGGTCCAGCACGGCCGGCAAATCCTCCGCGAAACGCTCGTCGTAAAGGTGGGCGTGGGTATCGAAGAGCGTCAAACCGTGGCTCCGAAAACGACGATGGGGGCCGATCGGCCCCCGTCGCCAGTCACATGCGGTTGTTAGGGCGTGGCACCGCCGAAATTGCCACCGCCGTCCATCGGTGCGCCAAGTTGGCCGGCGTTCTTCGTGTCCTCTTCCACGCGCTTGATCCACTCGTCCCACTTCTTGAGGCGTTCGACTCGGTCGGCGTTCGCCATGTCGACGCCCGAATTGCGCACGGTCACCGAACCATCGGGCCGCAGGATGAGCATCTCGACGGCACCCTCGTCCTCGACCGTGCGATCCCCGACGACGCGTGACTGCTTGCCACCCTCGTAGTCGACGCACAAGGTGCTGGTGGTGAAGTCGACGAGTACTCCTTTGGGCTGTTCCTTCTTGGGGGGCAGGCCGAAGACCTTGTACTTCGGCAGTTCCTGCAGGATGTACTTGACCTTCTGGGAGGACCAGAGCGGCAGCGTGATCAGCTGCTTGCGCCCGATGAATTCGCCCCGGTTCACGGGCAGGTCGGCGACGATCCACGTGCCGATCGGTTCTTCGGAGTTTTCGATCATGACCTTGTGCAGCCATTGCTGGACCTGAACCACGGGCAGGCGGCCGTTCTGGTTATCGAGCAGTTGTTGGACTTGCGGTTCGCGGAACTTGTCGCGGAGCTTGCTGGCGTATTCGACCGGATCGACGAGGTAGGTGTTGGCGTCGGCCGGAACCGTAACGGACAGCGGCACGCCGCGCTGATCGGCGATGGAAACCCACGGGCCATAAAGTACCGGTTCGTTGGCGTCGGATTCTTTCGAGATGGCGGGGACCTTGAGACCGTAGTTCGGGTTCTTCATCTTTACCCGGATGCGGTATTCGTAGGTGTGGCCTTGGAACACGTGCACATCCATGAAGCGGATGAGCAAGTGTTCGAGTTCTACGGGCGCCTTGATTTCCTGCAGGACACCCGTGGCGGGACCGAAGCGGCCGCCGGACGGATCGTAGGGGCTGCCGCTACCCATGGGAGGCATGGGCGGCGGCTGCATCATCGATCCGCGGCCGACGGACATGCCGCCGCCGGAGGTGCCGAGATAGTTGCCGACGTCGCCGCCGATGCCAGCGCCACCACCCGCACCGCCGGTGGGCGGGGCGATGAACGACGGCGTGAAAGGGGACGAACCCTTGCCGCTGAACCGCTTTTGCAGTTCCGAAGGCGGAATCGGTTGCTTCTGGTTCTCGACCATCTTGTTGATGGTGCGGATGATCGACGGCAGCGTGATCGGCGGATAGGTGGCCACGGCGTCGGCGACGGCGGGCAACGGAATGGCCATCTCCTGTTCGTAGCGCAGGAAGTAGGGGAGGTAGCCTTCGTCGGGCTGGTCGCCGACCTTGCGGTTGTTGATGATCGTCAGATACGCACCGACATGGTCGTAGACGTCCCAGTCGTACACGGTGCCGTTCGGGGCAACGATTCGGCGTTGGACTTCAAACCCGGCGAAGGTCGGACCTTCGAAGATCTTGGCTCCGCCGGTGGTCGGGAGCGAGGCTCCGCCCATCGGGTTGCCTTCGTCGCCGCCAGCGACCTGCGCGCCGGCACTGCCGCCGCCAGTTGCGCCGGCCGCGCCCATCGGCATGCCCATCGGGGAACCGGGGGTCGGCATCGTTGCACCCGTGCGCATCGCGCCGGGTGCCGTTTCGCGCGCGGCGTCTTCGATCGTGCGGAGCCGCAGCGCGCGGCGAACGACTTCGAGTTGTTCCTTGAGCGGGAAGACCGCGTGCATGACGATGGTGCGCCGCGGATAGATGATGAACGCGGGCTGGTCCTTGGCTGGGTCGAATTCATCGACCGGAATGTACTGAACGGTCTTTTCGAAGCGGTCCTTGTTCTCGAACGAAGAACCGCTGTTGATGCCGCCATACATGCCGCCGTCTTCGCTGCCCGGCGTGCCGGTGCCGCCGCCTCCACCGAACGCCCCGCCCATCATGCCGGGGGGCGGTCCCATCGGTCCGCCGGGGCTACCGCCCGGTCCGCCGGGGCCTCCACCCGGCCCCATCGGTCCGCCGGGGCTGCCGCTTGGTCCCTTTGGTCGCGGCGGCGGCCGGCGGTTGGCGCGGTTCTTGATGTCGTTCTTCTTCAGCAGGTCGGCAAGGCCCTTCGCGCTCGCGGCGGAGGTCGTGATCGGCACGCCCTTCATCACGCCGATGCGGAAATTGCCCGGCTCGCCCTTGATGTCGTACGCCTTCATGTTGAGGCGCACGAGGTCCAGTTGCGCCTCGACGATGCCGAGGACCTTGGGGTTCTCGCGAGCGCGGTTCGGCCGGTCGACCGGTTCGAAGAGGTAGTGCTCGACGGGAAAAGCGTCCAAGCCGATCGGCTTCGCGTCCAGCACCGTCGGGTCGGTGTACATCGCCGGAAGCTCCGGCGCGACGCCCGAATCGTTGCGCATTTTGGTGTCGATCGACTGCTTCGCGTTGCCGAACTTCTTGACGACCTCGTTCGGGCTTTTGGCGGAGACGAGATTCATGACGCCCCAGACGCCAAGCAAGCCGAGGCCACCAGCGGCCAGGCCGAGCGCGACCTTCTCGCCTTTCGCCAGCAGGAACTGCTGGAGGTTGAATTTCGCCATGATCGTGATCCTTCGCCTTCAGTGGTGGACTCGAACTTATTGTTTGGCAGGTTCCTTCGCCGGTTCCTTGGGTGCTTCTTTCGGAGCGTCCTTCGCCGGTTCCTTCGCCGGTTCCTTGGGAGCTTCTTTCGGAGCATCCTTCCCGGGATCCTTGGGAGCTTCCTTGGCATCGTCCTTCGGCGGCATCGTGCCGTCCGGGGCCTTCGGGGCGTCCGGGGCCGCGGGCGTCTCGCCCGGCATCGGCGCGGGGGCGTCCGCACCCGGCTCGGTCGCGGGCGGATCATAGCGCTCGTAGACCGTGACGATGCCGTAGATGGTCAGCTTCACGAGACCCGCGTTGGCCTGGGCTTCGGACACGCTGGAGAGCGTATCGGTGCCGAGGCCGGGGATGCCGCCGGTCATGCCGGGCGACATCATCGATCCATAGCCGGACGACCCGTAAGAGGGCGAACCGGAGGCACCGGGGCTTGGCCCCATCGAGAAGCCGGACGACATGGAATTCAGACTGTGTCCGGTGAAACCGGTGGCCGTGGCGTAGTCGCCCGAACCGGCCTCGGTCGATTCGCCGCTGCCGCCGGCGGGTGTTTTGTCGTCGAGCGATTCGGTGAATCGGGACCAGTGGACCTGCGAGGTTTCAAATCGCAGGGCGGAGTTCGCGTAGGCGATGAGCACATCGTTGACGTACATCTGGTCGACCACGACCGTGAAGGCGACGGGCACGCGGCGGAGTTGATCCGTGACTTCGAGGTAGCGCTTGCGGCTGCCGTCGGCGGCGTCGATGAGCCGCATGGCCCCGGATCGGCCGTTCGCGATCCCGCTGCTGGCGGTCTGGCCGCCCGCACCACCCGCGCCGCTGCCCAGTTCACCCATGCCGGTCGGCGCGCCGGATCCCATCTCGGTCCCGGTGCTCGCGGCGGGCGCGGCGGCCCCGGCGGCCTCAACCCAGAAATTGCCCGCCTTCAGTTCCTTGCCGAAATCCTTGGAAGACAAGTAGCCGATCGCGAGGCGATCCATTCGGCGGATGGGCACTGTGCGCGCGTCCAGAACCGGTTCCACCTTGGCGATTTCGATCACTTCGAGCGACGGCGGAAGCACGTGCGAGGGAAGCGGCGGGATGTCGATCGTCTCGCCGCCGGGAACGCCAGCGCCTTCGATGCGAAGCTCGAACGGCGGGAGGTGCAGGGCCTTCGGATCGAACCAGACGTTGACTCGCATCGCGCTGCCGGTGCCGAGGACCTGGAGCTGACCGGTGCGGTTCTTGAGCTTGCCCTTGATCACGCGGCCACCGGCCATCCCATCGCGCGGGGCGATCTCGAGGTCCAGTTCCCAGATGCGGCTGACGAATTTCCGCTTGATCGGGCTGGTGATCGGCGCGACCGGCTTGAACTCGGTGATGGCCTGATTGACGGCGACGATCGGGCTGAGCAGGGCACGCTGCATCCAGATGTCTTCCATCACGATCCAGAGTTGCTGCGATTCCGGAAGGAGCGGACCCCAGTCGCCGACCCAACGCAAGACCGCGTTCCAACCTCCCTTGAGCTTGGTCGGCGCGACGGACGCGCCGAGTTTGGCGTAGGCGTCGGCGTAGGCCGGCTTGAGCTTTTCGATGAGGCCGGGGTTCTCGATGAAGTCGCGGTGCTTGGTGCCGAACTTCATGGAGTTGTACTTGTCGAAGATCTTGTCGGCGGTTTCCGGCCACGTGAAGTAAGTGGCCTGTTTGTCCCAGTTGAGTTTCCAGAGTTGGCCGCGCACCTTGCCGAGCGTTTCCTTCTTCTTTTCGAGGTCCGCGAGCAATCCGGTCCCGGGCGCGTTGGCGGACGCCACGGTCTTTTCGTTGTCTTCGACTTCCTTGGTCTTCTTTTCAATCGCGCCGCTGACACCGGTCATCAGGAAGACGGCGGCCAGCAGCACCAGGACCGGCGCGAGACCGGCCAGGATCCAGAAGTGGTGCTTCTTGAGTGCGTCGTTATTGCCCTTCATCGCCGTCCTCGGAATGCGGTCGGAAGTCTTTGGGGAAACCGGTGTCGGGCTTATTTCGGTGCTTCGGTCGGGGTGCCCGCGGTATCGCGCCAGGCGAACATCAACACGAACACGGTCCGCCGCTTCTGACTCAGTTTGCTCGCAGCGCGGGCGCTATCGGCGGTGCCGCCGGTCGTGCCGGAGGCCCCGCCCGTCGGGTTGCCTTGCATCATCGGCGTGAAGGAAGTCATGGGGGAGCCGCTTCCCCCTCCTGAGCTGTAGCCAGATTCGTCGTATCCGTACATGCCGGACGAATAACCGCCAGCGTCGGCACCGCCGCTGCCTGCACCACCGGTCGCGGGCGCGGCCCCGGTTAGCGGGACCCAACCGCCGCCCGCCGGTGCGGCCCCGGCGCCAAGATCGGCGCTCGCGCCGCCACTGCCTTGTTCGCCACCGCCCATCATCATGGTGGCCGCGTCGCCCATGCTCCCCGTCGGAGCCGCAGCCGCCGCCGGGGCCATGTACCGTTCCAAGTACGATTTGCCGGGCGCGATCAGGTCCAGCACGTTCTGCTTCGCCGAATCCTGCATCTTCGACATCGGCAGGCAGACGTGGCTGATCCGCCCGACCAACGGGTCGATGCCGCCCGGAATGAACTCGCCAACCTTGCGACTGCCGATCGACTCGACGTGCAATCCGGCGTTCTGGAAGTTTCGCACCACGCCCTGAACCATGAAATCGAACCCGGACGAGTGGAACGTCCAGCCGCGGATTTCCACCACGTATCCGCCGCCTTCGGGGCCTTTGGGCTTCCAGGCCTTCGTTTCGTTTTCGTCCTTCTCCCGTTCGCTTTCGAGCATGCGCTCGGCGATCGCCTTGCGGTCTTCCGCCCAGACCTTCTGGTCGGCGTTTTCGAAGAACGCTTTCAGGTTGTCGGTGTAACGCGTGCGGACTTCGGTGATGTTGACCTGCGCGAGGTACTCGGCGAGGTCGGCGTCGTTGACCTGGTCGATCGACAGACCTCGCTTGACGCGTTCGTTGTATTTCCGGATCGCGTCCAGCCCGCGCGCCTGGCTCCAGAGCGCCTGCTGTTCCGGCGTGCCGACGAGGTTGCCGTTTTCGCCGGCCCGCGGCAGCGCGGTCGTCACAAGCTGATGCAGTCGCACCCAGTCGAGTTTCCGGTCGGCCCCGGCGACGATCGCCTTCACCTCGTCCTGCGCCTTCTGGAGTTCGCCCTCGGCCGCGGTCTTTTTGCTGTTCTGGCCGTCGGCTTGCTGCTTGGCGTTCAGGGCCGCTTCCATCGCCTTGCCGATGCTCGCGTCGTTGGCGGCCGAATATTGCACGCCGAATCCGAACGCCGCGATGCCGCAGCCGAGCAACAGCGCCCCTGCGGCCGCGGCGGCATAGGGCTTCTTGGCGCGGATGATCCGCTCCGTGCGGATCTCGGTCGGCAGCAGGTTGGTGTTGATGCGGCCGAAGTCGGTCCGGTCGCCGAGCATGTTCAGGCCTTGCAGAGCCAGACCGTACGCGATCGGGAACGTCAGGATGTTCTCGCCGAAGACCGGGTCGTTCAGCACGGCGTCGCCGGCGAGGCGGTGGATCTTCGCCGGGCGGTCCACTTTGAGCGAGAGCTTCTCAGCCATGTACTTCTGAAGGCCGGGGAGCTTGAAGGCGCTGCCGAGGCCGACCATGGTGGCGACGTGCGCGTCGCGGTGGGTGTTCGTGAAGTACCCGAGCGAGCGCTGCACTTCGCCGACGAAGTCCGTCAGCACCGGCCGCAGCGATTTCAGGATCTGCGCGAGGTCCGGCGACTTGGCGGCGTTCCGCTTCAGGTGCTCGGCCTTGGCGAAGGTCAGCTTCATTTCCTTCGACAAGGCCCGGGTGAAGTGGTTTCCGCCGATCGAGAGCGGCCGCTGCCAGATGATCTTGCCGGCGTCGGTAATGATGAGGTTCGTGTTGTCGGTGCCGACATCGAGCACGACGATGCAGCGCTTCTTGCCGCGCGGGGCGTCGTCCTCGTTCGGCTCCTCCATCGGGGCGTCCGGGCCGCCCTTCTTGAGCAGTTCGTACGTCGCGTAGTTCGTCAGCGCTAGCGGCGCCATCTGCACGATGCTACACTCGATCCCGGCCCCGCCGTATTGTGCCAGGTGCCGCGCGATCATCTCGCGCTTCATCGCGAACAGGCCGACTTCCGTCTCCATCGCGAAGTTGTTGATCACCTCGCCGCCGGCGATCTTCTGGTAGTCCCAGACCACCTCGTCCAGCGGAAACGGGATCTGCTGCTTGGCTTCGAACTTCACGATGTCGGGAATCTTCGATTCCTCGACCGGCGGCAGTTTCACGAACCGCGCGAGGCCCCCGCTCTGTCCGGCGACGCCGATGGCGACGATGTCGTTCTTGATCGGGTTGCGGGTGAGGAACTTCTCGAGCGCCTCGCGCGTGAGGGCTTCCGGATCGGCATCCGGTTGGGAAAGGATCTTCGGGTGTTCGATGTAGTCGAAGGCCGTGGCCGTGGGCTTGCCGTCAACGAGTTCCAGTTTGAGGGCCTTCAGGGCGCATTGGCCCATGTCGAGACCCCAAACGGCTGTCGGTTTCGCCATAGTGTTGCCACTCCGCTTTCGGTCGCCGGGCGCGGCGACGAATGCCGTCCAGAGAATGCTCTCACCGTCCAACGGTGTACGGCAGACACCGTTGGCCCAATCGACAAACATGTTACAGACGATACAACCGCTCCCGGCGAGTCGCGCGGGAACGGCATTCTGGTATCACGTTAACCGCACGCCAATGACCTGTCAATAAAGCCAACGCGGGAACGACGACTTTGTTGGCGCGACTGGCGCGGTCGTAACCCGAAATCACCGCGATTCGGCGATCAGGTACCGCTTCACGAATGCCTCGTCGAGCGTCACCCCCAGTCCCGGCCGGTCGGGCACGTCGATCCAGCCGTCGACCGACTGCACCTTCTCGTGCGTCAGCTCGTGGCGCAACGGCGAGTCCTCGACGCAATCTTCGAACACGAACGCATCCCGGCAAGTGCTGAGCCAGTGCAGGCTCGCCGCGACCGTCAGCGGGCTGGTGTAGCAGTGGTTGCACAGCCGCGCGCCGATCTCCTCGACGCGGGCACGGATGTACGCGGCATCGGTGAAGCCACAGCGTGAAAGGTCCACCTGGTACACATCGAGCGCCCGCTTGTCGATCAACTCGCGGAACGACTCGCGGCCGCACTCGCCTTCGCCGGCTGCGATTGGAATCGGCGAACGGTCCCGCAGCCACCGATAACCATCCACGTCGTCCTCGCGAAGCGGCTCCTCGAACCACTCCGGCGAGAACTCCTTGAACGCCTCCGCCCGCCGCAGCGCCGTCCGCGCATCGTAGACGCATCCGGCATCGATGAGCAGCGTGTTCTTGGGACCCAGCCCTTCCCGTGCTCCGCGAACCAGATCGATATCAACGGCCTCGCTGGTGCCCATCGGTTCCCAGCCGAACTTCACGGCCGTGTAGCCGGCGGCCACCCACTTCCGCGCGATGTCGGCCGTCTCCTTCCCGTCGCGGCCGAACAGGATCGACGCATATCCGCGGATACGCGAGTGGTGCTTCCCGCCGAGCAGCTTGTGGATCGGCTGGCCGAACGCTTTGCCTTTCAAATCCCACAGGGCCATGTCGACCGCCGCCATCGCGGTGATGCCGGCCCCCTTGCGGCCGAAGTACATCGTGCGGCGGTACATCTTCTGCCAGAGCCGTTCCTGTTCGAGCGGGTCTTCGCCGACAAGAATCTGTCGCAGGCCGCAGGCGATGTTGTGGCTGAACGGCGCGTCGATGATCGACTTCACCACCTCCGGCGACGAATCGGCCTCGCCGACGCCTTCCAACCCCGTATCCGTGCGAACGCGCACGAGCACCGAATCCTGGCTGCTCGCCGTCTTCGCTTGCACGTTCGGGATGCGGATGATCTGGCAGACGACCTCGGTGATTTTCACGGAACGCACTCCGACTACAATCTGGGGAACTTCGCACTCGTTGTAGGTGTCCCCGTGGCTTCCGACAAAATTCCGATCCTTGGCGTCGGCCCCGACGGCCTCGCCGGCGTCACCGCCCGCTCCCGCGACTGGCTCACGCAGGCCGAACTCCTCTTTGGCTCCGACGCCGCCCTGCGACTGCTCCCCGAGTTGTCCGCCGAACGCGTCGTCATCGGCACCGACCTGCCCTCCATCGTCGAGAAGCTCAAGGCCGCCGTGGGCAAGAAACGGATCGCCATCGTCTCCGTCGGCGACCCACTTTTCTACGGCACCGCCCGCTACCTCTGCGAGAAGATCGGCCCCGAACTCTTCGAGGTCGTGCCGCACATCAGCTCCATGCAGCTCGCCTTCGCCCGCGTGAAGGAGACGTGGGAAGACGCCTACCTGACGGACCTCTCAGCCAAATCGCTCGACGACGTGCTGGACAAGATCCGCGGCGCGGAGACCGTCGGCCTCTTCACGAGCGACGCCTACCCGCCGGGCCGCATCGCCCGCGAGCTGATGGCGCGCGGCATCGACTACTTCCGCGCCACCGTCTGCGAGAACCTCGGCGGCCGCGACGAACGCGTCACCCAGGGCGAACTCGCCGACATCCAGTCGATGACCTTTGACCCGCTGAACATCCTGATCCTGAAGCGCAAGCCGAACCGGCCCGACGTGCCGCGAACCGTCAGCAAGCTCTCACGCTTCGGCAACCCGGACGACGTCTTCGCGCAGAGCCGGCCGAAGTCCGGCCTCATCACGCAGGCCGAAGTGCGATCCCTTGCACTCGCGCAGATGGACCTCCACCCCGGCGACGTGGCCTGGGACGTCGGTGCCGGTTCCGGCTCCGTCGGCATCGAGATGGCCAACCTCGTCGCCCCCGGCGTCGTCTACGCCATCGAGCAGGACGCCGCCGATTTCCACCTGATTTCCGCGAACCTGGAAACCTTCGGCATCAAGAACGTGAAGCCGGTCTTTGGCACCGCCCCGGCGATCTTCAACGGCCTGCCGGCGCCGGATGCCATCTTCATCGGCGGCAACGGCGGCGAGATCGCCCGCCTCCTCGAAGCCGCCTTCGCCGCCCTGCGCCACGGCGGCCGCCTGGTCGTGAACGTCGGCACGCTGGAGATGCTCTCGGCCACCTACGCCGCGATGAAGCGCCTGGCCCCGACGGTGGACGTGCAGCTCGTGAGCATCGCCCGCGGCGTGGAGCAGATGGAAAGCCTCCGCTTCGAGGCGGTGAACCCGACGTTCCTGTTGCGGGTGCGGAAGGCGTGAGGTCGATCTGATAAGGTACTCAGGAATGACTTAACAGCTTGTTGTCCAGTCGATCGATTCGTGAAATCCAGGCTCAGAACTCATCCTTCAGAACTCGTAACTCGATTTTCAAAATTCGAGTCATGAGTTCTGAGGGATGAGTTCTGAGCCAAAAATGAGTCAGCACCCTTCACTAAGGCGGAGGGGTTACGACGGGACAAGCCGGTCCTCGCGCGACGCCGCCGGTCGCTGGCTTGCTTCGTCCAGTCCCTGGAAGTCGCGGATCGCCGCCATAAGACCGGGCACGTCCAGCCCGGCGTCGGCAAGCAGTTCGTTCCGCTCTCCGTGTTCCACGAATTGATCCGGCAAACCAAGGCGGACGATGTTCTTCCCGTCCAGCCCGGCGGCGTTGGCCGCTTCGAGTACGGCGCTGCCGAACCCGCCAACGATCGTTCCCTCTTCCACCGTGACGACCACGGGCAGAAGATCGACCGCCTTCAGGATCGTCTCGGTGTCAAGCGGCTTGACGAAACGAGCGTTGATGACGCCGATGTTCAGGCCATTCTCGTCCTTGAGTTTCTTCGCCGCCGCGAGGGCCGCCGCGACGCGCTCGCCGAAGACGAGGTAGCAGCCATCCTCGCCCCACTCGATCACCTCGGCCTTGCCGAGTTCAATCGGGGCCGGGCGGCGGTCGATCCGTTCGAGGTTCGCCTTGGGGTAGCGGAGGCTGATCGGCCCGTCGTGCGCCATTGCGAAGCGGAGCATCGGTTCGATGTCGGCCTCGTCGCCGGGCGCCATCGAAGTCATGTTCGGGAACAGGCGCAGATAGGGGATGTCGAAGGCGCCGTGGTGGGTCGGGCCGTCGGGTCCGGCGACGCCGGCGCGGTCCAGGGCGAAGACGACCGGCAGGTTCTGGAGGCAGACTTCCTGGAAGATCTGGTCGAAGGACCGCTGGAGGAACGTTGAGTAGATATCCACGATGGGCCGTGCGCCCGCCTTGGCCATCCCGGCGGCGAAGGCGACGGCGTGGCTCTCGCAGATGCCGGTGTCGAAGAACTGCTTCGGAAAGGCGTCGCGCACCTTTTCGAGCTTGTTCCCCTGGCACATCGCCGCCGTCAGCACGCACGCTTTCGGGTCGTCCTTGAGAACGTCGAAGATCGCGGCGGAGACGGCATCAGTATAAGCCCTGGCGCCGCCCTTCTTCATTTTCACGATCGTCTTGCCGCCCTCGATCTCCTCGAACACCGGCGGGGCATGGTACGTGACGGGGTCTTCTTCCGCCTGCGGTACGCCCTGGCCTTTGGTCGTGAAGACGTGCAGGAGGATCGGCCCCTTCTGGCCCTTGAGGTCGCGGAGGATCTTGCGCAGGCCGTGCAAGTCGTGGCCGTCGAACGGGCCGAAGTAGCGGAAGCCGAACTCCTCGAAGAGCATCCCGTCCTTGAAGCAGGCCTTGAGTCCGTCGCGAACGCTTTCCAGGGATGCGCGGGCGGCCTCGCCGACGACCGGGATCTGCTTGAGGAGTTCGCTGATGGTGCGCTTGCCGCCCTGGTACAAGCCGGTCATGCGGCACTGGTCGAGGTATTGCGCGAGGCCGCCGGTGCGCGGGCAGATGCCCATCTTGTTATCGTTGAGGACGACGAGCACGTTCTGGTCGAGGCCGGCTATGTTGTTGAACGCCTCGAAGACCATGCCGCTCGGCAGCGCACCGTCGCCGATGACCGCGACGGCGTGCCGGTCGGCGTTGCCCAGCAGGTCGTCGCCCGCCTTCAGACCGGAGATCGTCGACACGCTCGCACCGGCGTGGCCGGTCATGAACAGGTCGTACGGCGATTCCGAAGGGTTCGGGAAACCCATCAGGCCCCCCTTCGTGCGGATCGTGTGGAAGCGCTCGTACCGGCCCGTGATCAGCTTGTGCGGATAGATCTGGTGGCCGGTATCCCAGATGAGGCGGTCCTTCGAAAAGTCGTAGGTGAGGTGCAGGGCGAGGCAAAGCTCGACAACGCCAAGGTTGCTGGCGAAGTGCGCCGATCGCGCCGTCAGCACGCGGACGAGTTCATCGCGGATCTCGTCGGCGAGGCGCAGGAGTTGGCTGTCCGAGAGCGCGAGCAGGTCCGCGGGTGTGTGAATCCGCGGCAGCAGTTCGACCTTGGACATCGTTCACTCCATTTTTTGAGAATTCGGAATGCGGAATTCGGAATGCGGATTGAATTCCGCACTCCGAATTCCGCATTCCGAATTATGTCAGCGATCCCTCTTCACCGCGGCCGCCGCGAGTCGCGCGAGCGGCAGGCCGTTGACTCCGAACCCGTCGACGGCGGCGGCGGCCTCGTCCGCCAGCGCCCGTGCCCGGGCGCGGCTCGCGTCCACGCCGAGCAGGCCGGGGTAGGTCAGTTTACCGCGGGCGGCGTCTTTGCCGACCTTCTTTCCGGTTTTCGATTCGCTGCCTTCGACATCGAGCAGGTCGTCCGTGATTTGGAATGCCAGGCCGAACGCGGCGGCGTAACGGTCGATCGCGGCGAGGGTCTCGTTCGGTGCGCCCGATTCGCCGAGGGCCGCATGGACTCCCAGACGGAGCGCCGCGCGAAAGAGCGCCCCGGTTTTCCGCCGGTGGATGCCTTCCAGCCCCGCGAGGTCCGACAAGCCGCCCGTTTCGGCTTCCAGGTCCAACACCTGCCCGCCGACCATACCCACGGCACCGGACGCCCGCGCCAGCTCCGCGCAACTAACCGCTGCCGTGCGCGGCGGATAACTTGTTGCGAGCGTTTCGAACGCCAGCGTTTGCAAGGCATCGCCCGCGAGAATCGCCATCGCCTCGCCAAACTGCTTGTGGCTGGTCGGCCGCCCGCGGCGCAGGTCGTCGTCGTCCATTGCCGGGAGGTCATCGTGGATGAGCGAATAGGCGTGGATCATCTCGACGGAACATCCGGCCGGGAGGCTCGATGCAAACTCCCCGCCGACCGCTTCGCAGGCGAACCCGGCAAGCATCGGGCGGAGGCGCTTGCCGGGAGCGAGCAGGCTGTACGCCATCGCTTCGGCGAGCCGGGGCGGGGCATCGGCACAGGGGGCGGACAGGGCGGAGCGGAGGGCGGCGTCGATCGCCGCCTGTCGAGTTGTCCAGTCGTGCCGGGATTCGCCGGTCAACGCTTCGCCCATCCGTGCGGGAGTCCGGTCGTCCGTATCGCTATTCATAGCGTGCCGGCCGGCGGATGTCCGTCGGTGGTGCGATTTTCCGGGGAAATCGCCACGTCATTCCGGTTCGACACTCGCCGACAACCCGGCCGCGCCGAACTGTTCGACGAACAACTCGGCGCGCTCGAGGTGCGTGACAAGCACCAGCGTGCGACCGGTCTGGTAGGCGTCCCACATCCGATACGTGGCCTCGGCTTCGGCAAAGTGCGCCAGGCGGCGCAACGTGCGAACCACCGACGGCAGATCCCGTTCGGAGCGATGGAGAATCACCTTGTAACGCGGAATCGATCGGCCACGGGGAGAGGGGCGGCGGCCGAAGAACCGGGTCAGCCGGTTCGGTAAGCGAGTGGACATGGGAGTCCTCGCATGTCGGGTGCCCGGGCCGGGGCACCGCTACCGGATTCTATCTCGCGCCGAGGGCCGTGGTCAAACGGCAAAATCGAAATGTCGGGTCGATCTGCGTATTCGGACCGGCGCGCACGCGCACGAAGGTCGCGTGGGCGGCGGCCTTCGTGCCGGAATCGCGGTGTTGCCTTATCGTTCCGTCGGGAAGGTCACCGATCGACCGTAGGTCGAGTTCAGCGGCATCCGGGGCTTGAAACTGTTCGGATACTGCAACGACTGGAACGAACTGGCCGGCGGCAAGGCGCTGAAGCCGGGCTGCGAAGCCGTCGGTTGCGCCCGACGGCCGAGCAAGTTGTTGAAGGTCCGCACGAAACCGTTGTTCTCGATGGTGTTGGCGATCGTGCTGCCGATCGCGCGGATCGTGCCCGCCGTCGTCGTGCCGGTCGCGTTCGCGACGGCGTTTGTCGGCCGCACCACGAACTTGTCCGTATCGATCGGCTTCGAGACGAATGGTGTCTGCGCCGCGGCCCCGCCGGCCGACGCGGCCAACAACACCATCCCGGCTACCCAATTTCGCATGATCGCCCCCTTGGTCCGAGTACGGACTCCCCCAAATCCGGCCGGACAATAACGGGCCCCGGCTGCCTGTCAAGTAAAATCCACCGCTCAAAATCCGCGAATCAGCGATCAACGCGAACCCGGCCCGCGCATTCGTTCGCACGCCTGCACATCGGCCGTTCCCACCGTGTCTGTTTCCTCCTCCGGATTCCGAACCTGCTTGCGATGCGCTTCAAGGGTGGGTACCGTGTCGGCATGATCCGCGAATCCGACGCCGCCAAGTGGTTCATCCTCGGCTTCGCCGGCCTGCTCGTGACCGGCTGCTCCAGCTACACCGAGTTGTGCCTGCTTCTCTTCGGCCACGAAGGACAGGCCAAGGTGACACGGACCCACGAGACCCGCTCCCGCCGCACCACGCGGCTTACGGTCGAATACGAGTTCACCGACGGCGACGGACGCCTGCGGCGTGAAGACTGCACCGTCGCCCGCCGCACGCCCGTGCCCGGCCCTGGCGGCACCGTCGCCGTCCGCTTCTCCAACGGCCCCTTTCGCGCATCCCGCCTTGCGCACCATCCAAACTGGATCGGCCTCGGGTTCTCCGTCGCCGCCCTCGGTTCGATCGCGTACGGCGCATTCGTCGTACTCCGCCAGCGCCGAATCGAGTTCGAACGAGCCGAGCGCAACCGCGAGTGGGAGTCGTGGCTGCGGGAGCGATCGGGGCGATCCAGCCCGGAACCACCGGAGTGGGATTAATGGCCGGCACATCCGGCACATCGTGTCCGGATTGTTCCCCACTTTCATAATCTTCACTCTGGCAGTCGGATATCGACCCCTTAAAATCGGCATGACGGGCAACTCTTTCCTCCCCTGCCCGAACTTCGTCGTTTACCCGATCATCCGAGGCAACCCCTGTGAGATACCACATCCGCCGGCACTGGCCCGTCGGTCTTCTGGCCGCACTGATGTTCGTCGTGGTCGCCGCCCCGGCCCGCTCCGACCAAAAGAGCGACATCGAAGCCATCGAGAAACAGATCGTCGAGCTGAAGAAAAAGCTCGAAGACGCCAAGAAGAAACCGGTGCCGACCCTCGTCAGTCCCGGCGGCGGCGTGCCGGAACCGGTCTTGAAAGCGATCACCTGGCGCAACGTTGGCCCCGCCAACATGGGCGGCCGGATCACCGCGCTCGCCGTCTACGAGGCCGATCCGAACATCTACTACGCGGCCACCGCGTCCGGCGGCCTACTCAAGACCACCAACAACGGCATCACGTTCGAGCACCTCTTCGACAAGCAATCCACCGTCTCCATCGGCGATGTCGCCGTTTGCCAGTCGAACCCCAACCTCGTCTGGGTCGGCACCGGTGAAGGCAACCCGCGCAACTCCGTCAGCTACGGCGACGGCGTCTACAAGAGCACCGACGGCGGCGCCACCTGGACCAACATGGGTCTGAAGCGGTCCTTCTCCACGGGCAAGGTCCTCATCGATCCCAAGAAGCCCGACACCGTCTACGTCGGCACCCTCGGACGGCTCTACGGACCCGGCGGCGACCGTGGCGTCTTCAAGACCGAGGACGGCGGCAAGACCTGGAAGCAAAGCCTCTACATCGACGACAAGACCGGCATCATCGACATGGTCATGGATCCGACCGATCCGAACGTCATCCTCGCCGCAGCGTGGGAACGCAAACGGGACGAGTTCGACGGCTTCTTCGGCGAGTCCCCGGTGCCCGATTCGTACGGGCCGATCGTCACGCACGGCGCCGGCGGCGGACTGTACAAGACGACCGACGCCGGCAAGACCTGGAAGAAGGTCAACGATCCGAAGGTGAACAACGGCAACGGCCTGCCGACCGTGAAGACCGGCCGCATGGGCCTCGACTACTCCCGCAAGACCAAGGGCCTCGTCTACGCGATCATCGACACGGAGAAGGTCGGCACGGGTGACGGACCTCGGCAGGTGTACATGGGCATCGTCGGCGAGAACGCGCCGGACAACGGGGGAGCGAAGCTGAACGAGATCACCCCCGACGCCCCGGCAGCCAAGGCCGGGTTGAAGCCGGGCGATATCGTCGTGAAGGCCGACGACAAGAAGATCGAGAAGTACGACGACCTCGTCGAGGTCATCCAGACGAAAAAGGGCGGCGACAAGATGAAGCTCGTCGTGAAGCGCGACGGCAAGGAGCTTCCGATTGAAGTGACGATGGCGGACCGTCCGCTGCAAGGCGGGGGCGGCCGCGGGCAGGGCGGCGGTGGCGGTCGCGGTCCGGGTGCCGCCCCGGCGGCGCGGCCGATCGCGGGCTTCCAGCTTGCGGCCGGAACGACCGGCGTCAAGATCGGCCGGATCACCGAAGGCGGCCCCGCCGAAAAAGCCGGCATCAAGGTCGACGACGAGATCGTCGCCGTCGACGGCAAGGCCGTGAAGACCCCCGACGAGTACATCGCCGCCGTCGGCAACGATCGCAAGGCCGGCGACAAGGTGAAGCTCACCATTCTGCGCGGCACCGAGAAAAAGGATTACGAAATCGTTCTCGCCGCCCCGACCGGCGCGGTGCCCGCGCAAGCCCGCGGCATCCTCATGCCCGGTTTCGCACCGGATTTCACCAACCGCGAGGCGCTCAAGGTCGGCACCGTCGCGAAGGACGGCCCGGCCGAGAAAGCCGGCATCAAGGTCGGCGATACGATCGTCGAAATCGACGGCAAACCGGTCGGCAACCGTCGCGATTTCACGGCGGCGCTTCGCACCGGTGCGAATGAAGACAGCCCGCGCAAGGCCGGCGACAAGGTGAAGGTCAAGGTCAAGCAGGGCGAGAAGGAAATCGTCGCCGAACTCGCGCTCGCGGAGATGCCAATCGCCGGGTTCGGCGGAGGCGGTGGGGGTGGCGGCGGACCGCAGCGCGGCGCGTCGGCCAGCAAGCCGAACCTCCTCGGCCTCGGCGGCCAGCAACCGAACATCCAGGCGTCGCAGGGCAAGGACAGCTTCCAGACCGGCGGCGTCTTCAAGTCCACCGACAACGGCGAGACCTGGACGCGCGTCAACAGCCTGAACCCGCGCCCGATGTACTTCAGCGTCGTCCGCGTCGACCCGACCGACGACAAGACGATCTATGTGATCGGCGACGTGCCCGTCCTCTGGAAGAGCACGAACGGCGGGGATCGCTTCTCGAGGCTCAACGCCCCCGGCGTGCACGCCGACGGCCACGCCCTGTGGATCAATCCGAAGAACAACAAGCACATGCTCATCGGCTGCGACGGCGGCTACTACGTCACCTACGACGCCGGCGCGAAGTGGGAGCACCTGAACCACCACGCCCTCGGCCAGTTCTACCACGTCGCGGTGGATAACCGCCGACCGTATAAGATCTACGGCGGCCTGCAGGACAACGGCAGTTGGGGCGGCCCCAGCCAGACGCTGCGATCCTACGGTCCGATCAACGAAGACTGGATCTATGTGAACGGCGGAGACGGTTTCGTCTGCCGCGTCGATCCGAACGACCCCGACCTCGTCTACGCCGAGAGCCAGGGCGGTGCGATCAGCCGACGGAACTTCCGCACCGGCGAGCGCGGCTTCATCAGTCCGCCCCGGGGTCAGAACGAAGAGCCGCAACGTTTCAACTGGAACACGCCGTTCATCCTGAGCGCGCACAATTCCGGCATCTTCTACACCGCCAGCCAGTACGTCTGGCGTTCCGTGAAGAAGGGGACGACTCTCAAAAAGATCTCCCCCGAGATCACCCGTTTGAAGGCTGGCAGCGCCACGGCGCTCTCCGAGTCGCCGCGCAATCAGGACGTGGTCTGGGCCGGCACCGACGACGGATTCGTGTGGGTGACGCGCGACGGCGGCACGAAATGGACGAACGTGACGGAGAACCTCCACAAGGCCGGCGTGCCGGGCTACCGGTACATCGCCACGCTCGAAGCGTCCCGCGATGCCGACGGCCGGTGCTACGTCTGCCTCGACGCCCACCGCTCCGACGACGACAAGCCTTACATTTTCGTCACCGAGGATTTCGGCGCGACCTGGAAGCCGCTGATGGCCGGCCTGCCGCAGTTCGGCAGCACCCGCTGCCTCCGCGAAGACTACGTCAACAACAACGTGCTGTATTGTGGCACCGAGTTCGGCGCCTACGTCTCCATCGACAAGGGCAAGACCTGGGGCAAGCTCGGCGGCAACCTGCCCACGGTGGCCGTGCACGAGTTCGCCCAGCCGACGACCGCCAGCGAAGTCGTCATCGGCACGCACGGCCGGTCCGTCTGGATCGCCGACGTGCAGAGCCTGCGGCAGATGAACGAGAAGGTGCTCTCGGCCAAGGCCACGCTCTTCACGCCTTCCCCCGCGATCCGCTGGCGGTCCGGCACCGGAGCGCAATCCCCGTACAGTGCCAGCGACAAGAAATTCGTCGGCACCAACCCGATGACCGGCGGCCGGATCGAGTACCTGCTCACCAGCCCCGCCAAGTCGATGAGTCTGCGCGTTTACGACGTGACCGGCAAATCGGTGGCGAGCTTCCCGCAGGCGCCGCGCACGGCTGGGTTGCATACCGTCAACTGGACGCTCGCCGGGCAGACCGGCACCGTGCGGCCCGGCAACTACCGGGTGACACTCGTGGTGGACGACGTCGAGCAATCGCAGCCGATCCAGGTCGAACTCGACCCGAACGCGCCGAAGGACGTGGCCCTGTTCGACGCCGAGGAGATCGAGCCGGAGAAGCCGGCGAACCCGCTGAAGCAGAACAAGGTCCCGGCCGTCGTGGACGATTGATCGGCGCGACGGCGCAGCCCGCGGACCGGCACCGGGGAACGGAACGAACGCCCCTCGCTTCGTTCCGGTTCCCCGGTGCCGGTCCGCGTTTCCAAACCGGTCTCAACCGGTCCCGCAGTACGAGAGTCGATCCATGATTTGGGACGTCCACGCGCACCTACCGGCCGAGGGGCGGACGCCGGAAGAGCAGATGACGATCCTGCTGCGGTTCATGGACCGCATGGGGATCGACCGCGTCTGCGTCATGATGGGCACGCCGTTTCTGACCGACCCGACGCCGGAGCAGCTCCGCAAGCAGAACGATCAGGTGCTGGCCGCGATCAGCCACCACCACGACCGCGCGTTCGGCTTCGTCTACGTCAGCACGCACTATCCCGACGCCAGTTTGCGCGAACTGGAACGCTGCGTGAAGGACGGCCCGATGGTCGGCGTGAAACTCTGGGTCGCGAAGCGCTGCTCCGCCGCCGAGATTGATCCGATCATCGCGAAGGCCACGGAGCTGAAAGCGCCGATCCTCCAGCACAGTTGGTTCAAGGCGAACGGCAACCTGCCCGGCGAATCGACGCCGCTGGATGTCGTCGATCTCGCGAAGCGGCATCCGAAGGCCCCGCTCATCTGCGGCCATACAGGCGGCGACTGGGAACTCGGCATCCGCGCGATTCGATCGACTTCGACCTTAATATGCGAGACCGGCGGCTTCGACCCCACGGCCGGCTGTGTCGAGATGGCCGTGCGCGAACTCGGCGCGGACCGCATCCTTTTCGGCAGCGACGTGCCCGGTCGCAGCTTCGCCTCGCAACTCGCGAAAGTGCAGGGCGCCGACATCCCCGCCGACGCGAAGAAGAAGATCCTCGGCGAGAACCTGAAGCGGATGCTCGACCCGATCCTCAAGGCGAAAGGAATGAAGCCGTGACGATCGACGTGAACGTCTCGCTCGGCGCCTGGCCGTTCCGCCACCTAACGCAGGTCGAACCGGCCCGCCTCGCGGCGAAGCTCAAAGCGAACGGGATCGTCCGCGCCTGGGCCGGGCACTTCGATGGCTTGCTCCACAAGGATCTCGCGGCCGTGAACGCCCGGCTCGCCGAGGCGTGTCGAACGTCGGCCGGGTTCCTGATACCCTTCGGCAGCGTGAACCCGAACCTTCCCGGCTGGGTCGACGACCTGAATCGCTGCGTTGAAGTTCACAAGATGCCCGGCATCCGGCTGCATCCGAACTATCACGGCTACACAATTAACGATCCGGCCTTCGCAAAACTGCTCGTGCTGGCAACGGAGGCGAAGCTCGTCGTGCAGCTGGCCGTAAAGATGGAGGACGAGCGCACGCAGCATCCGCTGCTGAACGTGAAGCCGGTGGACCTGCGGCCTTTGATCGGACTCGCGGCCCGGCTGCCGAAGCTCCGCCTCGTCATCCTGAACATGCCGCCGGATCCGAAGGGGGACGTGCAGATTCCACTGGCGCGATCCGGGAACGTCTCCTTCGACATCGCGATGATGGAAGGCGTCAGTGGAGTGGCGAAGTTGGCGGGACGGGTCGGCGCGAACCGCGTGCTGTTCGGTTCGCACGCGCCGCTGTTCGCCGTGGAGTCGGCCGTGCTGAAGATGAAGGAAGCTGCGCTCGGCGCGGACGATTCCCAGCTCATGCTGACTGGGAACGCCGACGGGCTGGTTCCGCAGAAATAACTGGAGAATCGAGATGGTCCGATATCTGATTCCCGTGATGATCGCCGGTCTCGCGATCGGCTGCGTCGAGACCGAGAAGCCGAAGCCGGATGCCGGCTGCAACCGCAACGTCGCCGACGAGGCGACGGCCGTGCGGCCGAAGGTGCCGGGGAAGCTGAAGCTCGCGATGCGCGATCGGCCTTCGCCCAGGGGCGAGAAGCCGGTGCCGCCGAAGGAGCGCGTTGTCGAGTGGCTGGCGGCCGAGACGGCGATCATCATCTGCGACATGTGGGACGACCACTACTGCAAGAGTGCGGCCCAGCGCGTCGGCGTCATGGTGCCGCGGATGAACGAGACGATCACGCACGCGCGATCCAACGGCGTGCAGATCATCCATTCGCCGAGCGGCACGCTCGACCTCTACACCGATACGCCGCACCGGAAGCGCGTCGTGAACGCGAAGGCCGCGAAGCCGCCGATCCCGCTCGCAGCTTGGTGCCACTGCGACGAGACCCGCGAGCCGGAACTGCCCGTCGAGACGGCGAAGTGCGCCTGCGACGACCCGGTCGTCGGCGCCTACGTCCGCAAGTACACCCGCCAGCACGCCGGCCTCGACATCATCGGCTACGACGGCATCGGCGAGAACGGGCAGGAGATCTTCAACTTCCTGACGCAGGAAGGGATCAAGAACGTGGCCCTCATGGGCGTCCACACGAACATGTGCGTCCTCGGTCGGCCGTTCGGCATCCGCCAGCTCGTGAAACTCGGTTTCCACGTCGTCCTCGTCCGCGACCTGACGGACGCCATGTACGACCCGCGCCAGCCGCCGTTCGTCAGCCACGCGCGGGGTACGGAACTGGTCATCGAGCATATCGAGCGCTATTGGTGCCCGACGATCCTCGCGGCCGACCTGACGCGGGCGGTGCCGTAAGGCCGACGACAACGGGAACCGCGCGCGGCGTCGCCGATCAGGGCTTGTTCCGGGCCAGCGCTTCGATCTCCGCCTCGCCCAGCGCGCGGCGATAGATGCGGAGATCCGCGAGCGTTCCGTTCAGGGGGCCGTTGGCGCCGCTGCCGAGTCGCAACGGCTGGTCCGCGTCCACGCGATAGCCGGTCGCGTCGAACGGCGGGGTCTGGGCGACGCGTTTGCCGTCCACAAAAAGTGTCAGTCGGTTCGCCGATTTGACGGCCGCGACATGGTGCCAGCCGGCCGGCAACGGTTGCCCCCACATCGCCTGTTGCCCGGCCGAGTACGTGAAGATCTTCCCGGACGGGAGAGTGCTGGCGAACAATCGGCCGTCGTGTTCCGCCATCGTCCACACGCGGCGGTACTTCACTTCCGGGGTGAGGTCGAGCCGGGCCAGCTTCTTCCAGGTCGTATCGCCCTCGTAGGAGTACACTTCGCCGAGCGGCAGGGTGCCGGCGATGAGTCGGCCATTGTGTACGGCCATCCCCATCACTTCCAACTCGTCGCCGAGGCGGCCGGTATCGGTCCACTTTTCGACGCCGTCGAAGCGGTAGACGCGTCCGCTCGGCCAGGTGCCGACGTACAGCCGCCCGTAGTACTGCGCGAAGGAATAGGTCTGGGTGTTGTCGCCGAGTTGTCCGCAATCGGTCCAGCTCCGGCCGTCAAAGCGGTAGACGCGACCGCCGTCGTAGCTGCCGGCGAAGATGTGCCCGTCGTGCACCGTCAGGGGAACGACGCGCCGCGTGCCCATGTCCCCGGTCTTCGGGTCGAGGACTTCCGGCACGGCGAGCGAAGTCCATTTCGCATGGCCGTCGTAGCGAAAGAAACCCGCCGGTTTGTACAGCGACGACGCGTAGAGCCGGCCGCGGAACACGACGAACCCGCCGACCGCTTCGGTTTGGGGCAACGATCCGCAATCCGTCCAGTGCGTTCCACCCTCGTAGCGGAAGACCTTTCCACCGAGCGCGAGGTTCTCCGACTCCTTCAGGCTCGAGCCGGCCACGCGATACTTCCCGGTACCGGCGTAGAGCTTCCCGTCGAAAACCGCCATCGCGGTCACGGCGTTCGACCGGTCCGGTGCGCCGCAGTCGATCCACTTCGACTCGCCCGCATAGCGGTAGACGCGCCCCGATTCGTCCTTCCCCGGCTCGCAGGTGCCCGCGTACAAGGCACCGTCGTGGACCGCCATCGAGAACGCGAAGAGCGCGTTGCCGGGCCGGCCGCAGTCGCGCCATTCGCTGGACCGGTTGTCGTCGATGCCGAATTGGAGGTGCCGGTCGTTCGGCTGATTCGAGGTCACGCCCGGACTGCTCTTGAGCGTGAGGTGATACCCGCGGCGCGTCTTCGGGTCATAACGGCTGAGCAGGTCGCCGGTCGGACGATCGAGTTTGTCATCCACCTTCACCCACGTCGCGATCGAGAAGTCGCCCTGGCCCAGCACCGGCACGTCCTTGGCTGGCACCTCGCGCGGCTCGGTCACCGTGGGCCAATGCGCGGCGAGGTCGCGCCTCGGATCGATCGGGTCGGCGGCGGCACTCCGGCCAATCGCAAGGACGACGACCGCGACGGGGATCCAGCGGACGCAGCTCATGGATGCTCGCTCGTTCAGTTACAGTGCACCGTGGCACAGTCGACACGGCGGCTTTGAGAAGGTCAGAACAGTTCGGTGAGTGCGCGGCCGTCTTCCATGAGGTGGAACGGTCGGCCCTCGCGGTCAACGGCGTGAAGGTCGTCAATGCCCATCGCGTGGAACACGGTTCGGGCGATATGCTCCGGCGCGACGGGGTTCTGGTCGGGGTATTCGGCCCGCTTGTCGGTGGTGCCGAACACCTGCCCGCCCCGGACGCCGCCACCCGCGAGCAGTACCGACTGGCACGCCGTCCAGTGGTCCCGCCCTGCTCCGCTCACCCCGCCCGATCGCGGGTCGCCGATCTTCGGCTTCCGCCCCATCTCGCTGGACACGATCACCAGCGTCGATTCAAGCATCCCCCTCTGGTGCAGGTCGTCCAGAAGCGCCGCGAACGGGCGGTCGAACTCCGGCAGCAGTCGATCCTTCAGGCAGGTGAAGTTGTTCCCGTGCGTGTCCCACCCGCCGCCGCTCTTGCACAGCTTGTCGAGTTCCTTGTCGCCCTTCCAGAACACGGTGACGAAGTGAACGCCGGCCTCGACCAGCCGGCGGGCGAGCAGCATGGACATCGAGTTGATGCCGGGGCCGTAGCGTTCGCGTACGGCGGCCGGTTCCGCGCGCAGGTCGAAGGCGTTGCGGGTCCCGGCCGAGGCCAGCAGGGTGAACGCCTTCCGCTGGGGAATGCTGAACTCGCGGTTCGTCGCCGATTGCTCCGCCAGTCCCCGCACGCGATCCAACTCGCCGAGTAGGGAGCGGCGGTCCTGCAGTCGGGCGACGGTGGTATCCCCGGACAGCGAGAGCGCGGGCACCTGGAAGTCGAGCGGCTTCTCGCGGCTTCCGTCGACGAAGACCGGGTCGTACTCGAGGCCGAGGCGGGCGGCGAACTGCCCCGGCCGCGTGTATTGCGGGGCGTCTTCCTTCTGCGGCAGGGTAATCGCGGAGGGCAGGTTCGGCAGCGGCGGCCGCTTCGATGCGACGACCGACGCCATCGATGGCCAGTCGGTCGGGTACGGCGTGCGGGCGTTCAGCAGCTGGTGGAAGGTGCGGTCCGGCGCGTGGCCGGTGAGGTTGTAGTAGTAGCCGGCGTGGTGGTCCCCGGTGCCCCGGCGGTGATCGCCCAGCGAGCGGACGATGGCGAGGTGGTGCGCCTGCTTGGCGAGGTGCGGCAGGTGTTCGCACAACTGGATGGCCGGGGCGGAGGTCGGGACCGGCTTGAAGATGCCGCGAAATTCGACCGGAGCGTCCGGCTTCATGTCCCAGGTGTCGATGTGCGAGGCGCCGCCGCTCAGCCAAATGAGGATCGCCGACTTCGCCGCCTTTCGCGGACCGGGCGGCGCGGGGGCGGCGAGCACGCGGCCGGCGAGGTTCATGCCAAAGAACGGCAACCCGCCGGCCAGGAGGAACGTCCGTCGGGAGTGTTGCGATCCGTGGATCATGTTGCGTCTTCCGCGGAAGGGCAATCGCGCGTTCGACCGCACGGGGTGGGAATTCTCTTTTACTCGATCCGACGCTCCGGCTCAACATTTCTTCCCGGACATTCTCCGGGAGAGTGAGCGACACGAAAGTCGTTGGAGGTTTTGTTCAGTCCGCGCGTCATCCGTCCGAAGGACGGAAGAGCACCTGCGAATCGACGACATTCCAACAACACCGGCGACGTCGATTCCGGGAAGGACGTTCCCGGAAATCGGTTGTTCCCGGTGTCGAGTTCGTCGAAAATGTACGGACGGCGGTTCGGCGGAGTTTCCGTCGAATCCGACCTTGGACCATCCTGTTCGGTTGCTCTGCACCGGGTCGTCGCGTGACAAGACTCTTCCCGCTGGCGTTGATCGTGTTTCCATTCGCGAGTCTGGGCTTGCACGGCGAGCCTCCGCGCGCGGCCAAGGGCGATCCCGCGAAACCGGCCCTCTACGAGAAGGAGATTCTCCCGTTCCTGAAAAGCCATTGCCTCGGCTGCCACGGCGGCGGCAAGCCGAAGGCCGACCTGTCGTTCGCGAAGTACACGGACGATTCTTCCGTCATCGCCGACCGCAAGACGTGGGAGGCGGTGCGGCAGATGGTGAAGTCGCGCGAGATGCCGCCGCCGGAGAAGCCCCGGCCAAAAGCCGAGGAGATCGACGCGGTGGCCGCCGCGATCCAGGCCGTGTTCGACCGGGCCGACGCGGCGGCGAAGCCGAACCCCGGGCGCGTGACCATGCGGCGGCTCAACCGCGTGGAATACGAGAATACGATCCGCGACCTCGTGGGCGTCCGCTTCCAGGCGACCGAGGATTTCCCCGCCGACGACGTGGGGTACGGCTTCGACAACATCGGCGACGTCCTCTCGGTGTCGCCCCTGTTGCTCGAAAAGTACCTGTCGGCGGCCGAGGCGATCCTCGACGAGGCGATCGTGATCGCCGATCCGCCCAAGCGCGAGACGCGATCCTTCGACACGATCCGCACCGGTTCCATCGACGTCGCCGGCGAACTGGGGAAGACGACCTCGTTCGAAGCCGGCACCTATCGTGTGCGGTGCCTCGTCGGCGGCGTGCAGGTCGGCGACGAACCGATCCGCGTGATGATGCGGGTGCTGGGCGAGGACGTGAAGGAGTTCGCGGTGGAGGCGACGGCCGCGAAACCGACGGCGATCGAGGCGCGCGTGGTGGTGAAAGCCGGTACGGGCCGCGTCGGCGTGAAGTTCCTCAACCCCGATCCCGATCGGAAGCGGGTCCTGCACCTCAAGGGAATCGAAGTGGAGGGGCCGTTCGACCCCCCGCCGCTCGCGTACCCGGCGGCCCATGCGCGGCTCATGGCGCACGGGCCCGGCCTCGCCCCGCGCGACGCGGCCCGCGAAATCGTCGCCCGCTTCGCCACCCGCGCGTTCCGCCGGCCCGTCACCGACGCCGAAGTCGAAAAGTGCCTCGCCCTCTACGACGCCGCCGAGAAACGAGGCCAACGGTTCGAACTGCGGGTGCGCACGGCGCTCTATCGCGTGCTGGTCTCCCCGCATTTCCTCTTCCGCGTCGAACTCGACCCGCCCGGCGCCGCACCGGGAACCACCTACCCGATCGGCGAATACGAACTCGCAAGCCGGCTCTCGTACTTCCTCTGGAACAGCATGCCGGACGACGAGTTATTCGCGCTCGCGAGCCGGGGGAAACTGCGGCAAAACCTGGAGGCGCAAGTCCGCCGCATGGTGAAGGACCCAAAGTCGACGTCCTTCCTGCACGGCTTCGCCGAACAGTGGCTGACGCTTCGCAAGCTCGACCTCGCCTCGCCCGATCCGGTCCTGTTCCCGACTTTCACCCCCACGCTGCGCCAGGCGATGCTGCGGGAAAGCCTGCTGTTCTTCGAAGCGATGGTCCGCGAAGACCGGAGCGTGCCTGACCTTCTGGATGCCGACTTCACGTTCGTGAACGCGGAACTGGCGAAGCACTACGGCATCGCGGGCATTACGGGCCGCGAGTTCGTGCGCGTCCCGGCTCCGCCCCACCGCGGCGGGATGCTCACCCACGCCAGCCTGCTCGCGCTCGCGTCGAACGCCACGCGCACCTCCCCGGTGAAACGGGGCAAGTTCGTCCTCGATCAGTTGCTCAACACGCCCCCGCCACCCCCGCCGCCGGAACTGGACATCCCCGAACTCGAAGACCAGAAGCAACTGAAAGGGACGCTTCGCCAGCAGATGGAACAGCACCGGGCGAACGCCGTGTGCGCCTCCTGCCACCGCCGGATGGACCCGATCGGGTTCGCGTTCGAGCAGTTCGACGCCATCGGGGCGTGGCGGGAGAAGGACGCCGGCGTCGCCATCGATGTTTCCGGCGAACTGCCCGACGGACGCAAGTTCGACGGGCCGGACGGGCTGCGGAAACTGCTGCGGGCGGACAAGTCCGCGTTCGTCCGGTGCCTCGCCGAGAAGATGCTGACCTACGCGCTCGGGCGCGGGCTGGAGGACTATGATCGCCGGGCGGTGAATGGTATCATGGAGGCCGCCGGCAGGGCGGACGACCGGTTCTCCGCCCTGATCCTCGCGATCGTCCAGAGCGACCCTTTCCAAAAGCGAACCACTCCGGAGAAGTGACATGACGAATCGAATGCTGTCGCGGCGGACGGTTCTGCGCGGGGCGGGCACGGCGATGGCGCTGCCGCTGCTGGACGCGATGCTGCCGCGGGGCCGGGCGGCGGAGAAGGCGACGGCGCCGCGGCGGATGGCGTTCATCTATTCGCCGAACGGGGCGATCATGCCCCACTGGACGCCGAAGACGGAAGGAGCGGACTTCGAGCTGCCGGCGTGCCTGAAGCCGATGGCGGAGCACCGCAAGGACATGATCGTCTTCAGCGGCTTGACGTGCGACAAGGCGCGGGCCAACGGCGACGGCGCCGGCGACCACGCGCGGGCGAGCGGCGCGTTCCTCACCGGCACCCAACCGAAGAAGACCGCCGGCGCGAACTTCCAGGCGGGCCTGTCGGCCGACCAGCTCGCCGCCCGCCGCCTCGGCGACCGCACCCGGCTGCCGTCGCTGGAGCTGGCCATCGAAAAGTTCCGCGGGGCCGGGAACTGCGATAGCGGCTACTCCTGCGTCTACGAACATACGCTCTCGTGGCGGGACGCCACCACGCCCGTGCCGCCGGAAGTGAACCCGCGACTGGTCTTCGACCGCCTCTTCGCCGACAAACCGAACGACCCCGAAACCCGCGCGCGGAACGAACTGCGCGCCAGCGTCCTCGACGCCGTCCTCGACGACGCGAAGGAGTTGGATCGGAAGCTCGGCGGCGGCGACCGGCGGAAACTCGACCAGTACCTGTCCAGCGTGCGCGAACTGGAAAAGCGGCTGACCCGCGTCGAACCGCTCTCCCCGGCCGTCCTGCCCGACGACGTGTCGCGCCCCGCCGGCGTCCCCGCCGACCTCACCGAGCATATTCGCCTGCAACTGGACCTGCTGGTGCTCGCCTTCCAGACCGATACGACGCGCATCGGCACGTTCATGCTCGGCCGCGAAGGGAGCGAACAGAAATACCGCATGATCGGCGTGAACGAGGGACACCACACCCTCTCGCACCATATGAACAAGCCGGACAACCTCGACAAGCTCAAGATCATCAACACCTATCTCGTCACGCAGCTCGCGTATCTCACGGGCAAACTGAAGGCCGTGACGGAAGGCGACGGCACGCTGCTCGACCATTGCATGATCGCGTTCGGCGGCGCCATTGCCGATCCGAACCGGCACCACCACCACGACCTGCCGCTCCTGCTCGTCGGTCGCGGCGGCGGCACGATCAAGACCGGCCGCCACATTCGCTACCAAACCGATACCCCCCTGAACAACCTCTGGCTGGCGATGCTCGACCGCTTCGGCGCGCCGACCCGGCAACTCGGCGACAGTACCGGCCTCCTCGACGGACTGGCGTAATCATGCAATGCCGACGGGTCTTATCTTTCGCGGCATGGGCAGTTCTCTTCGCGGCATCGCCCGCGCCGGCGCAGATCACAGCGCCAACCGCGGCGCTCGAGCTATTGCTCCCGGCCGGGGCGACGGCCACGGTGAACGGTCAAGCGGTCCCCGATCCCCGATCGGTCGCGGTTACGAATTTCCAGCTGAACGAAATCCGCCGGCTCAAGGTCGTCGCGACCTTCGCCGACGGCGCGACCGACGAACGACTCATCGACATCGCCGCCGGGCAACGGCTGCGCGTCGCCATCCCGCGGCCGGGTCCGGAAACCGCCTCCGTCATCGGCACACAGCCGCTCACGCCCATCAACTCCACCGCCGTCAGCCGAGATGGCAGGATCATCGCCGTGGGTCTGGAAGACCGGTCCGTCGTACTGTGGGACACGACCGCCGGCCGACCCGTGCGCACCCTCACCGGCCACGACAAGCCCGTTCAGGCCGTCGCCTTCGCCCCCGACGGCAAGCATCTCGTCTCCGGTTCGGTCGATACCACCGCCATCCTCTGGAACATCGAGACCGGCACGCGGCTGCGCACCTTCAAAGGCCACGCCGGACCCGTCGTGTCCGTCGCCATCGCCCCGGACGGAACGAAGATCCTGACCGGTTCGCCAGACGGAGCCGCGATCCTGTGGGACGCGCACACCGGCGAGCGCGTCCACACGTTGAAGTCCAAGGAAGTGCTGGGCGTGGCCATCAGCCCGGACGGCACCACGCTGGCGACCGCCTCCGGCGACGCGACCGCGACGCTCTGGGACGCCGTCTCCGGCCGGCCGAAGGTCGTGCTCCGCGGCCACAGCGAAGGGGTCATCTGCGTGACGTTCAGCGCGGATGGCGACCGGGTCCTTACCGGATCCTCCGAGAACAGAGGCCTCGTCTGGGACGCGGCGACCGGCAAGCGGATCGTCCCCACCGGCCGGCACGATACCGACGTCTACGCGGTCGCTTTCACTCCGGACGGCCGTCGGATGCTGACCGGCGAACGCGAAGACCACATCAAGCTCTGGGAATCCGGCACCGGCGCGTACGTCCGCACTTTCGCGGGGCAGACGGCGGATATCGTCTCCATCGTTCCGAACGCCGACGGACGCACCTTCCTGAGCGGTTCGCGGGACGGCACGGCGCGGCTCTGGGACCTGGCCACCGGACGTGAAATCCTCGCGCTCGCAACCGACAGTTCCCGGAAATCGTGGGCGGTCGTCAGCCCCGACGGGCTGTTCGATGGTTCCGATGCCGGGCGGCGCGCCATCGGCTACCGCTTCCCCAAGGGCGGCCTCGGCGAGATCGACCAGTTCTTCGCGGAAGGATTCCACCCCGGCCTGCTCGCGCAGGTCTGGCGCGGCGAACGACCGATGCCGACCAAACCGCTGGGTCGGAACAAGCCGCCCCTCGTGAAACTGACCGCCCCGAAGGATCGCGCGATCACCGATCCCGCGGCGATCATGTCCGCCGAGATCGCGGACGGTGGCGGCGGCGTCTCCGGCATCGTCGTCGAGAACAACGGCGTCCGCCTCGCCGTCCCGCTCAAACGGGAGCCGGTGCCGGGCGGGAAGTCGACGCGCATCACCTTCACCGTGCCGCTCGTTCCGGGAACGAACCGGATCGGCGTGCGGGCCGCCGACGGCGAGGGATCGCGCGAATCGGCCGCCGCGGAAATCGAACTGACCCATCCTCGCGGGGCGAAACGGCGAGGGCGGCTCTACGTCGTCGCGATCGGAATCGGTGACCCCGAATCGCGATCGCCGAAGGCGGACGCCGAGTCGATCGTCCGTCTGCTGCGCGACCGCGGCGATCGGATATTCGACCGGGTCGACGTGGTGCCGGTGTTCGACAAGGAAGCCACTCGATCGACGATCCTGGACACGGTCCGGGACGTGGCCGAGTTGAGCCGGCCGCAGGACACGGTCGCGGTGTTCTTGTTCGGGCGCGGGGGAATGCTCGGCGACCGGGTGCAAATCGAGCCGTCCGACTTCCGATCCGACGACGAGCGGTCTCGCGTCGTGCCGATCGACGACGTCGCCGCGGAGTTGGGGGCCGCAGCGGCGTTGAACCGCGTATTGGTGGCCGGCGTGGCCGAACGGCCCGCCGCGCGCGCGGCGCTCGACGGACCGACGATGGAGCTCCGCCTGCGCGGGGCGGTCGAGCGATGGGAGCGGGCCTACGGACTCCACGCACTCGTTGCCATCGACGCTTCGGAGTCGGGCCGCGGGCTGGCCCCACCGTTGCGGGACGCCGCCGGCGACGAGGCGATGGACGCGACGGACTGGCTGCGCTCCGCGGGGGACCGGATCACCGCAACAGCGGCGAACCGCGATGCCCCGCGCACGATCGGTACGGCGGGAACGCGGGCGAGAACTTTCCCTTTGATTTCCCGTGCCAAATAAGGAAGACGGATGATCCGGCGATCGGAGAACGCGCTGGGGATGGACCGAACGAACAACCTCCGACTGTGACCCGACGACACACCGACGTGCCAAAGGTTCCGCGTTTCCCGAGTTGGATGTGAGGGTGCGGAAAACGAATCGGCCGCCGGGGAGAGCCGGCGGCCGATCGCGCAACCGGGGAGAGATCCGGTCTATTTCTTCGGGGCCGCGGCCTTCTTGTCGTCCTTCAGATCGAGGACGACGGGACCGTCGTGGGGCACGGTCACTTTCAACGGTGTCGTGGTGTTCAAGGAATAGACGGAAGGCAATTCGGACTTCATGGGTGAGGCCGCGGCAGACATTCCTCCGGGTGGACCACCACCAGGCCCGCCCGGCATCATCATCATCCCTTTGCCGGGAGGTCCAGAGGACGTTGGTCCAGTAGTCTTTCCAGGGGCTTTCTTGCTCGCCATCATGTCCTTGATGTATTCCGCATCGCCAGGCTTGGTGCTGTCGGTGGATGCGCCGCGCGGTGTCTTGATCACGGTGACTTTGTAATTGCCAGCCGGCACGCCTTTATGGGGGCCGGAGGAAATTTCGAAATCGCCTGAATCGTTGGTACCACCCGAGAACGCCTTATCTCCGGATTCCGTCACAAACGTCACCATCGCTCCGGCGACGGGTGCTCCGTCAAGCGTGACCTTCCCACTCACCGGGACGAAACCGGAGCCGCACCCCCCGGTTAAGAGAATGAGAAGAAACAGTCCACAAAGTGTCGCTGAGCGTTTCATGATTGTGATGCTCCGAGAGGTCGAATGAAGCCGATCGATACGAAGCGGATAGGGAGAAACAAAGCATGGTCGGGGCTTGAAACAAGGAACCCGCACGGATGGCCGTGCGGATTCTGTGTAGACAACGTCATGTCATCGCAATCAGTTGGAACCGGTGGCCTGTCCGTCATTCCGGCAGCCGAGCAACTGATAGGTCCGGTGATCGATCGTCTGCGGGATGAAGCGGACGGTGCCGTCACCCATCAGGAAGTTCGCCCCGCCGGAGTGCTTCGACTTGAAGCCCCAGGAAACGTTCCAGTTGCGTGCGGTCGAAGGAATGGTCGTGTTGCAGTCCCACGGATTGGGATTGAAGCCGTCGGCCCGTTGATTGATCGGCACGATCGTGCTCGCATGGGAGTTCCCGCCGTTGAAGTGCCACCACTGGTTGCTCCATAGGTGGTCGTGATTGGCGGGGAGTCCTTCGCCGACGAAGATGGTGTTCGAAAGTCCGTCGGTCACCATCGCGAACGAGATTTTTGTACCGATTCGGTTAAACACGCCTCGGAGTTCCGTGGCGGTGACGGTGTTGCCGTGGTCGGGGCTGGCGCGGTAACCCATCAGGTTGTAGCCGGGGACCCCGTTGATGACGGCGTTGTTCGGGTCCGGAGCGCACCATTGTTGGTTGGGATCGAATCCACAACCACCGCCGACACACTGCGGCCCGAGGCTGCCGATGTAGTTGGAGACGCTGGCGTCCGGATTGTAGTCGTCGCTGGGGCAGCGGCCGTAGGGCAGGCGGGGCCGGGGAATCGTGCCGGCGTTAACGGCGTTGGCGAAAATCCCGACCGAGTTCGCGACATTTTCGCGGTAGTTGATCTGAGTGAAAAGCGGCCCCTGCTCCATCGCGGGCAAGGTGTGGACAAGCCAAGTGCCTTGGTCGCTCGCCCATTCGTTGCCGGCGGGGCTCCAGCCATTGGAACTGAGCAGATTGCTTGGCGGATTCTGGAAACCGCAAACTCCGCCCGGAGGCAGGACCTGGCGGTTGATGTCGGCGTAGCTGTGGATGGCGAGGCCGAACTGCTTCAGGTTGTTCTGGCACTTCGCGCGGGCCGCGGCTTCGCGGACCTTTTGCACGGCGGGTAACAGCAGACCAATCAAAATGGCAATGATGGCGATGACGACGAGCAACTCGATCAGGGTGAAGCCCCTGGCGAGACGCCGTGGCCACTGCGCCATGCGCATTACGGAGAGAGACATAAAGATGACCCCGCAGAAAGAAATGAATGGAACGAGAAGAGAACGTTCCTTTCCAGAGTATGGCGGCGACGAAAATGCCGGTCAAGCGCAAAGTGAACAATTTTGTCGGGAATCGGAAATGGGCGGTCGGACGGCTCAGGCGACGGGGAGTGTTTCCGCGGAAAGGCGGCGGACGACGGCGCGGTTGCGGCCATTCCGCTTGGCATCGGCCAGCGCGGCGGCGGCCGCCGCGCGGAGTTCATCGAAGCTGGCCGGCTCCCCCGCCTCCGTGACCGCGAAGCCGAGGCTGATCGTCACGCCGATGGCCGCGCCCCGGAAGGTCGTGCGCTCGCGTTCGACCCTCGCGCGGAGCCGTTCCGCCAGCCCCTCGGCGCCGGCGAGGTCGGTCGCGGGAGCGACGATCATGAACTCCTCGCCGCCGATCCGGCCGATGGCGTCGGTGCCGCGCAGGGCGTTCTGCAAAGTCTGGCCGAGCCACGTCAGCACGTGGTCGCCGCCCACCAGCAGGTAGGCGGAGTTGATGTCCTTGAAGTGGTCCGCGTCGATCAATCCAAGGGCGAGCGGTTCGTCGACCCGCGCGCGGCGGAGCAGTTCCTTCCGAGCGATCAATTCCACCGCGCGGCGGTTGGGCAGGCCGGTCAGCGCGTCGGTCAGCGCCATCTTTTCGAGGAGCTGGTTCTTGAGCTCCAGTTCGCGCGTGCGTTCGGCCACGCGGCTTTCGAGGTCGCGCATCAAAGCCCGGTATTCCTCGATCAGCTTCTCGTGGCTGCGCTCGAGCTGCAGGGAGCGGCCGATGGCGCGCATCGAGGTGAGCAGGTCGTCGACGCGCCAGGGCTTGAGGACGAGGCGGTGGATCTGGCAGCGATTGATGGCGTCGACGGCGTCGGAGAGTCGCGCGGTGCCGGTGAGCAGGACGCGGGCGATGCGTGGATGCGTCAGCCGGAGGCCTTCGAGGAGGGCAAGGCCGCTGCCGTCGGCGAGGTTGAGGTCGGTGATGAGGATGTCGACGGGGCGGGCGGCGATGACGGCGCGGGCCTGCGCGGCGGAACCAGCGGCGAGGACGTCGAACTCCTCGCCCAGTTGGCGCGTCAGCAGCGCGAGAATCATCGGTTCGTCGTCGACGATGAGGACGGTGCTTCGGGCGCGGCCGGCCGGCAACGGGATGCTGGCCGAGAGGCCCGTCGCGGGGTCGACGGATCGCGGATCGGAGGCGGGGTCTCGCAAGGGGGCGGTCCCATCGGGGCGTGGCGAACGGCTACAATCGTCACGTTTCCACAACTCTAGTGCGCGTTTGGGCACCGCGACGTCGTTTTCCTCTCGGATCGGAATCGAAACGCCGAGATAATAGGGTTGCGATCCCCGACCGGCATTGGCGGCGGCCCGCGGCGCGAAGATTGGGAAACTGTATCGTTCGCACCGGAAACCGGGCTTGACACGGCTGGGAAAGAAATTCCGCTTTTCCCGGATAAAGTCTTGCTTGTAGGCGGGTCGCTGTTAGAATCAAGGGGCTTGACGGAGAAATTGGACTCGGGCTTCAAACCTGCGTTGATTGGCCGTGCGCCCGCGGCGACCCCGATGGACGAATCGGTTGGTGAGTTCGGAAGCATTCACCACCTGACGATCCTCGGCCGGTACGCCGCATTGTCGTTTCCCCTCCGCGGGATCGACGCGCAATACCCCGGCCCGCGCGAATGCCGCCTTCGAGCGGTCGAAGACCCCCGATCCGTTTGTCACCGTCCGCCATTCGGATATCACCGGATCGTTACCCGATCGGACCTCTCGGAGGCATCATGAAGACTGCGCGGCGCAAACAGCGAGTTCCCTCGACGAGCGAAGACCCTTCACTTACCACCTTCTCGTCGGATCTCCTGACGCCCGAGGAAGAACGGGAGCTCCTCACGAGCTTCTGGGATTGCAAGAGTGAACTGGTGCGCGTCCTCACCCGGCATCACCCGGACCTGCGCGCCTGCAAGCCCGCCCTCGAACCCTGGCCGATGGCGCAGTTCATCCGCGAACACTGCACCGAAGATCGCTGCGAATCCATCGCCGTCCGACGCCTGCGCGACCGCTACGTCCACTTCAAGCACCGGCTCGCCAGCGCCAACATCCGACTCGCCGCCCACGTCGCCAAGCGGTTCCGCCACCACAGCCTCAGCTATACCGACCTGCTCCAGGAAGCCGTTTGCGGCCTCATGCAGGCCATCGACCGCTTCGACGTGTCCCACGGCACCCGACTCGCCACCTACGCCACCTGGTGGATCCGTCAAACCCTCCAGATCGCCGTCGCCCGCCAGAGCCACCTCGTCAGCCTCAGCCCGCACCACCTCCAGGAACTCGGCCTGCTCCAGCAGGAATCCGAAGCCCTGGCGCACGGCGGCAAGCACCTGCCCAGCCCGCAAGAGCTGGCGCAACGCACCGGCAGCAGCCTCGAGCACCTCAACCACCTGCAGACGGCCACCCGCACGCCGGTGAGCCTGAACGCCGTGCTCGACGACGACAGCGACTTCAAGCTGACCGAGGCGATGCCCGACACGCAGACGCTCACGCTCCACGAGAACAACGAACGCCAGGAGGCGCTCAAGTTCCTCATGGACAACCTGCGCCCGCGCGAACGCAAGGTGCTGGACCTGCGCTTCGGCCTGACCGGCAGCGGCACCCACAGCCTCCGCCAGATCGGCCACCTGCTCCGCATCAGCAAGGAGCGCGTCCGCCAGATCCAGAACCGCGCCCTCGAAAAGCTCCGCGCCAGCGCCGAACGCGTCGGCTGGGAGCCGACCCTGCTGCTCGAGTAGGATCGGATAGGACGAAACCCAAAAACCCCGCGCCGAACGGCGCGGGGTTTTTTGTTGTCCCCACGGCGGCATCCCGGCCGCTCGCGGTCAAAGTTCCAACAACTCCCCCGGGCGGCGCAGCAGGTGCGTCGGGGCCGCGGCCATCAACAGCGGCTCCGCGTGGAAGCCCCACGTCACGGCGGCGGACGCCACTTTCGCCTTCGCGGCCGCCTCCACGTCCCGCGCCTCGTCGCCGACGTACAGCATCGCGGCGCGGTCGATCCGCTCCGCCTTGCGGATGCGGCGCAGCGCCTTCGCCTTGCCGAACAGTTTCGGATAGCCGACGACGAACGCGAAGCGGTCCTCGACGCCGTGGGCGCGCAGGCACGCGCGGATCGCGTCTTCGCGGTTGGACGACAGAATGCCGAGCCGCACGCCGCGCTCCGCGAGGCCGGCGAGCAGTTCCGCCATGCCCGGCACGAGCGCGAGGCCCGGCGCGTCCTTCGCCGCCTCCTCCTGAAAGGCGCGGATGATGCGCGGCAGCTTCCAGAAGCGCACGCCCATCCGCGCGAACAGCTCGCGCGTCGGCAGCGTGCGCGCCGTCGCGAGGTCGAGGTCCATCTTCAGGTGAAACCGCGGCGCGATCCGCTGGAATGCCGCAATGGAATGATCGAGGGAGTCGACGAGCGTGCCGTCGAAATCAAAGACGACGTGGCCATAGCGAAAGGGTGTCCGTTCCATGCTTCCAGCGTAGCGGGGAATCCGCCGCGATCCCACGCCAATCGCCCGCGGCCGCTAGAATGTCCGGGTCGCTTCCTTCCCGGAGTCTCTCCATGCTTTCGCGTCGTACCTTCCTCCACGCCGCCGGTGCCGCCTCGCTTGGCTCGCTCGCCGCGCCCCGGTTCGCACTCGCCGATTCCAAGACCGACCTCTTCCGCATTTCCCTCGCGCAGTGGTCGCTGCACAAGGCCTACTTCGGCAAGAAGCTGGACGCCTTGAAGTTCGCCGAGACGACCAAGAAGGAATACGGCATCGACGGCGTCGAGTACGTCAACCAATTCTACAAGGACAAGAAGAAGGACGACGGCTACCTGAAGGACCTCAAAAAGGTGGCCGACGACAACGGCGTCGCCAGCGTGCTGATCATGTGCGACGGCGAGGGGAACCTCGGCGATCCGGACGACAAGAAGCGCACGACGGCGGTCAGCAACCACCTCCGCTGGCTGGAATGGGCGAAGTTCCTCGGTTGCCACAGCATCCGCGTTAACGCCGCCAGCGACTGGAAGAAGGGTTTCGAGGAGACGCAGAAGCTCGCCGCCGACGGCCTGCGCAAACTCAGCGTCGAAGGCGACAAGTTCGGCCTCAACGTCATCGTCGAGAACCACGGCGGCCTCTCCAGCCACGGCGGCTGGTTGTCCGGCGTCATGAAGCTCGTCGACCACAAGCGCTGCGGCACGCTCCCCGACTTCGGCAACTTCAACATCGGCAAGATCGAAGGCCAACCCGGTGCCTACGACCGCTACAAGGGCGTCGACGAACTCATGCCCTTCGCCAAGGGCGTCAGCGCCAAGTCCCACGACTTCGATGACAAGGGGAACGAGACCAAGACCGACTACCGCAAGATGCTCGAGATCGTGCTGAAGAAGCACAAGTACTCCGGCTTCATCGGCATCGAGTACGAAGGAAGCAAGCTCGGCGAACCGGAGGGCATCCTCGCCACGAAGAAGCTGCTCGAAAAGGTCCGCGCGGAAATGAAGGCGTAAACGAGATCCGACGGAAAACCGGGACGCCGCTCGATTCCGCAAATTGAGCGGCGTCCCTTTCGTTGCGCCGCGTCCGTCGAGGAGCCTGATGCCGATGAAGGTTCACCAACTGACGGTCGACGACGCGCTGCGCAGCTTTCAGAGCACCTTCGAGGGATTGACGGCTCACGACGCGACCCGACGCCAGGCCGAGTTCGGACCGAATCGCGTGGAGCCGGCCGCGGAAACTCCGCTGCTGGTGCGGTTCCTCCTCACGTTGACCCACTTCTTCGCCGTAATCCTGTGGGTTGCGGCCGGACTGGCGTTTCTGGCCGCCGCACTCGATCCCGCCGGCGGCATGGCACCCCTCGGATTCGCCATCGTCGGAGTCATCATCCTCAACGGCGCGTTTTCCTTCTGGCAGGAGTATCGGGCCGAACGGGCGATCGCCGCCCTCCGACAATTTCTCCCGCGGCAATCCAAGGTAATGCGGGATGGCGACATCCACCTCCTCCTCGCCGATCAGATCGTGCCGGGGGATGTTGTCGTCCTCGAATCGGGCGACGAAGTCCCGGCCGATTGCCGGGTAATCCAGGCGTTCGGGTTGCAAGTGAACACCTCCACGGTGACCGGCGAGTCGGTCCCGGAGGCCAGAAGCGAACGGCCGGACCATCGGGACGACATCCTCGGCGCCGGCAACATCCTGCTGGCGGGGACCAGCGTCGTGGCCGGCCGCGCACGCGCGTTGGTCTTCGCGACGGGAATGCGAACCGAACTCGGCCGGATCGCGCGCCTCTCGCAGGCGACCCGGGACCGCCCCTCGCCCTTGAAACGGGAGATCACCCGGCTGAGCCGCATCGTGGCCGTGTTCTCGATCGTGCTCGGAATCGTCTTTTTCCTTCTCGGGCAGGCGATGGGTTTGCCGTTCTGGGTGAACTTCCTGTTCGCGATCGGCGTGATCGTGGCCAACGTCCCCGAAGGTCTGCTGCCGACCGTCTCGTTGGCGCTGGCGATCGGCTCGCAGCGGATGGCGCGACGCAATGCCTTGGTCTGCCACCTCCCCGCGGTCGAGACCCTGGGGGCGGCCAGCGTGATTTGCACGGACAAGACCGGTACGCTGACCGAAAACCGGATGACGGTCCGACGGCTTTATCTCAACGGCACGCTCATCGACACCCCGGACGGAATTGCGGGCCCGGAACTCGGGGTCGGACACCGGTCGTTCTTCGAAGTCGCCCGGACCTGTCACACGCTGGAAGCCGATCACGAGAAGACGGGTGAATGGGTCGGCGATCCCATGGAGATCGCACTGGTCCGCGCCGCCCGGACCGCCCTGCCGGACGCACCGAACTGGCCCGTGGTCGATATGGTTCCGTTCGACTTCGACCGCAAGCGGTTGTCAACCGTTCACCAGTTGCCCGACCGCTTGCAACTGCACTGCAAGGGGGCGGTCGAAACGGTCCTCCCGATCTGTACGCGCGTGCAAACGGCAACCGGAATCGAGCCGCTCGACGATGCATGGCGCGAGCGCATTCGCCGGACGGAACAGGACCTGGCTACTGCCGGGTTGCGCGTGCTGGCGTTCGCCGTGCGATCGGTTCCCGTGGGATACGAACGGGACCAACTGGAAAGCGGGCTGACCCTGCTCGGGCTGGCGGGGTTGGAGGATCCGCCGCGACCGGAGGTGCCGGCGGCGGTCCGAACCTGCCGACAGGCCGGTATCCGCGTGGTCATGGTGACCGGCGACCATCCGGGAACGGCGGTCGCGATTGCCCGGAGTGTCGGGCTGGTCGATGGCGATCCGGTGGTGATCACGGGTGAACAGCTCGGTCGAATGTCGGATGTCCAGCTGCAGTTCGCCCTGAACGCTCCGGAGGTGGTCTTCGCTCGAATCGGTGCCGATCAGAAAATGCGGGTGGTCGTGGCGTTCCAGGCCAAGGGGCATGTCGTGGCGGTCACGGGGGACGGCGTGAACGACGCTCCCGCGCTGCGGGCGGCCGACATCGGCGTCGCGATGGGCCTGTCCGGCACCGATGTCGCCCGGGCCGCGGCCGACATGGTCCTGCTCGACGACAATTTCGCCAGCATCGTCGCCGCCATCGAGGAAGGGCGAGCCGTCTACGCGAACGTCCGCAAGTTTCTGACCTACATTCTCAGCTCGAACGTACCGGAGCTGGTCCCTTATCTTGCGTTCGTGCTCTTCAAGGTGCCCCTCGCCCTTACCGTCATCCAGATTCTGGCTGTGGATCTGGGCACCGACATGCTGCCGGCTCTGGCCCTGGGAGCGGAAAAACCGGAACCCGAAACCATGACGACGCCGCCCCGGCCGCCGACCGAACGACTGCTGACGGGGCGGGTCTTGCTACGATCCTACCTCTTTCTCGGAGTCCTGGAGGCGACGGCCGCCATGGCCGCGTTCTTCTTCGTGTTGGTCGCGGCCGGATGGACCTACGGTCAGACACTCCCGCCCGACGACCCGCTCTACAAACAGGCGACCGCCGCCTGTCTCACGGCGATCGTGATCATGCAGGTGGCCAACCTGTTGATCTGCCGGAGCGATCGGTTGTCGGTGTTCCGGTTCAGCCTGCTGCAGAACCGACTGATCCCCATCGGAATCGCGATCGAATTGCTGGCCGTGATCCTGATCGTCTACACCACCGGGGGCCATCTGTTGTTCGGGACCGGACCGGTTCCCTTCACGCTGTGGCTGTTCGTCATCCCGTTCGCGCTGGGCATGGTGTTGTTGGAGGAAATTCGCAAGTGGATCGTTCGGCGGAGGTGAGTTGCCTCGCGGAGGACGTCGCACCATTTGTCGGGTCGGATTTGACGTAAGTCCTTATGGGGCTTGAGTGGACCGGAGTGGGTCCGGAAAAAAGAGTGATTCCGCCGGGGGGTGGCGCGGGAGCGGCGGAACCACTCGGGTGAGTGCGAGAAGCCGACGGCGAACCAGGGCACGCGGACAGGACGCCGAGCGCAAGTCGTGAAAACTATGCGACTTCGATCCGTCAGTGCCCTGCGATCTGCTTCTCGTACTGCTCGTGCGTGAGCAAATGGTCGAGGGTCGCGCCGGGGGCGAGCTGGACCTGGAACATCCAGCCCGCGCCGTACGGGTCGTCGTTGACGAGCGCGAGGTTGCCGCGGCGCTTCGTCGCGGGGTCGTCCACCAGCGAGGTGTTGACGGCGACGACGACGCCGGCGACCGGCGAGTTGATGCCGGACGTCGACTTCACCGACTCGATCACGCCGACCTCCTGGCCGACCTTCACGTCCTTCCCCACCTTCGGCAGGTCGAGGAACGTCGGCTCGGTGAGCTGTTCGACGGCGAACTTGGTGATGCCGACGGTCACGAGGTCGGCGTCAAGTTTCGCCCATTCGTGGCTGGCAGCGTAGCGCAGGGCGGTCAAGTCCATGATGGTCCTCACTTGGCGCGTTGGTAGAAGGGGAGCGGCACGACGGTGGCGGGGACGGCCGTGCCGCGGATGTCGACGAGGAGTTTCGTGCCGGTCGCGGCGTGGCCGGGTCCGACCATGCCCATCGCGATCGACTTTTGCAGCCAGGGGGCGTAGCTGCCGCTGGTAACGACGCCGACGGGGGTGGATTCGTCGGCGAGGAGCGTGCAGCCTTCGCGGGCGGCGCGTGTGCCGTCGAGTTCGAGGCCGACGCGCTTCGGCCGGTGCGCCGCGGCCTCGTTCGCGCTCGCGAGGGCGTCGCGGCCGATGAACGGTTTGTTCAACTTCACCGCCCAGCCCAGCCCCGCCTGCAGCGGGTCGATCTGTTCCGTCAGTTCGTGGCCGTAGAGCGGCATTGCCGCTTCGAGGCGGAGCGTGTCGCGCGACCCGAGGCCGCACGGCGCGACGCCCTTGGCGAGCAGGTCGTCCCAGAGCGTCGGGCCGAGGGCGTTGCCGAGCATGATCTCGAAGCCGTCCTCGCCGGTGTACCCGCAGCGGCCGACGACGCAATCCTTACCGCGATAGCGCGTCGGCTGGGCGAAGAAGTACTTGAGATTCGTCACATCGTGTTCGAACAAGCCCGTCGCGATTTCGGCCGCTTTCGGCCCCTGCACGGCGAGCATCGTCGTCGCGAGCGTCTGGTCCTGGATTTGAACGTCCGGCCCGGCGTGTTTCGTGAGCCAGTCGAGGATCTTCGTCCGGTTCGAGCCGTTCGCCACCATCGCGTAGCCGTAGGGCCAGCGATAGACGAGGACATCGTCGAGGGTGCCGCCGTCTTCGTTGCAGACGAGACCGTAGCGGACCTGGAAGTCCTTCATCGTGCCGACGGCGTTCGTGAAGACCTTTTCCAGCAAAGCCTCGGCACCAGTTCCGGCGAAGGAGAAGCGGGCCATGTGCGAGACGTCGAACATGCCGACGGCGGAGCGCACGGCTTTGTGCTCGTCGATGATGCCGGCGTACTGCACCGGCATGTCCCACCCGGCGAAGGGGACCATGCGGGCGTTGCGCGCGCGGTGGGAGTCGTAGAGCGCCGTGCGAAGGTTGGACATGGTAGGGGCATTTTCGGGAATCCGGCGAGAACCGCCAGCCGGAAAACCGTGGATGTCGAATCGGGGATGCCGTTGTAAAAGCGCGGGAATTTCGGGGTATAATGACTGCGATCCCCGAATCACGGACACTGCCAAGGAATCCGCCATGCGTACCGCGAACCCCGCCCTGAACGAAAAAACCTATTACGAGGAGGCTTACGCATCCGGCCGGACCGGCGAACACGCCATGACAATCAACGGCGCTGTCGCCAAGACCGGCTTCCTCACGGCGATCCTGCTGGCCTCCGCCGGCGTCGCCTGGATGGCGTGTTTCCCGAACGGTGTCGGTAAAGGGATGTCCGTTCGTAGCGATTACGCCATCGGGTTCGTCTTCGGCGGCCTGATCGGCGGCCTGATCGCCGGCCTCGTCATGATGTTCCGCCCGAAGTCCGCCCCGATCGCCGCACCGTTCTACGCCGTCTGCGAAGGCCTCTTCCTCGGCGCGATCTCCGGACTTATCTCCGGACGATTCCAAGGCATCGTCTTGCAGGCCGCCCTGCTCACCGTCGGCGTCCTCGCCGTCATGCTGCTCGCCTACGGCTCCGGACTGGTCCGCGCCACCGAGAAGTTCAAGATGGGCGTCGTCGCCGCCACCGGCGCCGTCTGCATGGTCTATCTCGCCACCTGGATCCTCGGCATGTTCGGCATCGGCGTGCCGTACATCCACGCCGCCGGCCCGATCGGCATTGGTTTCTCGCTCGTCGTCATCGTCATCGCCGCGCTCAATCTCGTGCTCGACTTCGACATGATCGAAACCGGTGCCCGCGTCGGTGCCCCGAAGTACATGGAGTGGTACACCGCGTACGGCCTGCTCGTCACGCTCGTCTGGCTCTACATCGAGTTCGTCCGGCTCCTGATCAAGATCCGGGCGATGATGGACGAGTGACCGAGTTAGCACTGGATTTTCAGGACGCCGCGATCTTCGAGTCCGGCGTCCGTTTTTGTTCCCTCACTCCGTTGCCAACGAGTGGTAAGCATGATCAAGCAACGGGTCGGCGACCTCCTGCAGATCCGGGTAGGACGCAAGCATTTCTACGTCGTCGTGCTGACGGACATCGTGAGCTTCGGTGGAAACATCGTTTTCGCATTCCACAACGATGGAAAGAAACGCAAGCCTGAACGATTCCTGCCCGACGATCCAGGATTCAATGTCTGCACCGACCTCCTGCTCCCGAAACGGGAGGATCGTGTGGAGCGGATTGCGGATATCTCCGATCTCACCGGCTACTGGCGGACAAAACTCGTGAAATCGACACCGACCTTCCAAACGGGAATGAAGGCTGCGCTCTGGTTCATCAATCCGATGAACCGGCTCGGCGGTGCCGGCACTCGCGTCGAGGCGGCGAAAATGACGCAACAGCAGAAGGAAGCGATGGATGGTGGCTGCCAGAGTTTCGATCTGGTCGCGGAGATGATTCTGCGCCGGTATACTCCGGACCAGAATGAGCATCTCTGATTCCGCCCTGCTACAATTCAATCCATCACACCGGAAACAGGCATGCCTCCCCACCCGCTGCTCGACCGCCGCCATTTCCTCGGGCACGCCTCTACCGGCCTGAGTGCCATCGCCCTCGTCTCGTTGTTCGCCGATCAGAAGCTCCTCGCCGACACGACTCCGCTTCGGCCGACCATCGACCCGAACGCTCCGCTCGCCCCGCGGAAGCCGCACTTCGAACCGAAGGCGAAGCGTATCCTGACGATCTTCTGTTCGGGCGCCGTCAGCCACCTCGACAGCTTCGATTACAAGCCGGAACTCGTGAATCGCGACGGACAGCCGCTGCCGGGGAAGGAAAAGCTCGTCACCTTTCAGGGCGAGAACGGCAACCTCACGAAGCCGCTCTGGGCGTTCAAGCCCCGCGGCCAGTCGGGCAAGATGGTCTCTGATCTCTTCCCGAAGCTGGCGGAACTCGCCGACGAGATGTGCTTCATCCACTCGATGACGGCCAAGAGCAACACACACGGCCCGGCCGAGAACCAAATGAGCACCGGCTTCACGCTCGACGGTTTCCCGAGCGCCGGCGCGTGGGTGAGCTACGCCCTCGGCAGCGAGTGCCGCGATCTGCCGGCGTTCGTCGCCATCCCGGACCCGCGCGGCGTGCCGCAGGTCGGGCCGAACAACTGGGGCAGCGCGTTCCTCCCGGCCGTGTTCCAGGGGACGCCGTTCACCGCCGACAAGCCGATCCCGAACCTCAACCGGCCGAAGGGAATCAGCGAGAAGGAAGACGCCGCGACGCGGAAGTTCCTCAAGCTATTAAACGAGGAACACCTGAAATCTCGGCCCGGCGAATCCGATCTCGCGGCCCGCATCGCCAGCCATGAACTCGCCGCGAAGATGCAGATCCGTGCCAGCGAAGCGGCCGATTTGAGCAAGGAATCGAAGGCGATTCACACTGAATATGGCACGACGGACAAGGACGCGACGAAGGCCGGCTTCGCCCGCAACTGCCTCCTCGCCCGTCGACTACTCGAACGCGACGTGCGCTTTGTCCAGCTCTTCAACGGTTCGTACGCGATGGGCGAAGGCGTCGGCAACTGGGACGGCCACAAGACGCTGAAGAGCCAGTACGCGATCCACGCGAACGTTTTCGACCAGCCCTGCGCTGCGCTGCTGACGGACCTGAAGCGCACGGGGCTGTTGAAGGACACGCTCGTCGTCTGGGTGACGGAGTTCGGCCGGATGCCGACGTTCCAGAAGGGTGCCAGCGGTCGGGACCACAACCCGAAGGGGTTCACCGTCTGGCTGGCAGGCGCGGGCGTGAAGCGGGCGTACAGCCACGGTGCGACCGACGAGTTCGGCCACGTGGCCGTGGAGAAGGTCGCGACGATCTACGACCTGCACGCGACGATGCTGCACCTCTTGGGTTTGAACCACGAACGGCTGAGCTTCTACCACAACGGCATCGAACGCCGGCTGACGGACGTGCACGGACACGTCATTAAGGACGTTTTGGCGTAGCTTTCACGCCGCAGTCGCGGGTTCGGCGGGGACGTCGGCGAGCAGCCAGATTTCGCCGAACGGTTCCGCCTGGTCGAGCGCGATCTCTCGGCGCTTGATAAGTTCCAATACCGCCAGGAACAGACCGATCAACTTCGACCGTGTCCACGGCGGCACGAACACGTCCCGGAAGTTCACACGCCGGTCAGCCTTCACGCGTTCCGCCACGAGGCGTTCATACACCTCCTGCGGCGTGTCGTCGATCGTGATCGTCTTCGGTTGCAGGCCCTGCGTCTCGCGCATGAGCCGGGCGAAGGCGCTGACGAGGTCCCAAAGTTCGACGGGGCGCACGGGCTGCACGCCGGGGGCGGCCGGTTCGAGCGGAGCGACGCGGGACAGACGCGTCGCGTGCGCCTCGGCCTTCTCCTCGAGCGCCGCCGCCGCGTCCTTGAAGCGCCGGTACTCCAGCAATTGCTTGACGAGTTGCCGGCGCGGGTCCGGTCCTTCCTCGCTTTCCTCCTCCGCTTCGCTCGGAATCAGGCCGCGAACCTTGATTTCCATCAGGGTCGCGGCCATGACGAGGAAGTCGCCAACGAGTTCGATGTCCAGCAGGTCGAGCGTCTTGAGGTGTTCGAGGAACTGACCGGCGACAAGCGAGATGGGGATATCGTGGATGTCTACCTCGTTGCGGCGCACGAGGTAGAGCAGCAGGTCCAGCGGCCCGTGGAACGATTGCAGGCTGACCTGGTAATTCATCCGATTCGCCGGGTTATTCGGGCTTGGGCATGATGTTGAAGTAGCTGATAACGGCCATGGCGACGCCGACGATCGCGAGCACGAGGCCGCAGTACACAATCGCCCGCATGGTGGCGTACATGTTGTGCAGGTTCTTGAGCGCCTTCATCAAGTGCCAGAGGTCCTCGTTCTTCGTCTCGACGATCTTGCGGAAGGATGCAGCCGCGCCGGAGGTCCAGAAGCCGAAGGAGAGGCACAGGAGCATGGATGCGCCGAGGCCGATGGCGGGGAAGAAATTTTCCCGGTTCTTGAGGGTATGCAGCAGTTGAAACGCGAAGAAGATGGCGAACGCCAGACCGAGCAGTTGCATCAGCGAGGCGACGACTCGCATGGAATCGGCGAGTCCGCTGATCACGCGGTTGTGTTCTTCGGTAAACTCGTACTGGCCGGACTTGTAGTCCACCGGTGCGGACGGGGTCGATTCGGGAGCGCTCATGGCGGCCTCGCGGGATGAGGAACCTCGGAATAGCGATTGTACGGCGCGGCCGCCGCGCGCGACGTGGGCGATGCTCTCGGATGCCGAACGGCTCGCGCAGTGCGACGTGGACACCTACCGCGCCAGCGGCCCTGGCGGGCAGAAACGGAACAAGACCTCGTCGGCCGTGCGCCTGCGGCACCGGCCGACGGGCCTGATCGTCATCGCCGAAGAAAGCCGTTCGCAGCACGAAAACAAGGCGAAGGCGCTCGGCCGGCTGTACAAGGCCTTATTTCTCGAACTGCGCGATCCGATCGCGCCGACGGTCGAAGCGGTGCGTTCCCATCTCGACTGGGCCGTTTTCGCCGGGGGAAACGTCCATCTCTCCGCAAAGAATCCGCTGTTCTGGCCCACGGCCGGTCTCGCGCTCGACGTGCTGGTCGCCGCTCAGGCGCAGGTCAGCACCGCTGCGGAACTGCTCGGCGTCTCCACCGCCAACCTCGTAGAATTCCTGCGCGCCGATCCGAAGCTCTGGCAGGCCGCGAACCGCCTCCGCGCCGTGTTCGGTCATAAGCTGCTGACCGGCTGACGGAATCGCGTCATCCCAACTGATCCAGTACGTTGCGGGTGATCCGTTCGACGATTTTGTCCTTGCCGCGCAGGCCGTGCGCCCAGTCGGTGCTGCCGACGGTCACGACGGTACCGCCGCGCGTGTAGGTGCCCAGCACGGCGTTGCCGACGCGGCCCTTCTCCCACTTCTCGTACCATTCGCAGTCGTCCGGGTGCCAGCGCACGGGGCAGGTGGCGAGAACTTCGAAGTTCGCCGGCGTGCCGTCCTTGCCCGTGGGTGACGGCAAGCCATCCTTCCAATTCAGTTCGCAGCCGTCGCATTCGTAGCCGACGATCGTGTCCTTGTCGCCGAAGACGTCGCCGCGTTTGAGATTCGTGCCGGCGAAGAGCCAGTGGTCGGGCCGGTGGACGGTGTACTTGGCCGGGTCGGTCATGAACTGGCCGTGGCTCTTGCGGTAGCCGCCGTGGAGGAAGCCGACGCCGGTGAGCTGGTTCTCCGGGCGGCCGACGAGGTAATGGCTCCAGAGCGTCGAAAGGAGCTTGTGGTTCCCCGAAGCGTAGTACGGGTCGTCGCCGAAGTTCTGCTTCCAGCAGGCGAGCGCGCGGCCGTTCTCTTCGGAGCGGACCTGCCAGCAGCAGGTGTTCCCGCTGAAAAAGGCGACGTTCCCGCCATTGCCGATGAAGCGTTCGAGATGGTCCCGCATCGGAGACGACCAATATTCATCGTGCCCGACGCTCAGGACGAGTTTGTACTTGTCGAGTAGTTCCGAATGGAATTCGAGATCGGAGTTCGCGCAAAAGTCGAGAGTGTAGCCGTTCGCCTCGGCCCACGCGACGAACGACTGCTCCCAGTTGGCAAACTGCGAAAACTGCGGCCGATCGAACGAGACGCGTCGGCCCTGGGCTTTGTGCTTCGCATGGTATGCATAAAGGCTGTAGCCGTTCCAGTTCGTGTAGGCGTTGTAGGTGTTGGTCGAAAGCTGGATGAGGATCTTCGAGGTGGGCATCTTGGGGCGGACGATGAAGTACGCCTCGCGGTTCTTCTCGCCGAGCTTCACGGTGTAGTAGCCGCTCTTCCATTCGTTGGGGATCGGGATCGTAAGCGCTGCCGGCCAGTGGCAGCCGTGCGAGGATGCGTTCCCCGGGACCGGGTGGACCTTGCCCGGCACGCCCTTCTTCGACCAAACGACCTCGCGCTTCGCGCCGAGCCGGGCGATTTCGACGTCAAACGCGTCGGAGGCGCTCGAGACGTGCAGTTTCAGCACTTCGCCCGGTGCGTAGCTGACCTGATGCGTGTAGCCTTCGACGAGCGGCGGCTTCGCGTCCTTCGGCTGGGCAATGAGATTCGGAGAAGCGAGTAGGCCGGCGCCGGCGGCGAGGGCCGTGCGGCGATCGGGATGGGAACGGAACATGGCGAGGTCCGTCGTAAGATGGAGGCGGGAGATTAGTGTACTCCGGCGGGCGAGCGATGGGCAAAACGATTCTCTTCTTCTACGGCTCGCTGCGGCGCGGCGGGACAAACCACTTTCGTGTCGCCGACCAGACGTACGTCGGCGAGGCCGTAACGGTGCCGAAGTATCGACTGCTTGACTTGGGGCGCTATCAGGGGATGATCCGCGACGAGGCGAACGGCGTGGCGATCCCCGGCGAATTGTGGGAAGTGGACGATTTCACGCTGGGGGAACTCGATTCCTTTGAAGGCCCCGCCTACCCGCGCCGGCCGATCGAGATCGAAGGCCGCGCGGGCGTGCAGGGGTATTTGTGGAAGGAATCGCCGTAAATCACAGACCCAGCACGTCGGCCATCGAATACTGGCCCGCCGGTTTGCCGGCGAGGAACTTCGCCGCCGCCAAGGCCCCGCGGGCGTAGCTGTCGCGGCTGTAGCCCTTGTGGACCAACTCCATCGTCTCGCCGAGCGTGCTGAAGACGATCGTATGCTCGCCGACGTTGTCCCCGCCGCGGACGGCGTGCATGCCGATCTCGCCGTGCGGCCGCTCGCCGACGATCCCCTCGCGGCCGTGCATGATCTTTTCCTGTTTCATCGCATCCTGGACGATCTTCGCGAACATCGCCGCCGTGCCGCTGGGCGAGTCCTTCTTGAAGCGGTGGTGGCGCTCGATGATCTCGACGTCGAAGTCCTGCTTCGCGAGCGCCTCGGCCGTCAGCTTCGTGAGCTTGAACAGAAGATTCACAACGAGGCTCATGCTGGGTGAGAGCAGCACGGCCGTTTCATGCGCGGCCTCGGCGATCTCCTTCTTGTGCTCGGCTTCGAGACCCGTTGTTGCGATGACGAGCGGCAGCTTGCGGTCGACGCAGACCTTGAGGATGTTCATCGTGCCGCCGGGTGCGGAGAAGTCGATGACGCAATCGACGCGAGTCGAGAGCGGAATCTCGGCCGTAATCGGCACGCCGATCTTGGCGATGCCCGCAACCTCACCGGCATCGTGGCCGATGCGAGGGTGCTTCGCGTAGTCGACGGCCGCGACGACCTGGAGGGCCGCGTCTTCGGCCGCGAGCGCGACGAGCCGCTGGCCCATGCGTCCGCAAGCTCCGTGGATGGCGATGTGGGTTTTCATGGGGGGAGTTACCGATTCTGAAGTTTTCAATTCGCGGTGAGTTACAGACCAAACCCCGGTTATCTCGTGTAATTCTAACGAGGTTCGAACACGCCCAGGTTGTAGGGCTGATCGTTCGAGAACTTCCGATCTCGCGACACCCTCACAAACATTTGCACGGACTGTCCGGTCCGCTGTGTGATATTGAGAGTGTATTCCTTCTCGGGAGCCTTCGTGGGGTCCAAAGAACCTCGAGTGATCTCAACGACGTATGCCGTCCGAAACGGTGTTGCATCCAGTTCGAGAACCTCGGTACGAAACAGCCCGCCGTTCGGCAAACGACCGATGATTTCCTGGCCGACATGGGTGAGTTCGACTTGGTGTTGGCTCGATCCCGGACCGTGCGATTGATAAAAGACGGCGCGCCCGCCATCGACTATTCGCGTGGAGTCCGCCCACGGTGTTCCTGCCCTGGAATTCTGCGTTTTGCCTTCCCAGTAGCCGCCGAATGGACGCAGTCGCTCCAACGTGCCTTTCGCGGTTACCACAGGCTTTTTCGGTGGTGTGACGCGCTCCTCGAAGCTGATCGAGTTCTGCTTCAAATTGAAGCTGCGGGATATGGCAGTAGTATCCTGAATTTTCCCTACTTTTTCGATCGCCAGGTGTTCAACCCGGTCAACCGTGTACGCGATCCGATTCCCCCCCGAGGTCAGTTGTTTCACATTGACGGTGACGTTCCGCCGACGGATTTCAAAGTTGAACTTCTGTCCCGCTTTCTCGAGGACAGTGGTCTGCCGCAGATCACCGATTTCGCGGTACCCGAAGAGTGGTCGGCCGACTGGCGAGAATTCAAAGTAGTCCTCTCGTGTAGATTGATCGTTCATGGTGACCTTGCCGAGCCAAGTACCTGTCCACGGTGAAGGGTCCACGAGTTTGACCGGCGTCGTTTTCCGCAACGCAGTGGGAAGCTCAAGATTTGGTAACTTCGCCATCCTCGGGAGCTTTGCCTGGGGAATCTCTGGAGCGGCGGCAATGCGCTTCAGCGTCCCCTGGTGCAAGAGTTTGCCCCGATTTTCAACCCGGAAATCCACAACGTCGTCACTGTCAGGCCGCGGTGTGAAGTAGTGATCGTGGTCGCTCAGCAGAGTGTCCACCTTGATCCACGTTTCATATCGAACTTGGTAGTAGACTTGCTCAGGTGACGTCCTTAGGCTCCGCAGGATGTGGGTTTCCATCCCTACGCCGCTTGCATCCTTGATTCCCGGAACTGTACGAAACGTTGTGCCTGGCGTGGTTCGCCGTTCGCCGTTGAGGATGGGAATCCCATCGTGATCGAAGGCAAAGACCTGTTTCGCGATGGTTTTGCCATCTTTATCGATGGTCGATCCTTCCCATTGACCGGCCAGCCGATATTGACGGGTGTACACTCTGTTGCGGTCGCCGGTTTCCTGAAGTCGCATCCAATCATCGACAACCCAGGCAGTTGCCTGCTTTGTCCCATCTTTTTCGAGTGATAACTCGACCTTGCGTGGCTGGACATTTAGACCGACGACTTTCGCGGAACCGACTGTCTGCCCGAGTTGAGTCACTTCGGTTCCGTTGATGATCGGGAAGCCACGGTAGCTAAACCGCACCTTTCCACGGTCAGTCTCCGTGAAGCCGACCCACGGCCCCGCGAGCAACGATCGGTGCAGGCCCCGCTGGAGAACCGCCTTGGCCTCCAGCCTCGAACCTTCCGGAGTTAGATCGGTTTCGTTCAAAACAATCGTGTCGCCCGCCAGTGCGAACTGGAGACGTCGCGTATGCAACCGCACTCCAGTATCGGCGAGCTTTCCGGAGGCCAATCGTTGGACCCCGGCTATCGTGTAACCGAGTGTCACACGGTTTGGCTTCACCTCCAACTCCGTGACCTCGATGACGCGATATTCTGAATCCATTGGCTGTACAAACGCCTCACCCACGGCTGTGATTTCTTGTCCCATGAGCAAAGGGTTGCCGGCACTTGAGAACTCGACGTCAAGGTGAAATTCGCCGAGATCGATTCGCCCCTGATAGGTTTTCATCCCGTGCCAGGGTCCGGCTAGCGGCGAATCTGCAAACAACAGAGAGGGAAAAATCGTCCAAGCGAGAATCAGTAGCATCGCTGGAAGACGCATGACTTGGCACCCGAAGTGTGTAGCAAAACCCCAGTTTAACCAGCCAACCGTCCATATTCCCCGGAATTCGCTCACGCGTACAGTTCGATCGCTTTCACGATCTCGCTGAGGTCGTTCGGCACTTGCACGGCGCGGTTGGCGAAGCTCGCGCGGCGGACGCCGCGCTTGCCGAGCTTCGCCTCGAACGTCGCCGGGTCGGCCGTGTGGTACGCCACCGTCGCGTCGGGGTCCTTGAGCACGTGACCGGTGAGGACGCAGGCGACACGCTCATCGGGCGAGATGACGCCCTCCTTCACGAGCTTCAGCAGCCCTGCCACGCTCGCGGCGCTCGCCGGCTCGCACCCGAAACCGCCGGCGCCGATCTTCGCCTTCGCGTCGAGAATCTCCTGATCGGTCGTTTCGCGGACCACGCCACCGCAGCGCTCAAGCGCCCGCAGGGCCTTCGGCAGGTTCACGGGGCGGTTGATCTCGATGGCGCTCGCCAGCGTGTCGGCGCGGCGGTCGGCGTCGTCGAGATACTTCATGTAGGCGTTGATCTTCGGCTGGTCCGGCTTGCCGCCGTGCCAGCGGACGCCGCTCTTCTCGTAGAGCTGGTAGAAGGTATCCGCCCCGGCCGCGTTGATGAGCGCAAGCCGAGGCATCCGGTCGATCAAGCCGAGTTCCTTCAGCTCGAAGAACGCCTTGCCGAACGCGGAGACGTTGCCGAGGTTGCCGCCGGGCACTACGATCCAGTCCGGCACTTCCCAGCGAAGGGCTTCGAGGATGCGGAACATCACCGACTTCTGGCCTTCGAGGCGGAACGGGTTGATGCTGTTGACGAGGTAGATGCCAAGCTGCTTGGAGACCTCCTGCACGCGGCGGAGGGCGTCGTCGAAGTCGCCGGCGATCTGCACGGTGAGCGCGCCGTAGTCGAGCGCCTGCGAGAGCTTGCCGTAGCTGATCTTGCCGCTGCCGATGAAGATGACGGCGCGCATCAGGTTCGTGGCGGCGCAGTAGATGGCGAGGCTGGCGCTGGTGTTGCCGGTGCTGGCGCAGGCGGCGCGGCGGGCACCGACCATCTGGGCGTGCGTGAACGCGGCCGTCATGCCGTTGTCCTTGAAGCTGCCGCTCGGGTTCATCCCCTCGTATTGCAGAAACACGGTGCCGGGCTTCATGCCGACATATTTGGCGACGAGGTCGGCGCGCTGGAGCAGCGTCTGCCCTTCGCCGATGGTCATGATCCGGTCGGGCGGGGCGAAGGGGAACAGGTCGCGGAAGCGCCAGACGCCGGAGAAATCGAGCGGGTCGGTGCGGTTGGCCCACTTCGCTTCGAAGTGCTTGAAGCTGGTCGGCACCGGCAGGCGGTTCCAGTCGTAGGCGACGTCGTAGAGGCCGCCGCACTTCGCGCACTGGAAGCTCGTGTCCGCGAGGTCGGTCGTATGGCCGCAATGCGGGTGGATGCAGCGCTGGAAGACGGCGTCGGTCATCGCGTCCTGCCGGGGGGGGAGATCGGAAAGGTAATTTAGCGGAACGCGGCGAGAGGTGCGAGGGGACTGTCGGACGCAGGACGATGGGGTACAATCCCTTCCCACCCGAAGGGCCTCTCTCATGCGAAGCCTCGCGCTCCTCGTGCTCCTCGCCGGTCCCGCGTTCGCCCAGCCCCTCGTCGCGCCGACGGACGCGAAAACGCCGGAGGACGAACGCAAGTCGTTCAAGCTCCCGCCCGGCTTCACGGCGCAGTTGGTGGCATCGGAACCGGATATTCAAAAGCCGATGCAGCTCGCCTTCGACGCCAAGGGCCGCATCTGGGTCACCACCAGCTATCACTACCCCTTCGCGGCCGAGAAGGGCAAAGCCTCCGACAAGCTCTTCATCCTCTCCGACTTCGACGCGAACGGCAAAGCCCAGAAGGTCGAGACCTTCGACGACAAGCTGAACATCCCGATCGGCATCCTGCCGCTGCCCGACTGCAAGAGCTGCATCGTCTCCAGCGTCGGCGAGATCCTCAAGCTCACCGATACCGATGGCGACGGCAAGGCCGACCGGCGCGAAGTCCTCTTCACCGGCTTCGGCAGCCGCGACACCCACGGCATGTACAACTCGTACACCTTTATGCCCGACGGCTGGGTTTATGCCTGCCACGGCTTCGCCAACGATTCGCACGTCAAGGGGAAGGACGGCCACGAGGTCCGCCTGAACTCCGGCAACACCTTCCGCTTCCGGCCCGACGGCAGCCGCATCGAAGTCTACACGCGCGGCCAGGTGAACCCCTTCGGCATGACCGTCGACCCGTGGTTCAACTTCTACACGGCCGACTGCCACTCGAAGCCGATCACGCAGCTCATCAAGGGCGCCTACTACGACAGCTTCGGCAAGCCGCACGACGGCCTCGGCTACGCGCCCCACGTCACGCAGCACCAGCACGGCTCCACCGGCCTTTGCGGCCTCGCGTGGTATGATGCCGACCACTTTCCGAAGGAGTGGAACGGCGTCATGTTCCTCGGCAACGTGGTGACGAGCCGCATCAATTGCGACCGCATCGAGTGGAAGGGGAGCACGCCGGTGGCGAAGGAGCTGCCGGACTTCCTGGTGAGCAGCGACCCGTGGTTCCGCCCGGTGGACATCAAGCTCGGCCCGGACGGGGCGCTGTACGTGAACGACTTTTACAACAAGATCATCGGGCACTACGAAGTGGACCTCAAACACCCCGGCCGCGACAAGGGCCGCGGCCGCATGTGGCGGATCTTGTTTGAGGGGCGACCCTTGAGCCGTGAAGCGAAACCACGAGCGACGGGGCCGAAGTTATTTGCCGATAGCAAGGCCGCACTGACGGCGCTGGGGGATGCAGACGCTCATACCGTTCGCGCCGCGGTCGGGCACCTCGCCGACCACTCGCACCCGGACCTGATCCTGCCGCTGGCAAAGTTCATCCCGTCGATCGCGACGGAGGACACGCATCTGCGCCATGCGGCACGGATCGCACTGCGGAATTCGCTGACAGCGAATGATTCTCAGGAGAAATTGGTTTGGATCTTGAAAGATCGAATCAAAGATACACGGGCAACAGAGGGTGTATTCGATGATGTATTCTTGGGAGTGCCCACGGCTTATGCGGGATGGTGGTTATCGGAGCGATTTCGAGAACAAACTATCACCAAAGATTTGGCCGAGCGAGCCGCGGAGCATGTCGGAAAATCGGGATGTAATTATCACAGACTCGTGATTTGGAATAACTACATTGGCCGGCCATCGGATGATCGCAGTGTTTCGATTCTCTTCGCATTAGAAAAAGGAGCAAAATCCTCAGGGTACGCCTCTCTTGCGGAGGCAACTCGATTTGAAATAATGCCGAATACTTCGACGGTGTTTCGTGATCCGAAATCGGAATTAAGGGATCTCGCCCGGAATCTGAATACCGCGGAACCAAAGAAAATCACGAATGCCATCCGATACGCGCAGATGACAGGAATCGATATCTCAAACGAAGTTGCTCCAATCGCACAAGATCCAAAAGCCGGTCTTGATTCCCGCCTGGAGTGCATTGAGTATCTCGTTCGCAACAACATTAATCAGCCTAAGAATCATGTCTTCCCTGTCGCGCGATCGATCTTTATGGACGTGAGTGCCCCTGCGAACCTTCGAGAGAAAGCCATCACCATCTTATCCCGATCACAAGATGCGGGCGATCAGGACAAGCTTCGCGCGATTCTTGCTACCGCTCCCTATCGAGAGAGTGTTTTCATCGCGAATGGCATGGCGACATCGGTTGCCAGTGCGAATGAACTCTTCAAACTTATCCGCATGACCAAGGCTTCGCCTCGCCTCTTGCAGGAGAAGTCCATCCTTGACCGCCTCAAGGCCATCAACCCGCCGGGCTGGGAAGCCACCGTCAAGGAACTCACCGCTGGCATTCCGTCGGCCGACGCCCGGCTCGCGGCGCTCATCAAGGAGCGCGGCGACGGCTACCGCAAAGCCAAGACCGACATCGAAGCCGGCAAGAAGGTCTTCGCTACCACCTGCGCCAACTGCCACCAGGTCGGCGGGCAGGGCGCCAAGATCGGCCCGCAGCTCGACGGCATCGGTAACCGCGGCGTCGAACGGCTCCTCGAAGACACGCTCGACCCGAACCGCAACGTCGACCACGCCTTCCACACCACTATCCTCGACCTCAAGGACGGCGGCCAGCTCACCGGCCTACTGCGAGTCGAAGGCAAGACGCTCATCATGGTGGACACGCAGGCGAAGGAGACGCGCGTGAGCCTCGACGATGTGGAGAAGAAGCGGACGACGCCGGTCTCGCCGATGCCGAGCGACATCGCGGAGAAGCTGAAGCCGCAGGATTTCTACAACCTGATCGCCTACCTCGCCGACCTGCGGGCGAAGTAGCGTCAGAGCTTCGCGAGGAACGCCTCGGCCACTCGGCGATGGGTCTTGAGCTTGTCGCCGAGCTTGTCCCGCAGCTTCGCGATCATGGCCGTGCGCGGATTGTTCGCGAAGAAGTCCACGTGCTTGTCCACGAAGCGCCAGTAGAGCGCATCCCAGATTTCGCACCACGGGCCTTTCTTGAAATCGCTCATCTTGAGCACATAGCTGGATCCGCTGATGTACGGCTTCGTGGTCATCAGTCCGCCGTCGGCGTGCTGGCTCATGCCGTGGACGTTCGGCACCATCACCCAGTCGTAGGCATCCACGAACAGCTCCATGAACCACAGGCACACCGCGACGGGATGCACCTCGCAGAGCATGAGGAAGTTGCCGAGGATCATCAGCCGTTCGATGTGATGGCAGTACCCGGTGCGCAGGACCTGCCGGATGACGTGGTCGACCGGCTCGATGCCGGTGGTGCCGTCGTAGAAGTTATTCGGGATCGGGCGCGTGTGGTTCCAGTGGTTGGCCGTGCGCTGTTTCCGCCCGAACCGGAGATAGACGAGCCGGACGAATTCCCGCCAGCCGCAGACCTGCCGGACGAACCCTTCGAGGGAATTGATGGGCACGTCGTCCGCACGCTTCAGGACCGCGTCGAGCACCTGCCGGGGCGAGAGCAGTCCGATGTTGAGCATCGGTGTGAGCGCGGAGTGGAAGAGCACGTCGTGGCAGGAACTGATGGCGTCCTCGTAGTCGCCGAAGCGTTCGAGCCGTTCGGCGATGAAGCGGTCGAGCCAGCGGGCCGCAGCGGCGTGGTCGATCGGCCAGCCGAACGGTTCGTCCGATCCGATGGCGTCCGGGAACTGCTCGCGGACATATTCGCGGGCCTCGCGGACGAATTCGTTCTCCGGTGCAAGCGGCGTTTCGGGCACCACGATTCCCTTGGGCAGCTTGCGGCGGTTCTCGGGGTCGAAGCTCCACTGCCCGCCGACCGGTTTGCCGTTGTCGATGAGGAGGTTCAGGCGCTTTCGCTGTGCGATGTAGAACTCGGTGAAGAAGAGCCTGGACCTGCCGCCGACGAAGCGGTCGATCTCGTCCGGGGGCGTGAGGAAGTGCGGATCGTCGAGGCGTTCGATCGCGATGCCTTGGGCTTTCAACGACGCCGTTAATCGTCGAATCAACCAGTCGTCGCAGGGGTCGACGACGCGGACGGCGGTGAATTTCCCCTTCGCGAGATGCTCGGCGACGGCCTGCGTGGTCGGCACCCGCGTGTTGTCGAGGTATCGAACCGTGTGGCCCTCGCTTCGGAGTTTTGCCGCGAAGGCCTGCAGGCTCGCCCGGTGCAGGATGAGCTTCTGCCGGTGAAACCGGTACTGGCGAAACACGAGGGGGTCTTCGACGAGCACCGCTTCGGCCGCGCCGACGAGGGCCGGATGCGGATCGAAGAGTTGGTGGGGGTAGACGAGGGCGGCGGTGCGCGGCACGAATGTCTCCAACCGTGGGAATCCCATGATAGTCGCGGTTGTCGGCCGGTCGGCGGCGCGCTTAGAATGATGTTCCGCCCCGCATCGCACTCTTTCGGACCGCCGCGAATGCCTTCCGACTCCGTGGAATCGTTTCTGGACCTAGCCCGGGAGAACCGGCTGTTGCCGTCGGACCAGGTACAGGATCTGGTGCGCCGCTCCGAGGTGCCGCAGGCGAACGTGCCGGCGCTGTGCGACGCGCTGGTGGCGCGCGGGCTGCTGACGCCGTTCCAGGCGCATCGGATTCGCGAGGGCCGCGGCCGCGAACTGGCGTTCGCCGGCTACCCGATCCTCGACGATCGTGGCGCATGCCCCGGCGGCTACGCCTTCACGGCCCGACACCCCAGCCTCCGCACGCCGATCGTCCTCCGCCGCATCGCCACCGACTGGCTCGCGCCGGCGGACAACCTCTCCGCGTACATCCAGCGTGCGCAGGCCGCCAGCACGGTCGTCCATCCGCACCTGGCCACGCTGCTCGAAGCGGGGGCCTACGAGGATCAACTCTTCGCGGTGCTGGAACCGGCGGAGGGCGCGCCGCTGGACGATCTCGTGCGCGACATCGGTCCGATGCCGGCGTTCCTCGCGTGCGCTTACATCCAACAGGCGGCGCAGGGGCTGGAAGCGGCGCACCGGGTCGGGCACGTCCACGGCGACATCCGGCCGGGCGTGCTCTACGCCCATCCGCTCGTCCCTTCGAGTCGGCCGAAGCCGGATGGCACGCCTTCGCTGCGGCCCGCGCCGAACGCCGCGGTCAAACTCGCCGAGCTGGGTCTCGTGCCGCACCGGCCCGCTCTGCCCGAATGGCTCGCGCAACGATCCGTGGCATTGGAGGAGTGGCTCTACCTGCCCCCGGAACGGATCACGAATGGCGCGCCCACGCCCGCCGGCGACCTCTACAGCCTGGGGCAGACGCTCGCGTTCCTGCTCACCGGCCGACCGCCGTTCCCGGCCCGGACCCCCGACGAACTCCTCGCCATGCTGCGCGATTCCGAACCACTGCCGCTCGCGGTGCTGCGGCCCGATCTGCCGCCGGGTCTCATCGAACTGGTGCGCTATCTGACGGCTCGCGATCCGGCCCAGCGGCCCTCGCTCGCCACGACGATCGAACGGCTGCGCGCGTTCCTCACGCCGGCCCCCCCCGCCCCGATGGCCGTGCCGATGGCGCGACCCGCCGATTCGAGCATCATGGGCGGCGGCGAACCGGTGGACCTGAAACCCGCACCGCCCGTCACGGTCAATCCGCCGATCCCGATGGATCTGGTCGCGCGGCCGATCGAACTGACCCCCGTGGCCGTCCAGCCCGAATGGACCGTTCAGCCCTTCGAGGGATCGACCGGCGACGGCGAACACATGTACGCGCCGGCCGCCGCCGCCAACCCGCCGTCCCACGACGGCGCTCTCGGCTTCGGTGCCGCTTCGACCGCTCCGGTCGCCCGCCGCCGCGAGATGACCTCCGAACAGGCGCGCCAGCAAAAGAAGCAGTGGACCCTCATCGCCGGCGGACTCTGGCTCCTCTCGATCCCCCTCTGGATCATCCTGCTGAACACCTACGGTTGCTTCGATTCGAAAAAGGACGCGCCGTCCCGGCCGGTCAAGACGAAGCGTTGACGAGGCTCGCCACGTCGTCGGCGATCCGTTCGGCTTGTTCGGTGCAATCGTTCATGGCGATGCCGCGATAGGCATTGCCGCCGAGGATCAATCCCCGGTGCCGTGCGGCGTGCGACTCGATGCGCGCGACGCGTTCCCGGTGACCGACGACGTACTGCGGGATCGCATTCGGCCAGCGAACGATGCGGTCGAACACCGGCCGGCCCTGCACGTTCATCGTGATCGTCATTTCCTCGTGGACCTTGCGCAGCAGCGTTTCGTCGTCCCAAGCCATGACATCCGGCCGGCCGGTTCCTCCGCAGAGGACCCGCCAGGCGACGCACCCGTCGGGAGCGCGGTCGGGGAAGATGGACGAGCACCACTGCACGCCGAGGGCGTCGCGGCGGGTGCGTTGCGGGGCGATGTAGCCGAAGCCGTCGAGGTCGTGCGGCACGTCGGCGCGGCGGTAGCCAAGGACGGCGACGGCGATCGGCGCGTAGCCAATGCCGGCGATCTCGTCCGCGAGAGCGGGGTCGAGGTCGGCGAGCAGTTCGGCCTGCCGCGGCGCCGGAGCGGTGACGACGACCACGTCGGCCGGCCACGCGTCCGTCCCGTCGCCGCGAACGCGCCAACCGGATTCGGTCTTTTCGATGCGGCGGACGCCGACGCTCGTCTGGACGGGAACCGTCGCGGACAGGGCCTCGATCATCACGCGGAGTCCGCCCGCGAACGACCACATGCGCGGCGGCCCCGGTTTGGGTTGTCCGGCCGCCGCGGCCGCGCGCCGCTTCTCCTTCGAGGCCCGCAGGAACCCGCGAATGACGCTCCCCGCTTCGCGTTCGAACTTTGGCAGGCGGGGGAACGCGGCCGCGACGCTCAGCTTCGCGGGATCGCCACCGTGGATGCCCGTGACGAGCGCGTCGATGAACGTGTCCGCGACTTCGCGACCGAACCGGCGCGTGGCGAATTCGGCGATCGTTTCGTCCGGCGGCAACTCGCGCGGCCGGCGGCGGACCGGCTCGCTCAACAGTTTCAGCTTGGCGCCGAGTGAAAGCAGCGGAGTGCGCAGCAGACCGGGGATCGAACCGGGCAGTTTGTGCAGCCGGCCGTCGAGGTAGAGGAATCGATTCTTGCGCGAGCCTTCGCTGGCGGCCACGAGTTGGGAGTCGATGCCCAGCGATCGGCAGAGGTCCCCGGTGGACGGCTTAGAATCGAGGAAGCCGTTCGGTCCGAGTTCCACCGTGTAGCCACGGTCGCGCTCGGTCCAGACGTTGCCGCCGGGCCGGGCGGCCGATTCCAGAACGACGATTTCGCCGGCCGGGAGACGTTGACGAATACGATAGGCGGCGGCAAGCCCGCTCAGCCCGCCGCCGACGATGACGATCCGGGGCACGGTCACGCGCCTTTGCCGGAGATGCAGTAGAGTTTCTTCGCGCCGCGGATGTAGAGCTTGCCGTCCGCCACGGCCGGCGACGCGAACACCGCCTCGCCGATGTCGCCTTCGCCGAGTTTTTCGAATTCCTTCGGCTGCGCCTTGAAGACGATCGACGCGCCGCGCTCGTCCACGACGATGAACTTGTCGCCGCCGACCAGCACCGGAGACGCCGACACGGGGTTGTTCGTCGCCCGCTCGCTCCAGAGGATCTTGCCGGACTTCAATTCGACGCACTCGGCGATTCCCTGATCGGTGATCCAGTAGATGTGATCGTCCTTCACGATCGGGCAGGGCACGTACGGCGCGAGCTTGCTGGATCGCTTCTCCCAGTTCACGGTCGCCTTCGCACCGGAAATGGTAACAGACGCGCTGTAGCGGCTGCCGGACCCGTCGCCGTTCAGGCAGACGAGCGTGTCCTTGGCGAGCAGCGGCGACGCCACGGAACGCAGGGCCATTTCGCCCGGTTCCCACGGCGTCACCCACGACCAGTTCACCGCGCCGGTCTTCGGATCGTATCCGGCCGCGCCGGCCGTGCTGTACACCACAATCTCCGTCTTCGTGTCCGGCAGCACGCGGATCGTCGGCGTCGAATAACAGGCCCGATACGCCTTCCGGGACGCGCTCCAGACCTTGTCGCCGGTCTTCGCGTCGATCGCCAGCAGTTCGGCCGCGCCGTCCTGATCGAAGTTGATGAAGACTTTGCCGTCGTGCACGACGGGCGACAGCCCCGCGCCGTGCTGGCTCGCGAACTTGCCGAGCTTGTAGTCCCACTTCGGTTTGCCGTCGTGATCGAAAGCATGCACGGCCATCGTCTGCCCGTCCCACACCGCGCAATAGACGTTCGAGTCGTCCGTCGCCGGCGTGCACGATGCCAGCGACGACTTCGCGTGGACCTTCACCTTCTGCCCGCCGAAGTTCCGCTCCCAGTTCGACTTGCCGGTCTTCGCGTCGAGGCAGACGAGGGCGCGCTTCGAACCGTCCGCGCTCGCGGTCATCAGGTACAGCTTCCCCTTCGCGATGATCGGCGACGAATTGCCCGGCTCGATCGGCACGGCCCAGGCGACGTTCTTCTTCGTCGACCAGTTCAGCGGAATGTCGTCGGCCGCGACGCCGTCGCCGTTCGGGCCGCGGAAGCGGGTCCAGTCGGCGGCGGTCAGCGTCGCGCCGCACAGCAGCAGGAGGGCGAGGGAGATACGGCGCATGATCATTTCCCGAAACGTGTGGCGGGGCGGGTTCCTGCGATTATCGCAGATCGGCGGACGGGGGCAACGGGGAAGCGGAAAACGATCACGGCTCCGACTCGCCCGCCGCCAGCGCCTCGGCGAGCGAATCGTGGATCGGCAGCTGGCCGATCCGAAAATACCTTGTCAACCGCTCGTCCACCGTGCCCGGCGGATAACAGAGCCGGAGCTCCCGGTCCCGCGCTTGGGCGGTTTGAATGATCATCTGCGCCCACTCGATCAGATCCTGCGCGGAGCAGCTCGCGAAGCCCGACAGGTCGAGAATCACGTTCGTGCTGTCGTCGCACCAGTGAAGACCGTCCGACGCCTGCGGGAACGGCTCGCCGTCCGGGTGCGGTCCCGCCGCGAGGATGGCGATGTCCCCCTCCCAGCGCAGGTGCATCTCCCCGATCGTATCGCGCACCCCATCCAGCATGTCGTCGGGTTTGAGGTCCGGCGGCTCCTCCGGGTCCTCCGAGATGAGGTCGTACTCGCCGAGCGCCTCCTCCAACTCTTCGAGCAACGGCCGGCAAACGTCTCGATCCTCCTCGTGATCGTAGTCGATCTCGATGCTGGTCGGTCGTTCGCTGAGGAAAAAGTGGAACCGCGGCCCGCTCGTCTCTTCGAGAATGGTCACGTACGCGACGTGGCCCTCCAGCGCCTTCCAATCCTCGACGACGACGGTGTGGGCATCCAACCGGATCAACTCGGCGAGGTGGTCCCGCACGATCCGGTCGCCCCGCTCGCGGTCGACGACGGTCAGCGGGAACCGGGAGACGATGCGCCGCAGCACCTCGTCCATCGGCATCCAGCTTTCGACGTACTTCTTCGGACCGCGGTGAATCAAGGCATCGAAAAGTGCCATGGGATAGCCCCGACTTCTGAAGTCCTGCTCAGATTTCCGCCACCACGCGCCGGACCAGGACGCGCAGCTTCTTCTCCGCCTCGTTCGCCACGTGGATGATCTCCGGCAGGCTCACCGGCTGAAGGGCGTCCGGCAGGCACATGTCCGTGATGACCGAGATGCCCATGCAGCGCATCTTGCCGTGTACGCCGACGATCACTTCGGGCACCGTGGACATGCCGACGACGTCCGCGCCGATCGTCCGCAGGAAGCGATACTCCGCCCGCGTTTCGAGGTTCGGTCCGGACACCGCGACGTAGACGCCCTGATGGCACGCGATCTTCTCTTCCATCGCGATCCGCCGGCCGAGCTTCAACAGTTCGCGGTCATAGGCGTTGCACATGTCGGGGAAGCGTTCGCCGAGTCTCTCGTCGTTCGGACCGATCAGGGGGTTGTCGCCAATTAGATTGATGTGGTCCTCGATCAGCATCAGGTCGCCCTTGTCATACTGCGGGTTCATGCCTCCGCAGGCGTTCGAGGCGATCAATGTTCCACAGCCCAAAGCCTTCATCACGCGGACCGGATAGGCGATCTGGTTGAGGCGATAGCCTTCGTAGAAGTGGAAGCGGCCTTCCATCGCCATCACGGCCTTGCCGCCGAGCTGGCCGCAGACGAGCTGGCCCTTGTGCGACGGCGCGGTCGAGCGCGGGAAGTGGGGAATCTCGCCGTACGGGATGACGGCCTCGGCCTGGATGTCCTCCACGAGTTTGCCGAGTCCGGTACCGAGGATGATGCCCACCGTTGGCGCGCCGGGCCATTTCGAGCGGACGAACGCGGCCGATTCCTGGATCTGGTCGAAGAGCGCGGTCATGGATGGAGTCTCGTGGGACGAAGCAATCTCCACTCTACCGCCCGAGCCGCCGGACGGCGACCGATTGGTATTCCGTCCGGGAAACGAATCGTCGTATGCTGTTGCCGATTCGCACCACCACGGAAGGTCCGCGATGCTCCGAGGACGTCTCCGCCGCTGGCGCGGCCCGCTCCGCGTGCTGCTGGCGTTCGTGCTGCTCGACTTAGCCGCGCTGGCGACGGCGGGCGTGTGGGCGCGCCATTCGCCGGACGATTACGCCGCGCGCGTCGAAGGCTGCGCGACGGAACGCCGGGATGCCGTGTTCGTCGGCGGTTCGACGGTGAGCGAGGGGATCGTGCCGAAGGAGATCGTCGGCGTTCGCTGGAATGGCGAGGCGCTGAACAATCTCTATGCCGTCGGTCTGCCCGGCGGAACGACGTCCGAGTTCTATCACGCACTGAAGCGCGCCTGCCCGACACCGCCGAAGCTTGTCGTCTACGGCATCACGGCGAGCGACCTGAACGACAGCCGCCACGAACCGCACGGCCCGGCCTCGCTCATGAGCTTCGGCGATACGTTCGACTGGGCCGTGAGCCGGCCCGATTCCCGCGAGTGGGTGGTGCGGCAGTACCTCTCGGCCCGCGTTTCGCGCGTGTCGTCGCTCTGGCGATACCGCCACGGCATCCGCATGGCGGCGGCGTTCCGGTTCGAGGAATTCTTCCCCGGCGCGTGCCCCGCGTCGGCGAAGGAAGCCCGCGAGTTGCGCAACTACGCCGACGCGCTCGCGAACGGCGACGGCTACGCTCCGGCGGCGGCGTCCGTCGAGCAGCGCTACGACCACGTTAAGCAAGTCAACGGCGAGCTGCCCCCGTTCAAGTTCCTCGACAACTACAAGACCGGCTCGCACCGCCAGTATCTGCATCGGCTCATTCGATGGACGACTGACAACGGAGTGTCACTGGTACTCGTCGATATGCCGGTGACGGCGGACCTCGAAGCGAAGCACGCCACGGCGTTCGCCGAGTATCGCAAGCTGTTGGCGGAGGAGGAAGCGATACGCGGCCTGACCGTGATCCGCGCCCATCGCGACCTCGTCGGCATCACCGACGCCGGCTTCGCCGACACGATCCACCTCAACGGCGTCGGCGCGACGGTGCTCTCGCGCTGGCTCAAGGGTAAGCTCGACGAATTGGGCCGCGAGGGCACGACGGACATGCCCGTCGTCCGCGCCCAGGCGGGAGAAACGAAATAATTAGCCGCCGGTTGACCGGCGGGGTTTTGGAATTGATGAGACCCCGGTGAACCGGGGTTTAAATGGAGATTCTCAATCGTGCTCGTCGGTGGAAAAGGATTCTTCATCTTCCTCGCCGTCGTGCTGCTCGGCTATCACCTGCTGCGCGGGCGCAGGGCCAAGTACACGTTCCTCCTCGCCGCGAGCTGGGTCTTCTACGCCGCCATCAGCCCGTACTACCTCTGGGTGATCTGGCTACTCACCGGCATCGACTACTACGTTGGGCGCAAGATCGAAGGCGAGACCGACGAGCACAAACGCAAGCGTTGGCTTGTCGTCAGCATCGTCTCGAACCTCGGTCTGCTCGTCGCGTTTAAATACACCGTCTTCTTCTGGGACACCGGCGTCGCCGTCGCGAATCTCTTTGCCGACGTGCCGCCGCGGGCGTGGGACATCCTGCTGCCGCTCGGCATCAGTTTCCACACGTTCCAGGGGATCAGCTACACGGTGGACATCTACCGCCGGCAGATCAAGGCCGTGGACAGCAAGCTCGACTACGCACTCTTCGTGGCGTTCTTCCCGCAGATGGCGGCCGGGCCAATCGTGCGGGCGATCGAGTTCCTACCGCAGATGGCGATGCCGCCGGTGCCGACGGCCCAGCAGATTCAAGACGGCACGTTCCTCTTTGCCCGCGGCCTGTTCAAGAAGCTCGTCATCGCCGATCAACTCGATCTGCTGTTCGTCTCGGCCGTATTCAATGATCCATCGGCTTACTCGGCCGTCGCCTGCCGCTGGGCCGTGCTGGCGTGGGCCGTGCAGATCTACTGCGATTTCTCCGGTTACTCCGACATCGCCGTCGGCGTGGCGAAGTGGTTCGGCTTCGAGCTACCCTTGAACTTCCACCTGCCGTACCTCGCTACGAGCATCGCCGATTTCTGGCGCCGTTGGCACCTGTCGCTGTCGTCCTGGCTGCGGGACTACCTCTACTTCCCGCTCGGCGGCAGTCGGGGCAGTACCGTGCGCATCTACTTCAACCTGATGCTCGTGTTCGTCCTGTGCGGCCTCTGGCACGGCGCGACCTGGGCCTGGCTCGCGTATGGCGTCTACAACGGGCTGCTGATGAGCCTGCACCGCGTCTTCGATCAAGCGATGAAGGGCCGCGCGTGGGCGCAGCGCATCCGCGTCTCGCAGCCGTGGGCCGTGTTCGCGTGGCTGGCGACCTTCGGCCAACTGCTGCTCGGGTTGATCCTCGTGCGCATGACCGGCTGGTCGAACGGCGCGGCGATGCTCGAGGGCGTGCTGGGCCTCGGCGAAGGGGCGAAGCTCGTACCCGCGACGGTGCCGCTGCTCGTGCTGCTCGGCCTTGCTGGCCACGGGTGGGAAATCGTGCGCGAGCGCCTTCCGCGCCTGGCATGGAGTTGGGACCCGCTGCGGGCCGTGAACGCCGCCGCCTGCCTCGCCTCCGTGGCGATCTTCAGCCCGGGCGTATCGAAGACGTTCATCTACATTCAATTTTGACGCCGGTCGGGGGCGCTGACGGCCCAGTCGCGAAACTCATAGAATCAACGAAAAGAGCCGAACCGGAGCGCGGATGTCGAGCAGTTACAAACTGACCCACCTGAAGGCCCTCGAAGCCGAGAGCATCCACATCATCCGCGAGGTCGCAGCCGAGTTCGAACGGCCGGTGATGCTCTATTCGATCGGCAAGGATTCCGCCGTGATGCTGCGCCTGGCGCAGAAGGCGTTCCACCCCGGCCGCCTGCCGTTCCCACTGTTGCACGTCGACACGACCTGGAAGTTCCGGGCGATGATCGAGTTCCGCGACCGCTACTGCCGCGAGCAAGGCCTCGACCTGAAGGTGTGGACTAACCAGGAGGGGTTGAAGCTGGGGATCAACCCGTTCGATAGCGGCTCGAAGGTGCACACTGACGTGATGAAGACGGTGGCTCTGAAGCAGGCGTTGAACCACTACCAATACGATGCCGCGTTTGGCGGTGCCCGGCGGGACGAGGAGAAGAGCCGGGCGAAAGAACGCGTCTACAGTTTCCGCGACACGAAGCACCAGTGGGACCCGAAGAACCAGCGGCCGGAGTTGTGGAACCTCTACAACGGCAAGATCAACAAGGGCGAGTCCATCCGCGTCTTTCCGCTCAGCAACTGGACCGAACTGGACGTCTGGCAGTACGTGCACTTGGAGAACATTCCGATCGTGCCGCTTTACTTCGCCGATGTGCGACCGGTGGTCGAGCGCGACGGTACGCTCATCATGGTGGACGACGACCGCATGCGGCTGCGCCCCGGCGAGACGCCGATGATGAAGCGGGTTCGCTTCCGCACGCTCGGCTGCTACCCGCTGACCGGCGCCGTGGAGAGCAACGCGACGACGCTGCCGGAGATCATCGAGGAGATGATCCTGGCTAAGAACAGCGAACGGCAAGGCCGCGTGATCGACCACGACGAGACCGGGTCGATGGAGCAGAAGAAGAGGGAAGGGTATTTCTGATTTTTGGGAAACAACGCCACCTGTCGCTGAGATGAACGATGGCTACCCATGAGCACGAACTCGCTGACGCGCCAACCCAACCTCGTGCCCGTGAGCTTTGGCTGCAACATGCCGCCGGGTTCATCGTCTTTGAAGACGTCAGACGCTACGCGATGGAGAGGATCGACCCCAAACTTACAGGTAAAGCCCGGGCCGCCGTTCAGAAGGGTATCGACGACGCCGTGTATGGGCTCATGATGGTGATCGATGGCGTGTCGGGTGGGCTATCCAACGCGAAGCACAAAGTTAACCTCAACTTGACGGTGCGCCTTGAAACACGGGGTGAGGTGAAAAGAATCGAATCAGAAGTCGACTTGTTTCAAGGTGACGGAATGTGCATGGGATACCATGGCTGGCTCGAAGGCGATTTTGGCTCGGATCCAGTTGTGTTATCTGCAAAGCCGATGTCGAAGAAGAAAGCACCAAAGAAGAAGAACAACAAGTAAATCGATTCAATCTTGTAGGGGCGGGGGGATGCT
>JALHPZ010000013.1 GCA_022842245.1 Gemmataceae bacterium
TGAATGCGATTCCAATGGTCGTCGCTGATGTCGTGTCGGCTGAGCATGGGCGAGCCTCGGTGCGGGAAAACGACACGCCCCGCTATCGCAATTCGCCCAAGTTCAGTCAACACGGCCTATCAGCCACTATACCCAAGCCCCCGACCAAACACCAACCGAAAGCGGGCGGGAAGACGAGCTTGTCGAATGGGGAATCGAGAACGATTCGACTTGTCTAACTGATCGATTAGTCTAAACTATAATCATGATCCGTTCCGCTCTTTTCCTTCTTGTTTCCAGCCTGACACTCCTGACCGGTTGCCAGTCCACGAACGGTCCGACCGACGATCGCATCCCCGTCGTTTGCACGACGAGTCTGATCGCCGATGCCGTCAAGCGGATCGGCGGCGACCGCGTGCGCGTCGAATGCCTGATGGGGCCGGGGATCGACCCCCACCGCTACACGGCTACGCCCGGCGACATCCGGAAACTGTCCGACGCTGCCATCGTCTTCCAGCATGGATTGCACCTCGAAGGCAAACTCGGCGACGTGTTGGAAAAGCCGCGACCGGGCCAGCGTTCGGTCGTCATCACCCGGGACCTCGCGGAATCGCGTTTGCTGCCCGGCGATGGCGGGGACGGCCCGCACGACCCGCACGTCTGGTTCGATCCCCGACTCTGGGCCGATTGCCTGCCCCCGATCGTGGCCGCCTTGTCGGAAACCGATCCCGAAAGCAAGAACGAATTTGAAGACGCGGCGAGGGCGTATCGAGAGGAGATTCTCGCGGTCGATCGGGAACTGGAAGCACTCGTGCATTCCCTTCCCGCGGAACGGCGCAAACTCGTGACATCCCACGACGCGTTCCGCTATTTCGGCGCCCGTTACGGCATCGAGGTCCACGGCCTGCTCGGCATCTCGACCGGCAGCGAAGCCAGCACCCGGGATGTCGGCCAGCTCGCCGGGTTCCTCGCGACGAACAAGGTCCCGGTGATCTTCGGCGAGACCTCCGTCCCGTCGAAGGGCCTCAAGGCGGTGATCGACTCCTGCGAAAAGAAACACAGCCACGCGGTGCGGCTCGTCGGCGGCGACGACGCACTGTATTCCGACGCGCTGGGAGAGCCGGATTCGCCCGGCGCGACCTACCTCGGCATGATCCGCCACAACACCCGGGTCATCGTCGACGCCCTGAAGAGCCGCCCATGACCCCTGCGATCGACGTCCATGATCTCACGGTGGCGTACCGGGAGAAACCGGCGCTCTGGGACGTGGATCTCGCCATCCCCACTGGTTCGCTAATGGCGATCGTCGGCCCGAACGGCGCCGGCAAGACCACGTTGTTGAAGTCCATCCTCGGCCTCATCCCCGCCGTCGCCGGCAATGTTTCCATCCACGGCGAACCGTTCCGCACCGGCCGGCGGCGCGTCGCCTATGTGCCTCAGAAAAGCTCCGTCGATTGGGACTTTCCGACCACGGTCTTCGACCTCGTCCGCATGGGCACCTACGGCCGGCTCGGCTGGTTCCGTCGGCCGGGCGCCGCCGAACGGGAAGCGACGACGACGGCACTGCGCCGCGTCGGCCTCGGCGACCTTGGCGACCGACAGATCGGCCAGCTTTCCGGAGGCCAGCAGCAACGGGCGTTCCTCGCCCGCGCGCTGGTGCAGGACGCCGACGTCTACGCGCTCGACGAACCGCTGCAAGGCGTGGATGCCGTCACCGAGCGGGCCGTCATGGACATCCTTCGCGACCTTCGCAACGCGGGAAAGACCATCGTCGCCGTGCACCACGACCTGCACACGGTTCCGGCCTACTTCGATTCCGTGACGCTCTTGAACGTCAAAGTCATCGCGAGCGGCCCCGTGGGGGACGCCTTCACGCCGGAAAATCTCAAGCTGGCTTACGGCGATGCGGCGAGGGTCTGAGCCGACCCAGCCGCGACATTTCGGCCGCCGCCTTGCATCCGTTTCGCCCAATCCGTTCAATGCTCCCATGCAAGTGCTCATCTCCTCCGAACGGATCCGCGACCGCGTCGACGAACTCGGCGCCGAAATCACTGCCGACTTCGACGGACAGCCGATCACCGTCGTCGGCGTGCTCACCGGCTGCCTCGTCTTCCTCGCGGACCTGATCCGGCGGCTGAACCACCCCACGCACATCGCCTTGCTCCAGGCGTCCAGCTATCGCGGCACGGCGACCAGTCCCGGCGAACTGACCGTGCGGGACGAACTGCTGCCCGACATGACCGGCCGGCACGTCCTGCTGCTCGACGACATCCTCGATACCGGACGGACCATCTCGAAGCTCGTCGATCATTTGAAATCGAAGGGAGCGGCCAGCGTGCGCACCTGCGTGCTGCTCCGCAAGATCGGGCGGCAAACGGTGGAATTCGAACCGGACTATGTTGGTTTCGCGATCCCGGACAAATTCGTGATCGGATACGGCCTCGACTTCAACGACCTGTACCGGCATCTGCCGTTCATCGCGGTCCTGCCGGACTCGGCCACCACCGGGGGCTGACGTCGTGCGCGTCGTACATCTGGTTTCCTCCCTGGGTCCGACCTCCGCGGCGCGATACCTCGCGCATGTCGTCCCTCGCTTTCCGGGCGAAAGCCTGGTGATCAACACGGGCCCCGCCGAACCGTTCGCGCCGCAACTGCGCCAGGCGGGGAACACCGTACGCGAACTGCGATTCCGCGGGCCGCTGGACGGTACAACGGCATTGGATCTGTATCGCAGCGTGGCAGCGTTCGCACCCGATATCGTCCATCTCTGGGGCGATCGCGCGACCGCGATCGCCAATGCCCTTGTTCCCCATCCGTTGCGCAGGCCATCCCACCCGATCGTGGTCGGCGATCTTCGGGCAGATTCGCGATCCCTACTCGTGCGTCGAATGCGGCGGCTCGCCCGCGCCGTGCGCGATTCCATCCCGGTCGTCGACCCGGAACCGACCGCCCCTGCGGAAACCGGGCTTCCGGCCGGCGCGCGCATGATCCTCAACGTCGGCGGCTTCGACGAACGCTCCGACCAGCGTTCCGCCGTCTGGTCCTACGACATGTTGCGTTACGTGGATCCACTGGCTCATCTCGTGGTGGTCGGCGACGGACCGTTGCGGGCGAAGGTGGACGCGTTCGCGAAATCGATCGGCCGGGGGGATCCCCGCATCCACTTCGTCGGCCCGCGCGCGGACGTCCCCTCTTTTCTGCGCTCGGCCGCGATCGCGTTTTCGACGCACCGCTCCGGCGGTCGTTCATTCCTGGCCGAGGCGCTGGCCGCCGGCGTGCCGGTCGTCGCCGTCGACACTCCGGACGCGCGAACGATGATCCGCGACGGCGAAAATGGCGTGCTGGTTCCCCGCTGCAATTATCCCGTTCAAGCCGCGGCGTTACTGCGGGTCCTCGCGGATCCTGCGATCGGGGAGCGCTTCCGGGACAGCGCCCGAAACACCCGATTCCCCACTCCGTACGAAGCGGCCCGGGAACTCGAGCAATTTTATCGTTCGGTCGCGGGTTAATCCCTTCTCTTCGCTCCGCCCGTCGGGCACAATAGCGAAACCTCCCGACCGCACCAGAGACCGCGCGATGCTCCGAGACGTTTCCACGATCATCCTCGCCGGCGGCAAGGGAACCCGACTGGAACCGCTCACGCGCGATCGTGCCAAACCCGCCGTACCGATCGGCGGCATGTACCGTATCATCGACTTCACGCTCTCGAACTGCATCAATAGCGGCTTGCGCCGCATCCGCGTGCTCACGCAGTTCAAATCCCACAGCCTCAATCGCCACATCCGCCAGGGTTGGAACTTCCTGCCCGGCGAACTCGGCGAAGGAATCGAAGTCCTGCCGCCGCAACAGCGCATCGACGAACACTGGTACAAGGGCACCGCCGACGCGATCTACCAGAACATCTACAGCCTCGAACGCGACCGCGCGAACGAGATGCTCATCCTCGCCGGCGACCACATCTACAAGATGGACTACGCGAACATGATCCGCTTCCACCGCGAACGCGAGGCGGACCTGACGATCGGATGCATCCAGGTGCCGCTCGCCGACGTGCGACACTTCGGCATCCTCGAAACCGACCGGAACGACCGCGTCGAATCGTTCAAGGAAAAGCCCGCCACGGCCCGACCGATGCCCGACGACCCCCGCCACGCCCTCGGCTCGATGGGCATCTACGTCTTCAACACGCGATTGCTGTTCGACCGGCTCTGCGCCGACGCCGCCCGCAACGACAGCGACCACGACTTCGGCCGAAACGTCATCCCCGAAATGATCCAGGACGGCTTCGGCGTCTTCGCCTACCGCTTCCGCGACGAGAACCGCAAGGCGATCCCGTACTGGCGCGACGTCGGTACGCTCGAAGCCTACTACCAGGCGAACATGGACCTCGTCGCCGTCGACCCGGTGCTCAACCTGTACGACTCGAACTGGCCGATCCGCACGCTGCCCCCGCAACTGCCGCCGCCCAAATTCGTCTTCGGCGATCCCGGCCCGCCCGGCGTCGCCCGGCGCGGCGAAGCGATCGACAGCATGATCTGTTCCGGCTGCATCCTCTCCGGCGGGCACGTCCGCCGAAGCATCCTCTCGCCAGGCGTACGCGTGAACAGCTACGCCACGGTGGAAGAGTCGATCCTCTTCGAAGGGGTGGAAGTCGGCCGGCATTGCCGGGTCCGCCGCGCGATCATCGACAAGGACGTGAAACTGCCGCCGAACACCGTACTCGGCTACGATCTCGAATTCGATCGTGCCCGGGGGTTCACCATCGTGGATGGCGGCGTGGTCGTGGTGGCGAAGGACGAACCGCCCGAAGCGTTCCGCGCCCCGAACGCGATGCCGGATTGACGAATCAATTTCGACACTGTCGTTCCCAGAGCAAGAGCGACGTGATCGTCTTCGCGTCCTTGATCGTGCCGTCAAGGCACATCCGGATCGCGTCGTCGAGGCGCACTGTCACCGGTTCCAGCCGTTCGTCGATTTCCGGCCGGGACGCTCCCGCCGTCAGTTCCTCGGCGACGAACAGGTGCAGTTTCTCGTCCAGTACGCCCGGCGAAGCGTACAAGTAGCCGCGATAGGTCCACCGCGCGGCCGTGTAGCCGGTCTCTTCGAGGAGTTCGCGGCGGGCGCAGGATTCGAGCGGCTCGCCCGGTTCGAGCGTGCCGGCGGGCACTTCCCAGAGCGTCTCGCCCAAGACGAAACGATGGTTGCGCAACAGGCAGACGCGCTCGGCGTCGATCACCGGAAGGATGACGACGGCGCCGGGGTGGAACACCATGTCGCGGCGGATCGTCGCGCCGTCCGGCGCGACGCTCGTGTCGACTTCGACGCGGATGCGGCGGCCGACGTGGACGACTTCGCGGGGCATGGGATTGATCCCGTTCGTTGAAGGGCCGGTACCGCGATGATAAGATGCTGGTTTACGGTCGACCACGGCGGCAGCGAGGAGAGCGGGGCGCACGATGCACGATCCGATGAAATGGGCGCTGCCGCTCTATCGCGCCTTCGGCATCCAGGTCCGCGTCCACCTCTTGTTCTTCCTCATCACCATCCCGATGTGCCTGCGCCTGATCGGCGAGGCGAAGGGGACGGTCTGGTGGTTCGACATCTTTATGATCACCACCGGGCTGGTCTTCGTCTCGGTGCTGCTGCACGAATACGGCCATAGCTTCTCCGCCCGTTGGGTCGGCGGCGATTCCACGGAAATCCTGCTCTGGCCGCTCGGCGGACTGGCGTACGTCACGGTTCCGCACACGCCGCGCCACAACGCCATCGTGACGGCGTGCGGACCCGCCGTGAACCTGGCGATCTGCCTTGTTTGCTCCCTCGCACTTGTCGCCGGCGGATTTTCGCCGTTCAAGGCGCTGAACCCCTTCAAGAGCAGTTACGCGGCGGAGACCTACAACTTCCAGGACGGCCGCACCTATTCGAGCGAATACCGGCACTTCTACTACAAGCCTGGTACCGCCGAAATTGTCGGGGTTGGACTCCAGGTCGGCGATCAGAAGTTCGACCTCGTTGCGACACCCGATCAGGCCGAGCGCGCCGTCCTGCCCGCCTGGGCGATCTGGGCCTGGCGGCTCTGCTGGATCAACTGGCTGCTGTTCCTCTTCAATGTTCTCATTCCCGCCTATCCGATGGATTGCGGGCAACTGCTGCATGCCTTCCTCTGGTCCCGATGGGACGACCACTCCCGCGCGACCACCGTCTGCTGCTACGTCGGCTACGGCGTCGCCGCCATCATGCTCGGTGTCATGATCGCCACAAACGAGGCAATCCTCGGCGGCCTCGCGCTCTTCATCGGCCTGACCTGCTACCTCAAGATGCGCCAGGAGGCCGAGACCGAACGCGGCGCCTTCGGATACGACTTCTCGCAAGGCTACACTAGCCTCGAACGCGACGAACCGCCGGCCCGACCCAAACGCAAGGGAATGATCCGAAGCTGGCTCGACGCCCGCAAAGCGAAGAAGATCCAGCGAGAAAGCGAGCAGCGCATCCAGGACGACGAACGGATGGATTCGCTGCTCGACAAGATCGCCAAGCAAGGCAAGCAATCCCTGACCGACGAAGAACGCCGATTCATGGAGCGCGTCAGCGCCCGCTACCGCAACAAGTGAGATTCCCTTGAGCAGACTGATCGAACCGCGCACGATGAGCGGCTTCCGCGACTATTCGCCGGCGGTCATGATCCCGCGCGAACGCATCCTCCAGACCGCGCGCGACGTGTATCGCTCCTTCGGCTTCGCCCCGATCGATACGCCCGCGTGCGAATCGCTCGACGTGCTCCTCGGCAAGGGCGGCGACGAGTCGGACAAGCTCGTCTACCGCGTGCGCGGGGCGAAGCAGGAGAAGGAGGAGATGGGCCTGCGGTTCGACCTGACGGTCCCGTTCGCCCGCTTCGCCGCGAAGAACATTAACGAGCTGGGCACGCCGTTCAAGCGCTACGCGATGGGCCCCGTCTGGCGCGGCGAGCGCCCCGGCCAGGGCCGCTACCGCGAGTTTTGGCAGTGCGACTTCGACACGATCGGCACCACGTCGAACGCCAGCGACATCGAGACGATCCTCGTCGTGAACGAACTGTTCACGAAGCTGGAGATTCCACGCTTCGAGATCCGTGTCAACAGCCGGGCGATCTTGAACGGCCTGCTGCAATCACTCGGCATTGCGGACCGCGCGGCCGCCCTGCTCCGCTCGCTGGACAAGCTCGCGAAAATCGGCCGCGAGAAGGTGATCGAGGAGATGGTGGCCGAGGCGAACTTGTCGGCCGAACAAGCCGGTCAGGTGCTGGACCTCGCGACGATGGCCGGAACGAACTCCGAGATCCTCGACCAACTCCAATCGCGACTCCCGGAGAACGACGGCGTTCGCCGCCTGCGCGAGTTGCTCGCCATCGTGCCGGGAATCTCGCTCGATCTCAGCATCGCCCGCGGCCTCGAATACTACACCGGCATCATCTTCGAGACGTTCCTGCTCGATCTGCCGACCATCGGCTCCGTCTGTTCCGGCGGCCGCTACGACAACCTCGCCAGTCTCTACACGAAGCAGGTCCTCCCCGGCGTCGGCGGCTCGCTCGGTGTCGATCGACTCCTCGCCGCGATGGAGGAACTGAAACACCCATGGCTGACCGGAGCGTCCTCGCCGGCGCAGGTGCTCGTGTTCAATCTCGGCGCGGAGCATCTCGGCGAGTATCAGAAACTGGCAAAGACGTTGCGCGACGCTGGCCTTGCCGTCGAGGTGTTCCCCGACGCGAAGAAGCTCGGCCAGCAGTTCCAGTACGCCGAGAAGCGCGGCCACCGCGTGGGCGTGATCGCCGGCGAACAGGAGATCGCGAGCGGCACGGTCAAGGTGAAGGACTTAACCAAGAAGGAAGAAGCGACCGTACCCGTTGTCGATTTCATCGCGACCGTGAAACGAGTCCTCCAGTAAACAATTTTGCATTTTTCATTCTTCATTTTGAATTGGTCCGGTCATGATTGAACCAATTCAAAACGAGACATGAAAAATGCAAAATGACGAGCCGGGACCATGAAACGCGACAACCACTACGAAGTCGCCTTTGAAGCGTTCCTGCGGGCCCGCTCCATTCCGTTCATCGCCGTCGACGAGGCCAAGCGCACGCTCCTCGGCGATGGCGACGTGAAGTCGCTCGACTTCATCATCGTCGGCCCGAACGACGCCAAGCTCGTGGTGGACGTGAAGGGCCGCAAGTACCCGGGCGGCACGGTGGCGAAGCCGAGCATGACCTGGCAGAACTGGACGTCGCTCGACGACGTCGAAGGCCTCGAACGCTGGGCCGCCGTACTCGGCCCCGGCTACCGCGGCGTGCTCGCGTTCGCCTACCAGATCCGCCCGCCGTTCGTGCTGCCGACCGACACGAAGGACCTCTTCTCGTTCCGCGAGCACGCGTACCTGATGCGCGCCGTGGAGGTGACGGCGTACAAGGCCGCGATGCGCCGGCGCAGCCCGAAGTGGGGCACCGTGAGCCTGCCCGTGGCCGCGTTCCGGCGCAGCGTGAAACCCTTCACCGATTTCCTCCTCCCCGAACCGGCACTCACCGCATGAATCGGTTTCAAATCGGAATCGTTGTCGAATCGACGGGCCTGCCGATCCGCTCCGCCATCGAGCAGGCGTCGAATTGGGCCGTCGACGGCCTCCAGGCCGACGGCGTCGGCGCGCTCGCCGCGAGCTCACTTGGCGAGACCGGCCGGCGCGAGTTCAAGAACCTCCTCCGCTCCTTCAACCTCGAACTCGCCGCCATCGGCTGCCCGCTCCGGCGCGGCCTCGATTCACCGGAGGATCAACAAAAGCGACTCGAGAACATCCGCAACGCAATGCAGCTCGCGTACGATCTCGGCGCGAAGAGAGTCGTCGTACCCTTACCCAAACTGCCCGAACCGGAATCGCCGGCGGCGAACACGCTGCGCGAATCGCTGCTCGCCCTCGCCGCGCACGGCGACCGCGTCGGCACCGTCGTCTGCCTCGAAGCGGGCCTCGACGACGCGGCGAAAGTGAAGGACTACCTCGCAGCCTACGATAGCGGCGCGCTCGCCGTGAACTTCGATCCGGTGAATTTCCTCGTCAATGGCCACGATCCGCTGAAGGCCGCGATGACACTGACGGGGCGCATCGGCCACACCCACGCCCGCGACGCCCGGCGGTCCACCGCCCACGCGATCCCGGAAGAGGTCCCGGTCGGTGCCGGGGATATCGAATGGCTGGCCTACATCGCCACGCTCGAAGCGATCGACTACCGCGGCTACCTGACCATCGAGCGGACCCTTGGCGCCCAACGGCTCGACGACCTCGCCGCCAGCGTTCGCTTCCTCCGCCGGTTCGCGCCCCGGCCCGGAAAATAATTCCACGCCGTTCAAATTCCGGCTACCATCGGTCGAATAGCGTGCATTGTCGCCGCATCGAGGGCCTTCCATGTCGTTCGCCGTCCTCCCGCTGTTCGCGCAAAACGTCGCCGGATCCCACGATTCCACGCTCGAAGGCGCGATCGCCCGGAACATCGTCCCGGTCGCCGCGATCGTCCTCGGCATCCTCTGGTTGATCGTCTATTCAGTCATGGAAGAATGGCGGAAGGTGCGCGTCGCCGAGCAAAACGCGATCCTGAAGAAGGAGATGCTCGAACGGGGCTTCACGGCCGACGATATCGTTCGCGTGATCCGCAACGGCGGTCCGGCTGATAAGATGGCCTTGAAATCCAAGGCCAATCCCGAAGACGGCGCATGACCAATCCCTTTCGTTCCCTGCCCTCGGTCTCGGAACTGTTGGAAGCCACGGAACTGGCCGACGTCCGCCGGTCGGTTCCGCACGATTCGCTCGTCGCCGCGTTGCGCCGCGAACTCGACCGCGCCCGCTCGGACATCGCCGCCGGTCGGCCCGTCGCCCCGACATCGTCGGACCTCCTCGCATCTGCGATCGCCTCGCTTCAAATTGACCTTCGCCCGAGTCTCCGCACCGTCCTGAACGCGACCGGCATCGTGCTGCACACGAACCTCGGCCGGGCGCCGATGGCGGAATCGGCCGCGCACGCGGCGTACGACGCGGCCCGGGGCTATCTCAACCTCGAACTCGACCTTGCTACCGGCGAACGCTCTTCGCGCCAGAACGCCGTGCGCGCGGGAATATGCCGACTGACCGGTGCCGAGGCCGCCACGGCCGTCAACAACTGCGCCGCTGCCACGGTCATCGTGCTGCGAGCGCTCGCGGCCGGCAAGGAAGTCATCGTCTCGCGCGGGCAGTTGATCGAAATCGGCGGCAGCTTCCGCATCCCGGAAATCCTCGCCGTCAGCGGCGCGACGCTCCGCGAAGTGGGCACGACGAACATCACCCGCGCCGCCGACTATGAGAAGGCCATCGGCCCGAATACCGGCGCGATAATGCGCGTCCATGCCAGCAACTATCGCGTGCGAGGATTCACCCATTCCGCGACGATCGATGAACTCGTCGCCATCGGCCGGAAGCACGGTGTACCCGTCATCGACGACGTCGGCAGCGGCGCGGCCGTCGACTTCGCCGCGCTCGGCTTCCCGGACGAACCGCTCGTCGGCGACGGCATCCGCGCCGGGGCGGACGTTGTCCTCTTCAGCGGGGACAAGTTGCTTGGCGGTCCGCAGGCGGGGATCATCGCCGGGAAGCGCCGCTGGATCGACGCGATCGAGAAGGACCCGTTCATGCGGGCCGTGCGGCTGGACAAGATGGCACTCGCGGCGCTGGAGGCGACGCTCGCGCACTACCGCGATCCAGCACAGGCGTTGTCCGAGGTTCCCGTGCTGCGGATGCTGACGACGCCGATCAAGGATTTGCGGCACCGATGCGAGCGGCTTGCGGAGCGAATCCGAGTTCTCGACGGGATCGCGGCCGTAGAAATCTTGGACGACACGGCGTACGTCGGCGGCGGTTCGCTGCCGGATCAGGCGATTCCGACCATCGTATTGGCCGTTACCGCGAAGGATCTGAGCGAAGACGAGTTCACCCGACGGTTGCGCGTCGGCGAGCCGGCCGTGCTCGCACGCATCCGGAACGGTCGAGTGCTCTTCGACCTCCGTGCCGTCTTCCCGGCGCAGGAAGACGCACTCGTCAGCGCGATCCAGACAGCCGTTCACGGATCGCCGTGATCCGCCGGGCGAATTCGGCATCGGAGAGCACCGGCGTCCCTTCGTCGCGCAACTCGCGATTGAGTTCCACCCAGGTCTTGCACCCTTCGTAGCCCGGTAGTTCCGGCACAACGATTTCCGGCACGGCGTAGACTCGCACCGCGAGCACGTACAGCCCCGGCGAGCGATAGTGGAATCGATGCTCCACGGTTTCGGGCGTCCAGATGTGCCAGTCGGCGAGCGCGAGCGCGGCATTCAGATCATTCACGAAGACGACATCGGCGACATCGACGTAGTGCGCGAGGTGGATCGTCCCCGGCGTGCGCGGCGCGGCCTCGGCCAAGTCGAGGTAGCGCATCGCCTCGGGCTGGATACCCTTGCGGTGCTGTTCGTGGTAGTGCGTCGGGTACAGCCAGAAGCGGGCATGCTCCGGCTTGAACTCGCCGCCGACCTCGGCGATGCCCCCCTTGCGGAGGATGACGGTCTGCGTGCCGTCGGCGAGCGCCCCGCAGACGGCGGCCCATTCCTTGAAGGCGATCCTCAGCATTCGCTTTCCTCCCCGACGTAGCGGGTCATCAGGTCGCTCACGGCCGCGAGCGGGGGTTTCCCCTCGTGGAGTACCTGGTGCACGGCGGTCATGATCGGCGTTTCGATGCCCCGCGCCTTGGCCCATTCGGCGACGCTGCGGGCGGTCCAGACGCCTTCGGCCACCATCGGCCCGGCGAGGATGTCCGTTAGCGTTTCGCCCTTGCCGAGTCGCTCGCCGACGCGGCGGTTGCGGCCGTGGCGGCTGAAACAGGTGGCGATGAGGTCACCGGCGCCGGCGAGGCCGGCGAAGGTGGCGGCGTCGGCGCCGGCGGCGACGCCGAAGCGGGTCATCTCGACGAGTCCGCGGGCGAGGAGCGCGGCCTTGGCGTTGTCGCCGAAGCCGAGCCCGTCGCAGATGCCGGCGGCGATGCCGAGGACGTTCTTGAGCGCGCCGGCGAGTTCGACGCCGACGACGTCGCGGTTCGTGTAGACGCGGAAGCGGTCGCTACCGAACGCCGCCTGGATTTCGAGTGCGAATTCGGGATCGCGGCTGGCGGCGACGACGGAGGTGGGCAGGCCGCGGGCCATCTCCTCCGCGTGGCTGGGTCCGCTGAGGACGCCGGTCGTCTGCGGGCCGAAGAGCGATTCCAGGATCTGCGTGGGTCGCAGGAACGTGCCGTTTTCGATCCCCTTCGCGAGGCTGAGCAGGCGAACCGAACCGGTGCAATGGCTCGGGAACGGCGCGAGGGCGACGCGGAGGAACGCCGTCGGGATGGCGATGGCCCAGAGATCCGCATCGGCGACCGCGCGGGCCGGATCGTGCTCGATCGCGACGCTGTCGGGGATGCGCACGCCGGGGAGCAGCCGGGCGTTCTCGCGCTTCGCCGCGAGCTCCGCGGCCCATTCGGGCCGGGCGGACCACAGCGCCACCCCGTGGCCCAATTTCGCCAGGTGCACGGCCATCGCCGTGCCCCACCCCCCGGACCCCAATACCGCGAATCGGAACCGGCGCATCGTCTCCTCCGAACGGATCGTTTTCCCACGTGGAATATCTTACCCACCTTCCGTCAACGGACGCGGCATGATGGAAAAACCGCTGAAGGGAGGGAATTCGGGAAGTCGATGCGGTAAAGGCGGCAAACTCGACGGGGTTTTCGAGACGGGCCGCAATGCGTTCCGGAGGATTCGCCATGACGACGCAACTCAAGGTGTTTCGATCAGCTGAGGACGAGTGGGACGACTGCGAGCGGCCGGAGCCGTCGGTCAACGTCCGGCTCGGCGATCTACTCCCGCTCGTGGCCATGGCCCAGCGCATGAACTTCATGTGGGTGAAGGATTTCCTCGACGACGAAGTGACGATCACCGAGGACCTGCACGAAGTCCTCCAGAGTTTCCGCGGTTGCCGCCCGAACGCGGGCTGATGCGAAGAGAGAATTCCCACGACTCCGCCGATCGGCGGAGTCGTTTCATTTTCCGGTCCGATACTCGTCGATCAGTTTTCGCGGCGCGCCGATATCGACGACGTGCAGCTCGCCAGTCCACTCGCGGGCTTGGGGGTTCGCGAAGCCGAGCTTCGGCGCGACGAACGTGGCGGTCTGGTTCGCCCGCACCGTTGGCCCGAGCGGTTCGCCGGTATCGCAATCGAGGCCGGACGGAATGTCCACGGCGAACACCGGCTGCCCACTCGCATTAATGGCCTCCACGATCCCATCGAACGGTCTGCCCAGCCCGCGACTCAAGCCGGTGCCGAACAGGGCGTCGACGATCCAACCCTCGCCGGGTTGCCAGTCGCGGATCGGTCGGATGGTCAGCCCGATCTTCGTCGCGATCTCGAAGTTTGTCTCGGCGTCGGGCGGCAGGAAGCCGTCGACGAGGAACAGCTCGACGGGCCAGCCGGCGATGTCGAGGTGGCGGGCGATGACGAACCCGTCGCCGCCGTTGTTGCCGGGACCGCAGAGGATCGCCGTCGGCGCACGATCGCGATTCCACCGAATCAGGAGTTCGGCGCAGCCGCGGCCGGCGTTCTCCATCAGGACGATGCCGGGGATGCCGTACTCCTCGATGGCGCGCCGGTCGAGTTCGCGAACCTGCTTGCGGGACAGGTGGAATCCGCTCATCGGCGGATCCTCAGCCCCTGCCCCTTCAGGAGTTCGTCGACTTCGTCCTTGGCAATCCAGGGCAGGTCGCCGGGGATGCTGTGCTTGAGCGCGCCCATCGCGGCGCCGATCTCGAGTCCGCGGGGGAAATCGCCTTCGAGGATGCCGTGGATGACACCGGCGGCAAAGGCGTCCCCGGCACCGAGGCGGTCGACGATCTCCACTTCGTAGTCGGCGGTGGTGAACGTGTGGCCAACGGAATAGCCGATGCCTCCGAAGGTGTTCCGCCAGACCAGCGGGGTCTGGCGTCGGACGCCGGCGACCATCGTCAGTCCGAAGCGGTCAACGAGGCGTTCGGCGACTTCGGCGAAATCCTGGCCGGTGATGCCGAACAACTGATCGGCGTCCGGTTCGCTGGCGAGAAGCAAATCCATACCGGGCAGCAGTTCGGCGAGCGTGCGGCCGGCGGTCTCGCGGCTCCACAACTTCGAACGATAGTTCAGGTCCATGCTCGTCCGAAGGCCCGCCGCACGGGCGGCCGCGAGCGCCTCGGCGGTCGCTGCCGCGACGTTCTCGCCGAGCGCCGGCGTGATGCCCGTCACGTGGAACCACTTCGCGCCCTGGAAGATCGTCGGCCAGTCGAACGCGCCCGGCTCCACCCGCGCGATGCTCGAATCCTTGCGGTCGTACAGGATGGAACTGGCGCGCGGCGCCGCGCCGAACTCGAGGAAGTACAACCCGCAGCGCCCGTCGTCGGCGAAGTCCACGTGCGGCTCCACGCCGGCCTCGCACACGCGATTCGCCACGAGGCGACCCAACGCGTTGTCGGGCAGGCGCGACACCCACGCCGCCGTACGGCCCAAACGCGCCAGCCCGACGGCCGTGTTCAACTCCGCGCCGCCGATCTCGATGTCGAACTGACGCGCCTGTTCGATGCGCTGGAAATGGGGCGGGGCGAAGCGAACCATCGCCTCCCCGAACGTCACGATTTCTGTCATGCGGGAGAGTGTGCGGGTTGTACCGCTCGGGGACAAGGGGCAAACCGGCGGGACTTTCCAAATGGTTCGCGAACTGCCGGGAAGGAGCAGGATGCCGGGGCGGAGCGTGAATCATGGCGAGCCGAGCGGCGTCAGCCGCCGGGTGTCGCACCGGTCCGCAACCCGGCGGCTGACGCCGCTCGGCTCGCCGGGGTTCTGGTTTTTATTCCGAATTCCGCATTCCGAATTCCGCACTGGCGACGTCAGCTCGAACTATAGTTGTCCGGGAGGGCGTTGACCTTGATCGGGACCTCGCCCTCTTTCTTTTTGCCGTTCTCGGCTTCCTTGGGGGCGTCGATCCCTTCGCCGAATTTGACGTGATACTTGAAGTTGGCGATCGCGAGATTGTCGTTCGGCAACAGGGCGGCGCGGCGGATGCGCTGGCCGTTGACCCGCGTGCCGTTCGTGCTGCCGAGGTCGCGGACGAGCACGAGGCCTTCCGTCTTCACGAGCACGCAGTGCTGCTTCGAGACGCTCTTGTGGTCGATGAACAGATCGCAGCCTTCGTCCCGCCCCACTAACGTCAGATCCTTGACCAGATCCAGCGCCGGCCCGCCGTCGACTGGAATGAGTCTCGCACGCATTGCGTCTCCCGAAGGGGATTCGATGGCGGCATGATATCCGAAATCCGGATACCCGCGACAATCCTTTTCGACCGATTATTCCGCGACGGGATCCGCCGCCAGCCGGGCGGCCCGCCCCGCCAGCCGCTTTGCGTGCGCCGCCCGCTCCGGATCCGATTTCGCCAGCGCACCGTTCGCGGCGACGTGGCGCTCCCACGCGTCCTTCGCGATCGACCAGGCGTCCTTCGCACCCGCGAGGGCCGCGGCCCGGCCGGCATCCTTCGGGTCGTGCCGCAGCAACCGGATCGTGGCACGCTCCGCCTGCTCGTGCTTGCAGACCGCCAGCAAGTACGATAAATCGGCCGCGCAGAGCGGCAGGATGCTGCGCTCCTCGATCGATTGCACGACCTGTCCACCCTTCTCCCAGAATTGCGCGATCGCCGCCTGGGCGTCGGGCAGATTGGCCTGATTCTGCGGGAGCCTCGCAATCGATTGTTTCTCGTACAACTCGTCGGCCCGGGCGCCCCAATCCTTGAGCGCCTCGGCCGAGACCGGATTGCGCCGCGCCTGCGCCCGGATCTGGCCCACCGCCCGTTCCCGTTCCACCAGCACCCGCACGACTTCGTTGAACTGACCCCGACCGATCCGCTCCCGCGGGTTCGGATCCAGGACCAGTTCCGAATATCGTCTGAGGAAAAACCCCTTCAAGGCGTTCCGCACTTCATTGTTGAGAACCTCTGCCGGCGGATCGAAGAGATCGAGCGGGATCGGTGAGAGCTTGGTGATCTGTTCGAGGAGGCGAAGTTCCCGCGAGGGCGTTGTATCCGTGCCGCCCTCTTCGAGCGGGAGGAACGAGTGCAGCACGCGGGTCAGGCCGTATTTGTCACCGTTGACCGGAGCGCTCCAGACTTTCGTGTCGGCACCGAAACGCCCGACGAGTTTCGCGGGGTCCCGCGCCAGCTTCACGCCGACCTCCATGCCGATCTTCCGTTCCATCAGCTTCATCCGGTCGGACGTCGCCATGAAGGGAACGGCGACATAAACGGTGGCCGTCTTGAGCAGGTCCGGGGAGCCGTCCCACGGGCGGGATTTGTCCTCGATCCAGGGTTTCAGAAGTTCGGGTTTCGCCACCAGTTCCGTGAGCGTGCCGGGGAACGGCTCGCCGCGCCACGGATCGAACAGCGTCACCGAACCGTTCGGCATCCGGCAGCCCACGGCCCAGAACGGGCCTTTCGTCGCCTTGTCGTCCTCGACGGCGATGCTGGCGGCGGTTTCCCGACCCGGCGGGCCGATCAGACAGCCATCCAGACCGAGTTGCTGGATGGCCGCGAGGAACAGGTAGGCCCGATCCAGCCCGCTGCCGTAGCCGCGGAGGAGGAGGAACTGCGGCGGGAGCGGCGGCGAGAACGCAGGACCGGCGGGCGAGACCACGAGGGCCTGCCGGAGATACACCAGCCGGCAAACCCAATCGAACGCCATGCGGGCTTTCCGCTCGTCTGGAAGTTCGCCGAGATCGAGCGAGCGGAGCGCATCGCGAATCGCAAGGCACTCCGACAGGTACGCGGCGTCGAGATTGCTGAATGGCGTCCCCGCGACTTCCTTCAATTCTTCGGCGCTTAGCCGCAGCCGTTCCGCCAGCGCCTTCGCGGCGTCCGCCGGCATCGGCTGGGGCGATTCCGCGGCCGGCACTTCCCCGAGGTCGGAATTCAACAGGGACACGGCCTGGCGGGCACCGCCGAGGTCGGGCTGGCGACGGAGGATCGCCGCACACACGGGCCACGGATCGGCCTTGGCGGCTTTCTCAACGGAGGCGTCGCCGGTCGGTCCGGTTTTCGCCGTACAACCGACGGCGAGCACGGCGGTGAGGAGGGCGACGATTCGAATCGGAGTCATTCGTGTCTCGATCGGTCGGGTTCAGCGTCCGGCCAGCGCCTCGCGGAGCCGCAGGCAGGTTGTCAGTAGGGCGGGCAGTTCCGCCAGCGGAATCATGTTCGGTCCGTCGCTCGGAGCCTGGTCGGGGTCGGGGTGCGTTTCAAGGAACAGCCCGTCGCACCCGGCCGCCACGGCGGCGCGGGCGAGCGTCGGCACCATCTTCCGATCACCGCCCGTGCGGTCGCCCAGCGCCCCCGGAGTCTGTACGCTGTGCGTCGCGTCAAAGATCACCGGCGCGCCGGTTTCCTGCATCCACGGGATCGACCGCATGTCGTTGACAAGCAAACCGTAGCCGAAGGTGGTTCCCCGTTCGGTCAGGATCACGTTCGTGTTGCCCACCTCGGCGAGCTTGGACACGACGTTTTTCATGTCCCACGGGGCCATGAACTGGCCCTTCTTCACGTTGACGACCCGGCCGGTGCGCCCGGCGGCTTCGAGCAGATCGGTTTGGCGGGCGAGGAACGCGGGAACCTGGAGCACGTCCACGACCTCCGCGACGGCGGCGCACTGCGCCGGTTCGTGGACGTCGGTGGTGAGCGGGAACGCGAATTCCGATTTCACCTCGGCGAGGATGCGCAGGCCCGCGTCGAGGCCCACGCCGCGGAACGACTTCCCGGAACTCCGGTTCGCCTTGTCGTAGGACGCCTTGAATACCACCGCAATCCCCAGCCGGTCGGCGAGGCCCCGCAACGCCTCGGCGATCCGCAGCGTATGGTTCCGCGATTCGATGACGCACGGCCCCAGCACGAATAGCAACGGGTGCCCGATACCGATCGCGTGCGGTCCGATCGCCACGCTGCGACGCTCCATGTTCGATCCTTTCCCGCGTGCGAATTCCTCGCGGTCATTTTTACGAATCAAGACCAGTTTCCCCTACCGGGAACGCCGAAATGCCCGTTGAAAAAATTGCTCTCCCGCCGGCGAGAAGTTCTTGGTAGATTTTGCATCCCGATGGGGACGACCCTCGAAGGACTTCCGCGGCAAGGAGGCTGCGCGTGGCCCGTCCGTGGCGGCTGCGACATAAACTCGTCTTCGGCCTGGCGCTCGTGATCGCGAGCATCGGCCTGCTCATCGCCGGCGCGGTGTTGGGGCTGCGCTCCTACGTCGCCGCCGGCCAGCTCACCGACCACAAGCTCGAACAGATGCAGGTGATGATCATCCTGCGGGACAACATCCACCTCATGGCCAGCGGTGGCCACAAGAGCCGACAGGAGGAGCAAAGCCACATCCTCCACCACGTCGCCATCGCCGAACGCACCATCGAATATTACCGCGAGACGCTCAAGGCGACCGAACCGTTCCACCACCGCGATCCCGACGGCGGCGAAGGCGAACGCCACGCCCTCCGCCAGATGGAAGCCGCCCTCGCCGCCATGAAGCGATCCGTCGCCGCCCGCGGCGCCAGCATCAGCGCCACCGGCGACCTCCGCCTGATCGATGAACCCACCCTCCGCAAGGCCTACGCCGAACTACTTGCCGAATCCACCACCCTCTTCTCGCTCATCCGCTCCGACGTGAAGCAGTCGTTCGCCCACGCCAACTCCACCTCGCGGCGGGGCACGATCCTCGCCGGCGGCGCCACCGCACTTGCCGTCATCCTCGTCCTCACCCTGCTCTACTACTTCAAGGTCTGGGTCTTCAGCCCGATCCGGCAACTCCAGGCCGGCGTCCGCCGCGTCCAGGCCGGCGACTTCAACAGCCCCATCCAGCTCGAATCCAAGGATGAACTCGAAGAGCTCGCCCGCGAATTCAACACCATGACCGCCCGGCTCCGCGACGTCTACGCCGACCTCGCCCGACAGGTCAACGAACGCAGCCGGCAACTCGTCCGCTCCGAACGCATGGTCTCCGTCGGTTTCCTCGCCGCCGGCGTCGCCCACGAAATCAACAACCCGCTAGCCTCCATCGCCTTCAGCTCCGAGGCGCTCGAACGCCGCGTCGAGGACGTCGCCAAGCGGCTCGCCCCCGGCGACGCCGAGGTGCTCGCCCGCTACCTGCGCGTCATCCAACAGGAGGCGTTCCGCTGCAAGCAGATCACCCAGAAACTGCTGGATTTCAGTCGCTCCGGCGAAGGTCGCCGCGAAGCCACCGACATCGGCCGGTTGATCCAGGACGTCATCGACGTGGCGCGTCCGCTCCCGAACTCCCGCGGCAAGACCATCGACTTCACACCCGCCTACTGCGTCGCCGAGGTCAACCCGCCCGACCTGAAATCGGTCGTCCTCAACCTCGTCGTAAACGCCCTCGACAGCATGGACGAAGGCGGTGTATTACGCATCCGCGCCGTCCGCGCCGGCGACTACGTCGAACTGACCTTCCGAGACGACGGCTGCGGCATGACCCAGGACGTGCTCGACAATCTCTTCGAGCCGTTCTTCACCCGCAAACGCACCGGCAACGGAACCGGGCTGGGGCTGTCCATCAGCCACCAGATCGTCGACCAGCACGGTGGCACCATCGCCGCCCACAGCGACGGTCCCGGCCACGGCAGCGAGTTCACCCTCCGCCTGCCCGTCCGGGGAGTCGCCGTCGAACCCCAGGCGGCCGAGCCGCCGATCCTGCCCCTGCGACCGTTGCAGCGGGCGGCCTGAGTAGAGCGAATACCGAAGAGGATCGCGTACCGTGAATCCGACTCCGCAATTGAAACTCCGCGTCCTGTTCGTCGACGACGAGCCGCACCTGCGCGAATTGATGCAGATGGAACTGCCCCGGCTCGGGCACGACGTCACCGTCTGCCCCGATACCCGCAGCGCCGTCGAAACGCTCAAACGCGCCACCTTCGACGCCGCCATCCTCGACCTGAAGATGGAGCACGATACGTCGGGCCTGCAGGTCCTCGCCCACCTCAAGCAGGTCTCCCCGGACACCGAAGCCGTCATCATGACCGGCTACGCCAGTCAGGAAACCACCGTCAACGCTCTCCGGCTCGGCGCGTTCGACTACCTCACCAAGCCCTGCAAGCTCGCCGACATCGAAGGCCTCCTCCTCCGCATTGTCGAAAAGAAGAAGCTCAGCAACCACGCCGCTGCCCTGCAAACCCGCGTCGTCGCCGCCGAAGGCCCCGGACTGCTCGTCGGCGGCAGCCCCGCCATGCGGCCCGTCCAGCAGTTCATCGAAACCGTCGCACCCACCGACGCCACCGTCCTCATCACCGGCGAGACCGGCACCGGCAAGGAAGTCGTCGCGCGATCCATTTACAATCAATCGCATCGCGCCGGCATGCCCTTTGTCCCCGTCAACTGCGGCGCCGTCGCCCAGAACCTCGCCGAAAGCGAACTCTTCGGCCACCGTAAAGGCTCCTTCACCGGGGCCGACAAGGACCGCAAAGGGATGTTCGAAGTCGCCAACGGCGGAACGCTCTTCCTCGACGAACTCGGCGAACTCGACAAGAACATCCAGGTCAAGATGCTCCGCTTCCTCGAATCCGGGGAAGTCCGCCGGCTCGGCGACACCGAATCCATCACCGCCGATGTCCGCGTCATCTGCGCCACCAACCGCGACCTCAAGAAGGAAATCGCCGACGGACGCTTCCGCGAAGACCTGCTGTTCCGGCTGAACACCTTCCATATCCACCTGCCGCCGCTCCGCGAGCGCACCGAGGACATCCCCGACCTCGCCCGGCACCTGCTGGCCCGCCACGCCAAGAAGCCGGTCGACCAGGTGATGGGCCTGCTGACGCCCGAAGCCCTCGACACCATGCTCCGCTACTGGTGGCCGGGCAACGTGCGAGAGCTGTCGAACGCGATGGAGTACGCCTGGATCGTCAGCGGCGGGCGGCCGATCACCGCCCACCACCTTCCGCACGACGTCCGCACCGGCCGCCAGAACCCGCCCGCGACGATCCGCTTCCCCACCGCCACCGTCCCCGCCGCCCCCGCATCCGAACCGATGCCGGAACAACCTCGCGGCAAGACGCTCGAAGACGTGGAAATGGAGTACATCCTTCAGGTCTACGCGAAGAACAACCAGAACAAGCAGGCGACGGCGGCCGAACTCGGCATCAGCCTCAAGACGCTTTACAACAAGCTGCACAAGTACGAGGACGAACGCCAACGCCGCGCCGGATGAGCTGGGAAATGCGGAGTGAAAGAAGAAGTGCGGAGTGCGGAATGAAAGAAGAAATGCGTAACGCGGAATGCGGATTGCGGAGTGAAAGAAGAAGTGCGGAGTGCGGAGTGAAAACCCGCCGGCCCCGGTGAGCCGAGCGGCGTCAGCCGCCGGGTTGCGAACCGTTGCGACACCCGGCGGCTGACGCCGCTCGGCTCGCCGGGAATCGCCTCGCCGGGTATCGGCTCGCCACACTCCGCCTCGGCTCGCGGCAACCCGACGCATTCGACGCTTGGCCTTTTGCCCCGGATGGGGCAACGAGTTGTAGCCACGGGTGGAGCGAAGCGGAACCCGTGGGGGCGACGCAAAGGACACTCGCCCCGGAGGGGCGAAGGAACCATCGCAGTCCGACGACCTCGTGCCACCCGCATGGGTCACGCGTTCTGCTCCGAAGACTTCGCGTCGCCGCTAAACGGGGTTCTCCGTTTTTCCATTTTTCATTCCGCATTTGGCATTGGTCCGAATCCGCGAAACCCATCAACGAGCGTACCCGTCACGACGGTGAGGGTCTTCGTTTTGCATTTTTCATTTCGCATTTTGCATTGGTCCGAATCCGCGAAACCCATCAACGAGGGAAAAAATCGTTCCCCGGAAATTCCCGCTTCCGGGGTGGGGTAGGAGGCATTTCTTCCTGCGAATAGATCGATGCTTCGCAGGAAGAAACACTACCTACCCCACTAGAAGGGGTAGTATTTCCTGCGAACGATTCCTCAAAGGCGGTTTCGCCAATACTGAGCCGGAACGCGTGCGGTTCCTCCTTTCCTCGTCCACAACTTCCCGACGCCTTCCTCCAATTCCGCGTTGAATCGCTTTTCGTTCACCCGCAGTTCCTCCGGGAGGCCGGACCATAATTCCTCCCTCGTTTTGGCGTTCTCCTCGCGGAACGGCACCAGCAGGCACAGCGCTTCGCGGACGGCGATCTTTCGCGTCGGCTCCTTCACCTCGCGATGCTGCACGTAGGCGTCCGCCAACTGATTCGTCGGAAAAGTTCTGGTGGGAGAGGCGAGAGTTGGTTTCAGTTCGGGTGGGGAACGCAGATGAAAAGGAATCGCCCCGCCGGAACGGCGGGGCGTAGGAGGAGGCTCGGAGGCGGGGTCACTTCTTCAGTTGGCCGTTGATGGCGGTCCAGGCGTCGAGGAAGCCTTCGAGCTGGCGGCTGCGGACGGGGTGTTGGAGTTTGCGGACGGCCTTGGCCTCGATCTGCCGCACTCGCTCGCGGGTGACCTTGAAGATGCGGCCGACCTCTTCGAGCGTGTAGGTGTAGCCGTCGCCGAGGCCGTAGCGGAGTTTGATGATCTCGCGCTCGCGGTAGGTCAGCGTCTTGAGCACCGCCTCGATCTTGTCCTTGAGCATCTCGTTCGTGGCCGAGTTCACCGGCGAGTCGATCGTGTGGTCTTCGATGAAGTCGCCGAAGTAGCTGTCTTCGCTCTCGCCGACGGGGCGATCGAGGCTGATCGGGTGCCGGCTGATCTTGAGGACGCGCTTGGTTTCCTCATAGCTGATTCCGGCCGCCTTCGCGGTTTCCTCGATCGTCGGCTCGCGGCCGAGTTCCTGAACGAGCTGCTTGCTGACGTTCCGCAGTTTGCTCATCGTCTCGATCATGTGCACCGGGATACGGATCGTCCGCGCCTGGTCGGCGATGGCGCGGGTGATCGCCTGGCGGATCCACCAGGTGGCGTAGGTGCTGAACTTGAAGCCGCGGCGGTATTCGTACTTGTCCACCGCCCGCATGAGGCCGGTGTTGCCTTCCTGGATGAGGTCGAGGAACGACAGACCCCGGTTGCGGTACTTCTTGGCGATACTGACAACGAGCCGGAGGTTACCGCCGGAGAGTTCGCGTTTGGCGAGTTCGTACTCGGCAAAGCGTTGTTTCATGATCTGCACGCGGCGGCGGAGCGTCGACGGCTCCTCCAGCGTGATGAGCATGAGATCCTGCAGTTCCTTCTCCAGGTTCGCCCGTTCCTCCTTGACGGTTCGGTTGCCCCGGAGTTCGTTGATCTGCTGTTCGAGTTCATCCATCCGCTCGCTGATCTGCTCCAACTTCTTCATCAGCGGCTGGACCTTCTGCGTGCGGATCGAGAGTTCCTCGACGAGCGTGACGGTCTTGCGGCGACGGGACTTGAGGCGGTCGCGGATCGCCTCCTTGTCGGATTCCGGCGTACGTTCGTCGGTGAGTTTGTTGAAGTCGTCGACGTTGACTTCCATGAGCGGTTCGAGCGTCCGCAGATTGTGCGGCATGCGCTGCAGGATCTTGTCCTTTTCGAGGTTCTCGGTCTGACTGACCTTGATCGTGCGATCGAAGGGCAGGTCACCGGTCTGAACGCGCTTGAGCGTTTCAAAGACGTTTCGGAGGGCGTAGTCGCACTCGAGAACTTTGCGGCGGAAGCGGCGACGGGTCACTTCGATCTTCTGCGCCAGCGAGATTTCGAGCCGGCGGTCCAGGAGGGGGATTTCCCCCATCTGGGTCAGGTACATGCGGACGGGGTCGTCGATGTGGCGGCCGTCGCCCTCGTTGTCGGAGAAGAGGGCTTCGTCTTCGGCGAGGATGGCCTCCTCGGCGGCGGAGCCGGCGACCTCCTCGGCGTCCTCGGGGTCGATGACGTTGATGCCGTTCTGCTCAAGCTGCTCGAGGATGTCTTCGAGCCGCCCGGATTCGGAGGTGCCTTCCGGCAGGGCGAGGTTGACTTCGTCGAAGGTGAGCGAGCCGCTCTGTTTGCCCTTCTCGATGAGCGCTTTGAGAATGTCTTCGGTCGTCTTGGCGTCGATCATCCGAGTCTCCCGTGCCCGAAGGCCGCGGCTGGATGGCGGCCTGGAACGGTCTTGAACCGGTGGCGCCGGATCGGCCCCACGCCGGCGATCCATCGCCGGCCTTTCACGTCACCCCGCCTCCCGCGTGCGGTCCTGCAACCGCCGGAGGAGATCGAGCTTGGCGGCGTCGTCCATGTCGGCCCCGCCCAGTTGCTGTTTCAACGACCGCGTTTCGTCGTCGACCCTTACTCTAGCAAATCCCTCGACCACTTTGCGGAAGTAGATCGGGCGTTCGGAAATACTACGACCTACTTCCTGAAGGTCCATCGCCGCCGCCGCCAAATCGGGCCGGTCGATCAGCCGCACCCGCAGATTGTCGAGTTCCGGGGGGATGCCGCTCTCGTGCAGGGCGTACAGTTCGACGAGCATCCGGCGCAGTCCGGTGTGGGCGATCCGCTCCGGCGGAATCTTTCCGTGCGCCTCGCGCACGAGGTCCGGCTCGGCGAGGAGAATCTGGAGGAGTTGGCGTTCGATGATGGCGGCGGCACCGGAGGTTCGCGGCGGGGGCGCGGGTGCCGTCGGGGGCGGACCATCGTCGAACGTCCGTTCTTCGCGGGCGGCCTCGCGGGCCTCGCGGCGGCGGCGTTCCAGTTGCAGTTCCTTCAAGCGTCCTCGAACCGTGCGCAGTTCGATGCCGAGCCGCTGCGCCAGCCGCGTGAGGACGAGTTCCTGCTTGAGCTGGGCCGCCTGGTTCGGCACCTGCGGGGCGAGCGCGATGATGCCGAGGATGGCGTCGAGCATCCGCCGGACGCCCTCGACGTTGGAGCGGTCCGCCTTGGCGAAGAGCTGGTCGAGCTTGAAGTCCAGCGCGTCGGCGGCGGAATCGAGGGACCGGCGGAAGGCGGCCTCGCCGTCCGGCTTCGCGAGCAGGTCGGCGGGGTCGAGGCCTTCGGGCAGCGTGGCGACGGCGAGCTCGACATCCTGGCTGACGAAGATTTCGAGGGCGCGGTCGACGCCCGTGGTGCCGCCGGCGTCGGCGTCGAAGACGAGGACGATGCGGCGGGCGTGGCGGACGAGCTGCGCCACGTGCCGGGCGTTGAGGGCGGTGCCCATGGTGGCGACGACGTTGGCGATGCCGCGCTGGTGCGCCATGATCACGTCGGTGTAGCCTTCGACGACGGCGAGAACGCCCGACGCGGAGCCGGCGTGCCGGGCGAGGTCGATGCCGTAGAGTTGTTCCTGCTTCTTGAAGATCGGCGTCTCGGGCGAGTTGTAGTACTTCGGGCCGCGGGCGGCGTAGGGGGAATCGGGGAGGATTCGCCCGCCGAAGCCGACGGTGCGGCCCTGCACGTCGCGGATGGGGAACATGACGCGATCGCGGAAGCGGTCATAGTAGCCCCGGCCTTCGTCCCGTTCGCCGAGCAGGCCGACTTCGACGAGGAGTTCGGCGGGCACCTTGTCGGCCAGCGCCTGCTTGAACAGCCAGTCGCCGTCGAGCGGCGCGAACCCGAGGCCGAACTGGCGGACGCTGGCGCCGGCGAGGCCCCGCTCGCCGAGGTACTTGCGGGCGTTCGCGCCGACGTCCGATTCCAGCAGGTGCTTCTGGTAGAGGACCTGTGCCCACTTCATGACTTCGAAGAGGCGGGATTTGTGGATGTCCTGCGGGGACGCCTTCGCCTCGTCCATGGCGATGCCGGCGCGCTTGGCGAGGATCGCCATCGCTTCGAGGAAGTTGACCTTGTCGTACTTCTCCACGAAGGTGAAGACGTCGCCGGTCGCGCCGCAGGCCCAGCACTTGAAGTTCTGCCACTTGCGGTCGATGTTCAGCGAGGGACGCGTGTCGTCGTGAAAGGGGCAGACGCACTTGTAGGTCTTGCCGGCGGACTGCACGGCCAAATAGCCGGAGATGACATCGACGATGTCGCTGGCGGCCTTGATCCGCGTCTTGAGTTCCACCAGGTCGCGCGCCACGGCCCACCTGCTTGTCCGAGATCCGTGTTCGATTGTCCGACGACACCGCCGCAGCCCCTCGCGGGAATCGCCCTCGGCTCGAGCGGGTGTGACGGGTGCCGGGTGGAAGGTCGGCGAGCGGCCGTCGGGGAGCCGGAAACGGGGATTCGGGTTCGCGTCGGGTCATGTTGCGGCGGACGGCGCGTTGTGCGCCCCGTCCGATACCGTGCAGTCTATCGGGCGATCGCGCCGAGCGTCAAGTTGAACGGTGGGCCTCGATCCGTTCTCCGGAATTTCCGCCGGAGGGGCGGGGTGGGAACCGTTTCTTCCGACGAACCAGCTCCAGCCTCGAACCGCCGTTGCTTTCTTCGCCCGCCCGCCAACAATAGACCCATCGGTCAACCTCACCCCGGATGGTTTCGCCATGTTGAATAGCTTCCAGGCCAAGTCGTCGCTCGCCGTTGGTGGAAAAAATTACACGATCTACAACCTGCGGACCCTCGAGGCGGCGTTCCCGGCCGCGAAGAACCTGCCGTTCTCGCTGAAGGTGCTGCTGGAGAACCTGCTGCGGACGGAGAACAACCTGTCGGTGCGGAAGGCGGACATCGAGGCGCTGGCGAAGTGGGACCCGAAGGCGGAGCCGGATGCGGAAATCGCGTTCACGCCGGCTCGTGTGCTGATGCAGGACTTCACCGGCGTGCCGTGCGTCGTGGACCTCGCCGCGATGCGCGACGCGATGAAAGCGCTCGGTGGCAGCCCGGCGAAGATCAACCCGCTCGTGCCGGTGGAACTGGTCATCGACCACTCGGTGCAGGTGGACGAATCCGGTACGCCATCGGCCTTCGCCAACAACACAAAGCTCGAATACGAACGGAACCAGGAGCGCTACACCTTCCTGCGATGGGGCCAGACCGCGTTCAATAACTTCAAGGTCGTGCCGCCGGAGACGGGGATCGTCCACCAGGTGAACTGCGAGTACCTCGCCCGCGTGGTGTTCGTCGATGATGCCGGTACGGCGTACCCGGATACGCTCGTCGGCACCGACAGCCACACGACGATGGTCAACGGCATGGGCGTGCTGGGCTGGGGCGTCGGCGGCATCGAGGCCGAAGCGGCGATGCTCGGCCAGCCGGTGACGATGCTCATTCCCCAAGTGGTCGGCTTCAAGCTGAGCGGCAAGCTGAAGGAAGGGGCGACCGCCACCGACCTTGTGCTCACCGTCACGCAGATGCTCCGCAAGAAGGGCGTGGTCGGCAAGTTCGTCGAGTTCTTCGGCCCCGGGCTGCCGCAGCTCGCGCTCGCCGACCGACTCACCATCGCCAACATGGCCCCCGAATACGGTGCGACCTGCGGCATCTTCCCTGTCGACATCGAAACGCTCAAGTACCTCCGGCAGACCGGCCGCAGCGACGAGCAGATCGCGCTCGTCGAGGCGTATTGCAAGGCGCAGGGCCTCTTCCACGACGCGACCACGCCGGCGGCGAACTATACCGACACGCTCGAACTCGACCTCGCGACCGTGGTCCCGAGCCTTGCCGGGCCGATGCGCCCGCAGGACCGCGTGGCCCTGACGGACATGAAGAAGAACTTCGGCGACAATCTCCCGAAGCTGAAGGAAGCCGCGAAAAAGGCGGCCGGTCTGCCAATGGCCGGCGCGACGGCGACCGAAACGAGCAATGGTCAACTCAACGACGGCAGCGTCGTCATCGCCGCGATCACCAGTTGCACGAACACGTCGAACCCGTCCGTGATGGTCGCCGCCGGCCTTGTCGCCAAGAAGGCCGCCGCCAAGGGACTGACGACGAAGCCCTGGGTGAAGACCAGCCTCGCGCCGGGCTCGAAGATGGTGACGGAATACCTGACCAACTCGAAGCTCTTACCCGAGCTGGAAAAGCAGCGGTTCCACGTAGTCGGCTACGGCTGCACGACCTGCATCGGCAACAGCGGACCGCTCGCCGATTCCGTGAGCAAGGAGATCAGTGCGAACGGCCTCGTCGTCTCGGCGGTGCTGTCCGGGAACCGCAACTTCGAGGGCCGCGTTCATGCCGAGGTGCGGGCGAACTACCTCGCGTCACCGCCGCTCGTCGTCGCGTACGCCCTCGCCGGCACGGTGAACATCGACTGGGACAAGGATTCGCTTGGCAAGGGCACCGACGGCAAAGACGTGTACCTCAAGGACATCTGGCCGACGCAGAAGGAAGTGCAGGACGTGATCGACTCCGCCATCACGCGGGAGGGGTACCAGAAGACCTATTCCAGCGTGTACGACGGCGACGAGAACTGGCGGGCGCTCACGGTGCCGACCGGCGACCGCTACGCCTGGGTGCCGACTTCGACCTACATCGCGAACCCGCCATACTTCGACGGCATGACAACGACCCCGCCGCCGGTGACGGATATCGCCGGCGCCCGATGCCTCGCGGTCCTCGGCGACAGCATCACGACCGACCACATCAGCCCGGCCGGGAACATCAAAAAGGATTCGCCCGCCGGCAAATACCTCATCGCCAACGGCGTCGAACCGAAGGACTTCAACCAGTACGGCGCCCGCCGCGGCCATCACGACGTGATGATGCGGGGCACCTTCGCCAACATCCGCCTGAAGAACCTGCTCGTCCCCGGCGTCGAGGGGGGCGTGACGAAGTACCTGCCGACCGGCGAGACGATGAGCATCTTCGACGCAAGCATGAAGTACCAGCAGGCCGGCACGCCGCTCGTGATCCTCGGCGGCAAGGAATACGGCAGCGGCTCGAGCCGCGACTGGGCCGCGAAGGGCACGAACCTGCTCGGCGTCAAGGCCGTGATCGTCGAGAGCTTCGAGCGCATCCATCGCAGCAACCTCGTCGGCATGGGCGTGCTACCGCTGCAATTCAAGGCCGGCGAGAGCGTGGCGACACTCGGCCTGACCGGCGAGGAGGTCTACGAACTGCCGGGCATCCAGGACGCGTTGAAGAAGGTGGGTACCGGCAAGGTGTTCGTGACCGTGAAGGCGGGCGCGAAGACCTTCGAGGCGCAGCTGCGCGTCGATACGCCGCAGGAGGTGCTGTACTACCAACACGGCGGCATCCTGCCGTACGTGCTAAGGCAGTTGCTGGCTAAATAACCATAACAGGAGCAGACTCATGACATTTTCCCGCCGTACCTTCCTCGCCGCCGGGGCCGTGCTCGCGGCTTCGCCGTTCGCTTCGGCCATCGATCCGATCAAGCGGCCGTCCGAGAAGCCCGACATCAAGCTCAGCCTCGCGGCCTATTCGTACCGACAGTGGCTCGACCTCAAGAAGCCGACGATGACGCTCTTCGACTTCATCGACCTCGCCGCCGAGCTGCCGCTCGATGCCGTCGAACTCACGTCGTACTACTTCGCCGAGACGACGGACGCGTACATCGAAAAGGTGCGGGCGCACGCCGAGAAGAAGAAGCTCGCGATTTCCGACGTGCCGGTCGGGAACAACTTCTGCGTGAAGGACGACAAGAAACGGAAGGTGCAGATCGACCTCGTGAAGGACTGGACGGCGCGGGCGGCGAAGCTCGGGGCGAAGACCGTCCGCATCTTCGCGGGGAACCTCGAGAAGGGCGAGACGCTCGCGATGGCGCAGGCCCGCGTGATCGCGGCGATGGAGGAGTGCCTCGAAGTTGCGGCGAAACACGGCGTGCTGCTCGCGCTCGAGAACCACGGCGGCATCACCGCGACGCCGGAACAGCTTCTCGCGCTCGTGAAGCCGATCAAGAGCCCGCACCTCGGCGTGAACATCGACACCGGCAACTTCCACACGTCGGACCCCTACGCCGACGTGGCGACGATCGCGCCCTACGGCGTGGTCTGCCAGATCAAGACGGAGGTCGCGCCCGCCGGCGGCAAGAAGGCCGAGGCGGACCTGGGGCGGTACGTGAAGATCCTGAAGGACGCGAACTTCCACGGCTACGCCGCGCTCGAATACGAGGCCGCCGAGGACGCGAAGGTCGCGGTGCCGCGGTACGTGAAGGAGTTGCGGAAGTTAATCTAAGAATGGCCCGCTGATGACGCGGACCTTCGGACGCAGATGAAATCCTGATAGAACCATTCATCATTGGTTTTCATCATCTTCCATCAGCGTCCGAAGGTCCGCGTCATCAGCGGGCCATCAATCACCCGCCCAAATCCAGTGCGTTCAAAATCAAATCCCTCACATCCGTCATAGGCACCGACGCGCCGGGGTTCGGGCCGTGTCCGACGAGGATCGGGCGGTCGAGCGGGTCGGCGGCGGGCAGGCCGTGGCTGCCCCGGACGATGGCTGGGTCGAGCGGCACCACGTCGAAGATCGTGCGGAAGCCGAGCTTCTTCTGAATCAATCGACGGGCGGCCCGCAGCTTCGGCGCGAGGAGTTTCGGGTTCCAGAACAGTTCGCACGGGTCGAAGCCGGGCTTGTGGTGGATCGCCACGGCCCGCGCGTAATCGGGCGCGACGGCGTCGTCCAGCCAGAACGGATACGCGAACCAGGCGTTCGGCTTCGATAGCAAAATCAATTCGCCGGAGCGTTCGTGGTCGAGGCCGATCGCGGCCCGCTCCTCGCCGACGAGCACGCGATCGACGCCGGGCAGCGTCGCCAGCAGTTCGCGGACCTTCGGTATGTCAGCGGCGTCCTTCACGTAGACGTGCGCCAGCTTATGATCGACGACGGCGAACGCCCGGCTGTCGTAGAGATCGAGTTGTTCGCCGAACGGACCGGGTCGTACTTCCAGCAATCCCGCCGCTCGCAGAACACGGTTCGGCAGCACCGGCGTATCCACGTCGCAGTGGCCGTACTCGCTGACGATCCAGACCTTCGCACCGGCGGCCTTTGCGGCATCGAGCAGCGGAGCGCAATCGTCGTCGAGTTGCTTCACGAACTTCGGCATGTCGCAGCCGGACGGGCCGTGACGCTGCGGCTCGTAGTCCAGGTGCGGCAGGTAGACGAGCGTCAGCTCCGGCGTCTTGTCAGAGACGAGACTCGCGGCGGCCGTCGCGATCCACGTCGTGCAGGCACGCCCCGCCGTCGGGCCCCAGAAACTCGGGAACGGGAACCGTCCTAGCTTCTTTTCCAATTCCGTTGCGATGGTTTTTGGTGAACTGGAAATACCGAACGCCTTGTTGCCGTCGACGCCGTACCACGGCTTCGGCGTCACGCTGAACGCGACACCGGCGCCCTGGTTGAACCACCAGAACAACTTCGCGGCTTCGAACTCCCGTCCGCGTTCGGCCGCCCGCTTCTTCGCCGTCGCGTAGAGCGGCTCGGCCTGCATCAGCCGGTTCGATTGCTGCCAGAAGCGGACTTCGTTCGTATCGCGGAAGAGCCAGCCGTTGGCGACGACGCCGTGGATGCTCGGTGGTTGCCCCGTCAGGATCGTCGCCTGCGCCGTGCAGGTGACGGCCGGCAGCACCTCCGGCATGTTCGCGCACCAGCCAGACTCCGCCACCGCTTTCAATCGCGGGGCGAATTCGAGCAGGCGCGGCGTCAGACCAACGGCATTGACGAGAACGATCGGGGCGGGCATACTCACTTCTGCTTCGAATGCCAGACTTTCCAGCCGATTTCAAATTCAGCCATCTTCCATTCGACGCCCATGAAGGCGCTCTCGACCGTCGGCTCGGCGACCATTTCATTGGGTTTGAAGCCGGCGGCGAAGGCAAAGAACTTGTCCCCTTCGATTCCGTACATCATGTATTCGACCACGCTGGCCGCGAGGATCTCGAAGTCCTTCGACTTCACGCCACCCGTGACATGTTCGAGACGGGATGGGGCGGGCTTGGACTTCGTACCGACGACGGCCGCCTTGGCTTTCGTCCGATAATCGGCCAGTGCCGCACCGCCCACGGTCTTCACATGCATCAGCTTGCCAAATCCGAGTTGTACCCATTCGGGCAGTGAGCCGGTCGTCGGACTGGTGCCGGCTTTCTTATTGAGCAACGCCGCGGCGACGATCATCGAAACGGGACCGCTCAGTTCCGAGTCCTTCGTCTTCTCGCCAGCCTCGACGAAGATCGCCGCGGACGGAACATCGCCGCGGACGTTGATCGTGAACCAGTCCTTTGGGTCGGGCCGGGATTGGGTCACGACTCGCACGTACGAAGTGAATTCTCGCGGGTCGCCGACGACGACGATCGTGAGCTTTCCGGGCCAAAGCATCTCGTCGAGCTTGAGCGCCTTATGGGCCTGGACGAACGTCTTCTGGGCCGATTCGGCGATGGCCTTCGCCCGCGATTCGGAGAGCGAGGAGATCACCTGCAGGTTCTTCGTTTCCGCGGTGGCGAGTTTCTTCAGACCGGCCTTGTTGAGGCTCGCGGTCACGGCCGACTTCTGACCGGAGGCTTTGTCATCCTGTGCCGTTGCCGACATGGCGATGCCGGCGACGAGGACGAAGGCGAAGCGGAATTTCACGGGAGGATCCTCCGGGGAATCGCGTGGCCGGGAGCATCGGCTTCAAGATACTGTAATCGGAAACGACCGCCCCGACGAAGCCAAAATCGATCGAGCTTTCCCCATGCCCCCGACCGGAACGTCGCCCAGCGCCGAGCGCCCGCCCGTCGAGGCGGTGCGCGCGGTTCTCGCGGCGAAGGATCGTGTCACCCAGTCGAAGCTCGTGGCGGAACTTGCTAAGGAATTCCATCTCTCTCGCGACGTGCTTGGCGTATTCAACCGGCTTGCGGCCGCGCCCGGCGGGCACCGACTGGCGCTCCTCTTTGTCGAGCGAATGCCCGCGCCGATTCCTTCCGGCTTGCTCCTGCTGGCGGCCCCGTTGCTCCAGGCTCGCGATGTCGGCCCGCACCTGCGCGTCGCAGTAGCCGGCCGGCTCATCGGCACCCTGCCCGATCGGCCGGAATCGATCGGCCCGATCGTCCGCGCCCTCACCGCCGGACTCGGCAAGACGCGCACACTCGAACGGCTCATCCAACTCCAGTCCCGCGTCGAGAAGTCCGAAACGCTCGATCGCATCGTCGCGGAAGCGGACCGATCGACGCGGCTGCGCTGTCCGAAGTGCACGGCGAGGCTCTCGCGTGCGGCGCTGATCCGCCACTTGTGGAACAAACACCGGCTGGTGTACGAACGTGGCGGCGCCCGGGAACCGGGGCCGATTGTCGAGCAGGCCGTCGCGGCCTACGGCGAATCCCGCGAAACCGACTCGCTCGATCGCGTGTACGCCGTCACCGAGCAGATGTACGAAGGCGTCGAGCCGAAGCAGATTCACCAGGCGATCCTCACGCGGCTCGGTACGGCTGCGGCCGACCCCGCCTCGTTGGCGAAGGCGGCCGGGGAGGATTCCTGCGGCCTCTGTCCGACCTGCTATGTCGCTCTGCCGCCGGGAATTCCTCGGGCACCCGCACCGCTCGTCCTGGCCAGCGGCCGGCTCGTCGGCGAGGGTTACGCGGTCGAAGCGATCAAACGTAAGATTGTGATCGCGTTTCCCGACGGTTCGGTCGACCGGCTGCCCGATCCGAACGACCGGTCGAACTCGCGGGAATTCGCGGCCAAGGTGGGCGCCGGACTGGCCGGCGGCGCGTTGCTCCTCGCCGCGGCGCTGCCAACGAAACCCTTGCTGCCGACGGTCGGAGTCTCGCTTACGGCGATCGGGGCCTACGCGGGGCTGCTCTTCCGGGAACGTCGCGTGCCGAAGCCGGACGTACGGGCACTCGCGGCCGCATGGACGGAACTGGTGCCCGGCATCGGCCGATCACCGCGCGCGATCCGCTTCCTCTCCCGGCTCTGCCGCTCCAGCTACGGACTCGGCGAACCCGATACCCGTTCGAAACCATTGTGGGAACTCGTTGAACACGCCGCCGTGCTGGCCGAGAAAGGCGTGGCCCAGACGCAACTGTTCGCCGCGGCACGGCTGCTCCAGGCCAACGATTCCTCACGCATCGGGAAGGAGTGGATGAATCAACTCCTCGATGTGTTCGAGCCTTTCCTGCGTGGCGAGGTCGCGCCGGCCTACGCCGAGACCGTCGCCGAGATCCTGCTTGAAGGAGACCACCTCACAGAACGGGATGCGGCCCGACTGCGGATACTTCTGCCGGCCGCCGCCTACGACGCCGGACTGACATCGGCCGGACTCGCCCACCTGGGGAATTGGTGCCCCAACTTCGGACGACTGCTCGCCGGAAACGCCGACTGGCTGGACCTGCTCCAGGAACTCTGGCGGCTGCGGAATACCCGACCTTGGGAAAACGCCATTGGTCCGGCGCAGTCCGTCTTCGACCTGACGCGGAAGGGCGGCGCGAAGACGCTGCTCGCCTATCCCGACACGCTGCTCGTCGCGGAGGTCGCCGAACTGGGCGACGTTCTCATCGGCCGGCGAGGCGTGACCGTCGGCGATTCCACCGTGGCAGACCCGGATGCGCCGGTCCGGATCGAGGCGGGCAAGAAGGGGAACGCGATCCTTGTTTTCGGACCGCACCGGATCGCCGTCGAGGACAAGCTGACCGAGCGTTCCGTACGGTTGTTGCGGAGCTGGATGAAATTCCGCGCCGAGCGGCTGATGCCCGCGGCCGGTCGATCCGCCGGCGCGGCGATGCCGGATCGGATCCGCCAGATGCTCGATCCCGCCATCGCGACCTGCCCGATGTGTTCCACACGCGCCTTCATCCGCGTCGGCGAGGTCGGGCAGGCGATGTGAACGGCATCAGCCCGGAACGGACCGGCCGATCTGCTTCAACATGAGCTTCACGTCGTCCCAGCATTCGAACTTCAGTTTACGCTCGTCCGGCGTACCTTCGGCGCGAAGCAAGTAGGACGGGTGGTACGTGCAGACGAGCGGGACGCCGTTGTAGTCGTAGAGATGGCCCCGCAGTTTCGTGATGCCCGTCGTATTGGCGAGAAGGTTGTTCGCCGCGACGCCGCCAAGGCAGAGGATCACCTTCGGCGCCAGCAGGGCGAGTTGTCGATCGAGAAACGGCCGGCAGTTCCGGCATTCGTCCACGTGCGGTTTGCGATTGTTCGGCGGCCGGCACTTGAGGACATTGCAGATGTAGATCTCGTCCCGCATCAATCCGGCCTTTTCGATGATGCGGTTCAGTAGTTGCCCGGCCTTGCCGACGAACGGCTCGCCCTGTCGGTCTTCGTCACCGCCAGGGGCTTCGCCGACGAAAACGATTTCAGGTGTGGGATTCCCAACACCGAAGACCGTCTGCGTACGCGTCGAAAAGAGTTCGGGGCACCTATTGCAGTTGGCCACTTCGTTCGCAAGCACCGCCAGCGCTTTCCGGGTATCGACGGACGGGGACGACGTCGGAGGCGCGGGCACGAGAGGCGACAAAGCCGGTCGTGGAATCTGTTCCGGTGGCGCTTCGCTTCGGATCGCGACGGGCGAGGATGCGGGAAGAAACTCGACCCCCGCCGCAACGAGCGAGTCGAGGCGGTGTTTGATCTGCGTTCGGGGATCGGTCGGATGCATAGGCTCGAACCATGCCCGCGCACCACCGTGCGCGGGCTTGCCAACTCTACTTCACCACCGGGCCGATCAGTTCCTGTAGCCGGTTCAGTCCGACGCGGTGGCAGTAGTCGCCGAACAGTTCCGCACCCTGGCGCTCGGCCTTGAAGGCCTTGAAGACGTTGTTCAGCTTCCCCGGCAACTGCTCGATCGGCACGCTGTCCTGCACTTCGAAGTTCATCCGCCGGCCGTAGCTGTCGCCACCGATGTAGAGCGTGTACTTCGAACCGGACCGTCCGACCAAACCGATCTCGCTCTGGAACGGTCGGGCACAGCCGTTGGGGCAGCCGGTCATGCGCACGCTGATCGGCTCGCCGGCAAGACCGAGTTCCGCGAGCATCGGCTCTATCTGGTCCACGAGGCCGGGCAGGGAGCGTTCGCTCTCGCTGATGGCGAGGCCGCAGGTCGGGATCGCCGGGCATGCCATGCTCCACTTCTGGAGCATCGAAAGATTCTCCGGCTTCGGGATGCCATACTCGTTGAGCAACGAGTCGATCGCGGCCTTGTTCGCGCCGTCAATCTCGCCGAGCAGGATATCCTGCTGGGTGCTGATGCGGACGATGCAATCGAATTTCGACACGATGGCGCGGAGGCCGCTGCGGAGGCGGTAGCTGCCTTCGTCCTTGATGCGGCCGTTCTCGACGGAGAGGCCGAGGAAGAATTTGCCGTTCGCCTGTTTGTGCCAGCCGAGGTGCAGGTCGAGGCCGGTGATCGGCGCATCGACAAGCGGGCGTAGGGGCTTTTTGAAGTAGTCCCGGGAAAAGACCTCGCGGAACTTCTCGACGCCCCAATCCTTCATGACGTACTTCAAGCGTGCCCGCTTGCGGTCCGAGCGATTGCCGTGATCTTTGTAGAGCCGCACGACGGCTTCCGCGGCGGGAACTACTTCATCGGGTTCGAGGAAGCACACCGGTTGGGCAAGCAATGGGTAAGTGTCCGGCTTGCTGTTTGTGTTGCCCTGCCCGCCGCCAACGTACAGGTTGTAACCGACCGGCTGGTTCTTCTCGCTAATCGCAAGGAAGCCGAGGCACTGCGCGAGGATATCGGTGCAGTTATCATGCGGCAGGGCGAAGCCGGTCTTGAACTTCCGCGGCAGGTAGATGTCCCCGTAGATCGGCTCGGCCACTTCGGGCGCGGCGAACGTCTCCTGCTTCTCGCCGTTGAGCCAGATCTCGTGGTACGCCCCGGCTCCGGCGCGTGGGGCGAGGTGCGCCGCCACTTTATCAGCCAGTTCCTGCATCTGCACACGCACCGGATCGCCGGTCGAGGCCGGGCAGGCGATCACGTTCCGGTTCACGTCGCCGCAGGCGCCGAGCGTGCTCACGAACGCGTCGTTCATCGCCGCGATGGATGCTTTCAGACCGCCCTTCAGGATGCCGTGGAATTGGATCGATTGCCGAGTCGTGAGTCGCAGTGTACCGTTGGCGTACTTCCCACAGATGTCGTCCATTGCCAGGTACTGCGCCGGCGTCAGTTTCCCGCCGGGCAGTTTGAGGCGAATCATGAACATGTACGCCTTCCCCGCCGGCTTATCTCGCTTTTTGCGGGCGTCCCGGTCCTCTTGCTGATAGCTGCCGTGGAACTTCAAGAGCTGCTTGCTCTCTTCTCCGAAGTGGTCGGCGTCCGACGCCAGTTCTTCCGCGAGCGTTCCCCGCAAGAACCGACTGGCGGTTTTGATTCCCTCTACGGGCGACGGCTTCGGCGCGGCATCGTTCGACATCGGTGTTCGTCATCCTTAGCAATGGATCGCCGCGACGGCGCACTCGCTCCGCACGGCCGCTCCTGAACTCTTGGTATTATCGGCAGACGCCGCCGACAATATCGCACCAATTACACGACTATCTTGATAAAGATAATTTACCATCGCCCCGCTTACTGTCAAGATGCGTTGATCGTGACAGTCCCCCTCCGATTATGAAGATTACCTCCGAACTTGCACCATCGGCTGCTGAAGGTTTTCGCACGTCTCCGTCGATAAGCGGCCAATACGCACCATGAATGGCCGACAGGGGGGACTGCCAGCCGTGATTGATCGCCCGACGCCAATTTCTTTGAATCTTGGATTTTTAACCGCAATCGCCGAAGGGACCGGACACTTGGGCGGTTACCTGGTGACCAACGCCTGGGGCCGACCGCTCGAATTTCGATTGACCTCCTGTGTGCAGCCGAACCGCGTGCAGGAGATCCTCTACGGCGCAACGCTGCGGGAGTACGTCCTCGCGGACCTGATCGGCAAAACGCTGATCGAGAAGACCGCGACGCAGCCAGCGCTCGTCGTGGTTGATTCGCCGGCGCTGCTGCCGCTGCGCGCCCGCATCGACATCCCAGTCATCGCGATCGCGGCCGACGCGAAGACGCACCCGGAAACGCTCGCCATCCGGCACGATCGTTCCAAACAGCCCATCCTCTACCCGGTCCGGTTCTCCGACGACGGTCCTCGCATCGAGCAACTACTCGACGCCATCGACGCCGCCGTCGAGTTATCCGAGCCGTTCACGCGCGTCCGCGAAGCCATTATCGAGGCCCGCAAGATGGGGGTGACGAATCGTGCCGCCTGACGGACCGGGCCTGCTGACGCTGCGATCGCTCGCGCGGCCGACGCTCGACGGCGGCGAGTCGTTCCAGACGTTCCCGGTCAACCTCGACCTCACGCCCGACGTGCTGCCTGTTCCGAAGTTCAGCGAGCAGATCGCCGCGAACGTGAAGGAGGCCCGGCTGCTCTCGCACGTGCCGTGGGTACGACCCATCGGCAAACTGGACCTCGCGGTGCAGACCGACGGCTGGAAGTTTCCGGCCCCGGCGTTCGAACCGACGACCGTGCCGAAGCCACAACACGAAGCGAGTACGCCCGCGCGCCGCGTCGTCGACCTCCGGAAGGCCGACGACGACGCCAAGCGCGTCCGCGCCCGGCCGACCACCGACCATGTCCTCATCAAGGACCGCCTCCTCTACCTGCTCCAACCGCCGCTCGACGGTCTCTTCGACGGCCGACAACTGCAAGTCCCCTTCGAGCCGTTCCCGTATCAGCTCGAAGGCATCGCCTTCCTCATGCCCCGGCATTCCGCCCTGCTCGCCGACGAGATGGGCCTCGGCAAGACCGCGCAGGCCATCCTCGCCATCCGCCTTCTCTTCCATCAGGGGATGATGGGTAAGGCGCTCGTCGTCGCGCCCAAACCGCTCATCCACAACTGGTGCCGCGAACTCAAGATGTGGGCGCCGGACGTGCCGTTCGAAGTCATCTCCGGAGACACCGCCGACCGCCGCCGCATCTGGACCGTCTCCAACTGCCCGCTCAAGATCATCAACTACGAGACGCTGACCCGCGACACCGACGTCCTGATCGAACCCGGCGTCGCGTTCGACCTCGTCGTGCTGGACGAAGCGCAACGCATCAAGAACAAGGGATCGAAGACCGCCAACGTCGTTTGCTCGATCAAGCGGTCCCGAAGCTGGGCGATGACCGGCACGCCGATCGAGAACCACCCGGACGACCTGGTAAATCTCTTCTCGTTCATCGATCCGGGTCGTCTCCCGCCCGACTGCCCCGCCAAGCAGATTCCCTCGCTGACCAGCGGCACGATCCTGCGGCGCACGAAGGACGACGTGCAGTCGGACATGCCGCCGAAGATGATCAAGGACGTGGAGGTGGACCTCACGCCCGCCCAGCGCGCCGCCTACGACCTCGCCGAGCAGGAAGGCGTCATCCACTTGAACGAGCTGGGCGACACGCTGACGGTGCAACACGTCTTCCAGCTCGTGATGCGCCTGAAGCAGATCTGCAACTTCGACCCGCGCACCGGCGAGAGCGCGAAACTTGAACAACTCGTGCACGACATGGAGGAAGTGGCCGAGAACGGCCGCAAGGCGATCGTCTTCTCGCAGTGGGTCGAGCCGCTGCTCACCATCGCGGACGCCCTGCGGCCCTACGGTCCGCTGCAGTACCACGGCCGCATACCCCAGAACGAACGCACGCCAATCCTCGACCGCTTCAAGGCCGACCCGGACGCGCATGTCATCCTGATGAGCTACGGCACGGGCAGCGTCGGCCTGAATCTGCAGTTTACGAACTACGTCTTCCTGTTCGACCGCTGGTGGAACCCCGCCATCGAGGACCAGGCGATCAACCGCGCCCACCGCGTCGGCCAGAGACACCCCGTCACGGTGACGCGCTTCCTGACGGCGAACACGATCGAGGAGCGCATCGCGAAGGTGCTGGACGCAAAACGGCAGATCTTCAACGACCTCATCGGCCAGGCCGACAAACCCGTCTCGGTGGGCCTGTCCGAAGACGAAATCTTCGGCCTGTTCGACATTAACCGCAAGAAGTGAGAGCAACGACCTCGGTAGTCGGGCACTCGAACCGAACTCGAAATTTCTTGCGATCCACTTCGCTCCGGTTATGATCCAGCCGAGTATTCCGGTCCACAAGCGACGGAACTGCCGTTCGACTCAGGGGTGATTGCCCGTGAACGACAACACGTCCGCCGTCGCCCGCTACTACGACAAGGTCCAATGGCTCTACAACCTCGGCTGGTCGGCTGGGGGGACGCGGTCGCTGCACTACGGCCTCTGGTGGGACGACACGCGCTCGCTCGCCGAGGCGATCGTCAACGGCGACCGCTTCGTGGCCGAGAAGCTGGCGGTTGACGCCGCGGATCACGTGCTCGATATGGGGTGCGGCGTCGGCGGGACGTCCGTGTTTCTCGCGAAGACCTTCGGCTGCCGGGTGACCGGGATCACCGTCTCGCGCGTCCAACTGGAGCAAGCCGCCGCGTACGCGGCCACCAGCGGCGTCCGGCACCTCGTGCGGTTCGAGCTGATGGATTTCACGGCGATGACGTTTCACGACGCGACCTTCACCAAGGCGTTCACGCAGGAGACCTCGAACCATGCCGACGACAAGGCCGCGCTCCTCCGCGAGACGCATCGTGTGCTGAAGCCGGGCGGCTGCTACGTCTCGCTCGACGTCTTCCAGAAGCGCGACGTCCGCCCGGGTCCGGAGAACAAGCAATTTGAACGCGTGATGCGCGGCTGGCCGAGCGTGAGCCTCGAACGGTTCGACCGCTACGTTTCGCTCGCGAAGGAGGCCGGCCTCGACGTCGCCGAGATCGGCGACATGAATTCCCGAACCGCACCGAGCGCCCGCGTCATCTGGCGGCGGCACGCGTTCCTCTATCCGTTCGTCTATCTCGCCCGGATCGTCGGCCTCGTACCGGCGGAACTCCTCTGGCACTTCCAGGCGTCGCTGGTGCAGAAGGACATGTACTGCGCGACGGACAACCTCTTGATGTTCGGCTATCTGGTGGCGAAGAAACCGATGGTCAACTGATATGCTGATGCGTGCCGACCGAGACGAATCCGATGCACGCCAAAATCCGATTCTGGCACGTCCTCGCCATCGCAATTGCGACTGTGATCGGATATTGGACTTACTCGGGATTGCCGTCGCCGCCGGACTTTACGCAGGCGGGGTTCACGTCGGTCCATGTCGAGTTTCCGGGCAAGATCGAATTCTTCCCAGCCGTATCCGCTTCGTCCTCCGACCCGGCCCTTGTCACCGAACTGACGAAATTGCTTCGTACCGGCAAATCGGTCGTGGTGTGCCGGTGCGGATATATCGGCAAATTGGAGTTTCGCCGTCCCGACGGTTCGACCGAAGTCTTGAACCTGGTACCGGCCCACGATGACGGATCGGTCGAGTTCCGCCATCGGCCCGGCCGTTATCGAGTGAACCGCGTGGAGTTCCTTCGGATCGTCGCGCCGCTCGGTGTCCCCGACGAGCGGTGGATTCGTTTTCCCGCACTCGAAATGCCGGACGAACCTCAACCAAGGTAACTCCCATGATCCGGCTGAACTTCTGGTGTCTTATGTTCATCGACATAGTCGGCCTTGGACTCATATTCGCGATGATCGCCCGTTCGTTATCACCGGAACCCGGTGCTGACATGATCCTCATGGCTATGCCGTTCATCGCCCTGCCAACGTGGTTCGTAGCGATAATCCTCCTCGGCTTTATTCTCACACTTGGTGATCAAATGAAACGGTGGGAACGCGTCATGGGTCACATCGCCATCGCCCTTTCGTTTAGCATCGCTATTCCACTCGTTTTGCTTGGATAAATTGCCCACATGATCGTTCCGCAATACTGGGCCGAGGCGAGGCATCGTGAGCGCGTCGGCGGGAAGCAGGTCACGCTCCGGCGGTTCGGCTGGTCCGACGACAGCCCGGAGGCGGCGCAGGCGCATGCCGAGGAACGTCTGCGCGAAGCGCTGGAGCAACACCGCGCCGGCACTCTGCGCTCCCGTCGTGAATTGAAAGTCGCGTACAACGGCGCCGAGGGGTTGCCGATCCGCGAGGAGATCCTCGACCGGAATGGAGACGCGGTGCTTACCCGCAACGGCTACGGCGCCCAGTGCCTCAATACGCCAAACGTGCTGTTCCTCGACATCGACTACCCCGAACCGCACCCAGTTCTGCCCTGCCTCGCGACTCTCGTGCTGTTCGCGGCGATGGGCGGCATCATCTACGGACTCGTGAACCAATACTGGCTCGTCGCCGGAATCTCGGCGGGGGTTCTCGCGTTCAACTTTCTGGCGTTGGAGTTGATCCGTCGCGGTCTGAATCGATCGGTCCGCCGACAGGAACCAAAGGTCCGCGAACGTATCGCGGCATTCCTCGATTCGCGCCCCGAGTGGCGGCTGCGCGTGTATCGCACGCCGAACGGATTCCGCCTATTGGCGATGCACCGGACGTTCGAGCCGCGATCTCAGGAAGTGGCGGAAGCGTTCCGCGAGTTGCGCGTCGATCCGGTCTATGCGATCATGTGCCACAACCAGAACTGCTTCCGCGCCCGCGTCAGCCCCAAGCCGTGGCGGATGGGGATGGAGGAGCGATTCCGCCCGCGGCCGGGCGTGTGGCCGGTGAATCCCGAATGGCTGCCCGTACGGGCCGCTTGGGTGACGCGGTACGAGGAACTGGCGAAGGGGTTCGCCTCGTGCCGGTTCGAAGAGGAGTTGGGCACCGGAAGCGTTCACCCGGCCGCGGCGATGGTCCGCGAGTGGCACGACCGGTTGTCGAAGGCGACGACCGAGTTGCCCCTCGCGTGATTCATTCTGCCACGTCGAAGCAGACGATCCGCGAATTGTCCCGCAGGTACAGTTTTCCGTCCACGACGACCGGCGCGGCCCAGCAATCGTTTCCCTTCAGCACGCCGTCCTTCTTGTCGATCAGCTTGAACTCGTCCGGGTTCGCCTCGGCGAGAAAGAGCGTGCCGGTTTCGGTCATGCCCACGAGGTGTTTGTCGACGAGGATGACGCTGCCCTTGCCGGGTCCGCGTCCGGCGGCCCAGACTTCCTCGCCCAAGCGCAGGTCGACGCAGCGGAGCGTTTCGTTGTCGAAGCCGTAGAGGAAGCCGTCCTTGTGGACGCACGAGGAGTGGTGGTTGCGCATGAGCTTGCCGGGGCGGAAGTAGACGACCTTGACGCGGAACCGTTCTCCTTCCTTCTCGATGTGCAGGAGCGCACAGCCTTTGCCGTAGCCGGAGGAGATGAAGACGTAGTCGTCGACGGCGATGGGCGTGGCGATGTTGCCATCGAACTGCGTAACCCAGGGGTGCTGGAAGAGTTCCTTGCCGTCGACGGCGCGGAGGCCGAGGAGGGCATTGCCGGTCATGGCGAGCACGACTCGCTCGCCTGCCATCGTCGCCGCGACCGGGGAACTATAGCCGCTGGGGTTGGACCCTGAGGCCCAGACCTTTTCACCGGAAAGGCGGTCGTAGGCGGCGACGCTGCCACTGCGTCCACCGGGCTGGACGATGACGAGATCACCTTCGATGAGCGGCGAACATGCGACGCCCCATCGCGGAATCGGTGCCTGGAATTCCTGTACGAGGTCGTGCCGCCAGTGTTCCTTTTTGGAATGGGCGTCGGCGCAGGCGAACTGGCCGGTGGCGCCGACCCAGTAGACGCGGCCATCGTGGATGGTGGGGCTGGAGCGCGGCCCGGCGGCGTACCCGCCGGTGATGGCGGCGTAGTCGGCCAGCGACGCGGACTCCCAGAGCGGGGCGCCGTCGTTCGCGTTCAAGCAGATCAGGCGTTCGGTCTTGCTCGCGCCGTCGTATTCGAGGGTGTAGAGCTTGCCGCCGACAACGGTGGAGGAGGCGTAGCCGCCTTTGCAGGGCACGCTCCAGAGTTCGCGGAGGGGCTTCTCGTTCCAGTTCGAGCGGAACGGTCCGGCGGGCGCGCGGCCGTCGCGGTTCGGCCCGCGCCACTGAGGCCAGCCGCTCTCAGGCTTCGCCACAGTCTCGGTCAGTTTGGCCGCCTTCAACTTCTCGATCTGGGCCGCGTCGGCCGACTCGCGGTCGAACGCATTCGGGAAGCGTTTCATTAGCAAGTAGCCGCCGGCGAGCGCGACGCCGAGCACGCCGACGACGACCAGCGCGATCCGCGGTTTGGAGTTCGGCATTGGCAATCCTTTACGGGATGAGTGACGCCAGCGCATCGCGGGCAGCGGCGATCGTTTCGTCGATGTGGGCGTCCGTCATGGCGCCGCAGGTGAAGGCCGCCTCGAACTGGCTGCACGGCAGGTACACGCCGCGATCCATCATCGCCCAAAAGAACCGGGCGAACTTCGCCTTGTCGCTGGCCACCGCCGATGCGTAATCGGTAATCGGCGCGGCCGCGAAGAAGAGCGTCCACATGCTGCCGATTCGCTGGAAGCGCGCGGCGTGGCCGGAATCGCGCGCCGCGGCAAGTAGTCCTTCGCCGATCCGTCGGCTCTGGGCATCGAGCCGGGCGTACGGCGGATTCGTCTTCAGTTCCTTGAGCGTGGCGATGCCGGCCGCCATCGCCACGGGATTTCCCGACAGCGTGCCGGCCTGGAAGACCGGACCGGCGGGCATGACCTTTTGCAGTATGTCCCGCCGGCCACCATACGCACCCACGGGATAGCCGCCGCCGATGATCTTGCCGAGACAGGTGAGGTCCGGCGTGTCCCCAAACAGTTCCTGCGCTCCGCCGTAGGCGAGGCGGAAGCCGGTCATGACTTCGTCGTAGATCAGCAGCGTGCCGTGCTTCGCCGTGAGCCGGCGGAGTTCCTTGCGGAACTCCTCGCTCGGCGGAATGAGGCCCATGTTGCCGACGACCGGTTCGAGGATGACGCCGGCGATGGCGTCCCCTTTTGCGGAGAAGACTTCGGCGAGTTGTGCCGCGTCGTTGTACTGCAGGATGAGCGTATCCTGCGTGCAGCCTTTCGGGATGCCAGGGCTGTTCGGCACGCCGAGCGTGAGCGCACTCGAACCGGCGGCGACCAGCAGCGAATCGACGTGCCCGTGGTAGCAGCCGGCGAACTTGACGATGAGATCGCGCCCCGTGTAGCCACGCGCGAGGCGGATCGCGCTCATGGTCGCCTCGGTGCCGCTGGAAACGAAGCGCACCATTTCGACCGACGGCATCGCGTCGATCACCAGTTCGGCGAGTTCCGTCTCCTTCTCGCACGGCGCGCCAAAGCTGGAGCCGTCCTTCATCGCGGCGATCGTCGCATCCAGCACGGCGGGGTGGCCGTGACCGAGGATCATCGGCCCCCAAGAGCCGATGAAATCGAGGTACCGGTTTCCGTCGACATCGTAGAGGTATGGCCCCTCGGCGCGGTGGATCGTGATCGGCGTGCCGCCGACACCACCGAATGCGCGGGCCGGGCTGTTCACACCGCCTGGAATGACGCGCTTCGCACGTTCGTGAGCAGCATGGGATTTCGGTCGGTCGATGCGGGGCAAGTCGTTCATGATCATCCGTGGGATTGCGAATCCGTCTATTTGACTTCGGACAGCAGGGCTTTCGATTCGTCGATAGATTTCTTGATCGCCGCGTCGCTTTCGTCGCCGTAGCCATCGATCAATTCGCGCAGCCGGTTTCGGATATCGCGTTTCTCGGCGCCGGCGTCGGACGATTCTTTCACGCGATCCCACTCGGTGCGGATCGCGTCGAGTTGCTTGCGGACGAGTTCGATCCGTGCCTTGCCATCGTCGGCTTTCGGGTCGAACTTCGCGCCGCGTTCGCGGATGCCGAGCAGGAACCAGCCGCGCTGGTCGGCTTTCTTTTCGGTGAGCTTCACGATCTCCGCGAACAGCCGGCGTGCCTTGGGCAGGTCGACGACATGCTTCAAACGATTTCGGTCCGGGTCGTCCGACAGCAACGGCACTCCGCCGGAGGAGCCGAGCCGAATCGCCAGCTTCGCGATCGATTCCGGCTCGGTCGGATCGAATTTCCAGGGCTTCTCGTTAATCTCCATGTCCTTCAATTCTTCTCGCATTTTCTTGATTCTGTCATCCACGTCGCGGTGTAATTTGAGCCGTTCATCGGCCAGCCAGCCCCAGCCTTCGCCGTGGACGTCCCGGATTTCGGTTTCGCGACCTTTGATTCCGACCCACTGTTTTTGTGCGATGGCGAGATCGCCGGATTGTTCCGCATCCAGTGCGCTCATCGCGGCGAGGTAGGTCGGTTCATCGGTGTTGTCCGGCGGTTTCGATTTGTCGAAAAGGCTCGAAAAGTATCGCTTGTCCAACAGAGCTTCGATCTTTTTGCCGCGCGTCTCGCGGAGTGTCTTTTTTACGGTCGCGGTGATTTCGTCCGCCTGGCTGGCGTACTTTGCGAGGTACGCCTCCGCGGCCGCGATCTTCGATTCATTGTCAGCGGACTTCGCCACCGCGTCCGCCATCGCCTGCTGGCCCGGCGGCGAAAAAAACCAGACCGCCCCCACGATCAGCCCGATCCCCACGACAACCGCCGGCACGGCGCGCACCCACTGTCGCTCCAGCAGCGGCACCGATTTCTTCTTTTTCTTCTTCCCCGCCTTGCCCGCCTTCAGCGACCTCGCCGCGTCCAGGTCCTCGTCGTCGATCTTCTGCAGGCCCGACAGCCGATCCTTCTTTTTCGCGTTCGCCAGTTCCACCCCGGCACTCTGCTGGTTCTGCATCTTGAATTCGATGTCGGACAGCATCCGGCCCACAGTCGCCGCGTCCATCGGCCGCGTCGCCTTGTCCTTCTCCAGCAGGAACATGATCAGGTTGTCCAGCCAGACGGGTATGTCGGAAACGAACTTGCTGGGTCGCGGCGGCGGCTCCTGCACGTGCTTCATGAACATGTCCACGGTGTTCTCGGCCACGAACGGCTTGCGCCCCGTCAGCAGTTCGAACAGCACGATCCCCAGCGAATACAGGTCCGACTTGTTCGACAGGTCCTTCTCGCCGCGGCATTGTTCCGGCGACATGTACGCCGCCGTGCCGATCGTGCTGTTCGCTCCCGTCAGCGCCGTCACGTCGGTGTCCTTCGCGATGCCGAAGTCGGTGAGCTTCAGCTTGCCGTCGGTCGTCACCATTAGGTTGGACGGCTTGAGATCGCGATGGATGATTCCCTTTTCGTGCGCGTATTGGAGCGCGGAGCAGAGCTGTTTGGCGTAGTCGACGACCTCTTCCCAACCGAGCTTGCCCCGCCGCGCCAACACGTGGTCGAGCGATTCCCCCTCGATGTACTCCATCGCGATGAAGGGCGTCTTGGACGGCTTATTCGGGCTGGGCGTGGCAATGAGGCGGACGATGTGCGGATGCTTGAGTTGCTTGAGGATGGCGGCTTCCCGGTGAAAGCGGTCCATCGCGCTTTTGTTGCCCAACAACCCGAGCGCCACGACCTTGAGCGCGACGGTGATGGGCTTGCCATCGTGCTCGAAACGGGCGCGATAGACGGTGCCCATCGCGCCGCTGCCCAGTTCCTTCTCGATCTGGAACGGGCCGAGTTTCTGTCCGTCCAGCATGCCGCGCCCTCCGCCGATCCGGCGGGCGTTATTGTAAGGATCGAACCGGTTCGGCATCGGGCAATCGCATCGCGTCACCAATTCGTAACGCCGGACCAAGGACGGGGTTCCGCCGGCGAATCCCGATCAACTATAATTCAATCGTCCGACACCCGCGAGACCGCGACATGCCCGCCATCGCCGCCAAGCCGAACCCCGGCGCGAAACTGGAAACCGAAGTCGACCGACAGATCGCCAAGGTTGTCCGGCGCATCCGCACGCATGACGTCCTCGCCGGCGTCTTCCTCCTCGCCGTCGTCGTGCTTGGCTATATCGCCGTCGCGATGGTCCTCGACCGCTGGCTCGAACTCCCCGACTGGGTCCGCCAACTCGGCTTTCTCGGCCTGCTCGGCACCGTCGGCGCGCTCGGCTGGTTCGCCGTCGCCCGACCGCTGCGCCGCACCGTGAACCCGCTCTACGCCGCGAAGGAAGTCGAAGACACCGCCGACGAAGCGAAGAATTCCATCGTGAACTGGGTCGACTTGCAGGACAAGCCGATCAACGAATCGGTCCGCGCCGCTGTTGCCGCCCGCGCCGCCAAGTTGCTCAAGGACGCCGACCTTGACAAGGCGGGCGAATCGAAACGGCTGCTCTACCTTGGCTGGTCCGTCGGCGTGCTCGTCGTCGTCTTTGCCGCGCTGTTCATGGTCTTCAAGCCCGTCGTCTTCGGCTCGCTCCTCGGCCGTGCGATCAACCCGTTCTCCTCCGGTGCCATCGCAACTCGTACACAACTGACGCTCGTGGAACCCGCCGGCGGGGACATTTCCGTCACCGCCGGGCAGCCCGTGACCGTGACGGTCGACGTGAACGGCAAGACGCCCGACGCCGACGCACCGGACCGCCTGCGTGTGCTACTGCGCCACAATGCAGCGGACACGAACTACGACGACGTGCCCCTCGAACCTGCCGACGCGACGCGGCGTTGGACCGTCCGCCTCGCCGAACGCCACGTGCAGAACGGCTTCTGGTACAAGGTCGCCGGAGGCGATACCGAGACGGCCGAATACCGCGTGACCGTCCGCCCCAAGCCGACCTTCACGGAATTCGATTTGGGCTACCGTTACCCCGAATACCTGCGAATGAAACCCGATGCGTCGACCAGCCCGCATATCGAGGCGCACCGCGGCACCGTGGTGACGATCCGGGCGAAGGCGAACCGCGAGTTGAAGGCCGGCCGCGCCGTCCTCGCCAACCAGCCCGCCCCCGTGCCGGGAGAAGTGGTCGGCGACGCGAAAGACACGCTCCAGGTGAAGCTGTCGCTCGCCGAGAGCACCACGTACCGGCTCCTCTTCCAATCCACGGACGGCGAAACTAACGCCGACGCCCCGGTCTACGATCTGCGCGTGCTCGTCGATCAGCCGCCGGACGCGACGATTTTGAACCCGAAGGACGAAGAGACGACCTTGCCGATCAACGGTCTGCTCGCCGTCGACGGCACGATCGGCGACGACTTCGGCATCGACCGCGTCGCCCTGCGAATGCGAGTTCTCACTCCGAACGGACCGGCACGCAACCTCGCCGGCAAGCCGTACCAGAACGGCCAATCCTTCAAACGCACTGCCGACGGCACTTTTCCCACCTCGCTCGACTACAAGGACTCGATCGCACTCGACAAACTCACCGACGAGTCAGGCCTGCCCATCGCGCTCAAACCCGATTCCGTCGTCGAGTATTGGATCGAAGCGATCGACAATTGCGACGTTCCCGGTTCGAACGTCGGCAAATCGAAGGTGCAGCGCCTGCGGTTGGTCGCGCCGAAGGTCGAGGAAAAGGCCAAGGCCGATGTGCAGCATCAGGCCGAGAAGCGCAAAGCGGACGAAGCCGCGCACCGGCAGGATCAACAGAAGAAGCTGGAGAAGGAGCAGCGCCCGGCGAAACAATCTCCGCGCAAGCAGGAGGAGCAACAGCGTGGCGAACCGGCCGAAGGCCAACCGGGCGAACCCAAAGCCGGCGAACCCAAAGCCGGCGAACCCAAAGCCGGCGAACCCAAAGCCGGCGAACCCAAAGCCGGCGAACCCAAAGCCGGCGAACCGATGCCGAAGGCGGACCCGATGGGCGCGAAAGGGGCGAACGAGTCGGCCAAGACCGATGAACCGCCGATGAAAGGTTCGAAGCCGAACGAACCTATGGGCAAAGCCGCCGAGGGGCAGCCCGGCGCGGGGGCCTCCCCGGAGGACCAGAAGTTGCAAGAGAAGGCCGAGGAGATTCAAAAGAAAATCGACGACGAACAGAAGCAGTCGGGCGATGCGAAGCCACAGCCGGACGCGAAGCAACAACCGATGGCAGGCGGCGGCAAGAAGGGTCCGCCGATGGACGGCGCGGCCGAGCCGAAGCCCACCGGCGAGGAGAAGGGTGCCGATCCCGAGGAGAAGCAAGGTCCGCTCGGCGGCGGCGCCCCGGGTGCACAGAAGCCCACGCCCAAGGATGCGAACGACCGGGCTGACAAAGAAGCAGCCGAACAGGCGGCACGCGACCTCGCCGGCAACGACGAGGGCAAGAAACAATCGGCCCGCCAGGAACTCGATCGCCAGCTCGGCGAGGAGAAACGCAAGGAACTCGAGAAGAACCTTGAGGAACGCCGCAAGACCGCCGAGGGGTTGAATTCCAACGACCCGATGGAGCGGGCCAAGGCGGAGGAAAACGCAACGAAACTGCAGCGCGAAGCGATGGAAGCGGAGCAGGAACGGAATGCCAAGACCCGCGACCGCGAAGAAGGCGACGCCGAGCAACTCTCGCGCAAGAAGGAACTCGAACAGGCCGTGAAGGATCTGAATTCCAAGGATCCGATGACCCGCGAGAAGGGCAAGGAGAAGCTCGACGAACTCGTGGGTAAGGAAGCACGGAAGGACGCCGAGAAACTGCGCGATCAGTTGAAGTCCGGCGACAAGAACCGCGAGCAGGCGGCGCAGGACGAGTTGAATCGGATGAAAAAGCAGGCCGAACAAAACGCGGCGAACGACAAGGCGGCGAACGATCAGAAACTCGAACAAGCCGCGAAGGACCTGGCCGGGAACGATCCGCAGAAGAATGAAGCCGCCAAGAAGGAGATCGACAAACAACTCGGCCAAGGCGCCGGCGACAAGGCCGAGCAAGCGGCGAACGCGAAGAAGGACGCCGGGCCGAAGGAACGCGAGCAGGCGGCGAAGAACGAACTGGCGAAGCAGAAGCAGGCCGCTGAGCAGAAGGCCGGCAAGGGTGAACCCACGCCCGAAGAGAAGGCCGCGAACCAGCAGAAACTCGACCAGGCGGCAAAGGACCTCGCTGGGAACGATCCGCAGAAAAAGCAGGACGCCAAGAAGGAGATCGACAAGCAACTCGGCCAAGGCGCCGGCGACAAGGCCGAGCAGAAGTTGAGCGAACGCCAGCAGGCGGCCGGGAAGCAGCAATCCGGCGACCCCAAGGAGCAGCAGGAAGGGGATGAGGAATCCCAGAAGCTCCAGCGCGAGCTGACGGAAGAGGCGTTCAAGAATGCGAAGTCCCGGAAGAACCAGTCCGGCGATGCCGATCAACTCACGCGCCGGGAGAAGTTGGAGCAGGCGGCGAAGGATCTGAATTCCGATGACCCGAAGAAGAAGGAAGCGGCCGAGAAAAAGCTCGACGAACTCGTCGGCAAGGACGCCCGTCAGAAAGCACAGCAGCTTGGGGAAGACCTCAAGTCCGGCGATAAGGACAAGCAGAAGGCGGCTGTCGACGAGCTTCAGAAGATGAAGAAGGAACTGGACAAGCAGAACGCGAAGAACGAGCCGAAGGGCTCCCCGGAGGACAAGACCCAACAGGATCAACTGGAGAAGGCCGCGAAGGACGTGGCCGGGAACGACGCGGCGAAGAAGGAAGCCGCCAAGAAGGAAATTGACCAGAAACTCGGCCAAGGCGCGGGCGAGAAGGTCGAACAGGCCGCGAACAAGGACCCGAACGCCAACCCGATGCAGCGCGAGCAGGCGGCCAAGGAGGAACTCGCCAAGCAGCGGCAGGCGGCCGACCAGAAGAAGGCCGAACAGGCTGCGAAAGACGTGGCGAGCAACGACCCGGCGAAGAAGGAGGCCGCGAAGAAGGAACTCGACAAGCAGTTCGGCAAAGGGGCCGGCGATGAACTCGAAAAGAAGCTGAAGGAACGCGAGGACGCGGCCGAGAAGCTGCAATCGAAGAACGAGGCCGAGCGGAAGCAGGGCGAAGCGAAAGCCGAGCAGATGCAGAAGGATGCGCTGGCGAAGGCGGCCGAGGAGAAGGAACGGAAGGAGACCGAGCAGGCCGCAAAGGACCTGATGTCCGACGACAAGACCAAGAGCGACGCGGCACGCAAAAAGCTGGAGGAGAAGTTCGGCAAGGAGGCGGTCGACAAGGCCAAGCAACTCGGCGACGAACTGAAGTCCGGCGACCCGAAGCGCGAACAGGCCGCGATGGACGAGCTCAAGAAGCTGCAGAAAGAGGCCGAGCAGCAGGCGAAAAAGGACGGCAAGCCGGAAGGGAAGGAGCTATCTCCGGAGGAGATCGAGAAGCTCGCGCAGGCGGCGAAGGACTTGAATTCCCCCGACGCGAACAAGAAGAAGGACGCCGAGAAACAACTCGACGAGAAGCTCGGCGAGCAGGGCCGCAAGCAACTTGAAGAGATGCTCAAGGACGGCAAGGAACCGACGAAGGAGCAACTGGACGCCGCGAAGAAGATGATGGAGCAACTGGCGAAGAACAACCCCAGCCGCGGAGCGAATGACAACCAGCGCGACCCTCGCAAGGACGGCGGCATCGGCGGCACGACCGACACCAAGGGCACGCCGCTGGAAGCCAACAAGGACTTCGACAAGCAGGCCGGGCAGCTCCAGCTGGAGAAACTGAAGAAGGCCGAGGCCAACAAGGAACTGCTCAAGAAGCTGGGCTATACCGAAGAGGAGTACAAGCGGTTCGTCGAGGGCTACGAGGAGATGGTGAAGAAGCTGCCCGAGCTGAAGGACCAGCCGGCCGAAGCTCCGAAGCCGGGCGAGCCTGCGAAGCCGACGCTGCGCGTGGACGGCGCGGGCAAGGTCGAGCAGCGAGGCGACGGCAGCAAGTCGAGCACGAACTCCGCCGGCGTGACGAACGCTCCGCCCGGCTACGGCGACGCCCGCAAGAAGTTCGCCGAGAGCGCGACGAAACAGAAAGAAGAGAAGAAATGAGTGGTGGGGCCCAAGGCGGAGTCTTCGGAGCCGAAGTCGAAATCAGATCGCGCTCGGGTCCGAAGACTCCGCCTCGCGGTTAAACTGCTACACTGGCTCCATGTCGCCGAACCGCTATCTCGTTTCCTTCGATTCCCGCACGGCGATCCACCGCTTCACGGACATCCTCGTCGTCGGTGCCGGCATCGCCGGGCTTCGCGCCGCACTGGAGGTCCCATCGGACCTCTCTGTGCTCGTCGCCACCAAGGACCGGATCACCGAAAGCAACAGCAGCTACGCCCAGGGCGGCATCGCCGGGGTGCTGTCTCCGGAGGACACGTTCGAGAACCACATCGACGACACGCTCGTCGCCGGCGACGGCCTCTGCGACCGCGCCGTCGTCGAGCGCGTTGTCCGCGATGCGCCGGCCGAAATCGAGAAACTCGTCGAGTTCGGTACGAAGTTCGATGAAGAAAACGGGCACCTCGCACTCACGCGAGAAGGGGGCCATAGCCATCGGCGAATTGTCCACGCTCTTGGCGACGCGACGGGACACGAGATGATGCGTGCCGTCATCGCCAAGACAAAAGCCACACCGAACGTCACGCTCTGGGACGACACTTTTACCGTGGACTTGCTCACCGATGCGTCCGGCTGTGTCGGGGCGATCGTCTGGCGGCCGAACGCCGGCGTCGTCATCGTCTGGGCGAAGCAGGTGATCCTCGCGTCCGGCGGATGCGGCATGGTCTACCGCGAGACGACAAACCCGCCCGTCGCCACCGGCGACGGCATGGCGGCCGCCTTCCGCGCCGGCGCCGAACTGCGCGACATGGAGTTCATGCAGTTCCACCCCACCGTGCTTTACGTCGCCGGCTCCGCCCGCTCGCTCATCAGCGAAGCCGTGCGCGGCGAGGGGGCCTACCTTCGCGACGTCCACGGCGTGCGCTTCATGCCGAACGAGGACCCGCGCGGCGAACTAGCCCCGCGCGACGTCGTCTCCCGCGCCATCTTCCGCACGATGGAACGCACCCAGCACTCGAACGTCTACCTCGACCTGTCGCACCTGCCGCGTGACCTCGTGATGACGCGATTTCCGGGTATTGCCAAGGTCTGCCGCAGCTTCGGGCTGGACATCGCGAAGGACCGCATTCCGGTGCGGCCCGGGGCGCACTACATGGTCGGCGGCGTGACGGTGGACGCCGACGGCCGCACGACCGTGCCAAACCTCTGGGCGGCCGGGGAGGTGACGTCCAGCGGGTTGCACGGGGCGAACCGGCTGGCGTCCAATTCGCTCATCGAGGGCCTCGTGTACGGTGCCGCCTGCGGTCGCGGCGCGGCACGGGCCGCAAGTATGATGCCCGGCGATCTCCGTGCCCTGCCCCTCCAATTCGTCGCCCACGACGACGAACCGGACGAACGGCTCGATGTCCCCGACCTCACGAACGCCTTGCGAAGCCTCATGGTCCGCAAGATGGGAATTGTGCGCGATCGGATTCGCCTCGAAGAAGCCACGGCGGATGTGGAATTCTGGTGCCGTTACGTCCTCGTGCGCGAGTTCGACCGCCGATCGGGCTGGGAACTGCAGAACTTGCTGACGGTCGCCAGACTCATGATCAACGCCGCGACAGCGCGGGAAGAATCGCGCGGCACCCATTATCGAAGTGATTTTCCCGAACGCGCCGACTCGGCCGGATGGAATGTTCGCCACGTCACGGCGCGATCGATCTGAGCACGGGTCATGAATGCCGAAGATCCCGGCATTCGATGATGCCATCCCACACATTGAGATCCAATCGCCCACTCGATTCGAGCGAATCCCAGAGATGCCGAAGCTGGAAATTGGGCGGAAGCCCCAGCGAGTTCGACCAATTTTCACCGCGTCTTCTTGTTCGGCACGGTGATTGCAAATTCTCGATCGCCAAACCTCCCACCGACCTTTGGCACCTCCCCACGTCCTCGTTCGTATTCATTTTCCTTCGGAGTTCGCACATGCGTTTGGCCCGACGCCGCCTTCCGGCGGCATTTACCCTCATTGAATTGCTCGTCGTCATCGCCATCATCGCCATTCTGATCGGCCTGCTCCTGCCCGCGGTTCAGAAGGTCCGCGAGGCGGCCGCGCGGATGAAGTGCCAGAACAACATCAAGCAGATCGGCCTCGCGCTACACAACCACGAGAGCGCGCTCGGGAAATTCCCCATGGGGCAGCGCGGCCCGTCGGTCGCCAACGCGAACTGGCGCGTCGAATTGTTCCCCTACATGGAACTGGATAACGTCTTCCGTCAACTCAATCGGAACGACGTCTACAACAGCGCGGTGCTGAACAACCTGGTCATCCCGACCTGGAAGTGCCCGTCCACGAACCTGCCCGACACGCAGCCGACCTCGTGGGTGACGTGGTGGACGAACAATAACCATCAGGTGCCCGCATATCAGGGCGTGATGGGAGCCTACCCCGATCCGGTCGCGGCAACCGGGAAGACGTATCCCTCGAATTACGGCGGTTGGTGGTCCAACGGAGGCATGCTCGTCGCGAATGAATCGACGCGAATCGCCGACGCCACCGACGGTCTGTCGAACACGATCATCGTCGCGGAGCAATCCGCCCCGGTGAACATCACCGATATCCGCAACGGCTACTACACGCCCTGGGGTTCGGTCACCACCGCGAACACCGTCTCGGCCATGACATCGGCCAATACGCCGGACCTCTGGGGCATGGGCCTCACTTGCGTGGCGTACGCGCCCAATTCCAAGACCCCCGCCGCCGGGTCCAGCGCCTCCTACCACGGGAACACCATCCTGAATTCGTACCACACCAACGGCCTGAACGTGCTCATGGGCGACGGGTCGGTCGCGTATTTCCCCGGCACCGTAGATTTCCCGACCTTCCAGAAGTTGTGCGTCAAGAACGACGGTTTGGTCACGAGCCTTCAATAACTCCAACACCGAGGAATCGAGTCCATGGCAATTGTGAAGTCTTTTCGCCGGTCCGTCTGGGTTTCCATTGTCGCAGTCCTGACGGCCGCCGGATGTAGTAGTGAAAAGCCGACCGGAACCCTGGCCGGCACCGTATCCTACAACGGATCGACGGTCCATTCTGGAAACGTGAACCTGATTTCGACCGCCGGCGACGGAGCGATGGCGAAGATCGCCGAGAACGGTACTTTCAAAGTGGACGGCCCGCTCCCCGCCGGCGAATACCGCGTTTACCTGAGTGCTCCGGTCCCGGAGCCGCTGCCGCCGGGACAGAAACCACCAAAGGTACCGAAATTCGAAGTGCCACCGAAGTTCACGGATGTTGCGACCACGAAAATGACCGTCACGGTAAAGCCCGGCCCGAACGACGTGCCGCTGGAGTTCAAGGACTGATTGAATCGTTCAGAATCGGACTGATGCCAAACGCTTCCTCGATCCCGAGGAAGCGTTTTCTCATTCAAGAGGTGAGTACGGCCCCCGCATCGTCACACAACTCCTTCGCTTGGGCTTCCGTCGGGGCCTCGGCGATGGCGCGGACGATCGGTTCCGTGTTGCTGCCGCGGACGTGCAACCACCAATCGGGGCCGTCGAGTCGCAAACCATCGACGGTGTTCCGGGTCGTGTCCGGCCAGCGGCGTTCGAGCTTCGCGAAGGCCTCGCCCAAGCGTTCCCGGCTCACGTGGAACTTGGTTTTCACCATCGAATACTTTGGCAACTCGGCCACGAGTTGCGAGAGCGGCTTTCCTTCCTCCGCCATCAAGCTCAGGATGAGCGCCATGCCGATGTACGGGTCGCGGACCCAGCCGACGCGCGGGTCGATGACGCCGCCGTTCCCTTCCCCGCCAACAACGGCTTTCACGGCGCGAATCTTCTCGACGACGTTCGCCTCGCCCACTGAGGCACGATGGAACTCGCAGCCGGCCGCCTTAGCCAGGTCTTCGCTCATGCGGGACGTGCTCATGTTCACGACGACCGGCCCGCGCTCCTGACGCAATCGATACTTCACCGCCAGCGCGAGCGTTGCCTCCTCGCTGACACACTCGCCTTTTTCATCGATGAGCGCGAGCCGGTCGGCGTCCGGGTCCAGCACGAAGCCGATGTGACAGCCATGTTGTTTCACCCACGGGGCCACGTCGACGAGGTGCGCCGGTGTCGGCTCCGGTTCATGGACGAACTCGCCATTCGCTTCGCAGTTGTGTTGCACGACTTCGCAGCCGAGGTCGGCGAGGAGTTTGGCAGCGAGTGGGCCACCCGCGCCGCCGTTGCCATCGACGAACGCACGGAACCGACCGGCAGCGACCGTGGCGACGCTGACAAGGTTCAAAACGATCGCGGCATGTTCGTCGGCCACGCCCGGCGGCACGCGCACGGCGCCGAGCCCGTCCCATTTCGCGAGGGCAAACTCCCCGGCGGTGAAGAGCCGTTTCACTTCCTGTCCGGCGATCGCCGGCAGGACGGCGCCATCTCGCCCGAACATCTTGAGGCCGTTCCACGGTGCGGGGTTGTGGCTGGCGGTGATCTGCACGGCGCCGGCGGCGCCGAGGTTTCGCACGGCGATGCCAACGGTCGGCGTCGGCGCGATGCCGATGTCGTCGATGGCGCAGCCGGCGGCGAGTAGACCGGAGTAGACTGCGTGCCGGAGCATGTCGCCGCTCGGTCGCGAATCGCGCGACACGACGAGACGCCCGCCCTTGAGGTATGTGCCAAGGGCACAGCCGAAGCGCGCCGCCGCGTCCGGCGTGAGCGACTCCCCGATGATCCCGCGAATGCCCGAAACGCCGACGATCAAATCTGGATGGTGCATCCGGCTATTGTGGGAGGCGGCGAGGGCGGCCGCCATGTGAACAAACTGAAATCACCATCCCACGCGAACGTCTTGATTCCGTAGCCTGGTTGGCCCTTCACCGGCGAGCTTGGTAGTTTGAGCGAAACTCATTTGGGGAAATGGTGTGAGTCTCGTTGCGCGGATTGGCCTGTTCTTCCTCCTGCTCGCCGTCGCGGCGCTCGGGGTGGCGGCGTTCCGCGCCGGCGGATCCGCCGAACGCGACTGGGGCCGACGTGGCGTACTCGACGGCGACTTCGTCCGCCCCCGCGCTGCCACCATCCTCGGCGACAAACTTTACGTCGTCGACTTCACTGCCCGCATCCAGAGCTACACGCTCGACGGCGACTACGCCGGCGTCACGTTCACCACGCCCGACTTCCGCAACGGCCGGCCCAGTGGCCTCGGCACCGCGCCCGACGGAAACCTCCTCGTCGCCGACTCGCACTACCACGCGCTGCGCATCTATTCCCCGGAGGGAAAGGAACTGCGCGTCCTCGGTGGCACGAGTGGACGAGAACCGGGCCAGTTCGGCTACCTCAGCGATTGCGTGCAGGACTCCGAAGGGAACTATTATTTGTCCGAATTCGGCGAGAACGACCGCATCACGAAACTCGACAAGGATGGCAAGTTCCTGGCATGCTGGGGGAGAAACGGCACGGCCGACGGTGAGTTCCAGCGCGTGCGGGCGCTTGCGTTCGGCCCCGACGGCCTGCTTTACGTCGCGGACGCCTGCAACCACCGCGTACAGGTATTCGAGAAGTCCGGCGCGTTCGTGCGCGTCATTGGCGGGCCGGGCACCGAGCCGGGGCGCTTCGCGTACCCGTACGATCTCGCGTTCGACCCGGACGGATTCTTATACGTCGTCGAGCGGGGGAACGCGCGAGTGCAGAAGTTGAACCGGGAGGGCGCGCCGCTGGCGAGTTGGGGCGCGCCCGGCCGCGCGACCGGCCAACTGGCCGATCCGTGGGCGATCGCCATCGATCAACTCGGCCGCGTCCACGTGATCGACACGGAGAACCACCGCGTTCAGCGGGTGAAATTCTGATGGATCGGTTGAACGAATTCCTGGTGACTCACTGGCTCGCAGTAGCGGCGCTCTTCGCGGCGGCGGCCTTCGGTTGGCGGCTGCGCCGGCATCGAATGGCCACGCTGGCGCTGGTGGGCGGAGTCGCGGCGTTCGCTATTGGCGGAATCGCCTTCACCGGCGCCGCGTTCGATCTCTTCGGCCGATACGAGCTTGGTTCCACGCTCTTCGGCATCGGCGTCGGCGGGTTTGTCCTGCTGCTAGCGGCGCTCGTGCTGGGCCGCGTCTGGTCGCCGGCGCTCGCGCTCGCGGCCGTCGGCGTCGCGTGCCTCGGCTTCGGGGCGTGGGCGGAGGTCGCCGCCGGCGAGGCGATCGCGGAACTGTTCCGCATGACTCGCTCCGTGCAGTTCACGCGCCCGCTCTGGCTTCTCGCACTCGCCGCCCTGCCGTGGGTCGTACTTACGGCGCAGCGCAGCCTGTCCGGCCTTGGCCCGGCGCGCAAGTGGTGCGCCATCGCCCTGCGCGGCGGCGTCGTGGCGGCGCTCGCGTGCGCGCTCGCCGAGCCGCGCGTCAACCGGCCCAGCGAGAACGTCGCGCTCCTCTTCCTCCTCGATCGGTCCCAGAGTATCCCGCAGGACATCGAACCGGGTGAGAATGTCGTCGACCGCGTCGACCGTCGTTGGCTTCGCACACGAGATTTTGTCCGCAATGCCGTGCTGCACCGCGGCGTCGAGCATGCGCGGGACAAGTCCGGCGTCATCCTCTTTGGTAAGCGCCCGAAGCTCGCACTGCCCCCGGCGTCGGTCCGCGACAAGTTCGACGTCGATGAGCGCATGGCCGGGCCTATCGACGGCCAGTACACGGACATCGCCGCCGCACTCAAGCTCGCGCTCGCGTCCTTCCCCGAAGGCGCCGGCAAACGGATCGTACTCGTCAGCGACGGGAACGAGAACATCGGCTCCGCCGTCGAACAGGCCGCCCTCGCGAAGCAGAACGGCGCGCAGATCGACGTGATCGCGGTCGCGCCTGGTTACCGCAACGAAAACGACGTGCTCGTGCAATCCGTCGAGGCGCCACCGGTCACGACGACCGGCACGCAACTGCCCCTGCGCGTGCTGCTCCGCAATACCAGCCCGACGCGCGTCGTCCGCGGCTTCCTGGAACTCGTGCGCGTCGGCCTCAACGACGAAGGCAGCGAGAAGATCGAACTGGTCGCCATCGAGAACGACCAGCCGCAAGTGCTGGACGCCCCGCGCGGCAAGCCGGCGACGGTCATCCTTCAACCGGGCTTGAATTCCCTGCGATTCCGCGACGTGCCGCCCAAGCCCGGCGAGACGTCTTTCTCGTACCGTGCCACCTTCACGCCCGTGCTCAGCGGCCTGCCGACGAAGGACGGCCAGCTGGACAACATCGTCCTTGGCATGCCGAACGATCGCGTGGCGAACAACCGCGCCACCGCCGCAGTGGTCATGCGCGGGCAGCGGCGCGTCCTTTTTATCGAGGAACCGGTAGGCGGACGGTCGCCACACGCCCACCTCGTGCGCACGCTGCTCCGCGCCGAGATCAAGGTCTCCGTCGTCTCCCCCGCGCGCCTTCCCGCCGAAACAGCCGACTTCGCCCTGTTCCTCACGAACTACGATTGCATTGTCCTCGCGAACGTCCCGGCCGAGGTCTTCAGCCGCGATCAGATGGAGGCCATTCGCTCCTCCGTCCACGATCAGGGCACCGGCCTTGTCATGATCGGCGGCCCGGACTCTTACGGCCCCGGCGGCTATCAGAAGACACCCATCGAGGAGGCGCTCCCGGTCGAGTGCGAAATCAAATCGCCGCTCGCCGCCGGCAAGGGCGGACTCGTGCTCATCATGCACGCGTCCGAAATGGCCGACGGCAACCACTGGCAGAAGGTGATCGCCCGACTCGCAATCGAACGACTCAGCGCGCCGGACATGGTCGGCGTCATGCAATACGGCTTCGGCGCCGGCGCCGCCGGCATCAGTTGGGTCATCCCCTTCCAGACCGTTGGAGAAGACAAGAGTCGCCTGCTCGCCAAGATCGACCGGATGGACCCGCAGGACATGCCCGACTTCGATCCGTTCCTCACGGCCGCCGCCGATACGCTCGCCGACCCGGCGCACAACCTCTCGGTGAAGCACTGCATTGTGATCTCGGACGGCGACCCTCAGTACGGCGTCGCCGGCCAGGCCGCGACCGCGAAGATGGCGGCGAATGCGATCACTTGTACGACCGTCGGCGTCGCCACCCACGGGCAAGCCGAATCGACCAAGATGAAGAGCATCGCCGAGGCCACCAAGGACGGCCGCGGCAACCCCGGTGCCTACTACGAACCGAAGGACCCCAGCCAGTTGCCAAGCATCTACATCAAGGAAAGTCGCCGCATCAGTCAATCGTTCATTTACGACAAGCCGTTCCTTCCGAAACACCTCGTCGTCGGTTCGATCACCGAAGGCATACCGCGCGAACTGCCGTCCTTGCGGGGCTTCGTCCGCACCACTTACAAAGATTCCCCGCTCGCACAGTTCCGCATCGAAGGCCCTCGCCTCGCGGACGACCTGCGCTTCCCCATCCTCGCGAGCTGGCAGTACGGCCTGGGCAAAGCGATCGCCTTCACGTCCGACGCCCGCACCCAACCGGCGGACAACGTGAAGGGCTGGGACGCCGACTGGGTCGAGTCGGACATTTACAAGAAATTCTGGGAGCAAGCGGTGAACTGGGCGCTGCGCCCGGCCGAGGCTGGGCGTATGACCGTCGCATCCGAATACCGCGAGGGGCGCGTGCGCGTGACCGTGACCGCGCGGGACGAGCGCGACCGGCCTGTCAACGGCCTGGACCTCGATGGCAAGATCACCCTGCCCCGCGCGCCGAAGCCGGGCGAAAAGGTGCCAACGATCGGCTTCAAACGGAAGGGGCCAGGCCAATACGAAGCCGAGTTCGCCGCCGAGGACGCCGGCACATACTTCGTCACGGTGCAGGGCCGACAACCCGGCGTCGGCGCGGCGCAGGGCGTCGTCTTCGACACCGCCCGCACTGGCGTCACGCTCCCCTATTCCCAGGAATTCGTCGACCTCGACACGAACACCGCCCTCCTGAAGCAACTCGCCGAACTCACCGGCGGCCGCTACCACACCGACGATCCGGCCGAACTGGAAAGCCTCACCCGTTCCGCGGATCTCTTCCGCGAGGCACCGAAGACCTCGCGGGCCTTTCAGCCTTTCTGGTACTGGCTCGTCTTCGCCGCCGGTTTGCTGCTGCTCTTCGATGTGGCCGTACGTCGCGTCGCCGTCGAGTGGATCGAAGCGATGGCGCTCGCGGCGGCGTTCTGGCGGAAGCTGCGCGAAGCCCCGGAAGCCGCCACGGCGTCCACGCTCGGCCAGCTCCAGCGCCGCAAGCAGGAGATCGACGAGCGGATCGAGCGTGAGCGCGCCGCCCGCCGGTTTGATGCGACCGCGACTCCGAGCGACGCCCCGCCGCCCGGCGCAGATGCCGGACCGACAGAAGCGAGGCCGCTGCCGCCAGCCCCGCCGCCCCGATCGGAGGCGAAGAAGCCGGCCGACGCCGACACCGACATGTTCAGCCGCCTGAAGAAGGCACGCGACCGCGCCGAACACAAACGCGACAAGCCCGACGAACCGGACCGCCCGAAGTAACGAGGAGCCCGATGAATCCGAACGCCCCAATGCCCGAACGGACGGCCCTGTTCCGCCAGCGATTCCGCGACCTGGAAGCCGAGATCGGCAAGGTGATCGTCGGCCAACCCGACACGGTGCGCGGCGTGCTCACGTGCCTCTTCGTCGGCGGCCACGTCCTCCTCGAAGGCGTGCCCGGTCTCGGCAAGACGCTGCTGGTGCGCACGCTTGCCTCGGCCCTCGACCTCAAATTCTCCCGCATCCAGTTCACCCCGGACCTCATGCCGTCGGACATCGTCGGCACGACCATTATCAACGAGGACGCCGATGGTCGCCGGCATTTCCAGTTCCAATCCGGTCCGCTCTTCGCGCAAATCGTCCTCGCCGATGAAATCAACCGCGCCACGCCCAAGACGCAATCCGCGCTGCTGGAAGCCATGCAGGAACGGAGCGTCACCGTCGGCGGTACGGTCCACAAGCTCGACGAGCCGTTCCTCGTTTTGGCCACGCAGAACCCGATCGAACAGGAAGGCACTTACCCGTTACCCGAAGCGCAGTTGGACCGCTTCTTCTTCAAGTTGAACGTGCCGTTCACGACGCGCGACGAGTTGAACGTGATCCTCGACCGCACCACGAAGAACGAATGGCCGACAGCGACCAAGGTGATGGAAGAGGCCGAGATCCGCCAATGGCAGGACCTTGTGCGCGAGGTGCTCGTCGCCGCCCCGGTCCAGGACTACGCGATCCGCCTGCTGCTCGCAACGCACCCGAACGGCGAGTTCGCGACCGCCGACGCGAACCGCTTCCTCCGCGCCGGCGCCAGCCCGCGCGGGGCGCAATCGCTCATCCTCGCATCGAAGGTCCGCGCGCTCCTCGACGGCCGCTACAACGTCGGATTCGATGATATACGCAACGTCTATTTGCCTGCGATGCGCCACCGTATACTCTTGAACTTCGAAGCTCAGGCCGAGAATGTCTCCCCCGATTCGGTCTTGGCCGCGATCGCGAACGAAGTGAAAGTGAAAGTCGATTGATTGACGCGGTTCCTCCCACCGTCTACACTCGCAAAGGAAACCGGGAGCCTTTACATTCCATGCCCCTTCGTATCGTACCCGCGTTGTTCCTTGTTGCGTTTGTCGCGGCAGGAATGCTCATTCCCGCCCCGCCGGCCCGGGAAAACTCCAACGTCGTCAAAATCCTCTCCAGCATGCCTCGAACCGGTTCGGCCCGCGGGCAGACCGACACCATCGTCGACGGCATCCGCCTCGCGCTAAACGAAGTGGAAAACCGGATCGACCTCGACGGCAAGACCTATCGCATCGAATACATGGACCTGGACGACGCCACCGCGTCGGCCGGCGACTGGACCAGCGAGCAGGAGGCCAGCAATGCCCGCCAGGCGCAAAGCGACCCGGACGTAATGGTCTACATCGGCACCTATAACTCCGGAGCCGCAAAGATCAGCATGCCGATCCTCAACCGGATGAAGGTGCTGATGATTTCCCCCGCCAACACTTCCCCGGGTCTCACCAAGCCGAACCAGGGAGAGCGGGACGAACCGAAACGCTACCGACCAAGCGGCGAGGTGAACTACGTCCGCGTCGTGCCCACCGACGACCTGCAAGGCCCCGCCGGCGCGGAATGGTCGCTGGATATGGGCTGCAAACGCGTCTACATCCTCGACGATAACTCGGTGTACGGCAAAGGCGTCGCGGATCTCTTCGAGGGCCACGCCCGCAAGATCGGCATCGACATTCTCGGCCGCGAAAGCATCGACGCGAAGGCGTCCGAGTTCCTCTCGCTCATGACGAAAATCTCGACGAAGAACCCTCAACTCATCTACTTTGGCGGTACGACGCAGACAAAGGCCGGCCAAGTGGCCAAGGACATGGTGAAAGTGGGGATGAAGGACTGCAAGATGATGGGACCCGACGGCACCTACGAAGTCGCGATGATCCAGTCGGCCTCGGCGGAAGTGCTCAACGGCCGGTTCTTCTGCACCTTCGGCGGTCTCACGCCCGACAAACTCGCCGATACGCCGGGAGGAAAGACCTTCGTCGACAACTATAAAAAGTTTTACGGCAAGGAACCGGGCGAGGCCTACGCCCTCTACGGCTACGAGTGCGCCCGCGTCGCACTCGAGGCGATGCGCCGGGCGAACAAGAAAGATCGAGCCGCCATCTGCAAGGCCGGCCGCGAGATCAAGGACTTCCCTGGCGTCACAGGAACCTGGTCATTTGACGAAAACGGCGACACCACCCAGCAGGACATGAGCGGTATTGCGGTTCGCAACGGCCAGTTCGTGTTTGATAAAAAACTCTCCGTCACCCGGAAGTAAACCCGATACCGACGGACGCCCCGAATGCTACCCATCCTGTTCGCCGAAGCCTTCAACTGGACCAACCTCCAGCAACAATGCATTACCGGCCTCACAAGCGGTGCCCTCATCGCCCTGATTGCGCTCGGTTATACGATGGTTTACGGCATTGTTGAGCTGATCAACTTCGCCCATGGCGACCTCTTCATGCTCGGTTCGTGCCTCGCGCTGACCATCTTCACCGCGTTCGGCCTCGCCCAACCCGGTGCCATCGACTCTGCCTCGAACGTCACCATCCTCCTCGCCATCGCTTGCTGCCTTGTCGCCGTGCCGATCTTCTGCGCCGGATTGAATCGCTCCGTCGACTACGTCGTCTACCGCCCACTGCGCACCGCCCCTCGACTCGCTCCCCTCGTCTCCGCCATCGGCGTCAGCTTCATCTTCATGAACATCGGTCTCTTCTGGGTCGGCCCGCAGGACGTGAACTTCCCCGATGTCATTCAGGACCGGAATCTCCTTGGCGACGACGCCAATCTTCGATTCACGCTGAAGAACCTGCTTGTCGTCGGCGTCACCGTTCCTCTCATGATCGCCCTCACCGTCTTCGTGAAATTCACCAGCCTGGGCAAGGCGATGCGCGCCACCGCCCAGAACCCCACGGCCGCCCGACTGATGGGCATCAATACCGAGTTCGTTATCGGTACGACCTTCCTCGTCGGCGGCGCCCTCGCGGGCTTCGGAAGCGTTGTCTACGCTCTCTACGTCAACACCATCAGCTACCAGATGGGATTCCAGAACGGCCTCTACGCCTTCACCGCCGCCGTCCTCGGCGGCATCGGCAACATCCCCGGCGCGGTCCTTGGCGGACTGGTCATCGGACTCGTGCAAGCTCTCGGCACCGCCTACATCGGCGCCACCTGGACGAGCGCGATCGTGTTCGCCGTGCTTATCGTCATCCTCGTCTTCCGTCCGTCCGGCTTGCTCGGCGCGCGGGTCCGGGAGAAAGTATGAACCGGAAAGTCGGCCCCCGCTGGGCGCTCGTCGTCTTCCTCGTCCTCGCGATCTACCCGCTGTTCCCGGCCTTCGATGGCTGGTTCTTCTCGGCCACCGCGCGCAGCCTCGGCGCACAGATGCCGACGCTGTTCATCTTCGCCATCCTCGCAATGGGGCTGAACCTCGTCGTCGGCAACGTCGGCCTCCTGCACCTGGGCATCGCCGCCTTTTTCGGCATCGGGGCGTACACCATGGGCATCCTGACGGTGCCCGCGTATCCCTTCGAAATTGGCTTCTGGCTCGCCCTGCCCTGCGGCATCGCCGCCGCCGCCGCCGTCGGACTCTTCATCGGCGTCCCCACCCTGCGCCTCCGCGGCGACTACCTCGCCCTCGTTACCCTCGGTTTTGGCGAAGTCGTGCGCTTCACCCTGAAGAACCTCGACGCCATCACCGCCGGCACACGCTCCCTCGTGCCCGTGCCGCCCCCCGCCACGCCCATCCTCACCGTCGACTGGCTCCAGGACTTCCGCCCCTTCTATTACCTCACCCTCGGCTTTCTCGTCATCGTCTACTGGATGCTCGGTAGCCTTGAACGCTCCAAACTCGGTCGCGCTTGGGTCGCCGTCCGCGAGGACGAACTGGCCGCATCCTGCATGGGACTGAACGTCTCCCGGCTCAAGCTCTCCGCCTTCATCTGCTCCGCCGGCATCGCCGGTCTCGCCGGCGGACTCTACGCCTCAACCATCACCAGTACTGCCCAACCCGACGCTTACGATTTCAACCGATCGATCTTTTTGCTCTGCTGCCTGATCCTTGGCGGCCTCGGCAGCCGAAACGGAGTTTTGCTTGGCGTGTTCCTCCTCTACGGCTTCGATCAAATTCTCTCACCGATCGTCGACGAAAAACTCCAACTCGCATACGGTGCGCCGATCCGTCGAGAGTTTCTGGGCATACCGATCTCCGCTCAGATGCAGACCTTTGCCGGCTGGCGGCTCTTCCTCTTTGGCGTCGTCTTGATTGTCATGATGCGATATCGACCGTCCGGATTGATCCCGAACGACCGGATCAAGGAAGAACTGCCGCCCGACCCTGATGCCCGGCCCGCCACGAAGTAACAGTTGGAGAGCCTCGAGTGAGTTTGCTCAGCGTCAAGAACCTGACGATGCGGTTCGGCGGAATCACAGCGGTGAGCGCCGTCGACCTGACCGTCGAACCCGGAACGATCGTTTCCGTAATCGGGCCGAACGGCGCCGGGAAAACGACGCTTTTCAATGCCGTCACCGGTATCTACCGTCCAAGCTCGGGCGAAGTCCGCTTCGATGGCGATGAGGTTCGCCGCCCAGTCCGCGCAACGCTGTTCGTTTCATGCGCGATCGCCGGATTGCTCACGGCGATGGTCGCATTCCTTGCTGCCGCCGGCGTACAGGAACTGTGGCGGGCGGCGATCACACGCCAGTTCTCCGGTTCGGACGATTCCTTCAGCCTCTCGAAAGTGCTCGCGGCCACAGGCGACTACGTTGCCGGCCGTCCCGGTATCGTCCTTAACCGCATCACGAATCGCTGGGAAATCCTCTCACTCGACGGCAAAACGACCCTCGACGTCGTGGATAGCGAGGCGGAAGCCCGTGAGTTGGCATCTCGCATCGTCCTCGATCAACTGCCGGCGATCGCCGAGAATGCCAAGCCGCCGATTGTCGTTGCCGGGAAATCGTTCGATGATCCGGCTAAGGCGAAGGTCTTCCGCGACTCCGCCGTCACAGCCCAGGCCGATCGCGAGAACCTCGTCTTCAACTCGCGTGTCGCCGCAGTCGCCGGGCTGGTGCTCGCGCCGATCGCGATGTTGCTGATCTGGTTGCGCTCCCGCCGCACGCCGGACGTGATCGCCCAGGGCGGCATCGCACGCACGTTCCAGAACATCCGTCTTTTCTACGCGATGACAGTACTCGAAAACGTCATGGTCGGGATGGATCGTCAACTGACGAAGCACCCGCTGCTCATGGCGCTGGGTTCGCCCGGCCAGCGTCAGGAGGAATGGGACGCGGCCGTGAAGGCGAACGACCTTCTGCAATTCGTTGGCCTTGGCGGCAAGCACCGCGAGTTAGCCAAGAACCTCGCGTACGGCGACCAGCGACGGCTCGAAATCGCCCGCGCTATCGCCACGAATCCGAAGCTTCTCCTGCTCGACGAACCCGCCGCCGGGATGAACCCCAGCGAGACCGTCGCCCTTATGGACCTCATCAAGAAGATCCGCGACCGCGGCATCACCGTCCTCCTCATCGAACACCACATGAACCTGGTTATGGGCATCTCGGACAAAGTGGCCGTGCTCGACTATGGCCAGAAGATCGCGGAAGGGACGCCGGCGGAAGTCAGCCGCGATCCGAAGGTCATCGAAGCCTATCTCGGCAAGGAAGAGGTGAGCTGATGGCCGCAATTCTGACCATCGACAAGCTCCGCGCCGGGTACGGCCCGATCGACGCCCTGCACGACGTTTCGCTCACGGTGGAAGCCGGCGAAATCGTCGCGATGATCGGTGCCAACGGTGCCGGCAAGACATCGACGCTGATGAGCGTTTCCGGCGTCCTGAAGGCGAGGGCTGGCAGCATCCGGTTCCAAGGGCAGGACATCGCGAAGCTGCCGGCGCACCAGATCGTGAAGCTTGGCCTCGCTCAGTCGCCCGAAGGCCGCAAGATCTTCCCGCGACTGACCGTGCTCGAGAACCTTCAGATGGGGGCGTTCACGCGGAATGACGCGCCGGGCATCGCGGCCGATATCGAGAAGGCATTCGCGATGTTCCCCATCCTGAAAGAGCGCAGGGGTCAGGCCGGTGGCCTACTGTCCGGCGGCCAGCAGCAGATGCTCGCGATCGCGCGGGCGCTCATGGCACGGCCGAAACTCCTCATGCTCGATGAACCCTCGCTCGGCCTCGCGCCGCAGATCGTCGTGCAGATCTTCGATGTAATCAAGGATCTCAACAAGGCCGGCATGTCGATCCTCCTGGTTGAACAGAATGCCCGCATGGCCCTCAGGGTGGCGCACCGTGGGTATGTTCTCGAGACCGGCCGAGTCACCATGAGCGACGCCGCCGACAAACTCCTCGTCGACCCGCGTGTGCGGGCCGCGTACCTCGGGGAGTGACGAGCATGAAAATCGTCCGCCTCGAGACCGAACTCCTCCGCGTACAATTGCCGCGTGCCGTCTCACTGCCGACCTCGCAGGACCCTCGCTCCACGAAGGACGTCGACGTCGTCCTCGCCCGCATCGTCACCGACGGGCTGCACGTCGGCCTCGGCTTCACCTACAGCTTTGGCGGCGGAGCCGCGATCCGCTCGCTGCTCGACTCCGCCATCGCGCCGATTCTGACAGGTGAAGATCCGACGTTGATCGAACGGCTCTTCCTGCGCTCGCAGCACGAACTCGAAACGGTCGGCTTCTCCGGCCTCGCCGCCCGCGCCTATGCGGCCGTGGACTTCGCTCTCTGGGACCTGAAGGGCAAAGCCGCGAACCTGCCCGTTTACAAGCTCCTCGGTGGTTATCGCACGAAGCTAAAAGCGATTGTTTCCGACACAGCTACGCCGGCGCTCGGTACGAAGGCGGCCGTGAAGGAAACGCGAGCCGCGCTCGACGCCGGTGCGGCGGGCGTGATCGTCGAAATCGGGACCGCCGACCCGGACATCGACGCCGACCGCGTGCGATCGCTCCGCGAGGCGGTGCCGGAGGGCGCCTGGTTCGAAATCTCGGCAAACGCCCGCTACGACTTCTCGACGGCGCTCTGGATGGGCCGCATGTGCGAAGAGGAGTTCGCGATCGACGGCTTTTCCGATCCACTGCGCGCCGACGACGCCGACGGTCTGAAGCGATTGCTGGACCGGCTCGAAGTGGCGGTCAGCGCCGGTGTCCTGGCGGACCGAGTCGAGGACTTCGTTCGCCTGCTGGATCGCGGCGGCCTCTCAGCGGTGCGTGTCGATCCGCTGCGCCTCGGCGGCCTCACGCCAGCGCGGAAGGTGGCGCAACTCGCCGAGCTCAAGCACGTCGCAGTCTGCCCGGTGCGGCTGCCGGAGATCGGCGCGCACCTCGCCGCCGGCTGCGTGCTCGGCCGCGTCTGCGAAACGGTCGACTGGTTCGCGGAATTGTTCACCGGCGGGCCGAAGTTCCACGACGGGCAATTCGTCGTGCCCGACGCACCGGGGTTGGGGATTGTGGTCAACGAATCCTACGCCAAGAAGCATCGGGTTTGAACGCGAATGGTTCCGCCGATCCCGCGCCACCCCCCACCGGAATCATGTCAGATTTCCTAAAGCACCATTGTCCATCAACGACTTACGTTGAATTGTCATAGTCAGGAAAGTCGTCCGAACCGGGTTCCCACCGTCGATCTCTCCCGAAAAAACTCAGCAATATCTGATCAAGACGATTCAAAAATCGCAACATCGTTCGATCCTGAGAGGGTCTTGTCGCATTGCGCATTTCATTGGCATCTTCTTGAACCCGCGGTAGTGCCTATAACAGCCGCCATTCCTAATCGGAGTTTCGCCATGTCCAAGCCCGAAGAGCAAGTCGCGAAGTTGCACCTCGTGTTCCCAAGCATTCCGAAGCCCGTGGCCGTGTACAAACCGGCGGTGCGCGTCGGGAACATCGTCTACGTCTCCGGCCACGGACCGCTCAAACTCGATGGCGGCTATATCCTTGGCTGCGTCGGCAAGGACCTCACGCTCGATCAGGGCAAGGAGGCCGCGCGGCAGACTGGCCTCGCCATCCTCGCAACGCTGCGGAACTTCCTCGGCTCGCTCGACAAGGTCAAACGGCTCGTCAAATCGTTCGGCATGGTGAACTGCACGGCCGACTTCAAGGATCAGCCAAAGGTCATCAACGGCTACTCGGAGCTGATGAAGGAAGTGTTCGGCGACGACGCCGGGGTTGGTGCCCGTAGCGCCGTGGGTCACAACGCGCTGCCGAACGGCATGGCGGTCGAGATCGAGGCAATCTTCGAAGTGGAATGACGCTCACGCCTTGAGCACTGCGCCGTGCACGGCCGTTACGATTCCGGCGACGCCTGCGGATTCGACAGCCATCGCGGCTCCGATTAACGTGGCGAATCGCAGGGCCTGATCGCAGATACTGGGAGCGACCAGGACAACGGTGGAATCCTCCGGCACGGCGCTCACGACCTTCGCCGTGCCGAGTTGATCGTGCGAATCATACGGAACGACAACCGCGCAGGCCGGTGAGCGGACCGCCTCCTGACGGGCCGCCTCGCCCGAATCCGCCGAGCGGACCTCCCACCCCAAGAGTCGCAATTCGTCCGCCACTTGAGTCGCCAGTTTGGATCCACCCAACCCCAATACGACCCGACCCTGTTCCGTTTGACACATGCTTCGGCTCCTCCGGTTGCCTCTTTGCGCCGGAATCGACACAACGCGTTCGAATGTAGTTCGCACAAACCCGGCCGAACTTGCGCGACGGCGACAAAGATTCCTGCAAATGGCAGGGGTGGAAGCGGGAACTCCCTGCGATACAACACCCCCAATATTGCGACGCGATAGGATACGGAGTTTCACGTGCCCTGTCGCGGTCGGTTGCCCCGAAGTTCTCCACCCTCCCGAGGTTCTCACAATGGCGAAGGCCCGCATTTCCATCGGCACCTGGGCTTATCTCTTCAACCAAGAGACGCCGACGAACGACTTCCATGTCATTCTGCACAAGCTTCAAGACCTCGGATACGACGGCGTGGAACTCGGCAGCTTCGGCCCGCACCCCTCGCCGGCGACGCACCCGACGAAGGCGAAACGCCAGAAGCTCAAGAAGGAAATCGCCGACCACGGCCTCGCGCTCTCGGCCATCGCCGTGGACCTGTGGGCGTTCAAGACGCCGGGCGTCAGCATCCTTGACGAGATCCCTTCGGCCTACACGACGGCGTTCCTCGGCTGGTGCCACTTCGCCTCCGACCTCGATGTGAAGACCATCCGCGTCGATACCGTCCTCGCGCCGAACTACTTCGACACCGAGGAGGGGAAGAAGGTCGGCTACGACGCCGGGATGGAGCGGTTCATCAAGGTGTGGGACACCTGCAGCAAGATCGCGGCCGACTTCGGCATGAACATCTGCTGGGAGTTCGAGCCGGGATTCGTGTTCAACAAGCCGAGCGAGATTTTCAAGATCGTCGACGGCGTGCGTTCGCTGGGGAACCCGAACTTCGGCGTTCTCTACGACACCTGCCACGCGCACATGGTCGCGGGCATCGGCGCGAACCACCAGGGCGAAAAGGAACTCCTCGCCGGCGGGGCGCTGGAACTGCTTGAAAAGCTCAAGGGGAAGATCACGCACGTCCACGTCATCGACAGCGACGGCAGCCTGAACGAACACAACACGTCGACGCACAATCCGTTCGGCACCGGTCACCTGAAGTTCGACGAACTGTTCCCGGCGATCCAGGCCGCCGGCGTGCCGAACGACTGGTGGTGCGTGGATCTCTGCTTCTGGCCGAACGCTTGGGAAGTGACGGCCGACAGCAAGAAGTTCCTCGACATGATGCGCGCGAAGTACGCGGCGGCGTGAAAACTTTCAATCAGAGGGCGAGAGAAACCTCATGCGTTTCGCACTATCTCTGGTGATCATTTTCGCATCGTGCCTTCCTGTCTGCGCCGATGGGCTGGCCGATGCGATCAAACCCTTCATCGACTCCCACAAGGGCCAGGTCGCCGTCGCGGTGAAGAACCTCGCCACCGGCGAATCGTGGAGCCACAACGCCGACAATGTCATGCAAACGGCCAGCCTCATCAAGCTCGCCGTCATGATCGAAGCCTACCGCCAGGCGGACTCGAAAACGCTCGACCTCGGCAAGACGGTCACGCTGACGAAGGACGACAAGGTTCAGGGTTCCGGTATCCTCACGTCGCACTTCTCTGATGGAGCCTCGTTCCCGGTTCGCGACGCGGTGCGGCTCATGATGGTTTACAGCGACAACACGGCCACCAACCTCGTGCTGGATCAAGTTGGGATCAAAAACGTCAACGCGACAATGGCGAAGCTCGGCTTCCCGGAGACCCGCATCAACGCCAAGGTCTTCAAGGGCAGCACGACCAGCGTCGACCCGGAACGCACGAAGAAGTATTCACTCGGCAGCACGACGGCCAACGACATGGTCAAGCTGCTGGAACTGCTCCACACGGAGACGGCGGCGTCGCCGGAGTCGTGCAAGGCGATGCTCGGCCACATGAAGGCGTGCACAGACAAGGACACGGTGATGCGATTCCTGCCCGCCGGCACGGTCGTGGCCCACAAGGGCGGCGCGACGAACCAGGTGCGTACGAACGCGGCGATTGTCTATGTGCCGGACGCCGCAGTCAAGAAGAAGACGGTCCCGGTGGCGGTGTGCGTACTGACGAACGAGAACGCGGACCAACGCTGGGTGATCGACAATACCGGGCAAGTGGCCATCGCGAAGATCGGGAAGGCCGTTTACGATCACTTTTCTAAGAAGTGACACAACCAGTATCTCTTTCGGAGTTTCCATGTCCAAGAAACCTCTCCGCGTCGGCATGATCGGCTACGGCTTCATGGGCCGGGCGCACTCGAACGCATACAAACAAGTCGGCCAGTTCTTCCCCTCGCAGCACGAGGTCGTGCTTCAGGCGGCTTGTGCCCGCAACGAGGCCGAGATCAGGAAGTTCGCCGACCAGTGGGGCTACGCCTCCATCGAGACGGATTGGAAGAAACTGCTCGACCGCAAGGACATCGACGTCGTCGACATCTGCACGCCGAACAACCTGCACAAGGAGATCGCGGTCGCGGCGGCGCAAGCGGGCAAGATGATCCTCTGCGAGAAGCCGCTGGCGATGGATTCGAAGCAGGGCGCGGAGATGGTCGCGGCCGTCGAGAAGGCCAAAGTGCCGAACATGGTCTGGTACAACTACCGGCGTATCCCGGCCGTGACGCTCGCCAAGAAGCTCATCGACGAAGGTCGCCTCGGCCGGATCTTCCACTACCGCGCCAAGTTCCTGCAGGACTGGACAATAAACGCCGACCTCCCGCAGGGCGGCCAGGGCCTTTGGCGGCTCGACGCCGCCGCCGCCGGAAGCGGCGTCAGCGGCGACCTACTTGCCCACTGCATCGACACCGCCGTCTGGCTCAACGGCCGGCTCGACACCGTCTGCTGCATGACCGAGACGTTTGTTAAGGAACGCAAGCACAACCTTACAGGTAAAGTCGAGAAGGTCGGCATCGACGACGCCTGCATCTTCATGGGCAAGTTCGCCAACGGCTCGCTCGCGAACTTCGAAAGTACCCGTTACGCCCGCGGCCACAAGGCGCTCTACACCTTCGAGATCAACGGCGAAAAGGCGAGCCTCGCGTGGGACCTGCACGACCTGCACCGGTTGCAGATGTTCGATTACAAGGACGAAGGCAAAATCCGCGGTTGGAAGTCGATCCACGTGACCGACAACGGTGGCGAGCACCCCTACATGGACAAGTGGTGGGTGCCCGGCCTCGCCATCGGCTACGATTGCAGCTTCACGCACCAGGTCGCCGACTTCATCCAAGGATTGGAGAGCGGTACGCCGCAGGGGCCGACGTTCCGGGACGCGCTCGAAACTCAGCAGATCCTCGACGCGATGCTCGACTCGGCAAAGCAGCAGAAGTGGGTGACGGTCGCGAAGTGACGTCGCGGCCGATAAAGAGCGTGGTACGGCATCACGTTTGCTGAAGGATCGGGCATCCTGATCTCCTTCGCCGTGGGAACGGAATCGAACCGGCCCGTTCCGCGATCATGACGGGTGCCGACCATGCTCTCCCGCGTCGCCGATTGCCTGTTTTGGATCAGCCGCTATCTTGAGCGGGCAGAGTCGGTCTCGCGCCTGCTCAACGCCACTTTCCATCGCGAGTTGGACCTTGCGAGCGTCGCCCCGACCGACGACCACCGCCCTTGGCTCGCGAACCTCACGATTCTTCAGCAGACACTGCCCGATTCTCTGGCAGGCGAATCGTTCCGCCCGGCCGCCATCGCCGAATGGCTCAGCTTCGACATCACGAATCCCGGCTCCATCATCGGCTGCGTCAACCGTGCCCGAAACAACGCCCGCAGTATCCGCGGCTCGCTCGGACCTGAAGTCTGGCGGGCCATCAATGGGCTGTATTGGCAGCTCCGCGAATCCGAATTCGAGCACCGCGCCCGGCATTCTCCGTTCGACTACTACCAAGCCGTCGAGTCCGGCTGCCACCTGTTTCAAGGCGTCTGTGACGCGACGTTGCCGCACGATGAAGGCTGGGAGTTCATTCGTTTGGGCCGCAATCTCGAACGCGCCGATAAGACGCTGCGGACACTCTTGGTGAAATGCGAGGATCTGGCGCGCGGTGCCGACGCGACGATGATCGCGCTGGAGTGGGCAGCCGTGCTGAAGGGTGCCAATGCGTTTGAAGCCTACCAGCGCCTGAACGCCGGGCGCGTCGAACCGGAGCGCGTCATCGAGTTCCTGCTTCTCGATACGACTTTCCCGCGCGCGGTTCGCTTCTGCCTGGAGGAGGCCGCCCGCGCGGTCGCGAGCATCGAGAAATCGACCGGCGGCCGAGGCGATGGCCGGGCCGAGCGACAACTCGGCCGCGTCATTAGCGAACTGCGCTACGCCGAGCCAGGGCAACTGCTCGCCAACGAGTTCTCCGGACGACTACACCACCTACTCCAGCAGTGCCTCTCCTTCGGCCGCACCGTCCACGACCAGTACCTGCTGGCCACCTGACCAGTGCGGAGTGAAAAGTCAAAACCAAGAATCGCAGCCAAGAGCCTGTTGGGAAAAGACTCGGCGTAATCTCTTAAACCGACGGTACGATCTCCAATGAGCTTTTATCGGTCCCATAAACGAAGCATAAACGCGGTCTTCACTCCGCACTCCGCACTCCGCACTCCGCACTCGACATGATCCTCGAAATCCAGCACGAGACGCGTCTCCAATATTCCACGCCCGTGACGGAGTGGCTGGCGGAGTTCCGCGTCGAGCCGATGAGCGACGACGGGCAAAGCTGCCAGTCGTTCCATTTGAGCGTCAGCCAACCGGTCACGGTGTCCAAATATCGGGACGGATTCGGCAATCAGGTCCACCATTTCAATCTTCTCGCGCCGAATCTGGAAGTCGTGGCGCTGGCTGCGAGCGTCGTGCAGACACACCCGCGACGGAACCTGAACCTGCACAGCGACCTGCTCTGGCCGCTCGACCCCGCCACCCTGCCGCTGGCGGCGATCGACTGTCTCGCGATGGGCGGCCCCGTTCGGTACGTGCCCAAGCTTCAACCCCTGATCGACCTGCTCCAACCCCGCACCGGCATGCGGATCGTGGACGCGGCCATGCAGACGTCGCGGTACATCAAGAACATGTTCACGTACGCCACCGCCGTCACGAACGCCAGTTCGCCGATCGACGACGTGCTCGAAATGGGCATGGGCGTGTGCCAGGATTTCGCCCACCTCATGATCGCGATCCTGCGCTCGTTCGGCATTCCGGCGCGGTATGTCAGCGGCTACCTGCACCGGCCCGGTAAGGAGAGCCAGAGCCACGCCTGGGTGGAAGTCTGGCTCGGCGATGCCGGGTGGTTTGGAATCGATCCGACCAACGACGTGGCCATCGACGAGCACTTCGTGAAGGTGGCGGCCGGCCGCAACTACACCGATGTTCCGCCGAACAAAGGGATCTATCGCGGCATCGGCGAGGAAAAGATCTTCGCCCGCGTCGAGTCGCGCGAACTGGACCGCCTGCCGACACTCTCGTGGCGGGACCAGCTGCCGCCGCTGCACGTGCCCCTTACGATGGTGCTCGCGAACATCCGCAAGGAGGCCACCACGGAAGAGGAGGAGGAACAACAGCAGCAGCAACAACAACAACAATAGCGACTGTTCGCATCCCCGTCGGCCGGTACAACCTACCCCGTACCCTCCCCCGACAGGACGCGTCCATGAAACGGCTCTCCCTCGCACTTCTCCTCGCTTGCACGGCACCCGCCGCCGCCGCTCCGCCCGCGCCGATGGTCAGCGGCCTGAAGAACCCCGAATCGGTCGTGCAGGTCGGCGAGAAGATCTACATCACCGAGATCGGCGAATTCGGCAAGGACGGCGACGGGGTCGTCTCCGTCGCCGAGAACGGCAAGGCCGTGCCATTCGCCACCGGCCTCGACGACCCCAAGGGGATCGTCGCCCACAACAAGCTGCTGTACGTGACCGACAAGACCCGCGTCTGGCGGATCGACGGCAAAGGCAAGGCCACCGTCCACGTCGCCGCCGAGGCGTTCCCGAAGCCGCCGCTCTTCCTCAACGACATAGCCATCGACGGCCGCAGCGGCGTGATCTACGTCAGCGATTCCGGCGACCTGAAAGGGTCCGGAGGCGCCGTCTACGCCATCCCGCCAAAGGGCGGCAAGCCGCGGCTCGTCGTCGACGCCGCGAAGCTGCCCGGCCTCAACACGCCCAACGGCCTCGCGCTCGACGGCGAATATTTCCTCCTCCTCGCCGACTTCGGCACCGGCGTCCTCTACCGCGTCAACATCGCCGACGGTTCGCACGTCAAGCTCGCCGACGGCTTCGGCGGCGCCGACGGCCTCACCTGGGACTACCACGGCAAGCTCTTCATCAGCGACTACAAGTCCGGCAAGGTCTTCGGCATCCCGAAGCCGGGCGAAAAGCCGATGCTCCTCGCCGAAGGCTTCCAGGCCGCCGCCGACACCTGCCTCACGACCGACGGCAAAGGCATCCTCGTTCCCGACATGAAAGCCGGCACGCTCACCTACATCCCGGCGACGATGCCCGGTTGGGAAGTCGATGAATCGCCGCTCCCCGTCCGAACCGAAGTCGCGTTTCCGAACCTGAAGTGGACCGGCTGGAGCAACGTGAACGACGCCGGTCAGAACACGCCCCTGCGCCCGATCGTGCTGACCCACGCCAACGACGCCAGCGGCCGCATCTTCGTCGCGACCGAACAGGGCGTCATCCACTCCTTCACGAACGACGCAAAGGAGACGAACGTCTTCCTCGACATCCAGGATCGCGTCGTCTACACCGACAAGCAGAACGAAGAAGGCTTCCTAGGCCTCGCGTTCCACCCGAAGTACAAGTCGAACGGCGAGTTCTTCGTCTTCTACACGCTCAAGGGCGCGAAGCTCACGAACGTCGTATCGCGGTTCCGCGTCAGCAAGGACGACCCGAACAAGGCCGATCCGAAATCCGAGGAAGTGCTCATTAAATTCACCAAGCCGTTCTGGAACCACGACGGCGGCACGCTCGCCTTCGGACCCGACGGCTACTTGTACATCACCCACGGCGACGGCGGGGACGCCAACGACCCGCTGGAAAACGGCCAGAACCCGAACACGCTGCTCGGCAAGATTCTGCGCATCGACGTCGACCGTAAGGACGACGGGAAAAACTACGCCATCCCGAAGGATAATCCCCTCGTTGGCCAACCGAACACCAAGCCGGAAATCTGGGCGCTCGGTTTTCGCAACGTCTGGCGCTTCGCCTTTGATCGCAAGACCGGCGACCTCTGGGCCGGGGATGTCGGCCAGAACCTCTTCGAGGAGATCAACATCGTCTCGCGCGGCGGCAACTATGGCTGGAAACTCCGCGAAGCTTGGCACCCGTTCAGCACGAAGGGCGTGGACATCAACGACAAGATGATCGACCCGGTGTGGGAATACCACCACGACATCGGCAAGTCGATCACCGGCGGCGGCGTCTACCGCGGCAAGAACGTGCCGGAACTCGACGGACACTACCTCTACGGCGATTATGTGTCAAACAAGCTCTGGGCATTGAAGTACGACGCGGCGAAGAAGCGGGTCGTCGCCAACCGGCCGATCAAGGACCCCGGTATTCCGATGCTCTCGTTCGGCGAGGCGGAGGATGGCGAAATGTATTTCCTCGTCGTCTCGCCGACGGGCCGCGGCATCCACCGGTTCGTGAAGTAAGACGGTAACGGTAAACGGTGTCGGGAGTCGATTCCGGTGGGGGAAAGACACCCCACACCCTGTAACCGTCGCTCTCAGCGAAGCCTTCGCGAGTAATGGAATCCGATCGCGGGCGGGCCGTACACGGGCGGTCCCCAGACGGGATAGACCGGCCGTTCAATGATGACGGGGGCTTCGCGGACGACGACGGGCGCGGCGGGCCGGGCTCGCGTGTCCTGCATCGCCCGGATGACGCGCGGGGCGACACCCTGTTGCGTCAGATACTCGATGTCGGTCGTCGACAGCGTATAGGACGATTGCGTATTGCGGATCTGGTTGACGATCACTTCCGGATCGGTGCCGCCACGGGACAAGTTGACCACGTCGATGAGGCCCAGCGGCGGATTCTGGCTGGCGACGGCCTGGGCGTGCTCGGCCTGCTCCACGGTTCGATCGAGCTTGTCCTGCTTGTTCCCAGCGAGTGCGCCGAGCGTCGCGCCGCCGAGCGCGCCGACCGCCGCGCCCGTGCGCGGGTTGCCCGTCGCGGCTCCGATCGCCGTCCCCACGACCGTCCCCACGCCTCCCCCCACGAGGGCGCCCTTCTCCGTGTTGTTCATCGTCGAACATCCGGTCGACGCGATCAGCGCGACGACCAGCGCGAACCCCTTCCGCGGCATGGCAGCATCCCCCCAGATTCCACGAGGCGGGACTATGCCATGCCGGGTGGCCTCTGTCAAAGGTTTTTTGGGCTTGGATCCGACGCCGACCGGGAAAGGACGCCTTCGATCCGGTCGCAGGACTCGGGGACCGGATCGATGGCCATTTTTTCCCTAAGCGCCGCGCACCGGCCGGACATCCCTTCGTCGGCCAACACGCTTTTCAACGTCGATTCCGCACGCTCAGGCGTGAACTTCGCCGCCCGCACCCAGCGTGCCACGCCCAACTTCTCCAGTCGCTCCGCGTTGTCCGGCTGGTCGAACGCCAGCGGCATGACGAACTGCCGGACGCCGGCGGCTAGGCACTGCGCCGTCGTGCCGATGCCGCCGTGGTGGATCACCGCGGCCGCGCGTGGGAAGACGAGGCTGAATGGTGCATAGTCGAACTGCGCGCAACCCGGCGGCAGATTCGGTGGTATCTGTTCGCCCGACTTCGCCAGGATCAGGCAGCGCCGGTTCAATCGACGGCACGCCTCGGCGGCGGCCTCGAAGTACTTCCGCCCCTGCCGCATCGCGCTCCCGAAACTCACTACCACCGGGGGTTCGCCGTCGCCGAGGAATCGTTGGACGTCCGGCGGCAACTCCCTCGATTCTGCCTGATCGTAGCGCACGAAACCGGTCTGGCGCATGTGCGCCGGCCAGTCCGGCGCGGTCGCGAACCATTTGGGAAACAGGCCGAGGATGAGGTCCGGCGATTGCCGCCACGCGCCCCAGACGCGGCGGATCGGCGGCAGGCCGACCTCCGCTCGCAGTTTGTTCACCGGCCCGGCGAGGTAGCCGTCGAGCACGTATTTCTCGCCGTACCAGTACATCGCGCGGAGCATCCACTTCGGGAAATACTTCAGGTGCGGCCCGGACGGATAGCGCGGCGGCGAAGCCATGCTATGGATCGCGATCGGCTGCAGGTGGATCGTGACGAGCGGCACGCCGAGTTTCTCGCGGGCGACGCGCGGCGCAAGGCCGAGTGAACCCGACAGTACGACGGTGCGTCCCGGTTCGTATCGGCTTTCGATGGCGCGGTACGTCTGCGGGAGGAACCGGCGCATCAGTTCCTGGTTGAAGACGGCGCGGAGCGACTTGGACGGGTGCCAGAGGAGCGGGTCGTGCGTCATGCGGTGGAAGTCGTCGGCCGTGCCGACCTCCGCGAATGAGAATGCGTGCCGTTCGGCGAGCGGGCGATAGACTTCGTTCGCGATGAGCGTGATGGCGTGACCGCGAGCCTTTAGCGCGAGGCCGAGGCCGACAAACGGGTGGACGTCGCCGTGGCTGCCAACGGGCGCGAGCAGAATGTTCATCGAGATAACTTAGGAGGAGTCGAGATGCTTGAAATCCGACGCGAACGGGACGGCGACGTCGACGGAATTCGCGCCGTACTGCGGACCGCGTTCGGCGGCAACGACGAGGCGAATCTCGTTCACGAGCTGCGGGCGTCGGGGAACCTGACCGTTTCGCTCGTCGCGGTCGACGCCGGCCGCATCGTCGGGCTTATCGCCTTCAGTCCCGTTTCACTGGAAGGCGTGTCGGGCGGTCTTGGCCTGGCTCCGCTCGCGGTGCTGCCGGAGTATCAGCGCATGGGCATCGGCACCAATCTGATGCACAGCGGTCTCGCTGCGGTCCACGACGCGGATTACGTCGTGGTGCTTGGCCATCCCGCGTATTACGGGAAATTCGGATTCCGACGCGCGAGCGATCTCGGTATCGGTAACGAGTATGGAGCGGACGAGGCGTTTCAGTTGCTCGAACTCCGCCCGGGAAGTCTTCCTGCGAACGGCGGCATGGCCCGCTATGGACCGGAATTCGGCGCCTGGAGTTGAACGACGCTCGCGAGCCACGCGGCAACGACGGCGTTGAACGCGTCCGGCGTTTCGAGGTTCGGCAGGTGCCCGGCGTCCGGCAATTCGACGAATCGAGCACCGGGTATCGCCGCCGTCATCGCCCGCGCGCCGGTCGGCGGCGTGATGGCGTCGTGCTCGCCGACGATCACGAGTGCCGGCACGCGGATGGCGCCGAGCGCCGGCCGCGCGTCCGGACGGTCCCGCATCATCTGCTGCGCCGCTACGATCCCCGCAACCGATTGCGCCGCACCGAGCCTCCGGACCGCCTCCACGACTTCGAGACGATTTGTCCGCGTCGCTTCGCACAACGCTTTCGGGATCATCCCGTCGATGACGGCCGATGCCGAAAGCGTGCTTGCCGCGTCGATCATCTTCTGGCGATTCGCCTTTCCGGCTTCGTCGTCCGGTTCGGCCTTCGTGTCGATGAGAATCAGCCCCTTCAACCGATGCGCATGCCGCCGCGCGAAGGCGAGCGCGACGTACCCGCCCAACGAGCAACCGCCGAGCACACACGATTCGATCTTCAATCCATCGAGTGTTGCCGCGATGTCGTCGGCCATGGAATCGACCGTTGAATGGGCGACGGGTGACTGGCCGAAGCCGGGCAGGTCCGGACAAACCAACCGGACATTCGTCAGCGACGCCTGCGGCTCCCACATTCGCCGGTCGAACGGGAAGGCGTGCAGGAGAACGAGGGGCGAGCCCGATCCGATATCCGATTGCGCAAGCATGACGGCCTCAGGGTTTGGCGAAGTAGTAGATCGCCAGGCCGAAGCCGATGGCGATTACGATCCAGCGGACATATCGGGCGGGCAACCGGCGCGCCACCCGCGCGCCGAGATAGCCGCCGAGGATCGCGGCGACGACCATAGCGGCGGCGTACTGCCAGCGGACAAGCCCCTCCGCGATGAAGATCACGACGGAGACGAGATTGATGGCGGAGGCGAGCAGCGTTTTGACGGCGTTCATGCGGTGGATGTCGCCGACGTGCATGAAACCGAGGGCGGTGAGCATGAGGATGCCGATGCCAGCGCCGAAGTAGCCGCCGTAGACGGCGACGAGGAACTGGAACGCCATGATGCCAGCGGTGACGGTCGAGGCGACGGGTTTCGATGGGTCCTGCTTCTTCAGCAGCTTGCCGATGACCGGTTGGATCATGAAGAGGATGGCGGCGGTGAGGATGAGCCAGGGGACGAGGGCTTTGAACGCATCCGGATAGCCGACGAGAAGCAGCGAGCCGACGACACCGCCGACGAGGCTGACGGGAAGCAAGAGGATCGCGAACCGGCGGACTTCGCGGAGTTCCTTGCGGTAGCCCCAGGTGCCGGCGAGCGAACCGGGCAGGAGTGCGACGGTGCTGGTGGCATTGGCGAAGGTGGCCGGCACGCCGATGCCCATGAGCGCCGGAAACGTGAGCAGCGTGCCTCCGCCGGCGACGGCGTTGATGGCCCCCGCCGCGAACGCGGACAAGGCGAGCAGGGCGTACTGGCCGAATTCGGACATTTCGTGATGGCTCAAGGAAAAGAATGTTCACCGCAAAGGACGCGGAGAACGCAGAGAGAGGAATTATTCAAAACATTCTCTACTCGGTTTTCTCTCTGCGATCTCCGCGTCCTCCGCGGTGAATCCGGCTTTCGTCTCGCACTGTTCTACGGATCGCGATACGCTGGGAAGCATGACTCCCGCCGCCGTCCTGCTCGCCTGCACCGTCGGCATCGCCGATTGGGGCCCGGTGCGCCTCGACGCCGAAGGCGTGCCCCTGCCGCCGGGCGTCACTGCGCGGCTCGGCAGTTCGCGGTTCCGCTCCCCCGGCGACCTCATCGATCTGCGATTCACGCCCGACGGCCGACAACTGGTCGGCATCACGGCCCGCGCCGTCTGCGTCTGGGACGCCCGCACCGGCCGCCGCATCGCCATCCACACTGGCTTTCGGCGGATCATGCGACTTGGGATCCGACCGGATGGCGGTATCGTCTTGATCGTCGGCGGCGTCGGCGGACTGCAATCCATTGTGCTTGATCGCGAATCCGGGCGGTTCCTGCACCGCCGGCCCCTGAACGAAGACCACGACGACCTCGCGCTCTCCGCCGACGGAACCCGCATCGCCCTGCGGTCCGGCGGGCTCGTGCAGGTACTCGATGCCGAAACCGGGAAAACGGTTGGGGACCTGCGCTTCTCGATCTCGGACATCTCGCCGAACCACTTCGCGTTCTCCCCCGACGGCAAGCACCTCGTCGCGGTCTTCAGCCAGAACTGGACGGAGGTCCGCGAGGTGGCGACGGGGAACATGCCGTACTCCGGAACGGCCGGCGATGCCGAGTCGGACGTGCAGGAAGTCGCCTTCTCCGCCGACGGCCGGGAACTATTGCGGCTGGTGCATTCGGAGAAGAAGCCGTATCGGCTCGAAGCCATCGATCTGAAGGCGGAACAGGCGCGAACGCTCCTGACCTTCGACCACCCCGGCAAGCGCCGCGGAGGCATCGTCCCGTCGCACGACGGGAAATCGCTATTTCTCGCGGCCCAGAATGAAGTGACGCACTTCGACTTCGTGACGAAAAAGCAACTGGAACGCCGGACGATTCCCTTCCCGACAATCGTCAACCGTGGCGTGCTCTCGCCGGACGGCGCCGTACTGGCCGTGGCGACCTCGACCTCCGGCGTCGATCTCTACGACGCGAAGACGCTTACGAAGCTGCCGCAATCGAGCGACGGTATCGTAACGCGATCCGAGCGCGGCCAGTTCGTCGCGAACGGGAAACGGCTGGCCGTGCTCGGATCGGGTTATTTTCAATTGTTGGACGTGACGACTGGTCAATTGTTCGCGGAATTCAACGATCCGTACTATCAAACCGCAATCCACCCGAACGGCGAGTTGTTCGCCCGCACTCTCTTCAAAAACGTCGAAATCTGCGACATGGCCACGGGCCGGATCCGCTCCTCGTTCGCATGGAAGACGGATTCCGCGATGTCCATGAATTTCGATCGTACCGGCCGATACCTTTTCGGGTGCAATGGACGAATGTTTCGAATGTGGGATTGGTCCGCGGAACGGGAAATCCACTCGCACGATCGCGCGAACGGCGAACTGCTCCCCTTGCCGGACGAGACGACGGCGATGAGCATTAGGATCATTATTGCCGATATGGAAACCGTCGAACTGGAACGGATCAATCTCGCGACCGGCTCGCCCGTGTCCGACTGGCCCAAGCGACGATTCGAGGGTGACACCGTCGTCGCGTTTCCGGATGTACGTAAGGCGATCGTTCGGACAGGCCAGTTCCGCTACGTTCTCTTTGACCTCGATGAAGGTCGCACCCTCTGGCAGCAAAGCTCGCTGCGATCCGGCCTCGAATCCCCCGTCTTCTCCCCCGACGGCCGCACTATCGCCCTGCGCGGCCGGCGGGCGATCCAGTTCCTCGAAGCCGCCACCGGCAAGTTGCGATACACGATTCCCACCGCCGAATCCCAACGACCGCTCGCCTTCACGCCGGACGGCAAGCACCTCGCCACCATCGGTTCCACCGCCCCTCTCTACCTCTGGGACGTGCGCGGCGCATTCAGGAATTTCCCTACAAAACTCGACCGGCCGACGACCGAAGCGCTCTGGTGCGATCTGCTCGGAGACGATGCTTCGATATCGTATCTCGCGCTCCAGCGCCTTGCGGCCGCGCCGGAGACGACCGTGCCGTACGTCCGCGAGAAGGTCCCCCCGGCCGCGGTGCCGGACGCGGAGGCCGTGAAGCGCTGGATCGACGCGCTGGGCGCACCGGCATTCCGGGACCGCGAAACGGCCATGAAGGAGTTGAAGAAATCCTCCGCCGCCATCGTCGCCGAACTCCGCGCCGCCCGCGATGCCACGCCGTCACCGGAGGTTCACGAACGTCTCGCCAAAATCCTCGCGACGACCTATCCCGAAACGCCCGAATCGGTCCGCCGCACGCGCATCGTCGAACTCGTCGAGTGGTGCGGCACGCCGGACGCGAAACGGCTGCTCGCGGACTGGAGCGCCGGCGCGAAGGGCTCCCTGCTCGCCGCCGAGGCGAAAGCCGCGCGCGAGAGGCTTCGCTAGCCCGCCGTCCGCGCCTATAAATGCCTCTCCACCACCGGAGAATCCTTCATGCGTTTCCGCACTCGCATCCTGACGGCGCTCGCCGTCGCGGGGCTTTCCATGTCAACCGCGCCCACACACGCCGACGAAGGCATGTGGCTCTTCAACAACGTCCCCAAGAAACTCCTCAAGGAAAAATACGGCTTCGAACCGACCGATGCCTGGCTTGAACACCTGCAGAAGTCCAGCGTCCGCTTCAATAGCGGCGGCTCGGGCAGCTTCGTCTCCGCCAACGGCCTCGTGATGACCAATCACCACGTCGGCGCCGACGACCTGCAAAAACTCTCCACCAAGGAGAAGGACTACCTCAAGGACGGCTTCCACGCCCGCACCCTCGCCGACGAGATCAAGTGCAAGGCGCTCGAGCTGAACTGCCTGCAATCCATCAAGGACGTGACCGCCGAAGTGAATGCGGCCGTGAAGCCCGGCACGCCACCCGGCGAGGCGTTCAAGCTGCGCCAGGCGAAGATTGCCGAGATCGAGAAGGGTTCCGCCGACGAGGCCAAGGGGGTCCGCGCGGACGTGGTCACGCTCTACGCCGGCGGTGCCTACCACCTCTACACCTACAAGAAGTACACGGACATCCGCCTCGTTTTCGCACCCGAGAAAGCCATCGCGTTCTTCGGCGGGGACCCGGACAATTTCGAATACCCCCGATTCTGCCTCGACATGTGCTTCTTCCGCGTCTACGAGAACGACAAGCCGCTGAAGTGCGAACACTATCTGAAGTGGAGCGCCGCCGGTTCGCAGGATGGCGAACTCACCTTCGTGTCCGGGCACCCCGGCCGCACCAGCCGCCAGAACACCATGGCGGAACTGGAATACCTCCGCGACACCGGCTTCCCGTTCCTCATGCAGCGGCTCAACCGGATGGAAGTGCTGATCGGCGCGTGGGTCGGCCGCAGCGAGGAGAACCGGCAGAAGGGCGAAGATGAACTTTTCGGCATCCAGAACAGCCGCAAGGCGCGCATGGGCGGCCTCGGCGGACTGCTCGATCCGAAGATCATGGCGCGCAAGGCGGCCGAAGAAAAGCGTCTGAAAGACTTCATCACGGCGAACCCGGACAAGGTGCCCGCCGAAGCCGCCAAAGCGTTCGACATCATCGCCGAGGGCCAGAAGAAGCGGGTCGGGTACATCAAGGAACTCACGATGCTCGAAGGCGGCGGCGCCTTCAATAGCCAGCTGTTCGGCATCGCCCGCACCCTGCTCCGCTACTCCGAAGAGAAGAACAAATCCGCCAGCGAACGCCTGCCGGAGTTCGGCGAGGCCCGTCTCGGTTCGCTCAAGCAGCAACTCTTTTCGGACGAACCGATCCACGAGGATTTCGAACTCCTCAAACTCGCCGACAGCCTCACGCTCCTCGCCGGCACCCTCGGCGCGAAGCACGAACTCGTCGAGAAGGTCCTCGCCGGAAAGTCCCCGAAGGACCGCGCGTTCGAGCTGATTTCCGGCACGAAGGTGAAGGACATCGCCGTCCGGAAGAAGATGTTCGATTCCGGCGCGGACGAATCGGACCCGATGATCGCGGTGGCGAAGATCATCGACGGCCCGGCTCGCGACCTGCGGCGCAAGGTGGAGACGGAGATCGACGAACCCCGCCGCCAAGCCTACGCCGCCCTCGCCAAGGCTCGCTTCGCGATGGATGGTACCGGCACCTATCCGGACGCCACCTTCACCTTGCGTCTCGCCTTCGGCCCCGTGAAGGGTTTCACCGACGCCGGCCAGGCGGTGGCACCGTTCACCCAGATCGGCGGCGTCTACGATCGCAGCAAGGAGCAGGCCAACAAGTACCCGTTCGAGCTGCCGAAGCGCTGGGAGGAGAAGAAGCAAAGCCTCGACCTGAAGACGCCCTTCAACTTTGTCAGCACCGCGGACATCATCGGCGGCAACTCCGGCAGCCCGGTGGTGAACAAGAATGGCGAGGTCGTCGGCCTGATCTTCGACGGCAACATCCAGTCGCTCGTGCTGGATTTCATCTACGACGACTCGGTCGCCCGCGCCGTGAGCGTGGACAGCCGCGCGATGATCGAATCGCTCCGCAAAGTCTACGACGCCGTCGATCTCGCCAACGAGTTGGAAGGAAAGAAGTGAATTCCTTCGGCCCGCGACAATCGTCGCGGGCCGTTTTCTGGAGTCTCCATGCGTTGTGCGTTCATCATGTTCCTCTGTGTAGTCCCGACGTTCGCGGCCGAGCCGGACGGCGTCGAGAAGCAATTGGCGAAGGCGAAGGGCAACCGCGCCGAACTCGAGAAGGCGCTCGCCGGCGTGCCGAAGGCGGAGCGCGCCGGCATGGAGTTCCTCGTCGCCAACATGCCCGAGGCGGATCTCGTTTCCCTCAAGGCCGACTTCCTCATCGAGAATCACATTCTTGCCTACAAGGCCCGCAAGCAATTCCCTTGGGCCAAGGAGGTGCCGGAGGAGATCTTCCTCAACAACGTGCTGCCGTACGCGAACGTGGATGAGAAGCGCGACCCGTGGCGGAAGGACCTGTACGAGAAATGCGTACCGCTCGTAAAGGATAGTAAGACCGCGTCGGACGTGGCGCAGACTCTGAACAAGGAACTGTTCCCGCTTCTGAAGCTCAAGTACGCTCCGCAGCGCCGGGCACCGAACCTCAGCCCGCTTGAATCAATCCGGCAGGGGAACGCTTCGTGTACGGGTCTGTCGATCGTGCTCTCGGACGCCTGCCGTGCCGTCGGCGTGCCGACGCGGCTCGTCGGCACGCCGAACTGGTCCGACAAGCGCGGCAACCACACCTGGATTGAAATCTGGGACAAGAAGTGGCGCTTCACCGGCGCCTGCGAACCCGACCCCGCCGGCCTCGATCGCGGCTGGTTCGTCGGCGACGCCGCCAAGGCGCAGAAGGACGTGCCCGAGCACGCCATCTACGCGACGAGCTTCAAGAAGACCGACACGCCCTTCCCCCTCGTCTGGGCGCGGGACAAGAAGACCGTGTCGGGCGAAAACGTGACCGACCGCTATGCGAAGGCCGAGAAGAAGGCGGCCTTCCAGCTTTCGATCCGTGTCGTCGATGCGAAGGGGAAGCGAACAAGTGTGGCCGTGAGTGTGACGGGTCCGACGAAGCACGAGGGAACGTCGAAGGGCGAGTCGGCGGACCTGAACGATTTCCTGAGCTTTGAATTGAAGCCGGGGATGGAATACACGGTGAAAGCGGGCGATGCCACGAAGACCGTGACCGCCGGCAAGGCCGGCGAATCGACCGTGATCGAGATCATTTCGAAGTAGCTGACGAAAAGAGGAATGGAACATGCGAGTGCTGATCGCGTCGTTGATCCTCGTTGCGAACCTCCCCGCCGCGGACGACACCAAGTCGGCCGCAGCCCTTCAATCGTTGAAGGCGGCACTCGCCGCGAAGCCGAAATCGCTCGCCGACCTATCGTCGAAGGACTTCTCCTCCATTCCGCTCACGAAGACCGACGCGACGACGGCCCGGCAACTCCTTTGGGACGCCCATGCCGCCATCATCCAGGTCGAGCGGGCGAAGGAGATCGAAGACCGCAAGCTGACCGAAGACAAACTCGAAATGAAATTCGCCTTCACCACCTTCGGCGAGAAGCCCAAGGACGGCCGCAGCCTCTGGATTTCCCTCCATGGCGGCGGCGGGGCGCCGGCGCGCGTCAACGACAGCCAGTGGGAGAACCAGAAGAAACTCTACAAGGTCGACGAAGGCATCTACCTCGCGCCGCGAGCGCCGACCAACACCTGGAACCTCTGGCACGAAGCCCACATTGACCGCCTGTTCGCACGACTCATCGAAGACCTGATCGTCCTCGAAGGCGTGAACCCGGACCGTGTCTACGTCCTCGGCTACTCCGCAGGCGGCGACGGCGTCTACCAACTCGCACCCCGCATGGCCGACCACTGGGCCGCCGCCGCAATGATGGCCGGCCACCCCAACGGCGTTCCTGTTCTCTCCCTTCGCAACGTCCCCTTCGCCCTCCAGGTCGGCGGCAAGGACGCCGCCTACAACCGCAACACCGTCGCCAAGGAATACGGCGACAAACTCCTGAAACTCCACGAGGAGGACAAGAACGGCTACCGGCACTTCGTGAAGATCCACGAAGACAAAGGGCACTGGATGAACCTCGAAGACAAGGCGGCCCTGCCCTGGATGGCAAAGCACACCCGCAACCCGATCCCCGACCGCGTCGTGTGGAAACAGTCCGGCACGCCGCACGACCGCTCGTACTGGCTGGCCGTGCCCCCGAAGGAGGCGAACGGCGATTCGCTCGTCGTCGCCGACCGCGTCGGGCAGACGGTGACGCTTTCCAAGGTGGAGAAGATCCAAAACCTGATGGTGCGACTCGACGACCGGATGCTCGACCTCGACAAGGCCGTGACCGTTCTGTTGGATGGTAAGGAGTTGTACCGCGGCACACCGGCGCGGACGATCGGCACGATGCTCAAGACGCTGGTCGGACGCGGCGACCCGAAGCTGGTGTTCGACGCGGAAGTGAGCGTTGCGATCCCTACGAAATAAAGATTTCACTTCAACGACTGGAAGGCGAAGGCCGCCAGCACGCCGCCCGTGCACGGGCCGAGGACCGGCACCCAAGCATACCCCCAATCGGACGATCCCTTCCCGGCGATCGGCAGCAGGAAATGGGCGAGGCGCGGTGCGAGGTCCCGCGCCGGGTTGATCGCATAGCCTGTCGTCGCGCCGAGGCTCAATCCGATCGCCCAGACCACCATGCCCACGAACGGCGGTTCCACCGTGCCGAGCTTCGCTTCGCCGACCGACGACGCGACGAACACGAGCAGGAAAGTACCGATCGCTTCCCCGAGGAAATTGGAGAGCGGATGGCGGATCGCCGGTGCGGTGCAGAAGACGCCGAGCTTCGCGGCCGGGTCGGCGGTCGCGGTCCAGTGCGGCAGGTAGTGGATCCAAACCAGCGTCGCGCCGACGAACGCACCGAGGAATTGCCCAAGTATCATCGCGAGTTTGTCGTCGAGGAGACCTTTGCCCATCGCGATGTCGGCGAGAGGCCCGACCGGGTTCAGCGAGCCGGGCGCGCCGAAAGCCTTGGCGGTGAAGATGCCGCAGGTCACGGCGCACGCCCAGCCGGCCGTCACGACGATCCAGCCAGCCCCCTTCGCCTTCGATCGTTCGAGCAGTACCGCCGCCACGACGCCGGCGCCGAGCAGGATGAGTACGGCGGTACCGAGGAATTCGCCGAGGAAAAATGGAGACACGACATCGCACTCCGTGCCGGTGGGGAGAGGAACGGGGTGCTACTTCGTCGGCTTCAACAACAGATAATCGAGGCCAACCATGTATTTCGGCGCGGCGGCCGGGTTCGCGCCGGTGATTGTCAGCGTCAGGTGGTGCGAGCCTTCCTTCAACTCCAGCTTGCCAAGCGACTGAAGCCCGCTCGTGACGACTTCCGGATGATAGAAATCGATCGGCTTGCCAAGCGGCTTGTCGTCGACCGCGAACTGGACGATGGCGTAATCGTTAGCCATGGTCATCACGGCGACGAGGTCGAACGTGCCGGCCTTCGATTCGAACTCCAGCGTCAGCGATTCACCCTTCCTCCCTCCGGACCAGAAGAGCTGGGCGCCGCCACTCCAGTTGTCGGCCTTGAATCCGGCCATCTTCTGCACGCCGGCTTTGCCCGCCATCGTCTTCAGGATTCGCATCTCCTCGCCTTCGAGCGCGTCGGCGACCCGGCCGGTTTTCGCGTCGATGACGGACTGCGGGCCGCGGATCGACTTCGGCGGCGCGAACGCCATGCGCTTCGGCTGGGCCGCGTCGTACTTCTCCTTCGAGACCGACTCAACCTTGTGCGTCAGTACATGCGCTCCGACCATGCCGCCGACCACGATGTCCGGCAGCTTGTCGCCGTTCACATCCACGATGCTGATCTGCCGACCGATGCCCGCCTCGCCGTCGAGCTTGTGGGGAATCCATTCGACGCCCTTCGTAGTCCGTTCGAGTTTGAACCAGTAGACGACCGCGCCCGCGTCCCACATCGGGCTGCCCTTGTGGTGCGAGTAGTAGGTCTTGCCCGTGACGATGTCCTTGAGGCCGTCGCCGTCGAGGTCGACGAGGGCGACGGAGTGCAGTTCGCTGAAGACGACACCGAAGGGATTGTCGGAGGGCTTGTTGCCCATGATGAGCTGGCGCGTGAAGGATACCTTACCGTCTTTTTTCGACTGCTTGTACCATGCCAGTCCGAAGTCGTGCGCGGCATCGCTGGTGATGACGTCGTTCAGTCCGTCGCCGTCGACATCGTACGCGTACATCTCGGCACCGCCGTAGGCGGTGGTGAACTTCGCCTCGTGGAATTCCCAGCGCACGCTATCGGCCTTTTCCTTTGGCTGTTCGAACCATCCACCCGAGATGATGATGTCCGGCAATCCGTCGCCGTTGATGTCGCCGGCACCGAGGCCGTGGCCGAACGGCTTGGGGGCGGGCAGCACCGAGATCGCGTGAAACGTCCAGGGTTCCAGGCCTTTCTTCGGCTCGAAGCTGGCATAACCGAACTGGCCATTGGACGTGCAGACGAGTTCGGGCGTGGCGTCGCCGACGAGATTCAGGAACTGCGGCGATTCGTTGCTGACGCTCTTGAGTATCTCGTGCCGCTTCCATAGTTTGTCCAATCCGTCCTTGCCCGGATTTTCGTAGACGTATCCCGGTTTGCCCGGGAAACCGACCGTCATCACGTCGTTCCGTCCGTCGCCGTTGAAGTCATGAATCCAGTTGAAGAAGTTGTCGGCGTAGCCTTCCTTATTCTGCGGTTTCGCGGGATAGAGTTCGTGTTTCACCTTGAAGTCCGGCCCCTCGTACCAGTATGGGCCATAGACGACATCCGGCTTGCCGTCGCCGTTGAAGTCGCCGGCGTTGGCACCTTCGGAGTAGTAGACGTTAGTGAGTTGTTGCCGGGAGAACGAGTGGAGCTTGAAGTCCTGGGCGGCGGCAGGGAGCACCATCAGGAGCGCGGCGAGGAGAGTGCGCATGGGAGAAGTCCGGTGGAGAGGGCGTGGAGGAAGGATAAGCGCGTGTATGGCACGGGGCAATGCGTTCCGTTGGCCGTATAACCGGAAGAGGGAACCGTGCAGGGAGCGAAGGATTCCATGAGCCGATTCCGCTGGCCGCTGTCGATCTTGCTGGTTTGCCTGCCGTTGGCTTTGATCGTCTACGGCGTGCGGATTCCGGGCCTTGCGCCGACGGAATACATTTCGCCGCGACCGGTGCCGTCGGGTGATCGCGAACTGGCGTGGTTCAACACGACAACATCCGGAGCCTCTTGGGAACGTTTCGTGGCCGGTGTTCGCCGGGCCGCGGCGGACGATTCGAAACTGCTGGTCGACGATTCCGGCGCGTTCCTCGACCAGACGACATCGGTCCCGGAAATCGTGATCGGCCGGGTGGGTCACAGCGGTCGGCTTCGCATCCGCTGGTACAAGCTCAGCGGCGACCATCCGCCGCAGTATTGGGTCGAACAACTCGCGCTCCGCGATCCGGCCCCGCTGGCGATCATCGGCGGCGGCAGCAGCGACCGCGCCCGAGACATGGCGCGTGCCCTCGCCCGACAAACCACCTGGCAAGGGGCCCGTCCGCTCTTCTTCATCACGAACGCGACAGCCGAGAAGGTCCATTCCGACCAGGACGCCATCGACGGGACTGTGGGCGTCACCTCCGAACTCCTCCGAATCTACGAAGGGCGGTCCTTTCGCTTCTGTTTCAATAACCGGCAAATGGCCGAGGCGATTCTCGACTTCGTCTGGCAATCGGAAACCTTCCGCCCGCGCCTGCTCGCGGACGAGGCGCGGTTGGCCATCGGCTCCGGCCTGCTGGCGATTGCGCCGCCCCAGAAGCCAACGGTGTTCTACGTCGACTGGGACGACGACCCCTATTCGAGCGACCTGATCGGCCAATTTCGCGATTTGCTGTACGCGGAGGGCGGTCCGAAACCGGCACCGGTTTATTCGGGCTGGAAGATTCCGTTCAGCGTGGGCGGCTTTTACCGGGCCAACAAACCCGAAGAGGAAGTCGCCGACGCAATCCTGAAGGAATTGAACCGGCTCCCGCCGCAGCGTACGCTCCTGATCCTGCCCACTGCGGCGGCACCGGCGCGGCGAATGCTGCGCCTCCTCGCGGGCGCGGCACCGGAACTCGGCCGGAAGCTCGTCGTCATCAACGGCGACGGTATGGGCGCGAACACAATCCTGCGCGATGGCGAATTCGCCTGGCCCGTGCGAGTCCTCACCATTCCCGTGCTCCTGTTCACGCACAACAACCCGGTCGGTTGGGACGAAGGCGAAACCCCCACGGGCGGATTCCCCCTCGCGCCGCCGAACAGCACCGAAGACGTGCTCCATGTCTCCGACATGGTCAAATCGTTCAGCCGGGCCGCGTGGGGAGAAACGGGCGATTCCCTGGCGTGGGATGCGAACATCCTGTCGAAACGCCTGCTCGCATCGAAGCCCGCGCTTTTCGACGAGACGGGCAATCGGATCGGCGGCCGCGGAGAATACATCTGCGCCGTTCGACCACGCACCGACCCCACCGAGGTGGGACTTCCCGAGGCGCGATTCGAAGCATGGCGCCGGGCGCCGGACCGCAGCTGGCAGCTCGTCCGTTCCCGGACCCTCTCGCCGGGGAGGGAACCGTGAACGAATCCCCCATCGCGGAGACTGCCGACCGGGCGATCTGGAAGTACGTCGGCGGCCTCGCCCCGGCCGTGCTCCTCTGGGCGATCCTCGTCGGCTGGCTCGCATGGCAACTCGACGAACGATCGGCCTGGTCGGAGGAGACCGACCGTGCGACGATCCGTGAGTGGATCGACGAGGCGCGGAATTTCCGCAAGACCCTGCCGGAATTGATCGCTGAATACGTCCGGTACGGCGACGACGACCCGGACAATACCGCCGATCCGCGGCGACGCGAGACGAAAAAGGCGGAATTGCTCGAGCATGTCCGCGCGCTGGTGGAACCCACTCGCGCGTACGTCAACCAACTCCCGCTTTTCCCGGAGATCTACCGGTTTGAGATCGACATCGCCCCATCGCGCGGCAGGTCCGGCGGGTCCGGCGGGTCCGGCGGGTCCGGCGAGCGTGTGACTTGGGAAAGTTCCGTACCGCGCCCGGCACGACAAAACAGGGATCGGCTGCAGGTCCTCGAGTACGATCCGGCCGGCGATGGACGCGCGACCATTCGATGCGAGTACAAATTGCACGCCTTCAACAAACTGCAGCGACAGGAACAGGAACGGCAGCGAATGTCCCTGGTCGCCGGTGCCCTGCTCGCCACGGCCTCCGTACTCGCCGGCCTATTCCTCGTTCGCTTTCTGAAACGGGAACGCGAGCGCGAAGTCGCACGACTGACCGCTCTCGCCGAGGCCGAATATCGCGAAATCGAATTGCTCCAGGCGCAACACCGCGAAGACGAGGCCCGGCAGGCCCAGCAGGAATTGAAATCGGAACTGCTCGAACGACAGCTGGAAACGTCCGACCTCCAGCGCCGCGCCGCCGAAGCGGAAAAGTCGGCGTTCGAGATGAAATCGCAACTCTACGCCAGCATCGGCATCATGGCGGGCAGCTACGCCCACAACATCAAGAACCTGCTCGTCCGACCGAACGACCTCCTCGCCCGATGCATCGAGGTCAACGGCCTATCACGCGAGCAGGAAGGTATGCTGCACGAAGTCAAATCGACGCTAGGAACCGTCACGGACCGCCTCCAACAAATCCTCAAGACCGTGCGCCGCGACCCGTCCAACGCCGAAGTAACGAAACTCGATCTCGCACAATTCGTTCGCGAAGCGGCGACGACCTGGTTCGACATGGGCCGGGACAAGTGGAAGCTCACGATCACGGCCGACACGCCATCCGAACCCGTTTGGATTGAGGGAGACTACTCCCACTTGCAGCAAGCCATCGAGAACCTCGTGTTCAATGCCCGCGATGCGACCTTCGAAATGCGAAACCACCTGCGGGAAGCGGCCCGACGGGAGACGGCCGACGCCGAATCTCGGAAGCAGGCGTTACTCGCCGCCGCGGCGTGGAAGGGCGAAATCGCCCTCGGCGTCCGACGGGATGGCGATCGCGTCGTCCTGACGGTTCGCGACAATGGCATCGGAATGACGGACGAGGTGCGGGAGAAATGCCTGCTGCCGCAATACACCACGAAGCGGGACAACGCCCTCTACGAAGGCTATTCCGCCGGGATGGGCCTCGGCCTGTCGTTCGTCGCGATGGTGCTCGAACACCACGGCGGCACCCTCACGATCGAAACGGCCCCTTTCGCCGGCACAACCTTCCGCGTATCGTTGCCGCCCGCGAACCCGCCCTAATCCGCGAGTGTCCGGTCCCCTTTCCGCTCCCACGAAACGGATTCGATGGATTCCTTCAGCCCGGTACCGGCGGTCGACTGGCGGCGAGTGATCGTACTCGCCCTGCCCGCCCTCGCGCAGCAATACCTCGTGCTGTTCATCCAGCACTATGACCAGTTCCTGGCCGAGGGATTCAGCGAAGCCCACAAGGCGGCGCTGAACACCGCGAACTATATCTACTGGCTGACGACCTGCTACGCGATCGTGGTCAGCGCCGGCGCCACCGCACTCGTGGGGCGATTCTTCGGGGCCGGCAACCGGAAAATGGCCGACCATGCGTGCGGGCAGGCGATCCTCCTCGCGATCCTGCTGGGCCTCGGTGCCACGGCCCTCGTGCTGCCGTTCCTTCCTGAACTCCTCGCTCCGCTCAACCTCAAGGACGGCGCCGCGTCGATCGCGGCCGAATACCTGGCCCCGCTCGTGCTTCTCCTCGTGTTGCAACTGGTGGAAACCGGCGGCATCGCCTGCCTCATCGGTGCGGGCGACACGCGTACGGGGTTGTACGTTCTGTGCGGCGTCGCCCTCGTCAACGTACCCGTCGCCTATGCGCTGTCCCGCGATCTGTTCGGGACGAATCTGGGATTCGTCGGCATCGCATGGGGCACCGCGATCAGCCACTCCGTCGGCGGATTGATCGTGTTGACCTTGCTCGTTCGCGGCCGCTCTGGGTTAAAGCTGACGATCGCGAACCTCAAGCCCGACTTCCCGTTACTGGCGCGTTTGCTGCGAGTCAGCGTGCCGGCGGCGATCGACAGCATGTCGATCGCGCTCTGCCAGTTGTGGTTCCTGCGGATCGTCAACGATCTGGGGAACGCGGCGGCGGCGGCGCACGGCATCGCGCTGCGGTGGGAAGCGTTCGGCTATCAGGCCGGCGGCGCGTTCGGCACCGCGTCGATGGCGCTCGTCAGCCAGAACCTCGGCGCGGGCCGGCCCGCCGAAGCGGCCCGCGGCGGCTGGATGATGTTCGCGCTCGCGTGCGGGGTCATGTCGTTCATGGGCGTGATGTTCTGGCTCTTCGCGTGGCCCATGTGCCGCTTCTACGCGGGTTCCGAAGTGGTGTCCGCCCTCGGCGTGCAAGCCTTGCGGACCGTCGCCTTCGCCATGCCCGCGCTCGCCTCCGCCATCGTCTTCACGCAGGCCCTCCGCGGTGCCGGCGATACCCGCGTGCCCGTGCTCTTCTCCTGGACCGGATTTCTCGTCGTCCGCATCCCGCTCGCGTACCTGCTCACCAGCCGTGAACTGGACCTCGGCCCGTTCGGCATCGTTCACGGCTACGACTGGGGACTCTTCGGCGCCTGGATCGCGATGCTCGCTGACATCTGGATACGTGGTTTCTTGTTCCTGATCCGATTTGCCGGCGGGAAGTGGAAACGGATAAAGGTCTGACTACGCCAATAGCGCCTTCACGACCGTCCCGTGCACGTCCGTCAGGCGGAAATCCCGCCCCGCATGGCGGTATGTCAGTCGCTCGTGATCCAACCCCAACGCGTGCAGGATCGTCGCCTGCAAATCGTGGACATGCACTTTGTTCTCGACGACATGGAAGCCCAAGTCGTCGGTCTGCCCGTAGCTCATTCCCGGTTTGATCCCGCCGCCGGCGAGCCACATGGAATACGACTGCGGGTGGTGGTCCCGGCCCAGGCTGCGGCCGAGCGTCGGGTTCGATTCCACCATCGGCGTGCGCCCGAACTCGCCGCCCCAGACGACGAGCGTGCTGTCCAGCATTCCGCGGCGCTTCAGGTCCGCCACGAGCGCGGCCGATGCCTGATCGGTGGTCTTGCAATTGTTCTTTGAATTACCGGCAACGTCCGAGTGGGCATCCCAGCCTTCGTGATAGATGTTGATGTACCGGACGCCGCGCTCGACGAGCCGGCGTGCGATCAGGCACGCCCGCGCGAACGAAGGTTTCGCGGGATCGCAGCCATACAGGTCGAGCGTCTCCTTCGTTTCCTTCTTCAGATCCATCAGCTCCGGCGCGGAGGTTTGCAGCCGCGCCGCCATCTCGTACTGCGCGATGCGCGTCGCGATCTCCGGGTCGCCCACGTCCGCAAGGTGTTTGCGATTCAGTTCGCCAACAAGGTCGAGCGTGTCCTTCTGGAGCTTTTCGTCGACGCCGGGCGGATTCGTGAGATTAAGGATCGGATCGCCGGCGTTGCGGAAACGGGTGCCGGTGTACGTCGTCGGCAGGAAGCCGCTGCTCCAGTTCGCTGAGCCGCCGCTGATGCCGCTTCCGGTACTCATGACGACGAACGCGGGCAGGTCCTTCGCCTCGCTGCCGAGGCCGTAGAGGACCCACGAGCCGAAACTTGGCCGCCCCGGCTGGCTGAATCCCGTGTTCAAGAAGATCTGCGCCGGGGCGTGGTTGAATTGATCCGTCGTTACGGATCGCACGAGGCAGATGTCATCGACGACCTTCGCGATGTGCGGCAGCACTTCGCTGATTACCGTGCCGGACTTGCCGTGTTTGGCGAACTTGAATCGCGGCCCGAGCACCGCGGCATCACTGCGAATGAAGGCGTATCGCTGGCCCTTGATGACCTCCGGCGGGATCGGCTTGCCCTCGAGCTTCGCGAGTTGCGGCTTGTAGTCGAATAGGTCGAGTTGGCTCGGTGCCCCAGCCATGAACAGGTGAATGACCGCCTTCGCCTTTCCAGCGAAGTGCGGCTTCTTCGGCGGCAGGGTGGTGTTGGCGTGCGAGGCGGAACCGACGAGCAACGACGCGAGCGCCGCCTTGCCGAGGCCGACGCCGCAATCGCGGAAGAAGTAACGACGAGATCGTTCCATCGCGATTGATCTCCTCACGAACACACGTACACCGGCGACGCAGAGTCTACGCAATCGCCGCAAACGGCGATCATTCTTTTGTCACGAACTCGTCCAAATTCATTATGGCCCGGGCGACGGCCGTCCACTTCGCCGCATCGTCGCCGTTAACGCCTTCGAGGAACTTTGCGAAGATCGAAACTTCGTTTTCCGTCGCCGGTCGCGCAAGGCAACGGCGCGTGATTCGATCCACCTTTTCGGGGGCCGTCCCTTTCTCCATCGCGATCATCTTTCCGAGTGCGCTCGCGGCTTCCATCATCGAGGGGTCGTTGAGCAGCGCCAGCGCTTGGAGCGGCGTGTTCGAGACCTCGCGTTTCGCCGTGCAGGCTTCGCCGCTCGGACCGTCGAACGTGGCCGCCATCGCAAAGGGAGCCGTGCGCTTCGCGTAGGTGTAGAGTCCGCGACGATATCGATCCTCGCCCTCGCTCGGCGTCCATTTCGCGCCGCCGTAGGCCGTGTCCTGCACGCCGGGCGGCTGAGGCGGGAACACGCTCGGCCCGCCGATCCTCGTCGATAGCAGGCCGCTCGCCTTCAAGGCCGAATCGCGGATCATCTCGGCTTCCAGCCGTACGCGGGGGTATCGTGTGAGCAGTTTGTTCTCCGGATCCTTCGCGAGATGATCGGGAAGGACCTTAGACGATTGCTTGTAGGTCTCGCTCAACACGATCGTCTTGTGCAGCTTCTTCATCGACCAGCCGTTCTCCATGAACTCGAGCGCGAGCCAGTCGAGCAGTTCCGGATGCGTCGGCAGGTCACCCTGGTATCCGAAGTCGTCGAGGGTGCGAACGATACCCTTGCCGAAGAATGCGGCCCAGGCGCGATTGACGGCGACGCGCGCGACGAGCGGATTCTCCTTCGAAACCAGCCACTTCGCGAACGTGACGCGATCCGGCTTCGCGTCGGCTGGCACCGGATGGAGGACGCTCAGGCCGCCCGGCTCCACCTCCTCGGCCGGTTGGAGGAACTCGCCGCGGTGGTGGCGGAACGTCTTGCGAGGATGTTCCTTCGGCCGTTCAGACATGACTAGCGTACGCGGGCCTTGCGGGTTCTCCTTGCGAAGTTTCTCAATCGCTTCGCTCTGCGCCTTCAGGTCCGGCGACAGACGGAGATATTCGCGGAAGATCGTCTCACGTTGGCCTTCGGTCCACTTTTGTTCGGGAACACGCAGGGCTTCCTCGGCATCGACGGAGAGATCGTGCGCGATGACCTGGGCCTTCGCGGTAGTCACGGAAACACGAAACCGGCCGAGGCTTGCAGAGTAGTGGCGCTCGAACCGCAGTGAGAGCTTCGCCTTCTTCCCCGCCGTCGGCTTCGCAAGGTTGAAGACTGCGTGGCTCGGCTGGCCCGGCCCCCGTCCGGCCCAGCCGGATTGAAGATTGTTGTCAAAGGCTCGTTTCGCGTTCGATTTCGCTCCGGCGAAGTTGTCCGAAGCATCACAGAAAGGGACGGGAACGCCATCGACGGAGAGCCGGACGTCGCTGAGCAGGAAATCGCCTTTGGGGCCTTCGTAGAAAGCGCGGCCGGGGCCGTTCGTGGGAAGCGATGGGTCCGTCAGTGCTTCCAAACGGATCGCGGTCGCATTAACAGGCCAGTCATCGAAGGTCAGTTGGTAGACATCTTCCTTTGTCGGATCGCCCAGCGCGAGCAGCGAGCCGTCGTCGAGTTGTTTCAGTTTCGTCGGACCGGCTTCGGTCTTGGTTGGCCGGGGGAATTTCCAATCCTGCAATCGATCGCGCTCGCCCTTGAGCCAGGCGAGGAATTTGGCCTTTGCCGGGTCTTGGTCGAGCGACTGGAATACCTTGCGTTCGAGTGCCGTCACCTGTTCCAGGATACCTTGTCGTTTGAGGATATTCTCGCGCGACAAGACTTCGAATTCCAGTTCCTCTGTATTGTTGAGAAACGCGAGCAGACGGAAGTATTCGTTGTGCGGGATCGGATCGAATTTGTGCGTATGGCACTGAGCGCAGCCGAGCGTGAGACCGAGCCAGGTGGTAGCCGTCGTGTTGATGCGATCGACGACGGCGTAGTAACGGAACTCGAGCGGGTCGATGCCGCCTTCCTCGTTGAGCATCGTGTTCCGATGGAAGCCGGTCGCGACGACTTGATCGGGAGTTGCATTTGGCAAGCGGTCGCCGGCAATCTGTTCGATGGTAAAGCGGTCGAACGGCATATCATCGTTGATGGCTTTGATGACCCAATCGCGGTATGGCCAGACGGTGCGCGGGCGGTCCTTTTCGTAGCCGTTGGTGTCGGCATAACGGGCGAGGTCGAGCCACTTGCGTGCCCAGCGTTCGCCATAGTGCGGGCTCGCGAGCATGCGATCGACGACCTTTTCGTAAGCGTTCGGCGAATCGTCTTTGAGGAAGTCGTCCATTTCCTTCGGGGTCGGCGGCAGGCCGATCAGATCGAGCGAGACGCGGCGGATCAGGGTCGCCTTGTCGGCAGGTGGGGACGGTTTCATTCCGGAGGCCGTCAACTTCGACCGGATGAACGCATCGATCGGCGACGCTCCCGCGCTCGGCTTGAACTTCGTGGGAGGAATGAACGCCCAATGTTGTTCGTACTTTGCGCCGGAGGCGATCCAGTCGTTGAGGATTTGGATCTGCTTTTCGGTGAGCGGTTTCTTAACGTGCGGCGGCGGCATCACTTCATCGTCGTCGCGGGACATGATGCGATTCATCACCTCGTTGAGGGCGGCTTTCGCGCCGTCTGCGGTGTCGAGGCGCAGCTTCGCCTTGCGGGCCGCGGCGTCCGGGCCGTGGCACTTGAAGCAGTGATTCGCGAGGATCGGCCGCACGTCCTTCGCGAAGTCCGGCGGAGCGGCGGACACATTCGTGGAGACGAGCAGGAGAAGCGGGAGAGCCAAGCGCATGGGAGAGGCCCATCAGGTCGGTTGCTTGTCGGGATGAAGGTAGACGAAGTTTTTGCCGAGGCGGCCGCCGTAGTTGCCGGCGGAGATTGTGAGGAGGTCTGGTGTGTCGACTGCGGCGTGGATGGCGGCTTGTGTCGCGGCGGCGATGGTCTTCAGGTCCGGGCCGTTGATGATGATCTCTTGCACGCTCGTGACGCCCTCGGGCAATCGGGATTCGACGCCAGGCTTGTCGCGGAGCGTGGGGCAATACTCAGCATAGGTGCTGGCGATGGAGAATTTGTATTTGCTTCCGGCTTTCGAACCGCTGGAGGCGACGCCGCCAGGAAACGGCAAGCTCACACCCGATACAGTTCGCGCACCGGCGGCGGCCTTGACCGCTGCGTCGAGCGCGGCGTCGGCCGTGCGGCCGAAGAACCAGAGGTTCCCGCCCATCAGTCCTTCGGCCCAACCGAATCGGCGCTCGATGACGAATTCGCCACTGAGAATTGGTATAACACGCACGCGTCGCCCGAATCGCTCGGCCTTGAACTGGTGGCCATCGCCGAAGTACGCGACCTTGCGGCCGAGCGGGAACCACTTCTCCGCGGCCGGCAGCACGTTGAAGCAAGCCGTCGTCGGGCAGGTAAGCAAGTTCTGGCTGATTCGCACGAGTTGGGCGCGTTCGAGTTTCTGTTCCCGCTCCTTCCAGAAGCGGGGCACGTGGAATTGCAGCACGACTCCGGGTCGACCGTCAGGCGTTTCGCTCGGCGGCACCACACGACTGACACCGGCTTCGCAATCGCAAAGAATGGAAGAGGACGCGTTTCCAGTGGCATGGCGTGCAGCGATATCGAGCCACTGCGAATCACGCGCGGTGACCAGGACTTCGGAGTAAATCGAACGGAAAGCTTCGGCGTAGGTGTTGTCGATGGTGGCAGGCATGGCCGGCGCTCGCGGGATCGTGAGGCCGTTATAGGGATTCCCGCTCGCTTACGATTTGAATGGCGCCTCGGTTCGGCGAGGTTCAGCCATCGTGCGCCCGACCAGTTCGAGGTAATCGGGCCGTTCGCGGAGTCCTTCAAGATCGGGGTCCTGCTCGATGACTTCGCGCCGGGCATAGCCGCGCTCGATGGCCGATTTCAAAAACGTGATCGCCTGCTCGGCATCGCCCGCGGCCCGGGTTGAGCGGTGGAGGATGGCACAGGCACACGCGAGATTGTACACGACGAGCCGGGACTCGCTGGCCGCCAACTTCGTCACGAGTTCGCGTGCCGCATCGTGGTGCCCCAAGCGGGCGAGTATCACGGCATGGTTCGATTCGCGCAATGGTCGAACCTCGTCGGGTGCGCTGATAACGGCTTGTTTCCATGCCTCCGCGGCGTCCGCTTGGCGATTGAGCTTTTGAAGGGCAACGGCGCGGCCGGCGTGAGCGTTGGACAGGTAGTCGGCGTAAAGCCCTTGGGGCCGCTCGGCGATCGCCGCCATTCGAGCGATGATCGCGTCGTGCCGTACCAGGGCGCCCATCGGGTCGCCCGTCTCGCATTGCAACATGGCGGCGTTGTTCTCGACGCCGACCCATTGCAACCGGTAATCGGCGTGATGGGGAAATCGGTCGGCCAGCGATTTCAACGCGGCGGCGGCGGCTTCCATCCCGCGTCGCGCCGCCACGGCGTCGCCTTGCGCTTCGTCGACACGTGCAAGATTCGCCTGAATGCCGGCCCGCTTTTGGATCAGCGACGGCGAATTCGGATCGTCCTGAACCAGTCGTTGCGTGAGCACCAGCGCGCGATCCAGATGCCGGCGCGCATCGGCGAATCGCTGGCCTTCGATCAGGTGGTTGCCCAAATTATTCAGACACACCGAATGCAATTCGAGGAACTCGACGGTGACATCCGAGCGTTGCGCGAGATTTTCCATGATCTGCACCGCCCGTTCGAATTGTTCGCCGGAGGTCGCCTGTCGTTCCTGGTCGAGAAGCAGCCCGAAATTGTTGTAGGTTCGGGCGAGGTCCATCCCGACGGCCGGGCCAAACGGTTGGTCGCCGACGACTTGTTCGAGGATCGCGATCGCCGCCAGGTATTCGACGAATGCGGTGCGCCCGTCGCCACGATCTGCCGACAGATCGGCCAATCGGCGCTTCACGCGAGCGAGTTCCAGTCTCGCCTCGGGCGAACTGGGCTTCCGCAAGATGACGCGGATGATTGATTCGGCCTGCTCGAGGCTGACGCGGGCGGACTCCAATTCCCCCATTTCCCGCGCGAGTTCGGCGTGCCGACGATAAGCGATCGCCTGTGCCAGCAACTGTTCCGGGTCGTTCGGTCGTTCGGCGGCGAGTTGCTGATAGAACGGCAAAGCGCTTTTTAGCAAGCGCATCCGCAATTTGTGGTGGTCGGCTCGTTTGAGTTCTTCGTCTTCGGTAATCGCCGCGAGGTAGGCATTGACGGCGGCTTGCGCCAGTACGAACCGCTCGCGCGCCACGCGTTCGTGGTCGCGTGCCTCGGTCTCGGCCTGCGCGGCCCGTAGCATGCCGAATGTCGTCCCGACCGATCCGCCGATCATCGCGAGGACGAGCGCGGCCGCGGCCGCCAGTGGCCCACGGTGCTTCCGTGCCAGTTTCCGCAACCGATACGCGTGGGACGGCGGCCCGGCCAAAACCGGTTCATCCGCGAGGTACCGGATCAAATCCGCCGCCAGTCCGTCCGCCGATTCGTACCGCCGGTTCCGGTCCTTCTCCAGACACTTCATCGTGATCCAGTCGAGGTCGCTGCGGAGTCGTCGCACGAGCCGGTCCGGCGTGGTCCGCCGCGCGGCGGACCGGACCGCATCCGGCCCGGTCTCGCTCGGTGGCGGCGGATCGGTTTCGCGAATGGCACGCACCAATTCCACGATCCCGATCGGACCACCACTTTCGACGGAGAACGGCGGTCGGCCGGTCAACAGTTCGTATAGCAGCAAACCGAGGCCATAGATGTCGCTGCGTGTATCCACATCGTGCGGATTCAACCCTGCTTGCTCCGGCGACCAATATTGCGGCGTGCCGATCATGTCGCCATGGCCTGTACTGGTGACCAATGAATCCAAGCGTCCTTGGGTCGTCTTCGCCACACCGAAGTCGATGATCTTCGGCACCGGATTTCCATCCTGCTGGGCAATTAAGACGTTCGAGGGCTTCAGATCCCGGTGGATAATCCCTTTCTGATGAGCGTGGTGAATCGCGCGGCAGACGGTGATGAATAATTCGAGGCGTTCGTCCAAACCCAGGCACGCCTCGTCGCAAAAGCGCGTGATCGGAACCCCTTCGACCAGTTCCATAACGACGAACGGCCGGCCGTCCTCCGTCGTGCCGCCGTCGAAGACCTTGGCGATATTCGGATGGTCCATCATCGCAAGCGTTTGCCGTTCGGTGGCGAAACGAGCGAAAGTGGCGGCGGAATCGAGATCTGGCCGAATGAGTTTGATGGCGACGGGCCGCGCGACCGGCTCACTCTGTTCGGCGATCCAGACCACGCCCATTCCGCCGCGCCCGATGGTGCGGACGAGAGAGTAACGGCCGGCCAGTACGGTCCCGGCTCCGACATGGCATGCCGTCGCGGTCGCTGGCACTTGCAAGAGGGTCGGTGAGAGGTCTTCGAGGGCGCCTTCCAGAAATTCCCCCGCTCGACCATGTGCGCGGAACAACCGTTCCATCCGTTGCTTTCGGACGGCATCGCCGGCGCATTGCTCCTCCAGCAACCGGTCGCGCTTAGCAGGGTCCGGAAGGTCGAGCAATTCCAGAAACAATTCGCGGTCGGACATGAAACCGCTCCGGGGATGCGAGTGGCCCCACTCTGATAGGCGGATTCGTGGTCCGGATCGCGCCATTTCAATCGTCGAGTGCCCCGACCCGATCGTAGAGCCAGGCCTTGGCGAACGCCCAAACCCGGTCGGCTTGCCGCGGGGAAATCTCGAGCAATTGGGCCGCCCGATCGCGGGTCATGCCGGCAAAAAAACGCAGGTGAACCAATTCCGCCGCCATCGCATCGACGGCCGCCAGGGCTTCGAGGGCCTCGTCGAATTCCAGCACGTCCAACCGGTCGACCGGATCGCGGACGGAGTCGAGCAGTTCCACACGGTGCCGTTGACCGCCCCGTTTCTCGGAACGCCGGGCACGGGCACGGTCGACAAGAATCCGCCGCATGGCGAGCGCGGCGGCATTGAAGAAGTGCCTGTCGGACGTCCAACCCGGCATCGACGCCAGCCGAAGGTAGGCCTCGTGCACGAGAGCCGTCGCCGTCAACGTCTGGCCGGCCGGTTCCTGTGCCAGATGCGCGGCCGCGAGCCGGCGCAACTCGTCATAGACGATCGGCACCGCGTCATCCGAGGTTCGCGAGTCCGGCCCCATTCCAACGAGTATACGCCCTTGCACGAGAGCGGCACAAGCTTTCGACGAACACGGACCGCGAAAATCCCCGACACGGCACCGCGAATCGATCCGTATATACTGCTCCTGTTTCCTGCCAACGGTTCGCAATCATGTTTCAACAGGCGTGGAACATCGTCAAAGCGGTCTGGAACACCGACACTACGCCCGAGGGCTTGGAGTCTGCGCTCGCCGAACTGCGAACCCGAGCGCCCACGCCGGTCTTCTGGCTTTTCGGGAAAACGCAATCGGGGAAGACATCGATCATTCGCCATCTCACCGGTGCCGAGGACGCTGCTATCGGCAATGGGTTTCGCCCCTGCACCAAGACCAGTCGCGAGTATCCTTTTCCCACGGCCGACGCGCCCCTGCTCAAGTTCCTCGATACCCGCGGACTGGACGAAGCCGGCTATGATCCGCGGCCGGACCTGGAGGCGTTCGGTTCCGTCGCACACGTCATGGTCGTCACGGCCAAGCTCCGCGACCTCGCCCAGGGCAATGTCCGCGACGCATTGAGGGAGATCCGTTCCGAGTTCCCGAATCGCCCCGTGGTGCTCGCACTCACTTGCCTCCACGAGGCCTACCCGCAGCGACAGCACCCGAGCTACCCGCCCATGAGCGAGCCGGAATACGTCCGGCTCCGCGACGAGCAGGCCAGACAATTCGAAGGACTTCACGACGCGATCGTGTCGATCGACCTCACTCACCCCGATGAGGGCTTTGCCGAACCGAACTATGGCGGCGACGAATTGAAGAGCACCTTGCTCCGATTACTACCGAACGCCTATCGCCAGTCGCTCGCCAATACCGCCGAACTGACCGCGAGCCTCAAGGACCTGCACGGACGTCACGCCGGACCGATCATCCTCGGCTACGCGTCCCTCGCCGGTACGGCCGGCTCGCTCCCAATCCCCTTCGTCGATCTCGTACTGCTGCCCGGCATCCAATCGCGCATGGTCTATCACCTCGCGAAGATCTATGGTCAGGAACTCACGGCCGTGCGTTTCCTCGAACTCGCCGGCTCTATCGGGATCGGCCTGCTCGCGAAGACCGCCGCGCGGCAACTCGCCAAACTGATCCCCGGCGTCGGCAGTGCCGCCGGAGCCGCGCTCGCCGCAGCCAGTACTTTCGCGCTCGGCAAGGCGTTCTGCCTCTACTACGAGCAAGTGCACGAGGGTCATGTCCCCGACGCGGCCAAGTTGCGGAGCTATTACGAGAAGGAACTCGCCGCCGCGAGCAAGTCATGGAACCGGACGGCGCGATAATCCCGTCGATTCCGCGCGGCCGATCGCCGATGAATGCGATGTCCGATGTACCGGAGGTCGATTCATGGCGCGTCGGGTCTTCGCTGGTTTCGCCGTCTTCGCCAGTTTCGCTCCCAGCTCGGCGCAGATGCCGCCAATGCCGTTGCCGCCGACCATCCTGGCGAAACGGGAAGCTCGGGTTGATTTGCCGCGGCCTGAGAATCTGCGCGCGATCGACCCGAAGACACTGTCCGTGAAACGCCTCGCCGGACAATGGCAGCTCTGGGCGGACGACAAGCCCTTCAAGACCTTCGGCGAAAACGCCGACGACGCGAACGACGTGGCTCGTACCTTGCGCGAACTCTATCCGCAACGCTGGGGCGCGATCGGCACCGGCCGCACCGTCGTCGAGTATGGCCTCACCACCGACAACGATCAGAAACTCGTCGCACCACAAGTCGCCGGATTCGCCCGTTCGCTCACCGCGATGGATGCGAAGACTTTGCGAGTCGAACGGATCCGCGGCGTCTGGTGCCTGCGCGACGACGCCAATCTCCTGTTGAATTTCGGCGCGCACCGCAGCGATGCCGAACAGGCGTTGGCCGTCGCTCAAAAGTATGGCTTCAACCGGATCGGAACCGCCGGCCGCCGCGAGACCGCGATGACGTTCTTCACGGCTGCGCCGGACGGACTCGTGCCCGCGTCGACCCTGCCCGCCGGAGTCTCGTTCCGCATGCAGGTGGACGCCATGACGCGCACCGGCATCCCGCTGCCCGCATTCGGTTCGCTCGGCGAACGCAAACGCTTCGACCCCGCGACGGTGGAATACGTCGGCGAGTCGATGCCGATCGACCCGCGCCGCACCGAACTCCGGGCCGACACCGGCGGCATCTCGCTCGTCCACGGAAACGAGGTACTCGCGCGATTCGCCGCCAACGACGATTACGCCGCCCGCGAAGCCCAGCGAGCCCTGCGCGACGCCCGCATCACCGAGTTCTGCCGCGTCGGCTCCGCCGGATGTTCCTTCTATCTCTGCAACGGTCAGGCACCCCGCAATCTGCCGCTGCACGCGCTCGGGCCGAGATTCGACACCGCCGGGCTCCGCACCGTCGACGTGCGCGGCGTCTGGCACGTCGCCGACACGCTCGGCCGACCAATCGCCGCCGCCGGGACCCGGGACGACGCCGACACGCTCCTGCGCACGATCCGCGCATTCGGTTTCGATCAGGTCGCCGCGTTTCCCAACATCGGCAAGCCGGCGCTGACCGTCTTTGCCAAGTCTCGCTAGGATTTCCGGGGTTGCCGGTTCGAACGATTTCGATTGACTGAAGGCATCGGGGCTTCGGTCCCCGCCCCCGATTCGAGTGCCATGACTCCATTACCGCCGCGTGCCGCCGACGTGATCCGTAAACCTCGGGAATGGTCGCCGCGGCTGTGGGAAGGCGCCGACTTCTTCGCATGGCTCAAGATCTTCTTCGGTAATCACGCCGCCGTCGGGCTGCCCTACTGGTACATCGCCGGCATCGTCGGCGGGATGAGTTTCACCCACACCTGGCTGCGCTGGCTGCAAAACGGACTCTACGGCCGCCGCATCGCCGACACCCAGATCGAACACGCTCCGCTCTTCGTCGTCGGCCACTGGCGCACCGGCACCACGCTCCTCCACGAACTCCTGATCCTCGACGAACGCCATTCCTTCCCGGACACCTTCGCCTGCTTCGTGCCGAACCACATTCTCCTGAGCGAATCGTTCTTCAAGGAAAAACTCTGGTTCCTGATGCCCGAGAAGCGGCCGATGGACAACATGGCCGCCGGATGGGAGCGACCGCAGGAAGATGAATTCGCGCTCTGCCTGATGGGCCAGCCCAGCACTTACGCCGACTTGGCGTTTCCGAATCGCGAGAGCTTGTTCCCGGGCGCACTCGATCTCTCGGGTCTGACTCCCCGGCAACTGCACGACTGGAAACGCGCCTTCCGCCGTTTCATTCAGACGCTCACCTACCGCGACCGGCGCCGGCTCGTGCTCAAGTCGCCGCCGCATACCGCCCGCATCCCGACCCTGCTCGAACTGTTCCCGAACGCGAAGTTCGTACATATCCAGCGCGATCCGCACGTGCTCTTCTCCAGCACCGTGAACCTCTGGAAATCGCTCGGCAAGAAGCACGGACTGCAAACGCAAACGAACGACTCGCTCATCGAAGAAAAGGTCTTTCGCGAGTTCCGCACGATCCACGAACGCTACGAGGCCGCGAAGGGATCGATCCCCGCCGGCAACCTCATCGAAGTGCGGTACGAGGAATTCGTGACCGACCTCGTCGGCGGCATGGAGCGAGTCTACGACGGATTGGATCTCGGCGGCTTCGATGCGGTGCGCCCGCGGATCGAAGGCTATGCCGCCCGCAACAAGAACTACGAAACGAACAAGTACGAGCAATCGCCGGAGTTGCGGGCGCGGATCCGCGCCCGCTGGGGCGACATCATTGAGAAGCAGGGCTACGCTTAGACACGACTCTGGTCCGCCTGGTGATTCCGCCACGAGCGCGCCACCCTTCGGCGGAATCACTCCCGATTTCCGGAAGCGCCATAGCCCGATAACGACTTACGTCGATTTTCGTCACCACGGCTTCCGAACGCGGCTCACCACTTCATCCACAGTTTGATCAAACGGTAGATATCCAGTCCAACCGTGAACGCCATCAGGCACAGCACCATCGCCAAACCGATGTAGCTGAGGATGATGAACACGCGCTCCGGCGGCGGCTTGCCGCGGAAGCCCTCATAGATCAGGAACATCATGTGTCCGCCGTCCAGCATCGGGATCGGCAGGAAGTTCACGACCGCCAGGTTGATGTTGATGAGCGCCAGCAGCAGGATCAGTTTCCACACGCTCTCGCCGGCTAGGATGTAGGAGATGCGCGCGAGCGTGATCGGCCCGCTCATCGTCTGCACCGCCGAAACCCGACCGAAGAGCATCGCGTAGAGGTTGATGTAGGTGCTCTGCACCATGCGCAAGGTGCGGTAGGCACCCATCTGGAGCGCTTCGCCGATCGAGCTCGCCTTCTGGATGCGGAACTCGTTCAGGAAGTTCAAGTGATTGACGTCGAGGCCGAATTCGCGAGTTTCGGCTGTCGCGAGTGTCATCTCCTTCTTCTCGCCCGATCGGTTGACGCGCACCTGGCACTCGTGCGGGGCGTTCAACTGAACGTATTCGTCCACATAGGCCCACTGGTTTGGCTTGGCGTTCTGCCAGTTTCCTTCGTCCGGCTTCCCCTTCGCGTCGAGGTAGCGGAACTTCACGCCTTCGATCGTGTCGTTCGGCTTGAAGCCCGCTTCCTCGGCGGGCGAACCCGGCGCGACCGCGTCCACCACCGCCTGCACGTGAAACGCGAATCCGAGTCCGTTCACCGCCAGCGGCGTGGAGGCCTTCATTCCTGTCATCCGGTCGAGGCGGGCCTCGTCGTCCCACGCGAGATCGAGGGTGATCCGCTTCTCGGAATGGTCGCCGGGTTGCTCCCGCAGCACGGTCACCTTCACGGTCTTCCCACCCGGCGTCCGATCGGCCCAGCGGTTGATTTCCAGCGGCAGTTGGAGCGGGTCGAGTGGCTTGACGGTGCGCCCGGCCGTGGCTTCGACCTTGCCCCCGGCGGCGAGCACCGTGGTCCCGAACTCGACTTCGACGATCCGGTCGCCGGGGTTGGCGCCGTCCTTCGCCTGCATCTGCGCGCGGTCGGCCGCGGAGCCGGCGCGGGTGGCGACGATCGGCCCCATGCGCATCCGGAGGCCGGATTCCCGGCGGAAGGTCGGCAGCACCGTCACGGTGGCCTCGGAGGCCTCCTGCCCCTTCGGCGCGAGCCGTCGGACCTGGAACGCGATCGGTTCGCCGGCGAGTTTCGCGAGTCGACGGTAGTAGTGGAAGACGGCGCCAAGTCCGTCTTTGGAAGCGGCAAGCGGCGTGATCTTGCGATCCTTCTCGTCCGGGTCGGTCATGCCGATGATCGTGTCGCCGGCGCGGAATCCGTGTCCGTCGCTGCCGGTCGCGGTCGCGGCCGTGGAGCCGAGCCGCACGGGGGACGAGTCTTCGTACTTGCGACCGTGGTAGAGTTGCAGCGATTCGGTGGGCGCGATGCCGAGCATCGGGAACGGCGCGCCCTCGTCGAGGATCGGCTCGGCCTTGATGGTCCGCTGCTGGCCGCGATGCTCGAGCCTCAGGTCGATCTGGTCCCCCTTGTCCGTGGCCCAGACGATCGGGCGCAGGTCGTCGAACCAGGGGTTCTCGCGGTCGGCGATCTTGCGGATTTCGGTGCCGGTGCGGATGTTCTGCCGCCACGCCGTGCCGCCGGCTTCCATCTGGGCGATGGTCGCGGGCATTTCTTCTAGTCCGTTCATATAGACGAGAACGAACAGGACGGAGGCGAGCAGGATGTTCATGATGACGCCGGCGGAGATGATGAACATCCGCTCGATGACGGTCTGGTTCTTGAACGAGCGCGGGTCGCGGTCGGCGTCTTCGTCGTTGGCGCCGTCCCCTTCGCCGAGCATCTTGACGAAGCCGCCGAGAGGGACCATTGCGAGTTTGTAGGTGGTCTCGCCGTACTTGTAGGCGCAGAAGGGCAACGCGGGTCCGAAGCCGATGGAGAAGGTTTCGACGCGGACGTTGCAGAGCTTGGCGGCGCCGAAGTGGCCGAGTTCGTGGATGAAGATGATGAATGTCAGACCGGCGGCGGCGAGGACGACGCTGAGCGGGTCGAGATAGCGCAGGACGAGGACGAGGCAGATCGCGCCGATCAGCACGGAGAGCAGGTTCTGGCGCAGCCAGGAGGCGGGGGTTTCTTCGGCGGGCGCCGGCGGGTTCACGGGCTTGTCCAACGCGAGACCTCCTGCCGCGCCCGGCGGTCGGCGGCGAGCAGGCCGGCGAGCGTCGGGGACGGGTCGAAATCATGGGAGTCGAGCACGGCCCGGCAGCACCGGGCGATGTCGAGGAATTTCATTCCGCCGGCGAGGAACCGCTCGACGGCGGCCTCGTTCGCGGCGTTCAACACGGCCCCGGTGGTTCCACCGCGTCGGGCCACTTCGAATCCGAGGTCGATCGCGGGGAACGTCCCGCGGTCCACCGACTCGAACCGGAGTTCGGCGAGCGATCGCCAGTCCAACTTCTTCGCCGGCCCCGGCACGCGATCCGGGTACAGCATTGCCAACTGGATCGGCAGCCGCATATCCGGCGGCGACAGTTGCGCCAACACCGAGCCGTCGACGAACTCGACGAACGAGTGCACGACGGATGCTGGATGGACGATGACGTCGATCTGTTCCGGCTTCAGATCGAATAGCCAGCGCGCCTCGATCACCTCGAGCGCTTTGTTCATCATCGTCGCGGAATCGACGCTGATCTTCGGCCCCATGTTCCAGGTAGGGTGCCGCAGCGCCTCTTCCACGGGGACATTCGCGAGTTCGGCGGAGGTCTTTCCGCGGAAGGGTCCGCCGCTGGCGGTCAGAACGACTTTTTCCACGTCCTCGGCCGCGTGACCGGTCATTGCCTGCCGGATCGCCGAGTGCTCGCTGTCGACAGGCAGGATCGTCACGCCGCGCCGGGCCGCGAGTTCCATGACCAGCGAACCGGCGACAACGAGCGTCTCTTTGTTCGCGAGGGCGATCGTTTTGCCCGTCTCGATCGCGGCCCAGGTTCCCATCAGTCCCGCCGCGCCGACCACGGCGGAGACGACCAGATCGATGTCCGGATCCGTCGCCAGCCGGATGACGCCGTCGGAGCCGAACAACAGGGTGGTTTCCGGGGGGAACGCCGTGCGATCCACGTTGGGGATCAAGCCGGCGTCGGCGATCAAGGCGTATCGGGGTTTGAATTCCCGGCATTGCTCGGCCAGTTCGGTCCAGCGGGAATTCGCAGCCAAACCGACGATCTCGACTCGATCCGGGTGGTGCCGGGCGACGTCGAGGGCGTTGCGGCCGATGGAGCCGGTGCTGCCGAACACGGCGATCCGTCGTCGTACTCTCGTTTCAGGAGGTGAGGTCGAACTCACGCGGTCATCCTGTCGGTCCGGTTCGATTCGGAAATTGTAGGGACGGGCAACCGATTGCCGCGAAACAGACCCGCCGGAGGACCAAAAATAACGAACCGCAGCGAGAATGGAGCGATATGTCGCTCGTCATTCCAGCTGCGGTCACGTGTTTCAGTGGATTATCATTTCATCATAACAGTCGCGCCGAGAAAAACAAGGCTCGCCAGCAACATGGCGGCCAGAATGAGGCCCAGCGTGCCAAAGGCACCGCCGGACTCCGGTTCGTCGTCCGGCGGAATCCAACCGCCGGGCATGCTTTGGCGATTGGGATCGGCGAAGGGCGGAGGTTCCGCCAGTGCGGGGGTGAGCGGAACTTCGCCGGCTTCCATTCCGGGCAGATTGAGGGAGGCTCGGCTCGGGAACGCCGGCGAACCGGGCCGCGGGGGCAACTGACTTGGTGCGGGCAGTCCGCCGCCGAAGCTTTGTCGGGCGGCCGGGGTCGGTCGTGCGATTGGATTGGGTGCAGGATTCGGTGCCCCGCCCGTTCGGCTAGGCGGCATGACCGGGGCAAAACCGGAGGTGCTGGCCGCCAGCGGTCGCGGTGCCGGAATGGATGCCGGCAACGCGGTGGCCGCCGGTGGAGGTGTCTGCACGGGGCTGGCGACCCGTCCGGGCATCGGACGAGGGCCGATGCTGGAACCTCCGCCACCCGTCGACGGTGCCAAGCCGGCGATACGGTTGCGGGAACCGGGCATTGTGCGGGACGCGGCGGCCGGCGGAGTCTCCACGGAAACCATGGCCATGTCGCCGACGAACGGCTCCAAAGCTTCCACGACTTCGTCGAGTCCGGCGAACCGATCTTCGGGCTTCTTAGCCATCAGCCGATGCACGACCTCGACCACCGCCTCCGGCACGTCGGGATTGAATTCGTGGATGGACTGTGGTTCCTTGGTCTGGTGCGCCATCATCTTTTCGACGGCGCTCCCTTCCGGGAACGGCGGGTGGCCGGTCAGGCAGTTGTAGAGCACGCAGCCGAGGCTGTACTGGTCGCCGGCCGGCGTGCGGTTGGTCGGCTCGAGGATGCTTTCCGGGCTGGCGCAGTCGAGGCCGCTGGTGAGCGTGTTCGCGGTGGACATCGTGTCGACGAGGGATTCGCCTTCGTTTTCGACGAGGAGCGAGCCGATGCCGAAGTCGAGGATGCGGGCCTGCCCGTCGGCGCCGATCATGATGTTCGAGGGTTTCACCAAGCCGTGGAACAGATTGTTCTGGTGGGCGACCGCCAGGCCTTGGGCGACCTGCATGCCGATGAGGGCCGACTGGGCGACGGAGAGGCGGCCATCGCGGGCGATGAGTGCTTCGAGGGTTTGGCCTTCGGCGAGCGGCCAGACGAGGTAGTGCAGGCCCCCGGCGGTGCCGACATCGACGAACGGCAGCACGGCCGGATGCTGGAACTGGCTGAACGATCGCACTTGGCGACGGGCCAGTCGGACATTCCACATACTGCGGCGCGGGAGAACCTTGACGGCGTAGGTGGTCGAATCGTTCTTGGAGGTGGCGCGATAGACCTGGCCCATGCTTCCCTGGCCGATCGCATCCTGAAGGATGTAAGGCCCGAGGACCAAACCTTGCGTCTTGCCATTCAGGATCCGCTCGGCCTGGAACGCCGTGAGCGCGTTCCCCTGGACCATGTACTCCGCCAGCGCCGGCGCTTCGGCTCGCGGGTTGCGCTTGAGGAAGTCGCCGACGAGTTGGTCGAGCTGACCGCGATCGATCAACCCGCTGCGGCGGAGATCCCAAACGAACCACTCGCACGCGCCCAAATCGTTCGTCACCATGATGCCGTAATCCTTAAGGGATGGCGAGCCGGGGGATGGTTTCCCGAGCGCCGGGACGCGGCTTCTCTTCACCGCTCCGGAATTCTTGCTCGCCCAAACCTAGGTCACGGAATCAGGCTGTCAAACTGTCAACCGGCGTTTTCAGGTTGAACAAAAGCCATATCCTGACGGGATATTTTGTGTCAGGCCTTCGATTGAAACTCTCCGTCTGGAACCATCACGAGACCCGCGAATGGCGATCAATCCGTACGATGCCTGCCCCTGCGGCAGCGGCAAGAAGTTCAAGTGGTGCTGCATCGGCTACTTTGACCAACTCCAACTGGCCCTGCAGCAACAGCAGCAAGGGCAACACGATGCGGCGCTGCGCACGATGGAGCAGCTGACGAAATCCCATTCGCAATCGCCGCCCGTGTGGTGCCATTACGCGAACGTCCTCTACATGGAGGGCCGGACGGAAGACGCGGAAAAAGCCCTCCAGGAGGCATTCAAGCTACAACCGGACTGCCCCATGGCGTACTTCACGCGCGCCATGTTCCGCCAGAACGAGGGGGAAATTCTCGGTGCGTTGCTGCTGTTCCGCAAAGCGCTCGAGGCTTATCCGCCGGAGGCGACCGGGCCGATCGCGGACACCTGCGAGATGATCGCGCGGACGGAGTTGATGTTCAATCGTCCGGTCGCGTGCCGGGCCGTATTCGAACGCGCGGTGAACGCGCAGCCCCAGGATCAGGAACTGCGGATGCAGTTCGACGCGATGTTCGGCGAGGAATCCCGTCTGCCGGCGCCGGCGCGGAAGGCGTACGCCTTCCGACCGGCGACCCGGGCGTTGCCGGCGACCGCGGACCTCGCGAAGTTCGGCGAGGCCAAGGCCGCATATGAACAACTCGTCCAGCAAGTGCCGGACGATCCGGCGGCGCACTTCAACCTCGGCCTCGTGAAGGCGTGGCTCGGCGAACAACCGCAGGCGGTCGAATCGCTGAACCGCTCTCTCGAACTCGAAGTCGACGATTATCGAGCCGAGGAAACCGCGGCGCTGATCGAAGTATTGAAGTGCGGTCAGGGCATGGAGACGGACGCGGAGCATGTCGAATATCGGGCCTTCCTGCCGATCCGCGATCCGGGATCTATTTCCGGCTTCCTCCAGAACCTCGCGCAAACCGGACGGATGATCGCGCCGCAAATGTCCGAAGACGGCGCGTTCTTCAGCGCGTTGCTCGTCGAGCCGCTGCCCAGCCTGCTGGAAACGGGAACGCAGCTCGCCAAGGTCGTTGCGAACATCAACATTTCCAGCGGCGTGATCCGCGTCTGGTATCCGGTCGAGGAGACGCTGAAGAAGGTCGTGGCGGATCTTCGGGAGCGGTTGCAACTGGCGGTCGGCGAGCCGACGTTCCAGTTGGGGCCGATCCAGTTCGGCGACGTCGCGCTGGAGGCGCTGGCGTACCCGGTGCGTACGGCGGACATCGCCGAAGCGGAGGCGAAGCTCCGCGACCACGCGACGAACTATTTCGAGAACAAATGGCTGCACGCGCCCCTGCGTTCGCTCGGCGGCATCAGCCCCATGGACGCCGTCGGAAGCAAGCTCCTCCGCAAGCGCGTCCTCGGCATCATCAAGTTCGTCGAGAGTTGCCTGCTCGGTTCGGCCCCGCGCAAGAAGCGCGGCGATTCGACGGAGCCGATCGAGATCTACGACTTCAATCGTTTGCGCCACAAGCTCGGCATCGAGATGGTCGCAGTCGCCGCCCCGGTCCCGGTGGCCGTCCCCGCGCCGGCAGCTGCAACGCCTCCGGCACCCGCGAAGCGGGATTTCACTGCGATGAACGCGGCGGACCTCGGCTCGCTCGCCATCGAGGAGCTTTCGGTGGCGGAACTGGAAGACGCGATGAAGGCCGCGATCAAGCTCGACGCGCGCGAGTTGGCCGTGGCCTTCGCCCGCGCCGGCGCGGCGCGGCCCCACGACGCGGCCAAGCCCGATCGCTATCCCTTCTTCGCCTGCCTGATGACCGCCGCCCTCGCCTCCGGCGACCCGGACGGCGTGGTGCGGGCGGCGGACGACGGGGCCAAGCACGACGCCGAGCACAACGGCGGCAAACGCTTGAACGACTACGCGCTCCGCAAGGTGGCCCTGTACGCGAAGCGCGGCGATTTCGACGCGGTCGAGCGCGAATTCGATGCCATGCTGGACCGTGCCCCCGACGATGGCAACCTTTATGTGAAAGCCGCCGAGACGATGCTGAGTGCGAAACAAGGCGCGCGGGCCGCCAAGTACGCCGAGCGCGGCATGGCGAAGGGGAACCGCGACCTCGCCGCCGCGTGCCGGGAACTGCTCGAGGCCGCCAAACGCTACGTGTGATCTCGCGGAAATACCGCACGCCGAGGCGACCGTAGTCCGCGCATGAACTAGAATGGCGCGACCGCGGTTTCCTCTGGTGATCTCATGGCCGAACGATCCCCTACCCTGCGCGCCGAGCGACTCGAAGCTCGTACGGTGCCGGCAGTCACCCTCCGCGTCGACTACACCTACGACACCGGAGGGTTCTTCACGGCCGAGCGGCGCGCGGCCATGGAACGCGTCGCCTCCGAAGTCAGCGCCCGGCTCGGCGATACCCTCACCGCCATCCAACCATCCGGCTCGAACACCTGGCAGGCTTCTTTCTTCAACACCCTGACAAACCAGACCGTCACGCTCGACAATCCGTCGATCCCCGCTAACGAGGTCGTGATCTACGTCGCCGGGGGGCCAATCAGCGGCACCGAACTCGGCATCGCTTCCGGCGGGTCGTTCCAGGCGTCCGGCAGTACGCAATGGTTGAACACCGTACGAGCCCGCGGTCAATCCGGCGCCCTTGGCAATATGCCCACGGACATTTCGCCCTGGGGCGGTTTCATCGCCTTCGACTCCGCCACGAACTGGGACTTCGCCGCCGGCGCCCCGGCCCTCCTCCAGTTCGACTTCGATAGCGTCGCCCGACATGAACTCTTGCACCTGATCGGTTTCGGCATCGGCGACTTCTCGTTCGACCGACACATCGTCAATGGCGCGTTCACCGGCCCGAACGCCGTAGCGCTCTTTGGCAAATCCGTCCCGCTCGCCAACGGCGACGACGGGCACTGGGCATCCGGCACTTCGTTCGGCGGCCAGACGGCCATCATGGTCTCGTCCATTCCGAACGGTGTCGCGCGGGGCGTGACGGAACTCGACTACGCCGCCCTCGCGGATGTCGGCTGGGAAATCACGGGCGGGACGATTCCCCCTCCACCGCCTCCACCGCCCCCGCCTCCGCCGCCCCCTCCACCGCCACCGCCAACCGATTCGGTCGTCCGCTTCGCCGTCGCGACCGGCACCAACGCCGCCTCGACCGCCTCGACCGTCAACGCCAATGGCGAACCGATACTCACGTTCGACCCGTTCGGGGATTTCAGCGGCGGCGTCCGCCTCGCCACCGCCGACTTCAATGGCGATGGCATCCGTGATGTCGCACTCGGCACCGGGCCAGGTCGCTCCACGCTCGTCCGCATCTTCAACGGCGCCACCGGCGCGGAACTCTTCTCCGTCCGCCCGTTCGAAGCGTCTTTCACGGGCGGCGTCTATCTCGCCGCGGGCGACCTCTCCGGAGACGGTCGGCCCGACCTCGTGATCTCGCCGGACGAAGGCGGCGGCCCGCGAGTCGACATCTATCGCGGCGGCGACTTTTCAAAGTTCGAGAGTTTCTTCGGCATCGACGATCCCAACTTCCGCGGCGGCGCGCGGGCGGCAGTCGGCGATGTGAATGGCGACGGCCGCGCCGATCTCCTCGTGGCGGCCGGATTCGGCGGCGGGCCGCGCGTCGCCGGCTACAACGGCAAGTCCCTCGGCACCGCGGCTCGTGTCAAACTCTTCGGCGACTTCTTCGCATTCGAGGAAACGCTTCGCAACGGGATCTTCCTCGCCGCGGGCGACGTGAACGCCGACGGTCTCGCCGATCTCGTCGCCGGCGGCGGGCCGGGCGGCGGACCGCGCGTCCTGATTTTCAGCGGCAAGGCGCTGCTGACGAACAGCTATACGCCGCTCGGCAACTTCTTCGCCGGCGACACGAACAGCCGCGGCGGCGTGCGCCTCGCCGTCAACGATGTGGACGGCGACGGGCGGGTCGACCTCATCGCCGGCGCCGGCGACAACGCCGGCTCGCGCGTGAGCGTCTACGACGGAACCACGCTTGGAATGCCGTTCCCCGTCACACTTCTGGATGGCGACTTCTACCCCGGTTTCGACGGCGGCGTCTTCGTGGGTTGATCCGGATTCGCCGCCACCAGGCGTCGGACCTCGTCGATGGTCACTTCCGCGAGCGAACCCACCACGCGATCCGCTCCGGCGGTCCGGAGCGACTCGGCCGGATGGTGACCGACAAACGTGACGGCGATGCACGCCATGCCGCCGGCCCGCGCGGCCTGCACGCCGGCAATCGCGTCCTCGAACACCAGGCAATGTTGAGCGGCCACGCCGATTCCCGCCGCGCCCCGCAGGAATACTTCCGGGTCCGGCTTGCCGCGCGTTACGTCGTCGCCGCTCACGATGGCCCCGAAGTAATCGACGATTCCCGAAGCTCCGAGCAGGAGATCCAGATTGCCGCGCGGAGCCGAAGATCCCACCGCCTGCGGAATGCCCGCGTCCCGAAACGCCGCAAGAAGTTCCCGCACCCCGGGCAGCAGGGTCGCGCCGCGCTCCCGCACCATCTCGCGATAGATGGTCTCCTTGCGTTTGCCCAACTCGGCGCAGGTTCGAGCGTCGGCGGCGGGGTCATAGAGTTCCCGAACGATTTCCGGATTCCTCCAGCCAAAGGTCTTGGCGAAATCGGCGCGCGTGAAGGGTCGACCGAGATCGCGCGAAAGCTCCGCCCACGCAAGAAAATGTTGCTCGGCCGTATCCACCAGCGTACCGTCCACGTCCCAAAGGATTCCAATCGGATCGATCGCCATGTCGTGAGCCTGCCGGAGGTCGGGAGTTCCGACGCAGTCTATGGAGCGGGACGGGTGTTCGGCTTGGGCGAGGTTTGACTTTCCCGATTTCCGAACCACATTCCAGAAAGCTCTCTCCGGATTCGTGCGATCATGTCCCAACCCCAGACGCAATCGCTTTTGCGAGACGGCATCGCCGCCGCCCAGGCCGGCGGGAAGACGCGGGCGCGGAGACTCATCCGTCAGGTCGTCGATCAGGAGCCGGGAAACGAAACGGCCTGGCTCTGGCTGGCGAACCTGGCCGCAGACCCCGCCGAAGCGCTCTTGAGTCTGCGCACGGTCCTGAAGATCAATCCGGAGAATCGCCACGCGAAGGCCGGCCTCGTGACCGCGATCGTCCGGGTCGCCGTCGACGCCACGCAGGCGAAGGATTTCCCCCAGGCTCGGCAACTGCTCCGCGAAGCGCTCGAACTCGATCCCAATCACGAACACGCCCTGCTCTGGTCCGCCGGCGTGGCGGTGTACCCGTCCGATTCGATTCGTTTCCTCCGCCGGGCACTGGAGGTCAATCCCGATAGCGAGCGTGCCAAGCTGGGTCTTGCCCAGTTCCAGGACGAATTCGGCTCGTGGACCTGCCCCTTGTGCGAGGCGCCTGGCCGGGAATCCTCGGACCGCTGCCCGACCTGCCGGGCCGTGCTGACACTCGGCGATCCTACGGCATTCGATTCACCGACCGGCGCGGACGAGACGGCGATGGGCCGTGCGATCGCCCGACTGACCCCGCTCGCGCAGAAAGCCCCCGGCGGACCGGACGCGTTCCGATTGGGCCTCGCGTACCTGAACATCGGCCAGCCGACCGAAGCTATCAAGGTGTTCAACGCCGCCGCGACCCGGCCCGACGCCGACGCCATGTGGAAGACGGGCGTGACCAAACTGGCCGCCCACTGGCGGCAGACCGGTGCGAATCGGCCCGCCAAGGCGGAACCGGCCGCGGGTGGACCGCCGCTGATTTTCGTCGTGGACGACAGTGCGACCGTTCGCAAACTCGTTACCGTGGCCCTGCAGGATGCCGGATATCGCGTCGTCAGCTTCGCCGACGGCTTGCAGGTCGCCGACGGGATCAAAGCGCACGGGGTGCCGGCGCTGGCGATCCTCGATATCGCCATGCCGGGCCTCGACGGCTTCCAGGTCTGCACCCTCCTTCGCAAGAACCCCGCCACCGCGAAAGTCCCGATGTTCTTCCTGACCGGCAAGGACAACTTCCTGAATCGGATGCGCGCCAAATGGGCCGGCGCCGTCGAATACCACACCAAGCCGTTCCAACCGAAATCGCTCGTCGCGATCGTGGAACGGCATGTTCCGCTCCCGATCCGTCATCCAGTCGCAGTGTCGAATTGACCCCGCCCCGCTCCTTCCCCCTCTTTGTTGGATAGCAATGCCTTCCACGCATCAATTGTATTTGCCGCCGACCACCGCGGACTCCCAGGATACGCTCGACACGCATTTCGGGACAAACACCCAGTTGCTTGCGCAGCCGGTGTTTCTCGAACGCGATCGGGACTGGGAAGGGGAACTGCTGGGGCATCTTTCGGAGCAGGAACAACGACTGCGGGAGTTCACGCGGACGCGATTCGCGAACGATCCCTATTCGGCCGTGCAGGGCGCCATTCGCATGGTGCAGGCCCTGGACGCGTACACGGCCTGTCAGGCCGAGCGTGCCACCCTGGTGCGGGCCCACCTGCCCGAAACCCGAAAGGTTTCCGGCCAGTACATCCTCAAGGCCGAATCGCTGGCGAAGCCGTTGCCGCCGCGGACCGTCCTGGGTGTCGTACTCGGCGCGCCGCGGACGACGCCGGTGCAACGCCAGTCGTTCGCGGCCGTGGTGCGCGAACTGCCCGGCGCGATCGAGCCGTACCTCCTCTTGCTCGGGAACGGATTCGCCACGGGACCGATGGCGGCGAAATGGGTCGAAACGTGCGGCGTGTTCATTCGTCAACTGACCAAGCTCGTCCACCACATCACGGATACCCCGGGCGCGAACTGATCAAATGGAACCCGAAGCTCGAACGGCCGGCGATTCCCATGGAATCGCCGGCCGTTCGAGCGTTTCCCGAGTCGCTTAGCGGCCCGGGAAATACGGGTTGACCTGACCGGCTGTCGGCGCCGGGGTGTACCCGCCCGGGAGCGGGGCCGGCGTCATGAAGTGGCTGTTGTACGGCCAGTACAAGTACCACGGCGCGGCCTGGAACGCGGGCAGCGGTTGCTTGCCGAACAGCTTCGCGATCGGGCCGACGCGAACTTGTTGGCCCGGCGTCGCGCTGAACGGGCCGCCCGCGGCGGACGCGGAACCGGCCAGCATGAACGCGGCCGCGGCAGTCAGGAGGAGCTTCTTCATCGACATCCCTCTCGGCGTTTTCGATCCGTGAAACCGACAGCGCACTCCCTGCGAGCGCGCCGAGGAGATCGGGTCGGAATGTGTATCAGCGTTTGCGAGTTACAAGGCCAAGTCCGGTTAAACGGATTGCGGCGATCGTTTCCGGTCCCCTTCGGTACCATCGGCAATCCGGTTTTCCCGGGTGAATTCGGCGAAACCGGTCCAATGGGTACGTTCTGCAAGCCGGTTACGACAGCACCGGCGACCGGACCATTCTTCCGGTCGCCGGCGGAATTCGCTCAAGTTCCGATCACTTGCCGCAGGTGGAACAGGTGCCGCACGAGCCGCACTTGCCGAGGTCCAAGCCCGAGCCGCAACGGTTGGCGAGCGGATTGACGCGGTGGAAGACGTTCTTGAGGGTGCTCAGCGAGTACCGGCCCCAACTGCGTCCGCTGCAGTCGTTGCAGTCTCCGCCGTGCTTGCCGCACGCCATCGGCGGGGGGTTGTACTGAAGGTTCGCCGTCCACGGGCCATACGGCTCGAACGGGTAGTAGCCCGAATACGGACCGTAGTTGTAGAGCGGGCCGTGGAAGTGCAGTCGGCTGAGGAAGCCGATGCAGAAACCGCCGCAGCCGAACGGCGGGAAGTGCGGATGCGGGTTCTGGGCTTGTGCCGTTCCGCCAGCGGTCAGCAGAACGGTAGCCGAGACGAGCGCGGCGAGAAGCGATCGCTTCATGGGTGCGTCCTTGTCACGAGGGAAACCGGACGGGGCCGACCCCCGGCCATCCGTGGTGACAAGTCTTCCCGCTAACGAACGAATCGCAAGCCCGATCGAACACCTTTCCAACTGGAATCCGACGACGTACACGTCATCGCCGGGCGAACCGGCGCAGGTCGTGCACGTCGCGCATCGGGATCGACCGCGCCCCCAGGTGCCGCTCGTCGCCATGGCAATCGCTTCCGCCGCCGCAACCCATCTCGAGCGCACCGGCCCACTCCCGCAACCGATTCGACCGCGCTCGTGTCGCGGCGGGGAACTCCACCTCCACCGCGTCGACGCCGATGGCTTTCAACTCGGCGAGCGCTTCGAACGTCATCTCCTCCGGCGGATGCGCCAGACACGTCCAACCGCCCGCGGCGCGGACGACCGCGATCGCATCCCCCATCGGCGCGGCGGCCAATCGCGGCACCGACGGACCGACGCGATGCAAATGTCGGCGAAAGGCCTCGAAGCGGCGGCGAACGATGCCGGCCTCGACGAGCAGCGTCGCGATGTGCCGTCGGCCGAGGCTCGCCCCGCCCGCGAGCAATCGTTCGATCGCCGAGTCGTTGAGCGCGATCCCCTCGGCGCGCAGGCGGTCGATGAACTGGAGAAAGCGCGCACGCCGGGCGACCTGGATCGTTCCGAGGAATGCATTCAGTTCGGTGGTCGGAGCCGCGTCGTAGGCGAGCAGGTGGCAATCGCGCGATTCGTGAACCGTGCTGATCTCGACGCCGGGGACGAATGCGATGGCAAAGCCGTTTTCGACGATCGCGGTGCGGGCTTCGTTCCAGCCGACGATCGAGTCGTGATCCGTCAGCGCGACGGCCTTGAGCTTTGCAAGCGCCGCGAACGCGATGACCTGCGAGGGCGTGTGCGACCCGTCGCTCGCGGTGCTGTGGACGTGCAGGTCGGCCTTTTCGGGATCGGCGAGCGCGGATGCCAACTGGCAGAGTCGCGTAAAAGGCGAACGGCGCGGCATGCGTCAGGGTCCGGCGGAGGAGGCCGACTTCGCGATCCGGTCCAGCACGCCGTTGACGAACCCCGGCGAGTCGGCCGAACCGAACCGCCGCGCCAGTTCGATCACTTCGTCGATGGCGATCGCCGGCGGCAGCGGTTCCGCCGCGAAACGCATCTCGTAAGTGCCGATCCGCAACAGGTTCCGGTCCACCGGCAACATACGGTGGATCTTCCAGTTCTCCGCCGTCGCCGTGATGAGTTTGTCGATCTCCTCGCGATGGACGATCACGGCATCGTAGATCGCCAGACAGAATTCGGCCGCACCACGGTCGGTCCTCAGCCGATCGCGGGCAAAACGCTCGATGGCCGCGCGTGAAATCGCCTTCGGATTCTGGTCTTTCTGGAAGAGCAACTGCAACGCAACCTCTCGGGCACGGGATCGGCGAGTCATTCGGTCAGGCCCCAATAAACTTCAGGTGGACAGTGTATCGAAACGACCCCACCGCGGACGAACCGCCGAGGAAACCAACGTGCCACAGTATCGCGTCGCCATCGCCGACTTCCTGAACGACGACCTCGCCCCGGAGCGCACCGCGCTCGGCGACCTCGCGGACGTGGTGGCGTACGACGCCGCGCACGAAGACGAACTCGTCGGCAAGATCGAATCCGCCGACGCGATCATGCTCTACCACAACATCGGTCTGTCCGCGAAGACCATCGACAGACTGACGAACTGCAAGCTGATCATCCGTTGCGGCGTCGGATTCGACAACGTCGACCGACCCGCCGCCCGCGCCAAGGGCATCCCCGTCGCGAACGTCCCCGACTACGGCACCGAGGAAGTCGCCGATTCCGCCATCGGCCTCATGCTCGCCCTCACCCGCGGCATCCACCTCTACAACCACCACCTGCAACGCGATGCCGGACCGTGGTCATATTCCCAGGCCAAACCGCTCTACCGCCTGCGCGGGCGCGTCTTCGGCATCATCGGCCTCGGCCGCATTGGCATCGCCACCGCCCAACGCGCCCGCGCGCTGGGCATGGTCGTGAAGTACTACGACCCCTACCTCCCGGACGGCGTGGACAAGGCGCTCGGCCTGACACGCTGCGAAACCCTCGAAAGCCTCCTCGAGCAGTCCTTCGTCGTCAGCCCGCACTGCCCCCTGACGCCGGAAACGCACCACATGCTGAATGTCGAGACGATCGCGAAGATGCCGCGCGGCTCGTTCCTCGTGAACACCTCCCGCGGCGCCGTCGTGGACCTCGCCTGCATCCCCGACGCGATCGCCTCCGGCCGACTTGCCGGCGCCGGCATCGACGTGCTCCCGGAGGAACCCCCGCCCGCCGACCACCCCCTGATTGCCGCGTGGCGGAATCCGAAACACCCCGCCCACGACCGGCTGATCGTGAATCCGCATGCCGCCTTCTACTCGGAGGAAGGGTTGATGGAAATCCGCACGAAGGCTTCGGCCGCCTGCCGCCGCGCCCTGCTCGGCCAGCCACTGCGGAACGTGGTGAACTGAAACCGGGGCAACCGCGTCCCGGCGTCGGAATGATCAATCACGGCCTTCGAAGCTTTTCTCCCTCCCCCCTTGAGGGGGAGGGCCGGGGTGGGGGGATCGAGGATTCGACTCAGCTCACGGTGCGGGCCGTCCCCCCCCCCTAACCCTCCCCCTTCGAGGGGGAGGGGACAAAACAAATGGACTTCGAAACGTCGTGAATTGAAGCCTATGCCGCGCGGCGCGACTCCTTCGTTCCGCCGGCGAGCACTCCGTCAACGAAGTCGAACAGTTCCCGCTCGTATCGCTCCGCGTTGAACGGTAGCGCCTGCCGTCGCGCGGCCTTCGGATCGAACCGGTCCGCGTTCCGCTCGAACGTCTCGATCGCGCCGATCACCGCGTCCACGGTCTGCTCCTCGAAGAACACACCCGTCGGTTCCGGCCCGCCCAGCGGCCGGACCGTCTCCGCGCCGCCCCCTTTCCCGAACGCCAACACCGGACAGCCGCACGCTTGCGCTTCCACCGGCACGATGCCGAAGTCCTCCTCCGCCGGGAACAAGAGCGCCTTGGCCCGACGGAAGTGGTCGCGGATCACCTCGTTCGATTGCCAGCCGAGGAAGCGCACCGACGGCCCGGCGAGTCGTTTCAGTTTCGCCGCGTCCTGCCCGGTGCCGATCACCACCAGCGGCCGACCGAGCCGCGTGCATGCCTCCACCGCGAGATCGAAGCGCTTGTACGGCGCGAACGCCGACACCACGAGGTAGAAATCGCCGCGCGGTTCGTAAGACGGCGCGTAGAATTCGGTATCCACCGGCGGGGAGATGATCGTACTGCTTCGCCCGTAGCATTCGCGGATGCGATCGCGCACCGTGCGGCTGATGGCGATGAAGTGCGTCACCCTCTCGGCCGTCCTGCGATCCCACTCCCGCAGTCGGTGGAGGAGCCTGTCGAGGGCCAGCGCCTTCAGACGGCCGAACCCGCCGCGTCCGAAATACGATTCCCGCATGTGCCACGCGTACCGCATCGGCGTGAAGCAGTAGCTCACGTGCGGCACCCCCATTGGCGGCCGCGCCGCCTTGGCGAGGCAATGGCTGAAACTCAGCACGAGATCGCACTCCGGGATGCGCCAGTTCGCCGCCAGCGGGAACACCGGCAGCAGGTAGCGATAGTACCGGTGCGACCCCGGCAGCCGGTTCAGGAAGCTCGCATGGGGTTTGAGCGCCTCGATCGGCTCCGAAACCGATCCGCGCTTGTGAAAGGCCGTGAACAACTTCGCCGTGGGCCAGCGCCGGCACGCCGGTTCGAGGCACTTTTCCCCGCCGCGCATGCCGGTGAGCCAGTCGTGGACCAGAACGATGTCGTGCGGGCCGGGCATTGTCCGTTTCCTGTCGAATGAGTCGGCCGCAGGGTAAGGCATGGCGACGGAAACGGGAAGCCGAATCGCCCGGAAGGGGTGTCGATTATTCCGACGGAACCGGTCGCGACGCTCTCGCCGTGGACAGAGCATCCGACTGATCGTAGGATTCTTTTGATTCGCACGGGACCGGTTGCGTGGGGGGGGTTATCGTTGTAGGTTGAAGGGAATTATTCCGCCGCGCGATAGGTATCGCCATCGACCGATGTGCCGCGCGGCGAGCACCGTTAACCAAACGCAACGCGCGCAAGCCCCGGCCGGACCGCCCCGCACCGCTCCCGATTACGCCCGTCCGCCGCGATGACAGAGAGGACGACATGGCCTTTACGCTATCCATCGGCAAGTGCAGCCTGCTCGGCAACTACCGCGAGAACAACGAAGATTCCATCGACGTCAAACAGTTCCCGGACATGATCGTGTCGGTGGTGGCCGACGGGATGGGCGGTCAGGCCGCCGGCGAGATCGCCAGCAAGCGCGCCATCGAAATCATCCCCCGCGAACTCCGCAAGAATCTCTCCGCCCACCTCAACGGCGACGGCGTGAAGTCCGTCATCCGCCGCGCCATCGCCCAGGCCAACGAAGAAATCATCGCGATGGGCGCGCTCGACAAGGACATGAAGAACATGGGCACCACCGTCGTCCTCGCCATCTGGCGCAAGGGCGGCGAGATGTTCATCGCCGGCGTCGGCGACAGCCGCGCATACCTCGTCCGCGACAAGAAGATCCAGCAACTCACCATCGACCACTCCCTCGCCCGCGCACTCGTCGAGGCCAAGACGATCTCCGAGGCCGAGGCCAAGGACCACCGATTCAAGAACGTGCTCTGGAAATATCTCGGCAGCAAGGAAGTGGGCGAAGGCCCGGACGTGTCCACCATCCCGCTCAAGGCCGGCGACCGCTTCCTGCTCTGCTCCGACGGCCTCTCCGGCGTCGTCACCGACGATCAACTCGCCAGTTTCATCTGCCAGCAAACCGACATGCAACAGTGCGCCGAAGCCCTCGGCCAGCTCGCCCTCGACTCCGGCTCCCGCGACAACGTCTCGACGATCGTGATCGAAGTCCAGGAGACGGGCTGATTTCTATTTGGAGTGCGGCGGCTCGACGCCGCTTTGGCCTTTTGTCCGTCAGGTTCATCGGCGGCAATTCTCTTCGAGCAACCGCCTTGACTTTCCCCATATAGTTGCCGGCTTGCCGGCAGGCGTCGGTCGCGCCGAGTGACTGTAAAAAATCGCAAGTCTCCGAATCGCCGATGCTACCTGTCGATTCGGATCGCCGTGCTACGGCAACCCAATCACATGGAATCTGCAGCGATTTCATTGTTCATGGCAGGGCTACGTCGTGAGACCCAGTCCTGACCGAACACTCGCTTGAATCTCACGGCCGTGTCAACCAGCCACGGAAAGACGGTTTCCCAAGCGTTTGGATCGTCGAATTGGCACGTACGGACAACAAGTATGCGACTGGCTTTTTTGGCAGGCAACTCCCTCCATTCGAGGACCTCTTGAAGTCCGAGTTCTTTCTCGACTTGTACCCGACATGCCAGCAAGGCATGAAACAGCTCCTTCGATCCCGGAATGTACAGTTCGCAACCGACCCTGTTCTCGCGAGCGACTACCGTGAGGCTGACCAAGCAATCCGATCTACCGATGGAGACTGGATACCAATGCTGCGGCCTGGGTTTCTGCAATTTCAATTCTGGCCGACTCCTTGAAGCAAATTCCTTGAGCTGTTGCCAGAACTCGATCTGCCTCGTCTTCGTGTCCGATATCTCGCCGTCTTGGGCACTCGCGCGTATAGATCGTTGCCATTCGTTCGGACGCGAGATGGTCGTGAATTTCGGCGCAGGCACCGAGTTCTCGATCCTCCAGAGTTCGATAGCGACCAGGAAGAAATTGATGTGTTCGTCCGTGTGTTCGTTGAGCCAATCGACGGCCTGTTCGTGTTCTTCCCTCACGTCGCGTACAATCCAGATGATGTATTCGGCCGATAACCCCGCCGCATAGGTGATTATCTGCCCAAGATGGGAATGGTCGGTCATTTCCAGTTGGTTTTCAATGATGATCTTGCGACCCGTGTTTTCCTCCTCCGCCAGGATGTCGACGTTGAACCGGCCGACGCGGGCTTCGGTTTGCACGACTTGTATCTCGATTCCCACTTCGTCAGACAGGAGATCGATATTCTCCGGCTGTGCCAACCATCGAGTGAAATTTAGAGCTTCGTGCTTCCAGTAGTCACGGAGTTCGACTCTCGTGAGCTTCCCGAGCCTATTCGCTTGTTCCATTGTGATTCGCTCGTCAGGCATACGAAGGACAAAGGGGCAATCGATCCACTGCACTCCAAAACAAAACCTACTCCGCCCGCTCGCCGCGCAGCACGCTTGGCAGCTCCGCGACTCGCACCTTCTCGCGACCGTAGTTCACCGGGGCCGTCGTCGCGCCGAGCCGTTCGTGGTCGATCTTGCCCAATAGCTCGTTGTAGACGTGCTTCACGTTGTCCTTGTTCATGTCCGGGCCGGCCACGTCCACGCCGGCCCACTCCTTGTACCACGGGAAATCGAGGCCCTTCGTGATCTCCTCCAGCGTCTTCTTCGCCTCGATCCCCTTCTTCACCTCGGCACGCAGTTCCGTGAAGTAGCGGATCTCCTTCGCGAAGAGCTTGCTATCGGCCGGCTTGCCGTGGCCGGGGCAGACGATCGCCGGTTCGAACTTCTCCATCTTCTCCAGGCACTTGATCCAGGATGACGAGTTCGAATGGCCCATGAAGTTGAACGCGCCGTTCACGCAGGCGTCGCCGGTGCAGAGGATCTTGTGCTTCGGCAGCCATGCCACCGCGTCGCCGGCCGTGTGGCTGTGGCCGAGGTGGTGGAACTCGACGCGCTGGGCGCCGTCGTCGATCACGTACTTGTCGTCGAAGGGGATATCGACCTGCTTGAGAGTACTTTCCTTCACGTCGGGCAGCGTCTTGGCTTGATCTTCCCACTGTTTGGGGCCGTTCACCTTCAGCAGCCGGGCAGCGTTCACGTGGGCCACGATCTTCGCGCCTTCCTTCGCCCACACCGCGTTACCGTACGCGTGGTCGCCGTGGTGGTGCGTGTCCAGCACGTACTTGATCGGCTTGTCGGTCGTCTTGCGAATTGCCTTGAGCACGTCCCCGGCCTGGCGCGGGAAGTTGGCGTCGATGACCACGACGTAATCCTTGAAGACGATCCATGTATGGTTCGACCCGCCGAACGGCACGGTCTTGTCCGCGGCGCTGATCGACGAATAGCGGAAGAACACGCCGGGCGCGAGTTCCTTCACCTCGTCGAACTTCATGTCGGGGATGGCGGCCGGCTTGGGCGTCGAGTCCGATTGGACCTGCGAAACCCAGACGGCTGCGAACAAGACGGCGACGGCGACGGACGCGAGCGAGAGGCGGCGGAGCATGGAGGGTCCTCGAAGCGAATGCAACGAGGATACCCGATCCCGACGCGCCGGGCAACTACGCCTTCATGAGCACGGCCCCCTCGCCGTTGCGGAGCGTGATCCGTTGCACGACCGGACCGAGCGACCCGTCGGCACGGAGTTCGCGATAGTTGCCGTTCAATTGGTGCGTCGTGGCCGTGGCGTCCGCCGTCGTGCCGGTGCCCTGCCCCAGCAGGTACGAGACCGGTTTGAAGAGCACGAGCGCCTTACCGTAGTCGCGCGAGTAGACCTTGTAGGTGAGCTTCGCGTTCTGCGGGTCCTTGCCTTCGGCGAAGACGCCCATCGCGCCGGCGGGCTGGCCGACGTCCGTGGCGGCGGCGGGAATCCACTTCTGGCTCCACTGCGCGCTCGGGGCGTAACCGCCCCAAATCATGAAGTACGTCCGCTGCGGGTCGGCGAGGAGGTAGTAGTACGAGAGCGCGCCGAGTTGCGTGCGCGGGTCGGTCATGTTCGCGGTCGAACCGGGAAGCGAATCGAGCACGACGGCGGCGGACGGGTTGGACGCGAGCCGGCCGTTGACGATCGCGGCGACGTCGTTGACCTGCGACCAGTTGGCGGCGTTCGGCCGTAGTAGGAACTCCTCGTAGGCGATGCCGGCGGCATTCGTGATGGCGTTCGCGTTCGTGCGGCCGCCGGCGGTGTTGGCGACGATCGCCTTGCCGCCCAGCCCGGCGCGAATCGCGTCGACGACGGCGGCGGAGTCGGCGGTGAAGTTCGCCGTGGATTCGCGCACCGGCGACTCGAAGGGGACTCGCCCGCTGGCGTTGTCGAGGAAGACGCCGTCGGCGTTGGGCGCGGCGGCGAGCAGGCCGGCGTGGTACTCGGCCATGAAGGACTTGTAGGCGGCGCTCGCCGGGTTCGAGACGAAGCGCATCTGGCCGTAGTACGGGTAGAACAGGCGCGTCTCGTGGATGAAGCGGGCGTCGAAGCCGGCCTTGCGGAACCCGTATTCCTGATCGTTGAGGTAGCCGTCGCCGTCCTTGTCGGAGGCGTAGTCGAACGCGGGGATCGTTCCGGTGGTCTTTCCCTTCGCGCCGACGTAGTCGCGGCCGAAGATGGACTTGGCCTCCGGCGCCTGCGCGGCGGTGCCGGTCGTCGTGCGCAGCCGGAGGGTGTACAGCCGCGCGGTGCCGCCGGGCTGCGTCGAGGGGGTCCAGTCCTTCGGCGGGTCGAAGGCGATCTGCCCGTTCCGTGCCAGGCCGTTCGTGCCGTCGACGGTGATCGGCAACGACTTCCACGCCGTTGGCTTCCCGTCCGCGTCGACCGCGGAAACGTATTCCCACGTGCCGGCCCAACCGGCCTGTTTCGATCGCGACATCGTGAAATTCAATTCGCCGAAGCGATCGAGCTGGCCGATGGTGATCGCCTCGCCGACGCCGCCGAAGGTGACGCCGACATTGCGGCCAGCGCGGGCGTGGGATGTGAGGTCGGTGATCGCTCCGGTGCCGTCGGCCATGCCGCGCGTCACGTTCCAGAGCCACGTGACCGGCTGCGCCGAGGGGCTGTTGCCCGTGAACGGGGTGGCCTGCGAGACGTGATAGAACGCCGCCTCGCGGTCCGCCCCCGTACGCTCGGCATACGTGATCCAGCTGGAGAGCAGGTTCAGATAGAGGTTGCTGGCGTTGCTGTAGAGGAACTTCGTGGAGTCCGGGGCCACCTCTTCGAAACCGTCGAGGAACTTCGGATTCGGCACGATCAGATCGATCGAATTGGCCGCCAGTTGTTTCTCGAAGTTGCCGACGACCGTGCTGTCGTAGGCGAGTTGTGCGAGCCGGATGTGGGCATAGTTTTGCGCCGAGGGAGCCGGGCTGGCCGGAGGAACAACCGGGGGAACAACCGGGGGAACAACCGGGGGAACAACCGGGGGAACAACCGGGGGAACAACCGGGGGAACAACCGGAGGAACGACCGGGGGTGTGATCGGCGTGACTTCGAAATCGTCGACATAAGCGGTGCCGTAGCTTCCCGGCAGACGGCCGATGCCGGCCTGACCCGGTCCGACCAACGACACGGTCGCGGCGACGGCGTCCGTCGGATTCGTTTGCCAGCCGCCCGCGGCGTTGAGGTACTGGCGCGTGTCGGCTCGTTGCACCGATGCACGGATCTGATCCCCGGTCAGCGTGTATTGAACCGAGAGCCACGTCGTCGGAATGCGCGTCATCGACCCGGTCGCGATGGTTTTCTCCTCGCCGCTCGTCGAAACGACGACGCTCACGCCATCCGCGGCGACCACTACCCCAACGTAGCTGCCCGTCGCGGCGGTCAGGTTCGATCCGCGGGCGAACAGCATGATCGGCGCGGGCGCGTCGGATCGCACCTGGCCGCGCACGGCCACGTCGGTGGGCGCCTGCGCGGAGGTCCAGATTCGGGATTCGACTCCGATATTCCCGTAGATCGCGAGCGCTTGGTTGCCCGACGTCGCGGCGTTGCGCGTCGTCGCGTAGTACTCCTGACCATTGCTGGCCCATTCCTGCCAGCCCGCGGGTTTGAAGGGGAACTGGGCGGTGTCGAACAATTCGGAGACCAGCGCCGCGGGCGTTTCGCGTGCTTCCAGTTGCGTGAGTTGAAAGGTGATCCGGCCGTTCGACGGGGTCGGCATCCGTTTCTCCCGGGTGTGTGTTGCCGTGTGCAACCCCGGCCGAAACGTGGCTCGAACCTCCCGCGCTGCGCAAGGATGCTCGACCGATGCGTTCGGTTCGGGGCAATCCTTGCCGAACCTTGCTATCGGCCGGTCCAACCCCGCGCCGCCAAGAAACGACGCGGGGTTCGATCGCGCCCGGCGACCGAACCCCACACGACGGACAGAACCGCGCGAACCGCGCCACCGCGTCACGGTTTCCGGGACACTCCCCCTTCGCCCACCCGCGCCACCCGCACGGTCGGAAAATGCGGCCCGCCCTCGATCGGATGGCCGGCAAGAATCACGACCCGATCCCCCTCGGCCACGACGCCCGCCAGGAACGAATCGCGGACCGCCGCGTCCATCCGGTCCTCGCCGGGAGCAACCCAGCCCGACTGCACCGGCTGAATGCCCCACACCAGTGCCAGTTGTCGGGGAACGGCATCGCCGGGAGCCAGCCCGACCACCCGCGCCGCCGGCCGGTTCCGCGCCACCAGTTTCGCCGTTCGCCCCGTGATCGTCGGCACCAGGATCGCCACCGCGCCGACCTCGTCCGCGAGGTCGCACGCGGACTGCGCCAGCGGGTCGTCGATCTCGTGCAGCGGATACAGCGACTGCGCCCGTCGCCCCGCACCGCTCGCCTGCAGGTGTCCTTCCGCTTCTTCCGCGATACGCGCCATGCAGCGCACCGCTTCCGTCGGATAGTTCCCGACGGCGGTCTCGCCGGACAGCATGACGGCGTCGGTGCCGTCGAAGATCGCGTTCGCCACGTCGCTGGCCTCGGCGCGCGTCGGCCGCGGATTCTTCTGCATCGAGTCGAGCATGTCCGTGGCCGTGATGACCGGCTTGCCCGCGAGAATCGCTTCGGCGATCAGGTGTTTCTGAGCCATGGGAACGCGTTCGAGCGGAATCTCGACACCAAGATCACCGCGCGCCACCATGATGCCGTCGAAGGCGTGGATGATCGCGCTGGCTCGATCGACGGCCTCCGGGCGCTCCATCTTCGCGAGGATCGGCCCGCGATACCCGAACGATTCAGCGACCTGCCGCAGTTCGACAGCGGCCTCCGGACCGCGGACGAACGACAGCGCGAGCCAGTCGCACTGCGCCTTCACCGCGACCTCGATGGCGATGCGGTCGCGGTCGGTCACGGCGGAAATCGACAACGGCGTGTCGGGCAGGTTGATCCCCTTGTTCGGCTTCAGCGTGCCGCCGACGACGACGCGCGCGAACAGCCGGCCGCCATCGGACTTCACGGCTTCGAGTTGCAATCGACCGTCATCGAGGAGTATGCGCTGTCCCGGCCGGACGTCGACCAGACACTCCGGTTCGGTGATGACGATGTCTTCAGCGTGGATCGGCGTGTCCTGCAAGGAGAAAGTGAGTTCCGCGCCGATGGCGAGTTGTCGTTCGGCCGGGATCTTGCAGCGGAGTTTCGGTCCGGGCAGATCGGCCAGCACCGCGGTGATTTTGCCGACGGCGCGGGATGCTTCGCGGAAGCGGGCCACGCGCGCGAGGTGTTCCGGTTCGGTGCCGTGGGAGAAGTTCACCCGCGCGACGTCCACGCCGGCGCGTAGCACCGCCTCCAGCGCCGCCGGTTGGTCCGTGACGGGTCCCAGCGTGGCCACGATCTTGGTTCGGCGCATGGTCGTCTTCCCCGGATAGGGCGGTCAGAAAGGTCGAAATTGGTTTAGCGATTCGGCATGCGAACGGTAGCAATCACGGACCGACTTGGAATTCGACGACCTTGCGGGCCCGGCGTTCCGCCTGCGCCGTCGGATCGCGGATCTCGAGCGCGAGCGAATAGCGGCCAGGCTTATCCGGAATCGGGAATTCGACTTTCAGGAAAAAATCCCGAACGGGGCTGCGCGTGAAATCGGCGCGGGCGAAGGGCAGTTCCGGCACCATACGATTCTTTTCCGGATCGTAGAGTTCCACCGTCCGCCCGTTCGCATCGCGCAGTTGAATGGTTCCATCGAGGCGGGTGACGAACCGGTGTTCGCCGTTAGTCTGGGTGGCCGGCAGGACGGGGACGCGATCGATCTCGGCGTAGAGGACGCCGACGCCGCCGGGCAGGAAGCGGTGGCCGGCGGGCAGCGGATCGAAGACTCCGTACTGCACGACGCGATGGACGAATTCAGCCTGAGTGATTTCCAGCGGAGCGGACTTGGCCGCGACCTCGATGGCCGATTCCAACTGCTTCATCAGAAGGTTGGCGGCGCGGGGGTCGCGACCGGTGAGGTCGGTATGGCGCGCCGCATCGAGGATCGGCAGCAACAACAACAACAGTTCCTGATTGGGCCTCTCGAATCCCTTGAGATGGCCCACGGCGGACGCGAACTGGTTGTCCAGGTGGGCCCGCAACGCGGCGACCAGCGGCGTATCGGGTCGCGGGCCGCGAATCGTCGGTTCGAGCAGCGGATTCGGCATCGGGTCGCCGGATTTCGCCGGGGCCGGCGGCGGCGGTGCGATCGCCGGTTCCATCGGCTTCATCGTCTCGATCGGAGCGACGGCGACGACTTCCGACTTGGGTATGCGCTGGCCCGGCGCCAGCGTCCGCGATTCGCTGGAAACCGTCGCGGGAGCCGGCGGGGGGACGGGCGGTTCCGCCCGGAAAAACCGGGCCAGCTGGCAGGCCGGGAGGCCCGCCAGTCCGAGTGCCGTCAGCAATAATCCCTGCCACCGAGCGAACGTCATCCGCACCTCGCGCCTCCGCGCGAACCGCGCGGTTCGGCGATATAGTCGCGACCGCCGGGGCGATCAAGCCGAACTCGACGCGCGCCGTAAACTAGGCAAGCACCGCGACCGACACCCGGAACCCGACCATGGCCGACCGTCCGTTCTGCCACCTGCACTGCCACACGCACTACAGCCTGCTCGACGGCTTCAACCGCATTCCAGACCTCGTCAAGCAGACGAAGAACCTCGGCATGAACTCGTGCGCCATCACGGACCACGGAAACCTCTACGGCGCCATTGAGTTCTACACCAAGTGTCAGGACGCCGGCGTCAAACCGATCCTCGGCCTCGAAGCCTACGTCGCCCCCGGCGACCGCCGCGAACGCAAGAAGATCGACGGCAACAACTACTTCCACCTCACCCTGCTCGCCAAGAACAACACCGGCTTCCAGAACCTCATCAAGCTCTCCAGCAAGGCGTTCCTCGAAGGCTTCTACTACAACCCGCGCATCGACCGCGAACTGCTCGAAGAACTCTCCGACGGCATCATCTGCCTCTCCGGCTGCCTCGCCGGCGAGATGAGTGATCTCATCCTCAAGGACCGGATCAAGGAAGCCGAGGAGCTTGCGAAGTGGTATGAGCGAGTCTTCGGCGACGACTTCTACCTTGAGATCCAGAACAACGGCCTCGAGATCCAGGACCAGTGCACCACCGCTGTCACCGACCTCGCGAGGAAGGTCGGCATCCCGATGGTTGCGACGGCGGACGCGCACTACCTCTGCGCCGCAGACGCCGAGGCGCACGACGTACTCTTCTGCATCAACATGGAGAAGAAGCACAACCCGCAGAAACGGCTGTATCCCGAAGGGCGCATGCCGAATCCATACTACGTGCGCAGCCCGGAGGACATGTACGGCCTGTTCCCCAACCACGCCGAAGCGGTGAAGATGTCGCAGGCTATCGCCGACAAGGTCGACATCCAGCTCGATTTCAAGAAGCGTCACTTCCCGGTCTTCCAAACGCCTCGCAAGCTGACCGAAGACGCGTACCTGCGGGAGCTGTGCGAGAAGGGGGTGCGCGAACGGTACGGCGAGAACCCGCCGCAGGTCGTATGGGATCGGCTGGAACACGAACTGAAGATCATCGCCAAGATGAAGTACTCCGCGTACTTCCTCATCGTCTGGGACTTCGTCCGCTTCGCGCGAGAGAAGGGCATTCCGAGCACGGCGCGGGGTTCCGGTTGCGGTGCCGTCGTCGCCTACGCGCTCTACCTCAGCCACGTCTGCCCGATCGAGTACGACCTGCTGTTCGAGCGCTTCCTCGACCCGAACCGGACCGAACCGCCCGACATCGACATCGACTTCTGCCAGGAACGGCGGGAACTCGTGATCGAGTACGTGAAGGAGAAGTACGGCCGGGACAGCGTGGCGCAGATCGGCACGTTCGGCACGCTGGCGGCGAAGGCGGCGCTCAAGGACGTGGGCCGCGCGCTCGACGTGCCGCTCGACCGCGTGAACTTCCTCTGCAAGCTTGTGCCAATGAAGGGCGCGATCTCGCTCGACCTCGCCGACGCGATGGCCACGCCCGACTTCCGCCGCGAGTACGAGTCCGACCCGCAGACGAAGAAGCTCGTCGACATCGCGATGAAGCTGGAAGGGATGAACCGCAACGTCGGCACGCACGCCGCCGGCGTCGTCATCGCCAACGGCGACATCACCGACTACGTCCCCGTCCAGCGCGCCATGCGCAAGGGGGACGATAAGGCAAATGCGAAGGCGAACGGTGAATACTCCGTCACCACGCAGTGGGAGATGGGCATCCTCGAAAAGGTCGGGATGCTCAAGATGGACTTCCTCGGCCTGCGGAACCTGACCGTGCTCGACAACACGGTCAAGCTCATCGAGAAAAACCGCGGGATCAAGGTCGATCCGATGAAATTTCCGCTGGACGACAAGGCCACCTACGCCCTGCTCCAGCGCGGCGACGCCAAGGGCGTCTTCCAGCTCGAAAGTGACGGCATCCGCGGACTCCTCCAGCGGATGAAGCCCGACAACATCCGCGACCTCATCGCCGTGCTCGCCCTCTACCGCCCCGGACCGCTCGGCGGCGGCATGGTCGACAGCTACGTCAACCGGAAGCACTGCCGCGAAAAGTGGGACTACCCCCACCCCGTCATGAAGGAGATCCTTGACGAGACCTACGGTGTGCAGGTCTATCAAGAGCAGGTCATGCGCCTGCTGAACCGGCTCGGCGGCATCGAGCTTTCCAAGGCATACGCCGCCATCAAGGCGATCAGCAAGAAGAAGCAGGACGTGATCGACGCCAGCAAGGTCGACTTCGTCAAGGGTGCCGTGGAACGGGGCGTCAGCAAGGAGACCGCGACGGAAATCTTCAGCCTCATCGAGAAATTCGGTTCCTACGGCTTCAACAAGTCCCACACGGCCGCCTACGCGCAGATCGGGTACCAGACGGCGTACCTGAAGACGCACTACACGGCCGAGTTCATGGCCGCCCTGCTCTCCAGCGAGATCGACGACGGCAACAAGCGGCTCGTCATGGTCGATCACATCGCCGACGCGAAGAAGCTCGGCGTGGACGTACTGCCGCCGGACATCAACACCGGCATGCCGGACTTCGACGTGAAGAACGGGCGCATCACCTTCGGCCTGACGGCGATCAAGGGCCTCGGCCGCGGAGCCGCGGAGGAGATCGCACGGGCGCGGGGCACCGGCCGCTTCAAGGACCTCTTCGATTTCTGCGAGCGCGTCGACACGCGCATCGTTACACGGGCCGCGGTCGAGCGACTCATCAAGGGTGGCGCTTTCGACGCGTTCGGCACGCGCGCCGGGCAGATCCTCGCCGTCGAGAAGGCTTTCTCCGCCGCCGAGCAGCGCATCGCCGACAAGAAGCGGGGGCAAAAGAATTTCTTCGACCTCTTCGGCGGCGGGGACGATGGCGACGCCGAATCGAACAGCCATCCGGTCGCGGACGCGAATGGCTTCCAGGACGTGAAGGAATGGCCCGAAGTCGAGAAGCTGAAGTTCGAGAAGGAAGCCCTCGACTTCTACATCTCCTCGCACCCGCTCGCCCAGTTCGAGGACCAGCTGCGTCGCTTCCGCACGCACTCGGCCGCGGAAGCCGTGAAAGTCGCGACCGGTGCGAACGTGCTCGTCGCGGGCATGATCACCGGCCTGCAGCAGCGGACGGTGCAGAAGAACGGCAAGCGCTGGGCGATGCTCCAGCTTGAGGATTTCACCGGCCAGGCCAAGTGCATTCTCTGGAGCGAGACGTACCTGCAATTCAAGGACGCCGTGGTCGACGACGCGATCGTGCTCTTCGAAGGGACGATCGAGCGCCGCGACGGCGCCGGCCAGGGCGATGTGATCGTCAAGCGCCTGCTCACGCTCGAACAGGCCCGACGTGAAATGACGCGCGTGATGCTTCTGCGAATGAACTATTCCGACGACGCGGAAACGGTGGGGAAATTCGCCGGCCTCAAGGGCGTGCTCGGCCGGGCGAAGGGCAACTGCCCCGTCCACCTTTCCGTGCGCGATTCCGCCGGCCGCGTCGCGGAAATGAAGCTCGGCCGCGACTGGACGGTCGATCCGACAAAAGTCGTCGTCGAGGAATTGGAGCAGATTCTCGGCGCCGGCAACGTCATCTTCACCAAATGAGGACCGGTATTCTTCTTGAATTCTTCGCGAAGGCGGAACAGAATGCCGGAGACGCTTGGCCCTCGACGGTCGCGACGGTGCCGATTCGCTAAGACATCGGATTCCGCGACCGGACACGAGGGAGGTTCACCATGTTCATCTATCCCGCGATCGACCTGTTGGGCGGACAGTGCGTCCGCTTGCGCCAAGGGGATTATTCGCGGGAAACCGTCTTTTCCACCGATCCGACCGCGGTCGCGAAGGAATGGGTCCGGCAGGGGGCCGAACGGCTGCACCTGGTGGATCTCGACGGCGCGAAGGCCGGCAAACCGGTCAACGGCGAAGTGATCCGGCGCATCGTGTCCGCCGTGGACGTGCCATGCCAGTTGGGCGGCGGCATCCGGAACGAGTCGGACTTGGAGACCGTTTTCGGATGGGGTGTGCGCTGGGCAGTGCTGGGCACGCGGGCTTTGCAGGAGCCGGGTTGGGTCTGCCGCATGGCCGACCGCCACCCGGCTCGAATCGTTCTGGGGGTCGACGCCCGCGACGGGTACGTCGCCACCGAAGGCTGGCTGTGCACCTCCACCACCAAAGCCACGGACCTGGCGAAGCAAGTGGAACAATCGCCGCTCGCCGCCGTGGTCTACACGGACATCGCGAAGGACGGAATGATGTCCGGGCCGAACTTCGAACAGCTCGTGGAGATGCGCGACGCGGTCCGGCTGCCGGTGATCGCGTCCGGCGGCGTCAGCGCGCACGAGCACGTGGCGAAACTGGTTTCGTTGAAGTTGTTCGGCTGCATCGTCGGCCGGGCGCTTTACGAGGGAGCCGTGGATCTGTCGGTCATCCTGGCCACGGCGCGGGCGGACGCCATCTGACACCCGCTCGCATCGTGGCTCCTCTTCTCGATGGAGTTCGCGTCATGAGCAAGCATCTCGTCGAAGACGTTCGGGACATTGCACTCGTCGGGCACCGCGCCTCCGGCAAGACGAGCCTCGCGGATGCCCTGCTCTTTGAAGCCCACGTGGTGGATCGTCTGGGCAGCGTGGACGACGGTACGTCCGCCGCCGACACCGACGAGGACGAGAAACGCCACCACTTCTCCATCGACACGCACGTCCTCCACGCCGACCACGGCGGCAAGCACCTGAACATCCTCGACGCGCCCGGCACGCCGGACTTCATCGGCGCGGCCATCGAGGCGCTTTCGGCCGTGGAGACCGCCGCCGTCGTCGTCTCCGCCGTCAACGGCATCGAAGTCAACACGCGCCGTATGTTCCACGAAGCCGGGCGGCTCGGCCTCGCTCGCGTCATCGTCATCAACAAGGTCGACGCCGACAAAGTCGACTTCGCCGGCGTCGTCGCCAGCATCCGCGAATCGTTCGGCAAGAACTGCGTCCTCTTCAATCTGCCCAACGACGTGGGGGCGAACTTCAACGGCGTGATCGACGTGGTCCACAAACCCACCGGGACGCCAACGACGTTCCCCTACGACCAGAAACAGGCGCGGATGGAACTGATGGAAGCGGTTGTCGAGGTCGACGAAGTCCTCATGGAAAAATACCTGACCGACGGCGCCATTTCGGACGCGGAACTGGAGGAGGCGATTCCCAAGTGCATCGCGGCCGGCTACGTCGTGCCGATCTTCTGCACGTCCGCCAAGAAGGATCGCGGCGTGAAGGAACTGCTGGATGGCCTCGAGAAGTTCGGCCTCTCGCCCAAGATGGGGCGCAACAAACTCGAAGGGATGAACTTCGGCAGCAACGGCAGCTTGAAACCGGCCGAACCGGTCGATTCCGCGGAGTTCCTCGGACAGGTGTTCAAGGTCGTCAACGACCGCTACGTCGGGCACCTCAGTTTCATCCGCGTCCTCTCCGGCACGCTGACGCCCAACCACAACATCATCGACTTGAACAACGGCAAGTCGATCCGCGTCGGGCAACTCCTGCAGATGCAGGGCAAGAACCACGTGCCGATCCAGGAAGCCGTGCCGGGCGACATCGTCGCGGTGGCGAAGGTGGAGGGGCTGCACGTCGGCGACACCGTCGCGTTCCGCACCGACGCGCCGAAAATGCCGACGATGGCGTTCCCCTCGCCGATGTTCGGCGTGGCGGTCGAGCCGAAGAATCGCGGCGACGAGGAGAAGATCGCCAGCGGACTTCACAAGATCGCAGAGGAAGACCCGACCGTGCGGATCACGCACGATCCGCAGACGCACGAACTGGTCGTGAGCGGCGTCAGCCAGTTGCACCTGGAGGTCATCCGCGAGCGACTCAAGCACCGGTTCGACGTGGACATCGTGACGAAGGAACCGAAGGTGCCGTACCGGGAGACGATCGTCGCCAACGGTGCCGGCGACTACAAGCACAAGAAGCAGACCGGCGGCCGCGGGCAGTTCGCCGAAGTCCACTTGCGTGTCTTCCCGCTGTCGCGCGACATCAAGGACCAGGCCCAACTGGAAGCCGAGTTCGCGAACAAAACGAATTTCGAGAAAATGCGGTCTGTCCACTATGACCCGGTCGCGAACTTCGCGTTCATCGACCACATCGTCGGCGGGTCGATCCCGAACAACTTCATTCCGGCGATCGAAAAGGGGATCAAAGAGATGCTGGAACGCGGGGTCCTGGCGGGCCACCGCATCCAGGATGTCGCCGTCGAAGTCCACTTCGGCAAGTACCACGACGTGGACTCGTCCGAAGCGGCGTTCAAGACTGCGGCGCGCCACGCGTTCAAGAAAGCGTTCCTGGCTGCACGGCCGACGCTCCTCGAACCGATCGTGAAACTCGAAGTGACGGTGCCATCCCGCTACACCGGCGCGATCCTCGGCGACCTGCCGACGAAGCGGGCGCACGTCGAGAACCAGGACAGCCTGCCGGGCGATCTCAACGTGATCCAGGCCCGCGCCCCGCTGGCCGAAGTCGCCCGTTACGCCGCGCAACTTGGCGGCATGACACAGGGGCAAGGTTCCTACTCGATGGAACTCAGCCACTACGAGACCGTGCCGGCGAACGTGCAGCAGCAAATCATCGCCAAGTCGCAGTTGAAAGAACTGGAAGACGATTGACAGATCGACATTCTGCGTTTTACATTGGCCATTTTGAATTGGTTCGATGAATGGACCAAATCAAAATGACCAATGTAAAACGCAAAATGCAAAGTCCGAATCGCCAACGCTCTGGCGGTCCCAGCACATGATCGTAAATCGAAAGGGTCGCTACGGCGGCCCTTTTTCGTTTCCCGAACGGACGACCATGCACCCTCACAAACCGCACTACGACCGTCATGCCGGTTCCGCCGAAAACAAGGAATTTCTTCGCAAGATCAGTCGGCAGCGGATCGATCCGCCAAAGGTCGCGCCGAACGTCGCGGCAGCGGACTTGTTGGACACCGTGTTCCTCAGCTACAACGCGGGGCGGCTGCGCGAGGCGTGCCAACTCTTCGCGAAGCGCTATCTGGCCCCCGAAACGACGGTCGGACTTGCGCTCTCCGGCGCTCTGACGCCCGCCGGACTGGGCATGTCGTGTCTGGTACCGCTGATTGAAGCCGGTTTCATCGATTGGATCGTCAGCACCGGGGCGAATCTCTACCACGACACGCACTACGCCCTCGGCATGGACCTCTATCAGGCCGGCCCAAGCCTGCCCGATCTGGAACTGCGCGAGAATCAGGTCATTCGGATTTACGACATCGTCTTCGACTACGAAAACCTGCTCGGCACAGATGCGTTCTTCCGGCAACTCCTGCGCGGCGAAGCGTTCCAGAAGACCTTCAGCACGGCCGAGTTTCATCACCTCGTCGGCAAGTACCTGAACGAGCGCGAACTGCAGACCGGCCATACGGGCAAGAGCCTGCTCGCCGCCGCCTACCGATGCGGCGTACCGGTCTACACGAGTTCGCCAGGCGATAGCAGCATCGGCATGAACGTCGCGGCGTTGCAACTCGAAGGCTACAAGATCCAGATCAATCCGTTCCTCGACGTGAACCAGACGGCGGCGATTGTCTGGAACGCGAAGGCCGAGGGCGGCGCGAGCGGTGTCTTTATCCTCGGCGGTGGTTCACCCAAGAACTTCATGCTGCAAACGGAACCGCAAATTCAGGAAGTCCTGGGCCTGCTGGAAGCCGGTCACGACTACTTCCTGCAATGCACCGATGCCCGGCCGGACACGGGCGGTCTTAGTGGCGCGACGCCAAGCGAAGCGATGACCTGGGGCAAAGTGGATCCGGACAAGCTGCCCGACACGGTGACTTGCTATTTGGATAGCACCGTCGCGCTGCCGTTGATCACCGCCTACGCGATGAGCCGAAAATCGCCGCGACCGCTCCGGCGGCTGATCGACAAATTACCCGATTTGATGGTCAAGCTCGAAACGAAGTACGCCGAGGTTTGTCAAGGACGGGCTGAATAAACGACAACGGCCGGGGCAATTGCCCCGGCCGTTTCACATCGAGTGCGGAAGAGTGGATTTGAACCTCCACTCCCTTACACGAACCAGAACCTGAATTCGATAGGCCCCTTCCGCCGTTGTCCGTGGCAGTCCGTTTCGCCTCATATTTTAGGCTTTCCGTAGATCACTCGTTCACCACTATCCGCCAGTATTCGAGACATTGGAAGCAGATTGGCGGTAGACCCGCACGCAACTTCAGCGAGCCACATAACACCAACGACGGACTTGCCCCCTTTGCGACCACTCGTGCGACGTTCGTGATACCGATGGCTGCCGAACGCTTGCTCCAGGTCGTTGCTGGTCGGCGCGAGGTCCGGCGTGTCGTTGCACGCGAATCGACATGGTCAATTAATCCGGCTCGCTTCACGAAGTGAACCACACCACCGGACAACGAACCGGCCAACGCCCGATGACGGATCACCGTGGCTGTGCCAATCCAATAGCAGGGGAATACGAAAGTTCCTAGCAGGCTCCCGTCCTGGCACTGGTAGCCCGGGCTCGACAACAAGAACCATTCGGCGACGGGATCGAACGTATTCGTGAGGATCGCCATGACCGAATCCCGGCGTCAAATCCTCTAACCTCACCTCGTAGAGTGCCTTCAAACCTACCTCGTTGCGGAAAGTGCAGATCAAGTGATACCGAGGTCTATCAGGACGAAAAACTGTTCCAACTGCAGTTCTGTTCGGAGTACAATTTCCCCAAAGTTTCAACGTCAGTTTCTCCGTAACGATCACGGTAATGAATCCGCATTCCCAACCGAATTCGATTCGTGCGGACTCGTCGCCGGAAGCACAATCCCCGTCCGGCATCGCCGAAAACGCCACGTTGGCCCAGTCTCCCACCCAAATCGAGGATGCGGTCGCGCGCTCCGGTCAACAGCCGGCGATTCCCCGATTGAATACTCCCGGGTATCACGTCCTCGAGACGATCGGCGCGGGCGGGATGGGGGTCGTGTACAAGGCCCGCAACGACGAAACGGGCGAACTCGTTGCCTTGAAAACCCTGCCGAACATCACGCCCTCGGCACTCCTGCAATTCAAACGGGAATTTCGGATCGCCGCCGGATTATCGCATCCGAATCTGGCCCGGCTCGGACAACTGGTTTCGCACGGGTCCGATTGGTTTCTCACGATGGAGTTCGTGGATGGCATCGATTTTCTCGCCTACGTTTCCAGCCATCCGGACGAATTGCGCTACGCGTTTTCCCAACTCGCCACCGGCCTTTCCGCTTTGCATGTGGCCGGCATCCTTCATCGGGACATCAAACCCAAGAACATCCTGGTGACGACGACCGGACGGGTGGTGATCTTGGACTTCGGCTTGGCGGGAGAAGTCGCCGCCGACGGGATCTATGAAAGTTCGAGTGGCCGTATCGCCGGAACCGTCGCCTACATGGCACCCGAACAAGCCGCGGGCGAACCGCTGACCGCCGCCGCCGATTGGTACGCGTACGCTGTCGTGCTCTACGTCGCGTTGTTCGGCCACCTCCACTTCACCGGTCCGGTCGGGGACGTGCTCCGCGATAAACAGTTCATCGATCCACCGATAAACGTGGAAGGCACCGACACGCCGCGCGACCTGGTGAATCTCTGCGCCGATCTGCTGTCCCGTCAACCCGCGCGACGCCCATCGGCCGACGAAGTGCTGCGACGGCTGGCCGTGGAAAACCCCGTTGAGCAATCGAAGGGGATCTCGCGAAGCGAATGTCTCATCGGTCGCGAGCAGCATTTGAGATTCCTGAAGGACTCGCACGCGTCCGTGCAGGCGGGCCGAGCGGTCTGCGTGCGGGTCCGAGGCTTTTCTGGCGTTGGGAAAACCTCGTTGATCCGCGTGTTTTTGAAAAGCCTACCGCAAGCCGACACCTTGTCATTCGTCGGTCGATGCTACGAGCAGGAACTGGTTCCCTTCAAGGGGTTCGATGGCGTCGTCGACGCGCTCGCTCGGTATCTGCATACGGTCTCGCCGATGGAATTGGCGAGCGTGCTGCCTCGCGACGTGGCCGCCCTTTCCCGGTTGTTCCCGGTCCTGGCGCGTGGAATCGGAACGGGCGCCGTTGCCGCCCACGACGATCGGGAAATCCGCCGCCGGGGATTGCTCGCGCTGCGCGAACTGTTCACCCGCCTGGGCGATCGGCGGTCCGTCGTCATTTGGATCGACGATTTCCAGTGGAGCGACACCGACAGCGTGCAGGTCATTGAACAGCTTCTCGCGACACCCGATCCACCCCGGCTTCTCATTCTCATCACTTATCGGGAAGAGGACGAAAAGGGAGCGATCCTGCAACGATTGAAAGCAATGCAGGACACCGCCGAATTCGCGAGTCACCGGGAGTTGGTCGTTTCCGGGCTGTCAATCGCGGACACGACCACCTTGCTGACCGAGTTGCTTGGAGAATCGCCCGCGAGCGCGTATCTGGAACTGGCGCGGGAGGCCGGTGGAAACCCTTTCTTTCTCGGCGAACTCGCGGAGGCGATTCAGGGCGGCATCGCATTGTCGGAGCGCATGTCGTTCGATCGCATGCTGTGGCATCGCAGTCGCGCCCTCCCGCCCCACGCTCGGCGACTTCTCGACACGGCCGTCATCGCCGGTCGGCCGGTGCCGGTGGACCGGCTGCTCGACGCCTCCGGGTTGCCGGGCGAGGCACGCGAGATGCTTGGCGTGCTGATGGCACGCCATTTTCTGCGCATGAGTGGCGACTCCTTGATGACGGTCTACCACGATCGCATCCGGGAAGCCTTGCAGTCCCACCTCGCGCCCGAGGATCGCCGTCAATTGCACCTGTGTTGGGCCGCGACGGAGGACGCCGACCCGGAGTTTCGCGCCATCCATTTCCATTTCGCCGGGGATAAGCCGCAATCCGCGAAATTCTATCGCGAGGCGGCGGCCGTCGCCGCGACCAGCACCGCCTTCAATCAAGCCGCGCGCCTTTATCAATACGCGATCGAGTTGGGGAACTGGACGACGGAGGAACGAGCCGAATTGGAGTATGCTCGTGCGACCGCGCTGGCGAATGCCGGACAGGGCCTGCTCGCCGCCGAGGCGTACCTCCGCGCGGCCGACGCCGATCCGGTTCGATCGCTCGAATCGCGGAATCGGGCCGCCAGTCAATACTTAATGAGCGGCCACATCGACGTCGGGTTGCAAGTCCATCGCGAGGTGGGCGCGGCCACGGGCGTCGTCATCCCCAGGTCGATTCTTTCAGCGGTGGCGAAACTGATAATGGTCAAAGCGCGCCTTTGGCTCCGGGGGATTCGATACCGAGTGAAGACCGTTGAAAATATGGACGCCGGCGATCTGCAGCGTCTCGATTTGTGTTGGTCGGCTACCATGGGCCTTGTGATGAGCGACTTTCCACGGGGGGCGTACGTGGTGAACCGGGCGACACTCCTCGCCCTTTCCGTCGGCGAACCGGTCCGGATCGGCCGATGTCTGGCTTTGCTGGCGGCCCATGCCGCAACCATCGGCCCGAAAGGCAATCCCACGACCGAACGCTACATGGCTGCTGTCCACGCCATCGAAGCCGAGACAAACGATCCCTACCTCTCCGCCCACATCCCCATGTGCTATGGCTTTCGCGATCACCTGGTGGGCGACTTTCGATCCTCATACGCGTTATTGGAAACCGCCGAACAGCGATTTCTCACGAGATGCACCGGCGTCACCTGGGAACTGGACACGACACGCACCTTCGCGATGTGGTCGCTACTCTATCGCGGGGAATTCCGGGACCTGGAAAGCGTCTGGCAGCGACACATGAAGGACGCCGTCGAACGGGGCGACCTCTACGCGCAAGTGAATTTCGGGACGTTCATCATGTCTGGCATCCGCACTGCGGCGGACGAACCGGAGAGGGCCTTACTCGAACTCGATTCCATCATGGCTCAATGGTCACAAAACGGATTTCATATTCAGCACCATAACGCCCTCCTCGCGCGAATGACGATTTACCTGTACTCCGGCGACAGTCTGGCGGCGTGGGAACTGGTCCGAAGCAAACGGTGGGATTATCACCGCTCGTTGATCTGGCAGATTCAGGAATGCCGCATCGACGTCCTGCAATTCCGGGCGCGCAGCGCACTGGCGCTCGCGCGGCACGACCCGCGCCGGGACGACCTTGTGCGCTCGGCCGAACGGGACGCGAAGCGGCTGAAACGCGAGACCGCGGCTTGGGGCCGCGCGCACGGCGCGCTGATCGAAGCCTGCGTCGCCCGTCGTCGATCCTCGGCCTCCGCGACGCGATTGTTCGCGATCGCCGTGGAACAACTCGCCGCAATCGGATTGGGCGCGGTGGCCGCCGCCGCCCGGTATCGCCTCGGCGAGGGAATGCCCGACGAAAGTGGGCGCGAACACCGTGAGACCGCGGTCCGTTGGCTGACCGAACGGGGTGTGCGCAACCCGCTTCGCATGATCGACTCGCTGGCTCCGGTTTGACGTATCGACGATACTCACGGAGAAGCGGCCGCGCACTTCCTCGAACAACTCGGACCGAACCGGACGCTCGACCCGAACCGGCGGCGCGCGGTACCGGCAACCGAACGTGCAGCGGGTTCTCGACGTTGGCTAATACGAGGTCCGAGGCCGGGTGACGCTACTCCGCAATGTAATGGCAACACTGACACCCGGAGCAACGACATGCGACACTTGATGGCGGTCAGCCTGCTCGGACTCGTCGGTGCGGCACAGGCGGACGACAAGCCGCGGACGCTCCGCGTGCTGACGTACAACATCCACCACGCCGAGGGCACCGACGGCAAGCTTGACCTTCCCCGGATCGCGGACGTCATCAAGGCGGAGAAGCCGGACCTCGTCGCCCTCCAGGAGGTGGACCAGAACACGACCCGCACCAAGAAGGTCGATCAGGCGGCGGAACTCGCCAAATTGATGGGGATGAAGGCGGAGTTTGCCAAGGCGATCGACCTCCAGGGCGGCGCTTACGGGCTCGCCGTGCTCTCCCGTTTCCCGTTCAAGGACGTGAAGATCCACAAGCTTCCGGGCAAGGAAAAGCAAGAGACGCGGATCGTCATGCAGGTGACCGTTGAGCCGGGCGGATTCCCCGCGGTCACGCTCCTCAACACCCACTTGCAGCACGACGACGGTGAGACGCGCGAGAAACAGGTCGGCAAGATCGACGAGTTGTTCGGCAAGGCCGAGGGCACTCTCATCCTGACGGGGGATCTGAACGCAGCACCGGACAGCGCGCCGATCAAGGCACTGGCGAAGACTTGGTCGTTCGCGACTGAGCCTGGCGGGAAGGGCCTGCTCACCATACCGTCGAACGTTCCGAAGCAGCAGATCGACTACGTACTCTACCGGTCATCGGGACGGTTCAAGGTGGTCGAGACGAAGGTGATCGAGGAGAAGGTCGCGTCGGACCACCGACCCGTGCTCGCGGTGCTGGAGTGGGTGGGGAAGTAATCCCGGCGCAGCGTTCTTTTGCACCTTGGTCACGTCTCGCGCGCGAGTTGGTGGGCGAGCCGCAGTCGGGTCGATTGTTGCAGGAGCCGTCGGTGTCAATCTCTGTGCGGGTGGTCACGGTTGCGATATCCGCTGTTTCGCGTCATCCCACGGTTCGATGCGGAGATGCGTCGGTTTGGTATCGACCAGAGCGAACAGCCGCTCACCCGACTTTAAGTACGTCTCCCGGCAGCACTCGATGTCAACGCCGTGCTTCTCCATCGCCTCGGCTTTGATTCGGATTGCCGCTCCCGGCTCTCGTACTTGCTCGCGGCATCCGGCTCTTATACGATCGGGGAGCGACCGGCCCGACAACCCCGCACCCGTCATTCGCACCTCGGAGAAAGACATGGACCGCCGCGATTTCGTCGCCACGACGACCGGGCTCGCACTCGCGGGCGGCGCGGCTCCGGCCGAGGGACCGGTCAAACTGACGCCCGCGATGGAGCAGGCACGCGAAGCCGGATTGAAGGCGCTCAAGCCGACCGCCCGCGAACTCGAACGCGGGATGAAGCTGCACTCGGAATCGCTCGTGTTCGACGGCTACGGCTTCGCCCCGCGCGCGGCGCTCGATGTCGAAGCCATCCGGCGGGCTTACGATGCCGGCGCGTCGGACGCCGAACTGCAAGACATGCGGGTCGAGATGGGGATGCTCCGCAGCGCCGCCGACGCGGCGGAGCGCGCCGAGTTCGAGACCGCTTGGCGGGCGGCCGGCGTGACGGGTATCTTCCAGAACGCCGGCGAGGAAGGGCAAGACCCGCTCCGCCTGCTCGAACGCCTGGCCCGGTTTACATATCTCACCGATACCCTGCGCGGGTTCCTGTCGCGCGCCGCCACTCCGGACGACATCGAGGCCGTCAAGAAGGCCGGGACGCACTGCCTCTACCTGACCGGCAACGGTGTGCCGCTCAATCAATCGTGGAACACGGTCGAGGATGAGCTGAAGCACGTCCGCGTCTTTTTCCAACTCGGCATCCGCATGATGCATCTGACCTACAACCGGCGGAACATGCTCGGCGACGGGTGCGGGGAGTCGGCCGACGGCGGGATCAGCGACCTCGGGCGGGCCGCGATCGCGGAGATGAACCGCACCGGCGTGATCGTGGACGTGGCCCACAGCGGATGGCGGACCAGCTTGGAGGCGGCGAAGGCGTCGAGCCGCCCGATGGTCGCCAGCCACACCGCCGCGGCCGCCGTGAACAAGAACATCCGGTGCAAGCCGGACGAGGTCATCAAGGCGATTGCCGATACCGGCGGGTACGTCGGGGTCTGCTGCATTCCGAGCTTCCTCGGCGGCGGCATCACCGCGTTCCTCGACCACATCGATTACCTCGTGAAGAAGTTCGGGGCCGACCACGTCGCGATCGGGACGGACGTCGCGCACACTTCGCCCGGCAAGCCCGGCGACGGCCGACCGTTCGGCCCGGCCCGCAAACAACGGACGCGCTTCGAGGCGCTCTGGCCCAAGGGTGCGCTCGACGGTACCGTCGACCCCGGTCGCACGCTGGCCTGGACGAACTTCCCGCTGTTTACGGTCGGCATGGTTCAGCGCGGCCACACGGACGACGAAATCCGAAAGATCCTCGGCACGAACGTGCTCCGCGTGGCCCGCGCCGCCCTCAAGGGCATACCCGGCCTTGCCCCTGCCGCGCGCTGATCTCAACCGCCCTTCCAGCAGTTCCCCGATGCGACCTCTCGCCGCGCTTGCCCTTGTCGTCTTGCTGACTTCGACTGGTATCGTGGCCGACCCGCCCGCGGAATGGAAGCCGGTATCGCGACGGCCGACATCACGCCCGAAAAGCCAATCTGGATGGCCGGCTTCCTGCTGCTGCACGGCAACGGGGTGAAGGAACCGAAGCGGATCGCCGAGCTGGTTCAACTGACCCGCAAGGTGGACGGCTTCCGCGCGATGCCGATCACTACACCGGAACATCGGGAACTGATACAGTGTGCCACGGCCCGACATTTCTCGTCACTTATTGCATGTTCCTTGCCGGCAGGGAGGTCATTTCTTCGCCGGCGGGACGGGCCAGGACCGGAGGATCTTCCCACCCTTGTCTTTCAACTTGATCGCATCGAGGCGGATCTCGCCGGAGGCGGTGGAGGGGTCGATCCGGAGCCCGGTCAGCGCCTTATCGACCGGCAGTTTGACCGCGTACTCGTGCCACTCGCCATCGTGCTTTGGCTCGAAAGTGGTGGACCGGTCCCGGTGGAAGCCCTTGTCGTCGGCAGTCGTCCAGAAGATCTGCCCGGTGCCGCGGCTGTCCGACTTCATCTTGAACTCGACCGTGTACTGTCCGACCCCGGCCGGCATGTCGCGGACGACGATGTACGGGTCGCCGCCGATGGACGTGATTACGAGAACTCCGTCCTTCGTCGCGACGGCCGCGTCCTTGCTCGGGGTCCAGCCGGCCGCGCCCCCGGCCGCCGGCTGCTTGCCAAACCCGGGATTCGCCTTCGGCACGACCGCCTCGGTGTCCTTCAGGAACGCGTCGATCAGGTCAGCGAGTTCCTTCACTATCGACGGCTTCTCGGCGGTGAGGTTCTTCGTTTCGCAGAAGTCGTCTTTCAGGTTGTACAGTTCCAGGCGGTCGGTGCCGTTATCGTTCCGGGCGTAGAACCGGATCAGCTTCCAGTCGCCCCTGCGGACCCACGTCGCCGGCCAGAACCCGGGGATCCCGACCTCCTGCGCCTCGCTGCCGTGCGGGAAGTGGACGGACACCGTGTCGCGGACGACCTTCTGCCCCAGGATCGCGGGCACCTGATCGACGCCGTCTACCTTCAGCATCAACTTGGGTTTGACGCCGGTCATCGCGAGGAGCGTCGGGAACCAGTCCACGCTGCTGAAGAGGGCGTCGCTCGTCCCCGCCTTCGCCTTCCCCGGCCACGCGACCAGGCACGGCACCCGCGTCCCGCCCTCGTAGTTCGACGCCTTCCCGCTCCGCAGCGGCGCGTTGCTCGTCGTGGGGATGTCCTCGTACCCCTTCGGGTCGGTGGCCTTCGGCGGGTACGCCCATCCGCCGTTGTCCGAAGTGAACACGACGATGGTGTCGTCGGCCACCTTGGCCGCGTCGAGCGCGTCCAGCAGTTTGCCGACCGCGTCGTCCATCCGCTTCACCATCGCGGCATACAGCGGGTTCCGTTGGGCCGCCTTCGGGTCGGCGGTCTTCTGGTACTGCTCGATCAACTTCGGGTCGCCGTTCCACGGGCTGTGGACCGAGTACATCCAGAAGTTCAGGTAGAACGGCTTCCCCTTCCGGGCGGCGACGAACTTGGCAGCCTCGCCGGCCATCCACTCGTCGATGTGCTCGCCCGGCTTCCCCTTGAACTGCGGGTCGGTGACGAACCGCCACGGGGCGAAGTACCCGCCGCCCGGGCCGGCGGCCTTCGGCGTGTGCGGGACGTCCGCGTCGAAGCCCTGGTCTTTCGGCTCGTACCCGGCCCCGTGCCCGAGGTGCCACTTGCCGAAGTGGGCGGTCGCGTAGCCCGCCTCCCGGAACACCTCGGCGAGCGTAACGTACTCGCCCTTGAGCCGGGTGAGACTGTCGGCCCCGATCACCCGCGACTTGGGCGACCCGCCCACGAGCCGCTTCTCCAACTGGACAGCGGGCAGGTGGCAGGCCGGGGCCGTGATGCCGGTGCGGGCCGGGTACAGGCCGGTGAGGATGCTCGACCGCGTCGGCGAGCAGAGCGGACTGGCCGCGTAGTAGTTGGTGAACCGCACCGAGCGGTCGGCCAGGCGCTTCAGGTGGGGCGTGTCGTGGAACGTGCTGCCGTAGGGGGTGAGGTCCGCCCAGCCGAGGTCGTCCGCCAGGATGAACACGACGTTCGGCCGCTTCGGCCCCTCGGCACGGGCGGCGGGAGCGAGCAGCGAAACACAAAGTACGGAGAGAATCCAGCGGGTCATGGTGAATTCATGTCGGTGAGTGGTCATTTCTTCGGTCCTCTCGCCTTCTTGAAGATCGGAACCGTCACGTCGTTCATCCGCTTCTCACCGGGGGTGCTGCGCCCGTCCGCGACGTACTTCTCCATCAACTCCGTGAGCCGCTTCACCTCCTCGGGGTGCTTGGTGGCGAGGTCGGTCGTCTCGCCGAGGTCGGCGCTCAGGTCGTAGAGGTGCGGCTTGGTGCCGTCGGTCGCGCCGCTGCCGGGCCCGAGGATCAGCTTCCACTGGCCGGAGCGAACTGCGAACACGCCCGCCGAGGAGTGGTGAACCACCGCCTCGTGAAGCGGTCTGTCCTCACCGCGGAGAAGGGGCATCAGGCTGACGCTGTCCTCGCCCGTAGTCGCTGGGAGCTTCGCGCCCAGTACTTCGGCAATGGTCGCGAGGAGATCCACCGAGCAGACCGTTTGCGAGCATGTCGAACCGGGCTTCACCATGCCGGGGAACCGCACGATAAACGGGATGCGGTGGCCGCCCTCCCAGGCGTCGGCCTTGTATCCCCGCAGCGGCCCGCTCGGGAAGTGCCCGCGCGACTCCAGTTCCTTCGCGCCGATGTACGGGGCACAGCCGTTGTCGCTGGTGAAGACGACGAGCGTGTTGTCCCTGATGCCCGCCGCCCGGATCGCGTCCAGCACGCGGCCGACGACGGCGTCGGTATGCATCACGAAATCGCCGTAGGGGTGCTTGAGCGAACTCTTCCCCTGCCACTCCTTCGCGACGGCGAGGGGCGTGTGCGGGGCCGTCAGCGGCAGGTACAGGAGGAACGGCGACTTCGCTTTGGCCTGCTTCGAGATGACGTCGCACGCCCGGTCCGCTAGCGCGGGTAGGATCGCGTCCAGCTTCCACTCGGGGAGCGCCGGGCCTTGCAAACTGGCCTGGTTCTTCACGAAGTCTTGTGCTGTCAGGAGGGAAGACGGGATGCCGACGGTGCGATCGTTCTCGATGAAGCAGTACGGCGGCCAGTTGGGTACGTCGGTGCCGAAGTACTCGTCGAACCCGCGTGTGGTCGGCCCGCCGGGGATCGGATTGGAGAACACATTCTTCCAGACGGCAATCTGTTCCGCGGTCGCTTGGGTCTTCACCTTCCCGCCTCCGCCGGCCTGTCCGCCCAACCCCTGGAAATGCCTCTTGTCGTCGGGCGTGATCGGCCAGTCCCAGCCGAGGTGCCACTTTCCGACGCACGCCGTGTGGTACCCGTGCTGTTTGGCGAGTCCCGCGATCGTGAGCCGGTCTGGGGCGATCAGAGGAGCGCCCCAGACGCCAACAATTCCCGCCTGGAGCCGCGTCCGCCAGTGGTACCGGCCCGTGAGGAGAGTGTACCGCGTCGGCGAGCAGACCCCGGACGACGAGTGTGCGTCCGTGAACCGCATGCCGCCCTTGGCAAGCGCGTCGATGTTCGGCGTCGGGATCTTGCCCCGCTCGGGGTTGTAGCACGACACGTCCCCGTACCCGAGGTCGTCGGCGAGGATGATCACGACGTTCGGCTTGTCCGCGGCCGACATCGTCGGCGCGAGGCTCAACATCCAACTGGCAGTGAGGACGATGATGACTCGAAACATGGAGGCGCTCCGGACAGGGCAGTTGTTCCTCTCGGGGGCGCGGAGCGGCCGGTCCGGGCGATCGCCTGTCGGACCCGCCAGTTCCGCAGCATTTGCGCAAGTGATCGCGAAATGGTGCGCCGTGCGACTTCGGGTGTGGTCAGTTTCCGACGACGGGTAGCACCTTCAGGTCTCGCCAGAGCACCTCGCCCTGCTTGCCTTTGTGCATCTGCAGGCCGAAGTAACCCTTGTGATAGGTGTCGGTCTTCCAGTGCGCCACCGGCACCCCGTTCAGCCATGTCTTGACCGTGTCCCCCTTCGCCAGAACGGTCACCCGGTTCCACTCGTCCACCTTCTTCAACTGCTGGGCTTTCCTCGCCTCCGCGTGCTCCTTTAGCCAAACCGGGTAGAACCACCCGCCGCAGTCTTGCCCGTAGATGCCGCCCGACCACCCGCGGCCTTGGGTATACGGCTCGTGTTCCACCTGCGGTCCAAAGACCGTGTACCCGTTAGATCCCTTCGCGCGGGCGCGGATCATGATCCCGCTGTTCGTTTCGACCACGAACTTGGTTTCGAAAGTGAGCACGAAGTCGGCGTAGTCCTCCTTCTCTGTGCACAGGTAGGTGCTGGGCGAGTCCGGTTTGCACACCGCTCGGATGCACCCGTCCTTCACCTCGAATTGGGATTCACCGCCGCGGGTCTTCCACCCCTTCAAATCTTTGCCATTGAACAGCGGCTCGGCCTTGGCACCGACGGTCGGTTCCGGGTCGGTGTTCAGCACCATGTCGGCCGACTTGGGCACGTTCGGCTGCTTCTCGTACTGCTTGAACCACTTGTCTTGGCTCGGGTCGAGTTCTCCCGCGGAGAGGGGACCCGCGGCCAGTAACACGCCGAGGGCAAACAGTCGGGATAGCATGGGTGTCGTCCAGAAGGGAAAGGTGTGTCTTTATCGTAGGAAGGGCCACCGTTTGATTTTGCTGGCGCGGTCGGATCTTCGAGTGGCGTGCCGTGCCAAAGGGGGGCGACATTGCGGGCGTCCCAGCGCTCCCACGCTCGCTTCATTTCGGCCACCCGCTCGGGGTATTTGGCAGTCAAGTCCGTCGTCTGGCCCATGTCCTTGGCGAGGTCGTACAGTTGCCACCCACTGTTGGTCTTCTTCTCGAGGTCCCGCCAGTCGACTAGCGCCCACTGGCCCTGTCGCACCGCTTTCTGCGGACCGAACCGCCAGAAGAGCGCGGCGTGCGGAGCCTCCTGCTTCTCCCCCGATAGGTGCGGCAGCAGGTCGACCCCGTCTAGGTTCGCGGGCGGTTTGACCCCCGCCGCGGCGCACGCGGTCGGGACGATGTCGAGAGCGATCACCGGATGGTCGTAGGTGGTCCCGGCCGGCAATTTGCCCTTCCAAGTGACGACGAACGGCACCCGGATACCCCCTTCGAGCGTCTGTCCCTTGTCTCCCCGTAGCGGGCGGTTATCGCCGGTGTTGTAGGCGAAGATCGGCTTCCGCCCCGAGCCGCCGTTGTCGCTCAGGAACACGATGAGGGTGTCTTCATCAGCAGAAGTCTCGCGCAAATGCTTCCGGATGCGACCGATCGAGTCGTCGAGGCCGAGCAGCAGAGCCAAATAGCCGCGGCGGGCCGGGTCCCTGACCTCGGCCGGGATGCGGTTCTTGAGCGCGTTGGAGATTTCCAGCGGGGTGTGCACAGCGTTGTACGCCAAGTACAGGATCCACGGTTTGTCATTGTTCCGCTTCATGAAGGCGATCGCCTCGTCCGTGAACAGGTCGGTCGCGAACCCGTCCACCTTCTGGAGTTCGCGACCGCGGTATAGCATGTTCCGCGCCGTCGATGTGCCGAACTTGGATTCGCCGTCCTTGCTCACCCGGTAGTTGTGCGCCCCGACGAGGAAGCCGTAGAAGTCGTCGAACCCCCGCGCCAGGGGGTGGTACTTTTTGTCGAAGCCGAGATGCCACTTTCCGACCAGCCCGGTCGCGTATCCGGCCGCCTTCAGCCGATCGGCCAGCGTCATCTCGTCGAGCGGCAGCCCGAGCGTCGCCTCCTCGCCGACGTGCGGGTTGAACTCGTGTCCGAACCGCGTCTGGTAGCGTCCGGTGAGCAATCCGGCCCGGGACGGGCTGCAGTATGGGGCCGACACGTACCCGCTGGTGCATCGCACACCGGCGGCGGCGAGAGCGTCGATGTTTGGCGTCGGCACCGCCTTCCCCCCTTGTACGCCGATGTCGCCGTACCCCAAGTCGTCGGCGACGATGACAAGGACGTTCGGCTTCGCGGTCGAAACCATCGGAGTGAAGCTCAACAGCCAAAGGGCCGCGAGACCGAGTGTCAATCGGTTCATGCAGAGGCTCCAAGGTGAATCAGTTCTTCCTTTTGGCGTCACGGAGCGGCCAGTCCGGGTGATCCTCGCGGGCACCAGCCATCAGTGCCACGGCCTTCGCGACGACGTCGGGGTTCTTCGCGGCGAGGTCCGTATTCTCGCCCGGGTCGGCCTTCAGGTCGTACATCTCAACCGCCTCCGACGGACCTTTCCTGACTGCCTTCCAGTCACCGAACCGGATCGCCTGGAGACTTGGCCCAGACTCATGCAGCTCCCAATAAAAGTACTCACGTTTCGGCGCGGCACCGCCCTTCAGGAGCGGCAGAATCGAGAGGCCGTCCGTCTTCGCTTCGGGGGGCACCTTCATGCCGACGAGGTCCGCACAGGTCGGGAGGAAGTCCCAGAACGCCCACGGCTCGTCGCTCACTTGGCCCGCGGGCACGACTCCGGGCCAACGCGCGATGCACGCCTGGCGCAGCCCACCCTCGTACAGCGACCGCTTGAACCCGCGGAGCTTCCCGCCCATCGACTGGTCGAACCGCTTGCCGATCTCCGAGTTCGGCCCGAACGACGACCCGTTGTCCCCCGCGACGATCACCAGCGTTTTCTCGTCGAGTTTCAGTTCCCTAAGCTTGGCAAGTAACCGGCCGACGTCCGAGTCGAGTCGCGTGACCTGGGCCGCGTAGTTCTTCTGCTGCGCGGTCCATTTCTCGTCCTTGTAGATGCCCTGCGAGTCGATCTCGTGCCGCCCATGTGGCAGCGTGATCGAGTAGAAGAGGAAGAACGGCTTGTCCTTATTCGCCGTCACCCACGCGAGCGTCTCGTCGGCGATCAGGTTCTGGGCGTAGGTCTTGCCGACACCCTTGCCATCGTTGCCCTCGAGTTCGAACCGCTTATCGTCACGGTACAGGTACGTTGGAAAGTAGCTGTGCGCGTGCCGCTGGCAGTTGTACCCGAAGAAGTGATCGAACCCGACTTTGAGGGGGCTGCCCGTGGTGTCGAACAGGCCCATCCCCCACTTGCCCACGCACGCCGTCGCGTACCCGTTGTCTTTGAGCAGTTTCGCGACCGTGTAGGTACCGGCGGGGAGCGGTTTTTGCCCCTCCGGTTGAACCTCGCGGTTGGCCCGGATCGGGCTGTGGCCCATGTGCTTGCCGATCATCAACGACGTCCGCGACGGCGCGCACACGCTGGTGCCGCAGTATGCCTGGGTGAACCGCATCCCCTCCTTCGCCATCACGTCGAGGTGCGGGGTCTTGATGAGCTTCTGTCCGTAACACCCGACGTCGCCCTGCGCGAGGTCGTCCGAGAGCACGAAGATGACGTTCGGTTTCACGGGCGGCTCGGCGGCGGTTGCATCGCCGATTACTGCGAGCACAGCGTACACGGCGAAAATGGCCCCACGCATGACTTGCCCTCCGATATCCACGAATTGTTGAGCGCTTATTGCCGCGGTTTGGTGTTACTGTCCGTTCGGCCTTACTTCTTGTCGCCTACCCCAGCGGAAGGAAGTTCCAGAACCTGCTTCTGTGCCAGCAGTCGTTCACGCAGTTTCGCGTACGGTAGCTCCTGGACGGTCACCCCCTGCTTGGCCGCCAGCGCCGCGGCGACACCGGCACCCTGGCCGATCACCATCCACGCCCCTTCGATCCGCAGTGACGACATGCCAACGTGTGTACACGACAGCGCGACCGGCACCAGCAGGTTGACACACTCGGTCGGCTTCGGCAGCACCGCACGGTATGGCACGTGGTAGGCGTAGCCCTGTTTGGGTTCCTTCCGCCGCACCGGGAAGATGGTGCCCTCGTTGACCACGCCGCCGCCCTTGACGGCGATCCGTCGGCAGTCGTGCGAATCGATCGGGAATGACGAGATGGCGATCGGGTCGTCCTTCGCCGGTGTGTCCAGGATGTCCTTCTGGGTGATGACGGACATACCCTTCATCCGGCGAGACTCACGGACGTAGAGCGCGGGCGGGAAATGACCGTGGGCGGCGAACTCGTCCCGGCACAGACCAAGCTGGCGGTATTGGTCGCGGGTCTTCGCGGGGATGATCGGGTCGGTGGTCAGAAACTGAATGAACTCAAGGGTGTATTGCTTGTGCGCGTTCCAGATCGCTTTGCGCACCGCTTCGTCGGCAGCGTGCCAGTCGTTGCCGCCGCCGACCAAACCGATCGAGAACTGCCCGCCGATGGAGTTGTTGCCGTCGAGCTTGTCGCCGGGCAAGGGATACCGATCGAACCCGACCTTGCCGATGTCGCCCCCGGCCCGCAGGTAGCGGCGGATGATCTCGAATCGGGCCGGGTCGTACTTGTCCGGCTTGGGCATGTCCACGCGGTTCTTCGGGTCGGCGGTCAGGCAGAGCCGGAAGCTGTAGGTCATCACGTTCGTATCGCCCCGATCTTCCGCCCCGCGGCTGTCCGCGGTGAGCAGGGGCAACAATTTGCCGGCGTCGTCGAAGCCGTTGATCTTCATCCCGGGCTTCGGGTATTGCTTGCCGGCCAGTGGTTCCCCGTAGTCGTCCCTATCCTCGCGGCCGATGCTCCACGCGACCCCCGCGGCGGCCATGAGGTCCCCCTCGTAGGTGCCGTCGACGAAGACCTTGGCGGTGAACGTGCCGTCGTTGGTGACCAGCGTCTTGATCCGCGTGCCGTCCTTCGTGATCGACTTCAACCGGCGCTCCGTCAACACCTTCACTCCAGCCTCGTCGAGCATCTTTTTCGTTACCCGCAGCGCGACATGCGGCTCGAATACCCATCGCGATTGGTCCTTCACCGCGGGGTTGTACGGCGCTTCCCGGCCGCGGTCGGTGTAGTCCTTCACCACCCGGGTGTGCCATTCGTGGAACAGCCCCACGAGCGTGCTGCGCACCATCTGGTTGGAGTCGCAATGGCTCAGGCCGCCGGTGGACATCGCACCGATGTGGTCGGTCGGTTCAAGGAGGATGACAGACGCCCCCTCGCGGGCCGCGGCGATCGCGGCGCAGAAGCCGCCTGGGGTGGAACCGTAGACGACCACCTCCGCCTCCGCGCCGGCGACCGGCGGCACGCCCTGCGAGACCAGCAACAGCGGGATGACGAGGTGGATGAGGCGTTTCAAGAGTTAGCTCCCGTGGTGTCGCCGACGGATGGCCGGGCGGTGATTCACCGGTCGGCAAAGTCCACGACGGGTCGGAGGACCGTGGCGATCGGCTTTTTCAGCGGGGGGCGGGCTTCGGTTCCGTGTAACCCACGTCCTTGACGAGCTTGGCCAACTCGCCTTCCAGCTTCGCGGTCAGTTTGGCGTCGCCGGCGAGGTTCTTGATCTCGTACGGGTCGGCGGTCAGGTCGAAAACCTCCGTCCATTCCTGGTGGCCGGGGTACTTCACGAGCTTGTGGGTGGCAGTACGAATGGCATAACAGGTGGGGACGTTCCCGAGTTCCTTGTAGTACTCGGCGAAGAATGAGTCACGCCACTTCGCGGGTTTGCGGCCCGCGGCCAGTTCCTTCCAGCTCGCCCCTTGCATCTCCTTCGGGATCGGCACCCCGGCGAGGTCGAGCAGGGTCGGGGCGAGGTCGATGTTCAGCACCATCTCGTCCACGGTCTTCCCTTTATCGAACATCCGCGGGTAGCGGACCAGGAACGGGATGCGGAGGGACTCGTCGTACAGCGCCCGCTTGTCACCGGAGTTGTGCTCGCCGAGGAAGTACCCGTTGTCGCTCGCGTACACGACGACGGTGTCGTCGGTCAGCTTCAATTCGTCGAGCGCGTCGAGCAGCCGGCCGACCTGCTCGTCCACGCCCGCGACGTGCCGCAGGTAGTCGAGGTGGACGGCGTTGTCGGCGAGGCCGCGCGGGAACTGGTCGGTCTTCGCGTCCTTCTGGTGGAACACGGCCGGCACCCCGCAGTTCGGGGTCGGGCGGGTGGTTTCGCCGGCGTACAGCTTCCGCAGGTGTTCCGGCAAATTGTTCCCGCCGCGCGGGCCGTGCGCGCTCTTCAGCCCGAGCACCAGCGAGAACGGCTTGTCGTGGTTCTCCTTGATCCAACGGATGGCGAAGTCGGTGCTGACGGCATCGACCCAACCCTTGGTCGGCATGGGCTTGCCGTCGATTTCGAAAGGGCAATCGTTGTACCGGCCTTGGCCGACGAAGCTGGCCGAGTAATCGAACCCCGGCCGGGGCCCCTTCTGGTTGCCCATGTGCCACTTGCCGACGTATGCGGTCTTGTATCCGGCAGCTCGCAATAGTGTCGCATGGGTGACGGCGTCCGTCGGGAACGGCTTGCTGTTGTTCGTGATGCCGTTCGCGTGGTTGTACCGGCCGGTCAAGAACGCCGCCCGGCTCGGCGCGCACAGCGACAGGGTGACGAAGGCATTGCGGAACCGCACGCCTTCGGTGGCCAGCCGGTCCAGATTGGGAGACTTGAACCACGGGAACCGGGCCGCCTTGCCCTGTTCCTTCTGCACCACCCCCATCGCGTCCCAGCGGTGGTCGTCCGAGTAGACGAACACGAAATTGGGCTTGCGATCCGCCGCCTGCCCGCCGGAGGCGGCCAAGAGCAGGACGACGAGGGCCGCGACTGCGGGGGCAACGAGCCGGATCCTGTGGCGCATGGTCGGTTCCTCGGTTTGGGGAAAGGGCGGCCCCTTGCACGGTCGTTCGGCGAGGCACGCGGCGGTTATTTGATCGCGAGCGCGGCCTCGAACGCCTTCGTCTGCGGGTCTTCGGTCCGCTTCATGTGGGCGAGCAGTTTCTTGCTCAGTTCCGCAACGTCGTTGGCGTACTTCGGGTCGCGGACGAGGTTCTTCCGCTCGGTCGGGTCGGCCGCGGTATCGAAGAGCATCAGCGGCTCCCCCTCCACCAATTGCTTCACGCGGGCCCGAACGACCGGATCGGTCGAGGCGTTCATCGCGGCGAAACTCAGCCCGCTCATCGCCTCGACGCGGAACTTGTCCGGGCCGCCGACCCACGCGTGGAACATCAACGCACGGTCCTTCGTCCGGACGCACCGCTGGGCGAACGACTTGCCGCTGCTGACGGTGTTCACGTGGGTGACGACGAAATCACGGTCGGGTTGCGCCTCCCCAATCAAGAGCGGCACCCACGAGCGGCCGTCCATTCCCGCGGGCGGCTTCACGCCGAGCAGTTCCAGCACCGACGGCATCACGTCCACGCTGCTCACGAACTCGGGGTGCGCCTTCGGTTCTTTCTGGCCCGGGTAGCGGATCAGCACCGGCGACCAGGTGCCGTTGTAATACACCGTCGCCTTCGCGAACGGGAACGACATGCCGTGGTCAGATATGAACACCACCACGGTGTCGGCGTCGCGTCCCGCGGCGGTCAACTCCTTCATCAGGAGGCCGAACGCGACGTCGAACCGGCTCACGCTCGAATAATACTGCGCGACCTCCTCCCGCACCCGCGGGATGTCCTCAAGGAACGCGGGGACCATGACCTCGGCGGGTTTGAACACCCGTGCGCCGTCGAGCGGGTCGTCGGCCTTCGCCTTCTTCCCGGTTCCGTTGATAAACGGACGGTGCGGGTCGCAGATGTTCGCGTTGATGAAGAACGGCTTCTTTTCTTTGGCAGCGGCGGCGAGCATCTCGCGGAACTTCTCCGCGAACTTCGTCGGCTGCTTGCCGAGCGCCTGTTCGCCCACCGCATGCCACGGGAACTTGTCGGCGGGGGCCATGTGGACGGCCTTGGCGATGACCCCGGTGTAGTACCCGATTCCCCGCATCACCTCGACGAGCGTGGGCACATCCCGCTTAATGGGGTTGAACCCGAGCGCGCCGTTGCGGTGCGGGACGCGCCCGGTCATCAGCGCCGATCGTCCGGGTTGGCAGATCGGCACCGTGACGTGGCTGTTGACGTAGCGGTGCGCGGTCCTGGCGAAGGCGTCCAAATTCGGCGTCGCGCCGAGCTTGTTCCCGATCCACCCGGCGGAGTCGGCGTTCATGTCGTCCGCCGTGACGACGAGCAGGTTCAACGGCTTCGCCGGTTGGGCTCGCGCCGGCTCCGCGAACGCGAGGAGCAGGGGCACGCACACAATCGCAAGGAGTCGAGACATCTCGCTCACCTCGACCGAGGCGATCGCCCCCGCCACGGCAGTAAGGGTTCGGCTGGGCATGACGGCACCGGCGGTTGGGCGTTAGCCAAGGAACTGCTTGATCGCGCCGGTCTGGTCGATCCCGAAACGGCTCAAGCCCGGGTCGGGGTCGCCGTAGTGCTTGATCGGGTTGCCGTAGGCGTTCAGCAGCGTGGTGTACCAGTTGCCCAGTGTCTTGTGGCCCGCGTCGCCGTAGTTCGGCAGGCGGATGTACTTCCCGCGGACATTCAGCTTCGTGTTCTTGCCGGACACCACCACGAACGGGAACTCGGTGCCGTGCGAGTGGTGTGTTTCGCCGTTGTCCGGGAAGTAGCAGATCGTTGTGTTGTCGAACACCGAGCCGTCGCCCTCCGGGGCTTTCTTCAGCCGGGCGGCGATGGTGTCCATCAGCGTCATGTGCTGGCGGCGGACAGCGAACCGCACCTCGTCGGCGGTCAGCTTGCCGAACCCCTTGCCGTGGCCGACGTCGTGCAGGTTCACCTTCTCGGTTTCCAGCCCCGGCAGACCGGTGTACTCGTGGCCGAGTTCGTCCACGGTGAAGGCGACCACGTTCGTCAGCCCGGACAGCAGCGCCGCCAGCAGCACCTCGACATGCCCCCGCTGGCGGTCGCATGTGGTCATGTCGTCGGCCAGGTACTTGGCGTCCAGCTTCGGGACGTGCGGGCGGATGGCGTCGGCCATCGCGTCCACCTTGCGATCCCGCTCGCGGATGGCCTCCAGCGAGCGGGCGTAGCTCGGCACCTTGCCGGCCTCCCGCCTGGCGGCGAACTCCAACGCTTCACGGCCCAACTGCGACCGCACCTGGACGCCCTTGTCCTTCGAGACCGACTTGAACAGCTCCTGCACGGCGATGCGGGGCGAGCCGAAGGCGTAGTTCGGCTGCTGCGGGCCGCGGGCCGAGAAGCCGGTGGCGATGCCGTTCAGCGTGCCCCGCGCGTTGCCGCCGCCGAGCGGGAAGCAGGCCAGCTCGATGTGCTCCATCGGCGACGGGAACAGTTTGGCCAACTCGAAGTCCACCGTCGCCCACTTGATGGAACTGACCCGCTCGTTCGCCTTGAACACGCCGAGCGACGAACACCAGGTGTGGTGCCCCGTGGTGCACATTTTGCCGGACAGCCCTTGGAGGATCGTCAGATCGGCTTGGTGGCGGGCTAGTGGTTTCATCCACGCGGGCAGTTCGTGCTTGGCGAGGTCGAGGTTCAGCGCGCCCTTCTTCGCCTCGGTCGCGGCCTCGTCCTTGCTCAGGGACGGCGGCACCATCACCGAGGGGAACAGGCCGTTCCCCTTGTGCAAGAAAATGAACCGCATCGGCGGCTTGCTGCCGGCAGACGCGGCGCGCAGCGCCCGCGGAGCCAGTGCCAGACCGGTGGCGTTCAGGGCCGCGGTCGCCATGAAGTCTCTGCGGGTGGTATTCATGGGGACCCCGGTTGTTTGCGATACACGAACGAGTCGGAAGTTAACAGCGACACGACCACCGCCTTGAAACTGCCGCCACTTGCGACGTACGCGCGGTCGGCGTCGATCAGTGTCTGAGAGTCGGAAGGCCGTTCGTTGCGACCCAGGAAGAATCGGAACGCGTGGCGCACGATCGACTGCCGCACGCGGTCGGATTTCGCCAACCGGTCGATCAGGTCGAAGGCGTCTTTCACGTTGCCGTCGAGTTTCGGATCGCCCGTACCAGATAGAACACCGCTCGGGTTGATCGGTTTCGTCTTGTACACGTCGGGCGCGTTCTTATCGCTCACGGCCTTGAGTAGGTTGTCCGGGTGTTCGAGTTGTTCGACCGTGCGGAACCGTCCGAAGTCGTCGAACTGTTCGAGCGGGTAGCCCAGGTCGTTCATCCGACTGTGGCACTTCACGCACGCCGCCGCGCCCGTCACGCCCGTGACGCGTTCGCGCAGCGTATGGTGCGGATCGTCAGGCACTTTCGCGTCGACGGTGATGGGCACGTCCGGCACCACACCTGCCAACAACTTTTCGCGGATCCATTTCCCGCGGCGAATCGGGTCCGATGCCGCGTTCGCGGAGAACGCGACCAGCCACGCCGGGTGGGTCAAAATGCCCTTCCGGTGTTCGATCGGAAACGGCTGCACAGGGTGGTAATCGAGTTTGTCGTCGCCCCCGTATTTGTCCTCGCGCCCGGGCAGCTTTGGCAAGTTGTAGAGTTGCGAATGGCGGTATCGGTTCCCGAACGCCCACGGCGGAACGACGAACGGTGTGCGCCCTTGGCCGAAGGTGTAATCGAAATACCTCATATACCGCGTCAGACTGTGATCGACTCGCCGCTGACTGCGACCGGGCAAGCCCTTCGGATCGAGGTACTTTTTGATCACGTCCGCCTGTTGCTGGGCGACGGCGTCCGGGTACTTCTTCCAATCGGTGTCTTTGAGGGCTTCGTACGCCTTGCGCCAGTTGGCAATGATCTGCTCGCCCTTGGCGTTGTCCACGTGGTGGTACACGAAGTACCGGTCCGTGGTGAGCAGCGTTTCGAACACGGACTTGTCTTGATCGATTGCCCAAGCCACGAGGCGGTCGGCTTCGTCGATCAGACGACCCGGCGTCTGCGTGTCGTCACGCCCCGCGTTTACGTAACTGCCGCCGGCTCGTTTTTCGTCCTTGAACACTTTCAATGCGGCCGTGTATCCGAAGAAGTCGCGGAAGAATCGCACCAGTTTCGGATGCGTTGCGACCGCGCGGGGGTTCACCCCAATGTCGTCATCGACCGGGCCCCAGAAGGACGATTTGTCGTTCAGGAGTCGGCGCACTTCGCGCTCGTAGTCGGCTTTGGTGGCGAGCTTACCGCTTTCGGCGGCTTGGAGCAGTTGCGCGTCCGGCCCGCGATCGCCCAGCGCGTACGCGATCGCGTACGCCGCCTCGCGTGGCGACAATGGCACGCGGCCGTACTCGTCCGGCGTGCCGGTGCCGAACTCCAACCGGTACACGAACTCGGATTCCAGTAGCACCGCCTTGAGTACCTGCCGCAGCCCCTCGGTGTTACCCGCGAGCTTCATCACCTCGCGCCCGAGAGCGAGGTACTGATCGAGTTCGGCTGCGGTCGGCTCGCGCCGTAGCACGAGACCGAACTGCGCGCGCACCGCGGCGCGCAGCTCGTCGTCAGTCGGCGCAGCCTTCTTGGCAACGATCGTGTTGAACGCGGCGGGCGTCGTCTTCGGTGCCCACTTGTCCTTCGGATCAACCGGCGCGGCCTTCGTGTCGCCCGCCTTGAGGCGCGCGGTTTGAAGCTGCTTCGAGGCGATCCACTCGGCGTTGGTGAGCATCAGCAGCAGGTGCCCGCCGTCGAGCGGGGTCAGGTCGTAGTACCGCACGCCCGCATGGTCCGGAAGCAGGAACGGGTTCGTCACGCCATAAAACCCCGACCGACGCTGGTTCTCGCGCTCGCGACCTTCGAGTTGGAACACGTCGAGCAGCCGCTCCTTGAAGATCTGCGGGCTGACGAGCCAGCGGCGGGCGGGCGTGTACCCCTTAGCTTTGTTCGAGCCGTCGAAGAGGCTCGCGTGATCGACGTAGTTTCCGGCGTCCGGGTTCGGGAGGCGTTCGTCCAACTTCGACGCCTTGTGTACGCGTAACTCGGCGCGCACCCAGTCGGCCAGCACGCGAGCCTCGGCTGTGGCCGGTTGCTCACGTTTGGGCGGGGGCATCATCTTGTAGAACAGTTGGTCCTGAATCTTGTTGAGCGCGTCGAGTCGGTCGTTCAACTTCAGTTTGTCCAGGGTTGTGACATCGATACCGCCCTTACCGCCCTCGGCGTGACAATCCGCGCAGTGGGCAACGAGCGCGGCCCGGACCTCCTTCGGAACCGCGAACGCCGGCCCGTCGTCGGCGCGTGCGGACGCGACAGCGGTCGCGAATATTAGCACCGCCCAGAGCGACCGCTGGAACGAGCGGTATGAGGGTGTACGCATCGAGTGAGGTCCGAGGGCCCAAGTCGCGAGTCGGGCGAGCGCGGGATTACACTACAATTTTGATGGCCCGGATTATTGATTCCAGGAAAAACGGTAACGACCTCGGGAACGCTTCCCGTATTTCGGGATATCAATGCACCACACCCGGCGGAGGACGGGCCGTGCGGACCTCTCGGTGCGCGTCGAGCGCCGTTGCGAACGAGTGGGCGTCTGCCATATCTGGCGTCTGCCAACCCGATAATCGGGGCCCTGTGATCCAGCTGGCAGACCGGTTCGCCCTGGCCTTCGTCTTCGAGTACGCCGCCACGCTCGGGGCCGTCGACGTGACGTACGTACCGCCGCAGGGTGTGCAGCACGACTTCCACGGCCGGTGGGGGCGGACGAGTTCTCCTGCCTGTCCCGCTACGACGGACTGCTCTTCCTGCGGGTGAACCCGCTCGGGGCATGGCACATGGGCCACGCCGACGAGTACCGCCTGGCGACCCCGACACGGGTGGAGTTGTGCCAGCGGTCCGGGAATCGGTTCGTGGTGGTCCGCGAGGCCGACCTCGACGCCGTGCGAAACTTGGCCCGCAAGATCGGGCATGTCTGGCCGATTCCGGGTGTCTGACAGGGTGTCCGGGACGACGAGGTCAGTGCCACAAGCAGCCTGTCGGGTCCTCGGTGAGGGCGGTCTTGAAGTGGCCGTGCGACAACTCCGCGTCGCCGTTCTCGTGTGCCCGCCGCGCGTTGATCCGTTGGCCCGACAGACCGTAATGCGTCTGGAGAACGCGATACACGGTCCAACCGTCCCGGGAAGCGACCGCAGGGTCAATCTCGGACCCCGACCGAATCAGCGGCGTGCAGAATCCGCTAGGATGTGTGATGCGTTTGGGGCGCAGATAACGCATGGTGTGTTGAGCCGTGTTCCGCTCCTCAGGGAGACCCTCCTGTGACTGACGAATCCGTCTTCGCCGAGGCCCTGGCGATTCCTTCCCCGGCTGACCGGGCCGGTACCTGGACCGCGCGTCTGTGTCGGTGACGCCGAGCTGCGTGCCGCCGTGGAAGCGTTGCTGGCCGCCCACGCCTCATCGAACCCCCTCGACCGCCCGCCGGCCTACCTCGCCCGGACCGGGGCAAATGTCCCGGCCGACGGTGCCGGCGTGTCCGCCTCCATCGGTGACCGGGTCGGTCCGTACAAGTTGTTGGAGATAATCGGCGAGGGGGGCATGGGCGAGGTGTGGGTCGCCGACCAGTTGGAACCGATCAAACGGCGAGTGACGATCAAGCTGATCAAGCCGGGGATAGACAGCCGCGGCGTTCTGGGCCGGTTCGAGGCCGAGCGGCAGGCCCTGGCGGTGATGGACCACCAGAACATCGCGAAGGTGCTCGACGCCGGCACGACCGACGACGGCCGGCCGTACTTCGCTATGGAACTGGTGAAGGGGACGCCGATCACCGAGTTCTGCGACGCCCGCAAGCTGACCCCGAAGCAGCGGCTGGAGCTGTTCGTGCCGGTGTGTCAGGCGATCCAGCATGCGCACATGAAGGGGATCATCCACCGCGACATCAAGCCGTCGAACGTGCTGGTGGCCCTGCACGACGAGACGCCGGTGCCGAAGGTGATCGACTTTGGGGTGGCGAAGGCGATAGGCCAGCAGCTGACCGAGAAGACGATTTACACCGGGTTCGGGGCGTTGGTGGGCACGCCGGCGTACATGGCCCCGGAACAGGCGACGTTCAACCAGCTCGATGTGGACACGCGCGCCGACGTGTACGCGCTCGGCGTGTTGCTGTACGAGTTGCTGGCCGGGAGCCCGCCGATCGAAGCGGAGCGGCTGCGGAAGGCGGCGCTGGACGAGGTGTTGCGGATAGTCCGCGACGAGGAGCCGCCGCGTCCGAGCCACCGGCTGAGCACCAGCCAGGCGAAGGCCACCATCGCCGCCACCCGCGGGAGCGAGCCGGCCAAGCTGTCGGCGCTCATGAAGGGCGAGTTGGACTGGATCGTGATGAAGGCGTTGGAGAAGGACCGGACGCGGCGGTACGACACGGCCAACGGGCTGGCCAAGGATGTGGAGCGGTACCTTCACGGCGAACAGGTGCAGGCGGTGCCGCCCAGCCTCGGCTACCGGCTGCGGAAGGGGTACCGGCAGAACAAGGCGGCGGTGTGGGTGGCGGCGGCGTTCCTGCTGCTCACTTACGCCGGGGCGTCGGGCGTCTTCTTCGCCTACCAGCGGGCGGTGGCAGCCGAGCGGCAGGCGAAGGACGACCGCGACGCGGCGCTCACCGCCCAGGCAGAGGCGAACGACCAGAGGGCCCAGGCCGACCGCGAGCGGCAGCGAGCGGAGGAGGAGAAACAGGCGGCCGAGGCGGTGCGGGCGTTCCTGCAGGACGACCTGCTCCGCCAGGCCGACATCTTCGCCCAAGCCAGGGCTATGCACCATGCCGAGGGCGAGTTCGAGATCAAGCCGAACCCGACCATCCGCGATCTGCTCGACCGGGCCGCCACCCAGCTCACCCCGGAGCGGATCGAGGCGCGGTTCCCGGGCATGCAGTTCGTCCAGGCAGTGGTGCTGCACGCGGTCGCCAACGCCTATTACGGCGTGATGGAAGACGAGCGGGACCGGCCGCTCATCGACCGAGCCGTCGCGCTCTACCGGGCGGCCCGCGGGGACGCCGACCCGGCCACGCTCAAGGCCTGCAAGTCGCAGCTGCACCTCAGCGCAGCGCGGCCCAAGGAGCGGTTCGACGCGCTGGCGAAGTCCTTCCTCGACGACGCCACCCGGGTGCTCGGCCCCCGCGACCGCCTGGTGCTGGAGGCGCGGCTGACGCGGGCGTCCGGGCCGCTCGCGCGGAACCGGGCGGCCAAGGCGGTCCCAGCCCTGAAGGCAATCCGGGCAGAACTGACCGATGCGGTCGGCCCAATCCACGGAGGGTTCCCGATAACGCGACGGACCTTGCTCGAACTGCTGGCCGATCTGCCCGATCCTCGCATCAACCGGACCAGGAAACACCGGCTCGACGACATCCTCATGATCGCCCTCATCGGCATCATCGGCGGAGCCACGACCTTCGAAAGCATTCGCGAGTTCGCCCTCTGCCGCGAGGCGTGGCTCCGCACGCTCCTCGCGCTGCCCAACGGCAACCCAGCCACGACACGATCTACCGGGTGCTCTGAGGGACGTCGGCGTGGTCCGTCGACGAGGATCGTCTGGCGACGCGAGCCGTGTCGGGCTACCGGTCCGTGGGTCGTTCGCGACCGAGGCAGAGGATTCCGATATCGTCGAGCGGTGGGCAGCCCTGCGAATGCGTCCGCACAGCGGCGAGCAATCCCTCGCAGATTTCCTTCGGGCTGGCGTAGGGACGATCGAGGGATTCGACATTGAGCGCCCCCGCGACGCCCGCGTCGCCGAACAACTTTTCCGATGTGGATTTCACATCGGTGACGCCGTCGGTGAACGCGATCAGTCGATCGCCGGGTTCGAGTTCCAGCTCGACGGCGGTGTATTCAAAGTTTTCGAGAATGCCAAGCGGCAGACCGGATAGATCCGTTGAGATGGCTTCGTCGAACGTGAGATCACGTGTCCGCAGCCGGCGCGGAGCGATATGTCCGGCGTTGATGATCGTGACGCGGTGCGTCTTCGGATCAAGGACCATGGCGATCATGGTGACGAACGAGTCGGTCACGCCGGATCGAATCATTTCATTGTTGATAGCCTCGACGGTGCGAGACAGTTCGTGTTGATTCGCGAAACAATGATGAATCTCACCGATCAGCCGGGACAAAATGAGACCTGCGGGCACCCCTTTGCCGATGACATCGCCGAGAAGGCCGACGACAGTGCCATCGGGCCGGTCGAGGAAGTAGGCGAAGTCGCCGCTGACGCCGCGAGCGGCCGTATCGAGTGCATGAAAAGCATAACCGGGGCGCACCGGTAGATCACAGGGTTGTAAGCGGAGCTGGACATTTCGCGCGGTATCCAAATCCCGTTGTAACTCACGGGCTACTAGTTGTGCATCGAGCAATCGGCCCTTCTCGATGGCAGCGGCGGCCAGGCTTGCGAAGGATTGCAAGGTTTTTGCATCGTCCGGCACGAACTTTCGATTCCGGTCCTGCGTGTCGATCAAAAGTGCGCCAATTGCTGTCCCATCGCTAACGAAAAGTGGCGTGCACATCGTGGCACGTGTACGTAATTCGACAATGGATTGTGCCACTCCACCCGAAGATTCATAAGCGTCGTCGCTTAGCTGAACGGCTTTTGATTTCATGCAAGCACGAACGATCGCCCGACTGAAGTTCGCGTCGAGGGCGTCGGCCGGGCGTCGGGTCTTAGTCACCGTTGCACTAAAACGACCGGCGTCCGACAGGACGACGAAACAGCGTTCCGCGTACCGGAACTCTTGAAGGCATGTATCCGCGATTTCGTTCAAGAACGAACGGACGCTCCCGCTCGACGCAATCGCCGTGGTGGCCAGTATCAATTTGCGAAGCCGTTCGAGCGATTCGGCCGGGGCCGCAGCCGAACCGGCGGATTGGACGAACGTTTCCGCCAGCACGCTCTCGTCGGCGTCGACATCCTCGTCGTCGATCGGCGACGGCTCGCCATCGTTTAGGAACAGCGCACGGTGGTTCCCTTGGGTGAAGGCGCGTGCCAGGGGAAAGCTCTCTGCCGCAACGCATTCAAAATGCACGAAGACAAACAGCGACGGACGCTCGTCCTTCATGACCTGGAACACGTCCGCCGAATGAAACCGGACGGGATCGAGATCCAGTCCGTAGGTTTCACCCAGAGTCCGACAAACCTCGACCAAAAAGCGCGTTGGCTCGAACCGGTCCGTTTCGGGATGGCGGCCGCGCGCGGCGTCTACGACGACAACTCGATCGAACCCCTCGGCTAGTGCGGCGCGAGCGCGGCTGGCCGAGTCCAAGACCGCCGACGTCAAGCCGCGCGAGTCGGCATTTTTGCAGAAGGCGCTCGTCGTCTCCAGAGTTCGGCGGATCACGGCGCATTCGTCCAGCAGATTCGCGACGCCTGGATCCCCGCATTGGATTTCGCGGACGTTTCCCAGTTCACTCGTTGCCCGGCCAGTCCGGGATTTCGAATCTTCCGGGTTTCCGTAGACGAGCATGCTGCGACCCAGCGCGATCCGGTCGCCGGGCTTCAAGCGGCGAATTTGGACGGCGGCCCCGTTCACGAGCGTTCCGTTAACGCTATCGAGGTCGGTCACGATGACGTCGCCATCTTCGAATTGGAATTTCGCGTGGTATCGGCTGATGCGTTCGTCGTTGAGTTGAATGGTATTGTCTTCGTTGCGACCGATCGTCACGGGTAGATTAAGATCGCGGTAGACGCGACCCCGGTCTACTCCCTCGACGACTTGCAGCGTTATGGTTGGCATGAGATTCAGGAAATCAAGTGTGGCTTGTCACGCTTGAGGTTATCGTAAGCCAGACCGACATGGTCGGCCGTCACGACGGTCGCTCCCGCCGCGCGGGCGGCCTGAAAACTCCCGCCGGCCAGGAGTTGGATCAAGTAGGGTCGGCCCCGGCTCAGTTCCCAGATCCGGTCGAACGCGTCCGGTTCCGCGGGCGGTTGGCCCGGCCGGCCGTCCGATGCACAATAGCGAGCCAGCAGGCTCTTCAGGTCGTTCGGCGACGCGAATGGTCCCAGTCGCAAGTGGTGGCCGAATACGTCGCTCAATCGTGAGAACGATTCCTCCATCTCCGGGCTTGCCGCATAGACACTTGCAACTCCGGCCGCGCTCAGCGTCTCTTCGTTGCTCTCGAGCAAATCCACCGACAGCGCGTGCGAGAGGCGGTTGGCCTCGTCGAAGAAGATCGCGCAGCGCCGCCAGCCCTTGGCGCGCTGGACGGCGAGCAGGTCCTGAGCGAACTGCACGAACTCGCCCGCCAAAAGTGGCGACGGATCGGTACCGTGTCGCGCGTGGGTGCGTTCGCGAATCCGCGCGAAGAGATCGACGAATTCCGCAAACTCGCCATCGGAGCGAAGCGGCTCGCTCCACTCCGCCGGCTGCGGACGGAGCAACAGGGAATACTTGCAGTCGAACACCTGCCGTGCCATCTCACCCACCAAGTTGAGAATCGTGTGTTCGAGAAACGATTCCGGCGTGAGCTTCTCGCACTGCTGCAGGTTGAGGTAGACGGCCAGGATGTCGTTGCCCGGGGCCCCCATGATCTCGTGGATGAGTTTGGTGCAGAAGCTGGTCTTTCCGTCGCGGCGGTTGCCGACGAGCAGGAAGCCGTGGCCATCTCGTACAAGGCGTGCGCCGTCGCGTAGGGCGTCTTCGCGATCGATGAAAAATTCGGGCGGCACGACGCTGCCATAATGGAACGATGGAAGCGATACCGTCGTGGGGGCCGATGGTGGCGGCGGCCGGCCGATATCGGGAGCGACCGGCAATACGGGCGCCTTGAAGACCCTCGCGGACAGCGCGCCGCGCAGGATTTCGTGGTAGCGTTCCTCGGACATGGAGTGCCGGAGGATCGCCTGGAATCGGCCAAGCTGGAGTTGCAGTCCGGGCGGGAGTTCGGTCGGTTGCAGGTGCACCATCAGGATCTGACGGCCGCGGCCGAGAGCGAAGTGGACTTCGTTCAGTACATGTGGAGAGGCCACCGCGCCCGGAGTTATAAAGATCAAAAACGTCTCGCAGCGGGCAATCGAATCGGCAAGTTGCTCGTTCCAATCGCTACTCGGCCGGATACCGCGGTCGTACCAAACACGGCAGCCGGCGCGGTCTAAGCGTTCCAGTTCCGCGTAGACCGCCTCCGAATCCAGATGTGAGTAGCTGACGAAGACGTACGGCTCCGGCCCGGTATACGGAACGACTGTCCGAGGTGGTTCTCCCGCTACAGCCATGGCTTCACCGGGTCAGTGCTTCAACGCTCTTCCAATCTACATCGCTGGACGAACGGTGTCGAGCATGACTGTAGTGGAGTTCACCCATTGTGGTTGTGCGGTTGCGCGGCGGGATGGAGTAGGCCGTGTTGACTGAACTTGGGCGAATTGCGATAGCGGGGCGTGTCGTTTTCCCGCACCGAGGCTCGCCCATGCTCAGCCGACACGACATCAGCGACGACCATTGGAATCGCATTCA
>JALHPZ010000014.1:0-16180 GCA_022842245.1 Gemmataceae bacterium
GTGCCCGGCTACGCCGGCGCGGTGCCGGTCGTGCCGCCGGGCGCCAACGCTTCGATCTTCCCCGGCGTGGGCCGGGTCGCCGGCGGGAAATAGGTTTCAAGAGGATCACGAAAACCCGAAACGACGAAATCACGAAATGGGTTATACTTTTCGGGGTTTCGTTCTCTCGGGGTTTCGTGATTCGGCTTTCTCTTCGGCCGAACTGCCTCGCAGGTACAGCGGCTCGATTGCGAACAACGTCTCGCGCGTCAGTGGCGCGATCGTCGCGCCGGCCGTGAGGACGCCGTCGACCGTCGGCTCACGGAAGCCTTCGTCCACGATTCGCGCGGCGCAGTTCAACTTCTCGGAATGGACCGCGACGCCGGGGCCGGTCAGCCACGTCGCGCCGTTCGCCCACGGCAGCCAGTCCGCCGCCGGAACGATCGCCACTTCGTCGATCGGCTTCCCGTCCGTGAACCGCTGGAAATAGATCGTCCCCTGGAGCGCGTCGGCGACCACCCAGAGGTTCGCGGCCTCCGGCGGCGCCTGCGACGCGATCGCGCGGAAGGTCGGAACGGCCCCGAGCGGCACGTTCGCGGCGTACGCGAGCGTCTTCGCCGTCGCAAGGCCGACGCGTAGGCCGGTGTACCCGCCGGGGCCGACGCTGACGAGGATGCGGCCGAGGTCCGGGATGCGCAGGCGTTCGCGCTCGAGGAGCGCGCGGATCGTCGCGGCGAGGTCCCGCGCGTGCCGCCGCGATGGATCGAGTTCGGCCCGATGCGCCATCGCCGAACCGTTCGCCAGGCCGACCTTCCCGACGCGCCCGGATGTCTCCAGCACTAGCCGCCAATCGCTCATCGCCGCTCCGCCGATAGAATTCCGGTTCATTCTAAGGCGGGACACGATGAGCGACCGGGCGACCATGCACATCGACGGCGGATCGCGAGGCAATCCGGGGCCGGCGGCGTACGCCGTCGTGCTCGCGCCGGAGGGCGGGCCGGTCCTCGAAGAAGCGCAGACGCTCGGCACCGCGACGAACAACGTGGCCGAGTACACCGGATTGGTCCGCGGGCTGGAACTGGCAGCCGATCGCGGCATCCGGAACCTCGCCGTCTTCAGCGACAGCGAACTGCTCGTGAAGCAGATGAACGGCGAATACCGCGTGAAGAATGCGGACCTGCAGGACCTGTATCGGGAAGCGAGCGAACTCCGTCGGCGCTTCGAGTCGGTGACACTCGCGCACGTCCGCCGGGAGCAGAACAAGCGGGCCGATTTCCTGTGCAACGAGGCGATGGACGGCCGTCCGCGCCGCGCGGGGGAGGTCGTCGCGGAGGCACCCGCGGCGGCGAAGGCGCAGCCCAAGAAGCCGAAGGAGGCCGTGACGGACGAGCGGGTGCGCGACGACGCGATCGAGTGCCTGCGCAGCGCGGCCGCATCGTGGGCCGACCACGGGCCGAAGCACCCCGCACCGGAACTGGTGTGGGACCAACTCTGGTCGATCCTCGAGGAAGCCGGCGTGTTGAAGAAACGATGATGGACGTCGCGGCGTCTGGACAAGCGGTTCAAAAATTTGTACACTATTTAAGACGATCCCTTTCGCTGGAAGCGTTCCGGCGAATCATCATTTCGGCTCTCGCTCAATGAGGTTCAATCGATGAAGGCACTGCGCGCGATCGCGTTCATTCTGGCGGCGTCCGTCGGCTTCCCGGCCCTGGCCGAGGATAAGAAAGACGCGAAGTTCGACGCCGCCCAACTCGTCGGCGACTGGAACGTCACCGGCGGCAAGAAGATGGGCAAGGAGATCGGCGACGAGGGCAAGAAGGGCACTTACACCTTCACCAAGGACAAGATCACGCTGAAGGAAGACGGCAAGGTGATGTTCGAGTTCTCCTACACCATCGACGCGAAAACCAGCCCGATGAACGTCGAACTCGAGATCGCCAAGTCGGAGATCGATGGCCTCAAGGGGCTGAAGGCCAAGGGGATCATCGAACTCAAGGACGGCGAACTGAAGCTCTGCTACGACGGCATGGGCGGCGACCGGCCCAAGAAGTTCGACGACGAGAAGGCGTTCTCGTTCGTGCTGAAAAAGAAGAAGGAAGAGAAGAAAGACAAGTAATTCAACGCGGTCGTACCGGAAGCCCGCGGACGAACGTCCGCGGGCTTTTTTGTTCTCATCGGTTCCTCACGGCTCGAAGGACACAATGCCGCCGTTTAGGAATGATCCCTTCCGAGGAGGTTCCATGACCATTCGAAAGTTGTTCCTGTCCGGCTGCGCGTTCGGTCTCGCGACGATTGCGCAGGCCGGCGATTGGCCGCAGTTCCGCGGCCCGAATTCCAACGGCGTCGTGACCGAATCGAAGCTGCCGACCGAATGGTCGGCCGAGAAGAACGTGGCTTGGAAGGTGAATGTGCCGGGCGTCGCGTGGTCGTGCCCGATCGTCGTCGGCGACAAGGTGATCGTGACGACGGCCGTGGCGGACGGGCAACCGAAGCCGCGCGGAGGCGGCGGTGGCGGACGTCCGCCCGGGGGCGGATTCCAGCCCGGCGCCGGTCGCCCGCCCGGCGGTGGCTTCCAACCCGGTGGCAGCGGTGGGCGCAGCGGCGGACCGGACAAGGTCTACACCTGGAAGGTCGTCTGCCTCGACAAGGCCAGCGGCAAGGAGATCTGGGCCAAGACCGCCCACGAAGGGAAGCCGAAGTACGGCACCCACAGCAGCAACACCTTCGCCAGCGAAACCCCCGCCTCCGACGGCGAGCGCGTCTACGCCTACTTCGGCGCCACCGGCACCATCACCGCTTACGACCTCAAGGGCAACGAAATCTGGAAGAAGGACCTTGGCGCCTTCCCGATCATGGCCAACTGGGGCACGTCCAGCTCACCGATGGTGTACGACGGTGTCGTGTACATCCAGTGCGACAACGAGTCGAAGTCGTTCCTCGCCGCGCTCGACGCCAAGACCGGCGACCAGAAGTGGAAGATCGACCGCAACGAGAAATCGGCCTGGTGCACGCCGTACATCTGGAAGACGAAGGGCCGGACCGATCTCGTCGTAGGCGGCAGCCAGAAGGTGCGGGGCTACAACCCGGCCGACGGCAAGCTCGTGTGGGAACTGAGCGTCGGCGGCGGTCAGGCGAACACGTCACCGGTCGGCACCGAAGAACTGCTCTATGTCGGCACCGGTGCCGGCGGAGGCGGTCGGCCGGGTGGTGGTGGCGGAGCGCCTCCCGGCGGCGGCGGTCGGCCGGGTGGAGGTGGAGGAGGTGGAACGCTCTTCGCCATCAAGGCCGGCGCGACCGGAGATATCTCGCTGAAGTCCGGCGAGACCTCCAACGCCGGCGTCGCCTGGAGCGCCCCACGCTCGATGCCCGCCGCATCCTCGCCGCTCATCTACGACGGCTATGTCTACACCTTCGAGCGCAATGGCGGATTGGTGTCCTGTTTTGATGCGAAGACCGGCAAGGCTGCGTACAGCAAGGAACGCATCTCGAACGCCGGGGCGTTCTGGTCGTCGCCGTGGGCTTACGACGGCAAGATCTTCTGCATGGACGAGACCGGCATGACGCACGTCCTCAAGGCCGGCCCGAACTTCGACGTGATCGGCACGAACAAGCTTGGCCGCGATGTGTACTGGTCCTCCCCGGCGATCGCGGGCGGCAGCATCATCCTCCGCGGCGTGGATAGCCTATACTGCATCCAGTAGTCATTCTTGCCCGCGGACGGTCGTCCGCGGGCTTGGTTTTCCTGCCCATCATTCACCTGTCGCATACGATACCCCTATCACCACCGAGGGTATCTCATGTCCGTCGCGGTCAAGAATCGCCAGCTTTTCATTAACGGTATTTGGGTCGACGGCTCGGCCGGGAAGCGGATCGCCGTCGAGAACCCAGCCACGGAAGACACGATCGCGGAGGTGTCCACCGGCACGAAGGCGGACATCCAGGCCGCCATCGACTCGGCCGCGAACGCGATGCCGGCGTGGATGAAGCTCACCGCCTACGACCGCGCCAAGATCCTCAAAAAGACCGCCGACCTGATCCGCGAGCGCGCCGACGGCCTCGCCCGCACCATGACGATGGAACAGGGCAAGCCGGTGGTCGAAGCGAAGGGCGAAGTCAACGCGACCGCCGATACGTTTGAGTGGTTCGCTGAGGAAGGCAAACGCGCTTACGGGCAGATCATTCCCAATAGCGTCCCCGGCAAGCGGCACTTAGTTTTGAAGCACCCCGTCGGCGTCGTCGGCAGCATCGGGCCGTGGAACTTCCCGATGATGCTTCAAGCCCGCAAGATCGCGCCGGCGCTCGCGGTCGGCTGCACGGTCGTAGCGAAGCCCGCGAGCCAGACGCCGCTGTCGCTCATCGGCCTGTTCGAGTGCCTCCAGGATGCCGGCCTGCCGCCGGGCTGTGCGAACCTCATCATCGGCTCGGCATCGGAAATCTCCGGCGCCTTCATGGCCGACGCCCGCGTCCGCAAGATCAGCTTCACCGGCTCGACCGATGTCGGCAAGCAACTGATGCGCCAGGCCGCCGATCAGGTGAAGCGCCTCAGCCTCGAACTCGGCGGGCACGCGCCGTTCATCGTCTTCCCGGACGCCGACCCGGAAGTCGTGGCGAAAGCGGCCGTCCTCGGCAAGTTCCGGAACAACGGGCAGGTCTGCATCAGCCCGAGCCGGTTCTTCGTCCACAAGGACATCGAGAAGAAGTTCACGGAAGTGGCCGTCGAGGAAGCGAAAAAGCTCAAGCTCGGCAACGGTCTCGACGCCGACACCATCGTCGGCCCGATGTTCGAGAAGAAGGCGATGGACGGCACGCTCGACCTCATCGGCGATGCGAAGGCGAACGGCGCGAACGTCCTCACCGGCGGCAAACGCTCCGACAAGTTCGGCAAAGGCTATTTCTTCGAGCCGACGGTGCTGAAGGGCCTGAACGACCGGTGCAAGGTTCTCACCGAAGAGCCGTTCGCACCGGTGATGCCGATCCTCGACTTCTCGAAGATCGACGACGTGATCGCGCAGGCGAACAACACTCGCTACGGACTGGCCGCCTACGTGTTCACCAACGATCTGAGCGTGGCGATGAAGATGGCGGAGGGGATCGAAGCCGGGATCATCGGCGTGAACGACCCGGTGCCGGCGGCTCCGCAGTGCCCCTTCGGCGGCATGAAGGAGTCCGGTCTCGGCCGCGAATGCGCCCACGAGGGGTTGGAAGCGTACCTGGAAACCAAGTACGTCTCGATGAAACTGCGGGACTGACCGCTACGGTCCGTTCGATCGGCGGAATCGGACCAACGCGATTCGCCTCAAATCCGTAACATCCGAAGGCTTTCCCGGAAATTGGCTTTGCCCAACTCCGGGAAAGCCGGATAAGATTAATCCCAAGTGGCGATGCGCCCACGTCTTTTCGTTCTGGTCGGCGATTCTCCGGCCGGGAGTGCACGATGGCCAAGAGCTTCACGGTCCCCTGTCCCAGCTGCGAGGCGGACGTTCTGGTCAAGAACGACAGCCTGATCGGCAAGAAGATCGACTGCACCAAGTGCAAATACCGATTCAAGGTGCCGGATCCCAACAAGGGGGACGGCGACGATGCGGTTACGGCGGAAGTACCGGCCGCGAAGGGCAAAAAGGCGAACTCGAAGATGCTGGTGGGCGTCGGGGCCGGAATCGCGGCGCTGGCGCTGCTCGCGGGCGTGGGATACTTCGTGTTCATGGGCGAAGACCCCAAACCAAAGGCCCCGACCGTTCAACGGCCGCCGGTCCCACAGCCGCCTCCAATGCCTCAGCCGGCTCCAATGACCGACCCCATGGGCGACGGAAACACGACGCCCATGACGACGCCGATGCCCATGACGCCCGAAGGCGACCCGGTGATCGCGCCGCCGGTCGCGATCGCCCCTCCCACCACGACCAACGCAGGCAACACGACCCCGGCCGCCGCGCAGATCGAGATTCCCAAGCCCGTGCCCGCCGGCCAGATGAAGGATCCGACGAACCTCCTGCCCGGCAAGACACAGGCCGTGCTGCAGGTCAACATGCAGCGACTGCAACAAACCCCGATGTACAGCGCGTTCTTCGATCGCCAGACATTGGAATTTTTCAAGAATTCCATGCATTTCGAGGCCACGGATATCACGCAGGTGGTGCTGGCGCTGGTCGGGGCCGATCGCGAACCGTTCACGGTCATTCGCACGAAGACTCCCGTCTACTCGCTCAACGCGCTCTACACCAAGATGCAGCTCACGCCGGGCAAGCTCTCCCCGATCAAGAACCGCCCCTACGCGGTCATCAAGCCGAACACGAATCCGTTCATCACGGCCATCAGCCGGGCGCTTTCGACCGAATCGCTGATGGGTCAGGCGGGTATCCCGATTACCGAGGACGATAAGAAGCGATGGGCCGAAAAGGACCTGTCGATTTGCGTCTACGACAGTCAGACGATCATCATTTCGGAGACGAACTGGTTGGAGTCGTTCCTCGACGACCTGGGCGACAATGGCTACCCGACGTTCCTTTCGGAACTGACGCCGCAGGCGGCACCCGCACCGGCGGCCCCGATGGGCGACGGTTCGACGACCCCGCCGATGGGTTCTCCCATGGGCATCCCGTCACCCATGGGTTCCCCGATGGGCAGCCCGTCACCGATGAGCCCCATGCGTCCGATGAGCAGCGCGCCGATGCAACAGCCTCCGCCGTTGGTTGGAGCGTCTCAATCGGGTTCGGGTGGTACCACGCCGATGGGTCCCATGGGGTCGCCGGGTCCGATGGGAGGGAGTGGCCCGGCCGCGCCCAAGTCGCCGCCCCGCCTGTTCACTTCGATCCCGAATTTCCGGTCCATCAAACCGGAACTCAAGCGGATGCTGAACCGGCTGGAAGAAGATGACAAGAACCCGGCCGGAATCCTCTATGCCGACATTCTCGACAAGCGGGTCTACAACCGGGACTTCCAGTCGGTTTATGCCGTCGCTGGGCTCGTCGTTGGCGCGCTGGTCGAACACACGCAGACCTTGGGCGCGGCGATCAAGAGCGTCCAGAAAGAGAAATTCGCGGCCGAATTGATCTTCGAATTCGTCTCCGCGGAAGACGCCAAGACGACGGCGAACGAACGGCTCGACGGTCTGCTGCGCACCCTCGCCAGCCTGATGAGCAAACCACTCGGAACTACGATTACCGTCTCGAACACCGCGTCGACGACCAACCCTCAGCGCGGGGGAGGGACAGTGGGTTCCGAAGGTGAAGGCACCGGTGCACAGATCGGCTCCACCGGTGCACCGCCGCCGCTCGCCGGCGCCGGTGCCGGGATTGGCGACTCGGGTGCCGCCCCCGGTAGTCCGCCGGTCAACCCGATGGGACCGATGGGAACCTATGGCCCGATGGGTTCGGGCCGAAAGGAGAACGCCTCGTTCATCGAAATCGACGTGGCCGATACCTTTGTCTCCGTCGAAACGGAGATCTATTGGTCCGCGGACGCGTTCAGCAAAATCATCCAGCCCGGCGTCGCCTCCGGCGCGGCCCAACTGAAGGGCCGCATGGCGGTGCTTTCCGGTGCGACCAAGCAGCACGATCTGGCCGGACCAATGAAACGTATGCTCGATGAAAAGCAGATGGTCCCCCCGACCACCATGGCCCGGGCCGCCAACATCGATCGTTTCGGTTTGCCCTATCCACCCGATCACCGCGTGAGCTTCATGGCGGATCTTCTTCCGTTCCTCGGCCGTGGCGGTCTTCGCCAGTCGATTCAAGAGAAGCGATTGCCTTGGTTCGCCAAGGAGCACGAAGCCGCCGGCACCACGTGGATCTCCGAATTCCTCGTCCCCCACTACCCGCAATCGTCCTGGCGGGCGACCCACCCGCTCGGCGAGGGCCGTTCCTACGGCGGCACCAACTACGTCGCCATGTCCGGCCTTGGCCTCGATTCGGCCCGCTACGATCCTTCCAACCCCGCGCACGCCAAGAAGGTCGGCATGACCGGCTACGATTGGGGTTCCAAGTTCCCGGAAGTGACCGACGGCCTCTCCAACACGATCTACATGATCCAAGTGCCGCCGACCCACTCCCGCCCGTGGATCGCCGGCGGCGGGGCCACCGTGCAAGGCGTCGATGAATCGCTCGCCAATCCGGTGGAGGATTTCGTCGACCCGATCGGCTCGAAGCGCGGCACGCACATCCTCATGGGCGACGGCTCCGTGCGATTCGTCCCGGCCACGATCGATCCGAACGTCTTCAAGGCGCTCGTCACCCGCGCCGGCGGCGAGAAGATCGACGACCTCAACAAGCATGCCCCGCTCGTGGGAGGTCCGAAGACGACCGAAACGGAGATCAAAGGCAGCGTGAACAATCCGTTCCGCCCGAAGCCGAAGGACGAACCGAAAAAGTGACCCGCCCGCTGGGCCGCATCCCGATCCCGGTCCGGAGCTTCGGCTCCGGACTTTTTTGTTGGCAGCCCGATCTCGTACGATGGCAGAATGAAAACGCAAACGCCCTACACGGAATTGATGAACCGCGCCCGGACGGTGGCGCTGCTGCACTCTTGTTCCTCGGTCTTGCACTGGGATCAGCAAACGCAGATGCCCAAGGCCGGTGCGGCCCATCGCGGCGAACAACTCGCGTTGCTCGCCCGGCTGGCGCACAAGGAGGCCACCGACCCGAAGATCCGCGATCTGTTGATCGAAGCCGAATCGGAGCCGTGCGAGGCCGATTCCTTCGAGGCCGCAAACCTGCGGGAATTCCGGCACGCGTTCGACCGCGCGCGAAAGATCCCCCCGCGACTCGTGGAAGAACTGGCCCGCGCGACCGCGCTGGCGAACGAGGCATGGGCCGAAGCCCGCGCGGCCGCCGACTTCGCGAAGTTCCGACCGCACCTCGAAACGATCGTCGCGCTCAAATGCGAGGAAGCCGCGGCGATCGGCTGGTCGGCGCACCCCTACGACGCGCTACTGGACGAGTACGAACCCGGCGCCTCGACGGCGGAACTGCGCACGCTCTTCGCGGAGCTCTCCGCGGGACTCGTGCCGCTCCTCCAACAACTGGCCGACGCCAAACAGCGGCCCGACCGCGGCGTGCTCGAACGCGACTACCCGATCGACCGCCAGCGGCTGTTCGCCGAGTCGGCCGCGGCGGCCATCGGTTTCGACTTCCGCGCGGGCCGGCTGGACACGACGACCCACCCGTTCTGTTCCGGTTTCGGCCCCGGCGACTGCCGCATCACCACGCGCTACAACCCGCGCGGGTTTCACGAAGCGTTCTTCGGCGTGCTCCACGAGGCGGGCCACGGACTGTACGAGCAGAACCTGCCCGCCGCGCGATTCGGCGAACCGGCGGCGCAGTCGTGTTCGCTCGGCATCCACGAATCGCAATCCCGCCTTTGGGAAAACCTCGTCGGGCGCGGCCGGCCCTTCTGGGACCACTTCTTCCCCCGGCTCCGGCAAACCTTCCCGACTGTCGCGGACGTCGACCCGGACGCGTTCCACCGCGCCATCAACGACGTCCGACCGTCGTTCATCCGCGTCGAAGCGGACGAAGCCACGTACAACCTGCACATCGCCCTGCGATTCGAGCTGGAACAGGCACTCGTGAGCGGCGATCTCGCCGTCGCGGACCTGCCGGCGGCATGGAACGCCCGGTTCCGCACGCTCTTCGGCCTCGAAGTGCCGAACGATCGCGAAGGCTGCCTGCAGGACATCCACTGGAGTTTCGGCGGCCTCGGCTACTTCCCCACGTATTCGCTGGGCAATCTGTACGCGGCCCAGTTCCTGCGCGCGGCCCGGCGGGCGCTGCCGGACCTCGACGACGCGTTCCGCCACGGCGATTTCCGCCCCCTCGCGGGCTGGCTCGCCGCGAACATCCACTCGCAGGGCCGTCGCTTCCGCGCCGCCAGGCTCTGCGAACGCGTCACCGGCGCGCCGCTCTCGGTCGCGCCGTTCCTCGACGCACTGCGGGCGAAACTCGTTCCGCTCTACGGCCTGTGATACCGCCCGTGATGACGACACCCCGACTCGATACGGACCACCCCGAACCGGCCCCCGGAGACCGGATCGATCGCTTCACGCTCCAGAAACCCCTCGGCCGCGGCGTCTCCTGTCATGTCTTCCGCGCGTGGGACGGGGCGAACGGTACGCCGGTGGCGGTGAAGATCGTGAACTGGGCGAACGTGCGCGACCGCGACGCGGCGTTGAAGCAACTCCGCACCGAGGCGACGGCGCTGGCGCGGGTGCGGCATCCGCGCGTGGTGCGGTTCATCGACTTCGGCCAGGACGCTCGCTGGCCGTACCTCGTACTGGAATTCGTTGAAGGCCGCCCGCTCGGCGAACTCCTGCGCGAAGGGGGCGCGCTGCCGCCACGCTGGGCGCTCTACCTGCTCGGCCAGGCGATCGACGGACTCGACGCGGTCTGGAAGGCGGGCATCGTCCACCGCGACGTGAAGCCCGACAACCTGATCGTCGGCCCGAGCGGCATCGCCAAGCTGATCGACTTCGGCCTCGCGAAATCCGACGTGCTTCAATTGTTGGACGGCCCGGCGCCGAGCGAACTGGCCGGCACCGCCGCATATCTCGCTCCGGAACAGGCACGCGACGCCGCGTCCGTCGATTTCCGCGCCGACGTCTATTCCCTCGGCGCGACGTTGTTCGAAATGCTCACGGGCCGGCTGCCGTTCGAGGGCGGGTCGCGCATGCAGACGATCCTTCGGCACATGACCGCGCCGGTGCCCGCGCCATCGACGCTCGTGCCGGGGCTTCCGCAAGCTTTGGACGACCTTTGCCAGTGGATGCTGGCGAAGGCACCCGAAGACCGGCCCCGCTCCGGCGACGAGTTGCGGCGCGGCTTCACGACGGCCGCGAACGCCGTCGAGTGAATTCCCCCTTACATTGAACGCATGATTGCGAACTGCCGCGTGGTGCTCGTGCGGCCGCACTACGCCGGGAACATCGGCTCGGCGGCGCGGGCCATGAAGAACTTCGGCCTCGCCGACCTCGTGCTGGTCGCCCCGGTGGCGGACCCGCTGGCGCACCAGGCGCGCATGCTCGCGGCCGGCGCGACGGACATCCTCGACGCGGCGCGGACAATGCCGGACCTCGCAACCGCCGTCGGCGACTGCGCAATGGTGCTCGGCACTTCGGGCGAAGTCGCGGGTACGCTGCGATCGACCTTGGTGGGCACGCCGCGCGAACTCCTCCCGAAATTCGCGGGGGTGCTGGCGGCCACGCGCGGCGCGCTCGTCTTCGGCCCCGAACCGCACGGCCTCGCAAACGAAGAACTGGCGATCTGTCACGGCCTGCTGGTCCTGCCGACCGCGCCGGACTACACCTCCCTGAACCTCGCACTCGCCGTCGGCATCGCGCTCTACGAACTCCATAACATCCTCGCGACGCCACCCGCGACGGCGCGCGAGCCGGCCCCTTACGCCGCGTTCGATCGCGCCATGGAGCACCTGCACGCCGCCCTGACGGACGTTCGCTTCCTGTTCGGCCAGAACGCCGAGGCGCTCATGCACGCGTTCCGCCACCTCGTCGGCCGAGCGCTCCCGACGGATCAGGAAGTGAAGATGCTGCACGGACTGGCACGGCAACTGGAATACGCCGCCGATCAGATGAAGCGCGCCGAGGCCCAACTCGGGAAGAAAACCTGAAACCCCCGCCCGCGGCCGGGAGTACCATTCCCAGCAAAGGCCGCCGAGGATACCGCAATGCTCCGCTCGTTCGTTGTGCTCCTCGCACTGGCGTGCGGCCCCGCGATCCGCGCAGCGGATGCGCCCGACCCGCTCCGCCGCATCCCCGTTCAGGCCGGCTTCGTCTTCAAGATCGAAAACCCCCGCCGGTTCATCGAAGGCCTCACGAAGATCGACGCGTACCGCGGTCTCGAACAGTTCCCCCAGGCCCGCGAAATCCTCGAATCAACCCCCGTCCGACGTTTCTTCCAGACCGTGCGACACCTCGAAAAGGAACTCGGCGCACACTGGCCCGAACTGCTGGACAAGGTCGCCGGGCGCGGCATCGCGGTCGGCGTGGCCATCGAGAAGGAACCCCAGCCCGCCGTCCTCGTCGTCGAAGGCACCGACGAAGCCACCGTGGCCAAGGCGTACGGCCTCTTCCTCGACGGCATCCGCGAGGACCTGGCGCGCGGCGAAGCCAAGCAGGAATTGAATTCGAAGGACCACGAGGGCGTATCGGTCTCGTCCACGGGCAAGGACTTCTTCTCCGCGCGAGTCGGCTCCACGATCTATCTCTCGAATCGCGATGCGGCGATGAAGGAATCCCTCAAGCTCGCCACCGGCAAGGGCAGTGCCCCCGTCACCGATCGGCCTCAGCTCGCGCAGGCCCGCGCGCTCGCCGGGCCGAACGCCGTCGCGTGGGGCTGGCTCGACTTCGCCAAGATCAAGGAATCGCAACAGTCCAAAGACTTCTTCGCCACCACGAAGAAGGACATCTTCCAGACGATGCTCTTCGGCAGCACCGCCGACGCCGCTCGCCGCGCCGAGTTCATCGCGTTCGCCGTCGAGCAAACTCCGAAGGGTTACTCCTGGGCTGTTCGTTTGCCCGCCAAGCGGAGCGAACTCGATCCGAACATGGCGATCCATGCCCCGTTCAAGGGCGAACCCGGTTCTCGGCCCCTGCTCCGGCCTTCCGGCGTTCTCTACAGCCAGAGCATGTACCTCGACCTCGGCTACCTGTGGAAGGAACGCAAGCGCATCTTCAACCCCGAAAACCTCAAGGACTTGGAGACGGGCATCGCGCAGATCGACAAGGTGCTGCCGAACACCACGTTCGGCCAGCTACTCGAGAACTCCGGCCCCTACCACCGGTTCGTTGCCGCGCATACCGGCGAGAAACTGTATGGAACCGAACCCTCGCAAGCGATCCCGCCCTCCGCGTACGTCGGTTCCATGCGGGATGCCCAGTACGGCGAATCGATGGAAGCCCTGCTCCGCGCCGGTGGCCTCATCGCCGGTTTCCAGACCGGCTGGAAGATGAGCGAAGAGACGTTCGACGGCGTCAAACTCGTCAGCTATCGCTTCTCCGAGAATGTCGAGCCGAAATTCGACGACCCGGAGAAACTTCGGTTCAACGCCGTGCCGACCTTCGCGATCGTCGGCGATTCCCTGATCGTCGGCAGCACGCCGGGCATCGTGAAGCTGCTGATTCCCGAACTCCGCAAGGAGTCGAAGGCGTCCGGCTCGCCGGCGGTCTGGCGCGCGAGCGCGTTCGCCGCCGGCGGCGCGAAGTTCCTCGACGCCAATCCTGAAGCCACCGTCACGCAGGCGATCCTCTCGCAGGGGATCGGCCTCGCGGAGGCGAAAGAGCAGACGAAGAAACTCGCCGCCTGGCTGGGCACGCTCGGCCGGTTCGACGTCTCCATCGACCACGCCGCCGAATACTTCGAATTCAAGATCGCCTGGAACTACGGGAATTGACATGAACGCCTGGGACCCCTACCGTCCGACGGCGGCGAACCCGTGGGACGCCCGCAAGGTCGGCCACCTGCACCGCCGCGCCGGATTCGGTGCCTCGATGGCAGACCTCGCGCGCGGTCTCGCCGACGGCCCCGACAAGACGCTCGACCGCGTCCTCGCCGGCGGACCCGCCGACGCCGACTTCGAACAGTCCAGCGAGTTCATGGCCAGCGAGCGCAGCCTGCCCGCCGGCGCGCCGCCGACGCAACTCGCCGCGTGGTGGCTGTACCGGATGCTGCGTACGCCGCACCCATTGCACGAGAAGCTCTGCCTGTTCTGGCACAACCACTTCGCCACCAGCATCGTCAAGGTGCGGAACGCGCGCTACATGCTCGGCCAGTACCGCACGATTTCACAATATGCCCTGGGCCGCTACGACGAACTGCTCCACGCGATCACCCTCGATCCGGCGATGCTCGTCTGGCTCGATGCCAGGGACAGCAAGAAGGGCAAGCCGAACGAGAACTACGCCCGCGAGCTGATGGAACTGTTTTCCCTCGGCATCGGGAACTACACCGAGACCGACATCCGCGAGGCGGCCAAGGCGTTCACGGGCTATTCGATCAAGGCGGGAAAATCGCACTTCACGGAACGCGACCACGACGGGGGCACGAAAACCGTCTTCGGAAAATCGGGCCGATACAAAGCCGGCGACATCGTCGACCTCTGCCTCGCGCACGACGCCTGCCCGCGGTTCATCGTCGGCAAGCTCTATCGCTTCTTCTTTTCCGAGCAGGACGCACCGCCTGCGGACTTCCTCGCGCCGCTCGTGAGGCAATACCGCGAATCGAAGTTCGACACGGGCAGACTCGTCGCCACGATGATCCGCTCGAACCATTTCTTTTCGCCGGAGGTGTACCGCGCGAAGATGAAGTCGCCGGTCGAGTTCGCCATCGGCATCGTTCGCGGCCTCGAAGGGAATGTCGGCCCGCTGAATCTCGCCACCGCCCTCGAATCGCTCGGCCAGGTGTTGTTCGCACCGCCGTCGGTGAAAGGTTGGGACGGCGGCCCGGCGTGGCTGAACGCACAGACGCTGCTCTTCCGCCAGAACCTCGCGCTCGCGCTCACCTCCACCGAGGACACGCGATTCGGCCGCCGCTGCGATCCCGTCGCGGTGCTGGCCAAGCACAACGTTGACGGTGAGGAGAACGCGATCGAGTTCTATCTGAAGGTCTTCCTGCAGGGCGACGCGTCGCCCGAAGCGCGCGATCAACTGCGGGACTACGCCAAACGGACGAAGGCGACGAAATACCCGCCATACTGGTCGGCCGAGGACGTCGCGCACCACCGCCTGCGGGCGCTCGCGCATCTGGCGCTGACGCTGCCGGAATTCCAACTCAACTAAGGGACAACCATGAACCACCGACGCGATTTCCTGCGAACCTCGTCCTTGTTGGGTTTCGGCACGACGGTGCCGACCTTCCTCGGACGCACCGCGCACGCCGCGCCGCCCGCCGACAAGCCCGGTGCCAAGGACACCGTCCTCGTCGTCGTGCAACTCACCGGCGGGAACGACGGCCTGAACACCGTCATCCCCTTCAAGAACGAACTCTACTACAAGCACCGGCCGACCATCGCCGTACCGAAGGACCGCGTTTTCGGCGTCAACGCGCACGTCGGGCTGCACCCGTCCGCGGCGCCGCTTGGCCGGCTCCTGAACGACCGCCAGGCCGCGTGCATCGTGCAGGGCGTCGGCTATCCGAACCCGGACCAGTCGCACTTTCGCAGCATGGACATCTGGCATGCCGCCAGCACGCGCCAAGATCTCACCGAAGGCTGGATCGGCAAGTCGCTGAAGGCGAAGCCGCTCTCCGCGTTTCACCTCGCCGCCGACAACGAGATCGCGCCGCTGGCGCTCGCGGGCGCGCCGGCTCGCGTGCCGTCGCTGACGAAACTCGAAGACTTCCAGCTCAGGCTCGGCGGCGCGAGTGGTCGGGAGAAGGGCGATCAAAAGAGCCTGATCGAATCGGTGGCGAAGGGCGACGCTTCGATGGCAAAGAAGCCGGACCTGCTGGACTTCGTCCGCCGCACGGCCGTGAACACCTACGAGAGCACCAATCGGATCAAGGCGATCGGCACGAACTACGCGCCGAAGGTGCCGTATCCCGCGAACGGCTTCGCGAACCGGCTGAAGCTCGCGGCCCAGCTCATCGACGCCGGCGTCGGGGCCCGGATCTTCTACGTCTCCATTGACGGCTTCGACACCCACTCTGGGCAAGGGGGTGCCGTCGGCACGCACGCGAACCTGCTCGATACGGTTGCCGCGGGCATCTCCGCCTTCTGGCGCGACCTCGCCGAGCGCGGCCACGGCGATCGCGTCTGCGTCATGACCTTCTCCGAGTTCGGCCGCCGCGCCAAGGAGAACGGCAGCAACGGCACCGACCACGGCAGCGCCGCGCCGATGTTCCTCGTCGGCGGCAGGGTCAAACCCGGCGTCGTCGGCGATCACCCCAGCCTCGAGAAAATCCCGGACGGCAACCTCGTCCACGCGATCGACTTCCGCCGCGTCTACGCCGCCGTGCTGGAGAATTGGCTCGGCATCGATCCGAAACCGATCCTCGGCGCGGAGCACAAGCCGCTGGAACTCTTCAAGACTGCGTGAGGACGCCTCACGCCGTTGGCTTATCAAAGCGATTGAAGCTACTTCCAATTACGAAATGCCAGTCGCAATCTTCGATCTATACCTCCCTCCCCCTCCTGAGGGGGAGGGCCGGGGTGGGGGGGGGGGGGGGGGGGGGGGGTTTTTGGGGGTGTTTGGGGG
>JALHPZ010000014.1:16190-171830 GCA_022842245.1 Gemmataceae bacterium
CCCGCCCCCATTTGCGGGAGTTTGCGGTGCGGGTCGTCACCCCCACCCTAACCCTCCCCCTTCGAGGGGGAGGGGACAAAACCCGGTCGCGATTGGCGCTTCCCAAATCATCATGACATCATGAACATGCGTCACGCCAGAATGTCCACGAAGGTCGCGAGAATGCGGTCGGGCCTGGCCGCGTCGAGCGCTTCGCGAGAGGATGCACCGCCGAGGACGATCCAGACCGGCACGCCGGCGTTGCGCGCAACCTCCACATCGATCGTCATGTCGCCGACGTAGACCGTGTCGCTTGCCGTCGCGCCGAGCCGGCGCATCGCCTCGAAGAGCATCGCCGGATCGGGCTTCGCCACGCCCACGTCGTCCGGCCCCAGCACCTCGTCGAAGAGATGCGCGACGCCCTTCTCCCGCACAATTGCCTTCGTGAACTGGACGTGCTTGTTGCTGCAGATCGCGGTGCGGACGCCCTCGCGTTTAAGCCGTTCGAGCGATTCGACGACGCCGGGGAAGAGGATCGTGCCCGACGCCATGACGCCGGGGTGGTGTTCGCGGTAGACGGCGACGGCGTCGTCGGGCGGCGCGGTCGGGACGAGTTGCTCCATCAGATGGCGCAGTCCGTAACCGACATACGCGCGGACTTCGTCCTCGCGCAGCGTCGGCAGCCCGAAGTGCTTACGGGTGTGGTTCGTGCTAAGGGTGATGGCACCGAAGCTGTCGGCGAGCGTGCCGTCGAAATCGAAGAGCATGGCGCGGGGCGGTTTCATCCCGCAATTCTACGGACCGCCACCGCGCCGGACCGATCAATAGAAGCCGATGTCCATGGCACTGGCGAGGAAGCGGCCTACCCACCACGCGCCGGAGCGCCACTGGCAGTGGATCTTCGTCTGCACGAGTGCTCCGGGGCGAATCGAACCGTCGGTGTCGAGGATTTCGGCTTCGACGAGGTAAGTCTGGGCGAGCGGGACGGTCTCCTGTCCGCCGTCGCCGGCCTGCTTGACGGCAAGCGGGCCGCCGCCGCGCTGCGTCAGCGCGACCGGGACCTGCTTCGCGTCCGAGTCGGGCAGCCGGCGGAGACGCGCCTTGAAGACGCGGTCGGTTCGTCCCTTCACGAGTACCGAGACTTCCAACCCTTCCTTGGTCTGGTCGTCCTTCAACAGGCGGTAGTCGTTCGCGGAGACCGGGATCTTGACGATGAGCCGGTTCGGATCGCCCACGGTGCAGATCGGCTTCTGGTCCTGGAAGGCAGGGTCGAATTGCTTCCCGACATCGGAACCGGAGGGCACCCCCATCACGACGCCGGCGCGCGGCGACCGGACCTGATCGAGGTCGGCGGCGCGGCGGCGGAGTTCATCCAGTTGCTTCGCCGATTGCTCGGCCTTGCTGGAGTACTCGGCGATCTGCGTGAGCAGTTGGGTGGTCGCCGCCGGCGGGAGGTTCTTTTCGCCCGCCTGCTGACGGCGCAGGTTCTCGGCCACCTGGAGCGCCTCGCGCATCTCCGATTCGAGCTTCGTGATCTCCTCCTGGAGCTTCTGGCTGGCGAAGCGGGCGATCACCTGTCCCTTCGTGACGGTCTGGCCCTCCAGGACTTCGCGGCGGACAAGGTGCGCCGGTTCCGTGAGGCCCACGAGTTCGCCGTGGTCCGGGTGGATGGCGACGAGACCCATCTCCCGCACGCGGCTGATCGGCAGCGGCAGCAGGAAGAACGACGCGATCAATCCCGCGAAGATCGCCATCGTGATGTAAACGCGCTTCGCTTTCATGTCCGGCAATCGCCCCCGTTGACGAATATTCTTGACCATCCGGTACACCGGCCAGACGAACATGCTGACCAGGGACATGATGGCGATCATGTGCGACAGGACTTTGAGCTTCGGCCCGAGGAAGTCCGCGAGCATCCAGATGATGCTGAACGTGACGACCCAGCGGTAGACCCAGCTCATCACCGCGTAGGAGATGAACAGCGCCTTGCGGCCCGGCGCCATGTATTGTTCGGGCGGCACCTCGATGCCGAGGCCCTTTTCGAGGAAGGTGTTCGTGACGAAACGGTTTGAGCGGTCCCGCAGGTTCGGGATTTCGAGCCAGTCCGCCATGATGTAGTAGCCGTCGAACCGCATGAGCGGGTTCGCGTTGAAGAAGAACGTGCTGACCGAGCAGAGCGTCATCAGGCATAGGGCGATGTTGTTCACGACCGGCAGGTGCGGCGTGTACCACCAGACGAAGGTACTGATGGCAGCGATGATCAATTCGACGTAGATGCCAGCGAAGCTGATGATGATCCGCTTCCACTTGTCGCTGACGGTCCAGGCGTCGGTGACATTGGCGTAGAGCGCCGGCGAGAGGCACATGAGCAGGATGCCCATCTCGTGGCACTCGCCGCCGAACGCCTTGCAACTCAATCCGTGCCCGAACTCGTGGATGATCTTGACGACCCCCAGCGAGAGCCAGAGGTACAGCACGGTGTGGAAGGCGAAGAACTCGTGGTACGCCGGCAACTTGTCGTAGAAGGTTTGGAAGTGCAGCATCACGTGGACGACGGCGGCGAGCATGAGTCCGCACGACGCCACGAAGAACGGCATCGTGAAGATCCACCAGAGCCAGCCGTACATCCAGGTGAGGATCCGGTCGGGGTCGAAGACCGGGATCTTCCAGTAGAGGACGCTGGAGATCGCGGCGAGGCGCTTCATGCGGCGCTGCTTGGCGCGCCGCTCGAAGAGGTGCTTGCCGCTGCCGACGGTTTCGTTTTGCACGAGGCCGGCGGTGATGAGTTGCCGGGCGAAGCCTTCGAGGTCGTTGTACTCCAGCCGGTGGGGCTTGAATTCGTTTTCGAATTCCCCCTTCACCTCCTCCATCGTGTGGCCGCCGTCGAAGAGGCGGAAGACGAAGTACTCCTGGCGGTTGAACCGGTAGTAGCGGAGGCAGACCGGATCCTTGACGACGTGGTAGACCTTCCCCTCGTAGCGCTGTTCGGAAATCTGCAGGTCCGGCCGGGTGCGCAGCCGCACGGCCTTGCGACGCTCGACGGGGTTATTGAGCAGGCTCGTGTCCATGAGGCTGATGCGCACCGCGAGTCGGGGAAGTTCACCGCTTCGATTCCCGTCCCATCGGTGAATCCGAGAGACGGGAACGAATCCTTTCTGTCGTTACTTTTTCTCGGTGGGCATCGGCAGCGCGGGCACGACGACGGGGAGCGTCGCGCTCGCGGGGACGACTGCCGTCGGCGGAAGCGCCCCACCGGCGGGCACGAGTCCGCCGCCGGTCTTCGCGGTCGCCGACCCCGGCACCGGCGCGGGCGGCGCGATTGCCTCTCCCGGTTTGACGATGATCGTCGCGGAGGATTTGTCCTGAAGCACCGTGCCGGTATCGGCCACCCGATCGGTGACGACCGTCACGCGGACGGTTCGCGCGTCGTTGGGAATGACGGCAGTCACCTGGCCGGTGCGTTCCTTGGCCTGCTGGGAAAGGATCGACGACGTCCAGACGTGAACACTTCCGGTCTGCGTGCCGACGACGACGAACCAGCCGGCGCCTTCGGGGCCGAAGGCCGCGCAGGTAGGTGTCGAGCGGCCGGGAACGACCAACCGCTTGCGTTCGGACCCGCGGCCGCCGGCGGCGGGGGCCGTCCAGAGTTGGAGTTCGCCCTTCATGTCACCGTCGCCGCCGGCGGTGAGCACAAGGGAATCGTCCGGGGAGAAGAGGGCGAGGTTGGCGAAGCGCGCGGCCGGTCCGTTGTTCTGCACGCTGCCGACGGGCAGGCCATTGGCGAGGGCGACGACGTCGATGCGGCCGTCGTCCTGGTCGAAGAGAGCCCGGCCGCCCTTGGACGAGATGCCGAGGCAATCGACGTTTCCTTTGCGGTGATCGATGGTGCGCTCGACGTTCGCGCCCTTGTCGCCCAGTCGCCAGACGCGCAGGGCCTTGTCGCGTGAGACCGTGACGAGCGTGGATTGCGGCGTGAAGCGGACGGAGGTGACGGCGTCCTTGAGTTCGCCTTGAAGGGCGTACATCTTCTTGCCCTCGGAGACGCTCCAGACGAAGACTTCGCGACCGGCGGCGGAGGCGAGGAACCGGCCATCGGGGCTGAACGCCAGGGCGGCGACGCCGGAGCCGTGGGTGTCTTCGAATTCGCGGATCGGTTTTTCCGAGAGCTTGTCGGGGTTCGCGAGGTCCCAGAGGCGGATCCGGCCGTCTTCGCCGCCGGCGGCGATGAGGTGCCGCGCCACCTTGTCGCCGGTGACGGCGATCGCGCGCACGCCTTGCGCTTCCGCCGGGAGTTGCACGCGGTACGCGACGCGGGGCTTGCCGGCAGGCGGGAAGATGTCCTGAATGAGCAGCGTGTTGTCGAGGCTGGCGGACACGATCTGCGGGCGGTCCTTGTGCGCGGTCACCACGATGCCTGTCACTTCGCGGCGATGCTCGACGCGACCGATCTTCATGTCCGGCCCGGCGGGGGTGGAGGGTTCGATGACGACCTTCATGCCGGGTCGCACGGCGTCGGCGTTCTGCGCTTCGAGGATGCCTTCGACGCGCACGTCGTCGGTCGAAAGCACTTCCATGATCGGGTCGCCGGCCTTCACGTATTCGCCCGGCTCGCGCATGAGTTTGGTGATGATGCCGCCGTCCTGCGTGCGGGCGCGGTGGCGGTAGCGGATGGCGTCGGCGCGCTTGGCGTCGCCGTCGGCCTTGACCTTCTCCTTCAGGGACTGGGCCACGTTCTCGCGGTAGCGGGCGAGGGTCGCTTCGTTCTGCGCCAATTCGACGTTGGACGCGGCGGTGCCGATCTTCTGCATCGCGCGGACGGTCTCCTGGATCTTGTCGGCCGCGTTCGTCGCCTGTTTGATCGCCTCGTCGCACGCCTTGCTGATGTTGACGCTCGCTTCCTGCTGCACGCGGGCTTCGAGATCGTCCAGTACGCAGACGATCGACTTGCCGGGCACCCGGTCGCCTTCGCGCAGCCGGCGGTACGGGAGCTGGAAGCTGACGTCAGCGCTTTCGAAGACGAGGTTGCGGTCGTCCTTGCCGAACGGCGTGTTCGGCGGGAGCGGCAGGCCGACGACTTCGATGTTGCCGTCGACGAGCGCGGAGATGAGCTGCTTCTTGTCGAGCCGGACCACGGCGTTCGAGATGACGATGTCGGCGCTGGGCGAGATCGCGGGGGCGAGTTCCTCGGGCGTTTCCTTCTTGTAGAGTGCCCCGCCGATGTCGACGGGCGGCGCCGCGTTGACGGCGGGCTGCGGAGCCGCGTCCGGCCCCGTCGGGGTGGTGCGTTGATCGCTGCATGCGGCGGCGGCGAGGCAACCGAGACCGGCAACCGATTTCAAAATCCAGCGACGATTCATGACCGAACCTCACGATAGATGGAAAGCCCGTTCGCGGGCGGTGGTGTCGGGGTGGCCATCGGGTCGGGCGCCGCGGTGCGGATCGAAGGCCGGGACGACGCGGGGGCCGGCGATGCGGCCCGGACGGATCAGAAGAAGAACACGACCTTCTCGTAGAACCACTCCCACACGCCGTGGAAGAGCGAATAACCGAGCGGTCGCGGGCCGCAGAGGATGCGGAGGTGGACTTCCTGGCCGGAGGCGAAGAGCGTGCGCGGAATGCGCCGGCCCTCGGGCAGGTTCGAGAAGTCGATCTTCACGAACGCCTGCGAGACCGGCTCCGATTCGTTGTGGTCGTCCCGGTTCGGCACCACTTCGCGGGCGAGTTCGTCCTCGTACAGCCGCCCGAAGTATTTCGTGTCCGACTCGCTCGTCACGAGCATGTCGACGTCGAGGTACTTGCGGCCCTTTTCGTCGGTCTTGTAGTTCGCCTTGTCGGTGAACGCCTTGAGGATGTGGCCGAGGTTCCGCTGCGGCACCTTGACGTGCAGGTGCCACTCGCCTTCGGAGTAGCCGAGCTTCTGGATCGGTTCGTTCGGCCGCAGGACGCGGTTCATCAGTTCGTTGGTGTTGTCGGCGTTCAGCACGGTGAGCTTGGCGTCGGCGGGCACCTTGCTGGCGTCCAGTCGCGGCGCTCTCACGAACATCACGCCCGGCCGCGCCGGATCCAGGTTGTTCGCGCGGATCATCTGGTCGCGGAGCAATTCGTTGTTAGCGATGTTCGCCTCGTCTTCGGCGAGCCGCGCATTGTGGTTCGCCAGTTCCGACGGCGTGAACTTCGACGTGTCCTGCGACTTCATCGTGTCGTGGCGGGCGCGTCGGACATTGATCTCGTTCATCACCTGCCGAAGCTTTTGGCCGATCTCCTCGCTGTACATCTCCGCGACGATCGCGTCGGGGTTGATCTGGTCGCCCGGCTTGTACGCGAGGCGTTGGAGTTTGCCCGGCTCGCGGGAATAGACGAGGTGCAGCTCGCGCGGCTGGAGTTCCCCCTTCGCGTCCATCTTGAGCTGGTAGGGCACGAAGACCATCGCGATCGACAGCGCGACGAGCGCCGCGACGATGAGGCCGGTGATCAGCCGCGCCTTGCCGCCGAGGCCGTCCTGAACCTTCTTGATCGGCCACCAGATCGTCTTCAGCGGGATCGACTTCATCTCGGCCGCGTTGAAGAGCGCCGGGGCGGCGTGCTTGCCGACGATCTCGAGTTTCTGGAGGATCGGGTCGACGTTCTCGGGCGGGTTGAAGCTTTCAAGCAGCAGCACCGAACGGGCCGGCTTCTTGTCGTCCTTCTCGCGCTCATCGCGGATCGGCTGGACGATGAGCAGTTTCGGTTGGCTCTCGGCGAGGTAATCGTCGAGGGCGTGCAGCACCGCCGGCGGCAACGATTCATCCTTCTCGCCCTTGAAGACGAGCTTGTCGCCCCAAGCGAGGACGGCATCGAAGAGCGCCCGCATGCGGCGGATGTGCGTGGCGGCCTTCTCGACGACGTCGGCGCCCGAAACGGCTTCGACCGTCGACTTCTTCCCGTGCCGGACGCCGACGCAGAGACGGTCGCACTCGACGAGCCGGCGCCCCTCGTTGGCGATGTGGTACGCGCACTCGGTGGGATTGAGCGTGCCGTGGATGAGGCGGGCGAACGACTCGACCTGCGAATAGACCTTATCGAGGCCGGCGACCTGCCGCGTATTGCTGAAAGTGTGGTATTGGCTGGCGTACCCGGCCATCTGCACCGAATAGTTCAGGAACGTCGGGTACATCCGCGGGTCGTGGCTCGGCTCCTGGAAGATCTCCAGCAACCCCATCGCGGACTTGTCGGGCTGAACGATCGGCGCGAAGAGTGTGAAGAATTCCGTCAGGTTGCGCGCGGGCACCTGGCCCGGCTCCGCAAGCCCGCTGACCTGCCCCTGCGGCTCGATCATCACCGGGCGCGGCGGCTGCGCCTGGAAGACCTGCCTGAGGATTTCATTGTGGCATTGCCGGCCGCCCCGCTTGGAGTCGAGGCCGACCTTATCCAAATTGAGCTGGCAGGCGACCTGCAGGAACCCCTGCGGCGTGCGCATCCACACGGCCCCGGCCGGCGCCCCGATCGCCTGGATCGCGGTATTCAGGAATTTCTCGTAGAACTCGGTCGGCGCCAAGGTGGAGCCGGCGAGTTTCGACGCTTCAGTGAAGGCATCGTCGATGAGTTGGCTGAACCGGTTCTTATCCGGTTGCGACCCACTCGGCGGGTTGGTGCTCACGGCTGCTCTCGGGTGAAGCGGTAAATCCGGAACTTACGGTAAATTCCGAGTTATCGTACCCTTACGACGACGCCAACACAAGCGGACTTGGCCCCATCGCGGCTGGTCGTACGGCGCGGTTCCCTCCGGACTGAAGTCAAAAATGACAAGTCGCGGCGGAACGATCTCGGGCGCGCGCATTCCGCGCCAAAGATCTACTAGGTTATCGGTCAAAGCCATGCAAAAATGAAACCGTTCATTTCCTAGACGGGAATCGAATCCGCGTGGATTTGTCCGGGTGGCGGAAAAGCCGTCGATTCGCCGGAATAACCGATCCAATCGACGATTCTTCCCGCCGGTTTTTTGAAATTGCGATTGACGATCGAACCCCACCCGCCACCGGCCACTGCCAATCCGGCAGTTCAATCCGTCGGGTGCTGGTTTTCCCATGTCAGAATGTGCTGCATCAGATCCGGCGGTTCGACTTCGCTATCGGGCAACGGCCACGTGAAGCGCTCCGACGCCGCCAGTTGCGTGGCACCCCGCCGATCGGCTACCCCGTCGTCGCACCACATCTGCACGAAGCGACCGATGGCCCGACCGCGACGCCGCAACCGACCCACCAACACCCGCGCGTCGTCGTCCGAACGCGACGCCTCCGCCAACAACTCCGTCCAGTCGACGACCCACTCGACGAGCATGCGGGCTTCTTCGTCCCCCAGGCCCCGCGTCAGCGATTCGTCCCGTACGACTTCGCGGACCAGCGAATCGCAATCGATCCCCATGAGCTTCCCCCGCCGCGAGCGGACACGATCGGGGTGTCGAGCGGCCCGTCCCCCAACGGACCGCCCGACCATCCAATCCCCCCGTTCGTCGCTTCGCGTTGTCGTGGGGCGGATATAACGGCCGCCTCATCGGTTCGCAAGCGTGAAATCCCCACCGGCGAACTTCCCCCGCGAACTCGCCGGGGGCGGCGGCCGCGCCTACGTTGAATGCCTACCATGCCCGATCTCTCCCATCCGGCGTTGCTCGCCCTCTACGCGGTCTTCGGACTCGCGGCGCTCGTCATCATTTATCCGCCGGTCTTGCGCATTGTCTGGTGGGTCTTCCTTCGTGCCCTGTACCGGGTCCGCATCTACCACCGCGAGCGCATCCCGGCCGAGGGGCCGGCACTGATCGTCGCGAACCATGCCTGCCATCTCGATTGGATGCTCTTCTGGTCCGCCTGTCCGCGGCGCGTCCAAATGGTGATGTGGTCCGGCTACAATCGGAACCCGATCCTGCGGTTCCTGATCTCACGGATCAAGGACCGGATCGTCAGCATCGACAACCGGTCCGCGCGGCCGCACGCGATGATCGACGCGCTGGACGCCATCGCCGCCGCGCTGGACCGCGGCGAAGTCGTCGTGCTGTTCCCCGAGGGCCGCGTGAGCCGCAACGGCCAGATGATGCCCTTCCACCGCGGAATCGAACGCATCCTGAAACAAGTGAAGGTGGACGTGCCGATCATCCCGGCCGGCACCGATCACCTCTGGGGCACCTGGTTCACCCACAAACCAAACGTCGGCATCCTCAGCCGCATCCGTTCGTGGCGCCGCACCGTGTCCATCTGGTTCGGCGAACCGATCCGCGGCAAGCTCAAGGCCCCGGAGATCCGGGCGAAGGTTGTGGAGATGAAGGCCGACCTCGCCATCCGCGAGGCCGGCGATCTCCCCACGGCGCACTACGGTTTCGTCCGCACTGCCACCCGTTGGTCGAACGTTTTCCGCGTCGGCTTCGTGGATGTCGCCACCGGCACGGAACGCCTGCTGACCTTCGGCCAGGCGCTCGTCGCGTCCTGGTGCCTCGCCGGCTGGCTGCGCCGCAAACTCGGCCCCGGCCGCGAAACGATCGGACTCTGGCTCCCCACCGGACTCGGATCCACGCTCGCCAACCTCGCCCTCGGCTATCTCCACCGCCCGACCGCCAACCTGAACTACACCGCCGGCCGCGATTCCGTCGAATCCGCCGCACGCCAGGCCGACCTCAAGTACGTCGTCACCTCCCGGCGGTTCCTCGAACGGATCCCGCTCGAACTCCCGCCCGACATCGAACGCATTTACCTCGAAGACGCCCTCGGGGCAATCTCCAAGCCGGCCAAGCTCGTGCGCATGCTCGCCGTGCTCCTGCTGCCCGCGTGGCTCGTCGCCCGCCTCATCGGCCTGCCCCGCATCGCCACCGACGACGTCCAAACCATCATCTTCAGCAGCGGCAGTACCGGCGAACCCAAAGGGATCATGCTCTCCTACAAGAACATCGTCGCCAACGTCGACGGGTTCTTCCGCGGGGTACCGATCGACCGCGACGACACCATGCTCGCGACGCTGCCGTTCTTCCACAGCTTCGGCTACACCGTCTGCCTCTGGGCCTGCATCTACATCGGCTGCCGCGCCGTCTACTATCCCGATCCGCGCGCCGCCAAGGAAGTCGGCGAACTCTGCCGCAAGCACGCCTGCACCGTCATGATGGGCACCGCCACGTTCCTGCGCTTCTACATGCGCCGCTGCGGACCGGACGACTTCAAGAGCGTGACGCTGCTCATCTGCGGGGCGGAGAAACTGCCCGTCAAACTCGCACACGAGTTCCGCGACAAGTTCGGGGTCCTCCCCCTCGAAGGTTACGGCTGCACCGAGACCGCGCCCGTTGTCAGCGTCAACCTGCACGATGTCGAGGTCCGCGGCGTAAAGCAGATCGCGAATTCCCCCGGCACGGTCGGCCAGCCGATCCCGGGCGTGGTCGTGAAGACCTTTCATCCCGAAACCTTCGAACCGCTTCCCCACGGCGAAGAAGGAATGCTCGGCGTGAAGGGGCCGAACGTCATGATCGGCTACTGGCAGCAGCCCGAAAAGACCCGGCAGGTCGTCCGCGACGGCTGGTACATGACCGGCGACATCGGACTCATCGAATCCGACGGCTTCATCCGCATCACGGGCCGCGTCAGCCGGTTCGCCAAGATCGCCGGCGAAATGATCCCGCTCGAACGCGTCGAACACGAAATGCAGGAACTCTACGGCACGGGCGAACGGATCGTGACCGTCTGCGCCGTCCCGGACGAGAAGCGCGGCGAGCGGCTTGTCGTGCTCTATCTGCCCGAGGCCGAGGACAAGTTGAACGACGTGCTCGATGGCTTGGCGAAAGCCGGACTGCCCAACCTCTGGGTGCCCGATCGCCGGCATTGCATTCGCGTCGAATCGTTCCCGGCGCTGGGCAGCGGAAAACTCGACCTGAAAGCCGTCGGCGAATTGGCGAAGGCCCTTTCCGCCGCATAAATCATCGCTGAGTGAATCCACATTTACCGGAGTCGGCCATGGAACGACACAACATCAGCACCGGCGGCAAGTGGGAACCGATCATCGGCTATTCGCGCGCCGTGCGCGTCGGGCCGTTCGTCTACGTCTCCGGCTGCACGTCGGCGACGCCCGATGGCCTCGTGGGCAAGGGCGACCCGTACGCCCAGGCCGTGCAGACCCTGAAGACGGTCCTTCACGCGATCGAGAAGGCCGGCGCGAAGCCGGAGCACGTCGTGCGCACGCGCATCTACCTCACGCGCATGGCCGACTGGGAAGCTGTGGGCAAGGCGCACGGTGAAATCTTCGGGAGCATTCGCCCGGCCACGGCGATCGTGGAAGTGAGCAAGCTGATCGATCCCGAAATGCTGGTGGAGATCGAGGCCGACGCCGTCGTGCCGAACGGATGACGGATCGGAGATTCGCAGACTAATACGATTGACCGATCGCAGGGGTGTTCGCGCCGCGAAACCGGGTCGCCGGTGGACGGCCGCGACCGTGGAAATCGACGTAAGTCCTTATTAGGCTGTGGTGGTTCCGGAAATCGGGAGTGATTCCGCCGGAGGGTGGCGCGGTGACGGCGGAATCACTCTCGGTCCCGCCGGAGGCCGTTCATTTCGTTAGTTTCAAGACCCGGTTGTTGTAACTGTCGGTGATGTACAGTTCCTTCGTCTTCGGGTGAATGGTCACGCCGTGGGGCTGGCTCAGTTCCACTTTCTTCGGGTCGGCGTTCATCGCCGGGCCTTTCTTGCCCGTCCCCGCGACCGGCTCCAACGTCTTCTTCGCCGGCACATATCGCACGATGCGGTGGTTCTCCGTGTCGGCGATGAGCACCGTGTCGTCCTTGTCGACGCAGAGGTGCTTCGGACCGTTCATCGCCGCGTTGAGGGCGGGGCCGCCAAGGCCGTCCGCCCCCGCCTTGCCGGTCCCGGCGACGCTGCGGATGGCACCGCTCGGCTCCACGACGCGCAGGGCGTGGCCGCCGCGCTCCAAAATGTAGAGGTTGCCTTTCGAGTCGACCGCAGCCGCACGCGGATCCACGAGTGGCTGATCGGTCGCGCGGGCACCGTCGAGCGGCACGCCCTTCTGGCCGTTACCGGCCACGGTCGTCACGATCCGCTTCTTCATCTCGATCTTGCGAATGCGGCGGTTGTCGAGGTCGGTCACGTAGAGGTTTTCCTTCTTCGCGTCGAAGGCCACGCAGAAGACGCCGCCGAACTTCGCGTCGTCGGCTGGCCCGCCATCGCCGGAGTAGCCTTTCTCGCCGGTGCCGGCGAACTTGGCCACGACGCCTGACTTCGGATCAAAGGTGCGAATTCGGTTGTTCCAGGTGTCGGCGAGGTAGACGAGTCCATCGGCTCCGACGGCCAGGCTGTGCATGCCATTGAAGGTCGCGTTCAACCCCTTCTCCCCGTCGCCGGAACTCCCCTTCTCCTTCGTGCCGGCGAGCGTGACGATCTTGCCATCGGCGATCTTCCGCAGGCGCTCGCCCTTGGCCATCTCGACGACGTAGACCGTTCCGTCCGGGCCGAAATCGACCCCGAAGGGAGTGACGAACTTCTCATTCGGGGCGTGGGCGAGGGCGACCGTCTGCGCAGCGGCGGGGAGCGCGAGCACGACCGGGAACAGCAGGACCAGAACGAAGCGCATCATGACGGGACTCGCGAGGACCGTGGCGAGGATTCATGCAACGGTCGGTTTGTTGTATGGCTGGGGGAGTGGGCCGGGAAATCCCGTTCGGTCGGACCTTCGCTCCATATCATCGACGGCAGACATTGCCTTCCCCCGCGCGACACCGATCATGGATATTCCTGCCAAGAAACTCCTCCGTTTGCTCTCGGACGACGCGACTCCCGAGCAGAAGGCCGCCGCCGCACTAGTCGTGGGTGAACTGGGGCTGAAGGATGCCGACCTTGCCACCGCCATCGGCAAACTCGTGAGCGATCGCGACCCCGACGTTCGCGCCGCCGCCATCGTCGCCGCCGGCCGCGTGAAAATTGACAAGTCGCTGCCCGAACTGTTGGAGCGGATCGGCCATGGCGGCCCGGAGGCGCCGCTCGCGGCCGAGGCCGCCGTCGCCATGGGCGCCAAGGGGGTGAAGGCTCTCCAGGACCTCATGCACAAGGTCGTGCCCGGCGTGCGCAAGTACATCGCCGCCGCGCTGACGTCCTCCGTCGGCCACGGTAGCGACGCGGCGGGCCTTTCGGTGCTGCTCGACCGCGACCCGCACGTCGCGGCCTCGGCGGCGCAATCCATCATCGGCAAAATCGCCGACTTCGAACCGGGCCGCAAGAAGGTGCTGGCCAAGGAACTCGTCGCCATCGCGAGGAACAAAAAGAAGCCCCTGCCGACCACATCGGAACTGCCGGTGGTGCGCGTGCTGGTGGCGCTCGGCGATCCGATCGCCGCCGACGCGCTGTGGGACCGGGTGCTGCTGCCCCATACGCCGGACGTGCGCGCCGCGTCGCTCCAAGCCGTCGGCGGCTGGACAAAGAACCCAGACAAAGCCCAGTTGGCCAAGCTCTTCCACTGCGCCGGCGAACCGGACTTCCGCGTCGCGGCGCCGGCGCTCGCGATTCTCGAAAAACTGCCCGTCTCGGACAAGACGGCCGACGATTGGATCGCGCTCCTGCACGCGCCGGACATCGCTGCCCGCCGCCTCGCCATCGAGAAGGTCGGCGACCGCGACACGGTCGTCGTCGCCGAAGCGTTGATGCTCCAGATGCACCATTCCGACCCCGGCGTGCGGGATGCCGCCCGCACCAAGCTGAAGCAGTTGAAGGCCGGGCGCAAGCTCCTCGTGCAGGCACTCCTCGAAACCGAAGGCCACGACGACGCCTGGCAACTCGCCCGCACCGTCGCCAGCTTCAAGACGGAACTCACCCCCACGTCCCGCGAGTCAATCTTCGCCACCGCCTGCAAGTATCTCGAAAAGGGCGATCACCGCACCGACGCCATCCTGTTCGTCCTCCGCGAGATCGACGCCACCAAGCTCCAGCAAAACCTACTCGAACGTGCCGTCGAGCTGCGCAAGAAGAAGAAATACGACGTGGCCATGACGTACCTCAAGGCCGTCGCCCGCGACCCCGCCATTGGGTTCGACGCCCGCCTCGAAATCGCTCTGACCGGATTGAAGGTCTCGTTGAAGGAAATGGACCCGCACGACCGCGACAACGACCCGTGCCTCCGCAGCTTCGATACACTGTTCGCCCAGGACGCGGACCGGCTGGAGAAAGAGTTGGAAAAGGCGAAGTTCCTCGACGATGCGGACCTGTTCTACGTCGGCTTCCACTTCGCGGAGCAGATTGGCCGGCCTCGCCAATTTGGGATCGACGTGCTGAAGATGGTGGCGAAACGCTATCCGAAGACGGAAGCCGGCAAGTCGGCGAAGAACAAGCTCAAGAACGTGGGGGCGTGAGTTCCCTACAATCTCCGAACCCGCGAGGGCAATTCGCCCTCCGTTTCAGCACCCGCGCCGCCCCTGCCACGGGCGTCGCCTTCGGAGATCTGTTCAGATGCCGACCAAGATCGACATGGCCAAGTTCGCCAAGTTCTGCAAGGACACCGGGTTCATCTTCCAGTCCAGCGAAATCTACGGCGGCATCAACGGCTTTTGGGACTACGGCCCGCTCGGCGTCGAGCTGAAGAAGAACATCAAGGACGCCTGGTGGCAGGACATGGTCCGCAACCCGCCGCCGGGCCCGGACGGCCAGGAGATTCGGATGGTCGGGCTGGACTGCTCGATCATCATGAACAAGGAAGTTTGGATTGCAAGTGGGCATGCAAAAGGATTCGCAGACCCGATGGTCACATGTAAAGTTAGCAAAAAGCTATATCGAGCCGATCAACTCTTTGCTGTTGTTGAACGGACCGATACTGGGACAAATCCCTACTTTGTTTTTACTCCCGATGAAGAGAGCACAGAGAAGGCACATCGCAGATTGGCTAAACACTTGAAGCAAAAGCTACCCTTGCAGAATGTCCATGTAGTTCCATTCATGAGTATTCCTCTCGCGGAATATCACCGTGTTTACGGACCTGACACCGAAGACGCTAACACCTTGATGGAACCACGGGCGTTCAACTTGATGAATGAGACTCACACTGGGCCCATTAAATCGGACGACAATCTTGCCTACCTCCGACCCGAGACAGCGCAGGGTATCTTCGTCAACTACCGCAACGTCCTCAACAGCACGCGGCTGAAGCTGCCGTTCGGGATCGCGCAGGTCGGGAAGGCGTTCCGTAACGAGATCAATCCGCGGAACTTCACCTTCCGTTCGCGCGAGTTCGAGCAGATGGAGATCGAATTCTTCTGCCACCCGAGCGAGAGCATGAAGTGGTACCAATACTGGCGCGACCTTCGCAAGAACTGGTACAGTACGCTCGGCATCAAGAGTGATAACCTGCGGCCGCGCGAGCAGGGCAAGGAGGAACTCGCCCACTACAGTATCGGCACGACGGACATCGAATACATGTTCCCGTTCAGCGACGAGCCGCAGGAACTCGAAGGGGTCGCGCACCGTGGGGCGTTCGACCTGACGGCGCACGCCAAGCACAGCGGCAAGGTCGACGACCTTGCCTACTTCGACGAGGAACTCTGGAACAACGACAGCCAGACGATGGCGACGCGGTCCTTCAAGGAATGGCTGAAGACCAACCCGACCGAGGAGCAGATCGCGAAGTACCGCTTCGTGCCGCACGTCGTCGAACCGAGCGCCGGGGCGGACCGCTTCACGCTTGCGGTGCTGACGGAAGCGTACACGGAAGAGGAACTGACCGACGCGAAGGGCCAAAAGGATACGCGCATCGTCATGCGGTTCCACCCGCGGCTCGCGCCGGTCAAGTGCGCCGTCTTCCCGCTCGTCAACAAGGACGGCATGCCGGAAACAGCCCTGAAGCTCTATCGCGAGCTGAAGGCGCATTTCAACGTCGTGTACGACGACAAGGGCGCCGTCGGCCGGCGCTACCGGCGGCAGGACGAAGTCGGCACGCCGTTCTGCATCACGATCGACGGCGACACAGCCACGGACGGCACCGTCACGATCCGCGAACGCGACACGATGCAACAGCGCCGGATTCCGATGGCGGAAGTGAAGACTGAGATTATGAAAGCGTTGATGGGAGGATGATGGAGGTGGAATGCACTGCCCACGGACGTTCGTCCGTGGGCTTCGCCCATTTTTCATGTCAATTTGCTGCACTTCGCCCGCATCAGGTGGTCCACCAGCACGAGCGCCATCATTGCCTCGCCCATCGGCACGAATCGCGGCAACAGACACGGATCGTGTCGGCCCTTCACGAGAATCTCCGTCGGCTCGCCACTCCGCGTCACGGTCTTCTGAGCGCGCGGTATGCTGCTCGTCGGCTTGATCGCGACACGGCAGACGATCGGCATGCCGGACGAGATGCCGCCGAGCATGCCGCCGTGGCGGTTGGTATCGGTGTGTATGGGATTCGGCGAAAAGAGGTCGTTGTTCTCGCTCCCTTTCATCCGGGCGACGGCGAAGCCGGCCCCGTACTCGAAGCCCAACACGGCGGGCAACGATAACAGTGCCTTCCCCAGATCGGCTTTCAGCTTGTCGAAGATCGGCTCACCCAGCCCCGGCGGCACGCCCGTCGCCACCAGTTCGCAGGCTCCGCCGATACTGTCCCGATCCTTGCGCACCGCGTCGATCAGCGCCACCATCTTCGCCGCATCCGCCGGCACCGGGCAGCGCGTCGGCGAGGCCTCCACCTGTTCCAGCATCACGGCTGTCGGGTCGGGAATCTCCGCGACGATGTCGCCCACCTGCTTCACATAGCCCAGCACGCGGATGCCGCTTCTCGCTAGCAACTTCTTGGCGATGGCCCCCGCCGCAACGCGGCAGACCGTCTCGCGGGCGCTCGTCCGGCCTCCGCCGCGATAGTCTCGGAAGCCATATTTGGCGTCGAACGTGAAGTCGGCGTGGCCGGGGCGGTACTTGTCCTTGATGTCGCCATAGTCGGCGCTGCGCTGGTCGCCGTTACGGAAAGAGATGCCGATCGGCGTGCCATCGGTCTTCCCTTCGAATACGCCGCTCCAGATTTCGGGCAGGTCGGCTTCATCCCGTTGGGTCGTGAGCTTCGATTGGCCCGGTTTGCGGCGTGCCAGGTCGGGCAGCAGATCCTCGACGCCCAGTTCCAGGCCGGCGGGGCAGCCATCGACGATGCAGAGGTAGCCGGGGCCGTGGGAGACGCCGGCAGTGGTGACGCGGAAGAGTTTGCCGAAGGTGTTGCCTGCCATGCTTCGGATTATACCGGGCGGCCGCGACGCACGACCGGGGCGGGGGAAATTCCGACCCGATCCGACCGGAAAATCGTGCCAATCGTTCCGCGCGCGACGATGATGGTACTTGGACCAGTCCGACGACGACGGAGGCGGCCATGCGCGGCTTGTGGGCGATGACGATTCTCGCAGTTCTTCCTGGCATCGGGTTCGCGCAGAACCTCGAGCTGAAGGTGGAACCGCGCTACGGCGTGATGATCAACACGCGGACCTTCACGCAGCGGACACCGCAGGACGCACTTGCGTCCACGATCCGCGCGATCGAAGAGAACCGCTTCGACGTGCTCGTCGCGCACATCATCCACGAGAAGGTCACGGAAGCGATGGCGGACGAAAAAGCCCGGCTGCTCGAAAGCGAGGCCGAGGACCACCTGCGCGGCGTGCGCGAGAAGCAGAAGGCGAACCCGCTTGGCGTCCCACCGGAGGAGAAACTGCCTTACGAACCAAAGGCCTTTGCCGATTTCGTGAAGGTGGAGGCCAAGAATCGCGGATTCAAGGCGACCATCGAGGACGTTCGAAAGAAGTTCGCCGCCGATCTGAACATCGTGAAAGAGATGAAGCGGTACCTCCGCGACGGCGAGTTCATCGAGACCGGCGATACCGCAAAGGTCGTTCTCAAGGACGCGAAAGGCAAGGGAATCTTCTTCGTGAAAGTGAAGGACCGCTGGTTCGTCGAGGACCGCCAGGAGGAGGCCGCGAAGGGCGGCATGAACTGAGGCCGGTCGTATCATGACCCGATTCCAACCGGGAAGCCCGTCATGATTGACCTGCGCAGCGATACGGTGACGACGCCGACGCCGGGAATGCTGGCCGCGATGCTGGCGGCCCGCGTCGGCGACGACGTTTACGGGGAGGACGCGTCGGCGAACGAGTTGGAGGCAAAGGTCGCGGCGTTTTTTGGCCACGAGGCAGCGGTCTTCTTTCCGACCGGCACGATGGCGAACCAGGTAGCGATCCGGGCGCACTGCGATCCCGGGGACGAAATCCTGGCGGAGGCCACGAGCCATATCGTGCTTTGGGAAGCCGGCGGGGCGGCGGTGCATTCGGGCGTCTCGGTTCGGCCGTTCGACGGGGAATGGGGCCTGTTGAAAGCGGAACAACTCGCGGGCGCGATCCGCCCGAACGACATGCATTCCGTCCGTACCCGGCTGGTCGTGCTGGAAAACACGCACAATCGGGGCGGCGGCACCGTCTACCCGATCGAATCCGTCGCCGCCATCTCGCAGTGGGCCCGATCGCACGGCCTCGCGATGTACCTGGACGGTGCCCGGCTTTGGAACGCCATCGTCGCGTCCGGTATTCCCGGAAAGGAATGGGGCCGACACTTCGATTCGATCATGGTCGCGTTCAGCAAGGGCCTGGGCGCGCCGTCCGGTTCGGCGCTCGTCGGCCCACGCCCGCTCATGGAGAAGGCCCGCCGGCTCCGCAAGCTCTTCGGCGGAGCGATGCGCCAGATCGGCTACTACGCGGCCGCCTGTTCGTACGCGATGGACCATCACGTCGAACGCCTCGCGGAGGACCACGCAAACGCCAGGCTCCTCGCCGACGCCGTCGCCTCCGTACCGGGATTCACACTGACACCGCCGAATGTCCAAACGAATCTCGTCTGGTTTGAGGTCGACGCACGGCACGGTTCGGCCCAGTCCGTCGTCGCCAAACTCCGGGATCAAGGCATCCGCGTTTCCGCACTCGACGGGCAAACCGTGCGGATGTGCACGCACCTGAACACAAGTCGAGCCGACTGCGCCCGTGCCACCGACGCCCTCCGCCGATTTTCATAAAACGGTTGGATTGCCGAAACTCGGAAGGATACCCATGAACCGGCTCGCGGCCCTTCTCGCGCTCGTTTCGCTCTCGCTATCCGCGTCGGCGCAATCCACCGACGCCCAACTGGTGTCGTCCGTCAAAACCCTCTTCAAGTCCATCCGGACCGAGACGCTGCCAAACGGCCTGCGCGTCTACCTGCTGCCCGTTCCGAGTTCCCCCGTCGTCACCACGATGGTCGCTTACAGGGTCGGCGCGTGCGACGAGGACAAGGACCAGACGGGACTCTCGCACTACCTCGAACACTTGCTCTTCAAGGGCACCGACAAGCTCAAGCCCGGCGACGTCGACCGCGCCACGCAGCGGAACGGCGGCTCAAACAACGCCTACACCAGCGAGGACATGACGGTCTATCACTTCGACTTCGCCGCCGATCGCTGGACGATCGCGCTCGAGATTGAAGCGGACCGGATGCGCAATACGCGCGTCGACGCGAAGCACGAATTCGAACAGGAAAAGGGCGCGGTCATCGCCGAGTTGAAGGGCGGCGAGGATCGGCCGTGGGAATTGGAATCGAAGGCGATCCTGCCCCTTCTCTTCCCGAAGGAACACCCTTACGCCCACCCCGTCATCGGCGAGGAAGCGCACGTCCGCGGCGCGACCGCGGAGATCATCACGCGGTACTACGACAAGTGGTACCACCCGAACAACGCGTCGCTGGTCGTAGTCGGCGGCTTCAACCCCGACGACGCGCTCACGACGATCAAAAAGCTCTTCGGCCCGATTCCGAAGGCGGATCTGCCGCCGCGGAAAGAGGCCAAGCTGCCGCCTCCGCGCACGGCGCTGGTCCGCAAGGAATTCGCTTCCAAGTTCGACGTACCCCGGATGATGATGGGGTTCAACACCGTTGCCGTTGGTCACGACGACGACTACGCTCTGGACGTGCTGAGCCTGATCCTATCCTCGGGCAAGACGTCGCGGTTGTACAAGAAACTCGTCGAAGGTGAACGCGTCGCCACGGAGGTGGACACCACAAACAATGCGGGTCGGCTACCGGGTTGGTTCGGCGTGGATGTCGAAGCGCTGGACAACAAACACCGAGCGCAGATCGAAAGGCTCGTTTTCGCCGAATTGAAGAAGCTCGCGACCGAGCCGATATCGGAAGCGGAACTGGCACGGGCGCGGAAGTCGTTGCTCGCGGGGTTCATCTTCGGGAACGAATCGGTACACGGCCTCGCGGACCAGATTTCCAACGCCGTCACGAACGCGGATTTGAACTACCTGACAACGTACCTGGACCGCGTGCTGGCCGTGACGCCCGCGGACCTCCAGCGAGCCGCAGCGCGGCACTTCCGCGAGGAATCCGCCGTTGTCGTCTGGTCGGTGCCGAACGGCGAGAAGAACGGGCAACGGGATACGAAGCGTCCGCGAACGTCGGCCCGCAAACTCCATCGAGTGGAACCCACGGGCGGCACCGGCGGGTTCTCGCTCTCGAATGCGAGACGCGTCGAACTGGATAACGGCCTGAAACTCCTGATGCTCGAAAACCGCCGCCTGCCCATTGTCGTCGCGCGGGCGTTCGTGGCGGATATCCGCCTCCTCGAACCGGCCGCGAACGCCGGCGTCGCGGCCCTGGTCGGCGACATGCTGGAGGAAGGCACCGACCGCCATTCCGGCCCGCAAATCGCCACACTGATGGAAGATACCGGCGGCTCCCTATCGATGAGCGCCGCCGGCGGATCGCTCAAGGTCCTCACGCGGGACGCCGACCTCGGGTTGGGATTGCTTATCGAATGCCTGACGCGCCCGACGTTTCCCAAAGAGGAATTCGAGGCTCGGCGCGAGCAACTCGTTGCCGCCATCGCCGACGCCGAGACGCAACCGAACACGAAGGCACGCCAGACCTTCAACGCGATGGTCTACGGCGACCATCCATACGGTCGGCCATTCGCGGGCAAGAAAGAGATCGTTACCAAGCTCACGCCGGAAGATGCGAAGGCGTTCCACTCGATGGCTTTCGTGCCGAACCGCACGACGTTCGTCCTCGTCGGCGACTTCGATGCGAAGGAAATGGAAGCGAAGATTCGGGCGCTGACCGCGGGCTGGAAGCGGGGAAACGCGATCAAGCCGATGGTCCCCGCGCCGCCGGTCCGCACCAAAACCGAGGTGAAGATCCTCAGCGATGCGACCGCGGCGCAGACACACGTCTACATCGGCCACGCCGGCATCCTCCGCAGCGATCCGGATTACTACAAACTCCTCGTCATGGATAATGTCCTCGGAACCGGCCCCGGATTCACCGACAGGCTCTCGGCGAACCTCCGCGACCGACAGGGGCTGGCCTACACCGTGCGGGCGACCATTTGCGACTCGGCCGGTGACCAACCGGGCGCGTTTACCGGGTATATTGGAACATTCCCCGATAAATTCACATGGGTGAAAGATGGCTTCCTCAAGGAGTTCCAGCGGATCCGCAACGAAAAGGCGACCACCGATGAAGTGGAGGACGCTAAGAAGTATCTGTTGGGGAGCCTCGCGTTCCGGCTGACGACGAACGCGCAGGTGGCGGAGGAGCTTTTGACGGCCGAGCGGTACGGTTTGGGCTTCGACTCGCTGGAGAAGTACCGGGCGGCGGTGGCGGCGGTAACGGTGGACGACGTACAAGCGGCGGCGCGAAAACACCTGCGACCGGACGGCGTGGTCGTGGTGGCGTGCGGGCCGATCGACGGCGAAGGAAAGCCGTTGACCAAGCAGAAGGGCGGCGAACGATGAGGCAGGATATCGACGGAGCCTTGAAGGGCTGGGAACACAAGCCGAACGTACTGCAGGCGCGGATCGTGACCGCCCGGGACGGACGGGACGTGCTTCAGATGCGGTTGGACCTTGGCATCCTGCAGATGGAACTGACGGACCGCCCGGACGGTGCGCGGCCGCACGGGTTCGCGACCTTTTACGAATACCTGAAGTCGAAGGCGAAGGCCGCGTCGCTCGCGGGCAAATCGTTCACATTGAACGATCATCAGGCTCAAGAGGCCGATCGTGAATTCATGCAGTTCTACCAGCGCCGCATCTGCTGGCTCGCGCTCGGGGAATACGGCCGCGCCGTGACCGACGCCGATCACACGTTGGCGTTCATGGACTTCGTTCGCGACCACTCCCCCTCGGAGGCCTACACGCAGGCACACGAGCAATACCGGGGGTTCGTTCTTTTTCACCGCGCGCAGGCCGAGGCCGCGGCCCTCGCGGCGGAAGAAGATCCCGAAGGAGCCGTGAATGCACTGCGGCGCGGCGCCGAGACCATCCGCGAGTTTCTCCGGGGCCAGGACGACGAGGACGCGGGCGAAGACAATCCGATGTTGGCGCAATTGGCCGTCCTCGAGAACGAGATCCGCGAACGCCACGGCGTGAAGGAGACTCTGGAGGAACAGTTGGCCCAGGCCGTTGCCCGCGAAGACTACGAGCGCGCGGCGGAACTGCGCGACTCGATCCGCCAGCAGACGGGCCGGCGAACCGAAGCTCCCGGCGGGGCGTAATATCTTGGGGACAATCGCCCGACTCCGGTGATCCAACATGAATTCCACGATGAAGACCGCCCTGCCGATCGGGCTGGTCGTCCTGATGGTGTTCGGCGTGACGTTCATGTCGCAGTTCACCGCGCCACCGGCCGCCCGCGTCGACGATACCGAACCCGAAACGGAACTTCCGCTGAAGGTCGTCACGGCCGAATACGCCTTTGATCCCGCGCCCCGGCCGGATCTCTGGTTTCAGCGATTCTTCCCCGGCTTTCTGGAAGTTGGCACCGACGGCGCGACCAATCGCATCGGCTTCATTATCCGCAATGCCAGGCGTTCGAGCGTGTTCCTCACCGCGCTGCGCCCCAGTTGTCCGGCCTGCACCACGGCCCGAGCCGCCGTCCTGCCGCCCGCCGATCTCGCTAACTACTTCCAACACGTCGCCGCCGGAACGCTGGCCGGACCCGTTCCCACCGGCGATCTCCTGTCGGCCATCGCCTGGGCCAGCCTCCGACCCAAACTCGTTTGGCACGAATTCGCGTTCAACGAACTCACAAACAAGTTCGAACTCCCCGGTGCAGCGGATCGCGGTGATACTTGGGGTTTGCTCGAACTGGGATTCGCCATGACGAGTTCCGGCGCTCCCACGCCCAAACAAGCCTACTTCGACCTCTACGACGCCGCCGGTTCGAAACTCACCTTCGAACCCCAAACCTTCACCGTCGTTCTCGGCGGTCGGGACGCCCAGGAACTCACGGCTGTCGATTTCCGCCTCCCGGAACTCTCCGACTCCAATCCAATCCAATCGTTCGAGGTGTACGTAGTCTCGGCGACGCGGCAACAATTGCCTCCGCCGCCCATCACCACGAACAACGATCCGCACCTGCACGTCGGACAGCCGGTTCCGGTCGGCGTCGAAGATTTACAGTCCATCTCCAAGGCCGCGTCAGCCCGCGCCCAGTCGAACGGCGTCGCCGTCGTGATCCCATACAAATGCGGCTATCGCATCCCGATCACGCTTAGCCGCGATGCGAACGGCAAATCCCTCGACGTCGGCCCCTTTGAACGAACGCTCGACGTCGGTACCGGACCGGGGATCGTCGTCCAAAAGCCCGCGAGACTGCGCGTGCGCGGTGAGGTCGTCGGCGCGGTCCGGCTCGAAGGCGCGAGCAGTATCGATTTCGGCTCCTACAACGGCGATTTCGCCCAGAAAAAGGAGATCCGACTCTGGACCGAAAAAAAGGATGTCACGCTGGAGGTCGATCCCAAACTGTGCGAGCCGGGATTCCTCAAGGCGACGCTTGGCTCGCCGACGCCCATCGCCGATCGTCTGTACTGGACCCTGACGGTTCAGATCCCCGCCAAGGAAGGCAAGCGTCCACCATGGGAAGGCTCCATTTATCTGCGGGCGAAAGGCGAGAAGCCGTTCAATATGCGGATTCAGACCTCGGGCCACGGGCGATGACCTTTACTCCCACGGTCGATTCCGAGTAGTCTGATCAGGAAATTGCACGGAGAGACCCATGAACGGGACCGCGAACCGATCGCGCTGGCCGGCCCGCCGAATCGCCCTGATCCTGCTCGCACTGACGCTGCCCGCGGGATTCTGGGCCGCCCGCTGCACGATGCCGGACACGACTCCCAAGACCAAACCGCCGACTGCGACCGAACCGAGCGTCGGCGGTGTTCCCCTCTTTGCCACCTGGCCCAAAGACGTCAAACCCGAAGTCGTCGTCGTCGTTACCGGCCAGACGTACGGCTACCTCTCGCCCTGCGGTTGCAGTCGGCCTCAAAAAGGCGGACTCGAACGACGCGCGAATTTCTTCAAGATCCTTCGCGATAAAGGCTGGCCCCTCGTTGCCGTCGACCTCGGTGATCTCGCCCCGCCCAAAAAAGTGCAGGATCAGGATCACCTCAAGTACGAATACATGATGAAGGCGCTCGCCGGCATGGGCTACGCCGCCGTTGGACTCGGCATCCAGGACTTCGACCAGCAACTCTGGCACCTGCTGGCCCGCTACACCCTCCAGAAGAGCGACGAACCCCCGTACGTGCTCGCGGCGAACCTGCTCTCGAAGGACGAAACCGGAGCCTTCACCCGCAAGGCGTTCGATGTGCCCGGCGGCCGCGCGATGGTGGGCGATCACGCCATCGCTCGCGTGGACCGTCTAGCCCCCGGCAAACCGCTCCCGCACGCGACTGTCGGCATCGTCGGCCTTCTCGGCCCGACGCTCGCGGACCGCCTCGCCCAGATCGACAAGTCGTTTGCAATCGGCAAGCCGGAGGATGCCCTTGCGACCGCCAAAGCAGCACTCAAGGCCGCGAATCCCGCCACCGCGATCAACGTGCTGCTCTACTCCGGCAGCAAGGACGACGCCCTCAAGATCGCCGCGGCCAATAAAGAGTTCCACCTCGTCGCCTGCCAGAGCGAAGAATCGGAACCGCCGCAATTCCCGACGCTCGTCAACGACGACCGCACGTTCGTCATCCAAGTTGGCCACAAGGGCCAGAACCTCGGCGTCGTCGGTGTCTTCAAGACCGCGACTGGCTACGAACTCAAATACCAACTCGTGCCGCTCGGCGAGGAATTCCTGACCCCGGAGGGCGACGCCGCCGCCAAGGCGAACGCCACGCTGCAATTGCTCGAGTCGTATACGGCCCAGGTGAAGAAGGATAATCTCTTGGCGAAGTTCACCGAAAAACCGCTGACGCATGAAGCGCAGATCGACCATCCCGATGCCAAGCTCGCCTTTGTCGGGTCCGACCGGTGCCAGGCCTGCCACCCCAACGAATTCAAGATCTGGAAGGAGAGCAAGCACGGCCACGCCATGGAAGCTCTCGAGAAATACGCGGTGCGCCCGAGCCTGCGTCAGTTCGATGGGGACTGCGTGCAGTGCCACACCGTCGGCTTCCGCTATCAGACCGGCTACACGAACGAGAAGGAGACTCCGCACCTCAAGCACGTCGGATGCGAAAGTTGCCACGGCCCGGGTAGCGGCCACGTCGCCAACCCGTTCAAGAAGGAATTGCTTGCCAACCTGAGCAAGTGGAAGTCGAAACCGGAGGATCGGCTCCCGTCGAAGGAAACGCTCGAAAAGCTCGCGAACGCGAAACCGGGCGAAAATCCGGTGGAACTGGCCCCGGCCGTGCAACGGATGCTATCCGCCGTGCAGACCCGCTGCATGGGGTGTCACGACCATGAAAACGACCCGAAATTCGATCTGAACAAATACATGCCGAAGATCTGGCACTCCGGATTCAAAGCGCCGGCGGGCGGTGGACTGCCGCCCAACGCCAAGTGACCTGCCATCCCGTCAATCGTCGCTGAACGGCCCGCGGAAGAAGTGCGATTCCTTCGCGGGCTGATACGCGATCTTCATCGCATCGTGGGCGATGGTCTTTCCGCCCTCCCCCATCGATCGATGCAGGAAATCCAGTAGGGTGCTCGTCAGAAGGGTCCGCTCCACCGGATACGGCGATTTCCCCGTCTCCAGAAAACTCTCGATGTGGAACGTCAGAGGATCGAAGAACCGGGCCCCCGGCGGCAGCGGCAGCACGAACCAGGTCGCGTGGGGTTTCGGATCGCCTACCACTTTCACCGCGGCGGTGATGTCGGCGACATAGCCCGGAAGGTTCAAAAGCGTGGCACGCGTTCCATCCACGTATTCCACAAGGAACGCCGTCGGCTTCTCGACGTGATCCCGCGGCGCGCCGTAGTCCCGGCTGCCACTGCGGCGCAGGGCCGCCTCGGCCAGGCCCTTGTCCCACTCGCCGCGGTCCCAGGCGTTCCAAACGGCGTTCCCTTGCAGCGTGCGAACCGACTTCACTCCGGTCTCGCCGCCGGCGCGGCGTTCAAGCAGGCATTGCAGCACTTCGAGGGCGTGGAATCCATAGATCTCCAGGTCCGAATACCAGCAAACCACGGCTTCGCGGATCTTCGCGCCGAGGTCGGGTTCCCATTCCGGGCATCGCCAGGTCACGGGCAGCGACGATCCGGCCATGAGGCCGAAACCCATCGCCTTCGCGGTGTCGTACATCTTCCGCGCCTTCGCGTGGTCGTAGGACAGGTGCTTGTCGACGAAAACTGGCACGGACTTCTTGCTGGACTTGAAGACCTCCACGATCTGCTCGAACATTTCGAATCGCGGGTACAGGATCTGGCCGAGTTTGTTCCGCGGATAATCGCCGTGTTCGCAAATGAGCAGGACGCCGTCGACGTCGAGGGATTCCTTGCCGCCGAGGGCCGCGGCGATGGTGTCGGTAAGCTCGAAGTTCTTGATCCTGGCGAGGCCTCGGGAGAGGTCCTGCATCTTGCCGTCGGCGTGGTATTGATCGTTGAACATGCGCGCGACGCGGACGTTCGGCTTGTGGGGCCTGCCTTTCACCGTGTAGCCGAACATGAGTCGGCCGGCGATGTGGTAGGAGTGCGAGAGCTTGTAGTAGACACTGTTGACGGACGCGACGCGTTTGGGCCCCGGAGCGGTAGCGGAGGCGTCGCGGGGGAATCCGGCGAGGCCGGTGAGGGCGACTCCGGCGAGGCGGAGGGATTCGCGGCGGTTCATAACGGCCTCGGGGAATGGAAACGGCCGACCCGACAGGGCCGGCCGTCCGTGGATCGAATCGGAGCTTACTTGTGGGCCTTGTGGCAGTCGGCGCACATGCCGCCGAACTTCTTGGCACCGGCGGCCACGCCGTCCTTGTCCTTCTTGTCGGCCGCGTCGGCGATTTCCGTCATGACTTCCGAGAAGCCCTTGGCGTGCTTCTCCCACGATTCCTTGTCACCCTTCTTCGGCGTGTTCTTGCCGAGGGCTTCGCCGTAAGCCTTCAGTTCCGCGCCGATCTTCTTGGCGTCTTCCCACTTCTCGCCCTTGGCCGCCGCGTTGCACTTGGCGCAGAGGCCTTCCTTGCCGGGCACCTTCTTCATGATCTCCTTGGTCGTCGGCGTCTTCTTCGTGTCCTTCTTGTCCTTCTTCTCCTGCGCCACAACGCCGAGGGAGAGCGCGAATGCCGCGATCGCGAAACAGGCCACCAACCGTCGAGCCGTCGTCATCGGAAAAACCCCGTTGTTGAAAGAATCCACGTCGGAATCGGGCGACCTCCGCCGTCTCCAACGATGCAATCCTATCCCATTCAAATCGGCGAGTGAATCGAAATCCCCGCGGTTTTTTGGGCTTCGCCAAACCCCGGCGCGTCTCCTATCCTCAACCTCACGCCCCCGCGATCTCCCGCCCCGGAACCTTCCCGCACCATGCCCCCGATTCTCCGCGAATATCTCCTCAAGGGTGTCTTCCTCGGGATGTGGTCGTACCTCGCGCTGGTCCTGCCGCCGCCGGTGCCCGACTGGTCCCGTTTCGCCATCATCCTCGGGTTCGCCCTCGGGGGGTTGATGCTCGGTTTGTCACTGGGCGCCGTCTGGCAGATCCGGCGAGGGTTCAAGCCCGCCACCAATCCCAAGGCGTTCCCGCTCGTCGTCCTGCTCGAAAGCCCGTATTGGATCTACGGCGGCCTCATCGGTGGTCTCGCGATCGGCCTCGTGTCCCAGATCGAAGTCCGCTCCGACGAACCCGTGTCGGGCTGGCTCGCCTACTTCGTCGCCGGCGGAGCCGTCCTCGGCTACGGGTTCCACCAACTCACCCAAGTCCGCGAGTGGCTCTGGCGATTCCTGTTTGGGGCCATCGTCGGTGCCGCCCTCGTCTACCTCGCCATCGACTACCTCGACCTGCTCGACGGCTTGAAAGCCCCCGCCGCCAAGCGGAATTTCTCCATCGTCCTCCTCGCCGGACTGCCCTTCTTCTATCTCCTCACCTTCTGCGGCGAGGCGGAGGAGTCGGAAGTCGAGATCGCCGCGATCTGCGCCGCGCTCGGGGTCGGTCTTTACCTCTTCGGCATGGAATCCGGCGTCGAGTTGCTCGCTGGCAAAGCCATCCTCCTCGCACCGCTGATTGTCTACTTCGTTTATGCCACGCGAGTGCTCCCAGGCCTCCGCGTCTTCAAGCACACCCTTCGCGGCTACACCGCCCTGCAGACCGACGACTACCTGCGCTCCGTGCAATCGTTCCGACGGGCATTGCGACTGAATGCCCGCAACGAACTCGCCGGCCAGGGCATGATCGCCCTGCACCACAAAGTCGACGTATCCAAGCTCCCGGCTGACGCGGAACTGCTTCGCCACCTCGACTACGGTTTCTGTCTCGATCAAGCCTCCGGCTATCTGATCGGTGCACGCGTCCCAACGGCTGCGGAACGCGAACGCGCCGAACGGCTGCTCGCGTTGGTCGAACGCCAGGCACCGAAACTCGCGGCTCGCGTCGACTACCTTCGTGCCGTCGGCCTGACGCACGCCAAGCGATTCGACGACGCGGCCGCATTGCTGGAACGCTTGATCGACCCGGCCTGCCCCGCCGATCCAGCCGCCCGCGACGGCGTGCTCTTCGAGGCCTACGATCTCGCGCTGAGGCTCCACCCGGAACTGGTCAAACGATTGGGTGAGAACGAACTGGCCAAGCCCGGCCGACGCATGCAAGCGATCGCGGCCATCGAACGCAAACTCAAAGCGGCACCAAACGACCCGGCCGCGATGGAACTGAAGACTATTCTCTACGCCGGACTGACCGAGTCCGAGTTCGCCGGTGATGCGGCGTCCGGCGCTCCCGACGCGTTCAACTACGACTACGTCGAGCAACTCGGCCTCGCACTCGTCGACAAGCCGGAACCCGATCGCAAGTCGCGCGGCATGGCGTTCCTCCGCATCGCCGGCCGCGGGTTGCCCCACCGCGGGCCGGCCATTTTCCGCAAACTCGCCGACGCCGCCGGCAGTCCCGACGAGGTGCGCGGCTATCTGGAACAAGTGAAACGCGCCGGCGTGCTCGTGGGGCCGAAGAACCTGCCCGCCGACCAGCGCTCGATCTACTTCGATGCCGTGCGAACCCTGGCGAAGCAAGCCGAGGAACGCGGCGACTACGACGCCGCCATTGGCGACTTCCGCCTTGCGATGGAAGGGACGAAAGGTGAACTTGAAGCCCACCGCAAGCTCGCCGATCTCTACGAAAAGAACAAGGACCCGCTCAACGCCCTGCTCATGACCGAAACGGGACTGATCTACAACGCAAAGGACAAGGACTTCCTCGCCCGCAAGGACAAATACTACTACTCGGTGGACGTCGAACGTTTGAAGCAAGTGAAAGACAAGGTCGAGCGGTTCTTCGACGTGGACTACTGCGCGCGCAAGGCCAAGGCGATCCTCGACCAGCGCGAGGTGGAAGCCGATTCGCTCGACTGGGCACTGCATCTGGTGCGGCTGGCGAAGGTGATGAAACCGAAGGATACGGGCGTCCGCCATGCCGAGGCGCGGTGCCTGCTCAGACAGGGGGACCGCGACGGGGCGCTCGCCGTGCTCGAGGATCTGCGGGAGGACAAGCCCTCCGGCGAGGACGATGCGTGGTACGAGGCGACGCGCATGCTGGGCAACATCTACCTTAACGAACTGAACCGGCCGGACCTCGCGGTCCATTGCTTCCTGGACTACCGAAACTATTCGAAGAGCGGGGCGGATACGCTCTTCAACATCGCGAAGAGCTACGAGGGAACCGGCCAGATCGGGAACGCCCGCAAATTCTACGAGGCGGTGACGGCGTACGAACAGCACCCGAAATACTGGGACGCGAAAGAAGCGTTGGAGCGATTGAAGGGTTGAGCAGTCTCACCAGGGCCATTCGAAGACGAAGGTGAACAGCGCGGCGAGGGTTGTCACTTTCACGGCGAACATGCAGAGGGCGATGATGCCGAGGAGGCGTCCGGCGCGGGCGAGCGACTCGCCGGCGGGGTCCATCTTGCCATCGCGGATCGCCTTGAGGCAATCGGTGCCGACCATCCACGCGCAGATGCCAAGCGGACCAAAGAGCAGCGAAACGATACCAAGAACGAGGGCGACCCGGGTGCGGTCGGCGCGGTCGTAATCGTTACCGTCGAATTCGGCCGGGCGCGGCGTGCCGTGGAAGCGGCGGACGTTGGGCCAGTCGTCGTACGGAGATCGTCGCATGGGGCCTCCGTGCTAATTTGCGCCGGTCGGGGTCTTTGCGTCGGCGGGGCTATCCAAGACTATCGTCGCATCGAGGTCGACGACTTTCAAGGGGATCGGCTCGGGTTCGGGACCAGAAGCGGGAGAATTGGCTTTCGGACTGCTTTCCGAACTGAGCAAATCGCCGTATGCCCCCCACCCGTCCACGTGGAGGAGCACTTCCTTCAGAAACGCCATGAGCGGCATGGCGAGAAACAGCCCGGCGATCCCCCAGACGAGGTGCCAGTAGAGGCAAGCGACCATGACCGTGGTCGCGTTCAAGTCCATGCTCCGCCCCATAACAAGCGGAATGATGATGTAGCCTTCGAAGGTGACGATGCCGGCGTAGAAGACGGCGATGAACAGTCCGATCATCGGCTGGCCCAGCATCATGGCTTCGAGAATGGGCAGAAATCCCGCGGCGACCGTTCCGATGTAGGGCACGTAGGTGAAGACGAAGGTGATGACGCCCCAGAGCGCGTACTGTTCGAGGCCGAGGGCGCGATAGACGACCGCGAGGAAGACCGCGAGGCCGAAGTTCACCAAGGTGCGCCAGTAGAGATAGACGCGGATCGACTCGGCGATGGCGGCGAGCGCCTTGGTGACACGGTGCTGCGTGTCCCCGGCGGTGCCGAAGATGGCGCGCACCTTCTTCGCGAGAATCTCGGCCTCCATGAGCAGAAAGAGCACGATGAACAGAATCAACAGGACTTCGGCCATCTGGCGCAGGCCCACCGCGACGATTTCCTTGATCGAGTCGGCTACGTTCTTCGGAGTGAACAGTTCCTTGATGCTCTTGTAGATGTTCGATTCGCTCGCCTTGAGCGGCATCACGTTCGCGAAGCTCTTCGGCATGATCGCGCTGAAGCTCTCGGCCATGTCCTCGTATTTTTTCTCCCAGCCGTTCGGGCCGTACTCCGAGGTAGGCAACTGGTTCACGAACTTGGGGATGGAGACGGCGGCGATGGCGAAGACGGTGCCGGCCATCAGTACTAGGATCATGATCGAACTGAAGCAGGCGAAGAACCACGGAAGGCGGACTTTTTCGTTGAGCCAGCAGGCGACGGGGTAGAGGAGCGCCGCGAGCAGCGCGGACATCGTGAGCGGGATGAAGATCGACGACCCGAAGTAGAGCGCGACCGAGACGCCAAGCACGCCGAGGGCGTTCAAGCCATAGCGCGTGAAGGTGGTCAGATTCAGGTTCATGGGTGCGTCCCGATTACCCGTCGATCCGTTCGGCCGCCCGGAGCGTGTTGTAGAGTAGCATCGTGATGGTCATGGGTCCAACCCCACCGGGCACGGGAGAGAGCCAGCCCGCGACCTCCCCGACGGCGGGGTCCACATCGCCCCGGAGTTTCCCGTCGACGACGGTCGTGCCGACGTCGATCACGACGGCACCGGGAGACACCATATCGGGCGTCACGCAACCCGGTTGGCCGGCGGCGGCCACGATGACATCCGCCCGACGACAGATCTCCCGCAGGTTGACCGTCTTCGTGTGCGCAACCGTCACGGTGGCGTCGCCGCCCGCCGGGTTCGCCGCCGTCGGCTTCTGCATCAGCATCAGCGCCAGCGGCTTCCCGACGATGTTGCTCCGGCCGAGCACGACGACGTTCTTCCCCGCCCACGCGATTCCGTTCCGCGTCGCCAGTTGCACGACGCCGTGTGGGGTGCACGGATAATATCGCGGATGGCCCGTCGTGAGCCTCCCGACGTTGTCCGGGTGGAAGCAATCGACATCCTTCATCGGCGTGACGGCGGCGATCACGGTTTCCTCGCGGATTTGCTTCGGAAGGGGAAGCTGCACGAGAATGCCATGAACGGCCGGGTCGGCGTTCAAGGACTCGACGAAGGAGAGGAGTTGTTGTTCTGTCGTATCGGCCGGCAGGTGGTGCAGCCAGTTCGCCATCCCAATTTCGTCGCACGATTTCCGCTTGTTGCGGACGTAGGTCTGACTGGCCGGATCCTCGCCTACGAGAACCGCGGCGAGACCGGGAGGCCGTTGTCCGCGCCCGACGCGCGCCGCCACCTCCGCCGCCATTTCGCCCCGCATAGTGGCCGCGAGCGCCTTTCCGTCTAGTCGTTGCGCGGTCATGGAACCTCGATTCCCAATCGTTGGCAAAGAGTCGGCAGGATGATGCCCGACGGTCCATACAACCCAATGTCCACCATCTGGCTCGCATCGGTGCGGGTCAGGTTACACTCGATCACGGTTGCACCGGGATCGCGCGTCTGCTGGGCGATCGGGATCAGACTGGCTGCGGGATACACGACCGCGGAGGTACCTACCACCAGCAGCACATCGCACTCCGCGGCCGCTTGTTGGGCATTCCACCAGACATCCTCCGGCAGCGATTCGTGAAACCAGACGATATCGGGCCGGAGCATCGCCCCGCAACCCTCGCATTGCGGCAGGTCCGGCAGCGGGTCGAGACCCCGGTCGCGGATCTCGCCGCAACGGGTGCACCGCGTCCGCCGCAGGCTGCCGTGGACTTCGTAGACCGTTCGGCTCCCGGCCGTTTGATGAAGCCCATCGACGTTCTGCGTCGCGATGGCGAAGCGGCCCACCCAGTGCCGCTCCATCGCGACGAGAGCGAGATGCCCCGGATTCGGCTTCACCGACCGGGCATTCGCGCGACGGGCGTTGTAGAATTTCCAGACCAGCCGGGGGTCTCTTTGAAAACCGATCGGGGTCGCGACGTCTTCGATCCGGTGGCCTTCCCAAAGCCCATCCGCGGCGCGAAAGGTGGGAATGCCGCTCTCGGCAGAAACGCCGGCGCCCGAAAGTACCGCGACTCTCCGGGCGCGATTCAACGCCTCCACCGCGGCCGACAGCGATTGTTCCACACCGTCCGTCATGGCATCCCCGCACCGATCAGTAGGAAGATAGCGGAACTCCGTGATCGAAACAAGAAACGGCTCCGGGGGATCCTACGGCCGAGGAAGTTTCGCTGGACTCCGCGCGGGAGTTGTGGCGCGGTCGATTTTCTTGTAACGTGATTGCGGGGCAGTGACAAACGCTTGAGTTTCGATCATGAACGACGACGTCAACAGCTCGCTCCGCGAGGTCAACGAACGGGAAATCCTCGTCTTCCTCCTGTACCGCGAGGCGCTCTCACCGACGATGCGCAGCCGGGACCGGCTGCCCTATTCGCCGGAATTCGACAACATGGTGGCCGAATTCAATCGACGGACCGGGGAAAACCTGACCCACCGGGAATTATGGGATCTCGCGCTGAACGTCCTGAAAACGACGAGCGAGCCGAAGTTCGAAGAGTACCTCCGTTCCCGGAACATTCCGTTCAAGGAGAAACCGAAGGGCGGTCACAAGCCGAATTAATCAAACCTGTTCCCTCGGGCATTTCCGATCGAACCTGAACCGGTGCGGTTCGGTTTCACGTCGCGCAGGACATGTCAGGGTGTTCCGGGTTGCCGTGTTACCGTAATCGTCTCGTATCTCCACAGGATATATCCGGCGACCAGCGTTCCGCGCACGTGCAAGGGGTACACCTTCACGATGGTCGGCTCCGCGATGCGATCCATCGGCAGGCGCTTGCGATCGGGATTCTCCGGCAGGAGATGCCACGGGTCGCCATCCCAGAGCAGGTAGCCGCGGGGCGAATCGGTGAAATGTTCCCGGCGTTGCGTGAAGTGGCTGGGTCGCGTCAGGCCGTCGATCTGCCTCGCGTCCACGCCGCAGAATCGCAACAGTGCCACCCACTGATAGGTGTCTGTGTACACCGGTAATTTTTCGGGCAGCGCGTCCCAGTCGGCCTTGATGCGTTTCGCAAGCTCGTACTTTTCGGCCTGTCGAAGGATGCGGTCCTGAATCGGCGGCGGGTAGGGCAGCGGCCTGACAAGGTGGATCACGCCATAGGTCATGGCGAGCGCCGGCACCAGGAAGGACGCGGGCATGGCCCAGCGCCAAAACGGACGATGCCGGGCACCCTCGTACCAGTCCGCCGCCAGCGGCCAGAATGCGATATAACTGGCGAGCGCCCAGTTCCCCTCCAACGGCCCACGCGTCGCCTTGTAAAGGAAGAACAGGATCGGGAAACCGTAGAGACACAGGCAGACTCGCAGGCGCGGTTCGGCCGCCAGCCGCCGCCAGTTCGTCAATACCCACGGCAGCAACACGAACGGCATCGTACCTGCCAGTACCACTTGCACGCCGATAAACTCGCCAAAGCGTTTCACGCTGGGATCGATCGTCCCCATCGAGTGCTTCCACTGATAGAGGATCGGCACAAAGTCGTGGCGGATATTGTGAATCAGAATCGGTGATGCGACGAGGAACGCGACCAGACCGTGGAGAACGTACCCGGCGATCCAGGACTTCATCCGACCCGCGAGCAGAAACGCGAGGAAACCGGCGGGCACGGCCAGGCCGGTGGTGTACTTGCCAAGGACACCGCAGCCGAGAATGAGTCCGCCGACTAGCCACAGGTGCAGCGGAATGCCGCCATCGCGGGTGGCGACATCGAGGCGTTCGTGGACTTTCACGAGCCAGAAGACGTACGCTGCCCAGAACATCAGGAGCGGTGTATCCGGCGTGACAATGACCGCGCCAAAACTAAACAACGGCGTGACAAAGAGCCACGGCGCGACGCGCTTCGGCCGGCTCAGCGCGAGGACGACGGCCAGCACGAATGCGGTCGACACGCACGCCGGCAGTCGCACCGCAAAGAGGGAATTTCCGAACACGGTCGTGGCGGCACGGATCAGGTACGCCGTCATCGGCGGGTGGTCGTAATAGCTGAGTTGCAGCGATTCGGACCAGCACCAGTAATAGAATTCGTCGTCGAACGGCGGCACGAACGTGGCGAAGCAGCAATACGCCAGGAACGCCGCCGCAACGAGCGAGAGGTCGCGTCGCGTCAACCGACTCCCTCCGGTCACGGTAGGACGGCACAGATACCCGAACGGGTGGAAATGTGCGAGACCGATTTGCACCGATCGAGATGTGGGGAACGCGAAGAGCCTCCGACAGATCGCCGGAGGCTCTTTCGAGTCGGACCGGGGAGATTTGAACTCCCGACCTCTTGCACCCCAAGCAAGCGCGCTAGCCAAGCTGCGCTACGGCCCGATCCTTACAAGTTACCAATTCTTCGCACGGCGACAATCGCACTTTCCGCACGACCGCCCCCGGCACCCCTCCTCCGCCCGGGTCCGGCCGCAGAATGCTTGCAAGCGGCGCGAATCGCTGATAACCTGATTATTGGTGCGGGTCATCGCCAACGTCCCGATCCGCCCGCCGTTACATCTTCACCCGTATCTCGCCGATACGCCGTCTTGCGGATGCCTCGATCCATGAAGTCACTTCCGTCCGCCCTTGCCTTCTTCCTGCTCGTGATGGCTGTCGTCGGTCCGTCGGCCACGGCTCAGCCTCCGGCCAAGCCGCAACCACCCGCGCCGGTCGCCACGGCACCGGCATCGGCCCCCCGGCGCCCTGTGCCGCTGGACAGCTTCCAACTCAAACTCCCGTCCACCATCAGCCTCGGTAACGTCCGTGTCACCACGAATGACCTGCGCGATGGCAAACTGATCGTGCTCGATTCGGCGACCAAGAAGCCGACCAAACTACACATGGACTCGATGCAGGCAATGGCCCGCGAACTGGTCTACGCCCTGACCGACAAAAAATACTACTCCCCGCCGGAACCCACGAACAACTTCCTTCGGCCCGTGCCATCGGAACTCACGCTCGAATCCCGATTCGATGAAGCCAAGCGATTCTTTCTGGTGCCGACGTGGGGTCGTAAACTCTCGATCGACCAGGCGGACTACATCGTCTGGTTCGGCGTCGCGATGGATGAAGCCATCCGCGAGATCCTGGATCCGAAACCAGCCAAGGCCGGCGACCCCATCCCGGCGGTGCCAGCCATTTATCGAGTGAACGCGGCTCGCATGATGGCCGAAGCGGCCAAATCGGGAGCACCCGCGTTCTACCCCACAATACTCGGATTGCTGTCGAATCCTGATACGGATCCCGAGGTGCTGGTCTATGCCATCAGGGCGGCCGAAGGCTTGATCGCGGCGTTCAATCCGATCCTGCGGGACGATGCGAAGTACATGATCCACACGATCAAAGACGCGGAAATGGTCAAATTGGTCACGGCCCTCGAATCGATCATCACGCGGACGAAGCCGTATGGACGCCAGCCGGCCGCCCCGGTGCCCCCGCCCCCGGCATCGCCCCCAACTCCGATGGCCCCCTCACCCAAGGCCGGCGACCCTAAGGGCCCGACGATCCCGGTCGGGCAATTGCAAGCGAATACCGTCTCGGCCGAACAGCAACTGGTGATCCGATATTTCCGCCGCGCGGCGATCCGCGCCCTTTCGCAAGTGCGCTACCCGCAATTCGTCGACGCGCAGACCGGGAAGGCCGTCTATCCGATCGTCACGCTCGCAAAAATCGCGGTTGGCGATGCGTCCATCACCACCGCGCCGGGCAACGACGAAATCGCCGCCGCAACGGTCGGGCTGTGCAACCTTCACGATTACAAGGACGTGAACGTCGACGCCTTGTGCGATTGCATCGCACAGGGCGTGGCGAATTTCGCCGGAAAGAAGGCCGGGAACTCCCAGGATAAATCGATACCGTGGAAAGTCGTGGGTAGCCACATCATCACGGCACTCGCGGACATGCAGCGCGTCCCGAACGCCGGAAAGTATCGCCCGAAGTTCGAATCCCTCGCAACCGTCCTGACGGAACGTGTTCTTCTTCCACTCGAGAAGATCAACTCGCCTGGTAACTCTCCAAATTTCGAGGCCTTGCAGCGATGGCGCGAAACGAACCGCCCCGCCACCTTGAAATTGCTCGATGAAGCCAAAGTGCCCGCAGTCGTTCCGGCCTTCGCCGGCGCGTAACCGTTACCGAATTCCCGAACCGTTCCGCTGGAAAAGCCATGGGAACGGATAGGATGTGGACAAGACACCCCGGTCTCGACCGGGACCTCCTTGGGAGATTGGTCATGCGTCGATGGCTACTCGGACTCGGCTTGGCCCTCACGGCCACGAGTGCGGTGTCCGCGCAAAACGCGAACGACGTGACCGCGCCCGGTTACCTCGTCATTCGCGTCATCCTCGATGCCGGCGGAGCGTCGGCTCCCGTCGGCGGTAATCCCGGCCTCTCCCCCGGTGGAGAAGGAGAAGGAAGCCCAAGCGCGGGTGGATCGGGTGCCAGTGCCGGCGGCCCAGTCGGCGGATTTGGCCCGATGGGGCCGATGGGGCCCATGGGAACTGCCGGTCGTGGCGCGGGCAGCACCGTCGACCAAGCGAAGTCGATCCACGTGGTTGCTCCCTTCCGCTCCATTAATGTCCGTTTGTTCTACCCGGATAAACGGCGAAACAACGAAACGAATCCGGCTTGGTACGCGATGCGCACCAAATACGGTCTGACCTATCTCTACAGCGATAACACGTCGGTCCAGATCAAAAAGGTACCGGCGGACCTCGCGAAGGATTCGGGCTACCAACCGTCGCTCGAAACGCCCATCAAGGAACGCTATCGCAAGTGGTCGACGGATCGGAAGTTCGAGCCGATCTATGAACTGACCGTCGACGCTCTCATGTTGGGAATGGTCGACGAAGCGTTCACGTACGCAAACGAAACCGTCAAATTATTGGAAGTGCTGAAAACCGATCCGAATCGCAAACCGTCTGAGAAAGTCGCGAAGTTCGCGGAAATCTGGGGCCGGATCGCTCCGATGCTCGACATGGCGCTGCCCGCGACCAACGACGCAGAAGACTGGCGGAACCGGCTCTCGGCCGGAGCCGTGAAGACCGGCAAGCATTACTCCATCGTCTATTGGGGCGAACGGCAGATCAACCCCGCCGTCATCGATCGCCGATTGAATTCGCTCGAACGCAACTTCAAGGCATTCTACCTCTGGCACGCCCTCCAGGGTCTGTCGCCGACGATCCCCGACAAACCGTTCACGGTTGTACTCGCAGATCGCGTGACCGACATGCCGTCGCTCCGGGAAAAACTCGACGGGCTTCCAATGCAATCCGACGCGTTTTATTCCCCGGCGCACGACCTGCTCGTCTTTTCGCCGGAACGGACCGATCAGCTCGGAGCCGCATTCCAGGACATGGCCCGAGCTTCTTACAAGAACGGCTGGAGCCGGGACGAGCTTCTCAAAGGTATCCCGCCTTCGGGAGGTCAGAAGCAACCACCTGCCGAGTTGGCTCGTATGATGACTCTGGCCCTCGTCGACAAACTCCTGGAAGAGGAGATGGATCATTCGGCCATGAGCCGCGAGGCCACTCGCCAACTCTATTTCGCATCGGGCGTGCTTCCCCGAAACGTCCAACTTCCCAGCTGGCTGGAATCCGGGCTGGCGAGTTTCCTCCAGCATCCCAAGGGTCCGGTCTACGCGAAAGACTCCAAAGGCACGGATATGATGGTGGTGGGTTTGGCTTACGGTTATGGCGCGCCGAATTACGTTCAGCATCGGGCTTATCGCGAACTGGATTCGACCAAAGCGCTTCATCCGATCCCCGAAGTTCTCCTTCGAAACGTACTCATGGACCGGTATTTCGAAGCCGCGCTGTCCGGATCGGATATCGATCCACCGCCGCCTCGTCCACAGGCCACTGCAGGAGGTGCAGGAATTGGTCGTGGTCCGATGGCTCCAATGGGACCCATGGGTGGTCGATTTCCCGGCCCGATGCAACCGCCGCCTCCGGGTGGTGCCAATGCCGGAAGCCCTTCGGGCAGTGCCGGACCGCTTGGCGGAGAATCTCCCATGGCTGGAGGAGGGGCGGGAGGGGCCGCTGGGACACCTGAAAACGTCACAGCGAACCTTCGCATGTCCAAGGAACGTCTCCAGTCGAAGGCCGACGCCACGTCCTGGGCGCTTGTCTATTATCTCTCGCGGAGCCAGATGGACGGCATGAAGAACTTTTACCGCGAACTCGGCCGCATGCCGCGCGACATGCGGCTCGATGAAAAGGTCGTTCTCAAGACCTTCTGCAAGTGCTTCAATCTCATGGACCGTCAGAAGTCCGACCAGATCGACGAAGCCGCTTTCAAGCATTTCGCCGAAATGTGGGTTCGCTCGATGCGAAACGTGCCGGTCTACGGCATTGAACTCCCGATGGCCGCGACCGGAGCGCCCGGCGGCGGCGGGGGCAATACCGGTGTTCCCGGCGCAACCCCCTAACTTTCCCTGCGGAGCCGAACGACCGATCCGGCCGAGCCGGATCGGTTTTTCTTGCGCTTGAACCTCACCGCGTTCTGGAATACCTACACTTTCCCAACCCTAGCGATTGAACCCATCAGCGGAGTCCGCTTCATGAATTACTGTTCGGTCATCGTCGCATCGATTCTGTTCGTCAGTACGGCAACTGCACAAGCCCCGCGCCGGGCCGAGCTGAAAAAGGGTGTCCGCGTCGCCATCGTCGGTGATTCGATCACCGAACAGCGCCTCTATAGCCGATTCATGGCCGATTACCTCACGGCCTGCCACCCGGACCTCGACGCGCGCATCGCGCAGTTCGGCTGGAGCGGCGAACGCGCGAGCGGGTTCCTCGCCCGCATGGACAACGACCTGATGCCGTTCAAGCCCGATGTCGTCACGCTCTGCTACGGAATGAACGACGGGAGCTACCAGCCCTTCACCGACTCGATCGGCCAGGGATACGAAAAGCCGCTCGTCGAAATCGTGGCAAAGCTCAAGGCGGCCGGCGTGCAGGTGATCGTCGGCTCGCCTGGCGCGGTGGACGACCATTTTTTCGGTCGCGAAGGAGATGGCAAAACCGTGACGGCGCGCTCGAAGATGTACAATCCGACACTCGCAAAGCTGCGCGACATCGCCAAGAAGACGGCCGATGCTGCCGAGATGCCCTTCGCCAACGTCTACGACGCGATGATCGACGCCATGCGCAAGGCGCAGGCCGACGACAAGCTCGGCAAGGGGTACCATGTCTGCGGTGGAGACGGATTCCACCCCGACGCCAACGGGCAACTCGTGATGGCGTTCGCGTTCCTCCGAGCCATGAAGTTCGACGGTGACCTCGGCGGCATCGCTATCGACTTCCAGGGCGCCTCGACCGCGACCGGTGGCCATAAGGTCATGAAGTCCGAGGGCGGCAAGGTCGTTGTCGAGAGTTCCCGTTTGCCGTTCGGCTTCACCGGCGACGCCAAACAGACCTTCGGCACTCGCAGTATTTCACCGTTCGTGCCCTTCAACCCGGAATTGAACCGGTACACCCTGACGGTCAAGAACGCCCAAGCCGCGAAGCTGAAAGTGACCTGGGGCGCCGAATCGCGCACGTTCGCGAAGGACGAACTCGAGAAAGGGATCAACCTCGCCGCGGAATTCCAGAACCACCCGCTGCTCGCGCCGTTTTTGAAGGTCGACGCGGCAATCGCGAATCAGCAGTTGTTTCAGACTTTCATGATCAAACAGGTCATTACAAACCATCGTTTTCTCGCCGGGCTGGCGAAGGAGGACGCGGAGATCGCGGCTGCGACGACGAAGATCCGGGAGCGGCTCTGGGCTAAGGACGAGGCGAACCACGCGGCCGTGCGGGCCGCCCTGCCGAAGATGCCCGTGGCGCACACGATCATCGTCGAGAAGGCGGAGTGATTCGATTTCCAAAGACCGGTCACGACTTCGGACGTCGAACTTGCCCCGATTTCCGAAGTCGTGACCGGACTTCGGAAATCGTCATACGTCCAACTCGTCCGCCGTCGCGAGGTCGGCCTTCTGCATGATGAATTCGTAGCGAGGCTCGGCGTCGCCGCCGAGCAGGTCCTTGAACGTGTTGTGGGCCTCCAGGTTTTCGCTGATCTCCACCTTCAGCAGCTTTCGGAACTTCGGGTCGAGGGTCGTCTGCGCCAGCACGCGGAACGGCATTTCGCCCAACCCCTTGAACCGCGTGATGTCCACCTTCGCGTTCGCCCGCAGGCCGGCGAGGATTTCCTCTTTGTGCTCGTCGTCCTTCGCCCAGTGCGTCTCCTTGCCGACATCGATGCGGTAGAGCGGTGGTTGGGCGATGTAGACGTGCCCTTTGCGGATCAGCTCGATCATGTGGCGGAAGAAAAAGTCCAATAGCAGCGTGGCAATGTGGCAGCCGTCAGCGTCGGCGTCCATCAGCAGGATGATCTTGCCGTAGCGCAGGCCGTCGTAGTGAAACTTCTCGCCGGCGCCGGTGCCGAGGGCACTCACGAGGTCCGAGAGTTCTTTGTTCTGCATCACCTTGCCGGTGGTGAGTTCCTCGCCGTTGAGGATTTTGCCGCGCAAGGGCAGCACGGCCTGTGTCTTGTTGTTCCGCCCCTGCTTCGCGCTCCCGCCGGCGGAATCGCCTTCGACGATGAACAGTTCGCTCTCCTCCAGGTCGCCGGATTTACAGTCGGCGAGCTTGCCGGGGAGCGAACCGCGCCGCGTACCAGGGGCCTTGCGCTTCACTTCCTTTGCTGCCTCGCGCGAGGCCTCGCGTGCCTGCGCCGCGAGGAAGATGCGGTAAATGATCTCGTCCGCCGCGCTCTTATTGTTGTTCAGCCACGCCTCGAGTGCCGGCCTCACGAAGCCGTCCACGGCCGATTCCAGTTCCGCGTTGTTGAGCTTTTCCTTGGTCTGTCCCTGGAATTGCGGCTCCTGCACGAACACTGAGAGGATCGCGACCACACCCTCTCGGATGTCCTCGGCCGTGATCTTCACGGCCTTGACGGTCTTCTTCGCTTCGTCGTGCGTCTCGATGTAGTTGTTGATCGCCTTGCGGATGGCGGCCTTCAGGCCGTTCTCGTGCGTGCCGCCGGCGGCGGTGCGGATGCCGTTGACGTAGCTGCGAAACGTCTCGTCGGTGGATTGCGTCCATTGGAGCGCGACCTCGATGCGCTCGCCCGTGGTCCGGCTGGCGTGGAACGCCGTGGGCGTGACCGTCGGCTTCTGCGCGTCGGCCACGAGTTTCGCCAGGAACGCCGGCAGGCCGTCCGGGTTCTTCAGCTCGATCGACTCGCCGGTGATCTCATTCTTGAAGTGGACCGTCAATCCGCTGTGGATGTACGTCATGTCTTCGAGCCGCTGCCGGATGACGTCGGCGTCGAAGTGCGTGTTGCGGAAGATCGTGTCGTCCGGTTGGAAGTGGATGATGGTGCCATGCCCGCGGAACGGGCCGATCTTCTCGAGCTTCGACTGCGGGATGCCCTTCGCGTACTTCTGCTGGTACTCGTACCCGTCGCGGCGCACTGTCGCCACGAGCTTCTTCGAGAGCGCATTGACGACCGACGCGCCGACACCGTGGAGGCCGCCGGAGTAGAAGTAGTTCGAGTCCTTGTTCCCGAACTTCCCGCCGGCATGCAGTTTCGTCAGCACCAGTTCGAGGCCAGAGATCTTGAACTTGGGGTGGTTGTCGACCGGAATGCCGCGGCCGTTGTCCTGCACGGTGATCGAGTCGCCGCCCTTGTGAAGCGTGACGGAGATCGTGTCGGCGTAGCCGTTGATATACTCGTCGACGCAGTTGTCGACGATTTCCCACACGAGGTGGTGCAGCCCCTTGGAGTCGGTGCTGCCGATGTACATGGACGGCCGCACGCGCACCGGCTCGAGGCCTTCGAGGACCTGGATGTCGTGCGACGCGGTGTAGCGGGATTTCGGGGCGGGCAGTGCGCTCATGGTGCTCGCATGAAAAAGATTCATCACCACGAATCAGACGAATTCGACGAATTCGGAAATGCCGATTATTGATTTCATTCGTGTTATTCGTTTTATTCGTGGATTTTAATTGAAGAGAGTTCCGTTGCCCTTCACCTTGCCGTTTTTGCCTTCGATCTCGTCCCAGTTCACAAGTTCGATCGGCGGTGGGATGACGCGAGCGTGTTTCAGGCGCTTCACCACTTCATCACCCTTGCCGCCGCGGCCGACAATCCGGCGCGCTTGCGGACCGTAGCGCTCCGTTTTGCCGTTGGATTGCTCCACTTCGATGCCGTCGAAGCGGCTGCCGCCGATCAGCGCCCCACCGATGCAAACGTCGTCGTCGCTCAGTTTGACGCCCATGACACCCTTGCCGACGCCGGCGAGAATGTTCACCTCGTCCATCTTGAAGTGAATGATGTAGCCCTCGCGCGTCGCGAGCATCACGCTCTCTTCCTTGCCGAGCAGCGTCGCCAGCACGACCTTGTCGCCGTCGTCGAGCTTCGCGTAGCGGCGGCCGGCCTTCGTCGATTCGGGGCGGAACGCGGCCAGCGGCGTCCGTAGCACGTTCCCGGCCGACGTGGCGACGAAGAGGTGCGGGCCGCGCTCCACGTCCTTGTCCGGCGGCGTGAAGCGGGGGTCGGTGGTCACGGCACCGATCACGCGCACCCCGTCGGCAAGTTTGAAGAACTTGGTCACCGGGTCGCCGTAGCCGCTGCTCGCCGGCACTTCGTTGATCCGCATCGTGTACGCCGTGCCGTCGTCCGCCAGGAGCACCACGTGGTCCAGCGTGCTCCCCGGCACGACGGCGATGACGGCGTCGCCTTCGCGCACCCGCGTGCTCTCCACGCTCGCCAGCCGGCCAACACGCTTGATCCACCCGTCCCGTGTCAGCACGACGTTGGTGTTCTCCTTCACGATGTACGCCTGCTCGTCGAACTCCAGCACGTCGTCCTCACTGGCCATCCGCGTCTTGCGGCGCTCGGGGAACTCCTCCGCCAGCTTTTCGAGTTCGCTCTTAATGACCGTCCACATCCGCCGCTTCGAGCCGAGGATCGCTTCAATCTCCTCGGCCCGCTTCTTCTTCTCGCGAAGTTCTTCGAGGATCTTGTTGATCTCGAGCTTCGCGATCTTGTAGAGCTGCACTTCGAGGATGGCGTTCGTCTGTTCCTCGTCCAACTTGAATTCCGCTATCAGCTTCTCGGCCGCGTCCGACTTGCCGCTCGACTCGCGGATCAGCTTGATGGCGCGGTCGAGCGCGTTGAAGATGATCCGGAAGCCTTCGAGGATGTGAATGCGCGCACGCAACTTCCGCAACTCGTACTCGAAGCGGCGTTTCACCGTCTCGTAGCGGAAGTCGAGGAAATGCTGGAGGAGTTCCTTGAGGCTCAGGCCGTCGCGAGGGACCAACGTCTTTCCATCCTCACTGGGCACGAGCGCAGTCATGTTATAAGCGAAGTTCTTCTGCAGGTCGGTGTGCTTGTAGAGGTACGCCATCACGAGCGCCGGATCGACGTCGCCCTTGAGTTCCAGCACCATCCGCAGGCCGTCCTTGTCGTTCGTCTCGTTCGAGACGCTCAACAGTTGCGGCAGCTTCTTGTCCTCGATCAGGCCGCCGATCAAGTTCTCGAGCGCCCCCTTGTCCACGCCGTAGGGGATGGACGTGACGACGATCTGCGACCGGCCGCGCGGCAGTTGTTCCAGTTTCCATTCGCCCTGAACCTTGATGCTGCCGGTGCCCTCCTCGTAGATCTTGCGCAGCGTCGGGCGGTCGGTGATGATCTTGCCGCCGAGCGGGAAGTCGGGCCCCTTGATCTTGTCGAGCAAAAGGGCCACGGTGGCGTCGGGGTTTTCGATGAGGAAGACGCAGGCGCGCAACACCTCGGCGAGGTTGTGCGGCGGAATGTTCGTGGCCATGCCGACGGCGATGCCGGCGGTACCGTTGACGAGAAGGTTCGGGAACTGCGCAGGTAGAACGCACGGCTCCTTCTTGTTCCCGGCATAGTTGTCACGGAAATCGACGGTCTCGTCGTCGATCTCGTTGAGCAAGTACTCGGCCGATTTGCTCAGTTTCGCTTCCGTGTAACGGTAAGCGGCGGGCGGGTCGCCGTCGACGGAGCCGAAGTTCCCCTCGCCGTGGACGAGCGGCACGCGCATCACCCATTCCTGGGACATGCGGACGAGGGCGTCGTAGATGGCGCCGTCGCCGTGGGGGTGGTAGTTCCCCATCACGTCGCCGACGATCTTGGCGGACTTGGCGGCTTTGCGGTCGAAGGTGAGGCGGGAGTCGTTGTACATCGAGAAGAGGATGCGCCGCTGCACGGGTTTCAATCCGTCCCGCACATCGGGCAGTGCCCGGCCGGTGACAACGGACATGGCGTAGCGCAGAAAGCGAGCACGAACCTCGCCGGCGATCGATACCGTTTCAATCGTTTCGGCCATCGCGTTTCCAATCTCCTCCCGGAAGACTCACGATCTTAGCGAGGTGGCCCCGCGTTTCCATGTCGGTGGCCGCCAAAAGGAACACCCCCGCGTAAGCGGGGGTGTTCACAACGGAATCCTTCGGTTTATTCCATTTTCTTGGTAACGGCCGCGGCGGCGACGGGCATCGGGTAGTTCTTCAGACAGAGGTCCAGTTGGGCGTTATAGTCGCCTGGCACCGAGTCGAATCCTTTCAGGTTCCACATCATCAGGAGCGGCTTGTAAGTGGCGGTCTTGTGGGCGGTCGTGAGACCATCGCGGAGTTTGTCGAGGGTCGCCGCCGCAAGGGCACCTTTACGGGTCAGGAGAACGGAAGGCGGGAAACGCTCGGATTGAGCGAGAATGCGGAGCCGTTTGGCGGCACCCGGTTGCAGTTCGGCGTAGGAGCTGAAATTCGCGGCGTCGACGATCACGGCCGCGTGTTCGCCGTTCGACACGGCGTTGAGGGCCTCTTCCGGGGTCAGGCCATTTTTCGGCACGGTCTTCAGGGCGGTTTTGGGCAGTCCGGCGCGGATCTTGTCGAGATACACGAACACATGGCCCTTCGAGCCTCGCGGGATCAAGAGCGTTTCGCCCTCAAGTTCCGCAGGACTCTTGATTTCACTGTCGGCCGAGACAACGATCATGGCCTGAACCACGCCGCCTTGGGGTTGGGCAATGGTGATCGGTTCAAGTTCCGGATACTTGGACTTGATCCAGGCGAATTCGTGGCCGTGAAGCACGCCGACCTCGAGTTTGCGATCGTTGAGTTTCTTGGCCATCGCCACGCAGTCGGGGCAGATGTCGAAGTCGCCGGAAAGCCCGGTCTGGCGTTCCATGAGCGTTCGGAAGGGCCGAGCAACCGCATAGATGACGGCGGGCTGCACGTCGCGGAACATGCTTTGGACCATGCCGATCTTGATGGGATCGGCGGCCGAGGCGCGCGTATGGGTTTGGAAAATGCCCGCGCCCGTGGTGAACGCGATGAGCAGAGCCGCCCGAATCCACTGTCCCACAGCCCACCTCCCGGGAGAGAAATCAACGAAGTGTCATTTCTGGGGAAAATCCGGCTTCACGCCGCCTGCCGTCACGCGTTCGAGCGTCGTGAGTGCCTTGATGTTCTCGTAGACCGCCTCGAGGTAATCCGCTTGTGCCTTGGCCGCGAGGCCTTCATTCAAGATCAACTGGCCATAATCGCGGATGTTCGGCGCGCTCTCCCGGGACAGTTTCACCATTTTCTGACTGCTCTCGAATCGCTTGGTGGCTATCTTTAGCCGCTCGACCGACGCCAGCCAGTCGAGGTACGAGTTCGTGGCTTCCAGTTCGACGAGGTTACGGGTCTTTTCGAGAAGCGTCTCCTGCCGATTGCTGTATTCTCGGGCACGAGCAACGCGGTCTTCGCGCGAGCCGACGAGGTTCGGCGGCATTTCCGGCGAAAGCGCCCCGGGGCGATATTCGCCATTGCGGTGGGCCGCCGGAACCGAGCGAGCGTGCAGGTCACTACCGAAGGCGAGCGTCGGTACCTGCTTGCGTCGTGTGACCGCGTTCTGGGCGCATACCTCAAGTCGGAACGCATCCACACCGGCCGACGCGAGTACCATTTCGGGTCGGCGGGACATCGCAAACGAAACCACTTGTTCTTCCGTGACCGTGCCACCCATGATCGGCAGTTCGGTATCGCGCGGAATGAACGAGAACGACTGCTCCACGCCCATGGCCTCCTTCAGGGCCGCGAGGGCTTTTTTCTGACCCGTGCGGGCGGTCACGCGGGGCGATTTGACCTCCGCGATCGCGTCCTCCATACGAAAGAGCGAAAATTGATTCAAGTTCGGTTGCGCGCCTTGCTTTAGCAACTCGTCGGCGATGTCGTAAAAGACTTCCATCTGTTCGATGATGTCGGATGCCGTCAATTCCTGCTGACGGGCATAGACGAAGGTGTAATAGAGGCGCGTAACATCATAGACGGTTTCTTGTTGGACCTTGAGCACATCGGCCTGCCCGATCGTGCCGCCGCGCTCCGCCTGCATCTTGCGGTAGGGTAAGTCCGGCGACAACAACTTCGCGATCGGACCGAGTTTCGTCAGGGAACGCGTGCCAATTTCCGTGGCACGCAGGCTGGCGTAGGCCGCACGAATATTCGGCTGCCGATCCATTGCGATCGCGATACATTCCTGCAGATTCAGCGTTGTATCCGAGACAACTGCCGGTCCCTGCTTCTCGCGTTCCTTCTTGCCCGCTTCCCGTTTGGTCTCGGCTTTGACTTTCGTGGCATCCTGTGTTCGCCCCGTCCCGGCGGCCACGGCCAGGATCCCGACGGCAAGCGCGACCGATCGGAGCGAACGGAACAATCGGGCGGTCATCGTGACTCCCCACTCACAGGCCGGTACGGCGGATCGGCTCCCGCACCTCGCGCGTGTCCCTTACACATCGTCCAACACGGGGGCCGGTCTGGATATTCGCTCGTTGAGAGTTTCCCGGTCCAGCCCAATTTCCTACCGGGCCGTAGCGGCTGTGCCGGTCAAAGGGGCAAGCGGGGCAAGCCGGCGAAATTCGTCCCGGTAAACTGGGCGAATAGGATGAGTATTTCTTCTCGTAACCTTGGGCGTTTCGAATGAGCCATGAGATCAGCCCGGCGGTCGAACGGGCCTCGCATGCGGCGGTGCAACGGGCCGCCGTCGCGGGTGCGGCTGGGCCACGATTACAGGATTGGGTGCTGGCGTTGCTGGCCGACGATGAAGGGCGGCCGTTTGAATTGTTGCTCCGGATGGGAATCGACGCGGTTTCGCTGCGGAACCGAGCCACGAACCTGCCGGAGACGTTGGCCCCATCGGAAGCGGAATTGTTCACCGCCGCGCGCCGGCACGGTATCCGTCTCCGGGGCGACCCCGATCTCACGACCGACCTGCTCCTCTACGCGGTCATGGTTTCCCACGATGATTTTGCCCGGGCACTGGACAGGCACGGCGCCTCGCCTGCCATCGTCGAGCGCGGTTTGATCGGCGCGAATATGGCAGCGGAATCCACTCCAGCGCCAGCCAGTGCGACGTTCGCGCCTGGCCGACCGACGGACACTCTTGGAGCAACCGACGCCGTTCGCATTCTGGACGCGAACCTCAACCGCGCCCGCGAAGCGCTGCGCGTGCTCGACGACTATGTCCGCTTTGTCCGGAACGATCGAATACTGACGGATGAGCTGAAATCGCTTCGCCATCGCGTCGCGGCGGCCACCGAACTGCTGCCGTCCCGCCTGCTCCTCGAATCCCGCGACACGCCGGGCGATGTCGGCACGTCGATTGCCGCCAGCGGCGAATACTCGCGAACTTCGCCGGAACAAGTCGCGCAAGTGAATTTCAAGCGACTTCAGGAGTCGTTGCGCAGCCTCGAAGAATTCGGCAAACTGGAAAGCGCGGCATTTGCCCGCGAAGCGGAAGCGATCCGCTACCAGGCGTACACGCTGGAAAAAGTCGTCTTGAAGTCGGGCGCGAGACACGAGCCATTGCTCGCGGCGAAGATCTACGTCTTGCTGACCGGTGCCCAATGCGTAGGGACGCTCGACTGGACGATTGCCGAGGCGGCCGCCGCTGGCGCTTCGGTTTTCCAATTGCGAGAAAAAACAGTTTCGGATCGGGAATTGCTCAGGCTCGCCCGGCAGGTGCGGGAATGGACCCGTCGCGCCAAGGTCCTGTTTATTGTCAACGACCGGCCCGACATCGCAAAGTTGGCCGAAGCCGATGGCGTTCATCTCGGCCAGGACGACCTGACCGTTCACGACGCCCGGCAGATTCTTGGCCCGAACGCGCTGGTGGGCGTCAGCACGCACGACCCCGATCAGGTTCGCGGCGCGGTTCTCGATGGTGCCGATTACATCGGTGTGGGTCCGACCTTTCCGAGTTCGACCAAAGCGTTCGATCGGTTGGCAGGTCTGGATTTCGTTCGGGAGGCCTTCGCGGCCACTTCGATCCCCGCGTTCGCGCTCGGCGGCATCACGCCGGAAACGATCGGCGAGGCGGTGCGGGCCGGAGCAACACGAGTCGCCGTGAGTGCCTGCGTGGCCACCGCCGACGAACCCCGCGATGTCGTTCGACGAATGATGGAAGCGTTGGAGGAAACAGGGTAAACTTGATCGAACCTACCTTCGGAGCTGTCGATGCGCGGCGGGAACCTCTTCATCGTTCTTATCTCTGCGATGATCGCCCCCGCGCGGCGCGCAATCTTTCGCCTCAATGAATTCGTTTATGTCGAGTGACATCCTTGCGAACATCGTACGCTCGCCTAAACTGACTGTTCTGCCGATCTTCCCTTCGGAGTTCCGAGTTCATGATTCGTCTCGCATTTCCGCTCGCACTGAGCCTGTTCGCGGCCACGGCGCGGGCCGACGACTGGCCGCAATGGCGCGGCCCCCATCGCGATGGCGTCAGCGCCGAGAAGAACCTCCTGCAAAAATGGCCCGAGGCCGGACCAACCAAGCTCTGGACCGTTTCCGGCCTTGGCGGCGGCTACAGCACGCCTTCGGTGGCCGAGGGCCTCATCTACGGCATGGGGAAAAAGGGTGGCGATCCCACCAAGAAACGCGGCACCGGCGGTATCGATCATGTTTGGGCCCGAAACGAGAAAGACGGCAGCCTCGCCTGGTCCACACCGATCGGTGATATACCGAATGTCGGATACGATGAGGGCGGACGCAGCACGCCGACCATCGCCAAGGGCAAGCTCTACGCGGTGTCGATGGGTGGTGATCTCCTCTGCCTGGACGCCAAGACCGGCAAGGAAATCTGGCGCAAGAATTACGTCAAGGACTTCGGCGGCAGCATTCAAGCCTGGGGATATTCCGAGTCGGTGCTGGTCGATGGCGACGTGGTTATCGGCACCCCCTGCTCCGCCAAAGCCGCGATCGTGAAATTCAACGCGGAAACCGGCGATGTGATCTGGCAGGCCCAAGTGCCGAATCCGGGCGGTGCCGGCGGCTATTCCTCGCCGATCAAGGCCACGATCGACGGCGTGGACATGTACATCAACCTGCTCGGCAAGTCCGGCGGTGTCGTTGGTGTCGATGCCAAGTCCGGCAAACTGCTGTGGCGCTATACCCGCGTCATGAACGGCACCGCGAACATCCCGACCGTCGTCGTGCGCGGCAATCTCGTCTTCTGCTCGACGGGCTACGCGGACGGCGGCTCGGCCTTGCTGGAAATCGTCAAATCCGGCGATAAGTTCGAGGCCAAGGAATTGAAGTATCACGCCGCCAAGGAACTCCAAAACCACCACGGGGGCATGGTCCTCGTGGGCGACCACCTTTATCTCGGCCGTGGTCACAACAATGGTCTGCCGACGTGCGTGGAATTCAAAACCGGTAGCATCGTGTGGGCTGAAGACTCCGGGGCCGGACGGGGCAATGGTTCCGGCTGCGTCACCGCCGCCGATGGCATGATTTACTTCCGCTACCAGAACGGCGTGGTTGCGCTCGTGAAAGCCACCTCGAGCGGTTTTGAACTGAACGGCCGTTTCGCGATCCCCGAACCCAGCGGCAAGCCGAGCTGGCCGCATCCGGTGATTGCCAACGGAAAGCTCTACATTCGCGACCAGGACAAGCTTCACTGCTACAACGTCAGCGCAAAGTAAGCCCCAGCACGGTCCCTTCGATGCCCCGGCACGACCGTGCCGGGGCATTTTTTTTCAGCGAGGTGAATCATGCGAAGTCTGTTGATCATTCTGTTCGTTTCCTCCACGGCGGCAGCGGCGGACCCGGCCATCGTCATTCGGCAGGCCATGGTCCACGACGGCACGGGCGCTCCGGCCGTCCTGGCCGATGTGCTGATCCGCGGCGATGCGATCGCGGCAGTCGGCAAGGTGGACGCGCCGGCCGGTGCCGTCGAAATCAACGGCGCGGGACTGATTCTCTGCCCTGGCTTCATCGACCTGCATACCCACAGCGATTCCGCGGTCGTGAGCAAGTCGCTGCGAAACAACCGGTGCTACGCCGTGCAAGGCGTCACCACGATCGTGACCGGGAACTGCGGCAGCGGACCGGTCGATACCGGTAAATTCTTCGCGGACATCGAAAAGGGCGGCGTCGGAGCGAATGTGATCCATCAGGTGCCGCACAATTCCGTGCGCGACGCGGCGATGGGAAACGCGAACCGCCGCCCGACGGCGATGGAACAGGCGAAAATGGAAGAACTTGTCGACAAGGCCATGAAGGATGGCGCGTGGGGGCTGGCGACCGGACTGATTTACAATCCCGGAACCTATGCGAAGACCGACGAACTCATCGCTCTCGCCAAAGTGGCCGCACGCCACGGCGGGCATTATGCCAGTCACATTCGCAACGAGGGCACGGGCCTGCTCGACGCGATCGACGAGGCGATCCGGATCGGTCGCGAATCGGGTTGCCAGGTGCACATTTCGCATATCAAGGCTAGCGGCCGAGCCGCCTATGGTCTCTCCGCTCGCGCCGTGGCCCACATCGAACAAGCCCGCGCCGCCGGGCAAAAAGTGACCGCCGATCAATACCCCTACACCGCGAGCAGCACATCGCTCCGCGCCACCGTGGTCCCCACGAAATACCGCGAAGGCTCGACCAAGGAGTACGTCGCCCGCTATTCCGACCCGCAGACCGGGCCGACCCTCAAAGCCGACCTGGCGAAAGCCCTGAAGGAACGCGATGACGGGAAAGCGATCCAGATCGCCACGTACTCCAAGAATCGTTCCTGGCAGGGCAAACGGCTTTCCGAGATCGCGGATCTGGAGAAGAAGACCGTACTTGAAATCGCGATCGAAATCGAAACCAACGGGGGAGCCCAGATCGTCAACCACGGCATGAGCGAAGAGGACGTGCGCGTCTACATGAAGCAACCGTGGGTCGCGACGGCCAGCGACGGCAGCGCGAAGGTGGCCGATACATCGGTGCCGCACCCCCGCAGTTACGGCACCTTCGCCCGCAAGATCGGATACTACGCCATCGAGGAAAAAACCGTTTCGCTGGAGCACGCCATCCGAGCATCGTCGGGCTTACCGGCCGACATTCTCGGCCTGAAGGACCGAGGATACGTCAAGGCCGGGCACAAGGCCGATCTCGTTCTTTTCGACCCGAAATCCTATCGAGACCGGGCGACTTACGAAAAGCCTCACCAACTCGCAACCGGAGTCAAGTATCTGTTCTTGAACGGCACGATGGTGATCGAAGATGGGAAACACAAACCGGACGTGTTGGCGGGCAAGGTTCTCCGTAAACCGGCGAAATGACCACCTGTGAACGAGTGGCCCAACGTGAAACGGGCCGGGCGATTTGCCCGGCCCGTTTCACGTTTCCGCAATCGGGATCAATGGTTGAGCATGAACTCGTTCGTATTCAAGAGCGCCCAGAAGAGGTCCTGATAGAAGGTGACATCGTTCGGGCCGGTACCGGGGACGGCACGAGGACCGGTCGGCGTCGCAATGGACGGCGGCCCTTTCTTTCCCTTGGGAGCCGGAGTCGGATTGGGCATCGGCTTGGCGTCCGGCTTCGCGGATTCCCCCGCAATGACCGCGCCCTTGTTCATGATCGTGGTGATCTTCGTCATTTCGGCCTGCGTCGGCTTCCGCGTCAGCGTGGACAGGAAGAGTTCCTCGATCACGGCACCGGCATTGACCGAATTCTTGGAGTGCTTGGCGATGATCCGGCGGACCGGGTTGGTCGGCGAGTTCCGACCAACCTCGTCGTTGAGTTCACGGCCGTTCATCATCAAAAGGGCCTGGACGACGGTCCCGTTGAAGGTCATTTCATTCCCTTCGTCGTCGCCGAAATTCTGCACGAGCTTGTTCATCCACTGGTCCCGCTGGCGCTTGCGGGCATCGGCATCGGCGTAGACTTCCGACTTGGTCGCGGTGCTGATCGCCTCGAAAAGCACTTCGGGCGAGAGCGCCTTCAGTGGCATGCGGGCGAAATACGCATCATACTTTGCTTCGACATAGTCCTTGTTGGCGACATGGCTGAGGCCATAGGCATCCGAGCAGCAGATCCAATAAAGCAGTTTCTTCATGTCGTACTTGTAATCGGCGAAGTTCTTGCCCAAGTCGGCGAGCAACTCCGGATGGATAACTTCGTTGTGCGAACCGAAGTCGTCGATGCTCGCCTCCTTGTTCAGGCCGCGACCAAACAGGTGCCCCCAGATCCGATTGACATAGGACTTGGCGAAATTGTCGTGCTTCAGCACGTATTCCGCCAACGCTTCCCGTCGGCCTTTCTCGGACTTGCCATCGATCTGTTTGGTATCCGTCTCGCCCGATTCGGCCTTGGCGAGGTCCTTCAGGAAGTTCGGCTTTGTCGCCATCAGCTTCCCGTCGCGGCGTTCGTAGAAGATGATCGAATTCGTGTTGTATTTCGTTTCGTCGGAAAGCTCGACCTGGACCGGGTTCGCCATCATGCGGCGGTCGGCGTCGGAGGTCGGCGTCTTGTCTCGAACCGTCTGACGGAAGAACGCGTTCACGCCCCAGAAGTCCGATTGGATCCATTCCTTATTGAAGGGGTGGTCGTGGCATTGCGTGCAGTTCGTCTGGATACCGAGGAACAATCGCGTCACGCGAGACGTGATGGGCACGGCGTCGAACTTGCCGGTCTCGTTCTGCTTCTCGTTCGGCGTCGGTTCGCCGAGGTGGTGAATGATGAAGTTCACCGCGCCATTTTCGTTGGATTTGCCCTTCGCGGTCAGCAATTTGGTCACGAGTTCGTCGTACGGCGTGGTGCTGGCGTCGATGTTGGCGCCAAGCTCCACTTCCAGCCAAGTGCGCATCTGCTCGCGATAGAGCGGGTGGCCCGTCCGCGTCAGCAGCCACACGGTCCAGATGTTCGACCAGTGTTCGGCGAACTCATCGGCGTAGTGGTAGGTCAGTTCCTTCTTGTCATCCAGTTTGATGGTCGCGCCGTTCCGCTTCGGTTTGTATTCCTTGGCGTATAGCAATCGGTTGATCAGTCGGGCACGCTTGCCGGCCGCCTTGTCCTGATCGAAGTCGACCGCTTCTTCATACGACGGAATGCGGCCGATCAGATCGATGAAGGCCCGACGCATGAATTCGAGGTCGGTCGCCTTTTCGGCCGGCTTTTTGATCCCGGCCTTCGTCCAAGCCTCGGAAATATGCTTGTTGATGCTGAGCGTCTGCGGCGCAATCACCGCATCGGCGGCCCGCGCGTTCGACCCGGCCGCAAAGCTCAGGCCGAGCGCGAACAATCCTGCGACGATACGCTTCATTCGAGGACTCCGGAGAGTGAGCACGCGGTGGATCCGCGATAACCGCTGATAGTGTAGTCTAATCCACAGGGAATGCATCGGTCTAGCAAAACCCCGACCGATCGACCTACCCTATGAACACTGGGACGCGGTCGAGGGTTCCGAAGTTCCCCCACCTCGATGCGATTTCCCTTGGCCCATCGGTGCCCATGTTCAGCTATCCCGAAGCCTTCCAAGCCTGGTTGCAGCGTGCCGAAAATGAAGAATTGCTGGACCGCGTCACCGTCCTGCGCGACGAGTTGGAACCGGAGGCGCGATCTCGAATCGAAGCGGAATTGGCCAACCGCGGTGTTTCACCGGCCGATGTTGCGAGCCACGGGGCGGCGAGGGAAGCCGAATGCCTGCGTCGAGTGGACGGTTCCGTCCGGCGTTGCTGGCGGTGCCAGGCCCTCGCGACCGAACTCGTGCGACGATGGTGGAAATTGTACGGCGTGATCCCGATCGTGCCCGTCGCGCGGCCCGTCTGCCGGGAACACGCGTGAGTCACTTCAACTCCCACGCCACCTTCTCCACGCCCGGTTTGATGCGCAGGCTGTCGACGAGTTTCGAGAGATCCGCGTACTGGTACGGTCGAAAGCGAAAGATCAGGTCCACCGATTCGGCCGATTCCTTCACGGTGTCGGCCCCGGCCAGAGTGACCGATGCGGACGACCGCGCGAGGATGGCCTTGATATCGGCCTCGGTCGTTTCCTTTCCCTTCACGCGAATCGTGAGTTTCGCATCGTTCGTGGCAAGGCCGGTGAGCTGCGTCACGCCGATCGCGACGAGCGCAATGACGCTGAAGCCGACGAGCGACGTATTGATGTAGCCGGCGCCGACGGACATGCCGATGACCATGGCGAAGATGACGAAGGCGGAGTCCCGTGTGTCTTCGATGACGGTTCGAAAGCGAACGACGGCGAGTACGCCGGCGAGGCCGAACGCGCGGGCCATGTTCGAACCGATGACCTCGGTGACGAGCGCGCAGAGCACCGTGAGGAGCAGTAGCGTGGTGCGCAGCCCGGGCGCGGGCCGGCCCTCGGAACGGGCAAACGTCCGCACGAGCGCGATGCCGAAGCCGAGAGCCGTGGCCGTCAGGAGGCGAACGGTGAGGACCATCGCCTTTTCATCTTCGCCGTTGACGTTGGGCCACGCGGCGTACCACCAGTCGAGCATTTCAGGCTAGTCCTTGTTTGGAAAGTCCGATCATCAACTCCATCCCATCAACCTTCACGGTCGTCGCGAAACCCAGATCCGTCATCGGCCCGTCGACCCACGCCGTCGCCTGCACGGCCGCCGCGATGGCGTCGCGATGCGCGCGGATGGCGGCCATCAGTTCTTCGGCCGGCGACGTCAGGCTTAAAACGATTTTGTCCGCGAGGTCGAGACCGGCGTTCTTGCGTGCGTCCTGCACGAAGCGGATGACGTGCCGGCTGAGGCCCTCGGCCCGCAACTCCGGCGTGAGACGGCCATCGATCGCGACTTGCGTGCCGCGATCGACGACGCCGGCCCAGCCCGACTCGGCCGTGTACTCGATGGCGATGTCGTTCGCGTCGAGGGCGACGCCGCCGAGTTCGATGGGGCCGGCCCGCAACCGCTTCGCGAGGTCCTCGGCGGCGACGGTCTTCATCGCCTCGTCGACTTCCTTGCGCTTCGCGCCGATCTTCGCGCCGGCCGTCTTCATCTGAATCTTGGCCGACGCCTTCAAGAGTGGCGATTCACTCAAGACGACACTCTTAACATTGAGTTCGTCGCAAATCGTCGTCGCGAATCGCCGGAGTGCCCGCTTGACCGAATCCGAATCGGTGTAGACCCGCAACTCCGCGAGCGGTTGCCGAACGACCTGCTTCGCAAGATTGCGGGCCGAGCCACCGAGCGTGATGAGGTCGAGCAGAGCCTGCGTATCGTCGGAGAGATCCGTGTCGATCAGCGTTTCATCCACGCTCGGGAAATCGCACAAATGCACACTCGGTGCGAAGCCCGCGGACGAACGTCCGTGGGCAGTGAGGTTCTTCCACATCACCTCCGCCAGGAACGGCACGCACGGCGCGATCAGCCGGCAAAGCGTCGTCAGTACCGCGTGCATCGTCTGGTAGGCAGCCAGTTTGTCGCGCCGGCCCGCGTCGTCGAGGACTGCGTTGCTGCTCCAGAATCGGTCGCGGTTCCGTCGGACGTACCAGTTGCTGAGCCGATCATCGACGAACCGCTCCGCCTCCAGCGCGAAGCGCATGACGTCGAACGACTCGAACGCCTCGCGGGCCGTGCGGATCAGTCCCTGCAAATCCGAGAGAATCCAGCGGTCGATATCCGGCCGCTCCTTCACCGGCACTTGCGCGGCCGTCGGGTCGAAGTTGTCCGCGATGGCGTAGTTCACGAAGAAGCTGTAGCAGTTCCACAACTTCAAGTGGAACTTTGCCCGCACTTCGTCGGCCGGCTTTGGGCCGAAGAGCAGGTTGCTCGCCGGGTTCTGCCGGCAGTAGAGCCAGCGCATCACGTCCGCGCCGATGGCGTTGAAGGGAATTGTGGCTCCCTTCGGATCCTTGATCTCGCCGCCCTCGTCGGCCGCCTTGTTGAACTCGATGGAGTTCCCGGCCGACTTGTGCATGTCGTGGCCGAACTGGTCCTTGCAGGTCGCGAAACCGAGTAGCGTCTTGAACGGCGGAACTTCGCCGTCGCTCATCATCGTGCTGAGCGCGAGCAGGGCGTAGAACCAGTTGCGGAACTGGCCGGGGAAACTCTCGGTTATGAAGTCGGCCGGCCTCCAGTCGGCGGGCAGCGTGCTATACGCCACGATGCCTGCGTCGAGCCACGGGTTGCCGACGTCCGGCACGCGGAACATCCGGTTGCCGGTGCGGGGGTTCTTCAGGACGATCTTGTCCACCCACGGCCGGTGCGGCGTGTGCCCGTCGAACTCCTGCCAGCCTTCGATGGCCCGCTCCTTCAACTCTTCGCGGCTGCCGATGACTTCGAAGTCGGTCGGATCCTTCTCGTCCACCCAGATCGGCAACGCGAGGCCCCAGTATCGCTTCTTCGAGATCATCCAGTCGCCCATGTTCTTGAGCCAGTCCAGCTCGCGCGCCCGGCCGTTGAGGCTTTCCGGTAGGAACGTCACCTGCGTCGTGACCTTCGCGATCTCGGCGCGGAAGCTGTAGCCGCCCTCCGGCGATTGTGGGTTCGCCGGATCGAACGCCGCACCCATGCCGATGAACCACTCGTCCACCAGGCGATAGAGCAGTTCCGTCTTGCAGCGCCAGCAGTGCGGATAGCGGTGGACGTAGCGTTCGATGCCGAAGAGGCGGTCCTTCTTCTTCAACTCCTCGAAGACCGCGTCGGCCGTTGCCGGGTCCGCGGCATTTTTGCCTTCAAGTGATCCGAAGCCTTTGTGGAAGCAGCCATCGTCGCCGATCGGCGCGATCGGCGGCAGACCGTTGGCCTTGCCCCAGGCGAAGTCGATGTCGCCGCAGCCGGGGGCGGTGTGCACGATGCCGGTCCCTTCCGATTCGCTGACGTCGTCGCCGCCAGAGACGACGCGGTGCGCGACCGCCCCCGTCACGGCCGGGCACCAGCCGTTCTGCTTGACGATCTTCGCGACTTCCTCCGGGAAGCCGTATTCGGATTGCTGCGCCGGCAGGTCGTCGAACGGCCCGGCGTACCGCCAGCCGAGCATCTCTTCGCCCTTCACTTCGTCGACGATCTCGTAGTTCTCGCCCTTGCCGGCCTTCGACTTGAACATCTGCTCGATGCTCGACAGGTTCGGCACGCCGTCGAGCCACTCGCGCTTGCCCTTCTTCGCGGTCGAATCCTCCTCGTCGCCGCCCGACGAGGCCATGCGGTCCTGCTTGAAGACGCCCTTCGCCAAGTAGTAGATCTCGCCTTTCAGCTTCACCTTCAGGTACGTCAGTTTCGGATTCACCGCCGCGCCGACGTTGCTCGTCAGCGTCCACGGCGTCGTCGTCCAAACGAGGAGATTTTCACCCGGTTTATCGAGCAACGGCAGCTTTACGAAACACGCGCGGTGTTCGACGAGCTTGTAGCCTTCCTTCATTTCCTGCTCGGAAATGCCGACGCCGCAGCGGCCGCACCAGGGCATCACATCGTAGCCGCGATAGATCAGCTTCTTCGCAAAGCACTTCTTGAGGAAGCTCCAGATCGCGTAGTTGTTCCGCTCCGCCATCGTGAAGTACGACTTCCGCTCGTCCGGCGTCTTCGCCCAATCGGCGTCGGTCACGTCCCAGTTCATCCACATGCCGAGGCGGATGCTCTGGTCCGTCTGGACGCGGGCGAAGGTGTTCACGCGGTCCTTGCAGGCCTGCACGAACCGGTCGATGCTTGCCTCGACGTTCCCCGGTACAAGGCTCTCGATGTCGCGCTTGCTCTTAAGTCGCAGTTCTTTTTCGACCTCGACTTCGACCCACAGCCCTTGGCAATCGAAGCCGTTCTGGAAGCGCAGTTCGTGCCCGGCCATCGCGAAGTAGCGGCAGTACGCGTCCTTGTACGTGCGGCCCCAGGCGTGGTGGACGCCCATAGGATTGTTGGCAGTGATCGGCCCGTCGAGGAACGACCACTTCGGCTTGCCGGCATTGAGAGCCTTGCGTTTTTCGAAAGTGGCGTTCTCGGCCCAGAACTTCAGGACTTGCCGTTCCAACGCGGGGAAATCGGGCGACGACTCGACTTTCTCGAACGGCATCGGCAAGAACCTCGACTGAGGGCATGAACGGATAATGTAGCGGAAGCGGCCAGCGAGATGCAGGGGTGGAACGACATGAGGTGACGGACTACTTCGTTTTCCTTCTCGCCGAATTGGCGGGCTTCTCGAGCTTCTCGAACAACTTCTTCAAGACCAACTTGAACCCCGGCAGAACACCGCCGCCGTCCAATGTGCCCGATGCGGGGATCGCGGTCGAATCGTCCGGTCCGGTATACACCTCGGCGCTCCGCGACGCGGGGTCGATCTCCCAAACGATTTCGACTCCGGCGCGGAAGTATTCGGATCGTTTGCGGGCCATCTCTCGCCGCGTGTTCGACGGGCTGAGTACCTCGACGACGAGGCTTGGGATCAGCTTGCTGATCGGATCGAGAGGAACGGTCCGTTCGGGCCGCCGGTTCCAGGAGACGAACGAGACATCCGGCGCGCGGACCAAGTCCGGTATCAATTCGGTTAACGCGTCGGCTCCGCCGAGAAAACCGAGGTCCGATTCTTCGAGAAAATTACCGATGATCCGTCCTAATTCCATCGCGAGATACGATTCGGGAAACCCCATCGCCTTCTCCACCAGCGTCCGTTCGACCAGCTCGTAAATCTTGTCGCTCCGGCCTTCCATCCGCAGCAGATCGCGCTTGGTCGCCTTGCCCGGCGGAGGGTCGAGGCAAACGCGCGACGCCGGCACGCCCAGCCGGCGGAGCAGTTCGCCCACGGTGTTCTCGCTTCGATTTCGAATGGCCGTTCGCACGGTGGATCCTCCCCGTCGTCACTTCGCGCCCGAATTGATCCAATCCTTAATGGCCTGCTTTTCGGCGGCCGTCAGCCGCGGCTTGTCGGGCGGGGGCATGCTGTCGGACATGATCGCGCCCCACAGATCGCTCTTGTCCGCGTCCCCGGGCACGACCAAGCCTGGTTTCTTGCCAATGGATTCGAGCGTGCGCAGGTCGATCATCGCACGGATTTGCGGCGTACCGTGGCACGTGTAGCAATGGGTACGGAAGACCGCCGAGACCTTCTCGAACGACACCGCCGTCGCGGGTGTCGTTCCGGTCCCGGAATCCGGCTTCATTTCCATCTTCTCGTCTTCCGGCGGCGCCGCTTCCGGGATCACCTCCCACTTCAAGCCGAGCGCCAGGTTCTTGTGCATCTTGGCGAGGACCTCCCAGGGCGTGCCCTTGTGGTCGTCCGCCATCTTGGCCAGCAGTTCGCGGGCCTCCTCGGCCTTTTCCTGAATGTCCTTCTTGCTAGTCATCTTGACCGTGGACGCGAGTCGATAACCCGCGGCCTTGCCCTTCTCGGGCTTCGGCAGGCTGTCGGTACGGATCTTGCCAAGCGCACCGCGATATTCCTCGATGAAGGCCCAGCGCAACTGGGTCTGCGCCTTGGCGTACTGGTAGAGTGCCAGCCATCGCTTGGACTTCTCGTTGGGCAGTTCCGCCGCGATCTTTTCGAGTTTGTCCATCTTGTCCTTGAGTTCCAACTCGATGAGAGCCGGGCCGGTCTGGTCATCGAGAGCGTTCTTCCGAGCCTTGTCGTCCACGTCGCCCTCGAAGGATTCCTTTAAGCCGTTCTCGCCGAAGGTCCACTTCTCGCGGATCGTCTGGAGCGCTTCGAGCGTGGCGTGGCGGACCGGATATTTGGCTTGGTCCTTGAGGATCTGATCGTCGGCGATCCCGTCGTCAGCATAGGCCTTCATCACCTCGGCATCGAACGGGTAAACCTGGCCGAGACTGGCCGGGATTTCCAGATCCTTGCGGATGCCGGGCAGGGACGCGGCCTGCATCACCTTGGTGATGTCGTCGAGGGAGACACCCCTGGGAATATCCGCCCAGGCGAATCGCGCGGCGAGCGCTTCGTCCTTGTCGTAGTCGATCGCCGCTTTGGGTTCCTCGCCGGCCATTTTCACCGTTTGCACGATACGGTTGTCGCGCTTCGCACCCAGATACGCTTTCAAGGAGTCCATCCACGGCGCGATCGGCAGCGGGTCTCCCGGATTCGGCGGTGGCTGTTTCATGGCCTTCACGCGATCGGCCTGGACGCGAAAGGCGGTCAGGAATTCGCTACCCGTTTCCTGGATCTCGTGGGCGTTCTCGCCGGCCGAGCAACTCGTGACGACCTGTACGCCAGGCGGAGCCGCGTGAAGCAACTCGTCGAGTTTGGGAGACATCGGTTCACTGCCCGGCTTTGCGGCTCCGTACTGCGTGTTGAATCGGCAGACATCAAGAATCAACAGTTTCTGCTGGGCCTTGCAGTCCTTCAACTTCGCGAAGATGTCGTCGAACGGAATGAGTGTGCCGATGGCGTCCGGTTCGCCTTCCACCGGTACCAGGTAGGCTTTGCCATCCATTTCGACCGCATGACCGCCGAAATAGATCACGACGCGATCTTGCGCCCGGCTAGTCGAGCAGAATTCGGAGACCGCCTTCTCCAGCACCGACTTGATGGGCGGCTTGAAGTCCTTATCGCCGGAAGTGTCGCTCAACACGAACAACTGATTGTTGTCTTTGTCGTTCGGAATTCGCCACTCGAAGGCGATCTTTTTGGCAGTCCTCGTGGGGAGGTCGTCTCCGCGCGTGCCGGCACCGGGCGTGAGGTTGTTGAAATAGATGTACTTGGAGATGTGCACGAAAAGCATGCGGCGAGGGAACGGATCGCCGGATAGCTTCGAAACCGTCTTTCCCGCATCGTTCCCCGTCGTGCCGATGTGTTTGGCAAGGCTCTTGTCGTTTTCCTGCTTGGCCTGAGCGTCCTTGCGAGCCTGATCGTTTTCGATCTTGTTCATGAAGAAGATGGCGCCGCCGACCATCGACCCGCAGAGCACGAGAACGAGGGCCGGGCCGATCCAACGGTTGCCGCCGCGGCGTTTGTAGCCGCGCGGTCGGGACGGTTCGAAGTCGGCCTGGAAGGCGACATCGGCCGGGGTAGGCGTGTAGGCCGGCGCCGCGTAGGGCTGCGGATAAGGCTGGGGCGGATAGCCGGGCGGAGCGTATCCGGGTGGGGCATAGGCCTGCGGATCGTATCCGTGGGGCGGGTAGCCGTGCGGCGGGGCGTAGGCTTGGGGTGGATACGGCTGTGGTGGATAGCCGGGAGGAGCGTATCCGGCGGGCGGCGCGTACGGGTAGCCCTGCGGGTAAGGCTGGGGCGGAGCGTAGCCGGGAGGCGGGGCATAGGCCGGCATCGGCGGCTGGCCGGCCGGCATCGCCGGACCGGGCAACGGTTGCGAGACCGGTGCCGCCTGCAACGGCTCCGGCGACGGGGTTTCGGGGCGCTTCCGCCCCTGAACGACCATACCGCACTTCTTGCACTTCATCGCCCGTTCCGCCCAGTCGATCGGAATCCGGAGCACGTTCCGACATCCCGGACAGACGGCTTGAACAGTGGCGGACATTCGCGTCTCCCGCGTGCGAAAAATCGTTCAGGTTTCATTTTACGGTACAAACCGCTGGAATGCCGGAACGATCAGTCCATTTTGAATTGGGGTTCGTCATCGTCGAAGATCGGCGTCAGGTCTGCGGTCGATTCCAAACCGACCGGTTCGAGCACCGGGGGCGGCGCGGTCGAATTCCCGGCCGGCGGCACCTTGATCGGCTGCTTGCAAATCAAACACGCCACGACCTTGCCCCGGTCCGTCTCCTCGACCAGCATGAACTTCCGACACTTCGGATTCGGGCACCGTACGGCCGCGACCATGGCTACTCTCCCGCTGGTTCGGATGCCAGCTTTTCCGCCAACGATTTCAACTGCGCATGATCGCGGCCGATGGCCTGCCCCACGCCCATTTTGATCAGGGGCGTGATCAACCGGAGGATGAATCCCCTCAATGGCATGTGGAAATCGAATTTCAGGATCGTGGTATCCGCGGCATCCCCGGGGGACAGTTCGTAGATCACGCCCATCGCCAAATCGGGCGGCAGCGAGCCGCCGGTCATGCCCACCGACAACTTGCGATCCGGCTCCCAATCGATGACCGTGGACCGATACGTCACGATCTTGTTGTTCTGAAGCAGTCGCACGGTCGCGACCGATCCAACGCCCCGGGCGTCGGGATTCTCGATATCCTCGGAAACGAGTTGCGCCATCCAGCGTTTGCGCAGGTCGAATTCGGTGATGCAGCGCCAGACCGTCGCGGCGGGCGCATGGATGGCGATCTCACGTTCGATATGCATCGTGGCTCCGGGCTTATTTGTTCTTCTTCTCGAACGCGTCGACGTACTTCTTCGGGTTGTCGTTGAACTCGTCGCGGCAGCCCGAACAGCAAACGTAGTACGTTTTTCCATTGAAGCTGACGGCCATGGTGCCGACGCCGCCGGTGACGACGCATTCGGGCTTCTTCGCGGCCGCGCCACCCGCGAACGACTCGCCCTCCTTCGTGCCCGACGCCTTGTAAACACCAGAGAACAGCCCTTTGCCGCCTTCCTGGACCTCGTAGTTCAAGGCCAGCCGAACGCCTTCGCTGAGCGTGTTGATCGTGATCCGGTGGATATCGCCGGACTTGGCATCCTTGGATTCGAACTTGAGAGTGCCGCGTTTGAATTCGCCGGTAAATACGCGGCTCTTCTTGTCCTTGTCCGTCGTCGTGAGTTGGTAGAGCTTCTTGTCGGCAAGGTAGCGGATCTCACCCGCGGTGAACTGCTTGCCGTCCTTGTTGTCGATGACGATCCAGGCATCGTCTTTCTGGAACTTCCAGCCGAAGGTCGGGGACTCCTTCCACGACGTGCCTTTGGTCGGCTTAGCGTCAAGGTTCCACTGGCCGATGAACTCCCCGATTTCCTGCAGGGCCTTGCGGGACTTGGCGGCGTCGGCCTTTTCGTCGGCGAAAAGCGATCCGGTCAGCAGCGCGGTGACCAAGGCGGCCGTCAGTATCGTTCGAAGGTTCATGATTGGATTCCGTGGTGGGGCTCGAATTCCCGTTGGACGCCGGGATGGCCGGAACGGTTCCATCGCGGGCGGACAGGAACTGGTTTCATGTTATGCCCCGCCGGGAGCGATTCGCGGGAAAATGATTGACACTCCGGCCGCGGCTCATTACTGTGCTAGTCAACCGATACACCGACACGCAACCATGTCGATGACGATCCGCGTCCGGCCCGACTCGCCGGTGCCGATTTACGAACAAATCCTGACGCAGGCGGTCTTCGCCGTGGCGAACGGCGACCTGCCGCCCGGCGCCATGCTCCCCAGCGTGCGCGACCTGTCGGCGGAATTGGTGGTGAATCCGAACACGGTCGTGCGCGCCTATCAGGAGTTGGAGCGGCTCGGCGCGATCGAGGCGAAGCGCGGGCTGGGGATGGAAGTGACGGCCGACGGCCCCAAGCTCTGCCGCGAACGCCGCAAAGGGATCGTGCTGGCGCGGCTGCGCGAGGCGCTGCGGGAGGCGGCGGCGGCCGGACTGGACGCCGAAGACGTCCGCCAGATGGTGACGACCGAATGGCCGAAGCTGAACGCGGGCCGGAAGTGAGACGCCGGGAGGAAATGCCATGTCCGAAGAGGCCGCGATTACGATCGACAAACTCGTGGTGCGGTATCGCGGCAAGCCGGCCGTGAACGGGCTGTCCCTTCGCGTGCCGAAAGGATCGGTCTTCGCGCTGCTCGGCGACAACGGCGCCGGGAAATCGACGACGATGAAAGTGCTGGCGGGCCTGGTGCCGCCCAACGCGGGGCGCGCCGAGATCCTCGGTTTCGACTGTTGGAGCCGCGCGTACGACCTGCGACACCGCGTTGGATTCGTCCCGGAAAAGCCTCGGTTTTATGATTGGATGACCGTCGCGAACGTCGGTTGGTTCACGGCCGCGTTTCACCGGCCGGGGTTTCTCGAACACTTCGAGGATTGGATCGGCAAGCTCGGACTCGACCGATCCAAAAAGCTGAAGGAGCTGTCGAAAGGCGGCTACGCGCGGGTGGGGTTGGCGTTGGCGCTCGCGGCCGATCCGCAGGTCCTGCTGCTGGATGAACCGACCTCGGGATTGGACCTGCTCACCCGACGGGAGTTCCTGGCGAGTCTGGTCGAACTGGCCGCGGAAGGGCGGACGATCCTGATCTCCAGTCATTCCATCGCGGAACTGGAGCGATTCACGTCGCACGCGGCCTTCGTGAAGGACGGCCGCGTGATGCTGAGCGCAACGCTCGACGACCTCCGGTCGCGGTTCCGGCGCGTCTCGTTCCGCGCGGCGGGCATGGCCTTCGATCTCGCGAGCGTCGGCACGGTCCTGCAATCGCAGCGGATCGGTAAATATGAACAGCACCTGTTGCAGGATCCCGATGCCGACGGGCTGGCGAATCTGCGCGACCATCCGCTGATCTCCGATTTCGAAGAGACCGCGGTCGGGCTGGAAGACGTCTACGCGGCCCTGATGGCGAGACCCGAAGAACGCCGAGCCCCGGCCCCGGTGCGATCTCGGAGCGAAGACGAATTCGAGAACGAACTTTCGCGGGAGGGCGTGTAGCCATGTTCCGCGCGATGCTCTGGAAGGAACTGCGCGAACAAGCGGCGATTCTGATCGCGCTTTTGGCGCTGGGTTCGGGCGTGATCGCGGCGGCGGCGGCCCTGGGTTCGTCGACCGGGTTGGAAGCGGGGCTGGGCGATTTCCGCGCGTACACGAATGCCGGACGACTGGCGGTGCTGGCCCTGACGATCGCCGCCGGCGTGGTCATTGGTGGTTCACTCTTCGCGGGCGAAGTCGAAAACGAGACGATGGGTTGTCTGGAAATGCTGCCGGCACGGCGGTGGATCATCTGGTGGAGCAAGCTGACCGCCGGTCTGGTGTTGACGGTCTTTGCCGGTGTCATCCTGCTCGGGATGGGCGCATTGCTCGGGGCGTTGGGTACGACTTCCCGGCAGCTTTGGCTCATCGCCGGGGCCATCCTGACATTGGTCGCGTTCGCCTGGGGGACCTTCGGTTCGACGATCTCCCAGAACACGTTGGGCGCCTGCGCCGGAGGCCTTCTCGGTGCCGTGCTGTTCGGCGTTCCGATCTTCAGCCTCACCTTGTTCCTGTTGCAAACGATCGTTCGATACCTGTCGAAAGATCCTCCCTTGTTGGTCCTGCAATTGGGGCCAGTGGTCGCGGCCTATGCCGTGGTGATGACACCTATACTCTTGGGCGGCGTACTGTTCACGGCCCCCGACCGCGCGCGGTATCGCACCGCGCCGAAGGGCGAAGCTTCGGTCCCCTTCCGTTCCACTTCGCCAGGGCCGGGGCGCCTCCGCGCCGTGCTATGGCTGGCCCGGCGGCAGTGGTCGCTCGCGTTACCGATCGGCGCAGCGCTGGCACTCGGAACGGGGTTCGCCGGCCTACTGGACGAAGCCCACCTATTGGTTGGTTGGCCGCTCGCCGCATGCTTCGCCGGCGTCTGCGCCGGGGTGCTCTCGTGGACCGACGAACAGTCCCGCGACACCTACAAGTTCTGGGGCGAGCGCCGTCTGCCGCCGGGATTGCCCTGGTTGGTCAAGATCGTTTTCAGCTTCGGGGTCGGCCTCGTCTGGGTCGTCGTGCTGTTCCTACCCGTCCTTGTCCGCAGTCTGGCGAATTCCCGATCCGACGGAACATCCCGGTTCATCCAGGCGTTCGGCAGCGGAATTCTGGGGTACCACGCCGGAGACGTCGCGCGGTTCATGCTGGTCTGGCCCCTCTACGGTTTCGCGTTCGGCCATCTCGCCGGCCTGCTGTTCCGCAAGACAATCGTCGCGCTGGGAGTCGGCCTGCTCGTCGCGGCCCCCCTCGCGGCATTCTGGCTCCCGTCGCTCGTCACCGGCGGAGTCCACGGCTGGCAACTCTGGCCGCTCCCCCTCGTCGTTCTCGTGGCCACGCGGTGGCTGGTCCGTCCCTGGTCCGCCGACCGGCTCGCGTCCGCCCGATCGCTCGGCACCGTCGCCGGCCTCGCCGCCATGGTCGTCGCCTTCTCCGCCCTCGGGCTGGCCTGGCGCGTCCTCGAAGTGCCCCTCACTGCCGAAATCGACGACGACCTCCGATTCGCCGAAACCGTTCCTCAACTCGACTCGGACGATGGCGGCCGGTTCTTCCGCTCCGCCGTCGGTTCCGGACTCGCGCAGGCGTTCAACGATGTCCCGGAACCCCTCGCGAACGGTCGCATCCGCATCGACCCGAACCGATCGCGGCCCAGTCGTCAACTGCTTTCACAGATCGCATCGGACCGCTGGCCCGCCGATGACCTGCGCGCGATCGAGCCGTGGCTGGAGCGCGAACCGATTCCCGATACCATCCGACAGTTGAAATTCGCCGCGAAACTGCCGGCCGGCCCGATCGAGAACCCGCGCGCGTTGAATAACACGACGAAACTCCGGGAATCCCTCGAGATCGTGCCCGCCGTCCACCTCCTGCTCGCGCGGGGGTTGGCCTGGCAACGCCGCGACCGGCCGGAGGAATTCGTCGAATGCCTTCACGCGGCGCTCGCGGTTTCCCGCAACGCACGAACCCAACAGCCCTCGATCATCTACCGGATGGGTCTGGCGGCCGAACGGCCGATCTACGAGGCCCTCGACGTCTGGCTGGTAAGACTGGAGCACCGGCCCGATCTGGTCCGCCTCGCGAAGGAAGTTCTGCTCCACCACAAGAGGTCCTGCCCGCGCGATCCGAACGGCTTCACGATCGTCGACCGCATGATCGACCGCAATACGCTCACCGAACTCCCGCAATGGGCGCCGAAGGAACTGGAGGCCACGTTCGGCGGCATCGCGCGAGCCAACATCGGCTACATTCAATCCCCTTCGCGAATCAAGGCCGAGACGGAAACGGAGATCGCCGGATTCGCGGTCGTGGTCCCGTGGGAACGCGAGCGATTCCGCCGGATGCTCGGCGTGAAGAATGCCGATGCCATGGAATCCAGCAATGCCCGGCGAGTGAACTCGTGGTTCGCCGGCTACTTGCGAATGGGTTACCCGCCGGCACGATTCGACGCCGCGATGGTGGAGTCCGAAACGCAACTCGAACTGGCACTCGCCCAGACGGCGCTGGCGATCTTCGCGTGGGAACGGGGCCGGTCGGCCACAACGTTGGCGGAATTGGTCCCGGACCTGTTGCCCGAAATCCCCATAGACCTGCATACGCAGCAGCCGCTCGGTTATCGGATTTCCCAAGGGGAAACGATCGAAATCGGCCGGTGGCCCGAAGACCCCGCACTGCCACCCGGGGTGGCGGTCCAAGCGGAATTCGGCGGAGAGGCGCGAGCGTCTCTCGGTGGGTTGATTGGTGGATTCGCCATAGCCGACATGCCCCGCCCGTCGGCCCCGGGACTGACCCTCGACGGCCATCCGTTCGTGAATCTGGACGGCGTCGCGGCCTTCGCGGGCGGGATCGTGCAATGGCCTCTTGAGGAACTCACCAGTTCTGACGCGGAGTTCGCAATGGGCGGCATGGCACCCGGTGGGGAGGGTCCGGTAATCGGGATGATGTTCCGCCGGGAATACGGCGCTGCCGCGATCGATTGGTCGGTTCGACTCCGCAAGTTGGCTCCCGGACAGGGCGTGGTGTGGAGCGTCGGGCCGGATCGGGTCGATGGCGGCGGAGTTTCGCAGGTGGGTGCAAGACGGGATGCGGTCAATGGCGGCGACTGGCTGCGAGTCGTGCCGCTCGGGCGCTGGGAGTAATCACTTCGCCGCCGACGCTTCGCGGAGAAGGATTTCGACGTCGGTGCGCAGACCCCACGGGATCGGCACGCCTGCCTCGGCGGACGATTGGTCCGCCAGCCATTTCGCCGCCCGGGTCCGCCATTCGGCTGCGAGTTCGGGCTGGCCGGCCCGAATCTGGACGAGGGCCTGTACCAGCCAGGCGACGGGATGTGGTTCGGGCTTATTGCAGACGGCCGACAATCGCGACTGCATCGACTCGGTTCGACCCGCGCGCAATTCCGCGATGGCGAGCAGGACGATTTCGTCCGCGTCCTCGGTGGTGCTCGAAACCCCGCTGGTGACGAGTTTCAATATCGTGGCGGGTTCGACGCCGCACTCGGGGGACAGCGCCAGCGACCAGGCGACCGCGCGGGCTTCGGCCGGTGCGGAGGTTGGCGTCCGATCCACGAGTTCGCGGCAGGCTTTGCGATAGGCCGCGAGATCGCCGGCCTCGAGGTGGACTTTGGCACTCAAGCCATTGGCGATTTCCGGACGCGCCTTCAACGCCATCGCCTGATTGATGTGGGCGGCGGCCTCGCGCCAGTCGCCGAGTTGCCCAAGCGCGACGCCGCGCTGATACCAGTGGTCGGGATTGGCGGGTTGCAACCGGATGGCCACCAGGGAACCCGCCGCGGCCCGCTTCCAGTCGCCGAGTTTAGCGGAAACGGCCGCCCGCTCGCGCCGGTAGTCGGGGTTGTCGGGCGTCCCCGCGATCAAGCGGTCCAGGTGCCAGCCCGCGCCGAACCAGTGTTCCGCTCCCAGACACGCCTTCACTTGCCGCTCGCGCCAGGCCTGCAACGCCGCCATCGGCGTGTTGGCCACGATGTCATATCGCGATTTCAGCAATAGCCAGTCGTCCCGCAAGCTTTCGGCGTCCGTCGGCAGGACATCGCCGGCCTCGGTGAGCCTTTGGCCAGAGAGCATCCGCCCGCCCGCCAGCATTTCCTCCACCGACCACTTCGCCACGATCAGGCTCGCGATCCAGTCCTTACGTGCCGGGAAGGGTGGGGTCAGCGGCTCGCCAGTGTTGGCGTCCCAGATCCGACCACGACCGTTCGCCAGTTCGGTGTAGAAGAGCTTGCCGTCGGGACCGAATTCGACAACCGAGACCCCGGCACCGAGGCGGACAGGAGGCACGATCGGAGATCCGTCCGCCGCATTCCAGATGCGCGCCGTGTTATCATCGCTGGTCGTGATGATTGCAGTCCCGGCGGGATTAAAGACGGCGCGGAGAACCTTGCTGGCATGTTTGGCCGGCGTCTTCCAGTGTGATTCCCCGCTCGAGGTGTTCCACGCCATGACTCCACCGTCGAGATCGCCGGTGACGAGTACCGTGGCGTCAGGTGAAAACTGGGCCGTGGAAATCGCGGCCCCGGACCGCAGTGGCGGCGTCAGGGGTTCGTGGTCGCTGGCCCGGCGGACGCGCACGGCTTGCCCGCCTCCGTAAGTCACGCTCAGTTCGCCATTCTTGCCGAAAACCGTCTGCATGTCGTCGCGGACGTTTGCGCCGGCGGGGGCCGCGACCGATTTCTGGGTCGTGGTCGTGCCGGAAAGATCGCCGTTGCCGATCAGATTCCAGACTCGCACGGCGCGAGTCTGGTCCGCGACGAGGATTTCGTGCCCGTTCGGGCTGAAGCGCACCGCCGACGCGAGCGCGTTGTTGCGCAGCGGCGGAGTGACCAGTTCGCCGCTGCCCATGTCCCACACCCGGATCGTGTTGTCTTCGGCAGCCGTGGCAGCCCAGCGACCATCAGGCCCCGTGGTCACGAAGATCACCGGGCCATCATGGGATACGGGTCGACCGACGGCCTGACCGGTTTCGAGATCCCAGACGCGGGCGGTCGAATCTTCACAGGCCGTCACGAGCCGCTTGCCCGCCGGTCCGATTGCGATCGAGTGGACCGCGCCGGGGTGTTTGAGGGGCGTGTAGACCGGCTGGGCAGTCATGGTGTCCCAGACGGTGGCCGTCCGGTCGGCGGACCCGGTAGCCAGGCGTCGTCCATCGGGGGAAAAGGCGATGCTGGTGACCGCACCAGCATGTTTGAGAGCCGGAGCAATCGGCTGGCCGGTGGCCGCGTCCAGGATTCTCGCCGTGCCGTCGCGGCTGCCGGCGGCGAGTCGCAGACCGTCCGTCGATTGCACCAGATCGTTCACACGATCGGCAAAGTTAAAAAGGCTTTTTTCCCGGCCGGCCACGGTATCCCAGCCGCGGATCCGCCCCGCCGCGCAACCCGACCAGAGCGTCGCGCCGTCGGGCGAGAAAAGCAATCGCGTGATGGCGGCCCCGTTATTGAGAACGTGCAGCAACCGGGCATCCTTCGCGTTCCAGAGCCGGACGAAGCCATCGGCTCCGCCGGTCGCAACGACGCGGCCGTCCCCGGCGATCGCGACTGCGCGGATCGCCGCGCCGTGTTCCATCGGTGCCGAGACCGGCTGGCTATCCTTGGTGTCCCAGAGCCGCGCGATGCCGTCCTCGCTGGCGGTCACGGCATACCGACCGGCCGAGTCGTAGGCCGCGTCCGTCAGCGCGACTTCGTGCAACCAGACGTGGCTCAGGCGCGGGCAGTGGTCGAAGACGGCGCGCAATCGGATCCGGTGCATCCGTTCGCGATCGGCGTACCCCGGCTCGTCCGCCAGTTTTTCCGACTCGAGGCGCAGCGCCTCGGCGAACCAGAGCGGAGCACCGAGGTAGTCGAAGGTGTCCAGCAATCGTGTCCCGTTCGCGACGTTCAGGCGGATCATCCGCCGCGTGCTCTCGTCAAGATTCTTCTTGGCCGATACGTGCGCCTCCTCGGCATCGCGGGCGCGTTTTGTGATTTCGACGTACGACCAGACGGCGAGAATCACGAAGATCACGAGGAAGACGTGAAAAACGCCGATTGCGGTGGCACGGGCCGGGTTGCGTTTGACCCACTTCCAGATCCACTCGCTCCAGCCGATGGGTCGAGCAGAGATCGGTTCGCCGTCGAGGTGACGCCGCAGGTCCTCGGCCAGTTCGGCGGCCGACTGATAACGCCGGTGCGGCGGCTTCTGGAGCGCCTTGAGGCAGATCGTGTCGAGGTCCCGCGGCGTGTGCGGCTGGAGCGCCTTCGGGGCCACCGCCTCGCCATCGAGCACCAGTCGGATGGTCGCGATCGGCGATTCGCCGCGGAAAGGCGGATGGCCCACGAGCATTTCGTAGAGGATGCAGCCGAGCGCGTAGACGTCCGTCGCAGGGCCGATGTCGTGGATGCGTCCGGCGGCCTGCTCCGGCGCCATGTAGCTCGGCGTACCGATGATGCTGCCGGCGTGCGTCTGCCCGCTGCCGCTGCCGATGTCCTTCGCCAGGCCGAAGTCGGTCACCTTCGGTTGCCCATCGAGAGTCATCAGCACGTTCTGCGGCTTCAGGTCGCGGTGGATGACGCCGGCCTGATGGGCAGCATGAACCGCCCGCGCCAATGTCTCGACCGTTTGCGCCGAGTAGGCGTGCTTTTGCGGCTTGCCGTCGCATTTCGTCGCAAGGTTCCCACCGTCGACCAATTCGAGCGCGATGTACGGCACGCCGTTGTGCTCGCCGACGTCGTACACCTGCACGATGTTCGGGTGGTTCAGCTTCGCCACCACTTCCGCTTCGAGCCGGAACCGTTCGAGGTGAGCCTCGCCGACGTTCAGCCCGCCGATGATCATCTTGAGCGCGACGGTCCGGTTCAAATGGATATGGCGCGCCTTGTAGACCACGCCCATGCCGCCCGTGCCGAGTTCGTCGATCACCTCGTAAGGGCCGACCAGCGATTCCGGCGCGATTTTGGCACCGGTAGCGGTCAGGAGGGATTTGCCGAACGAACTGTTGCTTGAGGAACGCAGGCCGGGATGGGTACGGTGTCCGAAGACGCTGCGCGGCGTCTGGCCAAGGCCCAGTTCCTGCGGCGTATGCGCGGACGTCTTCTGCGATTCGGCAAGGTCGCTCGAACGCACCGACTCGTAGCCGATGGTTTGATCGGGAGATGCGTCGGCGGAGCCGGTAACCGGTCCCGTTGGCCCGTCGGTCGGGCTACTCATGCCGGAAGCTCACCGGGCGGTGAGGAGGAGGGTATTAAAAATGAAAATACGCGAGGTTTCGGGCTTATGGAAGATGGGAAAGCAAACGAAGCCGTAAAGATTCCACCGTTAAACGCGTCAGGGTCGTCGGCACCGGGCGAGTCGGAACTCTTCACATCGAGATAATCGGCGTTCGTTCTCGATCGCGACCGTTGCGATCCGGCGTTCCATCCGCTACGTTCAATGCATCCGGTCCGAAGGGGTCGCGCATGTTCCGCATCGTTTCCGTCGTCGCCGCGTTGGCCCTTATTCCCGCCCTCGCCTGGGGCCAGCCGGCCAAGCCGTTCAAGGTTCGCTGGTACGGTCAGTCGTTCTTCCAAGTTGAATCGCCGTCCGGCAAAAAGATCGTCACCGATCCGCATCAGATTCCGGCATTCGGCCGCAATCTCGTATCGGCCGACATCGTGACCGTGTCCCACGACCACAACGACCACAATGTCCTCGATGCGGTCGAGAATGCCCGCGCCGCGAGGGTCTTCCGCGGCATCAAGGTCGACAAGGGCCGCGCCGACTGGGACCGGATCGACGAAAAGGTCGGCGCGATCCGCGTCCGCAGCGTGGCGACCTACCATGACAACGAAAACGGATTCTCCCGAGGCAAGAACGCCGTGTTCGTGCTGGATGTGGAAGGACTGACATTCTGCCATCTCGGTGATATCGGGCACGAATTGAACGCGGAACAGACCAAGGCGATCGGCAAAGTCGACGTCCTCATGATCCCGGTCGGCGGCACCTACACCATCAACGGCGAACAAGCGAAGAAAATCGTCGACACCCTCAAACCGCGATTGCATGTGTTCCCCATGCACTACGGCGTACCCAATTATGACGACCTCAACGGACCCGACGAATTTCTTGACGGCCAGAAACTCAAGCTCGTCCGCCAACCGCTGAGCAACGAGTTCACGATCGCCGCGGACGCCAAGCCGGACGCACCGACCATCGTGCTGCTTGGTACCGAGTCCAAGAAGAAGTAACGGACCGATCGCCTCCGGGATGCCGAAATGTCCGTGTCTTCACCGCGGCCGAACCCCAGCACCGTGCGCATCCCGCTACAAAGGGACGGCGGGGCCTTCGAAGACGACACGGATTACGAACTCTCCGATTCCGCGCTCCAGCCGGCCGTTCACTTTGTTGGCGAAAATTCCAATCCAGCGACCTCACCCCAAGCCGGCAAGCTCGACCCCGAAACCCAGGCGCTCTTTCACCAACGGTTGCGGATTTGCTGCCTTGTCGCCGCCCTGCCCTTCTCCGTGTTCTTCGTCTCGTCGGTGTCCGGCTTCATCGAGTTGTTCGGCCGACCGGTTGTTGGCTGGACCGGCGTCTTTCTGTCCGGGTCGGTCTTCGCATTGCTGCTGGCCGTCGCCAGCGCCCTCTGGCGCATTCCGAGCGTGCCGGAAGTCGGGCTGCGCGTGCTCGAGATCGCCATCTTCGGCGCGATGGGGCTGTTCTTCGCCTACTGGTCCTTCGCGTTGCTGACGGCCGACATCCTTCGCGCCGACATCATGACCGACGGCGTCGGCGCCTATCGACAGGAACAATACGCCGTGCTCGCGGCGGCGCTCATCGTCCACTTCAACTGGTTCGCGTTGATCGTCTTTCACGGTGTGCTCGTGCCGAACAGCCTGGCGCGCGGCGCGGGCGTTGTCGCGGCCATGATCTTCGCCGCGCTGGTCGTCGACGGCATCACGGTCGGCCTGCACGAACCGACCTATCGCAACAAGTGGGTGCTGCTGTCCGTGGCGCTGACGATCCTGCCGACGGCGGCCGGCCTCGCCGTCTTCGGCACCGCCAAGACCGCCGAGTTGCGCGAAGAGGTGCAGGTCGCCAAGCAGGCCGTGCGCGAACTCGGCCAGTACCGCCTCCGGCGCAAACTCGGCCAGGGCGGCATGGGCGAGGTCTACCTCGCCGAACACGCCCTCCTCAAGCGACCCTGCGCCGTGAAGCGGATCCATCCGAAGTTCCTCAATAGCGTCGAGCAAGTAAAGCGATTCGAACGCGAAGTCCAGACGACCGCGCAACTGCGCCATCCGAACACCGTCGAGATCTTCGACTACGGCCGCGCCGAGGACGGCACGTTCTACTACGTGATGGAATACTTGCCGGGGTTGAGCCTCGAGGAGATCGTTAATCGTCACGGACCACTGCGGCCCGAACGGGCCGTCCACCTGATCCGCCAGGTCTGCGGTGCCTTGCGCGAAGCCCACCGCTTGGGCCTCATCCATCGCGATATCAAACCATCCAACATCGTCGTGCTCCCCGACGGCAGCCCCCATGACCAGGTCAAACTCGTCGACTTCGGTCTGGTACAGACGCTCGCGGACGAACCGGACCCGGAAGCCAAGATCACCCGGGACGGACTGATCGTCGGCACGCCGGAATACATGTCCCCGGAACAAGCCCAGGGGATGGGATTGGACGAACGGAGCGATCTCTTCAGCCTCGGCAGCGTGCTGTATTTTCTCCTGACCGGTCGGGAAGCGTTTCATCGGGAGAATCCGGTCAAGACGTTGTTGGCCGTTGTCAACGAGGAACCCGTGCCGGTCCAGCGAATCATCCCCTTCGTGCCGGACGACCTGGCGGCCGTCGTGGACCGTTGCCTGACAAAGCCCCTCGACCAACGCTTCGCGAAAGCCACCGATCTGGACGCCGCGCTCGCGCATTGCGCCTGTGCCGCCGACTGGACTCCCGCTGCCGCTGCCGTCTGGTGGGAACGTCATCCCAACACCGACTCCTCGGGCACCGACCTGAACAGCCTGCCGATCAAAGACGCCTGATTCCGCATCGTTCTGCGAACCTTCCCGGCATCCGCGGTCTCGATATCTCATCGGGTCCTCGGGGTGTGCCGGAGGCACGCGACCCTGCGAAGGTCGTAGACCAGGTTCGATTCCTGGCGGGGACATTGGAAGTGCGGAGTGGAGCATGAATCGAACGATCGCATTCGAAACGTGCTGAAGGATCAAGTTCTCGGAACACGAATCCGACATTCCATCTGATCCCACATCGATGTTGAAGGCCGGCCAGCGCATTCCATAGACTTCCAGCAACGACCATTCACGACTCGGAAGGGATTCCCGTGGATACGATCGCTCGCCGCGTCCGCACCGACGAACGTTTTGACGCCTTCCAGGATGCCGTTCGCGAATCGACGGACCGCGCCCGGACCGCGCTGCTCTCCCAGCAACGCGGCGATGGCCACTGGGTCGGCGAACTCGAAGGCGATACGATCCTCGAATCGGAATTCGTACTCCTCCTGGCGTTCCTCGGTCGGGAAGCCGACCCTCGGATTCCCAAACTCGCGAACTACCTCCTCGCAAAGCAACTCCCCGACGGCGGATGGCCGAACTATCCTGGCGGTCCGGCCGAACTCAGCGTCACGGTCAAGGCGTACTTCGCCCTCAAGATTGCCGGCCATTCGCCCGACGACCCCCGGATGCGCCGCGCCGCGGCCACGGTCCGTCGACTCGGCGGCGCGGAGCAATCCAACAGTTTCACACGATTCTACCTCGCGCTGCTCGGCCAGATCCCCTATGCGAATTGCCCGACCGTGCCGGTGGAAATGGTGCTGCTGCCGCGCTGGTTCTACTTCAACATCTACGCGATGTCGGCCTGGAGCCGCACGATCGTCGTGCCCCTGGCGGTGGTGAACGCCCTCCGGCCCGTGCGGGAACTCCCGAACGCGTGGTCCATCCGCGAGCTGTTCGTGGGCGACCCCGCCGCGGCGTGGCGGCCGGCGGTGAAACCGAATTTCCTCTCTTGGTCGAACGCGTTCCTCAAACTCGACCGCATCCTGAAGTTCGTTGAACGGATCGGTTTCACGCCCTTCCGCCGGCGCGCGATCCGCAAGGCCGTCGCCTGGATGCGCGAACGCTTCCGGGACAGCGACGGCCTCGGCGCGATCTTCCCGCCGATGATCTACACCGCGATCGTGCTCAAATGTCTCGGCGTCCCGGAGGACGATCCCGAGTTCGTCTGGGCGATGAAACAATTGGACGACCTGTGCATCGTGGAGGCGGACACGGTGCGGCTGCAGCCCTGCCTGTCGCCGGTGTGGGATACGGCGCTGGCGCTGATCGGCGCGACCGACGCGGGCCAGCCGCCGGATTCCGACGAGAGCCGCGCGGCCATCGCCTGGCTGTTCGACAAGGAAGTGAGCCAACCGGGCGACTGGGTGAACACCGCGAAGCCCTGCCAACCCGGTGGATGGTTCTTCGAGTACCGTAACGCCTTCTACCCCGACACCGACGATACCTCGATGGTGCTGATCGCACTGGCCAAGGCGGGGCGATCGAACGACCCCGCCGCCCGTCGTGCCATCGACTGGTTGCTCGCGATGCAGAATTCGGACGGCGGCTGGGCGGCGTTCGACCGGAACATCGACAAGGAGATCCTGACGAAGGTTCCGTTCGCGGACCATAACGCCATGCTCGATCCGAGTTGTCCAGATATCTCGGCACGAGTGTTGGAGAGCCTCTCGCACTACGGGTTCCGCATCGGCCAGAAACCGGTGGACGACGCGATCCGTTTCATTCTTCGCCGACAGGAGTCGGACGGTTCGTGGTTCGGCCGTTGGGGTGTCAACTACGTCTACGGCACCTGGCAGGTGCTGGCGGGACTGGCCGCCATCGGATTCGACATGGAGTCGCCGCCCGCACGCCGGGGCGTGCGCTGGCTGAAGGAGCATCAGAACGCCGACGGCGGGTGGGGCGAGAGCTGCGCGACTTACGACGATCCCGGACAGGCCGGACAAGGAGAATCGACACCCTCGCAGACGGCGTGGGCGCTCCTGGGTCTCATGGCCGCAGGCGAAACCGAGAGCGAGGAAGTGAAAGCCGGCATCGAATACCTGGTGGCGGCGCAGTCCGCCGACGGATTATGGAGCGAAGAGCCGTTCACCGGTACCGGGTTCCCGAAGGTGTTCTACCTCAAGTACCACATGTACCCGCAGTATTTCCCCCTGATGGCGCTGGGACGATACGCCCGACGGGCCGGTCGGCGCGAGCCGGCGATCATCGTTTCACCAGCCGAGCCGCCGCGACGGTGAGGAACGCCTCGACCATGGCCGTCTGCTCACCCGATGCTATTCGGCGCGCTTACCCTTCTTCGTGACGCTCGCGACGTGTTCGAGGGGTTGGAGGAGCGGCTTGCCGGCGTCGTCGACGCCGGAGAGTTGCTGGATCTTCTGCTCGGCGTCCTTGAGCTGCCCATAGCAGACGCGCAGGAGTTGCACGCCGCGCTCGTAGCGGGCGAGGGCGTCGTCGAGCGTGGTGGTGCCGTCCTCCAGGTCTCGCAGAACGCGTTCCAGTTCGGCCTGCGCCTCTTCATATCGCATCGTCTCGGCCATGCGGAGCAACCTCAGAGTGTCTTCGTTTCGAGGATTCGGCTGGTGAAGGAACCGTGGGCGAGCCGCGTCTCGACGGTATCGCCGGCGGCGAGCGTGGCGGCGTCGCGGACGGCACGTCCGTCGGCGATCGTGAGGCTGTAGCCTCGCTGGAGTACGCCGAGCGGGCTGAGCGATTCGAGGCGTTCGGCGGCGGCGGCCAATTTCTGATTCGCGAGTTCGAGCCGGCCACGCGTCGCGAGGCGGAGGCGGGTGCCGAGTTCGTCGAGCCGCTGCTCCGCGAGGCGGACGCGCTCGAGCGGCTTGCGGAACGCGGGCCGCGAGGCGACGCCGTCGAGTGTCTTGCGCATCCAGTCGAAGCGGCCGCGCAGCGCGTCGGCCATGCGTTGGGCGGTGTCGTGGAGTGTCATCGCGAGTTCCCGGCGATCGGGCACCAACATCACGACCGCGGCGGACGGCGTCTCGGCGCGGCGGTCCGCCACGAGGTCCGCGATGCTTACGTCCACTTCGTGCCCCACGGCGGAAATCACCGGAACAATCGATTGGAAGACCGCGTCCGCGACCATCTCCTCGTTGAACGCAGCCAGGTCTTCGGCGCTGCCGCCGCCGCGCCCGAGCACGATCGCGTCGAGCGGGAGCAGGCCTTCGCGGTGGAGGCGATTGAGCATCGCGACGGAGGAAGCAAGGTCGAGCGCCGCGCCGTCTCCCTGCACGCGGGACGGGCGGACGATGACCTCCGTGGCCGGCCAGCGCTGCGCGAGCAGTTCAAGCATGTCCCGGATCGCCGCACCGGTCGGGGATGCCACGAGCGCGACGCGGCGGGGGAAGCGAGGCAGCGGCCGCTTCCGGTTCGGGTCGAAGTACCCCTTCGCGAGCAGTTTCTCCTTGAGTTGCCGTAGGGCGAGTTCGGCCGCGCCGAGGCCCTTCGGCTGCATCTCCTCGATATAGAATTGGCAGTCACCCTTCGCCGGGTACAGGCTGACCCGCCCGCGTGTGAGGACTTCGAGGCCGTTCTTCGGTTCGAACCGCAGGCGGAGGTTCATCCCGCGGAAGAAGGCGCATTTGATCTGGGCGTTCGCGTCCTTGAGTGTCAGATAGATGTGGCCGGAAGCAGCGCGGGTGAAATTCGAGATTTCGCCGGCAACCCAGACGTTGCCAAACTCGGATTCGAGCGAATCCTTGATTTGCCCCGTGAGGTCGGAGACGCTGATAACGGTGGCAGGATCGGGCGGCGGCATGGAGAGAGAGTAGCGGAGATGACGGTGTTTGAAAATGACGGTAGCAGGATCGCGGTCCAGACAACGGAGGGCCGGATTCGGTCGGTGGCGTGGAACGGCGCCGTCGCGATCCGCCCCGAGTCGCGACGGGACACCGTGCTCGCGGAAATGGCGGAGGCGATCACGGGGCTGCCCGTGGACACGGAACCGGCGGCGATCGCGGCTCGACTCCGCGCGGCGATCCCTTTCGGTGTGGAACTGACCGACACGACGACGCAGAACCTGGCGAACGCGATCCACGCCGTGCTCGGCTCGCCGACACCAACGATTCGCATCGGTAGTTTCACGCCCGAGACGATCGACGAACTGACACGGCTCTGGCGCGGGTACGATTGGCGCGTGATTCCGGAAGAGCCACTCCCTGCCGCGATCAATATCGCATTCGATGAAATCTTGAGCGAGGCGGACCGGCCCAGCGTGCGATTCTGGAACTGGTCCGAACCGGCGGTCGTCATCGGACGCTGCCAGTCGATCGCGAACGAGGTGGATCGCGAAGCGATGGCGGCTCGGGGCATCGCGCTCGTGCGGCGATCGTCGGGCGGCGGGGCGATGTTCGTGCAGCCGCACGGTACGATCACATGGTCGATGGTACTGCCGGAGGAGGCCGTGGCAGGGCTGACGATCCGCCAGAGCTACGAAGTGTGCGACGCGTGGGCGATCCGGTGCCTGCGGGAACTCGGCGCGGATGCACATCACGTGCCGGTGAACGACATCGCCTGTGCCGAGGGCAAGATCGCCGGCGCAGCGCAGGCGCGGCGGAAGGGCCGCGTGCTGCACCACACGACGCTGGCGTACGACCTGCGCATGGACGAACTGGCCGCGGTGCTGCGCATCGGCCGGGAGCGCCCGGCGGGGCACGCGGTCGCGTCGGCGGCGAAAATCGTCGCACCGCTCCGGGCGCAACTCGCCCTCCCCCGTTCGGCGGTCGTAGAATCTCTTTTCCAATCCTTTCACAAACAGTTCGACGGTCGGATCGAACCGTTGACCGGGTCGGAACTCTCCCGGGCCGCCGAATTATCGCGGTCAAAATACGCCGATCCGGTCTGGACGGAATCGTTCGCCTGACGGTACCATCGTGATTCCTCTCGATTCCTCCCGTTTCGCCCAGCCGGATGCCGGTAAAATTCCAGTGAGTGGATACTCCCGCAACCCGAGGCGTACGCCGTGGGCCAGAAAATCGAACAAGACCTGCAGCGGTTCCGCAAGATCGTGCGCGGCAAGGTGAAGTCGAACCTGTCGAAGTACATCAGCCGCGGCGAGATGATCGGCAAGAAGGGGAACGACCTCGTATCGATCCCCATCCCGTCGATCAACACCCCGCAGTTCCGCTACGGGAACAAAGGCTCCGGCGGCGTGGGTGTTGGCGAGGGCCAGCCCGGCCAACCGCTCACGCAACCCTCCGAGGATGGCGACCCGCAAGCCGGCGACCAGCCCGGCGGCCACATTCTCGAAGTCGACCTGACGATGGAGGAACTGGCGGACATCCTCGGCGAGGAGCTGGCGCTGCCACGCATCGAGCCGAAGGGGAAGAAGAACGTCGTCACGGAGAAGGACAAGTATTCGTCCATCCGCAACGTCGGTCCCGAGAGTCTGCGCCACTTCAAGCGCACCTACAAGCGCGCCCTGAAGCGGCAGATCTCGACCGGGACGTACAACCCGGTCGATCCGCTGGTCGTGCCGATCCGCGAGGACAAGCAATACCGCAGTTGGAAGGAAGTACAGAAGCCCGACGCCGTCGCCTGCGTCATCTACATGATGGACGTGTCCGGCAGTATGACCGACGAGCAGAAAGAGATCGTGCGCATCGAATCGTTCTGGATCGACACCTGGATCAAGCGGCACTATCAGGGCGTGGAGACGGTCTACATCGTCCACGACGCCCAGGCGCACGAGGTCGACGAGCACACCTTCTACCACACGCGCGAGTCCGGCGGCACGAAGATCAGCACCGCCTACGAGCTGGCGAACAAGATCATGGACGCGCGCTTTCCCGCAAGCGAGTGGAACGTCTACGCCTTCCACTTCAGCGATGGCGACAACTGGGGCGACGACAACGCCAAATGCCTGACGTTGCTCAAGGAAACCATGCTGCCGAAGCTGAACCTCTTCGGCTACGGCCAGGTGGAATCGCCCTACGGCAGCGGCGAGTTCTTCGACCACGTCAGCGAATTGCTGGACGAGCACGACAATGTCGTGGCGACGAAGGTGCCGGACCGCGACGCGATCCTCGGCAGCATCAAGGAATTCCTGAAGACAGGGCGCTAAAACGCAGGAGGGATTCATGACCCAACTCGGCTTCTACAACACCAACCTCCCGCCGCACCTCCGCGTCCTCAAAGATGAAATTGAAGGCTACGCCCGCGGCTACGGACTCGATTTCTACGAAACCATCTTCGAAGTCGTCGACGCCGACGACCTGAACGAAATCGCGGCCTACGGCGGGTTCCCCACGCGCTACCCGCACTGGTCCTTCGGCATGCAGTACGAAGAGCTGTCCAAGAGCTACTCCTACGGCCTGTCGAAGATCTACGAAATGGTCATCAACAACGACCCCTGCTACGCGTACCTCATGCGCTGCAACCACGTCGTCGACCAGAAACTCGTGATGGCGCACGTCTACGGACACTGCGACTTCTTCAAGAACAACGCCTACTTCGCCCACACCACCCGGAAGATGATGGACGAGATCGCCAACCACGGCAACCGCCTGCGCCGCTACGCCGAGCGATTCGGCGAAGACGAGGTCGAGGCGTTCCTCGACAAGTGCATGTCCATCGACGACCTCATCGACATCCATTCCGTCGCCATCAAGCGCCGCGACGACCCGCACGCCCACGCGGCCGGCGGCGATGAAGTGGAGGACGACGACGACAAGCCGGTCCGCTTCAAGACCAAGGAATACCTCGCGGATTTCATGAACCCGCCGGACCAGTACCGCGCGGCCGAGGAGGAGAAACGCCGCGCCAAGGCGCGCCAGGCACCGATGCACTTCCCCGAACGGCCCGAGAAGGACGTGCTGCTCTTCCTGATCGAACACGCCCCCCTCAAGAACTGGCAGCGGGACGTGCTCTCGATCATCCGCGACGAGGCGTACTACTTCTACCCCCAGGCCCAAACCAAGATCATCAACGAAGGCTGGGCCAGCTTCTGGCATTCCACCATCATGACCCAGAAGGTGCTCCAGCCCTCCGAAGTCATCGACTACGCCGACCACCACTCCGGCACGATGGCCACGAGCGGCAAGCGGTTGAACCCCTACAAGCTCGGTATCGAGTTGCTGCGCGACATCGAACGCCGATGGAACATGGGCCAGTTCGGCGCCGAATGGGAAAACTGCGACGACCACGAGAAGAAGCGGAACTGGAACACGAACGCCGGCCTCGGCCGCGAGAAGATCTTCGAAGTCCGCAAGATCCACAACGACATCACGTTCATCGACACCTTCCTGACGCCGGAATTCTGCGTCGAAAACAAATTGTTCTCGTTCAACTACCAGAATCAGTCGAAGAACTACGTGGTGGAGAGCCGCGAATTCGACAAGGTGAAGCAGCGCCTGCTGTTCAGCCTGACGAACTTCGGCAAGCCCTGGATCCACGTCCTGAACGGGAACCACGCGAACCGGGGCGAATTGTTGCTCAAGCACGGGTATAATGGAGTGGAACTTAAGGTGCCCGAAGCCCGCGACGTGTTGGCGAACATTCAGTACATCTGGGGCCGACCGGTCCACTTGGAAACCGTGATCGACGACAAACCGGCGCTCCTGAGTTTCGACGGAACGGAACATTCCCACCAGATCATCGGAGGCGATCATGACACTCGCGGAAAAACTCCTGCTCGAACTCAATGACTGGCGGCCCGCCGGCCGGGACACGCTCGCGATCGAGCATGCCGGATCGGTCGCCACGATCACCGCCGATCGGAACAACGAACTCGGCACGCTGGCGTGGGAGATCGCGCTCGAACGGCCCGCCCCCGACGGCGCGACGCTGCGCGGCTGGGCCGAGTCGATCGCGGCTCGATCGTCCGGCCTTCTGGAACGGCTGCGGATGCTCGAAGTCGACGACGGCCGAAGCGAAGCGATCCTGCGCAGCGACCGGCCGACGGAAAAGGCCGAATCGCTGGCGTATTACGAAGTCCGGCTGTTCGGCACGTCGCGGGCAACCGTACACCGCTACCGCGCCGACCGCGCGGGCGGAGGCAAGCGGGAACAAGTCGCCTTCGCCCTCACCCACGAAGTGCTGGCGAAGCTGATTGACGACATCGCCGCCTGAATCAATGCCGGAAGTGCCGGACGCCGGTGAACAGCATCGCGATGCCGTGCTTGTCGCACGCAGCGATGCTGTCGGCGTCCTTGACAGACCCGCCCGGTTGCACGATCGCCGTCACGCCGGCGGCAGCCGCCAGTTCCACGTTGTCCGGGAACGGGAAGAACGCGTCCGACGCCAGCACGCTTCCCTTCGCCCGATCGCCCGCCTTTTTCACGGCAATGTCCACCGACACCACCCGCGACATCTGCCCGGCCCCGACGCCGACGATCTGCGTGCCGTGACCCAGCACAATGGCGTTCGACTTCACGTGCTTGCAGACGAACCAGGCGAAGTGCAACGCCATGAACTCGTCCTCCGTCGGCTTCCGCTTCGTCACGACCTTCCATGCGTCCGGCGTGTCGGCCCCGACGTCGCGTGTTTGCACCAGCAGGCCCCCATCGACGCGCCGATAGTCCAATCCCTCGGGGAATCCCGCAAGCGGTCCGGTTTTCAGAAGGCGGACGTTCTCTTTCCACTTCTTGAGCGCGTCGAGGGCGTGCGGCTCATAGTCCGGCGCGATGACGCACTCGACGAACCGCTTCGCCTTCGGGTCCATGATCGCCGAGGCGGTATCGGCGTCGACGGGGTGGTTGAAGGCGAGGATGCCGCCGAACGCGGAGAGCGCGTCGCCGTCCCACGCCTTCTGGAATGCCTCGGCGAGTGTCGGCGCCGTGGCCGCGCCGCAGGGGTTGTTGTGCTTCACGACAATCGCCGTCGGCCCGGCGAACTCGCGAGCGAGGTTCAACGCCGAGTCGAGGTCGAGGATGTTGTTGTAACTCAGTTCCTTGCCGTGGAGTTGCTCGGCCGTGGCGACGCAGGGGCGGTCGATGTCGAGGTCCTTGTAAAACGCCGCCTGCTGGTGCGGGTTTTCGCCGTAGCGCAGCTTCTGCACGAGATTGAACGGCGGATCGAATTCCTCTTCCCATTCCTCGGCCCCGGCTTCGTCCTCCATCTCGACCAATAGTTCTTTGAGTTCCTCGTCCCCTTCCGAGAGGAAGTATTCTTCGATCGCCTCGTCGTACTGGCGGATGAGCTGGAAGGCGATGGACGCCATCTCCTTGCGGAAGCCACGCGACGACTGCCCGGCATTCGTCGCGAGTTCGTCGATCAGTTCGGAATAGAGGCTCGGATCGGACAGGATGACGACGGCGTCGAAGTTCTTCGCCGCCGCGCGGACCATGCACGGGCCGCCGATGTCGATGTTCTCGATCGCCTCCGCTTCCGTGACGCCAGGCTTCGCGACGGTCTTTTCGAACGGATAGAGATTGCAGACGACGAGGTCGATTTCCGCCAGCTTGTGTTCGGCGAGCGTGGCCATGTGCTCCGGTTTGCTGCGCTTCGCCAGCAGGCCGGCGAAGACAGCCGGGTGCAGCGTCTTCACGCGGCCGTCGAGGATTTCGGGGAAACCCGTCAGTTCGGCCACGTCCTTCACCGGCAACCCGGCGTCGGCGAGCGCCGCCTTCGTGCCGCCGGTGGCGATCAGTTCGACGCCATGCTTGGCGTGCAGTTCGGTGGCGAATTCGACGAGGCCGGTCTTGTCGGAGACGGAGAACAGGGCACGACGGATCGGACGGAGGTCGGAAGACATGCGGAAGAAACCACTTTAAGGATGCAGAAAGAGCCAAACGGAAATCTTAGGAAAGCAATCGATGAACGCACCGTCAACCGAATCAATTTGCGACTGCCAGATACCAGCCATTGGTGAGGTTCGTGACACGATGCCAACGCGAAGCATCGATCGGACCGTTCGCCTTTATGATGTAATGGTTGTTGTCGAGTGGACCGGATGCGTACTCGAAGAGTAACCAATTCTCTTTCTTCCAGATCGAGATGCTCGAAATACCCAACCGCTGAAACTGGTCAGGGACGTCTTTCACGAACTTCACGAAGGGCGTCTCGTCTTCGCGGAATTCGACTTGGTCTTTCGCGACTTCATCCGCGTACTGTTCGAACGACGATCTGTTCCAGCTGAACCGTCGAACTTGCTCCGAGTGTGAAGGCAACGGAGAAAGATCGAAGGCCGATGAGAGGATCCAAAAAAAGAGCGTGTAGGCTGCCAACAGTCCGGCGACGAATATGCCGAAAATGACAAAGCCATTCCAGATAAACTTGCGAACATTCCTCGGGGACTTCGATTCCATCGTGTGGCCCTTATCAGATGGTTTTTACGATTTGGACAATATTCCCGACCCCTCTCAAAGACACTTGTCCGGGGTAATCGCCTACCACGAGATTCGCGAGTCGATTCCAGTGGTCGAACGTCATCGCGTTCATTGGCCAGTTCTCGCGCCGCCAGACGAGCCTGAACAATTCCCGCACGAATAGCGGCGAAACGGTTTCCAGCGCGGCCTTATCGAAGATCAGCATCGCGCCCGCGCGCGGGCGCTCGGCGATGCTCAACAATCGCATCGCTTCCCCTTCGACGAAATCGAACGCCTCCGATGCCTGTTCCGCTAGCCGGCCGAGGACGGAGACGATTTCGGGATTGAAGGATCGGAGCAACGGAAGGAGTTCCTGACGGATGCGGTTGCGGGTGAATCGCGGGTCGGCGTTCGAGGAGTCGATGCGGAAAGGCTGCCCGAGCGCGTGCAGGTATTCGAGCACGTCGTTCCGCGTGACGGCGAGCATCGGACGAACGACTCGCCCGTTTAGCCGAGAGGCGGAGTCTTCGGAGCCGAGCGCGGGACGCGAATTGATCGAATGACTCACTGTCATGTGAGGATGGCCCACCGCGCTCCGCTCCGAAGACTCCGCGTCGCGGCTAAACTTGATGGCCACTATCCCCCGCAGGCCCTGCAATCCGGTGCCACGAATCATTCGGTGCAGCACCGTCTCGGCCTGATCGTCGGCCGTGTGGCCCGTCGCGATCGTGCCCGTTGCCCCCGCGATCTCCTCCAGCCATTCGTAGCGCAACCGCCGGGCGGCGGCTTCGAGGTTCTCGTTCTGCGGAATCGCCAGCCGCGTGGAGTGAAACGGCACGTCAAGCGCCCGCGCCAGGTCGCTAACGAAAGCTTCATCGGCGTCCGATTCCGCGCCGCGCAGCTGATGATTCACATGGGCTACGACGACATCGCAGCCAGCCTCCCGCAGCGCCCGCAGGAGCGCGACGCTGTCGGCCCCGCCCGAGACGGCCGCGACGACCGGCCCGGCGATCCGGCGCTCCGAAACGAACGTTCGTACGGCTGCCACGAGCCGGTTCGCCATCGACGGAATCCGAAAGTGAAAAGAAATCGGGGCACTGGCGTATTATCATTCAAGATACCGAAACTCGGCTTGATTCCCCGACCCGCGAGGCTATCGTGCCCGACCGAGAACCGGATGCCGCGCCCGACGACCTGCCGCTCGCCCGGCCGGTGAACCGCCGGCCCGAGCGCGACGACGTGCCCGCCACCGTGCGCATCAGCAAGCTGGCGCGGGCGTTCCTCGGAATCCTCGCGCTCGGCTTCCTCGTCGTCTTCGGCATCGCGGCCTGGCTGCACCCGTACGACGAGACCGGCAAGCCCTACAGCATGGCGACGCACATGCAACTGGGCATGCCGCCGTGCAACATGGTGGTGCTCTACGGCAAGCCGTGCCCGTCCTGCGGCATGACCACGAGTTTTTCGCTCCTGGTTCACGGCGACGTGGGGAACTCGCTGAAGGCCAACTGGGTCGGCACCCTGATGGCCATGTTCTGGATCGGGTTGATTCCGTGGGGCCTCTACGGCGCGCTCAAGGGGCGCGTGCCGTGGGTGAAGAATCTCGAAATCTTCCTGACCGTGTCCGTGGGCGTCACGCTCGCGCTCATGGTCCTGCGGTGGGGCTGGATACTCGTCTTCTGACCTTGGGGGGTTCACGGATGAACCGCACGCTACAGTTCGGCATTCTCACGTTGGCCCTCGTCGTCGGCAGTCTCGGCTGCAATCCGGCGTCGCTCGGCTACTTCCTGTTCCGCGGCGACCAGAAAGCCCCGGCCGAAGCCAAGGCCTTCGAACCGGTCAAGGACAAACGCGAGGTCACGGTCGCCATCCTCGTGAATGCCCCGGCCGGTACGCTGGAGTTCGCCGGGTTGGACCGCGACATCGTCGCGGCCACGTCCCGCACCTTCGGCGAGATGAGCCGAGACAAGAAGCCCGCCATCAAGGTGATCGAACCGTCGCGGTTGGACCGCTTCAAGGCGCAGAACGCCGGCTGGCGCACCATGAGTGCCGCCGACATCGGCAAGGAACTCGGCGCCGACTACGCGATGGAACTGACCATCACCGGCTTCGACCTCTACGAGAAAGGGACCGGCCGGCTGATGTACATGGGCCGGGCGACCGCCGACGTCGTCGTTTATGAGACCGCCGACGGCAAGGAACACTCGCGGTACTTCGTCGAGGCGCCGATCGAGTCCCGCCCCGCCGACGGCACGCCAGCGGCACAATACAAGGCGCTGCTCATCCAGCGGCTCGCCCTGCGGCTTGCGTGGAAGCACATCCCGCACGTCACGGACCAGCGCATCTCGGCGGTCCAGTGATTCGAATGCGGAATTCGGAATGCGGAATGGGGAATGAAAACCGAGGTCTTCGTTTCCCATTATTTTTTCAAGGTGACGGGTAGGAACTGCTCACGGTCGAACTTCGGATTCAACTCGACGTCGCGAAAGTAATAGCTTGCGATCAGCGAGCCGTCGGGATGGCGGATATCGGACCCGAGATGCAGCCAGGTCTCCACGTCGATAAAGATCGTTACCTGCCCGATCGCGTCCTTCGGGTAGCGTTCTGGCGAACGGATTTCGGTTTCGTCGAGCGAGAAATTGTCCACCTCCGGCGGATCGACCGTGCGGCGGATCCAGTGACAGATGCGGCCATTCAACTCCGGCACCGGTTTCGTGCCGAGGTACTCGGTCTTGAGCGTACCGTTGTCTCGGGCGCGCTTCCAGATCGCGTAAGTCCTTAACGTCCCACGATAGATACCGAAGTCGGTGATCGAGAACCGGCTGGACCGCCGCGCGAGCGTGCCGCCGGGGTCGCTGGGCGTCACGAGGCCGATGAACGACTTCGCCAACAGTTGCCCCTTGTTCTCCCCCTTCGCATAAAGCGTGGCATTCGCGAGACCGGCTCCTTGCTTCCACTTCATGACCACCGCGAAGGGGTCGTCGCGAAACGCGACGTCGATGATCTCCGGTTTGCCGAGCGAACCGCCGACTCGCTCCTGTTTGTGCATCACGCAGGTGTAGCCGCGCACTTCGCAACGATAACGGCTCATCGAGGCGTTCAGCATGGCGAGCGGGTCGGTGCGCGCCAGTTCGGCGAACTGCGCCGCCGTCGGCAGTTTCTCGCATTCCGTCAGCGCCGGGCCGGCCGTTACGGTCCTTGGCGGGCGCGGCGGGCCGAGCGGCACGGCCGCAAGACACAGCGCGATCGCGAACGGAATCAGCAGCAGTCGATACGGCATATCAACAGAATATCGGGGAATCTGACTGGTCGAGAGTTGCAATTCCGGCCCGGTTCGGACAGATTAGTTCATCCCGCCGTTGAGTCCTTCCACCATGCCGCGCTATCACATTGCCCGTTTCGAATCCGATGCCACGCCACCACTCGGCCATCCGCTCTGCGGCGGCTGGATTGAACCGGTCCGTGGATTCGACGATCCGCTCAAGTGCCTCGGCGTTGTGCTGTTGGGTGAAGGAAAGCCGGTGGTGCTGGCCGCGCTCGACTGGACCGGCCTGCGGAACGAGGCCTACCGGAGTTGGCGCGCCGCCCTCGCCGATGCGGCCCATACGATCCCGGAGAACGTCGCCCTCCACTGCGTCCACCCGCACAACGCCCCCTTTGCCGACACCGAGGCCCAGAAATTCCTCGCCGCGAACGACGGCCCGCCCCTCATGGACCTCGCCTTCTTCGACAAGGCCGTGAAAGCCTCCTCCGAGGCCCTCAAGGCGTCGCTCGCCAAGGCCCGCGAGTTCACGCACGTCGGTTACGGCGAGGCGGAGGTGAAACATGTGGCGTCCAACCGCCGCGTCATCGGCGAGGATGGCAAGGTGAAGTTCACCCGCACCAGCGCCACCAAGAGCAAGGAAGCCCGGGATGCGCCCGAAGGTCTCATCGACCCGATGCTCCGCACCATCGGTTTCTGGAACGACGACGAACCGCTCGCCGCCCTGCACTTTTACGCCACGCACCCCATGAGCTACTACGGCGACGGGCGCGTCAGCGCCGACTTCTGCGGTCTCGCTCGACAGAAGCGACAGGATGAACAAAAGGGGGTCCACCAGATCTATTTCACCGGCTGCTCCGGCAACGTGACGGCCGGAAAGTACAACGACGGCGAGAAGGCGAACCGCGCGATCCTCCGCGACCGGATGTACGACGGCATGGTCGCGGCCTGGCGGAATGCCAAGGTCCGCAAGTGCACCGGCTGGAACTGGACTGTCGAACCGGTGAAATTCGAGCCGCGTCGGGAAGCGAGCTTCGGCGAGGAGGTCAGCACGCGGGACATGAAGGATCCGAAGCAGACGAAGGCGCGACGGAACAACGCGGCCCTGCAATTGGCATGGCTGAAGCGTATCCAGACGCCGATTGAGATCACCTCGCTCGATTTCGGCAACGCACGTACGCTGCACCTGCCGGGCGAACCGTTCATCGAATATCAGTTGGCCGCGTCACTCGCCTCCGGCCAGACGCCGGTCTGCGTCGCCGGCTACGGCGACGACGGCCTCGGCTACATCCCCACCGCCGACGCCTACCTTCAGGGCGGCTACGAACCCACCGTGGCGCTCGCCGCGCCGACGAGCGAGGCAATCTTGAAGAAGGCGATCGAGAAACTTCTGAAAAAGTAACCCCTGTCCGAGGTCGCTATGAGTCGATTCGCGTTCGTTCTTTTCTTGGCTTCTTGTTGCCTTCCCCTTCGCGCGGCCGAGCCGGGCTTCAAGGCCGGCGTCGCGCGTGCGAACATCACGCCGAAGGAATACATGTGGATGGCGGGCTACGGCTCTCGCAACAAGATCGCCGAGGGCAAGACGCATGATCTTTTCGCCAAGGCGCTCGCGCTCGAGGACTCTACCGGCCAGCGCCTCGTTCTGGTCACCACCGACCTCATCGGCCTGCCGCGAACCGTCTCCGAAGCCGTCTACGAATCGGTGAAGGACAAAACGAAGCTCACGCGCGGCCAACTCCTGCTGAACGCCTCCCACACGCACTGCGGGCCGGTCGTCAACGACAACCTCATGGACATGTACCCGCTCAACGACGCGCAGCGGAAGCAGGTCGTCGATTACACGGCGAACCTGCGCGAAGCTCTCGCCAAACTCGTGCTCGACGCTCTTGCCGACCTCAAACCCGCGTCGCTCTCGAACGGCGAAGGCTCGGCCCTCTTCGCGCTCAACCGACGGGAGAAAAAAGGGGACCAGATCATCAACGGCTTCAACCGTGACGGCCCCGTCGATCATTCCGTTCCGGTGCTGAAGGTCGAAACCGGCGGCAAACTCCTCGCCGTCGTCTTCGGCTACGCCTGCCACAACACCACACAATCGTACTACCAGTGGTGCGGCGACTACGCCGGCTTCGCCCAGATCGAGATTGAAAAGGCCCACCCCGGTGCCACGGCGCTCTACTGGATCGGCTGCGGCGGCGACGTGAACCCCCAGCCGCGCGGCAAGGAGGATCTCTGCATCAAGCACGGCAAGGAACTCGCCGACGGCGTCGCGAAGGCGCTGGCGGGCGAACTGAAGCCGATCACCGGTTCGCTCACCGCGAAATACGCGACCATCGATTTGAAGCTCGACGGCTCCGCAACGAAGGAATCGCTCCAGGCTGACCAACTCAGAAATAGCCTCGCACACAAGAACCGAGCCACGCGCCTGCTCAAGATGCTCGCCGAAACGGGCGCGATGACGTCGAACTACCCGCACTATCCCGTGCAGGTCTGGAAGCTGGGCGACCAAATCACCTGGGTCGGCCTCGGCGGCGAAGTGGTACTCGACTACGCCATTCGTATCCGCAAGGAGTTGCCGAAAAACCGCACCGTCTGGGTCGCCGGCTACTGTAACGACGTGATGGCGTACATTCCGTCCAAGCGCATTCTTCTCGAAGGCGGCTACGAGGGCGAATCGTCGATGGTCTACTACGGCCTGCCCGGAAAATGGGCCGACACGATCGAGGAAACCATCCTCGCAAAAGTGCACGAGTTGGCGAAGTAAATGGCCGGGCGGGGAAGTCGACTCCCGCCCGGTTTCAACTCCGATGATGACTTATCCCTCACGTCGCGAGAGTCGTCTCTCGTTTCCGCAGGTACGCCTTTGCCGAATCCGCCATCGTCACGAGGGCGGCCCCCATCATGATGGCGTCCTTGATGACGAGCCGTCCGGCCCCACTCAGGTAAGGAAAACCGTGCTGCTCATCGCCGAGCGGCGGCACCCAGCATTCGGGCGTTGTGATCAGAAACGAGAGCGTGACGAACGACATCACGAAGACCATGAAGCTGCCGACCGCCGCCACTTGTGGGAGCCACGGGTTCAGGCACAGCAGCAGCCCGTATAGGACGATCACCGACCCGAGGCCGTACGCGAACAGGTAAGTCCGGTTCGGCTCGTGCCAAGCACGGTTCTCCGGCACCAGTGCGCCTTCCGGGTTCTTGTGGGCCTTATAGTTGGCGGGGTCGGCATAAAAGAAGCTCATCGTCGGACTGTTCGCGACGAACGGCACGATCCCGTCGGCCTCGTATCGGAAGGCCTTCAGACCGCCGATCCAGACCAGCACGATGATCAGCCCGACTCTCGTCACCCTCACACCCACCTTGTCCAGGCGGGACGCCAGTTCAAAGAGTTTTCGCACGTCCATTTTGCATCTCCGTTCGAGCGATCGGCGACGGTTCATCCGCCGTCTCGAATCAAGTATCGGGGGATACACGGGATTGCAGAATGGGCTGATGGTGCGAAAACATGGACAGATTGCTCCCGCCGCGAATCTCCGTCTCGAATTCCCGGAAGAAGGTTGGCGATTGACCGGTTGCCTTCTTGAACAGACGGCTGAAATACAGTTCGTCCTCAAAGCCGAGTTCCCGGGAAATCTCCTTCACTGACCTGAGCGTGTGGAGCAGTTGCCACTTGGCATGAATCAGGATGCGGTTGCGGATCAGGTCGGTCGGCGTGGTCCCCAGGAATTCCCGCACGATCCTGCCGAGCGTCTTCGGCGTGACGTGCAACCGCTTGGCGTATTCGGTCGGCGAGTGCAACGTGCGATAGTTCTGCTCGATCAGATCACGGAGTTCCACGAGAAGCGGGTGCCGAAGGTCGGTCGTGCCCGGTCCGCACGCCCCTCCCATCGGCGATTTGAGCCTCGTGGCCAGGATCAGCAAGACCTTTAGATGGGCGAGCATGGCTTCGCTGTAAGCGAGGTCACGATCCTCGTGTTCCTTTCGAATCTGATCGAACAGATTCTTCACATCCGACTTCGCCCCTGCGTTCAGGACAACCAGGGGGATGCCGTAGGGATCATTGAACAGCAACCCGCTGCAACCGACCTCGGCGTGAAAGGTCTCGACGCAAAGGAAGTTGGCATGGAACTGGACGACGTCGCCGTGAACCGGGCGGGAGGGTGCAAACCGGATGTGCTGGTAGGGAACGAAGAACAACAACACATCGGGTCCGAAGCTGAACTGTGACGCATCGGCCCAGAAAGTCCCGGAGCCGGATTCGATCCTGTAGATGGAAAAGCAGTTCGTGCGGGCTGGCTCGTAAGTCTGACTGCCAAGTCGCAAGCCTTCGATGCGGATCGCCTCGTCGCCACTTCGGGGATCATAGAGGGCTTTGGTCATGTTCCCCGAAGTTCGCATCGAGTGGACCGCACGATTGTCGGCGGAGGACGCCGGCGGCAGATGTGGGGCAAATACGTTCTTGATGCGAAATTGAAAGAGCGGGATAGGGGAGTCGAACCCCTCTCACAGCCTTGGGAAGGCTGGGCACGGCCGATATACCAATCCCGCAACGGTGAAATTCTAGCAAGCCGGTCGCCGAACTCAAGCGGTCACGTGGTTCCAAACTGCCGGTCACCGGCATCGCCAAGCCCGGGGACGATGTAGCCGAGTTCGTTCAGGTGCGAGTCGACCGCCGCCAGATAGATGTCCACGTCGGGGTGGGCGGCCTGAAGCGCGGCAACACCTTCGGGCGCGGCGATCAGGCCGATGAACCGAACTTGCGGCGTTCCGGCCTGCTTCAGGAGGCGGATCGCCTCGATGGCGGAGCCGCCCGTCGCCAGCATCGGATCGAGTACGATGCCGAGGCCCATGACGGGCTGTGCGGGCAGCTTGTTGTAATAGGTTACCGGCTTGAGGGTGGCGTGGTCGCGGTAGAGGCCGATGTGCCAGACGGCGGCTTCGGGCAGCGCGTCGAGCATGGCGTTGGCCATGCCGAGGCCGGCGCGCAGCACCGGCACGAGGCCGACCTTCACGTCCAGTTCCTTGCCCACGCACTCGACGAGCGGCGTGCGCACCGGAACGTCGCGCAGGGGCACAGCCCTCGTCGCTTCATAAAAGAGTACCTGCGAAATCTCGTACACCAACTCGCGAAAGATCGGCGGTGGTGTGTCGTGTGCCCGCAACTTCGCGAGCTTGTGAACGAGGAGCGGATGCGTCGAGACGTGCACGGCGGCCATAACCTGATCCTTCACTTGATGGCGGGGCGGTTGCCGGTGCTGCCGCCCCCGATCGATTTCCCCATCGTTTTCGCTTCGAACGCGAGCGGGATCAGGTCGCCCAGTTTGTAACAGACCATTTGCTTCTTGTGGTTCAGCAGGTACACCTCGATATCGCCACACAGTTCCCAGAGGAGTTGGCGGCAGGCACCGCAGGGCGGTGTGAGTTCTTCGGTCTCGGCATAGACGGCGATGCGGGCGAATTTGCGGGAGCCTTCGGAGATGGCCTTGCAGACCGCGACACGCTCAGCACAGATGGTGAGGCCGTAGCTGGCGCATTCGACGTTGCAACCGGTATAGATGATACCGTCGGACGCCTGAACCGCGGCGCCGACTTTGAAGCCGGAAAAGGGCGCGTGCGCCTTGTTCTTCACGGCGGCGGCGGCAATGAAGAGCGGGTCCGCGCTCATGAAATCTGCTCCAAAACCACATTGGAATCCGACGGGCGATCTTCTGTGAGAGTGTAGCTGGTTCGGGGCCGTTCCAACACCTCCGACAAGCCCGAATCGTCGCGATAATGGACGGCGAGGACGGAATCGCCGGCGCGCACGGCTTCGCCGGGCTTGGCGCGGACGGTGATCCCGACGGCGGGGTCGATGGCATCCGAGGCCTTGCGCCGCCCGCCGCCGAGGAGCATTCCGGTGAGGCCGAGCGTTTCGGCATCCAGATCCGCGACGAAGCCGTCGCGCTCAGCCTTGATCTCGTATGTCTTTGGCGCCGTCGGCAATCGGGCATAATCATCGACGACGCGCGGATCGCCGCCCTGTTGCTCCACCATCTTGCGGAAGCACTCGAGGCCGCGGCCGGAATCGAGCGCGGCGCGGACTTTCGCACGGGCCTGTTCTTCCGACTCGACGAGTCCCGCGAGCCGGACCATACGGGCGGCGAGGGCGAGCGAAAGTTCGGTGAGATCGGCGGGGCCGTCCCCTTTGAGTGTTTCAATCGATTCGATCACTTCGAGGGCGTTGCCGACGGCGCGGCCGAGGGGCCGGTCCATGGCGGTGACGAGCGCCTCGCAGCGGAGGCCGTTGAGCCGGGCGACGCGGACGATGCCTTCGGCGAGGTTGCGGGCGTCGTCGCGCGTTTTCATGAACGCGCCACGGCCACACTTCACGTCCATGACAAGCGAGTCGATCCCTTCGGCGAGCTTTTTGCTCAGGATCGAAGCCGTGATGAGCGGAATGCACTCGACGGTGCCGGTGACATCGCGGAGGGCATAGAGCGTCTTGTCGGCGGGGGCGACTTCGTCCGTCTGGCCGATCATGCCGATGCGCGTGGCTCGGAGGGCGGCACGGAATTCCGCTTCCGAGAGATTCACCCGGAAGCCGGGAATCGATTCCAGTTTGTCGAGGGTGCCCCCGGTGTGGCCGAGTCCGCGGCCGGACATCATCGGCACGTAAGCGCCGCACGCGGCGACGAGCGGGGCAAGGATGAGCGAGGTCTTGTCGCCAACGCCACCGGTACTGTGCTTGTCGACCTTCGGGCCGGGCAGGTCGGACAAGTCCAGCCGCTTTCCCGAGTCGGCCATGAGGCGGGTGAACGTGGCGGTTTCGTTCGGCGTCATGCCGCGCCAGACGATCGCCATGAGTAGCGCGGAGAGTTGATAGGGCTCCCAGTCGGTGCCCGTGGCCGCCGCGCGGACGAAGGCGGCCAGTTCGGTTTCGGCGAGTTCGCCGCCGTCGCGCTTCCGGCGAATCACGTCCACGGCTCGCATCGTCGGCTCCTTTCCCGCGAACGACTTTGTACCGGCGGAGGCGAGCAACTACAATTCTCCCTTCCTCCAAAAGGGCGAAACGTGGGCACTTGCCGGTCGTTCCTGGTCGCCGTCGAGCGGCCCCTGCACGCCGGGTTGAGCGGCGTGCCGGGCGCGGCGGCGGACGCGGCGCGGTTGGACGCGGCGCTGGATACAGCCGGATACGCCAAGGAACATCGCGTGTTCATCGTGGATACGTACGCCACGCTCGCGGCCGTTGAGTCGCACTGGAAAAAGTTCCGCCGGAGCATTCGCGCTGGAGATCGCGTCGTCGTCGGTTGGTTAGGACGAGGGCACGCGGGAAAGGGCCGAGGACGATTCCATTGCTGGGACACGTTGCCCGACGATCGCGCCGGCACGTCTTTCGCGGTGCGGGATTGGCTCGCCGACCTGCATTCGATGCCGGTTGAAGAGGCGGTGCTGCTGCTGGCCGCGCCGGGAATCGACGCGGACGAACTGACGGACGGCATCGATACAAGAGCGAATCTCGTCGCGTTGATCGCGGGTCGCGTGGACGAAGAGCCACTTATGCCGACGGAGGGCGGCCTTTGGGGCGACCTCATCGCCGAGGCGATCGCGGGGCGGAACCGCGCCGCCCGCGACGAATCGGGGCACGTCTCGGCGCGATCGATCCAAAAGGCGCTGGATACAACTTTCCCGGAACGGTTGCGGAGATCCGGTTCGCCGTATCATCGGCAGACGCCACACTTGATCGGCCACGCCAAAGGAATCCTGCGAGACCCTCCGAGATCGGAAGGCGGTCCGATCCTGGACGCGGGCCAACTCCGCCGAGTCGCTCTGCGGTCTGAAACGACGACGGCGCTGCGAGATCTGGCAGACTATCGCAAGACGCACGTGATTCCGGCGAAAGCCGGAGCGGCGAGTCGGCGGTTCGTTCAACGCCTCGCCGCATCCGACATCCGTAAGGATGTGGAGCGTGTGGCCCTTCTCTGCCGCGAGTCCTTCGGCCACGCACGCCGGCACCTCGCGATCGCCATTGGCACCGACGGCACCGGTTCGTTGCGCTCGCCGGACTTCGAATACGCCGTTACCGTCGAACTCGATCCTGGCGATTCGTCTCGCCTGTGCTGGCGGCGGGAATTCGGCCGGTTTGGCGAACTTGAACTCGCCCGAACCGACTTGTTCGGCCCGGAATTCGATCAACTCGCGTTCGAACTCGCCCGTCCAATCGACGTAGCATCCTTCGTGGACCGGTTGACGGGCGCACCGAATTCGGACGTCCGCGTCGTGGAGTCGTCCGACGGTGAATCGTGCGAACTGACGCTGCCCGGCATCGCCGGCACCATCGAAGTCCGACGGCAGGAAGTCGTCGTCCGGGGCCGCACGCAGCGCGCGACCGGCCTGTTCGATTGCCTGCTGGCATTCCTGACCCGCTTCGGTCCGATCGACGAACCGCCGGCGCTGCCGCCGAAACGATAGGATGACGCGATGGTGGAGTTTCTGAAGTCGATCGTCGAACGAACCGCGCAATCGCTCGGCGCGGAGCCGTACGAGGTGAACGCCGTACTCGCGATCACCCTCGTGGCGCTGGTCTGCGGCTCCGTCGGCACGCTCGTCGTCGGCAACCGCATGTCGTTCTTCAGCGACGCCATGGCCCACTGCGCCTTTGCCGGCGTTGCCCTTGGCCTGCTCTCCGTGCTCCTCGTCGACCCGTTGAACCGCAACGTCGACGACTCCCCGTTCCGCTGGCTCGTCCCCGTCGTCATGATCGCGTTCGGCGCCGCCGTCGGCGTCGGCATCGCCTACTTTCGCGAGCGCACCACCCTCGCCGCCGATTCCATCATCGGAGTCTTTTTCGCCCTCGCCATCGGCTTCGGCGCCATGCTCATCCCGCTCGTGAACAAGGCCGGCCAGCGGTTTGATCCCGAAGCATTCCTTTTCGGTTCCCCCATGTTCGCCGACGCCGAGGATCAATTGATGTTGATCGTGCTCTGCTTCCTCGTCCTCGGCTTCATTCTGTTCCGATTCAACTCGGTGGTCTTCGCGAGTTTCAGCCCCAGCCTCGCGCGGTCCCGCCGCGTGGAGGTGCGATTGAATCAGTACTTGTTCGTGGTGCTGCTTTCGCTCGTAGTGAATCTGTCGATCAAAGCCGTGGGCGTACTACTGATCAACGCGATGCTCGTGGTGCCGGCGGCGGCGGCGGCGAACGGGGCGCGGAACGTGCGACAGCTCTTCGTCGGCAGCCTCGCGATCGCGCTTGGCAGCGGACTCGGGGGGTTCTTCATCAGCAAAAACTGGTCCTTGAATCTCGGCGCGGGGCGCGTCTTCGAGTTCCGCACCGGCGGCACGATCGTGGTACTCACGGTCCTCTGCTTCTTCGCGACAGCGTTCTTCGCCCGTCTCCGCGGCCGCCGCGTCCACGGAACGGACTGCGCGTGTTGAAGACTGTTCGCGATCCCGTTCGTTTGACACAATAGACGAACCGTGTCGCGGCTCCCCGCGTATTGACGGTTGGCGCAAACCGCTTCCCGCAGCCCCGAAGTGAGCCGTGGTCGATCAGATTCGCGACTTCCTCCTGACATTCAGCTCAATTCTCTGGGAGGCGATGCCCTTCATCGTGCTGGGCGCGCTCATCGCCGGCATCTTGGAGGAATTCCTGCCCCAACACTGGATCACGAAGTTCATGCCGAAGAACCCGCTGCTCTCCGCGGCGGTCGGCGGCGCGCTCGGGCTGATCTTCCCGATGTGCGAATGCGGGATCGTCGTCGTCATGCGCCGCCTGCTCAAGAAGGGCCTGCCGCTCTCCTGCTGCATCGCGTACATGCTCGCCGGGCCGATTCTAAACGTCGTCGTACTCTTGAGTACCTACTACGCCTTCAAGACCCACGAGATCGATGGTCAGAAGATCGGATTCGACATGGTCATCCTCCGGGCCGGGCTAGGGTTCCTCATCGCGACGACCACCGGCGTCATCGTGTATCTCCTGTCACGGAAATCCGGCCCGGCATCCTTCGTAACGCTCTCGGCCATGCCGAAGCCGGCGCTCCTGCCGATGGTCGAAGACGGCGCGATCCCGGCGAAGCCCAAGCCGCTGACGAAACGGCTCTCGAACATCTCCTCGACGGCGTTGCACGACTTCATGGACATCACGGTGTTCCTAATCCTCGGTGCGATCCTCGCCGCCTGTGCAAAACTTTACCTGCAGGCCGGCACCATCGAAAGCATCTCGCAGGAGCAGCCGGTCGTGGCCATTCCGCTGATGATGCTCGTCGCGGTGCTGATGTGCCTCTGCAGCGAGGCGGACGCCTTCGTGGCCGCGAGCTTCACGAAAATGCACGTCTCGGCGAAACTCGCCTTCCTCGTACTCGGACCGATGCTCGACTTGAAGCTGCTGATGATGTTCACGCGGGTGTTCCGCGCGAAACTGATCGGCATCATCGTCGTCTGCACCATCACGCAGGTCTTTCTCTGGTCGATGATCGTGCACCACACCTACCGTCCGTTCTCGGAATCGCTCCTCGGATCGGGCACGCCGGCCGTCACGGTGAACGAAGGAGGCAAGCCATGACCGCGACGCATGCGCATTCCCACGGCCACGGGCACCATCACCACCACGACCACGGCGACGAGAACCTCGAGAATCTCTTCACCGTGGGTATTTGCGGGGCGTTCGGCACCGTCGCGGTCGCGCTGGCCCTACCGGCAATCAACAACCCCGACCCCAACAATCCGTCGATCCTGACGATCATCCTCAGCAAGGATTTCCACCTGTTCGTGCTGATCGCCGGTATCGCATTGCTGGTGCTGACGCTCGTGCGGGCGATCGCCCTGTGGCGCGAGGCGGCCGAACACGCCAGGCTCCACCATTCGCACCACCATCACCACGACGACCCGAATCACGTTCACGACGAGAACTGCGGACACGACCACCAGCACGATCACGGGAATTCCCACGGTCACGGTCATGCCCACGGGCACGACCACGATCATTCGCATGGCGGCGTCTACTGGCGCGCCGTCGTGCTGCTCTTCCCGATCGTGCTCTTCATCTGGGGCCAGCCGAACAAAGGGTTCAGCGACGAGTGGATCAACGAACGGCTCGGCACGGCCAGCGAGATCGGCGAACGCAAGGCGCTCGCCTCCAAGGAGGGCGGACGCCGGTTCAGCTTCGACGAATTGAATGCCTTCGCCAACAACGCCGAGAAGCGAGAGAGCGAAGAAGGTAAAACGGCCACGGTGAAGGGCCAGTTCAAGAAGATCGGCGACCGAGAAGCGACGCTGTTCCGCTTGAAGATGACCTGCTGCGCCGCGGACACGATCCCGCTCAAGGCGCGCATCATCACCGACAGCTCGCTCGGTACCATCGCGAACAACGCCTGGGTCGAAGTCACGGGCCAGTTGCAGTTCGTACAGATGCCTGGTTCGTCGGAGTACCTGCCGCTGATCGTGGCCGAGACGAAGAACATCAAGACGAAGGGCGTCGTGCCCGAATAAACGGGAGCGATCATGTCCACGCCGAAGCCGCTCGAAGGGTATCAGTCCTACAAGGGCATCCCGCCGCTCGCGGGCTTGTGCAGCATCGAGGACGCGCTCAAGCCCGGCCTCGGCGTCGAGGAGTGCGTCCGCCGGCTGAAGCGGTTCCACTACTGCTTCGTCCGGCTTCACGGCATCCTCACCGCCCGCATTACGTCGGTGCCGATCTACGAATTGAAGACGGCCTTCGCCCACCACGCCTACCTCTGCGCCGAGCACGCGGCCGCCCTGCGGACGCGCGTCGGCGAGATGCGCGAGCCGCCGCTGGGATTGGAAGCGGTGCCGCACCCGGCGCTGGAGGCGTTCTTCGACGAGATTCAGGCGGCACCGACGACGGAGGAGTTGTTGGGCGGGTTGTACGAAGTCGCGGTCAATAAACTTCACCAAGACGTATATGGTTATTTGAATGAAACACATCCATTGACCGATGCACCAAGTCGGCGTCTACTAAAATTTGCTGCTTCTGAACTGCTAGAGGTGATGTCATTTGGGATTGGCGCCTTTTATTCCATGCGGAGGGCGAACGCAACCGGATGGGTTCATCAACCCGCATACGAAGTTTGGGTTGATGAAGTGCTCAATCGATTGGTTGCCTCTGCAGGGGATCTCGATGGTACAAAATCCGAATCCAACGAACCAATCATCCGTCGCTATTCCACCAAGCCCTACGTCTACGACCCCGTCCCGCAGCGAGACGAGCGCTTCACCGACCGCTGGAACCAGGGCGTGAACGCCGAGGCGTTCCTCTACTCCGAACAGTATCCGGCCAAGGCGAAGGCGCTGATGATGCTCTACAAGCGCATCCGCGAGATCGACGTGCCGGAGATGATGGCGTCGATCTTGGCTCAAACGCCCGGCAAGCCGTGGGGCTACTACCGCGACATGTCCCGGCAGCTATGGGACGAAGCCCGCCACGCCATGATGGGCGAAGTCGGCTTCGTCTCCCTCGGCGTCGACTGGACGAAGGCCCGCATCACCTGGAACTGGTCGTACCGCCTCAACACCGAATGCACGCCGGCCGAACGGCACGCGGTCCTCTTTTTCATCGAGCAGGGGCTGATGCCGAAGACCGGCAAGCGCTACGAGTACGAGGTCGCCGGCGAATCGGGCATCCCGCTGATGAAGACGATCCAGGACTTCGACTGGGCCGACGAGGTGCTGCACAGCCAGATCGGCCGGCAGTGGCTGGTGCCGGAGTTGGGCGGATTGCAGAACGCTCTGAAGTACGGCGACGAGTGCTGGAGCAAGATCCTGAGCAACTGGACGACGGTCCGCGACCAGGGGCTGACGCAGCACGAGAACTGGTGGCCGGCGATCTATTCGCAGGCCTGCGCGAGTGCTGGCGAAGAAGCCGATCCGTTGGTGTTAAGCTTCAACGAGACGTACGAAGCCAAGCGGGCCGACATCCACCGCGGCATCGTAGGGGAGTAAACGAAGACGCCCGCCGGGATTCGGCGGGCGTTCTCGATGAATCGTCGTGTTGGGTTTACACGAGGCCTTCTTGTCCTTTGCGGGCGGCCTTCTGCTTGCGAAGGGCCGCGCGGCGGCGCTGTTCGCAGGGCTTCTCGTAGTGCTGGTGGGCGCGGAGTTCCTTCTGCATCCCGCTCCGCTCGATCAGTTTCTTGAATCGGCGCATCGCCTGGCCGATTGGTTCTTTGTCGTGAACCCGCATCCGCAGCCCCATTCGTCCTCCAGTTTCCGCAGCCGTGGCCGCCCGTTTGAGAGAGTCCGCCCGAATTTGGGCAAGTGGTTACTATAGTCGGCTCCGCCGGTCGGGCCATAGTGATTTTTCCACCGTCGCACGGAAAAGCCCGCCCTTCCCGATCCCGGACCGCTCGACAGGTCTTCGCAACCGCTATAAATTGCTCAGATTCCCACCCGGAGCGCACCCGCATGTTCCGCCGATTCCTGGTCTGCGCGGCCTTTCTGGCCGGCATGATCGCGGTCACCGCCCAAGATCCGAGCGTTGAACAGCTCGAGAAGCAACTCGCCGAACTCCAAGCCAAACTCGCCGATCTGAAGAAAAAACAGGCCGGCGAAACGGGCAAGAAAGTCCTTACCATCGCGGACACCGACAAATGGCGGTCGTTCCGCGGCGCTTCCCCCTTTGAGGCCGGCTACAAACTCTCGAACGACGGCAAGTGGCTCGCCTACCGCGCCGGTCCCACCGCCGGCGAGGGCGAGATCGTCGTTCGCAACCTCGTCGATGGCAAGGAGACGAAATATCCGTCCGGCTCCGCTTCCGGTACGCTCGCGTTCTCCATCGATTCGAAATGGGTGACGTTCAGCACGACGCCGGTGATCCCGAAAGGGCTGCCGCCGATGATCGCCGCGACGATGCCGCGGCCGAAGCCGAAGATTGTCTTGCTGAACCTGGAGAAGAACGAAAAGTCGGAATTGGAAGGATTCGCAAGCCTGCAATTCAACGGTGAATCGACGACGCACGTCGCGCTTCGCAAGGCGACGGAAGCGCCCGCCACGGCCCCGACCACCGGCACGCCGACAGCGCCTCCGCCGGCCCCGACCTCCACGGGCAGCGACCTTGTCTTGCGCGAACTGGCCTCCGGCGCCGAACTGCTGCTGGGCAACGTCTCGGAATTCAGCTTCAACAAGGCCGGCGACAAACTCGTGCTGCTCATCGATGCCGCCGGGCAGATCGGCAACGGAGTCCACCTCCGCGACATGAAGGCCGGCACGACGGCCGTGCTCGACAGCGCGAAGGCCAGCTACAAATCGCTCGCGTGGCACGAGGACTTCACCGCGTTCACCGTCGTGAAAGCGGTCGACGACAAGGACTACGACGGCAAGTGGAACACGATCCTCGCCTTCACGGACATCGGCACGAAACCGGCGAAACATGCCTACGATCCCAAGGACGACAAGGCGTTCCCGAAGGATATGGGCATCAGTTCGAACCGCGGCGTGAGCTGGACGAAGAACCTGGACGCGTTCACGTTCGGCATCGCCGAACAGAAGAAAAAGGATACGGCGAAGAAGGAAGCCGCTCCGTCGCCGATGGGCACGACGCCTCCTCCCGCCACCGGCGGACCGGGTGGTCCTGGCCGTCGCCGCGATGGCGGCGGCGCACCGGCATCCACGACCGGCGCGCCGTCCGGCGGTCAACCCGACCTCGTCATCTGGCACTGGAAGGACGAACGCCTTCAGCCGATGCAGCAGGTGCAGGCCGGCGGCGACAAATTGTTCACGTACCTGTGCATCTACCACGTCCGGGAAAAGAAATTCGTCCGTCTCGCGGATGATTCGTGCCGAAACGTCTCGTTGCCCGGCCAGCAGAAGTTCGCGGTGGGACAGGACACCAAACCCTACGAATACATGGCCAACCTCGACGGGCGGCGTTATTCGGATATCTACTCGATCGACCCCAAGACCGGCGGCCGCCAGAAGGCGCTCACCAAGGTCCGGTTCGCGATGGGCACCTCGCCGGACGGCGCGAAGTTCCTCTACCACGACGACGGACATTTCCACGTCTACGATTTCGCGGCCGGCAAGGCGACGAACATCACGGCCAACGTCTCGGGCGCGTCTTTTGTGAACACCGAGGACGACCATAACATCGCCAAGCCGCCGACCCGTTCGATGGGCTGGTCGAAGGATGGCAAGCACGTTCTGCTGTCGGACAACTGGGACATCTGGAAGGTGGCGACCGACGGTAGCGGCGGCGTGAACCTCACGGTGAATGGGAAGAAGGACGGCATCCGCTACCAGCAGTTCAGCCAGTTCGAACCGGACCGCAAGGAACCGGGGCACGATTTCTCGAAGCCGGCATTCACGACGCTGTACGGCGAGTGGACGAAGAAGGAAGGGATCGGCCGCATCGAACCGGGCAAGCCGGGTGTGAACGTGTTGCACCTGGGCGACTTCAACGTCGGCTCGCTCGCCAAGGCGCGGGACGCCGATCGCTACGCCTTCACGAAGCAGACGGCGCTCGAATCGCCCGACCTGCACGTCACGGACGGCACGTTCCAAAAGGTGGCGAAGATCACGGATCTGAACCCGCAGCAGAAGGACTACCACTGGATGAGCGGTGCGAAGCTGATCGAGTACACGGCCCTCGGCAAAAAGTTGCAAGGAGCGCTCTACCTGCCGGCGAACTACAAGCCGGGCACGAAGTACCCGACCGTCGTGTACATCTACGAAAAGCTCTCCGACGGCCTGCACGGCTACACGCCGCCGGGAACGGGCGGATTCAACAAGAGCATCTACACCAGCAACGGCTACGCCGTGCTGACGCCGGATATCACTTACAAGATCAACGATCCGGGCAAGTCGTCGGTGGAATGCATCACGGCCGCGCTCGACGCCGCGATCGCGACGGGGATCGTCGACGGGACAAAGCTTGGCCTGCAGGGCCACTCGTGGGGCGGCTACCAGACGGCCTACGCCATCACGCAGACGAACCGCTTCAAGGCCGCCTGCGCCGGGGCGCCGCTGACCGACCTCGTCAGCATGTACAGCAGCGTCTACTGGAACAGCGGAAGCGCCAACCAGCCGATCTTCGAGAGCAGCCAGGGCCGCTTCACCGCCGGGTACTGGGACCAGCAGGAGGCGTACATCCGCAACTCGCCGGTCTACTTCGCGAAGAACGTGTCGACTCCGCTCCTGCTGCTGCACAACGACAAGGACGGCGCGGTCGACTTCACGCAGGGGATCGAGTACTACAACACGCTCCGCCGCCTGCAGAAGCCGGTGGTGATGCTGCAATACAAGGGCGAGAACCACGGCCTCGCGAAGCCGGAGAACCGCAAGGACTACGCGAAGCGGATGCAGGAGTTCTTCGACCACCACCTGCAAGGGAAGGCTGCCCCGGACTGGTGGACGGAGGGTGTGCCGCACCTGAAGATGGAGGAGCACCTGAAGGGCCGGAAGTAAGTGCGGAATGCGGAGTGAAAACCAAGAAGCCCCGCGACGAACGTCGCGGGGCTTTGTCGTTGACACAGGAACACCGGCGGACTGATGTCACGCCGTTCGCCTTACACCCCCGCGGCCTTTCGCAGGGCTTCGGCCTTGTCGGTCTTTTCCCACGGGAAGCCGTCGCGGCCGAAGTGGCCGTGGGCCGCCGTCGGGCGGTAGATCGGCCGGCGCAGGTCGAGCGTCTCGATGATCCCCTTCGGCGTCAGCTTGAAGTGCTCGCGAATGAGGGCGACGAGCTTCTCGTCGGTTACGCCGGGAGCGCTCGTCTTGTTCGTGTTCACCCAGATGTTCAGCGGGTCAGGGTAGCCGATGGCGTAGCTGAGCTGCACTTCGCATTCGCGCGCGAGCTTGGCGGCGACGATGTTCTTGGCGATGTACCGGCAGACGTACGCGGCGCTGCGGTCGACCTTGGTCGGGTCCTTGCCACTGAAGGCGCCGCCGCCGTGCCGGCCGCGGCCGCCGTAGGTGTCGACGATGATCTTCCGGCCGGTCAGACCGCAGTCGCCGTGCGGGCCGCCGGTGAGGAAGCAGCCGGTCGGGTTGATGTGGCAGGCGATGTCGTTCGGCCCCATTTTCGGCGAGCCGCCCGGCGGCACCATGACCAGTTCGCCTTTCACCAAGTCGGGCCGGTCGGCCTTCAGCACGGGCAGGATCAGGTCCTTGATGATCTGTTGGCGCGCCTCGTCGGTGAAGTAGTCTTCGCCCCCTCGGCTGGTCATGACGGCGCGGGTGTGCTGTGTCGAGAGCACGACGGTATGGATGCGGTGCGGCGTGCCGTCGGCGTTGTACTCGACCGTCACCTGGCTCTTGGCGTCAGGGCGTAGCCACGCGATCTTGCCTTCACTGCGGAGCTTGGCGTGGAACGCGACAAGCCGGTGCGCGAGGTCGATCGGCAGCGGCATCAGCGTCGGCGTCTCGTCACAGGCGAAGCCGAACATCATGCCTTGATCGCCGGCGCCGCCAACGTCCACCCCCTGGCTGATGTGCGGGGATTGCGCGTGGATCAGGCAGTTCACCTGCACGGCGTCCGCCGTGAAGCCGATCTCTTCCCGCTCGGCGTCGTCCTTCGCGACGTAGCCGATGTCCGTCACGACTTGCCGCACGAGGGCGTCGACGGCCTTGCGCGTCAGCGGTGCCTTGGTCGTGATCTCGCCGGCCACGGTGCAGTGGTCGGTCGTGACAAGCGTCTCGCACGCCACGCGGCTCTTCGGGTCGTGCGACAGGCAGAAGTCCAGCACCGCGTCGCTGATCTGGTCGGCCACCTTGTCAGGGTGGCCCATGGAAACGGATTCGCTGGTGAACAGGTATCGGTCTGCGGACACGGCGTCTCTCGCGAAGGAAGTCGGTTCGCTCGAACGAGCGTAGTGCGGACTGTTTTAGGCCTGTCGCCGGGAATTGGGAGTCGCCGGAAACGAAAACGGCCGGGCGAGGTCTCCACCTCGGTCCGGCCGCTTCGGAACGGGGAGCTTCGATTACTTGTTCGCCACTGTCGCGGTCTTCGCGGCTTTCACCTTGGTGAGCAGTTCGCCGAACGATTGCTTCACGGTCTCGCCGCCACGGACGACAACGCGTAGATCCTGGCGGACCATCGCGCCGTCGATCGCGAGTTCGGCAGACATCTCATAGTAGTACGTGCGGTCGGCGAGCAAAGCCGGCGTGGCAAACGCACGGTTGGCGCCGGTGCCCGGTACGACATTGCCGTCGACGATCAGCTTGGCTTCGGCGGGGAGTTCGATCTCAATGCTGGCAGGCTTCTTGTCCTCGGCTTTCGGCGTGGCCGGTTCGGGCACCGCCAAAGGGGGCTCAACGCGCGCCGGCGTCGCCCAGGTCACGATGCCACCGCAGCAGCCGCCGCCGAAACAGCCCGTGCAGGACCAGCCGGTGCAACCGCAACCGTGCCGTACGATGGGACCGACGACGTAACCGGTGCATCCGGTACAGCCAGTACAACCGGAGCAACCATAGCAACCGACGGAATAGACAACCGGAGCGGATCGAACCACGATCGGGGCACCGCCGCAACAACCGGCCGAGCGCCAGTGGAACGAAGCCGTATCGCCTGTGGTCGCGAAGGCGGTCATGAGAACCAAGCTGTACATCGGTGGGGTCTCGTAAGAGGGGTGCAATGAGAGAATATCTGGAGATTTTGGGAGGTCAAAGCAATTTGGGAGAAATGGATAATACGCCCGGCGTCGACTCCCGCGCAACGCGCGAGGTGGACACAACTGGCGGATTCGATTCGTCGCCTTGGGAGTCGGCACGGGATCGGTTAGAATCGCCTGGAGAGGTATGCGACATGCCGATCCACGATTGGTCGCAAGTCGACGCGGGGGTCTTCCACGGGCATCCGAAGCCCAATTCACACCTTTAACCCGATGTTCGCCACGACGCACTGGAGCCTGATCGCGGCGGCCGGGGATCCCGGCGATCCGGCGTCGCGCGCGGCGCTCGCCCAACTCTGCGAAGCCTACTGGTTCCCGGTGTACGCCTACATCCGGCGGAAGGGGCACGATCGCGCCAAGGCCGAGGATCTCACGCAGGGCTTCTTCGCCCGACTGCTCGAAAAGAACGACCTGGCGATGGCGGATCGCACGCGAGGCCGGTTCCGCGCCTTCCTGCTCGCGGCCTGCCAACACTTCCTCGCCAACCAGCACGACTTCGAAACCGCCGACAAACGAGGCGGCGGACGGCGCGTCCTCTCGCTCGACTTCGACTCGGCCGAGGGGAAGTTCACGCGGGAACCGGCGGCGAACCACGACTCGGCGGAACGACTCTTCGAACGCCGCTGGGCGGTTGAGTTGCTCGACCGGGCACTGGCGGAATTGCGGTTGGAATACGTGCAGACCGATCGCGGTATGCTTTTCGACCTCCTTAAGCCGACGCTCGTAGGGGAATCGACCACGGGATACGAGGCCATTTCGAACCAGCTCGGCCTCGGCATCGGTGCGGTCAAGGTCGCGGTCCATCGGCTCCGGCAGCGCTACCGGGATCGGATCCGCGAAGTCATCGGCCGGACCGTCGCCGATTCGGCCGACATCGATGCCGAAATCCGCGACCTTTTTGCCGCCTTGGCCTGATTGTCCTGTAACCTTCTCCCGAAGACGCTTCATCCACCGGTGACGCCGCTGACCGCGCGACCCGGAGCCTCTCCATGAACCGTTATCTTGCCCTGGCCTATGGCCTGTTCGTCGCCGCCCTCCTCCTCCTGCTCGGACTCGGCGATTACAAGGGCGACAACTTCTCGCAAACCCTCTTTGGCTACGGGCGATTCAACGCGAACGCCGTCTATCTCACGCTTGGCGTCCTCGGCTTGGCCTCCTGGTGGAATTTCGTCCAATGGCGGAAATCCAGCACCGGCCCCGCGTCCACATCGATCCATTTCGTGCTCGCGAACGTCTGGTTCGCCATCGCCGTCGCGATGATTCTCGGCACTTGGGTCCATCCCTCGTCGAGCCGCCGCGTGAGCCTCTACGGCTTCAGCCGGTATGAAGTCCCGCCGGTCTATCTGATGAATGCGGTGGCGTTCGCGGCCGCGTTCCTCCACCTTCGCTGGTGGCGAAAAGCCGGGCGTCCCGGCGTCACCGAAGCCAGCCACTTCGCGCTCGCCAACGTTTGGTTCCTTGCGGCCGTCGTGATCGTTCTCGGCATCGGCGACCACCGCGACAGCGGGAGATACGCGACTCTATTCGGTTACGGAAAGATGGATGAACTTCCGCCGTACGTCGCCGTCGGCTTGATGGTCCTGGCCGCGATCTGGAATTTCCGCGCCCGGCGGTTCGTTGCCTTGAAACCGCTATCGAAATCGGCCCCCCTTCCGGCCGACGACCTGATGGACGGCGACTGGAAGAGGCCGCTGGCCTTCGCCCTGGTAGCATCGCTGATCGTCGTCGTCTTCGGTGCGACGTTTCTCGTCTCGACGCGGAACGACCGAAGACCGCCGCCGATCCAGATGGGGCAGGGAATTGGCGATGCCGAGCAAGTCCGACCGTTCAATCCGATCGTCGAATCGCCGCCGCAAGCCGCGGGTCTGCCGATGTGGATTGTCGGAGTTCCGATCCTCGTGGCAACTCTGACGGTCGGATTGCTCCTCGTCTTCATTTTCAGTCGGAAACGATCAACGTCGGTTCCCGTCTCAAACGCGGCATCGGCGCTCCCAACCCCGCCGCCGATCCCGCAAGCCGAAGTTCCCCGTCCGCCCCGCGCGTGCCCGCAATGCCGGGCGCCGATCGCGGCCGACGCGCCGCAGGGCCTCTGCCCGCGATGCCTCATGGCCGGGGCGTTCCAGTCGATCCTGAATCCGAACCGGACCAGTCCGTACGCCGGGTCGTTGGAACCGCCGACGCCGGAGGAAGTGCAGGAGTTCTTCCCGCACCTGGAGATTCTGGGCCTCATCGGTGCGGGCGGCATGGGCGCGGTGTATCAGGCCCGGCAGCCGAATCTCGACCGCATCGTCGCTTTGAAGCTCATCCGGCCGCGCGAGGACAACCCCGCCTTTGCGGAGCGGTTCGTTCGCGAAGCGAGGGCGATGGCCAAGCTGACGCACCCGAACATCGTCACAATCTTCGAGTCCGGCGAAGCTGGTGGGTCGCTCTACCTCATCATGGAATTCATCGACGGCGTGACGCTCCGCGAAGCGATCCGCGCGAAGGCGGTGCAACCCACCGACGCGATGAAGATCGTCGGCCAACTCTGCGACGCACTCGAATACGCCCACTCGCAGGGCGTCGTCCACCGGGACATCAAACCGGAAAACATCCTGCTGGACCGCGCGGGCAAGGTGAAGGTCGTGGACTTCGGCCTCGCGAAGCTGGCCGACGACAACGCGATCTCCCTGACGCATACCCGCCAGGCGATGGGCACCCCGCACTACATGGCACCGGAGCAATGGGAAAAGCCGACGGAAGTGGACCACCGCGCCGACATCTACGCCCTCGGCGTGGTCATCTATGAACTGCTCACCGGCGAGTTGCCGCTCGGCCGTTTCGATCCACCGTCGGTGAAGTCTCGGCTGGACGCCCGCATCGACGAGATCGTGTTGAAGTTGCTATCGAAGGAACCGGACCGGCGTTATCAACGCGCCAGCGAAGTGCGGACGGCGCTCTTCGGCATCGGCGACCTGCGGGTCGAGGGCACGGTCCGCCGCCACGACGTCGGGAACCGCCGCGTCGATTTCTACGAGTACAAGTCGAAGAAGGAATTCCTCGGCTGGCCGCTCGTCCACATGGTCCGCGGCGTCGACCCGCGCACCGGCACACGCCGCGTCGCGAAGGGATGGATCGCCTGCGGCGATTCGTTCGCCATCGGCGGCATCGCCTTCGGCGGGATCGGGTCCATTGGGGTCATCGCCATCGCAGGCGTGTTCGGCCTTGGTCTGTTAACGTTCGCGGGCGCGCTCGCGGTCGGCGGCATCGCCGTCGGTGGCACGGCACTGGGCTTCACCGCCTTTGGCGGCGTCGCACTCGGATGGCTCGCGCTCGGCGGCGTCGCCATCGGAAAGTACGCCCTCGGCGGCACGGTCGTCGGCCAGGTCACGAACCGGCACGGGGCGATCTCGAATCTCCCGGAGCGGATCTGGGCCGACATATCCAGTTGGTTCTAGCTCCGGACCGCGTTTCGCAACGCGAAGCGATCACATCCCTTTTCATCACGAGGTGCGAGATGGACGATTCGTCCTGGGCCTATGTCGGTGGCGGTCTCGGTGTCGTGCTCGGCCTTGCTGGAAGCTATTTCGGCGTCCGCGCCAGCCTCAAACACGCAAAGAGCGACGAGGAACGCCGGCTCGTCTGGCGCTTCTCGGCCGCGATCCTCTTCATGATCGGGCTTCTCATGGCCGGCCTGCTGCTACTCCCGCCGCCGTACAACTGGCTCTCCTGGATTCCCTACGCGTTCGTGCTCGTCGTCTCCATCCGGTACGCGAACAATCTTCAGGCCAAACTCCGTAACCCGGCCGAAAGCTAAAAATATTATCGTCGTTCAAAAATCCACCACGATGTTCTTCCGGCAGGTACAATCACTCCGTTCCTTTCGGAGCCTTCGCCGTGACCTTCACACCCTGGTTCGCCGCCCTCGTCCTGTCCACGGTCCAGCCGAACGGCTTGCCGAAGAACGCGATCGTGCGCCTCGGCGCCAGCCCGACGCGGCTGGGGCCGGTGCAGGTCGCCGTCTCCGCCGACGGCAAGCGCATCGTCACGGTCACGCCCGACACGCTCGTGCGCACCTTCGACGCCGCCACCGGCCAACCGATCGCGTCCCGCCGGCTCGTCGAAAAAGTCGAACGCAACATCTACGGCGGCAACGGCGGCACGCTCGCCGGTCTCTCCGCCGACGGCGGCCTCGCCCTCGTCTTCGACGGTGAAGACTACTCCGCCCGCTCCGTCCGCGTCCTCGAAACCGAGACCGGCAAACTGCGGATGAAGTATCCCAGCAACAACAACGGCAACAACTGGATCAGTTCCGCCGTCCTCGCCCCCGACGGCAAGAAGATCCTCGTCAACGAATACGGCAACGGCAACCCGCGGCACGTCGTCATCGAAGTCGCCACCGGCACGAGCAAAACCTTTCTCGAACAGCAAAATGGCGGCGGATTCGTCGTTGCCGCCGGGTTAATGCAGTTCAGCCCCGACAGTTCGAAGATCCTGCTCCTCGACGCCAACAACGTCGGCATCGGCAACAAGATGAGCGGTACCTGCTACAACGCCGACGACGGAAAGAAGATCTGGACGGAAGTGGTCGGCATGTGGCCGGTCTTCACGCGAGACTCCAAGCACATCCTCGCGGTAGGCATTGAAAAGACTTCGGGCGTGCGCGATGCCGCCACCGGCAAAGAGGTGAAGTGGACGTTGCCGAAGGCCGCCAACGTTCTCGGCCAACAAGTCGCGGGGCCGAACGATCTGGCGTTGTTCCCGCTCAAGGCCGGCGATGCCGAGATTTGGAATCTCAAGAAAGGGGAACGGGTGGGGAAGCTGTCGACGGGCCGACCGCCGCGCTCCGCCACACAGGGGACCGCCTTCGCGCCGGACGGCTCGTTCCTCGTCACCGCGTTCAACGGCCACCTTTGCCGCTGGAACCTGCCGAAGGGCGACAAGGCGTTCGGCGACCCCGCTCCGCCCGGTTCCGCCACCAACGTCACGCGGCTGGTCTACTCTCCCGACGGCAAGAAGATCTTCAGCCTTGGCGAACAGGACATGCCCGGCACCTGGGAAATCGATACCCAGAAATGGGCCGGCACCCCCCAACTCGAAGCCACCAAGGGGCCAACCGACAACGAACAGATGATGGTCTTCTTCGGCGGCTACCCCACGACGCGCTCGGTCGCGTATTCAGCCGCCGGACCGCGATTCCTCACCGGCGGAATGAACGCCGCCATGGAGGTCCGCAATGGCGTTTCCGGGAAGGTACTCGCCAAGCTCAAGGGCGGAAACGGCGACCCGAACGGCAACGAATTCCATTACGGAACGCTCTCCGCCGACGGAAACACGGCCACGCTCTTCAAGATGAACTACACCGGAAACCAGTCGAAGATGACGTTCGAATCCTGGGATGTGAACGCCGGCACGAAATCCAATTTCGCCGAATTCACGTTTCCCAATTACGCGTCGATGGCGAACATCTCCCCGTGTGGTCGGTTCGCCATGTTCGGAAGCAAGATCGTCGCGCTCGGTTCCGGCGGGATGCTGTTCAGCATCGTGAAGACGCAAAACAACAACTACTACTATTACGGTGGATCCACTACCTTCTCAAACGACGGCCGACTCCTGGCGACCACCCAAAACGAAGAGACGATGCGCGGCAACCTCAACAGCCCCGGCACCATGCACCTCTGGGACGTCACGACCGGCAAGGAGATCCGCAAGATCGCCACCGGCGCGAACTCCAACGCCGTCGCCTTCAGCGCCGACAACCGATTGATCGGTTTCGCCAGCATGAAGGGCGTGAAAATCTTCGATCTGAACTCCGGAAAGGAACTGGCGTTCTTCCCGGCGACAGACCTGCGCATTCCGAACTATTACGAGGGGGTTTCGGCCACGTCGCCGTTCGCCTTCGCCCCCGATGGTCGGACGATCGCCACGGGGCACACCGACGGCACCATTACGATCTGGAAAATCCCCAGCCCGCCGGACCTGCCGGAACTCAAACCGGAGGAGTTCGACAAGTTCTGGGACGCGTTCGTCACCGACGCGCCGGCGGAATCCCGGAACTCGCTGCATCGACTCGTGCAGAATCCCGAGACGGCGATGAAACTGCTCTCGGCGAAGTTCACCGCTCCCGCCCCGAAGCCAATCGATGTGGATCTCCCCGCGGTCATTCGCAAGTTCGACGCGCCCGCGTTCGCCGACCGTCAGGCGGCGATCAAGAAGGTCAAGGAACTCGGTCCGCGCGCCGCGCCGGCCTTGCAGGACGCGATTCGAACGACCGAATCGGTGGAAGTGCGGGCGCGGGCGGAGGAGATGCTGGAGCAGATGAAGGCCGGACCGAAGACGCACGGCGCCGGCCCGGACCTGCGGGCGGTGCGCGCGATCGAGGCGTTGGAACGGATCGGCACGCCGGCGGCGAAAAAGCTGCTCGAAGGTTGGACGCAACACGTCGCGAATCCGCGGATCGCCGGCGAGGCGGCCCTCGCGTTGCAGCGTCTGACGGCGTCGGGAAAGTAAGTTCCCCCTTGCCGTTCGTCGCACGGGCGGCATAATGTCCGTTCCGATATTCCGGGCTGCCGAGGGTAGTGGGCGTTCGCCCACGAGAGTAGCGCCCCGAAGGAACCGAACATGTCCGTCACCGTCTCGCTGGCCACCGAGCCGCGAACCGGCACGGGATCCCGTGCCGCCCACAAGCTCCGCAAGGCCGGCCGGATTCCGGCCATCATTTACGGTCACAAGGAAGCCGTCGTCCCGGTCACCGTGGACGCCAAGGAACTCCACCGCGCCATCGTGCTCCAGCACGCCCGCGTGCTGGACCTGAAGGTCGCCGGCAAAACCGAGACCGTGCTGATCCGCGAACTCCAGTGGGACCACCTCGGCAGCGAGATGGTGCACGTGGACTTCGCCCGCGTCTCGAAGGATGAACGAGTCCGCGTCACGGTGCCGATCAAGCTCAAGAACGCCCCGAAGAGCATGGGCGGCGGCGTGCTCGACCAACCGTTCCACCAGGTCCACATCGAGTGCCTCGCGATCGCGATTCCGGACGAAATCACGATCGACATCACGAACCTGACGATGGGTCAGCCGATCCACGTTTCCGATCTGCAGCTTCCCGAAGGCGTGAAGGTGCTGGAGGCCCCCGAAGGCGTGGTCGTGCAGCTCAAGCTTCCTGGCGTGGAAGTCGCCGCGACGCCGGCCGCGACCGATGCCGCCGCCGCGAGCGGACCGGAAGTCATCAAGAAGGAAAAGAAGGTCGAGGACGAGGAGGAGTAAGCGACCCCGTTTAGCCGCGATGCGATCCGCATCGCGGAGCGGAGCGCGAGGCTCAATCCGCCATGAAAGTCGTCGTCGGGTTGGGGAACCCCGGATCGAAGTACGCCGGCACCCGACACAATGTCGGGTTCGACGTGATCGATTACCTCGCGAAGGCGCCGGGGGTCGGCTTGGCCCGCACGCAGTTCCAGTCGCTCGTCGCGGAAACGTCCGAGGCGGGCGACAAGGTTCTGTTGGTCAAGCCCGAGACCTACATGAACCTCAGCGGACGCGCCGTCCGCGCGATCGTCGACTTTTACAAGGTCCCGATCGAAGACGTCCTGATCGTCTGCGATGATTTCAACCTGCCGCTGGGCAAGTTGCGGGTGCGGGCCAACGGTAGCCACGGCGGGCAGAACGGTCTGCGGAACATTCAGGAACAGTTGGGGACGGACGCCTACGCCCGATTGCGAATCGGCGTCGGTCAGCCCGGGCCGGGCGAAGCGGTCGATTTCGTACTCTCGCGATTCAAACTCGGCGAGAAGGCCGCGATCGACGACGCGATCGCCAAGGCCGCCGAGGGAGTGCTGATCTGGCTGCGGCGCGGGCTGGACGCCTGCATGAACGCGACCAATGCCGGCGAACGTCCGGCAAAGAAACCGAATCCGAAGAAGACGATTGAAAACGAGGTTGAATCCACGAATGTCGATGTAAGGAAGGCGAAAAGTGACTCTCCCTGACATCACTCCGCGTTCCGAACTCCACATTCCGCATTGATCCGAATTGCTCCCCGTTCCAACCTTGGAACGGGGTCCGCGGGGCGTTCCCACGGAACCGAAGCATCCGCTCCCTCTCGCGGGAGCGTTCACGAGGTCGAGATTTCATGGCTATCGCGCTTTACGAAACCCTGTACGCGTTCGACGCCACCCGCATGTCGTCGGATGGCGAGGCGATCCGCACCGGTCTCCGAAACCTGCTCGAAAAGTACGGCGCGGAGATCTTGGTCGAACGGCCTTGGGACGAGAACGGCAAACTCGCCTACCCGATCAACAAGCAGAAGAAGGCCTACTTCCACATCCTCTACTACAAGATGGAATCGACGAAGCAGGGCGAACTCGAAGCCGATCTGCGGCTGAACGAAGACCTGCTCCGCCACATGACGATCCATGTGGATCCGAAGTGGGCCGACACGGTTTTGGAAGCCGCGAAGAACGACGGCAACCGGTTCGCGATCAAGGGCATGCAGGACGATTCGGCCGCACTGGGCGAAGGCATCATCAGTAACGATCCGCTCGCGCGGGGCGAAGTGCCGGACCTAGCCGCCGCAGGCGCACCGGCCCCGCGACCGCGACCGCGCCGCGCCGCCGGCGATGAGAAGCCCGAATAAAACCGACTTCCGACATGGAGGTTGCGACTGCGGACGGATATCGTGATCGAGCCGGACCCGTGCCCAAACCGATAGCCTCTTGCTAAACCGCGTTCCTTTCGGGGCGCGGGCCGGAGAAGGGGTCGCACTATGGCGACGTTCAACAAAGTGATCCTGATGGGTCGGCTGACGGATAATCCGGAAGCCCCCCGCACGCTGCCGAACAGCGGTAGCACGGTCGTGAAATTCCGCATTGCGGTCGGCCGATCGAAGAAAAACCCGCAGACCGGGCAGTGGGAGAACGATCCCAACCCCCTGTACATCGACTGCGAGGCATTCGACTATCCGGACGCCAAGCGGAAGGTCGGCAACGTGATCTCCCAGTACGTCAAGAAGGGCGATCCGATCTTCATCGAAGGTCGCCTGCAATACGACCAATGGGACGATAAAACGACCGGCCAGAAGCGGTCGAAACACAAGGTGGTCGTCGAGAGCGTGGAACTTCTCGGCGGCGGCAACCGCCAGGGCGGCGGAACTGGCGGAGGCGGCGATGACGATTTCGGCGCACCGCCGCCGGCGCGGTCCGGCGGGCGCGGCGGATTCACCCCGCCGTCAGCACCAATGAACGACGGACCGGCCGACGATCAATCGAACGGGGACATCCCGTTCTGACTCGATGAAACGACTCCCGGGGCGAGGGGCCGCCCCGGTTTTTTCGCAACGCCTGGGGTCGCCCCTCCACCCCTAACCCGAACCGGGGACAGGCGCAGGAAGTCCAGAACATGGCCAAGTCGACCGCCAAACCCGCCGCGAAGACCGGCGAACGCAAGCTCCCGAAGCCGAAGATCAAGCGCCGCCAGCAGGTCATCAAGGGTGCCCACGGCGGGATGCAACTCGTGCTCGTCGAAGACGTCGCCCACCTCGGCAAGCAGGGCGATCTCGTCGAAGTGAAGCCCGGCTACGGCCGCAACTACCTCGTCCCCTACGGACTCGCCGTCGTCCCCGACCCGCACAACCTCAAGCGACTCGAAAGTTACAAGATCAAGGTCAACAAGGCGCGCGAGGCCCGCATCGCCGACCTCAAAGTCCTCGCCGAACAACTCGCCCGCATGGGGTCCTTCACCATCGAGGCGAACGCCACGGACGACGACCACCTCTACGGCTCGATCGGCGCGGCCGAAATCAGCAAGCTCCTCAAGGGCAAAAACCTCGGCATCGAGGCGAGCATGGTCAAACTCGAGCACCCGATCAAGGAAGCGAACACGATCTCCGACGTGCCGCTGAACCTCGGCTACGGGATCGAGTCGAAGATCCAGCTCATCGTCGTCGGCGTCAAGCAGGGCGCGGCGAAGAAGTAACCGCGATCCGATTCGCACCAGCCCGCGGGGGAAACTCCGCGGGCTTTTTTCGTTCCGAGATTGAAACCCGCCTCCCGATACTTGAAACTGACTCCATGTCCGACATCGTCCTGCCCGATCGTGTGCCGCCGCAGAGCAAGGAAGCCGAGATGGGCGTCCTCGGCAGCATCCTGCGCCAGAACGACGTGCTGAACGAAGTCCAGCAGGTCGTCCGGGCCGACAATTTCTACTACGACGCGCACAAGAAGATCTACGATGCGATTGTCGAGACCTACAACTCCGGCAAACCGGTCGACGCCGTCATTCTGTTCGAAGTCCTGAAGCAACGCCAACAGCTCGAAGATATCGGGGGTCCGGCCTATATCGCCGAACTCTGGGACGCCGCCCCGACGGCGGCCAACGCGGAATACTACGCGCGGATCGTGCGCGAGAAGGCGATCGTCCGCAACCTGATCCACGCGAATACCGAACTCCTCCGCGACGCCTACGACGGCACGATGCCGGCGGACGAGTTGCTTGGCACCGCCGAACGCCGCATTCTCGAAATCGCCGAGAAAGGCACCGTCGGCGAGATGAAGACGCTCGAAGTGGCGATGAAGGAGGCCCTCGACCGGATCGACGCTCGCTCGACGGGCAACCTGTCGGAGGTCGGCGTGCCGACGGGCTACGTGGACCTGGACAACCTGACCGCCGGCCTGCACGAGAGCGAACTCGTCATCATCGCCGCGCGGCCCGGCATCGGGAAGACGGCCTTCGCGCTCAACCTCGTCCGCCACGCCGTCGTCGACGAACGCATGCCGGTGTTCTTCGTCAGCCTCGAAATGGCGCGCGTCGAACTGGCCGAGCGCCTGCTCGCGTGCCAGTCCCGCGTCGACAGTTTCAAGCTGCGCAAGGGGAACCTGAACAGCACGGACATCGGCCGGCTGATGGACGCCGCCGAACAGTTGAAGGGGACGCCGCGCGAACCCGTGAAGTTGTTCATCGACGACACGCCGGCGCAGACGATGCTCCGCATTGCGGCAAACGCCCGGCGCCTGAAATTGAAGCACAACCTCCGCATGGTGGTCATCGACTACCTCCAGCTCATCGAACCGGAAAACCGTCGCGATCCGCGGCAGGAGCAGGTGGCGCAGATCAGCCGACGATTGAAGTTCCTCGCGAAGGAACTGAAGATCCCCGTGATCGCGCTCGCGCAGGTGAACCGCGCGAGCGAGGACCGGCAGGACCACAAGCCGCGTCTCTCGGACCTGCGCGAATCCGGTTCGCTCGAACAGGACGCCGACACGGTGATGATCCTGCACCGCCCCGGCGTGTTCGACCGCGAGGCGGGGGACAACATTCTGGAGGTGATCGTCGGCAAGCAGCGGAACGGTCCGACCGGCGAAATCACCCTGACCTATTTGAAGGAATACATGAGGTACGAGAACTACTCCGCCGACGCCGGCCGCGGCGAGGCGATTTAGACCGGCCTTGTCCGGGCGAATGATACTCCGTGGGAGAAAGATGTGATCCGCGTTGGTTCCGGTCATGATTCGCACCGGTTGGTAACGGGGCGACCGCTGATCCTCGGCGGCGTGCGGATTGAATACGCCAAGGGCCTTGCGGGCCATTCGGACGCCGACGCCGTGTTGCACGCCGTTACGGACGCCCTGCTCGGCGCGGCGGGCCTCGGCGACATCGGCGACGCCTTCCCCGACACTGATCCGCAATGGAAGGACGCCGACTCGGCGATGATCCTGCTCGATTCCCTCGTAAGGATTCGCGACTTGGGCTGGCGACCGGTGAATCTCGACATCACGATCTTCGCTCAGGAACCAAAGCTCGGCCCGGTCAAGCAGGCGATCCGCGAGAACGTCGCGCGGCTCGTCGAACTTCCCGCGGACGCGGTCAACGTGAAGGCGAAAACCGGCGAGCGCGTCGGCCATATCGGCCGCGGCGAGGCGATCGCCTGCCACGCCGTCGTCCTCCTCGAAAAATGAGATGGACACGGCCGCGGGAATTCGCGAAATTTGACCGTTTAGCCCGGCCACGCCGAAGTCCACCGACCCGAGAGATCAGGATGAGCCTCCAAGTTTATTCCACGCTGTCGCGCAAGAAGGAACCGTTCCACAAGCGGCCCGGCGAAACCGTCTCGATGTATGTCTGCGGGCCGACGGTCTACAAACCCAGCCACATCGGCCATATGGTCGGCCCCGTGATCTTCGACACGGTCAAGCGGTACCTGCAGTACATCGGCTACAAGGTCACGTGGATCGTCAACATCACGGACGTGGACGACAAGCTGATCGTGCGCGCCGGCGAATTGAAGACAACCGTGCCGGAACTCGCGGCGAAGATGACCGACGATTATTTCGACTGCCTCAAGAAACTCAACGTCACCGGCATCGACCAGTTCCCGAAGGCGACCGAGCACATTGGCGGCATGATCGCGATGATCGGCCGGCTCGTCGCAAAGGGGATCGCGTACCCGGCCGACGGCGACGTCTACTTTGATGTGTCCAAAGACTCCGACTACGGCAAGCTCTGCGGCTTCGACCCGGAGCAGCTCGAGGGCGGCGCGCGGCTGGAAGTGAGCGGCAAGAAGCGGAACCCCGGCGACTTTGCACTGTGGAAGGGCGCGAAGCCGGGCGAGCCGAAAGAAGTGACGTGGGATTCGCCGTGGGGGCCGGGCCGGCCGGGCTGGCATATCGAGTGCAGCGTGATGAGCCAAAAGCTGCTCGGTGATACGCTCGACATCCACGGCGGGGGCCTCGACCTGCGCTTCCCCCACCACGAAAACGAACTCGCGCAGAGCGAGAGCGACACCGACAAGCCGTTTGCAAAGGTCTGGATGCACAACGGCCTCCTCAAACTGCGCAGCGGCAAGATGGCCGGTTCGCTCGGCAACGTGCTCAACGTGGCCGACGCCCTGAAGCTCGTCGGCGGCGAGACGCTCCGCTTCTTCATCCTGAACACCCACTACCGCTCGCCCATCGACCTCGGCGACTGGGAGCCGACCCCGGGATCGATCCCGTCGGGGCTGGCGAACGCGCAAAAGGCGTTCGAGACGTTTACGCGCTTCGGCGAACGCTTTCAGCGCATCACGGGCCGCAGCTTCTTCACGGGTACCAAGCCCGATCCGCGCCGCACCATGTCCGTCGACATGGGGTCGTACCTCATGCGATTCTCGGAGCACATGAACGACGACTTCAACACCGGCGGCGCCGTCGGCGTGCTGTTCGATCTCGTCACGGCGTTAAATCGCACCGCGGACTTCCACCGCCTGGAATCGCCCGGCGCGCAGGCCGACCGAGCGATGGCGGAATTCGAGGAAGGAGCGGTGCTGCTCAAGGAACTCGGTCAGATTCTCGGCCTGTTCCTGCAAGCTCCGTCCCAAGCCAAGCTCGCTGGCGGCGACCAACTCGCTGCGGGCCTCATGGATCTCTTGATCGAACTTCGGAATAACCTCCGCGCCACCGCCAAGGGGATTACCGACAAGGCCGACCCGACGAAAAAGGCCCTCTTCGACCAGACCGACCTGATTCGCCAGCGGCTCGCGGCCCTGAACGTCACCCTCGAAGACCGCCCCGCCGGCACGACATGGCGGGTTGGATGACTGTTTTGCATTTTTCGTTTCTCATTTTGCATTGCTCCAAACATGTCCGGAACAATGCAAAATCAGAAAAGAATAATGCAAAATGAGGACGGTAGCTTCATGCGCATCCTCGGCATCGATCCCGGCTTGCAGACGACCGGCTACGCGGTGATCGAAGCGTCCGACGGCGGGCCGGCGCTGTGCGAGGCGGGCGTCATCCGCGCCACCGACGCCGCCAAGTCGCGCGACATGGCGAAGCGGCTGGCGACGATCTACGACGCCGTCATCGAGGTCTTCGACCAGTGGACGCCGGGCGTCGTCGTCGTCGAACAGCTTTACTCCCACTACGAGCACCCGCGTACGGCGATCCTGATGGGCCACGCCCGCGGCGTGTTCTTCCTCGTCGGCGGCCAGCGCGGCGTGCCGGTACTCAGCTACCCGGCCACGAAGATCAAGAAAACCGTCACCGGCAGCGGTCGGGCTGGCAAGGAACAGATGCAATATGCGATCATGCGCGAGTTCGGACTGGCGAAACCGCCGGAACCGCACGACGTGGCCGACGCCCTCGGCGTGGCGTTGTGCCATTACTTCCTCGGCGGCTCGCCTCGGCGCGGCCTGCAATCGGCCCTGCACACCGGCGTGAACCTGAAGGCTCTCCTGCAAGACACCGAAGACGAATGATCACGAAGCTGACGGGACGACTGGTTCGCGTGCTCGACGAGGAAGTCCGCGTCGCGATTCCGCCATACGAGTACCAGGTACTCGTGCCGGAGAGCGTGCGCCGGCTCGTGCAAATGAAGACCGGCGAAGAAATCACCTTCCACATCAGCCAGTACTACGAAGGGAATTCGGTCGGCAGTCGGTTCATCCCGCGCATGATCGGCTTCCTGACCGAATCGGAATTGGAGTTCTTCGACCTGTTCTGCACCGTGGACAAGATTGGCGTGAAGAAGGCGCTGAAAGCGCTCGCGCGGTCGCCGCGGGACATCGCGAACGCGATCGTGCGCGAGGACGCGAAGTGGCTCGCCACGCTGCCCGGGATCGGCGCGACGACGGCGGAACAGATCGTCAGCACGCTCAAACGCAAGGTCGGCAAGCACGCCCTCGCCGGCGAATCGGGCGAGTCGGTGCCGGCCGTGACCGGCGAAACATCCCGCCTTGTCGAGGACATCTATCAAGCGTTGCTCGTCGTCGGCCTAGGCCCGGCGGAGGCGCGATCCAAACTCGATGGCTTACTGAAGTCGGGCCAGAAATTCCAAACCGTCGAGGACGGCCTGACGCTCATCTATTCCCGCTGACCTGGAGCACTCCATGCGATCCGCGTTCGTCCTGTTCCTCCTGTTTGCACCGACGGCCATCGCCGACGACAAGTCCGAATTGAAGGCCCTCGCCGGCAAATGGCAAGTCTCCGACGCCGAGATCGACGGGAAGAAAGTGACGGAGACCTTCAAGGACGTCGTGCTGACCATCGAGAACGGCAACTACACCGTGAAAGTCGGCACGATGGAGGATAAAGGCACCGTTAGCGTCAGTTCGGCCAAGAAGCCGAAGTCGATGGACGTCACGGGCACCGAAGGCGTCAACCGCGGCAAGACCTTCCCCTGCATTTACGAGCTGAAGGACGATACGCTGACGATCTGCTACGGCCTCGACTTCGCAACACGCCCGGCCGAGTTGAAGACGAGCGAGAAATCGAACCGGCTGCTCATCGTGTATAAAAGGAAGAAGTGAGGGTCGAACCCTTGAACCTCGAACGCGCGGCCGTGTCAGTCGACCAATGGACGAACACTTCATTGCCCGAGTCGCGGAAAGGTTTCGGCATTCGATGAAGCCGCCTCGAGATCCCGATCGCATCGGGCCAATACTCGAATTGCTTCGCGAAGTCTGGACAGCCAAACCGGACTTACGTTTGGGGCAGATTCTCGTCAACGCGATGAAGCTCGGCGAGCCGGTTCCCCGCGTGTTTTATTGTGAAGACAACGTTGTCGAACGGGGCCTCCGAGAACTCCTCCCACCATCGACGCCGACAGTCGTGACTGGTAAAACGCATGGCCCGTGAGAAGATCCTGACGGCGCCCGCCGCGGCGGACACCGACCGGCAGCGCGACGCGGCGTTGCGGCCGAAACTGCTTCGCGAAGTCGTCGGCCAGCAGAAGGTCGCGGACCGGCTGCAAATCGCCGTCAACGCCGCCAAGAAGCTCAAGGAACCACTCGGCCACATCCTCTTCGACGGTCCGCCCGGCCTCGGCAAGACCACCTTCGCTACCGTGCTCCCGAACGAACTCGGCAGCACCATCCAGATGACCAGCGGCCCGGCTCTCTCGAAACCCGCCGACCTCCTGCCGTTCCTCACCAACCTCGAAACCGGCGGCATCCTCTTCATCGACGAGATCCACCGGATGCCGCGCGTCGTCGAGGAGTTCATCTACCCGGCAATGGAGGACTTCCGCATCGACATCGTCCTCGGCGAAGGGGTAAACGCGCGAACGATCAACATGAAGCTCAAGCCGTTCACACTCATCGGCGCGACGACGCGCAGCGGGATGCTGTCGGGTCCGATGCGCGACCGGTTCAAGATGCAGGAGCACCTCGAATACTACACCGTGGACGAGCTGGCGAGGATCGTGGCGATCAACGCGCGCAAGCTGGACCTTCCGATGCAGCCCGACGCCGCCGTTGAGCTGGCGCGGCGCAGCCGGGGGACGCCGCGCGTGGCGAACAGCCGGCTATACTGGGTGCGGAGCTACCACGCCGGGTACCCGGACGCGGCCGAGGGGCCGGTGACGGCGGAGCTGGCGCGCCGGGCGCTCGACATGCAGGAAGTGGACCGCGACGGCCTCGACAAACAGGACCGCCGTTATCTCGAAACGCTCATCGACGTGTTCGGCGGCGGCCCGACCGGGGTGGAGGCGATCGGTGCGACGATGAACATCGCGAACGACACGCTGACCGACGAGATCGAGCCATACCTGCTGCGGGAGCAGTTCATCGTGCGCTCGCCGCGCGGCCGGATCGCGACGCCGCGGGCGTTCGAGTTGCTGGGGCGCATGCCGCCGAAGCCGAACGGCGGCCCGGCGACGCTGTTTGATTGACGATCAATAGGCCTTCTTCCCCCGGCCGATGGCGTAGTACGTGTAGCCCAGGTTCGCCATCGTCTTCTCGTCGTAGATGTTCCGGCCGTCGAAGATCAGCGGCTTCGCCAACAGCTTCTTCATCATGTCGAAGTCGGGGTTCTGGTACGCCTTCCACTCCGTCACGATCGCGAGCGCGTCGGCGCCTTCGATGGCGCCGTAGGGGCCGTCGCAATAGGTCAGCTTGTCGCCATAGATCGCGCGGACGTTCGGCATCGCCTCCGGGTCGTGGACGCGGAGCTTCGCGCCGGCATCAAGCAACTTATCGATGAGCGCCAGCGCCGGCGCCTCGCGGATGTCGTCGGTCTGCGGCTTAAACGCCAAGCCCCACACGGCGATCGTCTTGCCGGCGAGCGTCGAGCCGAAGTGGTACTTCATCTTCCCGAACAGCACCTGTTTCTGGTCGACGTTCACCTCGTCCACCGATTCCATGAGCTTGAGCGGCAGGTTCGTGCGGCGGCCCATCGCGATGATCGCCTGCACGTCCTTGGGGAAGCACGAGCCGCCGTAGCCGGGGCCGGGGAAGAGGAACTGGAACCCGATGCGCTGGTCGTGGCCCATCCCCTTGCGGACGTCGTTGATGTCGGCTCCGACGCGGTCGCAGAGGTTGGCCATCTCGTTGATGAAGCTGATCTTGGTGGCGAGCATGGCGTTGGCTGCATATTTCGTCATTTCGCTCGATTCGGGCGACATGACGAGGAACGGCCGTTCGGTGCGGAGGAACGGCGCGTAGAGTTCGCGAAGCACCTCGGCGACTTCGGGCCGGCGGACACCGACGACGACGCGGTCGGGCTTCATGAAGTCGTTGATCGCGGCGCCCTCCTTGAGGAACTCGGGATTGCTGGCGGCGTCGACGTGGCCGCAACCTTTCGCCGTGAGGCGTTCGACGACGCCGCGGTTGGTACCGACGGGCACGGTGCTTTTGACGACGACGATGCGCGAGCCGGGCGGCCCGGCCGGCACGTCCCGCAGGGCGTCGCCGATGGCATCGCTCACGGCCCAGACGGCGGAGAGGTCGGCGTCGCCGGCGTCGGATTGCGGCGTGCCAACGGCGATGAAGACGATGCGCGCGGCGCGCACCGCCTTCGCAAGGTCGGTGGTGAAGCTCAGCCGGCCGTCACGCCGGTTCTGCTTGACGAGTTCCTCGAGGCCCGGTTCATAGATCGGGATGCCGCCGGCGTTGAGCGTCTCCACCTTCCTGGCGTTGTTGTCCACGCAGACGACATCGTTGCCGCTCTCCGCAAGGCAGGTGCCAGTGACCAAGCCGACGTAACCCGTACCGATGACCGCGATCTTCACGCTGCTGACTCCTGGAGCGATTTCGTTGGGGAAATGATAGGAACGCGGGATCAAATCGCGCGGGCTTCGGCGCGCCACCAGTCGAGGATGTCGCGGAGCGTGTCGTCGAGTTCGAAGCGCGGCCGCCAGCCGGTCGCTTCCACGAGTTTGCGGGCGTCGACGCGAGTGACGGCGGCGTCGGCCTTGCGGTTCGGATCGGGCTTCTCGACGACGTCGACCCGTACGTTGGCGAGCGCCACCAACCGGTGCAGCACGTCGCGCATGCTCCAGGTCCGCCCGCGGCCGGCGTTGTAGGCCTCGCCCGCGATTCCCCGCTCCAGGAGCATGCGGAACGCCACGACGATGTCGCGAATATCGGTGAGGTCGCGTTCGGCCGAGAGGTCGCCGGTTTCGATCCGATCGAGTTGGCCTGCTTCGACGGCGGCGATCTGGCGGGCGAAGTTGGCGACGGCGTAGTCGGGCGACTGGCGCGGGCCGATCTGGTTGAAGAGGCGGACGCGGACGATGTCGAGGCCGGGGTGGCGGGACTGCTGGTAGCTGAGCAGGTCGGCGGCGGCCTTGCTGGCGGCGTAGGGGCTGCCGGGGCGGAGTTCGGCCCGTTCGTCGAAGGGGGGCGCGCCGGGGAGCGGGTCGCCGTAGATCAGGCCGGTGGAGACGAAGAGGATGCGCGGGCGCGATCCGCTGGATTCGATCGCGGAGTAAAGGGAGCGCGTGCCGTCGAGATTGTCGGCCCAGCAGGGGCCGGGTTCGCGAAAGGAGCGGCCGGTGTTGGCGTAGCCGGCGAGGTGGATAAGCCAGTCGGGTCGAATGGCGCGGAGAATCTCTTCGAGCCGGGGCGTGTCGGCGAGCTCGGCGGCGTGGTGTTCGACGCCGGGAACGCGCGACTCGGAACCAAGCCGACCAAGACCGAACAGATTGTGCCCGCCGACGGCCCGCAGGTGGTCGACGAGGTGCCCGCCGACGAACCCCGTCGCGCCGGTGATCAGGATGCGCATCGCCCCGCTCCCGGCTCAGATGCCTTGCGCCTTCACGTCCGGCGTCGCTTCCTTCCGCAACCGTTCGAGGTCGGCCTTCACCATGCGATGGACGAGCTGCTCGAACGAGACTTCCGGCGTCCAACCGAGCTTCGTCTTCGCCAGCGTCGGGTCGCCGATCAGCAGGTCGACCTCAGCGGGCCGCACGAGGGCCGGGTCGATCGTCACGTATTTCTTCCAGTCGAGGTCGGCGGCGCGGAAGGCCGTCTCGACGAGCTTCTCGACGGTGTGCGTCTCGCCGGTGGCGATGACGAAGTCTTCGGGTTTGTCCTGCTGGAGCATGAGCCACATGGCTCGGACGTAGTCGCCGGCGAAGCCCCAATCGCGTTTGGCGTCGAGGTTGCCGAGCTTGAGTTCCTTGGCGAGGCCGAGCTTGATGCGGGCGACGCCGTCGGTGACCTTGCGTGTGACGAATTCGCGTCCGCGGCGTTCGCTCTCGTGGTTGAAGAGGATGCCGCTGACGCAGTACATGCCGTAGCTTTCGCGGTAGTTGATGGTGATCCAGTGGCCGTAAAGCTTGGCGACGCCGTACGGGCTGCGCGGGTAGAACGGCGTGGTTTCGGTTTGCGGTACGGCCTGGACCTTGCCGAACATCTCGCTCGACGACGCCTGGTAGAAGCGGATGCGGTCCTTGCCGAGGAGCTTGATCGCCTCTAGCATGCGCGTCACGCCCATGGCCGTGAACTCGCCGGTCAGCACCGGCTGCTTCCAGCTCGTGGGCACGAAGCTCTGCGCGGCGAGGTTATAGACCTCATCCGGATTCGCGACCTTCAGGCAGTCGATGATCGAGAGTTGGTCCAGCAGGTCGGCCTGATGCAGGTGGATCTTGCCGGAGATGTGGTTGATGCGTTCGAAGGTTTCGGTGCTCGAACGCCGGACGACGCCGTGGACCTCGTAGCCTTTGTCGAGTAGCAGCTCGGCGAGGTAGCTGCCGTCCTGGCCGGTGATGCCGGTGATCAAGGCCCTCTTCATTTTGCGTATCCTACGTCAAGTGTGCAAATTCGCCGATTCGCTCCGCTCGGCACGGCTGTTATATCGGTTACAATCCCCCCGATCATGCGGAATTCCGGGTCCGGATTCCGGGACCGGCCATCCGGGTTCCCGCCCGCCGCCGACTTGTCGAAAAGCCGACAGCCCCGTTAGCTAACGGCACGACCCCCTTCACGGAAGGACGCGGAGCATGGCTGTCGGCATCGCCCTCGCCGGAACTCTGCCGGCCGATCACCGCGTCCGGCTGGCCGAGGCGCGGGAATGGCTCGCGCGCGCGGCCGTCTGGTTCGAGTCCGCCGGCGACGCCGTTCTGGAAACGCGTCTCGCCCGGGACAGTCTCGACCACCCCCTGCTCCACGTGCATTTTCATCCGGCCGGCGAACCGGCGCAACTTCGGATCGGCGGATCGGGCAAGGTCACGGTTCATGCGAAGACATCGCCGGTCGGCCCGGGATACCATGCCCACTTGTGCGATCTCCTGAAGGATTTTGCCGAGGACTTCGAGATCGCTTGGAACGATCCCACGCCGGATCGAGATCCGGCCCACTATTTCCAGCACGGCGATCTCGCACGGCTGGAACGCCATTTCCTGCACTGGTTGGCGCTGGAATGTGCCGGTGCGCTGCGGCGATCGGAGCCGGGACAGATTCTTTCGGTGGGTCTTCCTCGCCCCGTACGCTTCCGGCATCCGGGACCGGTGCTCACGCCGACCGGACCGCGATCGCTCGAATGGATCAAGACCGTGGCCGCCGATGCGGCCGCCGGACGTGATTTCTTTCCCTGGTGGTCGCCGGAACTCGATGCGGCGTTTTACGGGCGACGGGCTAAAACGGATCTGTGGCTGGCCTTCCCCTGGCGGGCACCGCTGACCGAATCGGAAGGCGAAGTGGTGGATCAGATCGCGGCCGACCTCGCCAACGCTTACGAGGCCGACCCGGGCGCGGACCAGCCTTGGTCCGCCTGGGCCGCCACGATCGACGCGCTGGAGCAGGATGCCGGCAAGTTCACCGTCGAACCGATCCCCGATACGCTCGTCGGGATGATCCGTTCCCGGGACAACGGCACCGCCGCGACGATGGGCTACCGACGGCATCCGGTGGTCGCGACGTTTTCCGGTGGTTGGCAAATGCAACTCCCCGGCCGACTGGCGATCCGGCGCGAGGACGATGGCCGAACCTGGACCGCGTGGGACGACACCATCACCGTCTGGCTGCGGGACCAATCGCTGGGCCACCCGGAGCGAGGAACGATTCCCTCGCCGGCGCGGGCGGTCGCGGCCGCTCGCAAGAATCTGCCCGTCGGAGAACCCGTTGAATCCCCCGTCGGGCCGATCGTGGCGGAAGCCGTGTACGATACCTTCACGGAGGACGGCCGGGTTGCCGGCCGCCTCAGCGGGGTTGCGGCTTCCGGCCATCGGCTCGCCGTCTGCAACATCTACCTCCGCGACCCCGCCGAACGATCGCGCGCCGTTGCGTTGTGGCGCACGCTCGACCGCGTCTGAAACCGCCTGCGCTATTTCCCCTTCGGTGCGGCATGACGTTCGACGAGGCTCTTGCATTCTGGTACGGCCGGATCAACTACGAAGTCAAATCGGCAACCCCCGGGGACCTCAAGCTCGAACGGATGCGGGCCTTTCTCGCCCGGCTCGACCAGCCCCAGGACCGGCTGCGCATCGTCCATGTCACCGGCACCAAAGGGAAAGGTTCGACGGTCGAGATGATCGCCGCCATCCTGCGCGCGGCCGGATACCGTGTCGGACTGTTCACCTCTCCTCACCTCGTGGAGGTCAACGAACGGATGCGCGTGGACGGAACACCCATCTCGCGACCGGAGTTGGCCTCGCTCATCACGGAGGTCGCACCGATTGTCCGGGACCTGGAATCGCGGGACCCGGTCGGACCCTCGTATTTCGAGATCGGCACCGCGTTGGGGTTCCTGCATTTCGTCCGTCGTCGGGTCGACGTGGCCGTCGTCGAGGTCGGCCTGGGCGGACGCTTCGACAGCACGAACGTTTGCCATCCGCTCGTGGCGGTCCTGACCTCCGTGGGATTGGACCACACTGCCCAGTTGGGCCGGACCCTTGCGGAAATCGCGTATCAGAAGGCGGGAATCTTCAAGCGTCGCGTGCCGGCCGTGTGCGGCGTGCTACCGCCGGAGGCCGAGATCGTGGCCCGCACGGTCGCGCGGGAACTCGACTGTCCGTTAGCGATGGCCGGACGGGATTTCCAGTTTGAATACGAACCCCCCAACCGCGTCGCGGTCACGACCCGAACCGCCCGGCGGACCGCATCGCTGGCCATGCCCGGGGAACACCAGGCGTCCAATGCCGCGGTCGCGGTCGCGACGGTCGAGCGATTGCGTGACGTGGGAATGGCGCTGCCGGATACCGCGATTCGGCGTGGACTGGAAACGGCGGCCTGCCCCGGACGGATCGAAATCGTGCGATCGTCTCCGACGGTAATCCTGGATACGGCCCATAACGGTCCGTCGGCCCGCGCATTGGTGCGGACATTGGGGGAAATATCGCCGAACATTCGCCGGAAAATCTGCGTGTTCGCGGTCTCCTCCGACAAGGACTACCGCGAGATACTCGAGATCCTCGAGGGGTTTTTCGATGAATTCCACCTGACACGCTACTCGAACAACAGTCGCGGAGTCCGACCGGAGCTACTGCTCCCGCTGGTCGGCAAACCGGCAAAAGCCCACGCAACCGCCCTGGAGGCCTGGGAAGCCGCGCGGGCCAGCGCGGAGCCGGCCGACCTGATCGCCATCACGGGATCCGTCTTTTTGGCCGGGGAACTCAGTACGGCCGTGCGGGTCTGATCGATTCACCCGATTTTGCGGCGATTGCCGGCCGCGCGGACTGGAAAAAATCTCGGCGTCCTGGCAATCGGTGGGGCGTCGGGACTCGTCTTGTGTGCGCTATCCGCGCAATGTTCCTGGTACAACGAATCGGCATCGGGGATATTTTCACCAGCTTGCCGAAGTTCCCTTGCAACCGTTCCTTGCGCCGGAATAATCCTATTCCGATAGATGCGCGAGGCGGCAAGGACGGCCGGAGAGCGCTGACATTCGATCGCACACGTGCGTCCCGCACCGCACGAACTCCTGAGGTGGCTTATGCCCGCTCGACGAGTCCCAACCTCCCGCCGGAACCGTCCGTCCGACACTCGCGCGACCAACTTGGTGGGCCTTCGCCGGAATCTCGAAACATTGGAAGACCGCAGCACCCCCGCGGTCTTCAACGCGACCGTCGATCCGGGCCCGCTGGGCGGGAACAACACCGCGGCGATCAACGAGATCCTTGGCTTTTTCACCCAGGCCGTCGCGAACGGCGAGCCGGACGTCATCAACCTGCTGCCCGGGGCGAACTATAAGTTCACCAACACGAACAATGTTCTCGATGGCAACAACGCACTCCCCGTCATCGGGCCGGACGGCACCGGCAAGAACGGCATCGTCGTGAACGGCCAGGGGGCCACCTTCACGCGGTTCAGTTCCGAGGACTTCCGCTTCTTCCGCGTCAACGGCAACAACAACAACGTCTTCCTCGAGATCAACGACCTCACCCTTTCCGGCGGCAAGTCGACCGACGGTGGGGCGATCTACGTCACGGGCGGGGCGAATCTCCGCATCAACAACTCGACCCTCAGCAGCAACGAGTCGACCGGCAACGGCGGCGCACTGGCCACCAGCGGTTCGACGGGCGGGGCGGTGTTCAACAATGTCTCGTTCCTAACGAATACCGCCGGCGGCGGCGGCGGGGCTTTCAGCAACTCCTTCGACGGTTTCTTCCAGATCAACGACTCTCGCTTCATCGGCAACGTCTCCTCCGGCGGCACTGGCGGTGTGCAGACTTTTGTCGGCGCGTTCGAGTTCAACGACACCGTATTTGATTCGAACGTCGGCAAATTCGTCGGCTCCGCCGGGGCTTACAGTGGCTCCGAAGCGGTCTTCAACCGCGTCACGGTCATCAACAATACCGCGACGTCCGGCGGCACGGGCGGCATCACATCCGGCCTCGCCAACATCCGCGTCCAAGACAGCTACATCGCCGGCAACAAGGGCCTCAACACCACCGGTTCCGGCGGCGGCGTGCAGGGAGCCAAAGTCGAGGTTTACAACTCGACCATCCACAACAATCAGTCCGGCGGCGGCGGCGGCATCGCCGGCACCAATGTCATCATCCGGCACTCCACGATCACGAACAATACCAGCACCTTCGGTATCGCCGCCGGCGGCGGGATTCAAGCGTCCTCGATCGACATGTCCGGCTCGATCGTCGCCTTCAACCGGAACATCAACGGCGTCGACGACATCGCGAACATCGCCAGCACCGGGATGACGAACTCGACTTCCAAGGGCTTCAATTTCATCGAAGCGATCGGCCCCGGGGCCAAGTTCAACGCGGCCGGCGGCGACCAGTTCGGTGGTACGGCCAGCGACAAGCGGATCGACCCGCTGCTCTCCAATCCGGCCGCGAATGGCGGCCCGACCTTCTCCCGCGTTCCGCTCTCCGGCAGTCCGGTCATCAACGCCGGCTCCTCCGTGCTCGGCGCCTTCGACACCGACCAACGCGGCTTCGCCCGCCGGGTGGGCGGCCGAATCGACATCGGTGCCGTGGAAGTGCAATCCGGCAGTTCCGTCGGCATCGTCTCGGGCAGCAACCAAATCGCGCAGGTCAATCAGGCGTTCGCCAACACGCTGACAGTTCTCGTGACGGACCCAAACGGCGCCCCGCTCAAGAACTCCCTCGTCAGCTTCCAGGCCCCCACGACCCCCAGCCCGACCGCTTCCGCGAATTTCTTCGGCATCGGGCCGACCACCGGCGTCACGACCGACTCCCAAGGTCTGGCGACCGTAACGATCACGGCGAACAACGTTGCCGGCGACTACGTCGTCATGGCCAAGACGATCGACAGCCCGGCGCCGGTCTTCTTCAACCTCCGCAACACCGACTTCGGCATCGCCATCCCGACCACCGGCACCATCCAGATCGTCAGCGGCAACAATCAGAAGGCGTCGGCGAATTCCACCTTCGGATCGAACCTCAAGGCGCAGGTGCTCGACACCAAGGGCGTCGCGATCGCGAACGTCCCCATCACCTTCATGGCTCCGGATGTCGGCGCGTCCGTGACGTTCTCGAACGGCGGCACGACCTTCACGACCTCTACGGACGCCGGCGGCTTCGTGTCGATCCCGGTCACGGCCAACACGCTGGTCGGATCGTACCTGGTTCCGGCGACGGGGCCGAACGTCGGCACGGTTTCCTTCAGCCTGACGAACATCCCCGCCGCGGCGTCCAAAGTGTCCGTCGTTAGCGGAACCGGCCAGGCCACGCTCACGAACACCGCGTTCAACAACCCTCTGACGGCGCTCGTCACCGATATCTTTGGTAATCCGGTCCTGTCCGGCGTAAGCGTGACGTTCACCGGCCCGGCGTTCGGCACCGGCGTCGATTTCGCCGGTAAGACTTCGACCGTCGTCCTTACCAACGCCAACGGCATTGCCTCCGCCAGCCCGACCGCCAATGGCGTCGGCGGCAGCTACTTCGTGGACGCGAGCGTCGCCGCCGGCACCGCGATCGGGTCGTTCGCACTCTCGAACATCTTCGTTCCCCCGCCGCCCCCGCCGCCGCCCCCGCCGCCGAACGGGATCCCGGTCATCTCCGATGTCGCGAACCAAACCGTGACCGCGGGCGGTTCGCTGACCGTGCCGTTCAGCGTCTTTGACGCCGAGACGCTCGCCACCAACCTTACAGTCATGGCTGTGTCGTCCAACCCCGCCGTCACTCCGATGCTGACCTTTGGCGGCAGCGGCAACGACCGGACGATCACGATCTCGACCGCCGGCACCACGGGTACCGCGACGATCACCCTCACGGTCACGGACGAACTGGGCGCGCAGGACACTGACACATTTGACATCACGCTCGTTCCGCCGCCCCCGCCTCCGCCGCCCCCGCCGCCGAACGCACCTCCGGTCATCACCGACATCGTCAACCAGACCGTGCAGGCGGGCAATTCGCTCTCGCTGCCGTTCGTCGTGGTGGACGCGGAAACCGCCGCTTCGGCCCTGACGATCACGGCCAAGGCGGCGAACCCCGGGCTTATCCCCACGCTGACGGTCAGCGGCGCGGACAACAACCGCACCCTGAACGTCGTGTCGGCGACGGGCGTTTCCGGTACCACGACCGTCACGGTCACGGTCACCGATGGCGATGGGAACGCCACCAGCGATACGTTCGACGTGAACGTGTTCACCGTGCCCCCGCCGCCCCCGCCGCCCCCGCCGGCCGTGCCCCTCGTCGGCACCCAGCAGTTCGCCGTCGGCACCGGTAGCGGCGGCTCCCAGGCCGTGCGCTTCTTCAACCCGGACCGGACCGAACGCTTCATCGCCCCGGCGTTCCCCGGCCTCACCGGCGGCGTCCGCACCGCCAGCGGCGACTTCAACGGCGACGGCGTCGCCGACGTGGTCATCGGCACCGGTCCCGGCAGCATCACCCAGGTCCAGGTCCTCGACGGCAACACCGGCGCGGAACTCTTCCGCATGCAACCCTTTGAGACCGCCTTCACCGGCGGCGTGTATGTCGCGACCGGCGACCTCACTGGCGATGGCACGATGGACCTCGTCATCACGCCCGACGAAGGCGGTGGACCCCGCGCCCGCATCTTCAGCGGCAAGGGATTCACCCAGATTGCCGACTTCTTCGTGATCGACGATCCGGCCTTCCGCGGCGGCGCCCGCGCCGCCATCGGCGATGTCAACGGGGACGGCCGCGCCGACCTCGTCGCTTCCGCCGGATTCGGTGGCGGACCCCGCATCGCCGGCTACGACGGCACCACCATCGGCGTCAATCCGCAACGCCTCTTCCAGGACTTCTTCCTGTTCGAGGATACGCTCCGCAACGGTGCATTCATCGCCGTCGGCGATATCGACGGCGATGGCTTCGCGGACATCGTCGGCGGCGGCGGACCGGGCGGCGGACCCCGCGTCCTCGGCCTCAGCGGCAAGTCGCTGCTGACCAACGCCTACATCACCCGCGCGAACTTCTTCGCCGGAGACCTCGCCGACCGCGGCGGCATCCGGGTCGCGATCAAGAATCTCGACGGCGACAACCGCGCCGACATCATCGTCGGCTCCGGCGACGGCTCGGGCAACCGCGTCACCGGGTTCCTGGGGGCCAACATCCTCCCGGACGGCACGCCACTCGCCGCCTTCAACCTCGACACCTTCCCCGGATTCGCCGGCGGCGTGTTCGTCGGTTGATCGGCCACCCCCAAAACCCCGAAGCCCGCGGATTCCTCCGCGGGCTTCGTTCGTTGATTCACTTCGCTTCGGGCAGGTCCTGCGGCGGACCGCTTCCCTTTGGCCGCTCGATCGTCTCCCGCAACTTCGTCGTCGCGTTCTCGATCTCGCCGCCCGTCGTCAGGAAGAACTTCGCGTCCTTCAAGCCCGCGTCGATGTTCAGCACCGGGTTCGCGTCGGCGGTGAAGCGCGCCTTGGCCAATTCGACCCACTCGCCCTTCGTCGTCTTCACCCAGCCGTTGCCGAACTGCGCCCGGCGCGTCTTCGTGGTCGACACTTTGTTCCGTCGGAAGTCCTCGACGAACGAATAGTAGCCTTCGAGCAACTTGCCGTTCGTGATCGTCGAGAACGTCACGAGGTGTTTCCACTCCTTTTTGTCGTTCAAGTAGAAGAAACCCGAGTACGCGGTGCGGTCCGTGCCGTCCGGTTTGGCGGTGACGAGAAAGCGATAGGTTTCGCCGACCTTCCAGTCGAAGTCGAAGAACAATTGGCCGCCGGTGCCCTCGCCGCCGAACCGGCCGACGCGCACGCCGTCGCCCTTGTGGAGCGTCTTCACTCGCTTGCTCTCGTCGACCTTCTTGGGATCGTCGCCGGCGGTCGGGTCCCAGACGGAGAAAATCGCGAGCTTCTTGCCATTGGCGAGTTCCTGGATGCCGAAGTAGCCGTGGCGGAACCCGGCGGCCATGAAGTAGGTGCCATCGGCGGATTTCTCGACGGTCATTTCGTTGTAGAACGCGGTGCCGGCCGGGGCGGAATAGCCAAGATGCACGGACCGGCAGGCGATGCCCTTGAGCTTCTCGTCGGCATTCGCCGCACTGGCGAGCGCGACGACGAAGAGGGTGGCGAACGGAACGCGCACGACATATCTCCAAGAGGATCGGATCATCGAATCCATCTTAGTGGTGCCCCATGCGAGCGATGTTGCTGGTGTTCCTGTCCTGCGGGTTAGCCGCGGCGCAGGCGCCGATTCCCCAGACGACCGCCGAACGGACCGATTACAAGGAAACGACCCGCCACGCGGACGTCGTCGCGTTCGGCGAGGACCTCGCCAAGCTCTCGCCGCACGTGAAGGCGCAGACCTACGGGAAGAGTACGGAAGGCCGGCCGCTACCGCTGTTGATCGTGACCTCCGGTGGAATCACGACGCCTCAAGCCGCGACTCAACTCGGCCGCATGGTCGTACTCGTCTACGCGAATATCCACGCCGGTGAAGTCGACGGCAAGGAAGCCGTGCTCGCCCTCGCCCGCGATCTGGCAATCAAGAACGATCCCCTTCTCAAACAGTTCGTCCTGCTCATCGCACCGAACGTCAACCCGGACGGCAACGAGAAGTTCGGCCCCGACAACCGCCCCGGCCAGAACGGCCCGACTCAGACCGGCGTGCGCGAGAACGCTGCCGGGATTGACTTGAATCGCGACTTCGTGAAACTCGAAAGCCCCGAAATCCGCGCGCTCGTGAAACTGATGAACGACTGGGACCCGAAGCTCATCGTGGACTGCCACACCACCAACGGCAGCAAGCACCGCTACACGCTGACCTACGACGCGGCCCGCTACCCCGCCGCCGATCCGAAGCTCGTCGCGTTCGGTAACGACACCTTGCTCCCCGACATCACGAAGCGATTGAAGGCGGCGACCGGTTTCGATTCGCAGTTCTACGGGAACTTCAATCGCGAACGGACGCAATGGCAGAGCTACGCCGCGTCGCCACGCTACGGCACGCAGTACGTCGGCCTGCGGAACCGCGTCGCCCTGCTGTCCGAGTCGTATACCTACGCGTCCTTCGCCGACCGCGTGAAGGCGAGCTACCACTTCGTGAAGTCGGCATTGGCAAGCGTGGCGGCGACGCCAGACGACTTCGGCCGACTGACGCGCGGCCTCGCTACGCCGGCGAAGATCGCCCTGCGCAGCAAGACCGTCCCGCACGAAAAGCCGGCGACGATCCTCGGCTTCGACACCGATGGGAAGCCGAAGGACATCCCGCTCGCGATCGTGACGAAGATGGAGCCGGCGCTCGAAGTCGCGGTGCCGGAGGCGTACCTCGTGCCGGCGAAGTTCGCGGACGCGATCGACACGCTCCGCCGGCACGGCATCGCGGTCGAAGAGTTGCGCGAGGACGTGGAAATCGATCTGGACACTTACCGCGTCACGGATGTGACGAAGTCCGCCACCGAGTATCAGAAGCACAAGCTGACGAAGCTCGAAGTCGCATCCGCGAAGGAAACGCGACGCGTGCCCGCCGGCACCGTGCTCGTCCGCACGGCGCAGCCGCTAGGCCGGCTGGCGAGCTATCTCCTCGAACCGCAGGCCGAGGACGGCCTCGCGACCTGGAACTTCTTTGACAAGGATTTAGCGAAGGATTCGGAATTCCCCGTCGCCCGCGTCGGCAAGCTCGGCGGCGTCGCCACCGGATCCCTTCGCCCGCTGCCCGAGAATCGCAAGAAGGACCAGCCGTTCACGCTGGAGTTCCTCACGTCGAACCGCGCCTTCGCCGTCGGCGAACTCGGCCCCGTCACCTGGCTGCCCGACGGCGAGCACTTCCTGCAAACGAAGGGCGGCAAGCTTTACAAGGTGTCCGCTCGCACCGGCCGTGGCGAACTCTTCGTCGACCCCGACAAGCTCGCGAAATCCCTGGAGGGGCTCGCGACCCTGCCGCGCCGTGATCGCGGTGGTTTCGCCCGCGGCGGCCAGTACCGCATGAACCCCGCCCGCACCGGCACGCTCGTCGATCTCCCGAAGGGCGAGCTTGGCTTCGCCTACTTCGACGGATCCCCCGCCGTGCAACTCACCACCAGCGAGGGCCGCAAGGAGTTCGTCTCTTTCTCGCCGGCCGGCACGCACATCGCGTTCGTCCGCAAGGGGAACCTTTTTGTCGTCGATCTGGCCACGAAAAAGGAAACCGCACTCACGAACGATACGAATCCGGAAATCCTCAACGGCCGCGCCGACTGGGTCTACGAGGAGGAGATTTTCAACCGCAACGGGAAGGCCTACTGGTGGAACGAGGCCGGTACCGCGATCGCGTTCCTGCGCTTCGACGATACGCCGGTGAAGAAGTACACGCTCGCCGATCCGTACCCGGCCAGCGGCCGCGCGGAAGTCTACGGCTATCCGAAGCCGGGCGACCCGAACCCGCTGGTGAAACTCGGTGTGGTCACGTTGAGCGATGCGAAACCGGCGTTCGTCCACCTGGGCGATTACAAGCCCGACGACACGCTGTTCGCCCGCGTCGGTTGGATGCCCGATGGCAAGCGGCCCTATGCCTACGTCACGAATCGCCGTCAGACCTGGATCGACTTCGTCGTATGGGACTCGCCGAACGAGAAGCCGAAGGTGCTCTTCCGCGACCAGACGAAGGCGTGGATCGACGACGCCGGCGAGCCGAAGTTCCTCGCCGACGGATCGTTCCTCTTCCCGAGCGAGCGCAGCGGTTGGAAGCACCTGTACCATTACGACGCGAACGGGAAGCTTTTGAATGCCGTGACGACCGGCGAGTGGGAAGTAAAGGATGTGCTGCGCGTCGACGAGAACGAAGTCTACTTCACGGCCACCAAGGACGGGCACAACGGCTCGAACTTCTACTCCGCGAAGCTCGACGGTTCGGGCGTTACCCGCATCAGCGCCGGCAACGGCACGCACACGATCGGCCTCGCGCCGAAGGGCAATTTGTACACCGACCGCTTCAGTGACAACGACACGCCGGGCCGCACGGTCCTTCGCGAGTTGGGCAAGGCCGATCCGGTGCGGACGCTGGACAACAACCCGGCCTACGCCCGCGAGGAGTACCGGTTCGGCAAATACGAACGGATGCAGGTGCCGATGAAGGACGGCTTCCTGTTGGAAGCGGCAATCACCTTTCCGCCCGATTTCGACCCGGCGAAGAAGTACCCGATCTGGATTTCGACCTACGCTGGTCCGCACGCGCCGACGGTGCGCGAGGGGTGGAGCTGGCGGGGCTTCGAACAAGTGTTGGCGCACATGGGGATCGTTTCGTTCCGCGTCGATCCGCGCTCGGCCAGTGGCAAAGGGGCCGTGAGTGCGTGGGCCTGCTACAAGCAGATGGGTGTGCCGGAGTTGAAGGACCTGGAGGAAGCCGTCGACTGGATTGCCAAGAAGCCGTGGGCCGACGCGTCGCGCGTCGGCATCAGCGGGCACAGCTACGGCGGGTTCATCACCGCGTACGCGCTGACGCACTCGAAGAAGTTCGCGGCCGGCATCGCCGGCGCTCCGCCGACCGACTGGCGGTTGTACGACACGATCTACACCGAACGCTACATGGGCCTGCCAAGCGAGAACAAGGAGGGCTACGACAAGACAAGCGTTGTAAAGGCCGCAGCGAACCTGCACGGGAAACTGCTGCTCATCCACGGCCTCATGGACGACAACGTCCACGCCCAGAACTCGTGGCAGTTCGTGGATGCGCTCCAGAAGGCGAACAAGCCGTTCGAGATGATGATCTACCCGCCGGCCCGCCACGGCATCCGCGGCGAGCACTACCAAACGCTGCAAATCGACTTCATCCGGCGGACGATGCTGGCGAAGTGACGGGCATGAACCACGCCGGGGGGACGAGCCATTCGAGCTGGCCGGCGCCCTTGGCGATCTCGTGACGGCAGTTGATGCACGCGACGGCGGCCTTGTCGAAATCGACGCCGTCGCCTTCGGCGCCGAGAAGCCAGCCGGCGTATTCGGCGAGGTCCGGCATATGGCCGACGAGGACCGGCGAACCGCCGAGTTCGAAGACGAGCCTCGAAAGTTTTTTTGGTTTCATCTCGCCGCACGCCAAGCGCTCCGTCACCACGAATTCGCGGCCGGGCGTCAGCGCGGTCAGCAGGTGTTCGGCCGTTTCGACGGCGCGGACGAGCGGACTGGTGACGACGACCGAAACGGGCACGCCCCGCGCTTTCAGGGCCGCGCCGAGCGCTTGTGCCTGCCGTCGGCCGAGGTCCGTCAATGGCCGGTGAAAATCGTCCACGATGCCGTCGGTTCCGAGCGGCAGGGCTTCGGCATGGCGCACGAGCAACAGGCGCATCGTCGGCTCCTTCTCTGAATCCTCACACCGCCGCGCTTCCGGCGGCGGGGGAAACTCCTACACTAACGGTTGCTCTCTCCATCGACCACCCTCGGCCGCGCCCGTCGCGGCCCTTTGACTTTACAGGCTCCGCCGACCATGAAGGCTCCGCGCACCGACATCCGCAACGTCGCCGTCATCGCCCACGTCGACCACGGCAAAACCACCCTCGTGGACCAGATGCTCCGCCAGTCGGGGCAGTTCCGCTCCGAGGAGCTCGACAAGCTCGTGGGGGGCCAGCACGGCCTCATCATGGACTCGAACGACCAGGAACGCGAGCGGGGCATCACGATCCTCGCCAAGAACTGCGGCATCCGCATCGGCGACGTGAAGGTGAACCTGATCGACACGCCGGGCCACGCCGACTTCGGCGGCGAGGTCGAGCGCATCCTGAAGATGGCGGACGGCGCGTTCGTGCTTGTCGACGCGGCCGAAGGCCCGCTGCCGCAGACGCGGTTCGTGCTCAAGAAGGCGTTCGCCTGCGGCCTGAAGCCGATCGTCATCATCAACAAGATCGACCGGCCGGATGCGCGGATCCAAGAGATCCATAACATGATGTTCGAGCTGTTCATCGAACTCGGCGCGGACGACGAAACGGCCGACTTCCCGGTCATCTACGCCAGCGGCCGCGCCGGCATCGCCACCAACGACATGGCGGTCGAACCGAAGGATCTGAAACCGCTCTTCGACGCCATCCTGAACAAGATCCCCGCGCCGGTCGTGGACCAGGACGCCCCGCTCCAGATGCAGGTGACGGCGCTGCAATACTCCGAGTTCCTCGGCAAGATCGCCATCGGCCGCGTCGTGGCCGGGAAGATCAAGAAGAACCAGAAGGTGACGGTGGTCAAGCAGAAGGACGGCGGCACCTTCAACGACACCGTCGTGCAGGTGCTGGAATTCGACAAGCTGGCGAAGAAGGAAGTGGAGACGATTTCGGCCGGCGACGTGTGCGCCATCGTCGGCCTGGATGAAGCGGACATCGGCGACACGATTTGCGATTTCGACAAGCCGATGCCGCTGCCGCCGCTGGCGATCGACGAACCGACGCTGGACATGCTCTTCAAGGTGAACGATTCGCCGTTCGCCAGCCAGGACGGCAAGCCGCTGACCAGCCGCGAACTGCGGGCCCGGTTGGAGAGCGAACTGCAGCACAACGTCGCCCTGCGCGTGAAGCCGGGCGAGCGGGAAAGCGAGTTCATCGTGTCGGGCCGCGGCCTGCTGCACCTGGGCGTGCTGCTGGAAACGATCCGCCGCGAAGGTGGCGAGATCGCGGTCGGCAAACCGAAGGTCATCACCAAGGAAGTCGACGGCAAGACGCTGGAACCGATCGAGTACCTCGTCGTCGAAGCGCCGAACGAGCATTCGTCCTCGGTCATGCGGCTGGTGCTGGAGCGGCAGGGCGAATGCATCAAGATGGAGGGCGGTCAGGGGAACAGCACGCACATGGAGTTCCACATTCCGGCCCGCGGACTGATCGGCCTGCGTACGCGGATGCTCACCGCCACGCAGGGCACCGCGATCATGCACCATAACTTCCACGAATACCGCCAGGCCCGCGCGAACATGCCCGGCCGCCCCAACGGCGTGTACATCTCGAAGAACACCGCGAAGGTGACGGCTTACTCCGTGGACGGGCTGTCGGGCACGCTGTTCGTGGCCCCGGGCGACGAAGTCTACGAAGGACAGATCGTCGGCGAGCACGGCCGCGACAAGGACCTGACGGTGAACGTGACCGACCCGAAGCCGCTGACCAACATGCGGGCCTCCGGAAGCGATGCCAAGGCCACCATCAAGCCGCCGGTGAAGTTCTCGATGGAAATGGCCCTCGAATACATCGAAGACGACGAACTGGTCGAAATCACCCCGAACTTCCTGCGGATGCGCAAGCTGCTCCTGAAGGAGAACGAGCGGAAGAAGTTCGAGCGAGGCCGGGCGTAAGGCTAACGGCGTTCGTTCCAATCCTTCGCGCGGTATTTCTCCCGTTCGATCCGCCGCGCGAGGGTTGTTTCCTCTTCCGTCCAGTCTCCGGACTCGAAGGGCCAACCGAGTTGGCGCGACAACTCGTCCAGGAATCCCGTTTTGATATCCTCGGCGTCGATGGTCCGACCCGACTCCGCGATTCCCGGCAACTCCGGCGTGAACGGGCTGCGCGACAGCAGGATCGTACCGTGCTGGAGGATCGCGCCTCGCAGTTTCCGCTGCGCGCTGCCAACGACTTTGGCACCCGCGATGACAAGGTCCCCCGGAGTATGGTGAAGGAAGCAAAGGAACTCGCCGAGTTTCTTCTCTTCGCCACAAACGACCGAGCGGGCCGGGACGCCCATCCGTTTGAGGAAGTCCCGCAAGGCATAGTGAACGCGGCAGATCCAGTTCTCCCCCTTCGGCAATATCGCTGCGGCAGCCGGAATCGCGACGGAATAGGTCAGTTCGTGCGGCGCGTGGTGCAGGATGCCGGCGCCGCCGGAGGCGCGCCGCACCCACGCGTGCGGCTCGCGATCGCCCCGGTCGGCGGACGCCTGGAAGTAGCCGAGGCTCCAGGTCGGTTCGCTCCACTGGTAGAAACGGAACGCCGCGATGCCGCGCTCGGCCGCCGATTCGAGCAGCGCCTCGTCGCGTGCCATCTGCTCCGGGCCGGACGCAACGAGATCGGGAAGCCGGCGGAAGGAAAGCATGCGGGGGAAATCTCCGGCGGGTCGGGGTTAGAATAGAAAGACCATACCGACCGGAGGCCGGCGATGGGTGAAGATGTGATCGTTTCCCCGGATACGAAGCGTGCGGAGCGGATTCCGCCGCGACAGGCGCGCACGGTGAAGTGGCCGATCCTGCACGCCGGGGAGGTGCCGCCGTTCGACCCGCGCACGTGGACCTTCTCGATCTTTCCTTCACCGCTCGTCGAACCGGTCACAACATTCACATGGGAGGAGTTCGCGAAACTCCCGCGCACGCGCGTCTTCGCGGACATGCACTGCGTCACCCGCTGGAGCAAGTTGGATAATTTCTGGGAAGGCGTGGCCACGAAGGAGTTGTTGAAGCACGCGACGCCGTCGCCGGAGGCGAAATTCGTGATGGTCCACTGCGAGTACGGGTTCAGCACGAACCTGCCGATCACCGATTTCTTCGACGACGACTGTCTCTTCGCATTGAAACACGACGGCCGGGACCTCACGCCCGACCACGGCTACCCCGTGCGGCTGGTCGTGCCGAAGCTCTACGCCTGGAAGAGCGCCAAGTGGGTCCGCGGCATCGAGTTCATGACCGAGGACCGTCCCGGCTTCTGGGAACGCTGGGAGAACGGCGGCTACCACATGCGCGGCGACCCGTGGGAAGAAGAACGCTTCCGCAACCACGAATAAGACGTATCTAACGAAACAAAACCGAGCGGGTGGGTTTCGTCATCGTACGATTCGTTCAGATTCGAGTTTTCGTTGGGATCCGAAATTCACGAGGATGCCGAGGCGGAAGCCGGTGGCTTTCAGATAATTGTGGACTTGGGCACGGTGTTCGTCGACGAGTTCGGACACGGCTTTGATTTCCAGGATGATTTTGTCGTAACAGACGAAATCGGGCTGATATCGTTTCTTGAGTTCCCGACCCTTGTAGCTCAAAGACAACTCGGTTAAGGATGCGAAGGGTATGTCTCGTAACCCGAATTCGATCTCCAAACATTCGTGATAGACTGCTTCTAAAAAGCCACAACCTTACTCATTGTAGACCTCGAAGCAGGCACCCATGACCTGATACGACTCGTCCTTGAAGACAATCTCGGCCATCCATCTTCCCCCTGTTTTGTTCGGATTCGTCATATTCGTCCGATTCGTGGTTAACAGGTTTTCCCATGCACCGAGACTTGATCCTTGGCACGGCCGGGCACATCGACCACGGCAAGACCACGCTCGTCAAGGCGCTCACCGGCATCGACTGCGACCGGCTCCCGGAGGAGAAGCAGCGCGGCATCACCATCGATCTCGGATTCGCCCACCTCGACCTCGGCGACGTGCGACTCGGCATCGTCGACGTGCCCGGCCACGAGCGATTCATCCGCAACATGCTCGCCGGCGCGGCCGGGATCGACCTCGCGATGCTCGTCGTCGCCGCGGACGACTCCATCATGCCGCAGACGCGCGAACACCTGGAAATCCTGCAATTGCTGGGCATTCCCCGCGGGGTGATCGCACTGGCCAAATCCGATCTGGTCGATGACACCACGCGGGAGGTCGTCGAACTGGAAATCCGCGAACTCGTGAAGGGGACGTTTCTCGAGGGCGCGCCGATCGTGCCCGTCTCCGCGACGACCGGACGGGGCATCGAGGAGTTGAAAAACGCCCTGCGATCCCTTGCTCGCGACGCGGCGGCGCGGGACGACGGCGACTGGTTTCGAATGGCCATCGATCGCGCGTTCGTCCTGCAAGGCCACGGCACGATCGTGACCGGCTCGGTCTCGTCCGGCACGATCAATGTGGGCGATGAGGTCGAATGGCATCGGGGCGACGGGACATCCGAACGGGTCCGCGCTCGCTCACTGAGCAACCACGGGCGCCCCGTGGATCGGCTGGCGCGCGGCCAGCGCGGCGCCATCAACCTCCCGGGCGTGCCCCACGACGCGATTCGTCGTGGTCAGGAGCTGGCCCGGCCGGGGTTTTTGAAACCGTCCAAGGTGCTGACGGTCCGGCTGCGTGCATTGGCGGATGCCGGGCGATCCATCAAACACCGCTTGCCGGTGCGCGTCCATCTCGGCACGGCGGAAACCATGGCCACGGTTTCGCTGCTCGATGCCGATCAGGTCGAACCGGGCCGTTCGGCGCTTGCGCAGTTGTTTCTGGAGGACCCCGTCACGGCGACGTGGGGCCAGCCCTTCGTCGTGCGCGACTCCTCGGCGGAGCGGACGCTCGGCGGGGGGACGGTCTTGCAGCCGATCGCGGTGAAACTTCGCCGGCGGCACCTCGACTCGCTCGTCCGCGTGGAGCAACTCGCGGCCGACGATCCGGCGGAGCGGATGCTCGCCGCCGCCTGGTTCGCCGGTACGCACGGGGTGAACGCCGAGGATCTGGTTCGCGGCGCGGGGATGACGGCGAACGACGCGGAGGCCCGGATTCCGGAGGCGATCCGGAATGGTTCCCTGATCGAACTCTCGCTGGCGGCGAACCGTCGCGTTTTCGTCCATGCCGCGCGCGTGGACGAACTGGAAGGCGCGATGCTCGCCACGATGACCCGACTGCACGAACAATTTCCGTTGTTGACGACGTTGGATCGGCAAAAAGTCCTGGCGCAACTGGATTATGTCGGAGACGAAGCGATCCTTCACGCCATTGCGGAGCGGTTGATCGCACGGAAACGGGCGGTGGGAGACGCACGGCGGATCGCCCGCACGGACTTCAAACCGAAGCTGAGCGTGAACCAGCGGAAACTCAAGGACGCGATCGTGGAGGCGCACGCCGCCGCCGGGTTTACCCCCCCCGAACCGGCCGCATTCGCGAACCGCGCGGGCGGAAACGCCAAGTCGCTGACCGACATCTACGATGTGGCCGTGGCCGAAGGTTTCCTCGTGAAGATCGCGCCGGACTTGTACCTGCATGCCGACGCCGAAACGGAAATGCGGCGTCGGGTGCGGGAGCGACTGGCGCAACCGCCCGGTGCGACAGTCGCCGAAATCCGGGATCTGCTGGGCACGACCCGGAAGTATGCCGTACCGCTGTGCGAGTACCTGGATCGGATCGGAGTCACCAAGCGGGTTGGGGATTCGCGCGAATTGGTACGGGATTCATGAACGACCCGGCCGGAATCGGCCGGGTCTGCGGGAGTGTTAGTACCCTCCTCCACCGTAGCCACCACCGCTACCGCCGCGACGACCACCTCCGTAGCCCCCACCGCCGCCACCATAGCCACCACCACCGCCGCCGCCACCATAGCCACCACCACCTCCGCCGCCGCCGTAGCCGCCACCGCCGCCACGGCGTCCACCGCCGCCGCCGTAGCCGCCGCCGCCACCGCCGCCATAGCCACCGCCGCCCCGTGGGCGCTCTTCGCGCGGCTTGGCTTCATTCACCGTCAGGCGCCGGCCCTGGAAATCCGCGCCGTTCATCGCCTGGATCGCCGCCTCGTGACCGTCACTCATCTCCACGAAGCCGAAGCCTCGCGAGCGACCGGTTTCCCGATCCTGGATCACTTGCGCCTTCACGACCGTTCCGAACTGGCCGAAGGCTTGCGCCAAATCGTCGTCCGTTGTCGAGAATGGCAGATTGCCGACGTAAAGATTCACCGCCATGACAGAACCCTTGCTGAATCGGGCCAACCAACGGTCGGCCGCGAACACGACCAACTCCGCTCGCCGTCGCAAGACGGAAACGGGGTCGGGCCATCGAACGGAGCGCTGGTGCTCCTCCGCGAACCGGCGGTGATGCGTTCCAAAACGGAGCTCGATCGTCGCACGGACTTTCGCCGAAAGGGGCCACTGGCTGGACTTGTGCGGAACACCGAGATGGGAGAGCCACCGAAGCGAATCCGCCAACGCGAAGCCAAACGGGTCAACGCTACCTCATCGTCCCGAACCTGCCATGCGGGGCCACCCCGCATGATAATGCGAGTATAATCGGACCTTTTGAAAAAGATAGCCGAAATTCAGGTTTTCTCCGCCGTGACCGTACCATCCGATCCAAAGGTGATTCGCCCGAGATTCCAGCGGAGCGGCGGCATCTCCTCTCCCCGTGCGATCGCGATCATCCGCTCGGATAAGTTGTCCGCGCAGAGCGCACGCAAGCCGATGTACGACGTGGTCAGTCGCGGATTGATTTCGATGACGAAATCGCCGGCGTCGCCGAGCACGAGGTCCACGCCCACGTAGCCGAGCAATCCGGGAACGACATCGATCGCGCGTCGGCCGATCGCCACGGCGCGGGCGGCGAGCGGGTCCGGGATCGGCAGCGAACCACCCCGGTACTGAAACCGACCGTCGTCGCTGAGTCTTTGAAAGCACGGAACCAGCGGCACGGTCTGGCGGGGCCCCACAAGGAAGGCCACGCTGACCGGCTGGCCGGGGACGAAATCCTGGAGCACGAATGAATCGGTCCGCTGTTCTTCGGGAACGGCCTCGCCCTCGCACAGAAAGACGGTCTCGCAAGAACCGGCACCGTCGCGCGGCTTCAGAACGGACGACCGATCGGCGCGAACGCACGCCTCCGCCGATCGCGTCGCGGGCGTCGGCACGCAGAGGCGGGTCCAGTGCTCGGCCAGTCGGAGTTTGTCGGCGGTCAGGGCGAGCGCGTCGGCCCGCGGTGCGAGGACCGGGCACGACCGACGGAAAAACGAGACTCGTTCTTCGAGGATGCCCCCGGTCTCCGGCGCGATCACGAACGCCAGGTCGGCGTTCGATTCGACCAGTTCGCAACCGGGGATCGCGCGAAGATCGGCCGCGAGTGCGTCGCGCATCGCACGGCCCTCGCGGTACATCGAACTGCCGTCGTCCGGTCCGGCCGCCGTGAGGTGTTCGTAGACGAGGAAGCGCATCAGGCCGCGGCCTTCGTCGCCAGATCGAGAAGGTGCTTGGTCGCCGCGGTCGGGCCGTCCTTGCTGCCGAAGATGGCCGTACCCGCGACGAACACATCGGCGCCCGCGGCCGACGCCACGCCGATCGTCTTCGCGTCGATGCCGCCATCGACTTCCAACTCGCACTTCGGGTTCAGTTCCCGGATCCACTTCCGCACCTGGCGGATGCGGGCGGTGCTTTCCGGGATGTACGCCTGCCCGCCGAAGCCGGGGAAGACCGTCATGCACAGCACAAGATCGATGTCCGCGATGTACGGCTCCACCTTCGCGATGTTGAAGTCGGGGTTGAACGCGAGGCCGACCTTCTTCCCCTGCGATCGAATGTGTTGGATCATCTCCGTCGGATCGGGTTCCACTTCGAGATGGAAAATGAACGAGTCGGCACCGGCCTTGATGAACCCGTCGAGGAACCTCGCCGGTTCTTCCACCATCAGGTGGACTTCCAGCGGCATCGCCGTCACGGGGCGCAGCCCCTTGCAGACGATCGACCCCATGCTCAGGTTCGGCACGAAGTGGCCGTCCATCACATCGACATGCACGCGGTCGGCACCGCCGGCTTCCGCGAGTTTCACGACCTCGCCGAGCTTCGAGAAGTCGGCCGCCAATATCGACGGGGCTATCGCGGGCATCCTGTCGCACCTCCGGGGTTGCTGACAGGATATGAACTCCCTCATTTCACGTCGGCATTGAGGAACACTTCCACCTGCTGCCCGACGAACAACGCCGAATCAACGGCCTCGATCCGGTAAATGACCTGCAAGACCCGCGTATCCACCCGCTCCACGCTCGAACCGGTCAGCGACTTCTTCGGCACGACGTACGGCTCGACCCGCACGAACGCGATCGGGAACTTCACCTCCGGATTGCCGCGCGGCTGGGCGAAGCCGGGCAGGTTCGGCCGGAACCGGCCGATATCGTTCTCGTCGATATCCACCCGCACGTGAAGTTTGCCCACGTGCCCCAGCACGATCGACGGCTGGCCCGGGGCCGTAGCCACAAATTCCCCGGGCCGCACGTTCACCTGCAATACCTGATACACCGTCGTATCGTCCGCCGACGACCAGTTCAAACGCGGGGCCTGCACCGTCAGCCTCGCGATTTCGGTCTCGGTCTGCTCCAACTGGCTCCGGGCCTGCTTCACCGCCGCCTGGGCGACGAGCTTGTCGAACTTCCACGCCCCGGCCTCCATCAGGGCGAGGTCGGCCTGCGCCTTCTCGAGTTGGGCGCGGGCGATCGCGACGCCGGCCTCGCGACGCGTCAGTTCGTCTTCCGACGCCGCCGAACCGAGCTTCTGAAGTCGCGAAAGTTGCTTCTCCTGATCCGCCAGGCCCGCCTGCATCTCCGCGACGCGGGCGCGCAACGGCGGGAGTTCCTCGGTCCGCGGCGTCCCGTTCAGTTTGTCCAGCGCCGACTGGGCACTCTCGAGCACCGCGCGGCGGACGGCCAGTTCGGCCTTCAGCTGCCGGTCGTCGAGGCGGAACAACGGCTGACCGGGCCGAACGCCATCGCCGACTTTCACGAGCGTGCGCTCGACGATGCCGGGTACGTGGGTGCCGATGGAAATGTTTTCCGTTTCCGGCTCCACGATGCCGGAGCCGGCGAGTTGCTTGGCGAACGGCGACTTCGCCGGTTCGACGGGCGGCGCCGTCGGCGGTGCCGTTTGTTGTGCCGCGGTCATCTGCCGGACGGCGAACACAAACGCGACGACTCCGAGGATTGGGAGTAGATAGCGCGTGAGCATGGTTGTTCTCCAAAAAACTGTTGCCTCGCGGCAAGCGTTCTTCTCCCTCCCCATTCGAAGGGGGAGGGACAAAACCTTATTCGTGCGGGCGCTGGCCTTTGCCCAGAATCTCCACCACTTTTCCATCGGCCATCGAAACGATCCGGTCGCCGAAGTCGTAGACGCGGCTATCGTGCGTCACCACGATGACGGCCCGGTCCGGTTGCACGGCCACCTGTCGAATCAGACCCATCACCGTGCGCCCCGACGCCGCATCGAGAGCCGCAGTCGGTTCGTCGCACACGAGCAGGCGCGGTTCGTGAACGAGCGCCCGCGCGATCGCGACGCGCTGCTGCTGGCCGCCGGACAACTGCGAGGGATACGATTTCAAGCGCGATCCGAGGCCGACGGACGCCAGGAGGTCCGACGCCTTTTCAATCGCCTTCGGGCGGCTCCATCCCGCGATCAACAGCGGAACGCTGGCGTTCTCCACCGCCGTCAGCGCCGGCAGCAGGTTGTACTGCTGAAACACGAAGCCGATTTTCGACCCGCGAAAGCGGACCTTACGGTTGCCGCCCATGCGGGTCAGGTTCTGGCCGAGTACCGAGACCTCGCCTTCCGAGGCGTCGAGGAGGCCGGCGACGATGGAGATCAGCGTCGTCTTCCCGCAGCCGGACGGGCCGACGAGCAACACCATTTCGCCGTAGGGCAGCTCGACCGAAATGTTTTCGAGCGCGGTGACGCGTGAGTCGCCGGTGCCGAACACCTTCGAGACGCCGCGAAGCTGGATCGCGGCTTCCATCGGTTTGAATTCCGGAGGCATCAGGGTCGGTGCTTCGAGGACGGCCATGTTTTTTCAACCGGGTTTTGAGTACCGGGTTGTGAGTGATGAGTCGGGCCGGTCTCCCGTTCGCTCATCACCCACAACCCACGGCTCAACGGAATACCACGCCCGCTTCGAGAAACAGCACGCGCCGCATGCTGAGCAGGCTCGCGGCGAGCGCGATCACCGTGACCGCCCCGGCCGTGATCGCCATGATCTGCCAGCCGAAGTAGAACGCCGGCGGCGTCGAAGTCACGACGCGCTCGAAGGTGTAGCCGAACAGCGCCGCCCCGCCGATGCCGAGGCCGAATCCGATCAGGCCGACCACGAGCGCCTGCAACAGGATCATGCCCACGAGACGGAAATTGCTCACGCCCATCGCCTTCAGCGCGCCCCATTGCTTCAGGTTCTCGAGCGTGAACAGGTAGAACGTCTGGCCGGCGATGGCACAGCCGACGACGAAGCCGAGCATGACCGTGATGCCGAAGTTGATCGGAATCCCGGTGCGCTGCATGTAGTACTGGATGGTGGACCAGAAGAACTGATCGTTCGTAAGTGCTTTCAGCCCCGTCTGCTCGTGGATCGCCGCGCAGACCGATTCCGGCGAAGCGCCGTCGTTCCCCTTCGCGAGGATGAACGTCAGCGTCTTCCGCTCCTGCGGCAGGAACTGCACCGCCTGCGAATACGTGCAATACAAGATCGGAAACGTCTGGAACGTCGGGTTGCACTTGCACATCCCGACGATCACGGCTCGCTTGTCGTTCATCTCCAGCGTCCGCCCGACTTTGAATGGCTCGTTGCCGAAGAGATAGCGCCAGCCGAATTCGTCGATGAAGACCGCGTTCGGCTGCCGGAGATCGCCGAGTTCGCCGTGGAGGATGCGGTCCGGCCGCGGGGCGCCCACCAGCGTGGCGTCGTCCAGGCCGATCAGGATCATCTGCTGGAAGTTGCCGTCCGAAAGGCGCGCCCGCGCGATCCCCTTGTAGAGCCGCACCGCCCACTGCACGCCCTCGACGCCCCGGACGCGCAGCAACTTGTTCTCGCTCATCGGCTTCACGTCGTCGACGAACTGCACGTTCTTGTCCATCACCCAGATGTCGCCGCCCTCGATGTCGCGGATCTGGCTCGTCGTGTTCCGCATCAGGCCGCAAAAGATCGAGAGCTGCTGGCTCATCAGCAGCGCCGCGAACGCGACGCCGAAGATGATGCCGAGATACTTGGCGCGGTCGCCGGTGAGCATCCGCAGAGCGACCCAGTTCATGGCGCGGCCTCCCGGACCGGTTCCCCGTGACCAAGCGCCGCCAGCACGAACCGCGTCACGTGGTCCGCGATCATCGGCGTGGTGATGGCGTCCACCGGTTCCTTGCCGAAGATCAGCTCCGCCACCTGACGGTTCTGCCGATAGAAGAGAATCTGCCCGATGATGCTGAAGCCGATCATCAGGATGCGCGACTCCGGCGCGGTCGGGAGCAACTCGCGAACGATGCCGCGCAGACCGAACGCCATCGGCTGAATGAATTCCGTGATGATGGCGTGCGCCGCGGCCGTCGGTTGCGACATCTCCCGCATCATGAGCCGCAGGGAACTGGTCCGCGTCGGTTGGGTCATCCGCGTCGCCATCTCGTGGATGAACGCTTTCAACTTTTCGACCGGCGACACGCCTTCCGGGGCCGGCGGTAACGGCATCCCCTTCGCGGCGCACGAATGGGCGAACCGCACCGCCTCGATGTACAGCCGTTCCTTATCGCCGAAATAGTAGTTGATCGCGGCGACATTTGCGCCGGCCCGGTCGGTGATCTCCCGAATCGTGGCGGACGCGAACCCCTTCTCGGCGAAGATTTCCTCAGCCGCGAGCAGCAGGCGTTGCCGGGGTTCCGAGGCGTCGTCGGGTTCGGAGATCATGTTCGGCACCGGCCTGAAACGATTGATTGAAACAAGTGTACCAATCATCCGTTTGAAAAGCAAGTTTGAATACCATTTTTTGGGATGATCGGAGATTCTGGCACGACAACTAAAAAGCGCCCGGAATCATAAATCATTCAATGAATTGCATTTACGAGCACTTTTCGAGTGGTTCCGGAAAACAGCAATGATTCCGCCGAGGGGTGGGGAGGAATCGGCCGGAACCACTTTTCGCCTTGCCAGGCGTCCGCTTGAGACTATTTCTTGCTTCATGAGTGATGCCCCGCGATACTCGTTTCCGATCGCCCGGAGGTTGCTTCGATTCGCGAGTCGCGCTCGCGGGAACTGGCTGTCCCGTCATCGGAACGGCTTCAATTTCGCGATCCACATGGTCGGCATACCCCTCTCACTCATAGTCGCGCCAGCCCTCTGGTTTCTCGCGCCCTGGACATGGGGCTTGGCCGCTTTCCTCGGCGGCTACGTGCTCCAGTGGATCGGCCACCGGGTCGAGGGGAACGACGTTGGCGAGTTCATCCCGATCAAGCGGCTGCTCGGGTTGCCCGTGGTGGCGATCGCACCGCAATTTCAGCCCCCCGGCTCCCCCAGTTCCGCGCCCTGACGCCGTTTGACAGTCCGCCCAGTCTCGCAACTTGAGCGATTGTCGCCAGATTCCCGAAAAAGTCGCCAATCGGGTCGATTCCGTCGGCAAGTCCTGTGGATTTTTCCCGGCTTCGCGTCGATACGTGGGGAGATGCCCCGCGTTGTCGGGGAACGTCTGCGAGGGGGGCGCGACGTGACCATGAGATTGCATCGTGTTGGACGTTGGAAGGCGCGGATCGTCGGAGGGCTTCTGGCCCTCTTGCCGGCGGTCGGCTGCAAGCACCAATTGTTTCTCGAGCCATCCGACCACAAGACGTCGTTGATGGCGGGATTGGAGAAACTGGAAACGCAGCCGCACGCTTCGATCCCGCCGACCTTGGTCTCGCCGGGGTTGGCGCCGGCGACGGCGACCGATCCGACGCGCCCGTCGCGGCCCATTTCCCTCAAGGAATGCATCGCGATCGCCGTCGAGAAGGGGAACCTCGGTTCGGTCGGCGGCAGCCAGAATGCCGGGTTCGTCAATGACGGCCTCGTGCAGTTCAACGGCCGGAATACCGGCGGCTCCGACTCGCTGCGCGCCCTCGTCATCGATCCCGCGATCGTCGGCGCGGATATCGAGCGTTCGCTTTCGAAGTTCGATGCGCGGTGGATTTCCAGTCTGACCTGGTCCAAGAACGACCAGCCGGTGGTGAACTTCCAGCAGCAGATCACCAACGGCGACGCCGCGACGATCAGTTCGACGCTCGCGAAGCCGCTGCCCACTGGGGGCGTGGCGGGGATCACGTTCAGCACGGATTACCGCAAGTTCGCCGTGACCAGCTCGGCGTTCGCCTCGCAGGTGAACCCGGCGTACACGCCGCGGTTGCAGTTCCTCTTCGAACAGCCCCTGATGCAGGGCTTCGGCATCGAGATCAACCAACTCTCCCAGAGCCACCCGGGCAGCCTGCTGATTCCCGGCTTGCGGCCCAGCGGCGGACAGACCACGGAAGGCATCCTGATCACGCGCATCCGCTACGATCAGCAGCGGGCCGAGTTTGACCGCCAGATCAATCAACTGCTGATCAACGTCGAGACGGCGTACTGGAATCTCTACGCCGCCTACTACAACCTCTACGCGCAGGAAGAGACGCTGAAGCAGGCCTTCAATCTCTACACGAACATCAAGAAGCGCCACGAGGCCGGTGCGGTCCGACTCGGCGAACTGACGCAGACCGAATCGCAGCTCTGGACGTTCGAGCGCAACATCGTGGAGGCACGGAACCAGGTGCTGGACGCGGAGCGCAGCCTGCGCGGCCTGTTGGGCGAGAACTCGCACGCCGACGGCATGCGGCTCGTGCCGACCGACGAGCCGACGCTCGCCCCGTACAAGCCCGATTACTACGAGCAAGTCAACGAGGCCCTCGCCTCGCGGCCGGAACTCATCATTGCCCGGCACGACTTGAAGGCCCAGCAATTGAACCTGTTGGTCGCGAAGAACCAGCGCCGGCCCGACCTGCGGTTCTTCGCGTCGCAGGACATCGCGGGCATCGGCACGCGGCTCGATGGCTCGCCCATCATCCGCGACGCCCAGGGAAATACCGTCCAACAGAACGCCTTCGCCAGCCTCGCCGACAACGACGCCAACAGCTGGCAGCTCGGCCTACGGCTTGACATCCCGCTCGGCTTCCGCGACGCCAACGCCGCCGTCCGCCAGGCGCAGCTCCAAATGGTCAAGAGCCACTACCAGCTCCAGGACAGCGAACGCAAGACGATGGAAGTCGTGCTCCGCCAATGGCGGAACCTCGACTTCCGCTATCGCGACATCGAACTGCGGCGACAGACGCGGATCAAACTGCAGGAGACGCTGGCGCTGAGCCAGAAGTTCATTGACGGCGGGGCGTTCGACGTGAACACGCTGTTCAACATCCTTCAGGTGCAGCAGAACTTCGCGGCGCAGCTGGCGGGCGAGTATCAGGCCATCGCCGCGTACAACTCGGCACTGGCGGCGCTCGAGTTCGAGAAGGGGACGATCCAGAAGTACAACAACGTGAGCGTCGGCGAAGGACCGCTGCCGCCGCACGTTCAGAAGAAGGCGTCGGACCACTTCAGCGCCCGGAATGCCGCGATCAAGCTGCGGGAGCGTTCGGCGGAGAACCCGCTGCCGCCCCTGGCCGCACCGATGATGCCGGCCGACGCGGCCCCGGCCGCGGCCGGAGCCAAGGTGCCCTTGGCGGCTCCCGCGGCGCAGCCGACCGGCCCGATCGCCGCCGCGCCGGTGTTGCAGGACATCCGGCCCGTCGTCAGCCCCTGGCCCGGCACGCAGGAAACGCCCGGCGCGGTCTTCTCGCCGATCGGTACCGCGCACATTCCGGCCCGCAAGATGATCCAGCCACCCGGTACCGAGCAGGTGCCGATTTCGACCCAGCCGAAGTGAATCGGGAATGGAATAACGGCGTCGTGGGGGGGGAAACGGGGAGGTGTAGAACCCCCCGACGCCG
>JALHPZ010000015.1 GCA_022842245.1 Gemmataceae bacterium
AAGCGACGGCAACGAATGCCGACATCGACACCCCGCTGGGCAAGAAGCCCGGACTGCGAGTGGAGATGCAGACGCCCGATGAGACCGTGTACGAGTGGCGGTTCGCCAAAGGCGTGGGGTTGGTCCACTTCCGCACCGCAGGCCGCGGCAGCCAAGTGGAGTACACCCTGCGGGACGTTCAGTTCCCGAAATGAACGAATGCCTGTCATCTCCGGAAAACAAACAGTGACACACAGGCGAAGCCACAACGAACCGTGGCCGGCTCTTTACTCCTTACTACCAGGTTCAAATGATCGAAAACATCCTGAGCATTCTCGCCGCGCAGACCAAGAAGCTGATGCAATCCGGGCCAAAGCCGGCTGCCCCGATACGGACAAAACTTCAGTTTGAGACTTTGGAAGGACGCGACGTTCCCTCAGTAGGCATCCAGCAACCCGAGATCGCCGATCTGACCACACCCCTTGCCGTTCAACGAGCCTACATCCAAACCCACCCGGCGGCCGCGCAGCCACCTGCCACCCGTGAGGCCGATGCTAGGGCCGCTGTCAGCGGTGGCTGGTTTGGTGTCGATCCGGCGCGTGACGGGGTATACGCTAAGCCGCATCGCTATGTTGGGACCATCTATACATTTTGGAAAGATGGTCGAATCAATCAGGCAACTGGCTTTATTGTCGGGCGTCAGCACGTACTCACCGCCGGCCACGTCCTATACGACATCACCAAAAAGGAATCTCCGGTGACCGTGATGTTCACCGCAGCCGAGTATTTCGGCAAGGCACCCGTCGGCTCGGCGAACGGTGCAAAGTGGGGGGTGGCCAGAGAGTTTCTCAACGGCAACAAATACTATGATTTCGCTGTCATCAAGCTAAATCGTCCACTCGGCGATCGAACGTTGGGATGGTTCGCCATGAAAGACTGGGACCGCGGGGCGAACTACAATGTGCAAATCGCCGGTTACAGCTACAGCTTTGGCGAAGCTAAATCCATGCTCAGAGGAACGACTCGCACCGAGATGCCCTTGCGATATCCCGAACTGAGGTGGAAGTCGGGAAGCCTCAGCCCGATGGGCGGCTTGAGCGGTTCCCCGCTGATTGTCAACGAAGTTGGGAAGTGGAAGGTGGTGGGCATCTACACAACAGGCGACGCTTTTGGCATCGGTGGCGTCAAACTCACCAAAGAAGTACGTACACGGCTTCAAACGTGGATCAACAACAACCCGTCCGGAGACGAACCGATAATTCCGGCACCGCTTTCACCCCTGAACCACCGCGTCGTGACGGTACCAGTTGTTCCGCCACAGCTCGACTCGCCGCCGATTAACGCGCCAGTGATACCGTCGCGGCTTGAAAACGGCAGGGCGTACTCCTTCGCCTCAGCCAACTTCCTGGATCGTGCGATCCGCCACCGCAACTTCGAGGCATGGTTGGACCAACGCGATACCTCAGATCTGTTCGCGCGTGACTCCGGGTTCATCGCGCGGCCCGGACTGGCCGACCCCTCGCTGGTCTCGTTCGAATCGGTCAACTTCCCCGGTCGCTTCCTCCGCCACCGTGAGATGCTGCTCCACCTCGACGCGAACAACGGCAGCGACCTGTACAAACTCGACGCCACCTTCCGCGTGGTGACGGGGCTGAACGGGACCGGCGTCTCGTTCGAGTCGGTGAACTTTCCGGGGCACTTCATCCGGCACGAGCACTTCCGCCTGAAGATTGCTGCCAACAACGGCTCGGAACTGTTCCGCAACGACGCGACGTTCTCCGCAACCGCCACGATTCTGCCGGTCACATACGCGCCGTCGACCAGTGCCCCGACACCGCCGTCGGTCGTTACCCCGCCGCCGTCGCCGGCCGTTACGGTCCGGGTTCCCGCTCCGCCCGCAACACCTGTCGCCGCAAACGTGTGGGCGCGGGCCGTCGATCTGAACTGGGGGCGTGTCACCAACGCCGACTGGGTAAAAGTGTTCCGGAGTGCCGACGGGGTGAACTTTGCCGAGGTCGGGGCGGTCCGTGGGGACCAAACGCGGTTCCGCGTCGAGGGACTACGCCCCGGCACCATCTACTGGTTCCGACTTCAGGCCGTCAACCAGTTCGGCAACTCGCCGTTCTCCGACACCGTCAACCTCAAGACTAAACGCGAAGCCCCGATCGCGCCGTCAGGCTTGGTCGCGGCAAACGTGTGGGCGACGCGGGTCGACCTCGCTTGGGCGGACCGTTCGGACAACGAAAGCGGATTCGTCGTCCAGTTGAGTACCGACGGGAAGATCTTCCGCGAGGTCGGTCGTACAGGCGCAAACACCACTCACTTCCGCGTCGAACAGTTGCGGCCCAACACGCGGTACTGGTTCCGGGTGCTGGCCGTTAACGAGATCGAAGCGAGTGTCTCGACGGAACTCATGGTCACGACGAAACGGTGACCGACTCGAATCCGGTCGTCTTGGTCCGACGATCGGGTCTGGGGTCACGGGCAACAGATCGAGCAATCCGCAACACAGTCAGCAGTTCATCGGCTACTCGAGGGGTAGTGAACTGGGTCGTGGTGTGGTGCCGCACCAGATCACGACCCAGAGTCCTCAGCCCTTGGCCCCCTCGCAGGCAATCCGCCGGTGCAGCCTGGTCCGCGTCGTACTTGAGCCACTTCACCCAAGGCGTACGGCGGTCCACAAACACGCCGGTGCTGCCGTTCCGGATGAACGGAGCCGGGTGCGGACGCAGGCCACCACGGACGCAGGCGTTGTGGTGGGATCGCATCGACTTCTCGTTGTAGCACTCCTTTCGTAGATGACCTCGGCGACATTGCATGGCCCAGTCCCGTATTGAGTCCAATGAGGTCGGTGGTTCGGGAGGGGGTTTGTACTGTCTTGTACTGGATTGGGGTGCTCTGTACTGCCAAAAACCGCTGATAAGTGCGATGATTTGCCGGACTTGCCAGGACTTGTCCGAGAAGCGGAAATGTGCTAAACTGCCTGCAATTCAAGGCTTTTCAGACGCAACGGCCGGCTGTTTCCGTGGTGTTTCGGGACCAAGAGGTCGCAGGTTCGAATCCTGTCAGCCCGACTGTAGAAGTCCTTGAAAGAGAAGCACTTCCGACGACGCCTCTGAACGACCCCTGCACGGTGTGCAGAGTTTCGTGCAGAGAAACAAAGTCCTGTACCGCGGCAACGGTCCGGGACCGATTCGCAAGCACTCCGGCCCACCCGTGCCCCGGAGACTTGCCATGCGTCAGCCCAAACCTTGGTACCGCAAGCAAACCGACTCCTGGTACGTCCAGATCGGTCCCAAGCAACATTTACTTGCCAAGGGCAAAAGCAGCGAGAAGGCCGCCTACGAACTGTACCACCGCCTGATGGCCGAGACCAAGCCGGTCGAGCCGGACAACATCACCGTGGCCAAGTTGTGCGACCTGTTACTCGACTGGAGCGAGAAGCACAACGCCCGCGAGACGTTTGAGTGGCACCGAACGTTCCTGCAGGAATTCTGTTCGACCCATGGCGATAAGCCGGCGACGGCGGTCATCCCGCACCACCTGACCACGTGGCTGGATGCCCACCCGGCGTGGAAGGCCGGACGGAGGCACGCCACCTACTGTGTCAAGCGGGCGTTCGCCTGGGCTGTCGCTCAGGGGCTGCTCGCCAAGAGCCCGTTCCCCGGGGTCAAGGTGGGGCGGGCGAACCGTCGCGAGCATCTGCTCTCGAAAGAGGACCGGGAACGGATCCTGGCCGCCGTGCCGGACCGGGCGTTCCGGGAATTCCTCACCGCGTTGCAGGAGACCGGTTGCCGGCCGAGCGAGGTGGCGCGTGTGACCGCCGCCGATCTGGATCTCGCCGCCGGTTTGTGGGTGCTGGCCACCCACAAGACGGCGAAGAAGACCGGCCGGCCGCGGATCGTCTATCTCACCCCCACCATGGTCGAACTGTCCCGGCGCCTTGCGGCGGAGCACCCCGAAGGTCCAATCTTCCGCACCCATCGCGGCAAGCGGCCGTGGCAACGGAACGCGATTCGCTGTCGGTTCCGTCGATTGCGGGAGAGACTCTCGGACTTGGGGCCGGTGACGAGCTACCTCGTGTCCGTTCGGTGAAGTACAGGTCGGGTGGCCATCCAGTGGTCGTAGCCGTGGTCGCCGGGTTGCGGATGGGCCAGGTCGTTGAACTTGCTATTGAGGTGCCGCTTCCCGACGTGGCAGGTGGCGTACCCGGCCACGTTCGTCCCGCGGCACTCCGTCACCGCGGGCCGGGGGGAAGGTGGTCGAGCAGGTAGCGCGTCATCAGCATCCGGAGGTGGACCGCAGTGCCCTTGCCCTCGCGCAAGCCGTGGTCGCGGTTGGGGTAGGCCATGTAGTCGAACCGCTTGCCGAGTTCGATCAACCGGTCCACAAGGCTCTCGGTGATTTCAAGGTGGGTGTTGGTTTCACCGGTGCCGTGGACGATCAGGAGGTCGCCCTTCAGACCTTCGGCGAAGTTGATGGCCGCGGCCGTGCGATAGCCGTCCGGGTTCACGTCGGGGGTCCGCATGAAGATTTCCTGGAACCACGCGTTGTACAACTCCGGCCGTGGCTTGGGCGCCACCGCGATGCCGACGTGGTACACGTCCGGCTTGCGGAACATCGCGTTCAAAGTGTTCGAGCCGCCACCACTCCAGCCCCAGATGCCCACGCGCGACAGGTCGACGTACGGGCGCATGCGCCCCAGTTCCTTCACCCCCGCCGCCTGTTCCACGGTCGAAAGGGGGCCGAGGCTTCCGAAAACCGCTCGCCGCCAGGCGGCCCCCTTCGGCGCCGGCGTGCCGCGACCGTCCATCGAGACGACGAGGTAGCCGAGGTCGGCAATCATGCGGTGGAACATCGTGTGGTTCTGACCGCCGGCCCAGTCGTCGAGGACCGTCTGGGCGTGCGGCTCGCCGTACACGAAGACGAAGAGCGGGTACTTCTTCTTCTCGTCGAAGTCGCGCGGCTTGAGCAGCCACGCGTCCATCACCACCCCGTTCCCGATATCGAGTTTCAGGAACTCGGTCGGCCGGGTGATCAGCGGGGCGGCGCGTTTGCGGATCTCTTCGTTCGCTTGCAGAACGCGTTCCGAGTGATGGTCGGAGAGGCGGACCAGGTCCACGACTGGCGGCTTGTCGAACGTGGAATAGGTGTGGAACGCCCACTTCCGATCCGGCGAGAACTCGTAACTGTGCGTTCCGGGCTGGTTCGCCGGCGTGACCCGCTCGGGGTCGCCCTTACCGTCGAGACGGATGCGGTAAAGGTAGCGCTGGGTCGCGTTCTTTGGCGATGCGAGATAGTAAAACCAGCCGCCGGGTTCGTCGATCGGGCCGCGTGCGATGATGTCGGACTTGTCTTTTGTCAGGAGCGTCCGCCGTTGGCCGTCTCGCGAAATCACATACGCCTGTCGCCAGCCGTCGCGCTCGCTGAGCAGGACGAATTCCTTGCCGCCGCGAATCCACTCCAGCCCCGCGTTGGCGGCATAGCTCGCGTCTACCCACGCGGGGTCCGTCTCCTCGTAGGCGGTGGCGATCGCTCCGGTCTCGACGTCGGCGAGCAGGAACTTGCGGCTGTCGCGGGAACGGCTCTGCAATTCGATGAGCAGTTCGTTCGCATTTCCGGCCCAACTAACACCTTGGATGTAACACGTACCCGGCTCGGCGGGGAGTTTCACCCAGCGTGTGGCCCCGCCATCGCGATCCACGACGCCCACGCGAAGCGTCGGAATGGGCGTGCCGACGCGGGCGAACGGAACGCGCGTCACCTCGGGATACGTCGGGTCCGTCGGCCGGATGACTGGCCGTGTGCGAACCTGTGTGGAATCGGATTGGATGTACGCGACCCGGCGGCCGTCGGGGCTCCAAGTCGGGGCGTAGTTGTCCAGTCGGCCCCGGTCGTCATCAACGGTCAGCGGCGCGAGGCGCCCCGTCGCGACATCGACCACGGCGAGATTCCGGCCACGCCGAACGAGAACGTGATCGGCTTGAGGAGAAAACGAACCCGCGGGCAGGCCGGACGGTACCTCGGCGGGCAACTTGTGGAGTTCGCCCGACTTCGAGTTGAACAGCCAGAGTCCAGTACGCGATTCCAGACAGAACTTGTGTTCGACGGGCGTCGGAATGCACCGCTGAACGAACAACCGCTGCAACGAGCCGGGCGGGACGAGTTGAGCCGCACCGATGAGCACGGATCGGTTCCCGTTCTTGGCGTCGTACTTGACGACTTCCGGTTCCTCGCCCGGTTTGGACGGTTCCAGCATCAGGTAGCCGGAACTGTCCGCGAGCCATTGGCCTGGGAAGGTGGCCGGTGCGAAATCCCGTTTTTCGTAGATGGCTTTCAGCCGCGACTCGGCATCGGCCAACATCTTGTCGCGGATGATTCGCTCGGCCGCGGGTGCCGTGCTCCCGACCGCCAGCCAAAGCAATATCACCGTGGCGAACCGACTCATGGTCCGTTCCTCATGCTGTTTCGGGAGTCACTTCTTCGCGGGTTTGTGAATCTTCACGTCCAGGTCGTTCTTCTGCTTCTCGCCCAAAGTACTACGCCCGTCGGCGACAAACGATTCGAGCCGTTGGGTCAGCCGGGTCACGACCTCAGGCAGTGCGGCGGCGAGGTTCTTGGTCTCGCCCGGGTCGGCGGCCATGTCGTAGAGCTGCGGGGATTCGGTCCCGCCGCCGGTACTCCACCCGCCACTGCCGGCGCAGAGGCACAGCTTCCACTTTGCGTCGCGGATCGCGAACCGCCCCTGGATGCTGTGGTGCACGACCGCCGCCCGTGGCGCGTCGGGCTGGCCGAGCAACTCCGGGAGGAAACTGACGCTGTCCTCACCCGCCGCGGCCGGCATCTTCGCCCCGACGACGTCCGCGCACGTCGCGAACAGGTCCGTCAGACAGAGGAGCTGATCGCTCCGCGAGTCGGGCTTCACCATGCCCGGCCAGCGGACGAGGAACGGCACGCGGTGCCCGCCGTCCCAGATGTCGGCCTTGTACCCGCGGAACCCGGCGCTGGCGAAGTGGCCCTGCTTCTCCAGGGCGGGCGTACCGGCGGCCGGCGAACAGCCGTTATCGCTTGTGAACACGACCAGCGATTCGTTCGCGACGCCGGCCTTGTCCAATGCCGCGAGGACTTCGCCGACGGCCCAATCGGTTTCCAAGACGAAGTCGCCGTAGTCGCCCAGCCCGCTGCGGCCTTTCCATTCCATGGAGGGCACGATCGGCGTGTGCGGCGAACTGAGCGGCAGGTACAGGAAGAACGGCTTGCCGATCTTGGCGCGCTCGGCCACATAGTCACTCGCCCGTTTGGCCAGCAGGGGGAGCATGTCCACCGGTTCGACCAGTCGCGTGACGCGATCGTTCTCGAAGACCGACTTCATCATACGGGCGTGGTGGAAGCCGAAGAAGTGGTCGAACCCGCGGGTCGTCGGGCCGTTGCGGGTGATCGACCCGACCGGCGCACCTTCCAGCTTCTCCTTCTTGCCGTCGCCCTTGCCCCGCTCGGCGATCGTGAACCCGAGGTGCCACTTGCCGACGCACGCGGTGTGGTACCCCTTCTCTTGGAGCATTCGTGGGAGAGTGAGGCGGTCTTTGGCGACGAGCGGCTCGACGTAATTGTCCAGAACTCCGCTCTGCAGGCGGGTCCGCCAGGCGTAGCGCCCGGTCAGGAGGCCATAGCGAGTCGGGGTGCAGACGGACGATCCGCTATGCGCGTCGGTGAACGTCATCCCCTGCGCGGCGAGCTTATCGAGGTGCGGGGTTTTGATCTTCCCGCGGTCGGGGTTGAGCCGCTGAACGTCCCCGTACCCAAGATCGTCGGCGAGGATGACGACGACGTTTGGCGTCTTCGTGGGCGCGGCTGCGATCGCGAGGGGTCCGACCGCAACCCCGAACAGTAACGCGAGAGAATATCGGAGCACGAGCATTCCTCGGCAGGTCACTTCTTCTTCGCGGGCTGGGGACTTTCCCACTTCGGCGCGACGAGTTCGCCGTTCCAGGTGTCGAGGCGCTTCTGGAGAGCGGCGACAACCGCGGGCTTCTTGTCCGCGAGGTTCGTGGACTCCGTAACGTCGGTGCCGAGGTCGTACAGTTCGGCCGGGTTCTTCCCAATCTTCACCAGTTTCAACATGCCCGCGCGGACCGCGAAGTTCTGACCGCCGCCGGTGCGCCAGAACAGCACCCGGTCCGCGAGCGACTCCTTCGACTCGCCGCGCAGGTGCGGAAGGAGGTCCACCCCGTCGAGCTTCGGGTGCCGGGGCGCGTCGCCCCCGCCGGCCGCGAGTGCGGTCGGGAACACGTCGAGCGAACTCACCGGCTGGTCGAATCGGCCCGGCTTCAAGTTCGCCGGCCACGACACCACGAACGGCACGCGGACCCCGCCCTCGTACACCTGCCCTTTCGCTCCCCGGAGCGGGGTGTTGCGGCAGTTGGTCACGCCGACCGGGCCGCCGTTGTCACTGAAGAAGACGACGAGGGTGTTGTCGGTCAGCCCGTGCTCCTTCAACTTCGCCGCCAGCACGCCGACCGCGTCGTCCATCCCGCAGACCATCGCCCCGTACGTCCGCAGTTTCTCGTCCTTGATGTCCTTCACCCGGTCGAGGTACTTCGGAGGGGCCTGGAGCGGGGTGTGCGGCGCGTTGAACGCGAGGTACAGGAAGAACGGCTTCGACTTGTAGGCGTCCACGAACGCGGCGGCCTCGCGCCCGAGGGCGTCGGTCAGGTACTCGCCCTCCTCAACCGGCTTCTCGTTGCGGACGAGCGGAATCAGGTACTCCTGTTTCGCCTTCATCGGGTCGGTCTTGAAGGTGTTGTGGTTGAAGTACTGGTGACCGCCGCCGAGCATCCCGAAGTACGAGTCGAACCCGCGGCGGTTCGGGTGGAACGACGGGTGCGCGCCGAGGTGCCACTTCCCGACCGCGCCGGTGGCGTACCCGACTTTCTTCAGGGCGTCGGCGAGCGTGGGCTGGTCGAGCGGCAAGCCGACGTCCTTGTTCCCCGGGAGCCACGCGGGGTTGTTCTCGTGCCCGAACCGCTGCTGGTATCGGCCCGTCAGGAGGGCGGCCCGGGTGGGCGAGCAAAACGGGTGCGTGACGTACCCGTTCGTGCAGACGATTCCGCGCTTCGCGAGGGCGTCGAGGTGCGGGGTCGGGATGTCCTTGCACCCCTGAAACCCCACGTCGGCGTACCCGAGGTCGTCGGCCACGACGACGATGACGTTCGGCTTCTCCGCGGCCCGCACGGGCATCGCAAGCAGTGCCGCGAGCAGAAGGACGGTTCGTTTCATCGCTCGGTCCCCGATTCGATGGTCTTGATCCTTGCCGACATCACGGTGCGAATGGCCTCGAACTTCTGGTCGCCGGCACGGTTGACCCACTCGCCGGGGTCGGCCGCGTGGTCGTACAGTTCCGCGCCTTTCTTGCCATCGTCCCACTCGGTGTACCGGTACTTCTCGGTGCGAATCGAACGGCCCAGGACCGCCCCGCGCTTGATCACCGTCAGTGTCGCCTCCTTGTGCTTTCGACCGGTGTCGTCGAGCAGCGCGCGGAAACTCGCCCCTTCGAGTTGTTTCGGCACGTCGTTCAGACGGCACAACTCGGCCAGGGTCGGGTAGATGTCGATGAACTCCGCGAGCGCCGCGGTCGGCTTCCCGTTCCCCTTCGCGCCGGGCACCCGCACGATCAACGGCGTGCGGCAACTCCGCTCGAACAGCGTGTTCTTGTTCCACCAGTTCCGCACGCCAAGCTCGTACCCGTGGTCGCCGAGGAACACCACGATCGTGTTCTCCGCGAGCTTGTTCTTGTCGAGGGCGTCGAGCAACCGGCCCACCTGCGCGTCCATGAAACTGACGCCGGCAGAGTAGGCGTGCAGGAACTCGCGCCGCTCCTTGTCCGTGAACTTGTCAAAGGCGTCCTTGAACGCGCCCCCGCCGAGCGAGAGCGGGTACGGCGGCTTGTACCCGTCCGGCATCTTGGGGAGTTCAAACCCGCCGTTGTCGTAGAGGTCGAAGTACTTCTTCGGCGACTCGAAAGGGTCGTGCGGGCGGTAGAAGCCGACCGCGAGGAACAGTGGCTTGTCGCGCTTTGCGCCCAGGATTTTGATCGCCTCGTCGGCGAGTTGCCCGTCGGCCTGTTCGGAATCCGCGCCCTCGGCGGCGAGCCACCGGCACCACGCCAGCGCCCCGCCGGTCAGGTTGCGCCCTTCGCCCTTGACTCCCACGGCAGTGGTTCGGCCGTAGAACACGCGGTCGAACGATTTCGGGTCGTCCATCTCCTTCTTCGTGTCGTCCGGCGACAGCCCGCGGTGGAATACCTTGCCCAGTCCGATCGCTTCGTAGCCGTTCGTGCGGAACAGTTCGGGCAGCGTGACCGCGTTCGGGAGTGTCTTCCGGAAGTGCGTCGTGTTGTCCATAACGCGGGTGGTGGTCGGCCGCAGCCCCGTGAGGAACGAGGTGCGGCTCGGGTTGCACACGGTGTATTGCACGTAGGCGCGGTCGAACCGCACGCCGGACGCCGCGAGTCGGTCGATGTTCGGGGACTTCACGACCTTATGGCCGTAGCACCCGAGGTCGCAGTTCAGATCGTCGGCAACGATGAACAGGACGTTCGGCGGGGCCGCGGCATGCGTGACCGGAACCACCGCCCCGAGCGCGACGAACAGCAAGAGGGATCGCATCGGTTCTCCTTCGCGGGGCGTACCGTCGTCAGTTGCTCGTCACCTTCAGATTGGTGATTTTGCCCTCGAATGGCTTGCCCTTCGAGTAATTCGCAACGGGCTGACCGTTGTCATGGCCGACGCAGAAGTCTTCCGCCGGTTGGCGCGGGACCGGCCCGGGAACTTTTCCTTTGACGATCGCCTGCTCGCCGACGGCAAGCGTGAGTGCCCCGTCCCGGCCGACGGTCGCCACGATCTTCACCGGCCCCTTGATCGACTCCGACGGCACGTCGGTGACCGCGTCCTTCGGGCCTGTCCGCACCGAGAACACCACCCGGCCACCCTTGAGATGCAGGGCGTACCCGGCCGACGCCCCGCCGTGGGCCACGATCACCGCGTCGCGGAGGTCGGTTTCAATCTCGCAGGACAGGGTGAAGGCCTTGCCCGCAATCTGCGGTGCGGACCCGGACGGGACCGCGTCGCCGGGCTTGAGTTTGTCGAGTGCCGCGGGCTTCGGGGCGTCCTTCCCCTTGGGCACTTCGTCGACAGGGTAGAGCGGATGGGGCTTCGCAACCACTCCCGCGGGACGACGCGATTTTGGCGCCGGCCCGCCAATCTCATCGTTCATCGATGTGATGAGCTTGGAGAGTTTCTCGACGACGTCCGGGTGCTTGTCGGCAAGGTTGGTCGTTTCGCCGATGTCCGCGTCGAGGTCGTAAAGCCGCGGGTTGGGCTTCGACGCTTCCACCGTAGTCTTGTCGGCGGCGTCCGCTTGCGGGGCGATCGCGAGTTTCCACCGCCCCTGCCGCACGGCTTGCAAGTTATACCCCGAGAAGTAGTAGTGCGCCTCGCGCGGCGACTCCTTGCTTTTGCCGAACAGCACCGGTGACAGGTCGCGCCCGTCGATCACCGGTTCGGCGGGCACCTTGCCGCCTGCAATCGTCACGCAGGTCGGCAGGAGGTCGATCGTTCCCGCGACGGCGTCGGACGTGCTCTTCGGCGCGATCTTGCCGGGCCACCACGCGATGGTCGGCACCCGGACGCCGCCCTCCCAGGTGCTCCCCTTGCCGCCGCGGAGCGGCTTCGCGCTGCCGCCGTCTGCCCCCTTCACCAACCACGGGCCGTTGTCACTCGTGAAGATCACCAGTGTTCGCTCCGACAGTTTCAGTTCGCGAAGCGTGCCGAGCACTTGGCCGACGCTCCAGTCCACCTCCTCGACCCAGTCGCCGAACCGCCCGTTGGGCGACTTGCCACGGAACTTCTCGCCCGCGTGGATCGGCGTATGGACCGCGGTGTGCGGGAGGTACAGGAAGAACGGCCGGTCCTTGTTCGCCGCGATGAACCCGACGGCCTCTTTCGTGTACCGTTCGACGATCTCACTTTGTTTCCCGTCGGTGAGCAGTTCGGCCACCTTGTCGTCGCGGAGCAGGGGCACGACGCGCTCGCCCGTCTCTTTCGACTTCTTCTGCATGTCGTTCGAGTATGGGATGCCGAGGTAGTGGTCGAAGCCCTGCCGTGTTGGCAGGAACTCGGGCTGGTCGCCGAGGTGCCACTTGCCGATACACTGCGTCGCGTAACCCAGTTCCTTGAGCCGCTCGGCGACGGTGAATTCCTTGGGGTTCAGCCCCTGCGGGCCGGCCGGGAAATACACGCCGGGAACGGACACCCGCGCACCGTAACAACCGGTCATCAACTGCGCCCGCGACACCGAGCACACGGGCGCGGCGTAGAAACTCGTGAGTTTCATCCCCTCGGCGGCCATGCGGTCGAGGTGGGGCGTCTTTTGTTTGGTCGCGCCGAACGGCCCGATATCCGCGTACCCCAGGTCGTCGATGAAGATGACAACAACGTTCGGCTTCGGGGCGTCGGTGGCACGAACCATGGCTGCAAGGTGCAACACGACGAGTGCGACGAACAGTGGGCGCATGGCAGCTCCTGTGGAAAGTGAACGGCCGTCAGTCGGCCCAGACGAACAGCTCGGTCAGCAGTTCCCAGCGATAGTAGTAGGTCGTCTGGATGTCCGCGTCCGGACACTCGAAGAACGGGACGTTCGCCTTGTACCAGTCCCAGTCCTTGTTGTCCCAGAACGTCTCGCGGTCGAGAAGCGGTTGCGGCGCGAGCAACGGTTCCGCCACCGCCGCCGACAGTAGGCCACATGCTACGAGCAATAGGGAACAGAATGTTCGGAGATGGGACATGTGATTACTTGCCCTGTGTGATCGGCTTGTCGAGCAGGTACTTCCACTCCCACTCGACCCTCTCTGTTGCCTTCGGGTCTTTTTTGGCCTGGAACCCGACGCGGAGGCGTTTCGCGGTAACCTCGGCCACGAAGAACCCTTTCTCCGTCTGCCCCGTGTTGACGCAGTCGATGGCCTTCTCTTCGCCCTCGGGTTTGTATTTCCGCAGCCCGGTCCCACTGTGACCGTAGAAGTAGGCAATCACGTTGTACGGCTTCACAGACTTGTAGAACTCGGCCCAGTCCTCGGGGTGCCACCAGTCGGTGTCCACGCCGCAGTGCGACATCACGACCACCGGCCGGCCGCTGTCGCCGACGTTCTTCTTCAAGTCGTCCTTGACGAACGCGAGCGCCCCTTGCGGGTCGTGCCACGGGAGCGAGTAGCGCACCTTCGCATGTTGCTTGTCGGCCGGATACAGGTTGGCTTGAACAAAGTGCACTTGGCCCCAGTCCCACGAATAGTGCAGGCCGTTCTCGGACACGGTGCCAATGCGGCCGGCTTTCTTGCGCAATACGTTCCGGTCCTTGATTTTCGACTGCACGCTGAAGCCAAACTTCTCCTTTCCGGCCGGCGGGCCGTCGTGATTCCCCCACCCCTCGAACACCGGATACTTCAGGAGTCCGTCGGTGCCGTCGAGGCCGAACTGTTTCTCGAAGTACCGCCATTGCAGGGCCGTCTCGTTCCGCTTGTCCCCGTCGTCGATCAGGTCGCCGAGCGCGAGGACGCCGCGGGGTTTGCCGACCGTCCCGCCGCCAAGCTTGTCGGGCCAGGGCGTGCCCGTGATCGCGTTCATCCGCTCGATGCTCAACTTGTTTCGCTCGATGCGTTCCAGATTCTTGGACGACACGTAGTGCGAGTCCGACGTCGCGATGAAGGTGAGCGGTTCCGAGTCTTCAGGTGCCGCAATCGCGAGCGGCGGCAGTGTGCTGATGACAGCCGCCACACCGATAACAATAACCGAGAGTCCGATTCCGAACCGATTCATCGATGATTCCTTGTCTGGGGGTTGGTTACTTCCGGGTTCCGGTGACGGGAGCGGTCCATGTCTGCGGGCTCCACGTGCCGGTTTCCCAGGCGTCGGTCGTCTGGTACTCGCGCACGATCAGGCCGTCGCCACTGATCTCGAAGTAGAAGACCGCCTGCTGCTGGCCGGCGAAGTGACTGCTGTTGTCCACGTTGAACGTGGGGATGCCCTCCTTCGCGGCCTTGTTCGTGCCGTCCCACCGGAAGACCTTTCGGGCGTGCGTGTGGCCGTACAGGATGGCCGCGATGGTGTACCCCTTCAGCGCGTCGTGGAACCCCTTCACGTCGGCCGGGTCCCACTCCATCCCCTCGGCCTTCTTGTCCTCGACCGGTAGGGACTGCGCATACCGGAGCATGTCCACGTGGTGCGTGATAACGACCGGCTTCCCGGACGTGCCGACCTTCTCTTTGAGATCGCTGACGAGGAACTCCAGGCTGCCGAGAGGGCCGTACCGCCGCTTACGGGTCACGCACTCCACTTGTCCTACGACGATCCCGAGGTTGATGAAGTGAACGCCGCCCCAGTCCCACGAGTAGTGAACGCCGGTCTTCGACACGTTCGTGACACCCGGCCGCGTCTTGTTCCGGGCGATGATCTTTTTCACCGCGAGGCCGTCCCCGCGGGGGCTGTCGTGGTTCCCATGCACCTCGTACACCGGCACCTTGAGCTTGCCGTCTTTCCCCGTCAGCCCGTAGGCGTCGGCGAACTCCGCCCACTCGGTCTCCTGCATCTTCACGTTCGCATTGTCCCCGGTGTCGATGCGGTCGCCAGCGTGGATCAACCCCGCGGGGCGAGGACGGTTCCGCCCTCTGCCGTCTCTCGGTGCTGTTCTTCATCCATCCCGGCACGCGGAAGGTGTTCATCGGCGGCGTGAGCGCGATCCCCGACGCGGTCTGGATGCAACAGCAGGCGAGGAACGCCACGATGCGGATGGAAGAGATGGGGCATCCGGTTACGCACCTGATCATCGATCACGACGGGTAGTACGCGAAGGAGTTCGATGCGATCTTTGAGGCCGAGGATGCGAAAGTGCAGCGCGTCGGACCGAGGGCACCCAATTTGAATGCCACGGCCGAGAGATTCGCTCTCACATTGCGTCACGAGATTCTCTACCACTTCTGCATCCTGTGCGAGAGCATCTGCGCCACCTGTTCAACGAGTTCGTCACCCGCTACTGCCATGACGAACGCCCGCATCAGGGGATCGACAACGTCCCGCCGTTGGCCGACGAGGAGCCGGCCACGGTGAAGTTCCCGACCGGCCGAGTGCGGTGCCGGAAGCGGTTCGGCGGGCTGTTCAAGAGCTACTACCGCTCCGCTGCCTGACGCAGGTCGGGAGCGCGGCCGATTCTCTCGTTGTTCCGCTCGATCGGATCGCGTTGAAGGACCGCGCCGGTTCGCAAATCGCCCCATATCCAAAATCGTCTGTGCACCATTCACTGCCCGAATTCGGACATCCCTTGTCTTGTTCCGGCTGCGGTTGAGTCTGGAAATCGCAGTGTGAACGAGTGGACAGAATAATTGCACAGGACGGGCCGTGCCGTGTCCACTCACTTCCAACGCCTCGTACTGCAGTCGAGTTCAGACGTGACCACGGAGGACACCGTATTTGAGCAGCCAGGCGATAGTAGCGAGGTTCGATTCCGACCGTTCGCCGATCGCGCTGAGGTCGGCCGTCCATTCCGCGAGAGTACCGATTTCCCGAGATGAGATCGCCTGTTGAAGTTTCGCCATGTTCGCGATTCGCAGGTTTGCCGAGAAATTCGTCAGCGGGTGGTCGGGTAATTGAGCGCCGGGTACCCGCTCCAGAATTGTGGTAGGTTCCAACCATCGCGTGGGGTAATTGGCGAACGTGCGCGCGAGGTACGGATACTTGGCAGGTCCCTGCTGGCGAGCGGGAAACGGTGGCACGGCATCGGCTAACTCCCGCCAGAATGCCTCATAACGCTGGACCACCCGGGACCAGGTGAAACGGTTGACCACCCGCTCACGGCCGGCCTGGCCGAACCGCAACCGGAGTGCGGCGTCGGAGACCAATCGTGACAATCGCACCGTAGCGGCCTCCAGATCGACGATGACCGATTGCGAACACTCTGCGAGGAAGTGATCGTAGTTTGTCTGACCGGCGAGCAATCGTAAAGTCGCGCCACTCGCGGCTTCCGGCAGTGAGAATGTCGGTACTCGGAATCCGGTCTCGTTCTCCACGACGAGGTCACGGTAGCCATTCCAGTCCGAAGCCAACACCGGCAAGCCACACGCCATCGCTTCGAGGATCACGAGGCCGAAGGTTTCCTGAATGTTGTCCGGCAGCGAAGCAAAAATATCAGCCGCGTGCCAGACGGTTTGGCGAATCGTGGCATTCTGGCCATCCACGAACGAGGTGCGCACATTCGGCGCGAAACGATTCGCACCATCGCGGAACGCTTGGGCGACCGACGGATGCGCGGCCCAACCGGCGAACACGACGTGGACTTTCTGCCCCGTGCGTTTCGCCGATTCGTTGGCTGCATGGAATAACGGGAACGGATGAGCCTTCGCATGATGCGATAGCCGGCCCACGCACAGAACCATCATTTCGTCGTCGGTGACCTGGAGATTCGCACGACTGCGTTGCCGGTCGTCGCGTGTGGCCGGTCGGTATCGCTCCGGATTCACCCCGAGCGGGATCACTTCCAATCGGGGACGAAGATGATTCCTGCCGCCGAATCGCTCGGCGAGGTAGTCGCCGTAGTCGTCGAGGACCGCACGGACCATCGCCCGCACGGCTTCCGAAGTGCAGATGAGCGCATCGCAGGATGCGAACGGTGCGGTGAGCAACGCACATAACGCGGCCACCGCTTGCGGCGAAGCGAGCGTATGCGTGACTCCGCAGAGAGCGACCGGCGCCGGGCGGGGCGAGTGACGCAGCCACGCGAAGCGCTCGTCCGGTGGTGTTGGGAAGTGCAACACCTTCGCGGGTGGAGATGGCGATGCAAACTCTGCGAGGAAGTCCGCTTCGGGAACCAAATGCAATTTGCGAACGGCGTGTCGGCTTGAAGAATGGTCCCGGCAGGTGCGCACGAGTGGCTCGGCCAGCTCGCGCGTCGGCACGACCGCGGTGAGGCTTTGCCACGAGCCATGCGCGAGAAACGCATCGAGGAACTGATGGCCCGCGACCTGACGGCCCATCAAGCCGGCTGGCCCCCCCGGACCGGCCGGCGTACTGCGTTCGAGATAGGCATCCGGATGGTAGCACAACGCGGCGGGAGATTGCACGTTTCGTTCTCCCGCCCCGGGCATCAAAAGATGAAGTCGGTCGCGTCGAGCGAGCCGTTGAATCCTTTGAGACGGATCGTCAGGAAGCCGCCTCCCATGCTCGCGGGGAGTGCGACTTTCACAAGGAGATCGTTGCCGGAACGAACCAACTGGATCGCACTCCAAGTCACGCCGAACGCCCGCAAATCCAGTTTATCCCGTCCCCTGCGGAAGTCATTGACCTGATCCTCGCCCGATGTATTCCGACAAACGAAGCGAAACACGTCTTCGCCCCCGCCACCATCGAGCCGATCCGTGGAGGAACTGCCGATGAGCGTATCGTCGCCCGAGCCGCCCGTATAGAGAATCCCGGAACTGAGCGGCGTGGCGGAGATCGTGTCGTTACCCGACTGACCATCGATGATGAGGATATTCACCAGTCGCGTTGCACCGAAGTCGAGGATGTTATTACCCGAGTCCCCGCGGATGCCATTGTTGCTGCACGCGGCACCTTGCAACACCTCGATATCATTTGCCGGATACCAATTCGCGAGGATCAGATCGCCACCCAGAGCATCGCCGTTGTAGATACGATCATTGCCCGCACCACCGATGAGCGTGTTATCCACAAAAATGCCGTGCCAGCCCCAGAACGTATCGTCGCCGTCGCCGCCATCGATGAAGTCGCGGCCGCCGTTGTGAGCGACGAAAATATCGTTGCCCGTTCCACCATGGAGGGAATCGTTCCCGGAGCCGCCCTTGAGCCAGTCGTTGCCTTCACCACCATCCAGCCAATCCTCGCCACTGCCACCCCGAAGCGTGTCATCGCCTCCCAATCCAAAGAGCATGTCCTTCCCGCTGCCGCCTCGAAGCAAGTCGTTGCCTTCGCCGCCGTCCAGCCAGTCCTCGCCACTGCCGCCCCGAAGCGTGTCATTGCCGCCCAAACCAAAGAGCATGTCCATCCCGCTGCCGCCGATGAGTTCATCGTTGCCGGAGGAACCGATCCAGACTTGCAAGTTCGAATCCGTGTAGCCGTCGTCCTTGTCGAAGACGCGCAGGTAGATCGTGCGTGTTGCGAGAACCGTCGGGAAGCTGAAGGTCGTTTCGGCCTGCGATCCTGCCGTCGAATAACTCGTCGCAAGGTCATCCGCACTCGTGGCAAAGCTGTAGCGGAAGCCGGCCGCGCGATCCGCGATCGACGGATCGATTACGTTGGCCAGGCCGACCGTCACGTCCACCGAGGTGGCCGTCGCGACACCCGAACGGGTCACGCTGGCGGCGGGAGCGACATTGTCCACGAGTATCGTTTGCGTTTTCACGCCGGTGTTGCCGCTGGCATCCATGACACTCAGTTGAATCGTGTAACTGCCATTATCCAGTGGAGTGAAGTTGAAGTTGGCGGCCGTGCTCGTCGCAATCACCGTGTTGTTCAGTGTGGCCGACCACGAATAGGCAATCGAGCCAGTACCGCCGGTCACGGCACTTCCGAGTGTGATCGGCGTACCTTCGGCTACGTTTGTCGGCGTACCGGTAATGGCCACTTCCAGGGTTCCGCCACTCGATTGCACGGCAAGGAAGACCGTCGCGCTCGCGATCCCGCCGAAACCATCACTGATGGTGTAGGTGAAGGAATCGTTACCACTAAAGCCGATATCGGGCGTGTAGGTAAATGAGCCATCCGCGCCCACGACCGCTGTGCCAAAGGATGGGCTGGAGTGGCTGATCACGCTGAGCGTGTCGTTGTCAAGGTCGGTATCGTTTCCGAGCAAACCCGGACTGGAGACCACAAGTGGAGAATTCGTATTTGTCGTGTAGGTGTTGTCGTTCGCCACTGGCGGCGTACTCGCCACCACCGCCGACGCCGATGCAACCGCGCTGCCTCCTACCCCATCACCAGCCTCCACCTCCACGCGAATCGTGTCGCCGCGATTCCCCTGCACCGCCAGATCGAAGGTGTTCGACGTCGCACCGGAGACCAGCACGTTGTTCACATACCAGCGATACACGAAACTCAACGCGTCCCCGTCCGCGTCCGAACCCGATGCCGTCGCCACCAACACGTCGTTGGTGCGCGGCGAAACCGTGTTGAGGGTGACCGTCGCCGTCGGCGCCGTGTTCGCGACGACGGCACTGGCCGACGCCGTCGTACTCGCCGTGCCGTCGCTCGCTTCCACCTCCACGCGAATCGTGTCGCCGCGATTCCCCTGCACCGCCAGATCGAAGGTGTTCGTGCCCGCACCGGAGACCAGCACGTTGTTCACATACCAGCGGTACACGAAACTCAACGCGTCCCCGTCCGCGTCCGAACCCGACGCCGTCGCCACCAACACGTCGTTGGTGCGCGGCGAAACCGTGTTGAGGGTGACCGTCGCCGTCGGCGACGTGTTCGCGACGACGGCACTGGCCGACGCCGTCGTACTCGCCGTGCCGTCGCTCGCTTCCACCTCCACGCGAATCGTGTCGCCGCGATTCCCCTGCACCGCCAGATCGAAGGTGCTCGACGTCGCACCGGAGACCAGCACGTTGTTCACATACCAGCGATACACGAAGCTCAACGCGTCCCCGTCCGCGTCCGAACCCGACGCCGTCGCCACCAACACGTCGTTGGTGCGGGGCGAAACCGTGTTGAGGGTGACCGTCGCCGTCGGCGACGTGTTCGCGACGACGGCACTGGCCGAGGCGGAATTGCCCACTTCGATGCGGTCGTTCGACGCGACCGCGACGGTGATGACATCCCCGCGATTCCCTTTGCCCAACTGGCTCAGATCGATCGTGTCGGTGGTCGTCGTGGTACTGCCCATCGTGCGGACAATCACGCCGTTCACCCGCCAAACGTACGTGAGGTACACCGGGTCGCCGTCGGGATCCACGGGCGTCACGGTCGCGGTCAGTAGGTCGTTCGTGCCCGGCGAGGTCGTGTTGAACTGCACGCTGATCGTCGGAGCGGTATTCGTCGCCCGCACGAAATCGCTGGCCGTCGCACCCAGGATGATGTCTTCGGTGGCGGTGCCGCGGTAGTCGTCGTCGCCCGCACTGCCGGAGAGGATGTCGTTGCCCGCACCGCCCACCACCGTATCGCCGATGCCGCCCTGCCGCGTGCCACCGGTCGTCGGGTTCGTGTACGAATACAGGTAGAGCTCGTAGCCACCGGCTTGCGTGTCGCTTCCGGGGCTGCCGGCAAACGTATCGACTTCGATGTAGTAGGTGCCGTCCGCGGGGATCGGGATGTCGATCAGGATCGGGTCCTGGTTATCGAAACCATCGTCGTTGATCGCGGGGCTGCCGTAATAATTCACCAACTGACCCGCCGAGTTGTACACCCGCACGATGCCATCGACCGGTTGCATCCGTTGACGCAGCGACACGGAGAGCAGTTCGATCGTGAGGAACTCGCCGGCCTTCGCCTGGATCGCGTAGACGTCGTTCTCGCTCGGGCCGGTGCCGCCGAGCGTGCGTTGAATGCCCCCGATGACACTCGTGGCCCGCACGTTCAGGTTCAGTCCGTAGTTCCGTGTGCCCAACGGCAACAAATTCGGCACCGCCAATGCGGGCAGTTCGCCGATCGTGCGCGCCGAACCGCCAAGGCTCGCCGGTGCCGTTGTGGTGGCCAGGGCTCCTTCGTTGAAGGTCACGCCCGCATTGGTGAAGGCGAGGCGGATCAGTTCGCGTTCACCGAAGAACGGATTGCCGAGCGCATCGAGGATGCTCGTGCCCACCGAAGCGGGCGAAGCCATGATGTGCAGTGGCGTTTCGGTCGCCAGAGTGGGTCCGGTGTAACCCGGCCGGAATGCTTCGTAGGAATACGAGACGACCACGGAGGAGCTGGCCGTCGGCTGCGACCACACCAGCGACAACACGCCGCCGCCCGTTGCCGCGCTCTCGGCCGTGAAGGTCGCGGACAGGACGGAGTTCGTCGCACCTTGAACCGGGGTGATCGTGACGCCGCCGCCGATCTGCACCGCGAATGTGGCGACCAGCAGGCCGTTGGAGTAGATAGAACCGTTGGGCAGCGTCAGCGGGTTCGTCATGGCGACCGGTTTGGGAATACCGAAGACGTACTGCACCGTTGTTGTGCCGTTGCCCGTGATCTGTTCGTTGACCACGCGCGAACGCTGTGGCAGACCGCTGAAGATGCCGTACGATTGACCGTCCGTGGTGGCGCCGATCGGTCCGAAGCTATCGTTGTGCCGCAGACCGAGCAGGTGCCCCAGTTCGTGGGCGATCAGGGTCGAGGTGAACGCCACGTAGTTCGAACTCGTTGCCGCGGGTTGGCCTCTGCGGCCGAGGAAGCCGTTTGCGTTGATCAGGGCCACGCTGCCGGTATTGACGTTTCGGAAGTCCAGTTCCGAGGCCAGGCCCGCGATCAGCGCTTCGTTGGAACCCGGGGCGCCCGCGTTCAGCACGATCGTGCCGTAGCGACCGATCGAGGGCCGCGTCTGCGTGAACACGATGCTGAACGGGAACGCATAGTCCTGTTCCAGGCGCGACTGGATGAGATTGCGATCCTCGATGCTGTAGAAGTACTCGTTCGGACCGGTCGCGGAGTCGAAGTCCAGGTAGACCAGTTGCGTGAAGTCCCCCTGCACCGTGTCGGCCCCGTTGTTGCCGGTCACGAGGTCGATACCGCCGCCACCCTCCAGGATGTTGCGATCCGCACTTCCGATGAGCACGTCCGCGAAGCTCGTGCCGCGGACGTTCTCAATGCTGCCGTTGAACACCAGCACATTGCCCGCCGAGTCCACCGACTGCGCGCCGGCGAGATTGAGATCCAACGTCACGCCGAGGGTGGCCGCGCTCAGGTCCAGCGTGTCGATGCCTTGCGAATCCTGGATCGTGTCGATGCCGTTGGGCACCATGAAATACACGTCGTTCCCGGCTCCGCCATCGGAGAGATCGTTGCCGCTGCCCGGCGAGAGTTGATCGTCCCCCTCGCCGCCATCGAGCGAATCCTGACCGCTGCTGCCGAAGAGCTGGTCGCCGAACACCCCGCCGATCAGCGTGTCGTTCCCCGCATCGCCGAAGAGCAGGACCGGACCGTAGAACGCCGAGGCATCGATCCGGTCGTCGCCGGTGCCGCCGAAGAGCTGGGCCTCCTCGATGTCGTAGAGCCGCTCATCGGGCAACCCGGCCACTTGCAACTTCGCCGAATCGAGGATGACAATGCCCGCCACATTCTCGACGAGCCGGTCGTTGCCCGAACCGCCTTCGAAGAGATCGAGCCCCTTGCCCCCCACGAGCTGATCATCGCCCTGGTTGCCGAAGATGATGTCGTTGCCGCTGCCGCCGTCAATCGTGTCGTTCCCGCTGCCGCCCCGGATCGAGTCATCGTCCGAGATGCCGGCCGGCAAAGTATCCAGCAGCGTGCTTCCGAAGATGATGTCGTTGCCCGAACCGCCGTCGATCGTGTCGTTGCCCGCACCGCCCCGGATCGAATCGTCGTCGCTCACGCCGGCGGACAGAATCGTGAGCGCATCCGTCCCAAAGATGATGTCGTTGCCGCTGCCGCCGTCGATGGTGTCGTTGCCCGCACCGCCCCGGATCGAGTCATCGTCCGAGACACCGGTCGGCAACGTGTCCAGCGCCGTGCTTCCGAAGATGATGTCGTTGCCGGAACCGCCATCGATGGTGTCGTTGCCGCTACCGCCCCGGATCGAGTCATCGTCCGAAACGCCGGCGGGCAGCGTCGCCAGCGCATCCGTCCCGAAGATGATGTCGTTGCCGGAACCACCGTCGATCGTGTCATTCCCCGTACCGCCGCGAATGGAATCGTCGTCCGAGACTCCGGCCGGCAACGTGTCCAGCGCCGTGCTCCCGAAGATGATGTCGTTGCCGCTGCCGCCGTCGATCGTGTCGTTGCCGCTGCCGCCCCGGATCGAATCGTCGTCGCTCACACCCGCGGGCAGCGTGGCCAAAGCATCCGTGCCGAAGATGATGTCGTTGCCGGAACCGCCGTCGATCGTGTCGTTCCCCGCACCGCCCCGAATGGAATCGTCGTCGCTCACTCCGGCGGGCAGCGTGGCCAAAGCATCCGTGCCGAAGATGATGTCGTTGCCGGAACCGCCGTCGATCGTGTCGTTCCCCGCACCGCCCCGAATGGAATCGTCGTCCGAGACACCCGCGGCCAGGACGGTGAGCGCGTCGGTACCGAAGATGATGTCGTTGCCGCTGCCGCCGTCGATCGTGTCGTTGCCGCTGCCGCCCCGGATCGAGTCGTCGTCGCTCACACCCGCGGGAAGAATCGCAAGCGAGTCGGTGCCGAAGATGATGTCGTTGCCACTGCCGCCATCGATCGTGTCGTTCCCCGCTCCGCCCCGGATCGAGTCATCATCCGAGACACCCGCGGCCAGGACAGTGAGCGCGTCGGTGCCGAAGATGATGTCGTTGCCCGAACCGCCATCGATCGTGTCGTTCCCCGCTCCACCCGAAAGCGAATCGTCGTCGCTGACGCCGGTAACCGACAATACGAGCGGATCGCTGCCGAAGAGCTGGTCGTCGCCGAGGCCGCCCCGGAGTTCGTTCTGCACCGAATTGCCGCTCAGCACGTCGCCGTAACCACTACCGTAGACGTTCTCGAACGTGCCGCTGAGCATCACCTCGTGGTTCTGCGTATCGACAGTCTGCACCTGCCCCGCATCGTAGGCGAGGCTCAGCGTCACGCCGCGATACGAATACACGAGGTCGATGGAATCGATACCCGTGCTACCCGATTCGCTGAGGAGATCGGTGCTGCCCGACACCTGAATGTAGTAGTCGTTACCGGTGCCGCCGATCATCGAGTCGTTGCCGAGGCCGCCGTCGAGCGTGTCGTTGCCGGCACCCGCCACGAGGCTGTCGTCGCCTTGGTCTTCGGTGGTGTACGGCGCGTTCGGGTTGTAATCGTCGGGGTTGTTGCCGCGGAGCACATCGTCGAAGTTGCCGCCGATGAGCGTATCGCTGCCATATCCGCCCACAAGTTCCACCGGGGTCGCCGTATTGCCGCTGGCGTTGATCGTGTCGTCCCCGCCCAATCCGTACACCACCACACGACCCGTGCCCGCCGCATAGTTGAGCGTCGTGCCGTTCACATTGGCACTCGTATTCCCGAGCGTGATCGTGTCGGCATTGCCCGTTCCGATGATGACCGTGAATGTGGAGGTGACGACGCCCAGATCATCGTCGTTGACCGTGACCACGACCGTCGTCGCCGAGGTGTTGGTGGCGTTGAAGGTGACCGTGCCGTCGGCGTTGGCCGCCACGGCGACGCCGTTGATCGTCCAACTGACCGTCAGCGGATCGAGCGTGCCGACATCGGCCGGCAGCGCCTTGAGCGTGTAGGTGCCGACGTCGTTGCGCGCCGCCGTAATCCGCACGGTCGGCGCAAGGTTGGCGACGGTTACGGAGGTGGTGGTTTCATCCAGTGGGTAAAGGAGCCCGCCGAACTGAGCGTTATTTGCTGCTGCTTCATTGATAACGATTCCGGTCAACAAATCATATCGTGTAACAAAACCATCATTCCCTGATCCACCGATTAACGTGTCACCGTCGATCAACACATAACTGTCGGTGGACGTACTGGTACGATTCGAAACCAGATCGCCGATCACCTCACGAGTGGCGAAGTCGTAGCGGCGTATAAGTTGAGAAGCACCAATCGAACCTGCGACATAGATTACACCATTATCACCAAAGGCTAGATCGACCGATGCACTTGGCAATTCGCTGGTATTCAGATACGTACCAAGTATCACACCTGTCTCAGAGTCGATTTGGATCACTTGCTGAGAAACCGCCAATATCGCATATAGCATTCCATCGGGGCCAAACGCCAAGCCACGAGCAACATCACCACCCGGCATCAATGTGCTAAACAAGATTGTCCCGGTCCGGCTATCGAACTGGACCACTCGATCATCCGTTGCCAGATAAATCTGCTGATTCGGCCCGATAACCATCGGATCGCCTGTCAAATTGGAACCTGTGATTAACGATGCCAGCGTGGTACTGGGTACGATCGTACCAAGAAAATCTCCTGTTCCGCCGTGGAATCGATCGATCTGGCGAACCCCAAACGATGGACTTCGCAAAGCGAAAATATCGCCGTCTTGACTTGCCGCAGATGCTAAAACCTGGGAAACTCCGACTTGTGGAATGATTTCGCGTTTTGGTACCAGTGTCACACCATCGATCGCAACGAGCCGATCATAACCCACCGCGCCGCCATCATATAACATTAGATCGAGCACCGAATCCAGCACACGCACCCGGATGTTCGCCGTATCGATCTTGCTGCCCGTCGGGTTGTCATCCAGATACCGAATGCTCTCGCTGAACGTGTTCGCGCCGGCCGCGAGCGTGACCCGCGTCATATCATTCCCGGGCATACCCCAATCGACGATCAGAGTATGGGTATCGCCCTGGCCCACATCGCTGAACGAACCGCTCAAGGTCAGCAGATCGTTCTCATTGATCGCCGTGGCACTCAGCGTCAGGAATGAAGTGGCCGCGAACCGCCAGGTCGTGCCGGCGGCACCGGCCGTGGCCGCACTGACGTACCAGTCGTCTCCGCTCGCCACCACGGCGGTGCCGAATCGCTCCCCGCCGGTGGCCGCGGACTTCTTCAGCGTGTGCCGCAGTTGCCGGAACGTGCCGCTCCGGGCGTCGACGTCGTACACGAACAGCGAGCCGGAATTGGCCACCGTCGTACCGTCGCCGTTCGCCCCCACAGCCAGGCGATTCCCGTTGAACGCCAGCGACGAGCCAAACCGACCGTTCACCGGCGTGGCGTTCGGGCTGCGCAGCGTGCCGAGCAATGCCCCGGAGACCAGATCGTACAAATACACGCCGCCGGCATCTGCACCCGCGGAATCGTCGAGCGGAGCCCCCACCGCGAGGAGGTTCCCGTTTGCCGCCAGCGTGGTGCCGAACTCGCCGTTCAGGAAGCCCGGATTCGGGTTCGTCATCACGCGGACGAGCTGCCCGTTGCCCGGATCGAAGACATACACGGTGCCCGCATTCAAGCCCGCCGTGTCGTCGCCCGGGGCGCTCACCATCAGCAGACCGTTCGCCGACGCGAGCGCCGCCCCGAACTTGTCGCCATCCACCGGCGACGGGTTGAGGATCGTGCGGACGAGGACGCCGGTTGTGGCATCGTAGAGGTACACCGTACCCGCCGCGACGCCGTTGACCCCACGCCCCGGAGCACTGACCGCGAGCAGGTTGCCGATGCTGGTCATCGCCGTGCCGAAGCCATCCGCCAGTACACCGTCCGTGAGCGAGAGTGAACGCTCGACGCTGTAAACGCCGGCCGATTCCGTGAACAGGTGCACGACGCCGTTGAGGTCGGTGGCGCGCCCGGTCGCCGCCACCGCCAGCCGCGGGCCGACCGTGGTCAGCGTCGAACCGAACCGGCCGATCGCCAGATTCGGATTGGCGAGCGTCGCAGCAACTCCGCCGACCGCCGGCACGATCGCCACGCTGCCCAGATTCGCGGAAGCCCCCGGCGAACCGATGAATACCCGGCCGTTCGCACTGGCCAGCGCCGTACCCGCTTCCGCCGCCGCCGCACCCGTGAACAGGTTCGTACCGGCGCCGAACGCCGTCGGCGCAAGCACCGGCGGCGCATTCACGACCGCCACGGTACTCGTCGCCGAGCCGGTGTTGCCCACTTCGTCCGTGACCGTGACGCTGATGGTGTAGAAACCCTGATCGTTCGCCGGGAACGTGATCGACGAGCCGGTGCCGGTGGCCACCGTGCTACCGCCGCTCAGGACCGACCACGCATACAGGAAGCGGAACGAATCCGGATCGACGACTCTGGCGATCGCCGAGATCTGCGAGCCTTCCGACGTGCTGCCGACCGGCAACCCGCTGATGGTGACGACCGGCGACGCCTTCTGCTTCAGGAACGAGATGTAACCACCCGGCCCCGTCCGCAACGCCTGGTTATCCGTCGGGTCGAAGTCCACGGTGTTGCTGAACGTACCGACCGAGGAGATACGCTCGCCGTCGGTCGCCAGGGCCGCACCGGACGAAATGGCGCCCGGGTAATCGCCGAGCGCCGTCGCCCACAGGAAGGCACCCTTCGCATCGAGCTTGAGCAGAAACGCCTGATAATTGGTTGTCGGATTCGTCTGCAGAATGTAGCTGCCATCCAACGGATCGAAGTCCACGCGATCCGTGAACGTGCCGGTGGAGTAGACGTTGCCGTCGGTATCGATGGCGAGATCGTTGAGGGCATCCTGCCGGAAGCCGCCGAAGCCGCGGGCCCACAGGAAACCGCCGTTTGCATCCAGCTTGACGATGAACGCATCCTGGTCGCCGCCGCTCGTGAGCGCGAACGAACGACTCGGCAGCACATCGAAATCGACGGTGAGTTGGAAACCACCACCGAGGTATGCATTGCCCGACGCATCGACCGCCACCGAGTTGCCGGTGTCGTTACCCGACGCGCCGAACGCCTGCGCCACCGTCGTCGTGAACCCCGTGCCATTCGGTACGAGCTTGAGTAGGTATGCGTCGTTGGAACCCGCGAGACCTGCGTTCGTGAACGTGGCGAGGCCCGTCGTGGCGGCACTGCTGAAAGTCCCGCCGACCCAGACATTACCGAACCAGTCCGTAGACACGGACGTGATGGCGTCCGCATTCGTGCCGCCGATGCGTCCCGCGCGAACGATTGTGAACCCGTAAGTCAATGTCGCGATCGTGGGGATGTACTCCGCGACGAAACCGTCGTAATCCGTCGCGCCACCGGCAGAATTGAAAAAGACCGTGTTGATGTTTTCGTTGAACGAGATCGAATTTTGGAAACTCCCCCCGACGAGTAGATTGCCCGTTGGCAATACCGCGAGTGATCGGAGTTCGACGGCATCGAACCCGAAACGCCGGAAGGTTAGCAACTCCCCGGCACTGTCGAGATACATCAAGACACCGAACCCGTCGTTCGCCAACTCACCATGCGTCATCCCGCTCGGCGCGGTGTAAACGAAGTTCCAGTCAGCCTGGCTTCCCACGTAGACCCGATCATCCGCAGGGTCGTTGTTCCCGCGAGTATCGATCGCGATCGACAACGCACGGGCATGGTGGTCGGGGTCCGTATCCGTCTCGATGAAGCCGATCCAACTCAACTTTCCGGTCGAGTCGTACTTCGCGACAAAACCACTCTTGTTGAGAGGCGAACTGAGCGTGTCGTAGCTCAGCACGTTGTTCGGATCGAAGTCCACCGTGCCGGTGAAGGAACCGACGACGTACGTGTTCCCGTTCGCGTCGATCGCCGTGTCGAGCGGCGTCATCGAGTTGGCCGTCGCCACGCCGAGGAACTCCAGCGGCGGCACCTTCGTCGTCTGGATCGTCAGACCCGTCGCGTCGTAGGCGCTCTTGTATTGCCGACCCGCGCCGCCGGGCGCCGGGAAGTCCTGCTTCGCGAACGTGCCCACGCGCGATGCCGCACTCAACACCCGGAACGTATCGCCCGGCGCCGATTCGAAGCCGTTGAAATTCGTCAGCCGAATCGTGCCATCCAGCGTGGCCGTGCCCGTCACCCGCAGCCGATCGAACTCGGGGATATCCGGGTCCCGACCGCCGATCTCCAGATCGAGCGTGCCATTTGGACCCTGCGTGTAGTCGCCGGTGATGTTGAGAATGCCCGGCGAATTGCCCGGCGCCACCGATCCGCCGGTGTTCACCACATCGGCGCCGATCGTGCCTGCGCCGAGGACGGTCCCACCCAAGAGCTGCAGCGTGTCGTTGGGGCCGGCGGCGTTGAGCGACAATAGCGTGCCGCCGGTTTCGACCTTCACCCGACCGGCGGTCTGCACCAGCACCCCGCCCACCGGGGTGAGTGCGGCGGCTTGGGCCGGCGTGAGCGACCGATTGTACAGCGTCACGTCTTCGAGCAACCCACTGAACGGGGTGTTGCCTGGGCTGTTGCCGATCTGGAGCCCATTCGCCGAGGTGACGACGGCTAGGGCGTAGGCTTTCGTCCCGACCTCCGTGCCGTTCACGTACAGTCGCATCGTCGTGCCATCGAAACTGGCCTGCAAGTGCGTCCAGGTGTTGAGTGGGATGGGGTCGGCGGCGACGATGGAATTGCTCGGGACGTTCATCCAGAACGCCGGCTTCCCGGTCAGTCCGCCGAACCCGAGCGAAAACCAGTCGGACACAAGGACGGTTGCGTTGTTCTGATGGGCCGATGGTTTCACCCATGCCGAGATCGTGAACCGCTCCGACCGCAAACTCGACGACCCCGGTACCGTGACTCTGTCGCCGGCCGCCCCGCCGAAGCTGAACGCCTGCCCGGTTCCGGTTCGGCCCGGTGCGAAGGTGACGTTCCCGGCGAACGTACCGGGATTCCGCCCGGTCGCGTCGCTCGCCACGCTCCCGGTGCCCCCGTCCGACCACCGACTGACGAGCGTCGGCACCGCGACGAGCGAGCTGCCCGCCCCGATGGTAATGTCACCGGACGTGTTCAGATCGCCGGCGGCGGAGAAGGTCCGCCCGCCGGTGACGGTGAGTTTGCCGTCCCCTCCGATCGTGGTCACGCCGTTGAGCGCGTCGAGGCTGGCGAACGACCCGCCCGACTGCCCGCCAAACACGTTCGACCCGCCTCCGTCAAGCGTCAGGTCGGCGTTCAAGCCGGAGAGCCGGATGCCCGTTGTGTTGTTGACGTACAAGCGCAGAGTACTGCTCGCCCCGACGGACCACACCCCGCCGGTAAGCGTCGCGGAGTAGGTGCTGCCGACGAGTTTCAGGTCCGGGAGGTTGGCGAACCCGGCGGCGGTACTCGTCTGGATGCGGACTTCTCCGCCGTTCGTGGCCCGGACCGTGCCGACGTTGTTGAAATTGTCCACCAGATTCAACGAGACTCCGCTGCTGCTCGTGCTATTGGCTTCGATCGTTCCGCGATTGACGATGCCCCCCATGCTGCTGAACGTGAGCGACCGGGCACTGAGGGTCACACCCGTGTCGATGGTCAATGTTTGCTTACTGGGCGACGAGATCTGAGGGGTCCCCAAGGTCGGCGCGAACAGGAAGCCACCGGATCCCGTCCAGGTCTGATTGTCGCGAACACTGATGGTGCCCGTCGCTCCGGTGGTCGCATTGCCGATCGGCAGCACCGTATTGAAGGTCAGCGTACCGATCGTATTGAGCGTGAAGCCCCCGCCCGGTACGCTCGTCGTCATGTCCAGGTTGCCGGACAACGTGTAATTGCTCAGCGTATTCGTACCACCGGTGACATAGAGCCGGGCCAATCCGTTCGTGCGCAATACACCGTTGGCCAGCGTGCCGCCGTTGATGTTCCAGCTGCCGGTCGAGTCATCGAGCAACAGCGGGCCGGAAACCGTCGCAGCCGTGCCGAGGAGAACGGTGTTACTACCGGAGCGGGTGAGCGAGCCGATCTTGGCTTGCGTGAGCAGACCGCCGAGCGTCAGGGTGCCGCCGGTAATGCTGATGCTGCCGAAGTTATTCCACGATTCGTTCGTCTGCAGGCCGATCGTCGTGTCACTCGCAGAACTGATCGTGCCGAAATTGTTGAACGTGTTTCCACTCCCGGCGGTGACGATGGTGCGTGCCCCCGCCGCGATCGTGGTCGCGGTCGTGTCGATCGTGCCGGCGTTCGCGCCGTTGGGTCCGAAGGTGATGGTGAACTGTCCGGCCCCGCGGTCGCGCCGGATCGTGCCGAGGTTCACCAGTTTGGATCCGACGGTCCCAATGGATCCAGCCGTTCCCACAATCGTGATGCCCGAACCGATGGTGAGCACATCCGAAGCAGACTGTTGCTGAAGCGTGCCGGCACCACTGGCTCGGGTTCCGAAGACGATGGTCCCCTTGCCGCCGAGTGTTTGCGTACCGTTGAATTGAATCGCACCATATGTGCCGTTGTTGCCGCTCTCGTCGCCGATGGGCAGGGTCGTATTCAGCGTCAGACCGTTCAGGATGAACAATCGCGACGGCCCGGAACTGACGGGTGTCGTCACCATGTCGATCGGGTCGTTGAGCGTGTAGTTGTCGAGAAAGCTGCTGGACGTGGTCGCAAACAGTTTGGCGGTGCTGCCGGGGGCGATGGAAAACGAACCGTTCTTGAGAGTGCCACCGGCGAAGTTCACGTTGCCGATCACGTCATTCAGCTGGAAGTCGCCAGTCAAAGTACCGGACAGGTTCACCGTCCCGCCGGTGCGCACGAAGCGTCCCCCAGCTACAGAACTGCTACCGAATGAACCGCCGAGAGTCGCGGTGGAATTCGTGAGATTGATCGTGCCGGTGTTGCTCCAACTGCCGCGAGTGATGCTTAGTGTTGAATTGTTGACTTCGATACTGCCGGCGTTGGTCCAGGTGCCGAAGCCGGGGTATTCCGTGTGAATGATGAGAGTAGCACCATTGGTAACTCGAAAGCGGCTGCTACTGGCGAAGGTGGCCGATTTGAGGCCGTTGAATGCAAAGTTTGCACCCACCACGATCGTCCCACCCGCGACTTCAGCGAGGAGTTGACCTTCAATGATGACATCCGTGATAGCAGAACTATCGGCTTGATAGATTCGGCCACTCTTGCCGCGAATCGTTAAGTTCGGGCCAAAAGTGAGCGTGCCTACTTGACGGGTGCCAATATCGTTCGAGGCGCTTCCCCCGAAAACGATTTCACCACTACCGCCGATCGTTTGGGTCGAGAAGGGGTAAACAATGCCGCGGGTCGTTCCACTGGAATTGCCAATCAACAGAGATCCATTGATCGTCAGCCCGCCATTAATGTCCAGAACTGCATTATTACTGACGGTAACATCCACAACGCTGCCTGCGGCTATTGTGACTCCGTTTGACAGTGAGCCGCCTGCTGTCGTGGCGATGAGTCGGTTATTGGAATCGGTTGTTAGGATGCCGCCGTTGACGATCCCTTGCAATAAATTCCAACTGCCGGTGGTGGCATCCAGGGTCAAGCCACCATTGAGAATGCCTTGTAAATAGACGTTCCCGCCGGTGCGAGTGAACCGACCCGGATCTTGGACCGACGACTTGCTGAAGTTGCCAATGAAAAGGATTTCGGAATTGGTGGCCGTGATGCTGCCGGTGTTGGTCCAGCGGTCGTAGTCATTCGCCGCGCCATTGAAACCTTGCCGACCAATGTAAAAGGCGCCACCGCTGACGTTGATGGTGCCCGTGTTGCTCCAGTTGTTATTGGCCGCCTCCACGCCATACATATGGATGCGGCCACCATTAGATACGTTAAAAGTGCCCGCCTGAACGCTCCCAGGCCCCATGATGACATTAATATACTTGCCACTAACCCCGGAATTGATGGCTCCTTCTAGCCGAACGCGACTGGTACCAAAGGTGTTTGTGGTGCCGACAATTCCGATTTGCCCTTCAATGGTAATCCCTGATCCAACTGTGAGTTGTCCCGCCTCATTGTTGAACAAATAGTTCGTTGTGGCTCCTCCGAAGGTGACAGTGCCAGTTCCGCCGAGGGTCTGAGAGCCACCAATGAATCGAAGATCACCTCGTGTACTACCGCTTGTGTTTCCGAGGAGGATTGTGCTGTTTTGCAGTGTCAAGCCGTTTCGGACATTGATACCGGTCTGGCTGTAGACGGACATATCGAGCGGCACGGCCAGCGTGACGTTATCGAGAATCATCCCACTTGTTTCCGCCCCAATGAGCCGGTGGTTGGTCCCTGTCACCCGCGTGAGTGTGCTGTTCTGAATGACCCCCGCCGCACCGATTTCCCAGCTTCCTGTGGCGTCGCTGAACTCGACGTTCCCACTGAGCGTTCCGCTCGTGATGGTGACCTTGCCGCCGGTGCGGGTGAAGGTGCCCAGTGAGCTTTGCGTGAACGTGCCGCCGAGGTTGATGGTGCTATTCGTCGCCGTGAAGCTGCCGGTGTTGGCCCAGGTCAAGCCATCAGAAGTAAAGGTGGCATTCGTGATCGAAACCGGTCCCGAGTTGGTCCAGGTGGACATACTGGGGTTCGCCAGGTGAACCCGAAGCGTGCCGGTGTTGCTTGCCGAGAGGCCACCCGTTGTCGTCAGACTGGTGAGTGGTTCATGTCCATCCCATCGGCGACCCAGATAGATCCCGTAGGTACCTCCATGAAGATCGGCGGAGACCGGCCCCTGGATGTTCACAGTGCCGTTGGTCCCCATGATGGACCCGACCGCTCCGCGGATCGTGATTCCCGGAGCGACAGTCAAAGTCGTGGGGGTGGCACCTAGCAGACGACTCCCTGTGACGATCGCGTTTGAGATGTCGATGCCGAGGACAATCGTGCCCATACCTTCGATTTGCCCGCCATTCAAGAATTCGACGATCATCGCGCCAGCGCCACTCGGGTTGCCGAATTGCTGGGTGATGTTCTGCAAAGTCAAGCGATTCGGAACCCTCAAGCTGACACTACCGCTGGTGGGTGCCATATTCATGGGTGAAGCGAGGGTGACGTTGTCGAGCGTGCCCACCGAAGATGTGGCAATCAACTGAGCCGCGCTACCGGATGCCACGGAGTACGTGCTGTTGCGGAGGGTGCCGCCGAGGAGGTTCCACGACCCGGTGCTATCGGAGAGTTCGAGATTTCCTGTGAGCGTGCCGGTCAGGTTCACCGTCCCGCCGGTGCGGGAGAACCGGCCGGGGTCGCTGACCGAGCTGCCCGCGAAGCTGCCGCCGAGGTTGAGTGCGCCGCCCGAAACCGCGATGGTACCCGCGTTCGTCCACGTTCCATCCAGCGCGAGGGTGCCGCTGCTCACCCCCCAGGTGCCACCGGGCTGATTCACGAAAGTGTTAGTCGCTTGAAGCGCCAACGTGGTTCCGTTCGCGGTGGTTGTCGCCGCCCAGGTGCCAAAGTTGTCCCAGGTGCCCGCCACACGGCCGCCACCCGTCAACCCGATTCGCCCAGCCCCGGTGATCGTTACGCCGCTACCCACGGTCACGGTGTGTGAGGTGCCAAACTGTTCGAGGTCGCCGTTGTTGAGTGCGATTGTGCCGCCGCCGGTCGTGGTGATCTGCTGATTCACCGCCGCAGAACTGGCTGTGAATCGCAAGGAGGCATTCCCCGTGAGACTCAGCGTCGCAGCGTTGTTGAGGGACAGATTGCCGCCCGTGAGGGTAATGTTCGAGCTGGAGAGATTCTCGAATGTGGTGATGCTTTGGGCCGAAACATTATTGGCCGACAGGTTGATCGTTTGGTCGGCGGTGCCGAGCGTGCCGAGATCCGGAATGATGACATCGTCGGCAGCAGTTGGCACGACGCCGCCGCTCCAGTTCGCGGCGGTGTGCCAACTGCCGCCCGCGGCATTGATCCACGTGATCGTCGCCGGCGTGACGCGGTCCTCCAGTTCCTGGAGATCCACGGATTTCCGACGGCGTGGATTCACGTACGGCGGCGGGCTGCTGGGAATGAGTTTTTTCGACAGCTTGCGGAGCCAGTTGGGTGCCATGGCTGGAACTCGGATTCACGTGGGCGATCGCGATCGCAATTATCGTGATCAGAAGATGAATGGCGTTCCAGCGCAAAATCTGTCTACTATTCATCAAAATGAGAATTATTTTTTGGCCTCAATTGCGCTTGTTAACTGAACGAAACGCGCGTGATTGCGAATCGCATCCAGAGTCGGTTCCGTGCGAATCGCAACCGAGTCTTTCCAGCCGTCGCGGACGAGATCTTCCAGTAAGCCGATCGCGCGATTGTGGCAACGGGTGACATCGGCGGGGCTGCCTGTCGCCATGGCGAGCGTATTGGCCGAGTACCAGCGGACTTGCGGGTCCGTCGGCGATTGTTTGAGGAAGGCGTCGACGATCTTCTCCGCATCCGCGATGCGACCACAGCGGGCGAGCGCGATGGAAAGATCGAATTGCGAGAGGGTGTCGAGCTGGCCATCTTTCGCGAGCTCTTCGCGGTACTTGAGCGACTGTTGGTAATGCGATTCGGCGAGTGCCCGTGTGAACACCGTGCCAAGGAGGGTCGGCAGCGTCACCAGTTTCTCGGCCGCCACGCCGAGCTTGAAGTGCGCCATCGCGACATCGCGTCGGGCGGCGTAATCCTTGGGATCGGCTTTGAGGGGTTCGGCAAACACGGGCACTGCGCGCAGGTACGACGCCCAGGCCGTGGTCGGGTCGGCTCCACACAAAATCGCGTGATCGCCGACGGCCAGGAGCGACAGGGCGGCATCGCGTCGCGTGGCCGGGATGTTCCGATCCTTCAAGCGAGCCAGGCGGTCTTTCGCAATCGCCTCGACGGCTTTCCGTGCTTCCTCGGTCTTTCCGAGCTTGAATTGAATCCGTGCCAACTCTTCCTGCACGCCATTCAATTCCCGCTGGACCCTCGGTGTGTTCACGATACTTTCGGGCAGAGCCTTGTAGGCCGCGATGGCTTCCAGGTACCAACTTTCGGACTTCTGCGGATCGCCTAAGCGAAGGGCGGACTTCCCGAGTAAGACCAGCGACTCCGCGATGGATTGCGGGGCATCCGTCGGTTTCAAGGTGGGGTCGGCATTGGACGGCATCTTCGCCCACTCCTGCCGCAGTTGCAGTGCCGATTGATAGAGTTGATCCGCCTCCCGAACCTTGCCCATGCGAACCGCCATGTCGCCTCGTTCGTTGGTGATCGCCGCGATGCCGCGCACGTTTCGCGGCTCATTGGGGTCTTGCGCCTTCAGCTTTCGCATGACCTCCTCCGCCTTGGCGTAGAGTTGGTCGGCATCGGCCGGACGATTGCGTTCCGCATAGATGCGCCCGAGCCGCTGCAACGCCGCCGCCTGCGTGCGTTCGACTACGGCGGTATTCAGCATCTCCACTTTGTTCTTGTTCAGCTCCTCGATGGTTCTTGGCAGAATTCTTTCACTGAGGGCACGACCATTCGGGTGGGTTCGGAGAATGTCTTCGAGCGTGAGGACGATGAATTGAAACGTTCCCACGAGGGAATCTTCCCGCTTCGAGAGGGCTTTCATATTCGTCTCGGCTCGCACCCGCTGGATCGTTTCTTCTTCTTTCGCATTGATCGCCTTCTTGGCGTTTTCGTCGGCTCGGCCTTTCAGAATCCATGAGGTGACTCCCAGGATCACCGCTGCGACGAACAGGATTTGCGACAACGCAATCAGCCCCGCGACCACGGGGTTCCGCCTCGCCCATCGCCAGGCTTTCTCCGCACTCGACACCGGCCTCGCCAGAATCGGTCGGCCCTCCTGGAACCGGCGCAGATCCTCCGCGAGCTCCAACGCCGTCGCGTACCGCTTCGCAGGCTCCTTCTGCAAACACTTCAGGCAGATCGTGTCGAGATCTTTCGGTACGTTCGAGGTCACCGTCCCCGGTGGGATCGGCTCCATCTTCATGACCATTTCCAGCGTGTTCCACTTCGTGGTGCCCGCGAAGGGCGGCCGGCCGGTGATCATGTCGTAGAGGATCGCACCGAGCGCATAGATATCGGTGGCGGGGCCGATGTTGTCCGCGGCCGCGGCCTGCTCGGGCGACATGTAACTCGGCGTGCCCATGATGGCACCCGTATTCGTCTGGCCTTTGTCCTCCTCCAACTCCTTCGCAAGGCCGAAGTCCGCGATCTTCGGAACGCCATCGGTCGAGAGCAAGACGTTGGCCGGTTTCAAGTCGCGATGGATGATCTTCGCTTCGTGGGCCGCATGCATCGCCCGAGCGAGCGTCTCCACCATCTTGGCGGCGTACGCTGGCTCCTGGGGTTCCTTGGCGATCTTCGCGGCCAGATTGGTACCGGCCACATACTCCAACGCGAAATAGGGGCAGCCCTCGGTCTCACCGACGGTGTGAATCTGCACGATATTCGGATGCTGCAACTTCGCGACGGCCTCGGCTTCCGTCTGGAAGCGTTGCAGCATCGTCTCGCTGGCGTTCGACCCCGCGAGGATCATTTTGATGGCGACGACGCGACGGAGTTTCACGTCGCGGGCCTTGTAGACGACGCCCATGCCGCCTTCGCCGAGTTTGCCGAGGATCTCGTAGCCCGGGATCGGACGGAAGATCGGAAGGTGCGTTTCGGGCGTGTAGGTTCCGGTTCGCTCCAGGTCTTCCTCGTAACTGCCCGTCTCGAGATTCTCTCGATTCCCATGACTGGTATCACCAACCACGAAATCCGCATTGTTCGTGCCACGGTCGACCGTGTCGTGACCGCCCTCGGGTTGAGGGTGGGTCGTGCGGTCTTTCCGAGTCTCCGCCGATTCCAACGGTGAATACGGGGATGTGCGACTCGGATCGTGATTCGGGTCGTGCATCGGCTCTTGCGTCGGATTCATCGGCCCACCCGGTTACGAATGAATAAGAGACCAGCGTTGCCACCAGCGTTTCGGCGATGCCGCCTTCATGAGTGCATCGACCGCTTCCTGCGGCGTCGCGAATTTCGCTCGTGTGATCGACCGAATCACTTCGGTCACGGCTGTCGGCACGTCGGCCCAGAGTTCCCCGAACGGCAGGGGACCTCGCGAATCGAGTAGCGTGTGACCCGTCAGCAGGCCGAGCAGGCAACGGCCGAGAGCGGTTGCGTCTGCACGCGGATCGTGCAGCACGGTTTCGCAAATACGCCGACGCGCCCAACCACGAAGGGCGATGCCGGACTCGGTCAGGAAGCAATCCTTGAGTTGGAGATCGCCGTGGGAAAGCCCGAGGGCGTGAGCCGCGGTGAGTGCCTCCGCAATCTGTTGGGCGTAGGGTACGACCTCGGGAAGCGTGAGCCGACCCCGCGAGCAAACGACTTCCCGCAGTGTGGCGCCGCTGCGATAGTCCTCCGCAATCAGAAGCTGCTCGCCGAGTTGCTCGACCGCGAATGGCGGATCCATCCGCGGCAGCTTGTGAATCGCCAACAACCTGATCAACTCCGCGATCCGTAGCAGGGCGAGTGAATCGCCGATCACCAGTTTCACCGCCGCCCTTTGCGGCCGCGTCCGATCTTCCGCCAGATAGATCGACTCGTCCGTGCCCCGGCTGAGCAAACTGAGAATCCGAAATCGCGGGTGGTTCTTCAGTTTGTCGGGCCAATCGTTTCGGCCGGGTAGCGGAGTCGGCACATCGACCGGCAAGACCGCGTTTCGAATCTGTTCGGTCAGGGAATCACTGGAAATCGTCGACTCCAACTCCACCAGCCGAGCGGCACAGACCCCACACGTCTTCAAGTGCGCCTCGATCGGTTCCGCCAGACGATGGCGGAGTCGACCGTGCACAAAGTCGACCAGAACTTCATCGCTCGGATGCGATTCATTCATCGAAGCGACTCGCGAGAGTTAATTCATAATGTGCGCAACCGGGTCCGATCTGTCCTGATTTTTGATTTCTTCAACGTTTCTCACTCCGGATCCAGCGGAGCCACCAAGCCACGCCCGATTCGTCGCACAATGGCGAACACTCGGGACCGTGCGATGTAGACCGCGTTCAGCGTCATCCCCAACTCGCGTGCCACCTGCGGACTACCTTCACCCACAACCGCCGTCCGATAAAAGGCCTCCCAGGCGAGCGGAGGCACCAACGGCTTGGTGAGCTGGAGCAATCGCCGGAGAACTTCCTGATCGTGTTCCCGATCGATTTGCGACTCCAATTCCGGATATGTGGATTGAAGCTGGTCGAGGACGGTGCTTTCCGTGTTGAGCCAATTCGACTTTCGATCGCGCAAATATTCGAGAACCTGGTTGTGAACGATGCGTTTTAACCACGCCCGAAACGCACCGGTCCGACCGTTATGCTTGAATTCGGAGATGCGACGAAGAACAACGATCAGTGTCTCCTGAACCAGATCGTGTCGCTCGGTTTCCGGTACGGGATAGAGCCGCAGCCAGTGTTTGAAGAGCGGCTGATACAGATACAGGAAGCGTTCCCATGTGAGAGCGGATCGGTTCGCCGCCAGGTCTTCGATGAGCGACTGCGGCGTGGAATCGGATTCCTCTTGCTGGGAAATCACTCCGATACCTCGTTCGAGTGTCTGTCGGGCGAAAACAGCCTCGGTTCTGAGTAACATCTCAGCCTACTGAAGTCGCGTCGCTTGGCAGCAGGGGCAGGACGCCGGTGGCGGCGTCGACGCGCAACGCCGACACGGTCGCCGCCAGCGGGTCCTCCGGCCCGACGAGGGCGTTTGCGATCTCGTGCCGGAGCGTTTCGAGGACGGCCGCGTCCGGGTTGTGGTAGGCGTAGAACTCGCTGACCTCGATCCGCTTCCGGCGGTACTTGCACACGCCCAGCCGCCGCTTCGGGGCGGCCAGCCCGAACGTCCACCCGACCAGGCCGTGCTCGGCGAACAGTGCGGCGGCGGTCTCACTCAGTATCATCAGGTCCATGCCGCTCACTCCGAACCACGCTGCGGATGGATGCCCATTTTACCTGCACTCGTGGCGGTCGGGGTGTGGGAGGAAACGTGCGGAACCGACCTCGGGCGGAGACCGACGATGACGTGGGCGGAGTGGTACGCCGCGTTGGCGAAACCGAGCTGGACGCCCGACGGAGGCACCATCGGGCTGATCTGGTCGCTCCTGTACCCGGTCATCGCGGTCACCTTCGGGTACGTCTTCGTGCAGGCGGCCCGGCGGACGGTTCCGCGATCGGTGGCGGTGCCGTTCGCCGTCAACCTGGTCGCCAATCTGATCTTCACCCCGATCCAGTTCGGGCTGCGGAACCTGCCGCTGGCGGCGGCCGACATCCTCGTCGTGCTCGGCACCATCGTCTGGTGCATGGTCGCAGTGTGGCCGCACGCCCGGTGGGTCGCGGTGGCCCAGGTGCCGTACCTCGTATGGGTGAGCATCGCCACCATGCTCCAGCTCTCGATCACCGCCATGAACTGGTGATGCCACATGATCCCGCTGCACCGCGACCGGCACTTCACCTTTCGCTTCAGTGACGACCGGATCATCCCCCGCTTCCACCTCGACGGCGTCACGGCCGGGGTGCAGGTGTCGGTGTTCGGGTACGACGCCACCACCGAAACGCGGCTGGGTCTGATCGCCACGGCAACGGTCGGCGAGGGCGGGTGGGTGGATCTGCCCGAGCCGATCGTCGTGCGGGCAGGTGGAGGCTTCGTCGCCGTGCCCGAGGAGAACAAGCCGTGAACCGGCGGAACGATGTCGCCGAACTGCTCGTTGCCAGGTGAAACCAACCGCCCCGGCGATCCATGGGCGAACGAGAAGCCCCCGCACCGGCCGCCTATCAATGAACCGGGCGATACCGCTTGTAAACGGGGGACGGTGCGATGACCGGCCGCGACAGCTTCTTGGTTACCACTTTCACGCTACTACTGTCCGGGGCGTTCCTCATGGCCGACGACCAGCCGCGAGTCCTGTTCGAGTTTGCCGGGGCCGATGCCTCGAAAGAGTGGCAGACGGTCAACGACGGGGTGATGGGCGGCGTTTCCGAAGGCAAGTTCAAGATCACCGATACGAAGACGCTGGAGTTCTCCGGTACCCTGTCGCTGGAAAACAACGGCGGCTTCGCATCGGTCCGGACGAAGGCCAAGAAGCTCGGCCTGGAAAAAGGCGATACGCTGGTCGCCCGGGTGAAAGGCGACGGCCGGGAATACTCGATGAACCTGTACTTGGATAAGCCGCTGATGGCGTTCTCGTACCGGACCGCGGTCCCGACCAAGAAGGGCGAGTGGATCGAGGTGAAAGTCCCGCTCGACAACTTCGTGGCGACTTCGTTTGGCCGGGTGGTCAAGGACGCCGGGGCGGTGAAGCCGGACGAGGTGGCCGCCGTGGGGTTCTTGCTGGGCGACAAGAAGGCCGGGGCGTTCAAGCTGGAAGTCGAGTGGATCCAGGTCGTACGGGCAGCGAAGTAACCCGCCGAACGATATGGGTGTCGACAACCACAACCGCCTTCGGTGAACACATGAGCGACCGCACGCCGCTCGTTTCGGGCACGCATCACGTCGCCGTCATCTGCTCGGACTACGAGCGGTCGAAACATTTTTACGTCGGGGTGCTCGGTCTGGAAGTGGTCGCCGAGGTGTACCGGGAGGCCCGCCGCTCGCACAAGCTCGACCTGAAACTGCCCGACGGCACACAGATCGAGCTGTTCAGCTTCCCGAACCCGCCGCCGCGGCCGAGCTACCCGGAGGCGTGCGGGCTGCGGCACCTGGCGTTCGCAGTCGCCGATCTGGACGCGGCGGTTCGGCACCTGGAAGGGCACGGCGTCACGGTCGAGCCGGTGCGAGTGGACGAATATACACTTGGGAGGTTCATCTTCTTCGCCGACCCGGACGGGCTGCCGCTGGAACTTTACGAGCGGGCCGAACGGTCGCCGCTGGGCAGGTGAGCGGAACGAGCCGGAGCGTACGAAGGACGCCGTGTACCGTTTCGACGGCGATGATCACCAGCCAGACAAGGACCGCTCGCAGCACGCCCCCCCCCCCCGGCATCGCTCACCCTCTCGTGCCCGAGTTGAGACTGCCGTCGCCATTACAGAGGTCAACACGGGGATATATGAGTTGACCACACTGGACTTTGCTGTCGGCGTTGTTCGCCGGGATCACCGGGTTGATCGCAGCCAGAACAGCACCTGGCCCAAACTCCGGACGAAAACACCTTACGCCAGTACGCCCTTCACGACCGTGCCGTGAACGTCCGTGAGGCGGAAATCGCGGCCCTGGAACTTGTAGGTCAGCCGTTCGTGTTGGATGCCCAGCAGGTGCAGGATCGTGGCGTTCAAATCGTGGACGTGGACCGGATCGCGGACGATGTTGTAGCCGTAGTCGTCGGTTTCGCCGTAGGTCGTGCCGCCCTTGATGCCGGCGCCGGCCAGGAGCACCGTGTAGCAGCGCGGGTGGTGGTCCCGGCCGTAGTCGGTCGCGGTCAGCGCGCCCTGCGAGTAGATCGTGCGGCCGAACTCGCCGCCCCAGACGATGAGCGTGTCCTTCAACAGGCCGAGCCGTTTCAAGTCGTTGATGAGTGCCGCCGTCGGTTGGTCGGTATCCTTGCACTGGCCGCGGATCGCCGCGGGAAGGCCGCCGTGGTGGTCCCAGCCCATGTGGAAGAGCTGCACGAATCGTACGTCCCGCTCGGCCATCCGTCGCGCGAGCAGGCAGTTGGCGGCGTACGAACCGGGCCGCTTCACGTCGGGTCCGTAGGCGTCGAGCGTCGCCTTGGTTTCCTTCGAGAGGTCGAGCAGGTCAGGCACGCTCGACTGCATCCGGAAGGCCATCTCGTACTGCGCGATCCGCGCCTGCGTTTCGGGGTCGTTGCTCCGTTCGAATTCCTTTTTGTTGATCGCGGAGAGCCGGTCGAGCGTCGAGCGGCGGCCGTCGCGGTCCATCCCCGGCGGGTTGGACAGATACAGAACTGCGTCGCCCTTGTTGCGGAGCTTCACGCCCTGGTGCTGCGAGGGGAGGAAGCCGGCGCTCCAGAGGCGGTCGTAGAGCGGTTGGTCGTCGGGCCGGCCGCTACCGAAGGAAGTGAGTACGACGTAGGCGGGGATGTCCTTGTTCTCGCTGCCGAGTCCATAGCTGAGCCACGAGCCGATGCTGGGCCGGCCAGGAAGTTGGGAACCGGTCTGGATAAAGGTGATGGCGGGGTCGTGGTTGATCGCCTCGGTGTGCATGGAGCGCACCATGCAGAATTCGTCGGCGAGTTCGGCCATCTTGGGCATCAGCTCGCCGAACCACATGCCGCTCTTTCCGTGCTGCTTGAACTTGAAGGCGGACGGCGCGACCGGGAACTTCGACTGGCCCGAAGTCATGGTCGTGAGCCGCTGCCCCATGCGGATCGAGGCGGGGAGGTCCTCGCCGCGCCGCTTCTCCATCGCGGGCTTCGGGTCGAAGAGGTCCACCTGCGACGGCGCGCCGGACTGGAAGAGGTAGATGATGCGCTTGGCCTTCGCCGCCGGCGCGGCGAGCGCGGGTGCGCCGAGCGACGCGAGCGCGGCCAAGCCGATCCCGCCGGCCGATTGACGGAGGAACAGGCGGCGGTTGACCCGGTCTTGCAGTGAGAGGTTCATCGCGGGCGGCCTCAGGGGCGAACGACGGCTTCGTCGAGGTTCAGGAGAATGTTGGCGGTCACGGCGTGGGCCGCCAGTTCGACGGCGTCGATCTTCGGGTCCGGCTTGCTGTCGCCGAACGCCAGGAGCTTGCGGGCGGCGTCGGGCTGCTTCGCGAACTTCGCCCGGTCGGCGCGAAGGCCTTCGGCTAGGATTTCGGCTTCCTGCGCCGTCGGCTCGCGCGAAAGAACCACGTACACCGCGAAGCGGATGCGTTCGGCGTCGGTCGTTCCACCTTCTTTCATCATCCGCTCGCCGAGCTTGCGTGCGGCCTCAACGTACGTCACTTCGTTCAACAGCGACAGCGCCTGCAACGGCGTATTGGTCCGCGAGCGTTTCACTGCGCAGTATTCGCGACTGGGGGCGTCGAAGAGCAACATCGTCGGCGGGGCGGCCGTGCGCTTCCAGATCGTGTAGAGGCTGCGGCGGTGCAGCCCGTCGCCGGTGTCGTGCTTGTACCCGCGCAGGTCGCCGTAGCGACTGGTTTCGTCCCAGACGCCATCGGGCATGTACGGCCGCACGCTCGGCCCGCCGAGCTTTTCGACGAGCAGACCGGAGACGAAGAGTGCTTGGTCCCGCAGGGCTTCGCCGGCCAGCCGCAGGCGCGGGGACCGCGCGAGCAAGCGGTTCTCCGGATCGCGTTCCAAGGCCTCGGGCGTGACGGTGTTCCCCTGCCGGTAGGTGGCGCTCATCACGAGATACTTATGGAAGGCCTTCATGTCCCACGGCCGCGCGGGCACGCCATCGACCATGGGGAGAACCGTTGGCTTCATGAACTCCGCCGCGAGCCAGTCGAGCAGTTCGGGATGGCTCGGGAACTCCGCTTGGGAGCCGAGATTCTCGGAGGTCTTCACGATGCCGGTGCCGAAGAAGCGCTCCCAGGCGCGGTTGACCCAGACGCGTGCGGTGAGGGGATTCGACGGATCGACGAGCCAGCGGGCGAGACCCAAACGGTTCGTCGGCGCGCCCGCCGGCATGGGCGGCAGCGACGCCGGCGTGCCGGGCGATACCTTCTCGCCCTTCTTGTCGTACTCGCCGCGGATGAGCACGAAGGCGTCGCGCGGCTGCGCGGCCTCCTTCATCACCATGACGGTCGGCGACGACTTCAGCAGTTCCTCGCGCTTCGCCTTGAGAGTCGTTTCCCGTCGAATCGAACCCTTGATTGGCCCGTCCGCGTTGGCCAGGAAGTATTTCTCGACCTCTGCTCTCTGCGCGGGCGTCCGCTTCGCGGCGTCGGTCAGAATCGCCGTCCGTAACGACTCCGGCAGGGCCGCCCCGGAGAGACTCGCTTCGGCGGCCGGCCGAGACGTCGTCGAGAGGCGGAACCGGCCAATCGCGTGATTCGTTAGTGTCTCGTGAACCAGCCGCACGGTTAACGTGGCATCCTTCGGCACGGCAACCGGCTTCTCCAGAAGGAACATCGCCTTGCGGTTCTCTTTCTTCGTCGGTCCATCCACGGCCCAGCCTTTGCCCGGCTTCGCGTCGATCGAGTTCGCGATGTCCCAGCCGTTTTGCGAATAGTCCGCGACCGCGCGCGTGAACGTCAGCTTCGTCGGCTTCTCCAAACTCGGCGCGGTCAGCACCGCCTCAATGCGAGTCAGGACGTAGTTGCCGTTGAAGGCACGGCCGAGGCTCTGCTCCGGCAACGACGGATCGATGAACGCTTCGAGCAGCACGCCGCCGATTTCGGGATCCGCAAGCGGAGCGACTACTTCGTAGGTGACATGATTGGGGTTCGCGCCGGACGCGAGGTACGAGCCGTCCGGCTGCCGCGCGAGCGTGACCTTCCCCGTCGCCTTTGCGGTCTTCGGCTCGAGCGTGCGCCAGACGGGCACGTCCTTCAGCAAACGTTCCCGCAGTGGCTTCTCCCAGGCCGCTTGGAGTTCCGGCTGCTTTTTCAACAGCTCCGAAGTGGCCCGCGCGGCAATCGCAATTTCGACATCGAGAGCCGCGAGTTTGGCCTGAAGTTCCGGGTCTTGCACCGCGATCGTCGGCTCCGTGTTTCGCGAGTCGCCCTGGAGCGTGCCGCTCTCCTGGTTCGAATTGAAGAACGCGAAGAAGCGATAGAACTCCTTCTGCGTGATCGGGTCGAACTTGTGGTCGTGACAACGGCAGCAGTTGAAGGTCAGGCCGAGCCAGGTGCTGCCGGTCGTTTCGAGCCGGTCGATGACGGTCTCGATTCGCCATTCCTCTGCGATCAACCCGCCCTCGCCGTTGAGTCGGTGATTGCGGTTGAACCCCGTTGCCACGATCTGATCGCGCGTCGCATTCGGAAGCAGGTCTCCGGCGATCTGTTCGACCGTGAATTGATCGAACGGTTTGTTCTCGTTGAAGGCTTGAATCACCCAGTTCCGCCACGGCCATTGGAACCGGCTGCTGTCGGTCTGGAACCCGTTGCTGTCCGCGTAGCGGGCGAAGTCCAGCCATTGCAGCGCCATCTGCTCGCCGTAGCGCGGCGACTTCAGCAATCGATCGACGACTTTCTCGTACGCCGTCGGTGAGGTGTCTTTCAGGAACGCATCCACTTCCGCCGGCGTCGGCGGCAGGCCGGTGAGGTCGAGCGTCACGCGGCGGATCAACGTCCGCGGGTCGGCTTCCGGTTGCGGATTGAGCTTCTCCGCCGCGAGTCGCGCCCGGACGAACGCATCCACCGCGTGCCCGGCCGCCGGCGGCTTCGGTCGCTCGATCGGCTGGAAGGCCCAGTGGCCGCGATACTCGGCCCCGTCGGCGATCCAGCGCGTCAGCAATTCGATTTGGCTCTTGGTCAGCTTCTTCCCGGTCTCGGCCGGCGGCATCGCCGTATCGTCGTGCGCGGCGATCCGCTTGAGCAGTTCGCTCCGGGCCGGCTTGCCCGGTACGATCGCGGCCTCGCCGGACTTCAACTCCTTGATGGCCTGTTCACGTTGATCGAGCCGCAGGCCCGCCTTCCGTTTGGCGGCGTCCGGGCCGTGGCACTGGAAACAGGCATCCGAAAGGATCGGGCGGATATCGCGGTTGAACGACGGCTTCTCGCCCTCGGCCACGGCCGCTGCGGGCAGCAGGAGAAGGGCAGCCCAGGCGAACGATTGTCGGATCAACATGCCGGGCACTCGATGGACGTGGAACATTCGGCGGATTTTCACAAGTTACATCGCGCTCGAACTGCGGACAATACAGACCCGCCGGTTAATGAAGAAGATCGTGCTGCCACCGGCGAAGGGCGTGGGAAGTCCTTCAGGTTGTGCGAGTCGTACATTGAAGTTACCTTCCTGTGCCTCGAACTTTGCCGTGCCAAGCAGAACCGATGAACTGATCAAGTTGAACCTTCGCAGTTGTCCCATGATCGAGTCTTCGCGATGAAACATCGACCCGTGCTCGTTGCCCTTCTGCTCGTACCGCTGACGGTGCGCGGTGCGGAACCGTACGAAGCGTTCCTGACGAAACACTGCGTACGCTGCCACGGCGCAGAAAAGTCGAAAGGCGAACTGCGCGTTGATCGGCTCACTCGCGATTTCAAGGCGGGCACGGACGCGCAGCGGTGGGCCGAAGTGGTCGAGAAGATCAACAGCGGCGAGATGCCGCCGAAGAATGAACCCAAGCCGACGCAGGATGAAATCTCGTCGTTCGTTTCCACAATCGATGCGAGGATCAAGGAGGGCCGGGCGGCACGGATGGCGGCGCGGCCGGCGGTGGCGCACTATCGGCTGAGTCGAAAGGAATACCAGAATACGGTCTACGACCTGCTCGGCGTCCGGTACGATCCAACGAAGCCGGGCGAGTTGAACGAAGACACCCGTTGGCACGGCTTCGAACGCATCGGCTCGGAACTGTCGCTTTCGCCGTCGCATGTGGACCGTTACTATCGGGCGGCCGGGCTGGTGCTGGACCGCGCGTTCCCCACCACGGCCGGCGAGGCTCGCAAGATTCGCAAGACGGCGGCCGAGTTGCGGTACAACGGCGGCAAGAATCAGCAAGCCGCGTTGGATCGATTCGGCATTACGCGGCCGCTGCGTCAGTTGCTCTATCCGGGAAGCCTTCACCACGCCCTTTCGCCGAACTGGTTTGGCAAGGCGGGGCCGGAGCAGAGTGGCCTTTACAAACTGCGCCTGCAGGCCAGCGGCATCCGGCCGCCGGGTGGTCAAACAGCGCACCTGAGCATCGGCAAACGCACCGGCGAGGAAACCGTCGACGCCCTCATCGAGTTCGACATCACGGCCCCGGAGGATAAGCCGCAGGTTTTCGAGTTTGAAGTGTTCCTGGAGATGCCCGTGTCGCTGGATTTCTGCGTGGTGGCCACCGACGTGATCGATCGACGCGGCGGGGCGGCCTTCCGGAATGCGCTGAACAGCGGCAGCTACATTTTCACGCACAGCCGCGAGACACGGCTCCTGAATCCGAACGCCCCGCAGTTGTTCGACGACAAGGGGAACGGCCTCTTCTCCACAGTGATTCTCGATTGGATCGAATGGGAAGGGCCGATCGTCACGGCCGCGGAGAAGGCCCAGAGAAAGGATCTCCTACCTCCCGAAGGCGCGACGCCCGAGGTGGTCGCGGAGCATTTGAAGCGATTTGCCGAACGCGCCTGGCGCCGGCCGGTCAAGAACGAGGAATTGACTGGCTACCTGAACGCCGTTGCGGCGGAACGCAAGGCGGGCGAGACGATGGCCGACGCCTACCGAGTCGCCCTGCAAGGCGTGCTGACGTCCCGGCACTTCATTTATCTGGTGGAAGGTTCGCCGGCCATCCGGGATCATTTGAACGACTCCGAGCTGGCATCCCGGCTCTCGTACTTCCTCTGGAGTTCGATGCCCGACGATGCCCTCCTCGCCGCGGCCCAGGTCGGAACACTCAAGGGCGACGGGTTGAAGCGCGAGGTGGACCGCCTGCTGTCGGATCGCAAGAGCCATCGCTTCATCGACGACTTCACGCGTCAGTGGTTGCAACTCCACCGCGTGGGCATGTTTCCACCGGATAAAAAGCTATACCCGAATTACGATGCCTGGCTGGAGACGAGCTTGCGCTCCGAACCGGTCGAGTTCGTCCGCGAGATGTACACGAAGAATCTGCCGATCGATCAGTTGATCGATTCCGACTGGACGATGGCGAACGCCCGGCTATGCGAGTTTTACGGCCTGCCGGAGCCGAAGTTGAGCGGTTTCCGGCGTGTCGCGCTGAAGCCCGAACATCATCGCGGCGGCCTGCTGACGATGGGGGCCGTTCTTGGGTTGACGTCGGACGGCACCCGGCATCGTCCGGTTCACCGTGGCGTGTGGGTCAGCGAGGTGATGTTCAACAAGACACCGCCACCGCCGCCGGCGAACGTCAGTGCGATCGAACCCAACCCGCCGGAAAGCCCGAAGGCGACGCTGCGCCAGAAGATCGAGGCGCACCGCAACAACGCCAACTGTGCCGCGTGCCATGCGAAGATCGACCCGCTGGGTATCGCGTGGGACAACTACGATGCCATCGGCCAGTGGCGCACGCACGAGAAGGTCGCGAAGGGCATCGGCGAAGATCCGTTGCTCGATCCGTCGGGGGTGCTGCCGGATGGCCGTGCGTTCAAGGATCCGGTCCAATTCAAACGCCTGCTGCTCGACGACCGCGACCGGTTCCTGCACGCGTTCGTCGAGCACCTTTGCACCTACGCCCTTCGCCGCGTTCTAACCGTAGATGACCGCGAGGCGGTTTCTGCTATCGTGGAGGAAGTTAGGAAGAACAATGCCGGCCTCAAGGACGTCGTGCGGTTCGTGGCACTATCCGAACTCATGCGGAAACGCTAACCCGGAGAATCGAGATGAGCAACATCCGCTCCCAATCCTGGCTGATTGATCGTCGGCACGCGCTCCGGGGGCTGGGCACCTGCATTGCGCTGCCGTTTCTCGAATGCATGGTGCCGCTGCGAGCGGCCGAGGCGAAGTCGGCCACGCCGCGGCGGAGTGTCTTCATCTACCTCGCCAATGGCGTTCATTCCCTGAACTACCAGATCACGTCGCCGGGCAAGGATTATCAGTTCTCGCGATCGCTCAAGCCGTTGGAGAAACACCGGCAGTCCATCACGCCGATCAGCGGGTTGCACCACCCCGGTGCGTTGGGCCACCACCACAACTGCATCTCGGTCTGGCTGACCGGTGGCAAACTCGGCCCGTCGGACAAGAACACCATCTCCGTCGACCAGAAGATGGCCGAGGTGACCGCGAAGCAGACACGATACCCGTCGATGGAAGTCGCCCTCACCGGGGAATCGCTCGCCTGGACGGCCGACGGCGTGCGACTGCCGTCGATGCGCCGGTGTAGCGAGATTTTCGCTTCGTTATTCGAGGCGCCGAAAGGCGGCACGGCGGCCCAGCGGAAGGCGCTGCGCCGCAAGGGCAGCGTGCTCGATGCCAACCTCGCGGAAGTCCGAAAGCTCGAGCAGGCGATGGGATCGGCCGACAAGGGGCGCCTCGATCAATACCTCACGTCGGTTCGGGAAGCCGAAGTTCGCACCCGCCGCGCCGACGCCTGGCTCGATACGCCGCTGCCCGCCGTCTCCGAGGCCGACCGCAAACGGACCAGCCGCGACGTTCCCGCCACCCTGGCCGGCGACTACTTCCGCACCGTGTACGACCTGATCGTGCTCGCGTTCCAGACGGATGTCACCCGCGTGGCCACTTTCAGCCTCGGCGGCGAAGGGGATGCATTCGCCATTCCCGAGATAGGCATCACCGAGTCGCGCCATCAACTCAGCCACCACGGCGGCGACCCGGGCTACATGGAAAAGCTCACGAATTACGACACCTTCGCCATCGAGCAGTTCGCCTACTTCCTCACCCGGCTCTCGGAGACGAAGGACCTCAACGGCAAGCCGCTCCTCGGCTCGACGATGGCCCTCTTCGGCAGCGGTATGTCCTACGGCCACAGCCACGGCAACGCGAACCTCCCGCTCGTACTCGCCGGAGGGACCGACCTCGGCCTGAAGCACGGCCGCCATCTCGACTTCAACCAAGGGCACTTCAAGGGCTACCAGCTTGATAAACCGGGCGAACACTATTCGCTCTGCAGCCGCCCCGCGAACACGAACGCGCACATGAGCAACCTGCTCCTTCTGATGGCCCAACGCATGGGCGTCGAAACGGACAAGTTCGGCGACAGCAATACGGTGATCGAACTATGACAGTCCGGTTTTCGGCCTCTGAGGTCGATGGTGCGGCAACACCATCGTTCAAGTTGTAGGACGGACTTCCAGTCCGTCCGAGTCGTTGGGACGGACTGGAAGTCCGTCCTACCGCGGAGACACTTTCTGTTACACGCCTAACTGCAACATCATGATTGACATGCCGCCGGATCCGTTTCAGGTGATCGAACGATGACACGCATTATTCTGTTGGCTCTGTGCCTGGGCTTCTCGGCGCCCGCCGTCGCGGCTCCCCCGGAAAAAGACGAGCCGTTCCGACCCGAAGCGGGGAAGTTCCCGCCGTTGGAAAAGGCGCACTCATACCGGGGCGAACTCGTCTTCGTCGACCACGCCAACCGTCGCGGCAGCATCCGCGTGCAAGGGTCGGGAATGTTCTTCCGCACCGACCCGCACCCGTTCGCGATGCTCCCGTACGGCATGGTCCGCTACCGCGGTGCGCCGGCCGACCTCCGGGACGTTCCACTGGGCACCGTGCTGCACGTGCGAGCGTTTCTGCCGCCCGATCCAAAAACCTCCGCCGTGCCGGTATTGCCCGTGAACAACAAGAAACAGGACGCGAACCACAATCGGGGCGCGGGCATTTTCCCGGCCGAAAATCACGTCCTGCTGCTCGAAGACGAGCCGAGCCACTGCCTGCGCGAGGGCCAAGTGTGGAAGCTCAAGGATGTGGATGTGCAGAACGAGGCGGGGATGATCGTGGCCAGCCGGGAGCCGAAGTCGGGCGGGAACGCGAAGGCCAACGAAGAGAAGCTGACATTCGACGCCGCCACCCGCATCTGGCGGGGCCGCGAGTGCCTTGCGGTGTCGGATTTGATCGCCGAAGGTATTTGGCCCACGAACGGCAAGAAATCACTCGGCGGCCAGGCCGTGCATCTCGGCATCGTCTGGAAGCCGACGCCGGATGGCGTTTTCGCCCGATTCCACGTTTCGGACATCTGGCTGGATGACGCCGCGCTGCAGCGAGCCACCCGGAATCAGACCGAAACGCACAAGGCGTTCATCCGCAGCCGATGGATGCCCGCGTGGGTGGACAGCGTCGAGTACGGCAAGTTCGGCCGCGCGACTGTGACGGCGACCCTGTTCGGCGGGATGGATGCCACCTTATACGCCGATTTCAAAAAAGACGTGCCCGCGATGATGAACGCGGTCGAGAACACCTTGAAGCACACCCACGGTGCCTACGGTCCCGCTCACATGGCCTCCCGCGGTTCCATCCTCGATGCCACGAAGACGAAGGGCGAGCCGCCACTCGGCAGCAGCGGCATCCAGATCCGCTTCGAGACCGACCTCATCATCGAAGGCCTTCGCCCCACACGCGTGGTGCGAGTGCGCCCCTCTACGTGGCCGCAGGTGCAGGTTCCGCGCGAGGAATACCTCGAGGATGGCGCCAATCTGGAAGAACGCTTCCCTTCGCCGGCCATCTTCCCGAAGTATTGAGGCACCGCACCCTGGTTGGAACGCGCCGCCCGCAATGGACCGAGATCCGTCGCCGGGCGCTGTCCGGCAAGATCAGTAAGCGACACGCCTGCCGGGAGGACGAACTCCACTGGCAGACCCTGCAAAAGATGCTCGAGCAGTCCGAGTCGACCCCGTTCCGCACGAACACACCGCGAGCGCGGCCGCGGCGAGACGCCAACGAGGGAGTTCTTGCGGCTGGCCAGCCACCCAAGAACGTCGATGTATCAACCGTGGCGACAGCGGACGACGCGGAACCCGGTTGCGGTGGCGAGCACGGTGTCGGTCCACTCGTGCCCGTCGAAGTGGTAGCGGTGTTGAACCGCCCGTGCGGTGCCGGCCAGCAGACGGTCCAGGGCGATGGACGGGGGCATCCCGTCGCCGCCGGCGTACTCGGCCGGCCCACCCTTCTCCCGCACGCCGTGAACGGTTCCGGCGGTTTGAATGTCGGCGAATAGGCGGGTGAGGGTCGGCGGGTCGATCAGCCCTTCGACCATCAGCGGTACCGGCGGGCCGTCGGCGAACGTCGGCTGGGTCACTTGCGGCCTCCGGTGAACTCGACCTGATCGAGGGCGGCGGACGGGGCGTGGCACTGGGTGCAGTTGGTCAGCCAGGGGTGTGTCGTGCGGGTGCCCGGCCGCGTGACCAGGCCGTGACAACTGTTGCAGTTCTCCCGCATCCAGGTGTGGTGCGGGATCGTCGGCGGGGCACCGGGGTTGGCCCGCTCGCCGGGGCCGGCCCGGTAGACACCGACGAACGTGCTCTCCGCCGGCACCGGCGACTGCTCGACGTGGCACTGGGTGCAGTTCGTCATCATCGTATGGCTCATCTTCGACGCGACCCGGTCGCCGACCTTCAACCCTTCGCCGTGGCACGCCAGGCACGAAGCCACCGATTGCGAATCGACCGGATGCGGCACGGTCGGCGGTGCCCCGTCGTAGGCCCGGTTCTTCGCACGGTCCGCGAGGGCGGCCAGCTTCATCTCCTCGGTGCGGACGACCGGGGCGAACATGTCCGGCCGGTCGAACTTCAACTGGGAGAGGCTCCGGTCCCACCCGGCGTTCGGGCGGATCGTCGCCGTGGGCAGGTCGGCGTACCCGACCGCCTTCGGAGCCGAGTGGTGGTCGGCGGGCGGCGGGGCGTGCCGCTCCGCACGGGCGGGCTCGCGGAGGCCGGTCAGGAACCCGAATAGGGCAATGCCGACCGCCACCGCCGCGAACAGCGTGGCGAACCGTTGCAACCGTCGGGGCAACAGGTCGGTCGCCGTGTGCGGGTGGTCCGGCGGTGGTGGGGTCTCGCTCATCGCACTCCTCCCGGGATCAGGCGGACACCTTGACCAGCCGTACGGCACACTTCTTGTAGTCCGGCTCCTTGCTGAACGGGCAGTGGGCCTCCAGCGTCAGCCGGTTGATGAGCTTGGTCTCGTCGAAGAACGGCACGAACACGTGCCCCTTGGGGCACTTGCCGCGGCCGTCGATCCAGGCCGTCAGTTCGAGGGACCCGCGGCGGGTCTCCAGCCGCACCTTGTCGCCCGTCTTCACCCCGAGAGCCGCCGCGTCCTCCCGGGCGACCTCGACGTAGGCGGACGGCATAGCCCGCTTCAGTTGCGGCACCCGCCGGGTCATGGTGCCGGTGTGCCAGTGCTCCAGCACCCGGCCTGTGTCCAGCCAGAGCGGGTAGTCCTTGTCCGGCACCTCCGGCGGCGGCACGTACGGGCGGAACCAGATGAACGCCTTATCGTCGCCGGCGACGGAGTGATAGAACTGCACCCCTTTCCCCTTGGCGACGTACGGGTCGTACTCCTCCAGAAAGCGGTAGCGGGTCTCCTTCCAGGTGCCGTCCGGCTGCTTCACCACCGGCCAGCGCAGCCCGCGCGCCTTTACCAACTCGGGGTACGGGGCCACGTCCTTATGCTTGATCTGGGTGAACGGGCGGTACTCCTCGAATAGTTTCTCGTCCACGTTCACGGTGCCGTAGTAGTTCTCCCACTTCCAGACCGGCACCTCCTGCCCCTTCGCGTCGGTCATGTGGAACAGGAACTTGCCGTCCGCGTCCTTCATGCCGGGGAAGCCGAGGTCGAACAGCTTGCGGGCGACGGCGATCGTCTGCCAGCAGTCGTCGCGGGCCTCGCCGGGCGGGTTCACCATCTTGAACCATTGATGCGTCCGCCGCTCGGAGTTGCCGAACACTCCGTTTTTCTCCACCCACATGGCCGACGGCAGCACCAAGTCCGCGAGTTCGGTCGTCGCCGTCGGGTACACGTCGGACACGATGAGGAACTTGTTCGGCAACTTCGCCTTCGCGTCGAACAGCTTGTGGACGTTCGGCAAACTCTGACCGGGGTTCGTCACCTGTACCCACATGGTGTCGATGTCGCCGCCCTGGTCGGACGCCGTGCAGAACTTCTCCCACATCTGCACGGTGTGGTAGCCAACCTTCGGGTTGATCCGTCCCGGCGGCAGGTGCCACAACTTCTCCGCCTTCGCCGCCTGGTCGGGTTTGTCCACCCGCAAGTCGCCGGGCAGGGCGTGCGACAGCGTGCCCACCTCCCGCACGGTGCCGCACGCGGACGGCTGGCCGGTGAGCGACTGCGGGCCGTCGCCCGGCCGCCCCCAGTGCCCGCTCAGCAGGTGGACGGCGTGGATCAGGTTGTTCATGGCCGTGCCCTGCGTGTGCTGGTTCGGCCCCATGCACCACAGGCTGGCGATCTTTTTCGACCTGTCCGCGAACAGCTTGCCGAGCAGTTGCAGTTGCTCGACCGACAGCCCGCTCGTCTTCGCCACCGCCTCCGGCGTGTACTCGGCGACGAACTGTTTGTACTCGTCGAACGAGCACGGCTCGCCCATCAGCGTCTGCGGGTCGCCCGGCTTCTTCCATGGCTTGCGGAAGGTGCAGTGCTTGTCGACGAAGTCGGTCGCCACCGCGTTCGCGGCGATCACTTGCTGGGCGATGCAGTTGGCGATGGACAGGTCCGACTGCGGTTGAAAAACGAGGACGTGATCGGCCCGCTCGCTGGTGCGGGTGTGCCGGGTGGTGAGGTCGATGAGCGTGATCTTGTCGCCCTTCAGCTTGCGGTCGATGAACCGGCTGAACAGCACCGGGTGCATCTCGGCGAAGTTGTTCCCCCACAAAATCAGCACGTCGCACTGGTCCAGGTCGTCGTAGCAGTTGTACGGCTCGTCGACGCCGTAGGTGCTGATGTACCCGGTGACGGCCGACGCCATGCACAGGCGGGCGTTCGGGTCGATGTGGTTGTTGCTCAGCCCGCCCTTCATGAACTTGTTCGCGGCGTAGCCTTCCGGGATCGTCCACTGGCCCGACCCGTAGAAGGCGAACTTCTGCGGGGCGACGGCGATCCGCTTGGCGATCACCTCGATCGCTTCGTCCCAAGTGATCGGCTCCAGCTTGCCGTTCTTGCGGAGCATGGGCGTGGTCAGCCGTTCCGGGCCGTACAGGATGTGCCCGACGTGATACCCCTTCACGCACAGCAGACCCTTGTTCACCTCCGCCTGGCGGTCGCCGCTCACGGCCACCACCTTGCCGTCCTTGACCCCCACCTGCACATGGCAGCCGGTGCCGCAGAACCGGCACGGGGCCTTGTCCCACTTGACGCCGGGAAGCACGGGCAGTTCCAGCCCGCCCGGCGGCTTCGGCGGGTCGGCGGGAGTCGCCGGACGCCCCTGGAGGACCGAGGCCGCGGCCGTCATCGCCGCCGAGCGGATGAACTGGCGGCGGGTCGATTCAAGGACCGTCATGGGTCACCTCCTGCTCAGCCACGTCCCAGTGGACGAACACCACCTCGACGCCGACCACCCCCGGCACTGCCGCCGCCCGGTCGTGCCAGTCGTGAGCGGCCTTCGGGCCGGTCGCTTCCAGCACGGCCGCCCGGAACGGCCCCCGCACCTCTCCGAACGTAATCGAACCGGACGCGGCCAGCTCACGAAGCGCTGCAGCGGCCTGTGGCGGGTCGTCGGACAGGGTGATGACCAATCCGCTGGTGTGCACGACGGACCTCCGGGGGGGGGCGACGGGGGTACTGTACCGGCTGCCGTGGAGCAATCAAGAATAAAAGAGTTGTAGTTCTTGAATTATCCCGTAACGGCCGGTACTGTATCGGCGTCGCACTCGCGGAGGGTCCTGACGGTGCCGCACGCCGTTCGCCAGTTCTGGCTACTCACCCTGTTCGCCGCCCTGTCGGCCGGGTGCGGGGGTTCCGCCCCCCCGGCGGCCGACCGCGGCGTGTCCGCCGCCCCCGGAGTTCGTCACCCGGTCGTGGTCCGCACCCCGCTCGGCCCGCCCGGTGTGCCGACCGGCACGTTCGACGAAAAGGGACGGCCGGTGACGGTCGCGTGTGCCACCTGCCACACCACCAAACCGGCCAACGCGGACGCGAAACTCGGCACCCCGCTGATCCAGTTCCACCAGGGGCTGGTCGGCAAGCACGGCATCCTGAGCTGCACGTCCTGTCACAACCCGGCCGACGGGTACGCCTCGCTCCGGCTGGCGGACGGCAAGGGCGTGCCGTACTCGCAGGTGATGACGCTTTGTGCCCAGTGCCACGGGCCGCAGTACCGCGACTACCAGCACGGCGCACACGGCGGCATGACCGGCCACTGGGATCTTTCCCAGGGCGGCCGCTCGCGCCTCAACTGCATCGATTGCCACGATTCTCATACGCCTAAGTATCCGACCGTTTCACCGGCGCCTGGCCCGAACGATCGTTTCCAAACTGGAGGAGGCCATGAGTGAGCGAAAGAAGTTGTCTCTTCCCGTTCTCGGCGAGGTGGACCGGCGGACGGCGGTGAAGGCCGGGGCGGCGACGCTCGGGCTCGCCGCATGGGCGGCCGCGATCAGGCCCTGGTTCGAGTGGACGGCGGAATTGAATGCCGACGAAGTCCTTCAAAAGCACTACCGGGAACTGACGCCGGAGCAGTTGCAGGTCATCCTGAACAAGTTGACCGACGAGGCCCGCAAGCAGTCCGGCAAGCCGGCCGTGGTGAAGGATCACAAACCGATCCCTGGCGTGTCGTTCGCCTACGCCCTGAACCTGAGCATTTGCATCGGCTGCCGGAAGTGCGCCGAAGCGTGCCACGTCGAGAACAACCACGACCGGCCGAGCCACCAGAGCTACATCCGCGTGTTCGAGATGCAGAAGGGGGGCATCGACTTCGAGAAGGGGAACGCCACCTACGACCATCCGGTGCCGGCGAAAGACAAGTACTACATGCCGGTGCAGTGCCAGCAGTGCGAGAACCCGCCGTGTGTGAAGGCGTGCCCGATCGAGGCGACCTGGCAGGAGTCCGATGGCATCGTGGTGGTGGATTACAACTGGTGCATCGGTTGCCGGTATTGCGAAGCGGCGTGCCCGTACCACGCCCGGCGATTCAACTGGGAAAAGCCGCAGATTCCCGCGAACGAAATCAATCCGAACCAAAGCTACCTGAGCAACCGCGTGCGCCCGCAGGGGGTGATGGAGAAGTGCACGTTCTGCCTGCACCGCACTCGGGAGGGGAAGTTGCCGGCGTGCCTGGAGGCGTGTCCGACGGGAGCCCGTGTGTTCGGCAACGTCCTCGACCCCGACAGCGAGATCCGCTGGGTGCTAGAGAACAAGCGCGTGTTCGTGCTGAAGGAAGAACTCGGGACGAAGCCGCGGTTTTACTACTTCTTCGACAAGTGAGCGGTCCGCCATGAAGTCCGCAGGCGTCACGAGCTACTATCGCTTCCTCCGCCATTCCTTCGGCGTGGCGACCGACGGCGGCTGGCTGTTCTACGCTTGGATGCTGGTGCTCACCGCGATCGCGCTCGTCGGCGCGAACGCTTGGGCGGTGCAGGTGCGCGACGGCATGATCCGCACCAACATGACCGACCACGTGAGCTGGGGTCTGTACATCGCCAACTTCACCTTCTGCGTCGGGCTGGCCGCCGGCGGGGTGATGATGGTCATCCCGGCGTACCTCTACCGCGACCACGACATGCACGAGGTGGTGATCGTCGGCGAGGAGCTGGCCATCGCCGCCATCATCATGAGCACGCTCAGCGTCGTCGTGGACCTCGGCCGACCGGATCGCTTCTGGCATCTGATCCCCGGCATCGGCAAATTCAACTGGCCCATGTCCATGCTGACGTGGGACATCATCGTCCTGAACGGCTACCTGCTCATCAACCTGCACGTGGTCGGTTACCTGCTCTACACGCGGTTCCGGGGCGCCGAGCCGAACCCGAAGTGGTACGTGCCGTTCGTGCTGCTGTCGATCGTATGGGCGATCAGCATCCACACGGTCACGGCGTTTCTGTACTGCGGTCTCGGCGGTCGACCATTCTGGAACACGGCTCTGCTGGCCCCGCGGTTCCTGGCCAGTGCATTCGTCTCGGGGCCGGCGTTCATCCTCCTCGTGCTGCGCGTCGTCCGCGTGGGCACCGATCTGCCGATGAACCCCGGCCCGGCGCGGTTGCTCGTGCAGATCATCCGCGTCGCCGCCGTCGTAAACCTCCTCATGCTGGTTTCGGAACTGTTCACGCTCTTCTACGCCGGCGGTGCGCACCTCGCCTCGGCCCGTTATCTCTTCTTCGGCGACCACGGCAAGAACGGCCTGGTGCCGTGGATCTGGTCGGCGATCGCCCTCAACCTCGTGGGCACCGGCCTGTTCTTCACGCCGGCCGCCCTGGAACGAGGCTGGACGCGGGTCGTCGCGTGCGGGATGGTGATCGTCGGCATCTGGATCGAGAAGGGAATGGGTCTCATCATCCCCGGCTTCATCCCGTCCACCCTGCACGAGGTGGTCGAGTACGCCCCGAGCCTGACCGAGTGGAAGGTGACGGCCGGCATCTGGGCGTTCGGGCTGCTGTTGCTGACCGCCATGTTGAAGGTGTGCGTGGCGGTGTTTACGAATCAAATGTCCGCAAACGCCGAACCCCCGCCGGACGCGAGAACCGCATGACGCCTTACGGCAAGACCGCTCAAACCGCCATCGCCGCCGTCAGTCGGCTGGCCGAAGTGTACGACCCGGCCAGGCTGGTGAAGCTGAACTCGGCCGACATCGCCGAGAATCGACTCCTGCCAAAACCGGTGGTGGCGAAGGTGCTTACCATCCTGTCGCAGGCCGGGATCGTGAACGGCTCGCCCGGCCCCGGCGGCGGCTACTGGCTGGCCCGCCCGCCGGAAGGGGTGACGCTGTACGACGTGGTGGCCCTGTTCGAGCGGCAGGACCAGAACGTCAGTTGCCCGTTCGGCCCGGAGTACTGCGGCACCGGCCCGCACTGCCCACTGCACTTCGATATGCTCAAGGTGCGGGAGCAGATGGTGACGTTCCTCAAGACCAGCACGTTCGCCCGGTTCGTCGGCTGGACCCCGCCCGCCGCTCCCGCCGCCCCGCCGGCCAAGGCAGGCAAGCGGTCGCTCAACGTCCTACCCAAGGCCTTAACCCGTTCGGCCGGAGGGCCACCGTGACGACGCCCGCGTCCGCACCCGCCCCGGTCGAACCGCCACCGCTGGCGGTGCGGAGCTACGGGCTGAGTCACCCCGGTCGGGTACGGCCGAATAACGAGGACGTGTTCGTGGTGGGCGAACTGGCTCGCACGCTGATCATCCGCTACACCAACGTGCCGCAGCCGGACGAGACCCACAGCCGCCACCGCGGGCACGTGTTCCTGGTGGCCGACGGGGTCGGCGGGCACGCCGCCGGGGAGGTGGCCAGCCGCCTCGGCACCGACTCTGTCGAGCAGTTCCTACTGAACACCTTCCGCCGCCTCGCCGCCCCGTCCGCCGACGGGCAAGACGCCCTGAGGGAGTAGCAAACCGCCCTGCGGGCGGCCGACGCCCGGCTGTTCGACGAGGCCGGGCGGCACCCCGCGTGGCGGGGCATGGGGACGACCCTCACGATGGCGGTCGTCTCCGGCCGGCGGCTGTTCGTCGCCCACGCGGGCGACAGCCGTTGCTATCTGTACTCCGGCGGCACCCTCCGACAATTGACGACCGACCACACGCTCGCCGCCGAGATGGCACAATCCGGACTGATCTCCCCAGGTCAGAAGGCCCACCACCCGTGGCGGCACGTGGTGACCAACCTGCTCGGCGGATCGGAACTGGGCGTCCGGGCGGAGGTCCACCTGCTCGACCTGCACCCCGGTGACGTGCTGGTGCTGTGTACCGACGGCCTGACGGACATGGTGCCGGACGAGACGATCGCGGCGGTCCTGGCCGAGGAAGCCGACCCGGAAGCGGCGTGCCAGCGGTTGATCGACGAGGCGAACCTGAACGGCGGCGAGGACAACGCCACGGTCGTCCTCGCCCGGTTCGACTCCCCTGATGATCACCAGCGGTAGCTCGTCTGGATGAAGAACTGGCCGGCGTTGGGGGCGGCGTTCGGCCCGGCGGTGTTCCTGAGGAAGTCCCCACCCCACAGGTGTGAGTACCCGGCCAGCACGTCGATCTGCTTGCTGACGTGGAAGTTCAACACCACATCCAACTCCTGACCGATCTCCGCACCGGCCCGGCCGGTCGGGTCACGCCGGATGGCGTTCCCCGCCGCGTTGTAGAGGGCGTCCCGGCGGTTCGCCAGGTAGAAGCTGTGCCCCTGCACCCACACCGTCAGCCACTTGACCGGATACAGGTACAGGTGGGCGTTCACGTCGTGGACGTTCTGCCGGCCCACCTGGTCGATCCATCCCAGGTAGTAGTGGCCGAACGGGAAGAGCTGGTTAGACGTATGCACCGTGCGGCCGGTGCCGCCGCTGGCGTAGTCGTAATACATCCAAACCGTCGGGTTCCACGGCAAGCCTTTCATGTGGTAGCCCAAGCCAGCGGTGGCCATGCCGGCCACCACGTTCCGTCGGTCGTCGGTGCCGAGTTGCATTGCCCCTTCGAAGTCGTAAAGCACGTTCTCATTGCACCCCACCCCCTGCCCGGCCAGCCGCCCGCCGAACGTGTGTCGGGTGAACGGTGCCCGCGTCAGCCCCTGCTGCACCGTGCGGTTCGTGTTGTCGAGCATAAGGTAGTAGGCGTCGATGGCGTGCTGCTTGTCGAAGCGGTGAGTCACCCACACCCCGGCGAAGTTCTGGTTGTTGTCCACCGAGTCCAGGCGGCCGGCGTTCGGCACCACCGGCTGCACCCAGAACAGGTCCACGTCCGTCTTCTCGGTGGTGCGAAACAGGCGGGCCCCCTGGAAGGTGCGGCGGGTGTTCGCCCAGTCGAGCGGGGAGACGAGCCGCTGCGAGCCGAGCAGGAACTCCTGTCGGCCGACGCGGGCGTACACCGGGGCGTCGCCTAGCGTCAGCAGCTTGGCGTCGAAGAAAAGGTTTTGGAAGTCGGCATAGTTCTCGTCGATGGCCAGCGGGCGGAGGTCTTCGTACCCGGACGAGGCGAAGACGCCCTCGGCGAACAGGCGGAAGTCGTCGCGGAACCACAGGTCGCCGTACACCCGCGTGCGGTTCAGTAGGTAGTCGTTGTTGGCCTGTGTCAGCCGCGAGTTGTACTCGCTCTGATACCGCAAGCGGTAGTCCCCGCCGGTAGTGAACAGCCAGTCGTCGCCCAGCCGCACCCGCTTGAGCGGGTCGAAGAAGTCGTGCTCGGTGTTCTTCGGGTCGTCCAGGTAGGCGAAGTTGTCCACGTCGAAGAAGGACGGCTGGATGAGGCCGAACCGCGGGTACGGGTGCTTAGGCGGGGCCTTCGCCTCGCACCCGCGGACCAGGTCGACCACCGAGTAGTAGCCCGGGCCGGTGGGCAGTACCGGGAAGTTGCCCGGTCGTGGGAACGGCCGAACGCGGGGGACCTTTTTCCAATCAACACTCGAGTCAGAACAAGCAAGGCAGGCGGCCGGTTTCGCAGTCGCCACCGCTTGGGACAGCGCTGCGAGTGTGTCGAGGGGGATCACGGGTGCCGGTACACCCGTGTGCGAGAGCGTGGCCGTGCGTGGTGTAGCTGGAGGTTGAGCGGAGGCTGTGGCAGCCACCGTCAAACCGACACCGGCCAGGAATCGGGCGAGTCGTGACATCCGTGTCACTCCGGGGGAGGACGGCGGCCAGAACTCGTCGGCGACTGGCCCAGCTCTGCGAGATCTATCGGCCGGCACCGTCGTCAGCTTCTCAATCACCCGTTCCCGGAATCAGCCTCGCGAAAGGTCGATTCGGAAGGACCAGCGTACTCGCCACAACCGGCAGAAGTTCACGCGAGTGGAACCACGGTTGGGACTCGGCTGGCACCGTGTATACGTGTGGTGGAAAAAGCAGTGAGCCGCCGACGCGCGGCGGCAGACGTCAGCCGCCTGACTGGGTGGTTGGGGCCGGCGGGGACATCACCTCGCGGACCCAAGTGTACGCGGCGACCGCTCTCGGGGAAGCCGACCGTGGACGCGGCCAGGGCGATCACCTGCTCGATCTCGGCGGCGGACACCCCGGCGGCGATGGCCTTCCGGGCCGGCCCGCTCGGCCTGACGGGCCGCCTCCCACGCGTGCCCGAGGTCGGGGAAGCGGGTGACGAACTCGACGAACGTGCCCGGCGGCTTGGGGAGAGTCGGCATGGCGTCATCGGGTCGGGGCAGTGGCAGTGGCGGTCAGGCCGGCTGGAGCACTCGGGCCAGGTCCTGCTTCGCGTCCTTCCCAATGATCCGCAAGTCGAACTTCTCCTGCAAGATCTTGAACACGTTCGGGGTGATGAACGCCGGCGGGTTCGGCCCCAGGTTGATCCCCTTCACGCCGAGCGACAGCAGGGTGAGCAGCACGGCCACCGCCTTCTGCTCGAACCACGATATGACCAGCGTCAGCGGCAGGTCGTTCACCCCGCAGTTGAACGCCTTGGCCAGGGCGACGGCCACGGCGATGGCCCCGTAGGCGTCGTTGCACTGGCCCATGTCCATCAGCCGCGGCAGGCCGAGGTGCTTGCCGTACTCGTGGGCGTTGATGCGGAACTTGCCACACCCGAGGGTGAGGATGAAGGAGTCCGGCGGGGTGGCCTCGGCGTAATCGCTGAAGTAGTTCCGGCCGGGTTCGTACCCGTCGCATCCGCCGATCACAAAGAAGCGGCTGATCTTCCCGGCTTTCACCGCATCCACAATGGTGCCGGCCGCATTCAACAGCACCTGCCGGTGGTAGCCGACCTCGTGCATGCCGTCCACCCGTTTGGGCAGCGATCCGTACTGTTTGGCCTTGGCGATGACCGCCGAGAAATCGTTGCCCGGGATCCGGGTGCCGCCGGGAACCGCCGTGAACCGCGTCGTGAAGATACGGTCGGCGTAGGTCGCATGCGGAATCAGAATGCAGTTGGTGGTGGCGACGACCGGCCCGCCGAACGCCGGGAACTCGGCCTTCTGCTTCTGCCACGGGCCGCCGAAGTGGCCGGCCAGGTTCGGGTGCTCCCGCAGTTTCGGATACATGTGAGCCGGCAGCATCTCGCCGTGCGTGTACACGTTCACATCGGTCCCTTCGCACTGCTTGAGAAGGTCCGAGAGGTCGACCAGATCGTGCCCGGTCATGAGGATGCCCGGACCGGGTTTGGTACCGACCGTCACCATCGCAGGCGACGGATCACCGAACGCCTCGACATGACCCTGATCAAGCAATTCCATCACCCGGAAATTCTTCCTGCCGAGTTCCATGGCGATCTCGAACAGGGTGGGGATGTCGAAGTTGACGTTCGTCATGGTGCTGAACAGGGCCTCCTCGATGAACGCGGATACGCTCTCGTCGGACTTGCCCAGTCGGCGGGCGTGGTTGGCGTAGGCGGCCATCCCTTTCAGCCCGTACAGGATGGTCTCCTGGAGGCTCTGCACGTCGGCATCCTTGCCGCAGATGCCGGGGCTGTGGTGGCAGCCGGTGCCGCCCATCGTCTGCTCGCACTGGTTACAGGACATCGGGAGAGTGGTCATGACGCGTCCTCGGGGAGTAGATCGGCATTCGACGAAATCACGATATTGTTATCTTTTATTCTGCGTACTTGTCAAGCGGGAACTGTCGCCGCATGCGGAACGGTCGACTGTTCTGAACTTGTGAGTGCTCGGTGGCGAAGATGTGACCCGGTTCCGTAAGGCGGCCACTCGGTTCGGCCCATCAAGCCTTCACGGCGAATGCGGTGTGCGAACTGGTCGGGGTTGGCGGGCGAAATCGGCGTGTTCGAGGCGGTCGGGCAATGTCAATCCGGCCACCAAATGGCAAGTCTTGTAATCAAAAACCACTTTTTAGATGTGCCACGAGGCGTGACCTCGGCACCACGATGCACTCTTGACGGACCTCCAGAGTGGAGTGTCGTCACCTCAACCGCGCGCTTCAATTTCCCATTTCAGCAGAGGCAGAACAAATCGTCAGCCATCCTGCAACCAGCCACGCTGGACCGCATAACGGACCAGGTCGGCCCGACTGTGCAACCCAAGCTTTTCCATCGCCCGTGCCCGATAGGTCTCGACAGTCTTGATGCTCAATTCCAATTTGGCGGCGATTTCCTTGTTACTAAAGCCGGCTGCGGTACGTTGAGCCACTTCGGTTTCGCGGTCACTCAATTCTCCCTTGGGCAGGCCGCCCTCGGCGGATTTCCGGACGAAGCCGCCAACGACTTTCGCGGCCATGCTCGGATCGAGATAGACCCCGCCCGAAGCGACGGCACGTATGGCGTGAATCAGTTCCTCCGGCGCGGCTCGCTTCAGCACGTAGCCGGCGGCCCCGGCCGCCAGTAACTGGCGGATGTAACCCTTGTCTTCGTGCACGGTCAGCGCCAGGACGCGGACCGAAGGGCAATCCTTTCGGAGTTTGGTAGTCGCCTGCGATCCGGACAATCCCGGCATGGAGACGTCCATCACGACAACGTCCGGTTTGAGCGACTCCACCTGTTCGCAGGCCGTAAGCCCATCGGACGCCTCACCGACCACCGCCATGCCGGCCTGGGCATTGATCATGGCTTTCAAACCTTCGCGCACGACGGCGTGGTCGTCGGCGAGGAAGACCCGCAACTTCGTCATGAGTGCTCCAATTCACGGGAGGCTTCCAGCGGGATGCGGGCGATGACTGCGGTGCCGCCTCCGTCGCTGGATTCCACCACAAGAGTGCCGCCGACCAGTGCCACGCGTTCCCGCATGCCCAGAATACCCAGCCGATTCCGCGGAATGGATTCGAATTCAAAGCCTTTTCCGTCGTCCTCGACGACGGCGGAGACATGGCCCTGCAATCGCTGCAACACGACACTGGCGTGCCGCGCCCGAGCGTGCTTGTAAACGTTCGTGAGCGCTTCCTGAATCACGCGGTAAAGCACCGTTTCGACTGGCGGGGGCAGGCGATCTTCGTCGAGTCCGTAGGCGTGAAAGTCGACAGTCACGCCAGACCGCTCCGACCACCGCTCGACATAATTGATGAGGGCCACTTGAAGGCCCAGGTCGTCAAGAGCTGTCGGCCGGAGTTCCATCGCCAGGTGGTGGATTTCCTTGCCGATCAAGTCGGTCATCGACTGCAAGCTTTGCAACCGGTCTCGTTCGGGCGAGGGGTTTGCGGTCGCATCCTTGGCGACCTTCAACCCCAGGCCGATTGCAGTCAGATGCTGGCCGAGTTGGTCGTGCAATTCCCGGGCGATCCGGTGGCGTTCATCCTCCTGAACGGTCGTGAGTTGCTGCTGCAGGGTTCGCCGGTCCGATTCGGCGTGTTCGCGGCGGACGATTTCGTCCTGAAGGGAGTTGTTGGTGCGGGCGAGTTCGGCGGTTCGTTCCGCCACACGGATCTCCAGCCCCATGCGGGCGGCACGCAGATCGTCCTCGGCCCGCTTCCGATCGGTCACGTCCCGAATGTTGCATTGAATGACGTCCGTTTCGCCAACCTGATAGACGTTGCTGACGAATTCGACATCGATGCGCCGGCCATCGTTCGTGCGCAGCGGCAAATTGTCGTATCGGATGTACCGATTTTCCTGCAAGGTACGGAATGAACTCTTGTTGGACTCGATGTCGCGGAACAACCCGATCTCCCAGAGTTCCTTTCCGACCAGTTCCGCTCGCGGGTAGCCGAGTAGATCAGTCAGGAACGGATTGGCGTCGAAGATGCGTCGCGAAACGGGGTCTACGAGGAGAATCCCATCCTGCGCGGTTTCGAACAAGCGGCGATAGCGGCTTTCGGAGAGGGCCAAATCTTCGGTGGCTCGTCGCCGTTCGGTGATGTCCTCGATGGCCAGCAGGATCAACGAGGAACGGCGTCCCGTCGCGGGAAGCCGTCGCGCATTCAGGTTCATTAACCTTCGACCGATGCCGGGAAAATCATGATCCACTTCCACATCGTCAAAGTGTGAGTCCGTTGGCAGGATTTGTTCCAGCAATTCGCGCAGTTGGGGGATTTCCCATTGGTGGTCGCCGATGTCAAAAAACGACCGGCCCTCGGTGACCTCCGGAGTGACCGCAAAGACCCGAAAGTACGCAGGATTCGCACTGCGAACCCGCAGTTCGGCATCCAGGACAATCAGTGGTTCACGTATGGTGGCCACAATCACTTCGCTGAATGCCAGGGCTTCTTCGACGGCCATTTCCGCACGGCGTCGGACCGTGACATCCCGAAACACCAGCACGGCCCCCGCGATCTCGCCGGATTCGTTGCGGATCGGGGCCGCTCCGTCGTCGAGAATCCATTCCCGACCATCACGGGCGACGAGCACGATGTGATTGGCCAATCCGATGGCGTTACCGGACTCCAGCACGGCCGTCACGGGATTTGCGACCGGTTGCCGCGTCGTTTCGTTCTCAACCCGGAAAACATTTGCCAGCGGCAAGCCCGCCGCTTCGCCCTCCGGCCATCCGGTCATCATCTCGGCGACCGTGTTCATGAAGAGCACGCGGCCGGTGGCATCCGTCACAATGGTTGCCGTTCCGATATTGGCGAGTGCGTCATGAAGCCAGGTCGACGACGATAGAAGGGGCTTAATTACACTGGACATTACGAATCGTAACTCCTGCGCCCTCCTGCGCGGAGGCCGGAACGGTGATCGCGCGACGAAGGATCGCGCGAGAGAAACGCACCCCGGCGCGATCATTGTACTCGGACACGGACGGGGTAACGATTTCAATCGCGATCAGAATGTGCGGGGGATGTGCCCCAACAGGACGAGGACCAACACGATCACCAGGATCAGGCCGAGACCGCCGCTGGGGCCGTAGCCCCAGTCGCGGCTATGCCCCCAACGCGGGAACGCGCCGAGCAGTAAGAGCACGAGTACGACGAGAATGACCAGTCCCATGTTGTTTCACCAAAGAGGATCCGTCGAATTCCGGCCATCCATGGATGGCCGTGGTTGAAAGCATGATCATCGTGACCAACGCGCCCACTCGCGCCTTTGCGGTGATCACGCAGTGGAGGCCGGTCGACTTCGCGGCGTGAGTACGGTAGCCGATGCTGCTCTCGGATTATTGTCGCGTTCCGCCGCCGCTCGACCGACGGGGGATCGGTCGTTGGGATGTCGGGAGATTCCAACGAAACGCGTGTCAGGGAAAGCCCCGCATCGCCGGCGGATCCGTGGGACATTTTCCCGACTTCCGAATGGTCCGTTTTCCTTGCTTCACTCGGCACGATCTTCCGACTGCGTTCCCGTCACAGATCGCGATACTCTCACGGTCGGGACATTCCGGCCCGGTCGAACGCATGTCGCATTCGCACCGAGGACAGCGCCGGAATCCGGACAGTGAGGGAATCGAGTATGAAGGACTCTCAATCGAAGACGCAGGATTGCAAGGTCGTCCACGTGGACGGTGACAAGCTCACGACGGCGTGCAGCGACGGAACGGAGCGCAGTTACACGGTGGCCAAGGACGCCAAGGTGACCTGCAACGGCCAGACCAGCCAGATCGCGGATCTGAAAGCCGGTGCGCGGATTCGCGTGACACCGTGCAAGGACGACGAGAACCTCGCTCGCGTCGTCGAGTCGCGCAAGGAACTCAAGGCGATGGCCGGCACGATCTGAACGAAGGCCGTTCCGACTGTCACGAAGCAAAACCCAACATCGGTGGAAGCGCCGATGGTTCACGAAATCCCATGCGAGATTTCGATTCGCCCCTTTCACTCTGAAGGAGGCGTGCAATGGCTCTGTTCTTCTCAAGGAATGCATCATGAAGTCTCTCACGAAATGGATCTTCGCCACCGTGGCGGCGGTTCTGATGGTTGGCAGCGCCCAGGCAATCGATGCCATCGCGGCCGGTACGGTCAAGTCGATCGACGCCGACAAGAAGACCTTCGTCCTTACGGACTCGGCCAACAAGGATCACATGTTCAAGCTCGGAGAGAATCTGCTCGTCAACCGGGCCGGTGAAGAGAGCAAGGGCGGCCTCAAGGTCGGCGACGCGATCAACGTCTGCTACGAGGACAACAATACGCCCTGGGTCTCGCATTACATCCTGGTCCAGCAAGGCGACTTCAAAGGCTGCGAACTGGTACGCGGCAAGGTCAAGGGCTACGACGCGGACAAGAAGGAACTGAGCTTCGTGAACGATGCCAAGGAAGTCTCTTCTTATCCGATGGGCGAGGCGAAGGTGCGTCAGAATCGGGAAGACGCCAAGATCGAGAACATCGCTATCGGCGAGGGTGCCCTGTTGATCGTTCATTCGGCCAACGGCAAATCGAAACTGATGAGCATCATGGCCGACCGAGCCCGATCGCAAAAGTAATCGCCGACCAGCCGACGGGACCGCGTTGGCCCGCCGGCGATGGGGACCCGGTTCGATTGACGGGACCGGGGCCAACAACGCTTGGATCTAGGATTGAACGCGCGGGGACCGGGAGTTCGGTTCTGGGCCCCGCGCTTCTTACTCGCAACAGGGAGCACAAACGTGAGTTGGAACTACGTGGCCGGCAACTGGAAACAACTGACCGGCAAAATCAAGGAGCAGTGGGGCAAGATCACCGACGACGAACTCACAGCCATCGACGGACGGCGCGACCAGCTCGCGGGGTTGCTGCAGCAGCACTACGGTCTTTCAAGAGAACAGGCCGAGAAAGACGCCGACGCCTTCGCCACCATGCATGCCAAATAGTCGCGACTGTTCGTTCCCGGTAATTTTCAAAAGGCGAATACACCATGTCGATTTTCAAGCGGTATCCGGAGACGTTTCCGACCTCGCTGATCTACATCACAGTGGGAACCCTCACTGCCGTTTGGACGATCGTCTACTGGGCATTCAACGCCCCGGCCACGCGGACGGGATATCTCTGGGTCGTTGGCTTTCTGATGACGGGTCTATCACTTTTGGCGATCGGTCTCGTCATGGGATTGCTAGGTCGTGCGGCGCGAATCACGGAATCGCCTCCCGTCGAGCTCGCGCCGATCGTGACCCAAAACTTGCCGGCCGTGGTGTCGAGCGGTCCGATCGCGTCGGATCGATCTCATCTCGTTTCGGCGCCGACAGCCGGTTCCGAACCTGCATCCACACTCTTGAAGACCGATTGAACCCGTTATCACTCAAGCTCGGGATGGTGAACTCGTGTTACGAAGAAAACTAAATCGTTTGGGAAAAATCGCGTGGGGCCTTGCGGCCTTGCTCGTCGGACTGCCATTGCCATTCGTGGTCCTGGCGTTCCTTGTCGGAGGCTGTCGATGAACAAGGACAACACCATACCGGTTCTCGAACCGGTCTACGGTAACAACACTACTGCGTTTCAACAGGACGTGCCAGCGATCGAGATCGGATCGTTGCCAGCCCTGGAAGACCTGAGATCCGTGGGGACCCGCATCCGTTGGGGTGCGATTCTCGCGGGTGCCTCGCTCGCGCTCGGAATCTTTTTCTTGTTGGGAATTCTCGGTGCGGCCGTTGGCCTCTCCATTCGTGACACGACGAATCCCACGACGCTCTCCAATGGTGCCATTGCGTGGACGATCGTGACCACCTGCACCGCGCTGTTCCTCGGCGGCCTTGTGAGCAGTGTTTTTACGGTCGGGGAAAACAAGGTCGAGGCAATGCTCTACGGGATCATCATGTGGGCGGTCCTGCTCGCCTTTTTCGTGGGACTCGGTTCCGCGGGTGTCCATACCGGTTTCAACTCCCTGGCAGAGATGGCCAATGCGGCCCGCTCGGGAACGGCCGCCGTCAGCGCGGAATCCACGACACGAGTCACTTGGTACGCTTTTATCGGATGTTGGCTCTCCATGCTGGCGGCCGCGGTCGGGGCCGTCGTGGGAGCGGGTCCGACCTTCCGGCTTGTCTCCGTCTCGTCGATCGGTCTCCTTCGTAAAGAAGCCGGTTCGGTAAATAGCCGCCAACGTGCCGATTCCTACCCGGAAGTCCGGCGCGGATCTTGAATCGACGGAATTTGTCCCGTTCGACGCGGAGGCAACTGCTGCCCCCGCGACTGGTTCGACAATCTTACTTGAGGTCCGTCATGCTTGAAACCATCGTTGTCGTTCTGCTCGCGCTCTGGCTCCTCGGCGCTTTCATCACACCGATACCCGCCGTGGGAAGTCTCATTCACGTGATTCTGGTCGTCGTGGTGATCATGGTGATCTTCCGCTTGCTCCAGGGGCGTCGTGCGGTCTGACGAACCACGGTCCAGTGGGGCCTGCTATCGGATCGTGTCTCGTGCTGTATTGGTGGCAGTGGCATCCGTGTCCCTGCCACCAAGCGTCGATCTGAACTTGCATAAGGTTCAACCGCGAAAAAGGATTTTCTTCCATGAAACACGAACGACAGGAACATCACGAACCTCTCGAAACGCCGAATCGATGGCCCGTGGAAAAACCCGCGGAACCACACCCATCGGCACGATGGAAGACCAACCTCAACGGATTTTCCAAGCATCATCACCCCGACGCCTTCGCGGTACGCCGCTGCGATCCGCGGTCATGGAAGCATTGTTCCGGCAATCATCCGTTCTCTCCCTGGTCCCGACCGTGATCCCCCATCCTCCCTATCAATCCGATCGTCGACTCGCCGACCGGCACCGCCGCACTTTGGATGCGATCCTGGATCCAGCAGCGACACCGTCGATGGAATGGTCTGAGTTGAGGTCCTTGCTCTCCGAATTGGCGGAGATCGAGGATGGGATTCTTGGTTCGCTTCGCGTCACTCGTAATGGCGAGACCTTGACCTTCTCCGCCGAGCGACTGCAAAATGCCGCCACAACCGAAGATTTGTTGACGATTCGCGGCTTTCTGGCAAGGACCGCTCGGGAGCGGATGTCACATTGGCTTGTCATCGTCGGCCAACATTCGGCAAAGATCTACCGCGATTATCGGAGTGTGGCCGAGCCGCATGGATTTGTCGAATACGATCCCCACGGATTCGGGTGGATGCTCGCGGATCGTTTCGACGAAAGCGACCAATTCGACTGGCCCGAGCGAGAGAGCTTTTACGAAGCCATAGCCCTGACACTTCGCGGTACCGGTCCGATCCTCATTCTCGGCAAAGGAACGCGCTCGAAACGGGCCATGGACCAACTCGTCGCCCATATGAATCGCTCCCATGATGATGTTTCCGTTCGGTTGATCGGCTGCGTCGCAGCCGCGATGCAGTCCATGACTGAGGACGAATTGCTGGCCCAGGCGAGCGCCTACTTCCATTCCCGAGCATGACGAATTGCTTGTGGGCGTTACCTGACAGGAAAATGCCTTCCTTTTCCTACACTCCCGATCCCTACTTCCCGACCGTTCGCTAACGGAGCCCTTCGATACTAAAGGGTGCGGATCGACGACTCGTCGTCCGTTACGGGGTGCTCCGCCATTCGGAACCCGGTCCTTTCTTGTGAGGGTGGATCCGTGAAACGACTGATTGCCGGATTGTTGATGGCCTCGCTGGCTGCGGGCGCCGGATGTGACAAGGGCGGTAGCGCAGGTGGGCCTGGGGCGTCTGGTGCCAAACCACCGCTCATCGGCCAGGCAGACGATACGTTCAACATATCGACATCGTCCGTATCCATCAAACAGGGCGGCAGCCACGAAGGTTCGATCGGTATCAAGCGTGGAACGAATTTCGATCAGGACGTGGCGATCGCGTTCGAGGACCTGCCAAAGGGCGTGTCGCTCGCGCCGGCCAAACCGGTCATTTTGAGCAAAGGAATGGACGCGAAATTCACGCTCGCCGTCACCGACGACGCCGTGCCGGGCGAGTTCACGGTCAAGGTGATCGGACATCCGGCCAAAGGCGGCGACGCGACCAACCAGTTCAAACTCACGGTCGCGAAGAAGGACACGTTTACGATCGGCATGCCGTTCTGGACGACCGCGCTAAAGCAAGGCGAATCAAAGTCGGTCGCAATCTCGATATCGCGGGACAAGGAATTCGACCAACCCGTGACGTTCTCGTTCGAGGGTCTGCCGAAGGGAATCAGCTTCGAACCGGCGAACGCCGTCATGAAGAGTGGGGAATCGGAAACCAAGTTCATCATCAAGGCCGCCGCGGACGCGGCGCTGGGCGACTTCGCGGTGAAGGTGATCGGCCATCCGACAAAGGGTGCAGACGCCACGCATGAATTCAAGTTCAAAATCGCCGCGCCGTAACCGGTGTGCGTTCGCCCGACCGAGGTCGGCGAAACACGGCGATTCCACCAAAGCACTGTTGGCGGCATGCCGGCCGTATTTCCGGCAAGGCACTCCGTCAACATCACAGAAGGGCCGGTACTCCGGTCCGAAGGAGTCGATGATGAAACGATTATGGACGATCCTGGCCTTGGCCGGATCGGTATTGCTATTCGACGTCGGCAGTGCGTCCGCCCAGCGGCCCGGTCGCGGCGGCGCGCGGGGGAATGTCTCGCTCTTCTCGATGGGTCTTGGGCAAGGCGTGAACTCCTACGGGTCGCGGTACGGCAACTCTTACTCCGCGGCGCGGGCCTTCAGCCCGTACAATCGCGGCTTTGGATACTCGTACGGGTACACTCCGTACAACTACGGGTATACGCGGAGTTTCTATTCCGCTTCGCCGACCTACTATCCCGCGCCAATCTACTACGACGCGACGCCGAGCGTTTCCGTCGTCCCGGCCACCTACCTTGAACCGATGACGGCCGTCGAGCAATCCCGCGCGACGATTACCGTGTTCGTCCCCACGACCGAAACGTTGCTTTGGTTCGGCACGACACGCATGGATCAGTCGGGTACCGAACGAGTGTTCCAATCGCCGGCGCTCGATTCGGGAAGTGTCTATTCGTACTTGGTCCGGGCGCAATGGACGATCAACGGCCGGTCCGTCGAACAAACCCAAAAGGTTCTCATTCGCGCAGGCCAGAACAGCACGGCCGATTTCCGCGACAGCGCTCCCGAGCCGCAACGCTTGAAATGACCCCGCTTCACCAGGCAATCCGTCGTCGAGCCTGACCAAATAACTCTTCGGCCGCGCCATTCCTTGGAATGGCGCGGCCGGCACCCACTGCCCGATCATCAAGAAAACCGCAAAACATGGAAACCGTCAAGAGCGTCGCACAGATTATCTACTACCTCACGCTCAGCATTGCGGGGCCACTGGCGCTGATTGAATACGTCCGTTCGAAAAAGCGCGACCGTTTGGCCAACGAATACAAGATCTACGATGAGCTCAACAACCGGTTCTTCGAGTACCAGAAGATCGCACTCGAATACTACGATCTGGACATCCTGGATGTTCCCAACGACGACCCGTCATTGTCCTTCGACAAGAAGCGCAAGCAGGAGATGGTCGCCTACTCGATTCTGTTCTCACTGTTCGAGCGGGCGTTCCTCATGTTCGATCATCAGGAGGAGAAATTCCAACTCCGGCAGTGGTCGGGCTGGAAGCATTTCCTCAACGACTTCATCCGGCGTCAGAACGTACGCACGGCATGGAGCCTGAGCAAAGGCACATACGACACCGGTTTCCAGGCTTTCATGGATTCGAAAATCGCGGAAGTGCAATCCCGGCTGGCCGCTGTGGCTCCGCCCGTGCCCCCCAGCGAACCAACGGCAGCAACCACCCCGCCTGGCATTTTGAAGCCGAGCATCCCGTCGAATTCGCCAAGGAGTGCATGAGATGAAGTACACCGCATTCGCAACGATCTTCATCGGATTCGTCATCTTGGGCTACGCGGGAATCCAGTACCGCATCGAAGGTCCGTCCGACCCGATCATGAGGCCCTACGCCTTACCGATGTCATTGCCTTTCGTTTTTGGGGTCCTGCTCATCCTCCTCGGTACCGGACTCTGGTTTTTCGGCGGACGGGGCTACGTCCGCACCTGGCCCCGAGCCAACCGTGTGAATCCGTCGCGAGCGATGTAGTCCTTCCACCATTGGACGAGCCACCCTGTCCGATATTTGGGCATTCACGGAAGAGAGGGCGGATTTTTGCCTTGGCCGCGATCGGTAGGATACGAGTTCTGTTGCTTCACACCATCGCCGCCAACACGTCCGCCAGCGGCACGGTCGCGAAGCTGCTCGCGTAGTCGGACATCGCGTAAGGAATCACGAGAAGCCCGGCGTGGACCGCCGCACCGCAGCTGTAGACCACGTTCGGCACGTAGCCTTCCCGCTCGTTGGCGTTCGGTTCCAGAAGTGGCACCTTCAGCCGGCCGAGCAGGCGGGTCGGATCGTCGCGGTCTAGTAGGAACGCGCCGATCGCATACTTGCGCATGGGGCCGACGCCGTGCGTCAGCACCAGCCAGCCGGCGTCCGTCTCGATCGGCGATCCACAGTTGCCGAGTTGCACGAACTCCCACGGATAGGTCGGCCGCGCGATCAGCGTTTTCGTGTACCAGAAGTGTGGCTGGTCCGAGTACATGAGATAGATGTTCTCGTTATCTTGCCGGGACAGCATCGCGTACTGGCCGTTGACCATGCGGGGGAACAGTGCGAACCCCTTGTTCTTCACTTCCGGACCGTTGAGCGTGCTCACTTTGAAGTGCAGAAAGTCCTCGGTCTCCAACATCTGCGGCAATGTCACGCGGCCGTCGTAGGCGGTGTAGGTGGCGTAGTAACAAACGCGGCCGTCGTCGTGCGTGAAGCGGACGAAGCGAGCGTCCTCGATCCCGTTGGTTTCCGTTGGCGACGACGGGAAAATGATCCGCTCCGAGACGTTGAGCGCGGGGTCAAAGCGGATTTCGTAGTTGGCTCGGGCCAGGACCAGCATGGTATGGGCGATCGGCTCGAACTCGCGCTGTCGGGTGCGATGACTCTTCAGCACGGCCGTTACGGTTCGATTCAATTCCTCGAGCGTGAAGTGCTCGCCCAAGGCCGCGATGACTTGATCGGTCATCGGGCCATTGATGCCGAGTTCGGTCAACTTGCGATGGAATAGTCCCTTCTCGTAGATGGAATTCGGTACCAACTCCGGAGCCACGACGAATCGCGTCGGTTCGTCCATGCGGATAAGGCCATGCGCATCGATGGTGCCAGAACGGAAGACGATGGACGAGATATGCCCCTCGCCCGTCGCTCGCAGGCTGAGGATGAAACGGCCGGATCCTTCCGGCAGGCTGGATTGATCCGGATGCCAGACCATCGACGGGTTGAAGAGGGCCGCCGATTCGAGCGCGTATTCCTGCGTAAAGTACGATCCAATGAGCAGTTGTCGGCTTTCCGATGCCGGTTGGTCGGTCAGGGAATGTTTGCGGACCTGCTCGAATCGCATCTGGAAAAACTCGCGAGTGCGCTGGTGTCGCGAGCGAAACTCGCTCATGACCGTTTCGAGTTGGTGCTCGACCTGCGCGTCGGAGAGAGCGGAGACTCGGGCGATGATCCGTTCGACCCGGGCGTCGTTGGCCAGTTCGAACGGGCGGATGACGACCCGGGAGTTGGTCGGCTTGAGAATGATCCCGGTTCGTTTGACGTCCATGTGGTGGCTTGACCGACCTCGCTCGTAACGGATTGCAATTCGAAGGAGCAGACTAACGTGTCTGTCGGAACGCCACAAGGGAGCTTTCGAGCAGGCTGATCTCCGCGAGCGAGAGCAGGAACGCGAGCGTCGATTCGGCCCCCTGATTGCGATTGAGCCGATCTTCCTGCAAGCCGTCAAAGCATCCGCCCGTCGCGGGGTCGTACACATCGAGACCCAGGTCGTTGCGGCCGAGGAACCACTCGAACGCGCTGCGGGCTTCCTTCATCCAGTTGTTCTTTTGCGTGACGCGATAGGCTTCGAGGCATGCCGAAACCGTCGCGGCCGCCTCGATCGGCTGCTGGTCGAAGCGGGCTTTCGTCTGGCCCTTGCGGTAGAAGCCGTTGGAACCGATGGCGCGGAAATGTTCCTGCGGTGCAGTCTGGACCGTCACGAGCCATCCGAGTGAATGCAGCCCCACTTCCAGGGCCCGTGCGTTTCCGCTTTCATGGCCGGCCGCGATCAGCGCCTGGGGCAGTCGGGCGATGTCGTAGCTGAGAATATCCTCGAACCACGGCCAATCGGACGTTGCCGTGCGGTCGTAGATATCAATCAGCCGGGCCATCAGGACGTCGCGGATTTGTGAAGCCTGTCGGTCGCCGCCAAAGCGACGCAGGTACTCGCGAATGCCGAGCAGGCCAAAAGCCCAGGCGCGCGGCGAGGGCATCTCCAGCACCGCCGGCAATGCCCATTCGAAGTGCGAGGCCGCCCAGACCGGCAGATCGCGACGGCGCGATCGACCGACGCAACAACCCAACGCCCACAACGCCCGGCCGTGCGAATCGTCCGAACCGAAATCTTCCAACCAGCGTCGGTCGAAACCGAGAAAGTTGCGGAAACGTTTCGATACCGGATTGAACGCGGCCTGCAGGAACGCGGCATAGCGAGATGCCAGTAGACCGACCTCGGCCCCGGCACGTCCCAGTTCCTCCAAATGGACAGTCAACAAGAGTGCGCGGGCATTATCGTCGGTGCAGTAGCCTTCCATGAAGTTCGGGATCGTGTGCGTCGCGTGCTGGATCATTCCGGTCGCATCGGTCATGCGAATCAGATGATCGAGTCGCCAGTCGGGCAGTTCGGCCTGCTGTTCCGCGAGGGTGCGCACCGTCAGCGGCTTGAATGGTTGGTCCTGCCGGCCGAGTCGCGACTTCTGAAACGATTCCATGTAGTGCGTCGCGGAGCATTTCCAGATCATCTCACGACCAAGCCGGTACGCCTCCTGACACATGGCCATTCTCCGCGGTTCGTCGCGGAGCAACTCCGAGATCTCGCGCGCGAGCGCCATCGGATCGGCAAACGGCACCAGGACCCCGCGACCGTCGGCCAACAACTCCTCCGCGTGCCAGTATGGTGTCGAAACGATCGCCTTGCCGCAGCCGAAGGAGTATGCCAGCGTGCCCGACGTGATCTGCGCGGGGTTCAAGTAAGGAGTCACGTAGACGTCGGCCGCGCGGATGAATTCGGTCAGTTCCTTCAACTCGACGAAGCGGTTGTAGAAGATGACGTTTTTGCTGATGCCGAGATCGCGCGCCAGCCGTTCCAATCCCTGACGATAGCGTTCCCCTTGATCGCGAACCAGATCGGGGTGTGTCGCGCCCAGCACGATGTAGGTGAAGTTCGGGAACGACTTCATAATCTCCGGGACTGCTCGGAGCATGTGTTCGATGCCCTTGTTCGGCGAGAGCAAACCGAACGTTAGGGCGACGAGCTTGCCATCGACGCCGAATTGCTCCTTGAACGGATTGGGATCGACGAAGGGAGTATCCGGGATGCCGTGCGCGATGACATCGATCTTGGTTTCGGGCACCGAGTAGATGTCCCGCAGGAACTGCCGTGCGCGTTCGGTCATCACGGCGACGCGTGCGGAGGCCGCGGCCAGTTGCGAGAGGACATGACGCTGCTCGTCATTCGGCTCGCGCAAAACGGTATGAAACGTCGTGACGACCGGCATGCGCAGATCGTGAACGAGAGCCAGCACATGGCTGCCGGCCATGCCGCCGTAGATGCCGTATTCATGCTGGAGGCAGACGACATCCGTGTTCGCGAAATTCAAGTAGTCTGCCGCGCGCCGGTAGCTGTCGAGGTCCGGTTCATCGATCTCGAATCGAACTTCCGACGGGTATTCATACCCCTCGACGCGGTCGTTCACCGGGACCACGAAGCATTCCGTATCCGGGAACTGCCGGGAGATCGAACCGTACATGTCGCCGGTGAAGGTGGCGATTCCGCACTTGCGAGGCAGGTAATCGCCGACGAAGGCGACCTTGCGAATTTCGGATTGAATCATGAGGGTGGACTCCTAGGAAAGGGCGCAGCCACGGCTTGAAAATCGGGCGATTCCCGATTTTCGATGTCAAAGCAAGCGTGTACCGGACCCGGACACTTCGTGTCGGTTCGTTCCCGGGAATCTTTATGGCGATGTTTCCGAGTTTCGCGAACGCGCGGAACAGAAAGGGACCGACTTCACCAATTGATCGCAAGGATATCCCGGCCATCGGCACCGGGGCTTCGTCAGACGTCAGGCACCGATCAATAGCGGCCGCCGCTACGGGCACCGCGGTCTTCGCGAGGCTTGGCTTCGTTCACCGTCAGCATGCGCCCGTCCAGTTGTCTGCCATTCAGGCCCTGGATCGCGGCGTCGCCGCCGTCCCCCATCGTCACAAAGGCGAATCCTCGCGGACGGCCGGTTTCGCGGTCCATGATGAGTTGGATGCCGTTGACCGGGCCGTACTCGGAGAAGGCTTCCCGGAGTTGGTCTTCGGTCGTGCTGAAGGACATGTTTCCGACATAGATATTCTTGGACATTCGACTCACTGCGGTGGACAGGGTGAAACCGGGCAAACGCCACGATTTCCACGGGAGCCTGCGCTCCTCGATCCCATCATTCTAGACTGTGGCCGCGAATCGTCCGAATTTTCATCCCGATTGCGATCCAGTTTGGAATGGGCAACGTCCGCGACGGTTGACTATCTGCGACACGTGCCATGCGACCGTCCGGTCGTTCCCGCGGCGATTACCAGACGTAACCGCAGTCGGAGCAAGACAGGGGATATCCCTAAATCGGACGGCCAAGAGCCGAAACTCCTCACGCTCGCCGAATCGCGGACGGCCCCTTCCAAGCCGCGTACAGCGTTCCAAATCGACTGCTTGACCTCGTTCATCACCCACGGACGAGAACGCACTTGCACAAGCTGGCCATGCGGCCGCATCCCGGTATGGAACATCATCTCCACGAGCGCCCGAACATGGTGTGGAAGATACGGCAGCGTAGCCCACACTGTGGCATCGGCCACAGGCTTCACGGGCTTGGTTTCCTTAGCTTCCGTCCGACCGCGTTGAAGTCCCGGCAGCGCGCGAAGCGCCTCCAGGTTGCCCGGTGGAACGATTTGTTCGGCCACCGCCCATCGGATCATGCGGCGAATTCGATTGACGTGATGATTCAAGACGTTATGGGAGAGGCCGGAATTGACCATCCGTTGGCGGACGGCCCGAAGCGCGAAAGGTCCGAATTCGGAGGCGTTGGTCATGCCATACGGTTCGCGGAGCGGACGAATGGCATAACGCAGGTTGACGAGTTCCTTCGAAGGCTTGGAGCCGTCAGGTGAGTAGTGCTTCGCCGCGAATTCCAAGTAGGCCGCAAGCAGTTCGTTGACGGTCAAATTGTTGGACGAGTTGATCACCACTTTCGGCGAGTCAGCCAGTTCCGCGTCGAGACGTCCGTAGGCTTCGAGGGATTCGAGAGAGTTGAACTTGCCGGGAAGGAGTCGGAATCGACGGGTTTGGTGGAATCGGTCCAGACGGCACGGGCTAGGTCTTTCTGGCCGTGTTTCAGGTAGCTGGGTACAGGATTTCACCTCATGTTCGCCTCTCCGTCGAACTGTGCACCGGTTGCACAGTTCGGGTGTTTCGGAGTAGCGCCCAGCGGAGTGCCGAGGTAAGCGAAATCGCTTCTATTGTAAGGGGTTATCTTCAATACACCCGGAAGGATTCGAACCTTCAACCTTCGGTTCCGTAGACCGATGCTCTATCCAGTTGAGCTACGGGTGCCTGCGTCTCTCAATCGTATGACCCCGGGGCCGGGGCGTCAACGCGCCTAGATTTCCAGTCCGTCGGGGATGATGGCTCCGCGCGGCACGCAGACGATGCCGTCGCGGATGTGGAACCGGCCGGCGGGGTCGTCCGAATCCGCGTCGCCGTCGTGGTCGCGGATGCGCACGCCCTTTCCAATGCGGCAGTCCTTATCCAGGATCGCGCGTTCAATCCGACACCCTTCGCCGATGTTCAGGTTCGGCCGGCCCAGTCGCTGGTTTTCCGCCAGTTCGGCCTTTGTCTCGTAGCCGTCGCTGCCGATCATGACCACGTGGCGGAGCAGACAGTTCGCGCCCACGACGCTGCGGACGCCGATGGACGAATGCTCGAGCGTACTGCCGCCGCCGATGACGCAACCGTCGGACACGGTGGCGTGATCGAGGCGGGCACCGTTGATGCGGCTGGCGGGGAGGTTCCGCATGCGCGTGTAGATGACGCCCTCGGGCTGGAAGAAGTCGAATGGTGGTTCCGGTTCGCCGAGGGCGAGGCTGGTCTCGTGGTAGCTGCGGATGGTGCCAAGGTCTTCCCAGAAGCCGTCGTAGAGGTGGGCGTGGATGTGCCGGTCGGCGACGTGGTTGGGGAAGACGTTCGAGCCGAAGTCGTGCGGAAGGAGCATGGCGTTGTGGAGCTTGTCCGGCACGGGGGTATTCAGCATCTCGATGAGTTTGGCGGTGTTGAACAGGTAGATGCCCATGTTGGCGATGTAGTTGCGGCCCTTGGAAGGAATCCCCTGCGCGTCGATCCAGGATGACGGCACGTGGTAGGGCTTCCGCGCCTCGGCGGTCTTGGGCTTTTCAGCGAAGCCGAGCACGCGACCGGAGTCGTCCACTTTCATGAGGCCGAACGCGGAGGTTTGGTTTTCGGGCACGGGGATGCCGGCAATCGTGACCTCCGCGCCGCTCTTGCGGTGGGTCTCGATGAGCTGACGGTAGTCCATGCGGTAGAGTTGGTCACCGGAGAGGATGAGCACTTCGTCCGGTTCTTCGCGCTTGATGTAGGCGATGTTCTGGCGGACGGCGTCGGCGGTGCCCTGATACCAGCCGATCTGGTCGTCGTAGGCCTGCTGGGCCGCGAGGATTTCGACGAAGCCCTTGCTGAACATGTCGAACTTGTAGGTGTTCGAGATGTGGCGGTGGAGGCTCACGGAGAGGAACTGGGTGAGGACGTAGATGGTGTTGAGCTTGCTGTTGAGGCAATTCGAGATGGGAATGTCGATGAGCCGGTATTTGCCGCCGACGGGGACGGCGGGCTTGGCGCGTTGTTTGGTGAGGGGAAAGAGCCGCGTACCGCGACCGCCGCCGAGGATGAGCGAAAGAACCTGCGGCATACCGAGCCTCCGGGGTGCCGGATGATGTGAGGGAGAAGTTTCGCCTATGCTACCGCGCGTCGGGCGACGGTGTAAGGGAGTGCTACAACAGGAAGAAGATTTCCTCCCTCGCACGTCCGGCATCTCCGGAATCCGGCATGGTCGTACCGTCCGTGAACGTGTCGTCGCACCTGGCGGTCCTTGCGGTCGCGGATCCGGAGCGCGCCGCCCTCGTGGACGCGCGTACGCAGCGGAGCCTGTCGTTCCGGGAGTTGCACGCGCGGTCGGACGCGATCGCGGCGGGGCTGAACGGAATCGGCATCGGGAATGGGATGCGCGTGGCGCTGATGGTGCCGCCGTCGCTGGACTTCTTCGCGCTGACGTTTGCCCTACTGAAGACCGCGGCGGTGCCGGTGATGATCGACCCCGGCATGGGCGTGAAGAATCTCGGCGTCTGCCTCGCCGATGCGGAGCCGGAGGCGTTCGTCGGCATCGCGAAGGCGCACCTGGCGCGGCGGCTGTTCGGCTGGGGACGGCGGAGCGTTCGCACGACCATCAACGTCGGGCGGGGGCGTTTCTTCTGCTCGCGATCGCTTCGGGAACTGGAATGCCAATCGAAACCGTTCGATCCGCCGGCGGTCGGACCGAACGACACGGCTGCGATCCTCTTCACCAGCGGCAGCACCGGCGTGGCAAAGGGGGCGGTTTATTCCCACGGTATCTTCACGGCGCAGGTGGAGATGCTCAAAGCCGAGTACGGCATCGCCCCCGGCGAGGTCGACCTGTGTACATTCCCCTTGTTCGCCCTGTTCGGCCCGGCGCTCGGCATGACCTGCATCATCCCCGATATGGACGCATCCCGACCCGCGACCATCGACCCGGCGAAGACGCTGGCGACCGTGGAACGCTACCGCGTGACGAACTTCTTCGGCAGCCCGGCCGTGATCCGACGGCTGTCGCAGCATCACTCGCCTCGAAAACTCGCCACCGTTCGCCGCGTGATCTCGGCCGGGGCTCCGGCGTCGCCGGAAGCGCTCGAGGATTTCTCGAATTCCTATCTGTCGGAGGGCGTGCAGATCTTCACACCCTACGGCGCGACGGAAGCGCTGCCGGTGGCGAATATCGGCAGCGGCGAAATCTTGGCGGAGACGCGGCACCTCACCGAGTTGGGCCATGGCATCTGCGTCGGCCGGCCATTCGCGGGGATGACCGTCCACATCATCCGCATGAGCGATGAACCGATCGCGGACTGGAGCGAAGAGTTGCTCGCGCCACCGGGCGAGGTCGGCGAGATCGTCGTGCGCGGACCGGTGGTGACGAGGCGTTACCACAACCGCGACGCCGCGACGAAACTCGCGAAGATCGTCGATCCGCGAACCGGCGAGACGCTGCACCGCATGGGCGATGTCGGCTACTTCGACGACCGCGGCCGGCTATGGTTCTGCGGTCGCAAATCCCACCGCGTCGTGACGCCGGAGGGGACGCTGTTCACGGACATGGTGGAACCGATCTTTCTCAAAATTTTCGGTATCGCGCGTACGGCTCTAGTCGGGGTCGAACGCGAAGGAGTTGTAAAGCCAGTCCTTTGCGTGGAACGATTGAGCCCGGCTCATTTTCCAGGACTTCGTCCGAGGATAGTTACGCTGCCGTGGGTCGAGATGTTGCCTTGTTTGAAATCACAAGCGATGAAATCCGAACGGACCTCCTCGATTGAGACTTTTCTCGATTACCCCGGCTTGTTCCCGGTCGACGTCCGCCACAACTCGAAGATCTTCCGTGAGAAGCTGGCCGTCTGGGCGGACAAGCAACTCGGCCCGAAGTGGAACGGAGGGCCGGCATGAAAGCCCTCGTCACCGGTGGCGGCGGATTCCTCGGCGGCGCCATCGTGCGCCAACTGAAGGAACGAGTCGATACCCCCATTTCCTACACGCGCTCCCGCAATGCCTGGCTCGACGAGATCGGCGTCGAACAGCGGCTTGGCGATCTGTCCGACCTCGGAGCGTTGAAGGCGGCGATGGCGGGCTGCGATCTCGTCATTCACGTGGCCGCGAAGGCCGGCGTCTGGGGCCGCTACGCCGACTATGTGGCAACCAACATCACTGGCACCGAGAACGTGATCGCCGCGTGCCGGGCGGTCGGGATTCGCAAACTCGTCTACACCAGCACGCCGAGCATCGTCCACACCGGTGGGGACCTCGAAGGTGTGAACGAATCGACTCCGGTGGCAGCGCATTCCGATTCGTACTACCCGCTCACGAAGGCCGTCGCCGAAAAGGCCGTCCTCGCCGCGAACGGGCCGGAGTTCGCGACGGTCGCGCTGCGGCCGCACCTGATCTGGGGCCCCGGCGATCCGCACCTCGTCCCGCGCCTGCTCGCCCGCGCCCGACTCGGCAAGCTCAAACGCATCGGCACGCGACCGACGAAGGTCGACGTCACCTACATCGACAACGCCGCCGAGGCCCACCTCCTTGCGGCCGACCGGATCGACATCGGCTCGCCGATCGCGGGGAAGGCGTACTTCATCAGCAACGGCGAGCCAGTGGTGATGTGGGACTTCCTGAACCGCATCCTCGCGGACGCGGGAGTTGATCCGGTGACGAAGACGGTGCCGGTCTGGCTGGCGAAGTGCGCGGGGTGGTATCTCGAGACGGTCTATCGGATTTTTCGATTCGCGGGGGAGCCGGCGATGACGCGGTTCGTAGCCGGACAACTTTCAACGTCGCACTGGTACGACATCTCGGCGGCGCGGCGGGACCTGGGGTACACACCGCGTGTGAGCGTCGAGGACGGATTGAAGCGATTGGCGGCGAGTTTCGCGAAGCCCAAAAGCTCGGCGGACATCAACCCCGTGCGGTAATCAGCGCCGCCGTTCCGGGAACGCGATGCCGCGGTAGAGGTCGGCGAGGGGGATGTCCTTGGCGGGCACCGATTCGAGGGAGAACGTGGCCTCGAGGCCGACGAAGGCGTCGTGCGTCCAGCGCCCGTCGTCGCCGCGGACGTAGCGTTCGACACGTGGCTCGTCCTGCGACACGAGCAGGTATTCGCGCAGTGAATCGATTTGCTTGTAATGATCGAACTTGATCGTGCGGTCGTAGTGTTCGGTCGATTCGGAAAGCACTTCGATCAGGATGCGAGGGTTGACGATCGTGCTTTGGTCGAGCGGATCGAGTTCGGGTTCGCCGCAGACGATGACGATGTCGGGGTAGGTGTAGAGACCGGTCGGATCCACCTTGACCCGTTGATCGCTTGAAGTCGTACCACACGGCCCCCCCTTGAGGCGCATGTAGAGTTCGCCTTCGAATTGACTTTTGATCTTGTTGTGGGGCGGCAGTGCCCCGGCCATGGCGAACATTTCGCCGTTGAAGAACTCGCTTTTGAACGCGGCGGCGTTCTCGAGGGCGAGGTATTCCGATTCGGTCAGCTTGCGGGACTTTGGCACGGCGCTCATGGCGGCATTCTAACTGCGCGGGCGGGGCGATGGGAAGCCGTCAGCGCCCTTCGAATTCGGTGCCGGTGCGAGGCACGACTTGTTCGTGCCGGAGCACGGCGGGGGGCTGCGTGCGCCAATCGGGGCCGCGACCGCCTTGCAATCCGACCCGGCGTCCTTCCTCGTACAGCCGCGCGAGCATCAACGGTTCGAACTTCAGCGGGCCACCGTCGTCCACGAAGTCTTGCCGGAGCGCGGTGAACTGGAATTGCATCCCGGTGAGCAATGAGAGGGTGTAAATGCGCAGCAGATCGTTTTGCGTCATCGCGGAGACCAGCGAGGTGATCGCACCGCCGAGGATGCCGAACAGGTTGGGGTTCACACACTTCGGCTCGGCGAAAACCTTCCCCGAGACGATGGCATAGATATTGGAGCCGACGAGCGGGCGGGGGCCGGCCCGGAGCTGTTCCAACGGAACATTGAGGTGCGCAAGGCGGACGAAGACTTCGCTGGAGGCACCGCCATCGCCGTGCAGTTCCGTGTAGCGAACCCCGTTGACCGTCACGTCGAATTTCACCGGGGGGAACTGCCCCGGCACCGACGTGGACGCGAGGATGATCTTGGAGATGAGTTCGTGCTTGTCGCACCGGTCGCCGGCGGCGATGGCACTGACGTCCCAGACGGCGAGGCGTTTGGTGTCGAGGTTGGTGGTGCCGATGAGCAGGCGTCGGCCCTCCGCGTGGGCTTGGGCGAGGTCGGCGATCAACTCCGGGGTGACGGCGCGCTCGATGCCGCGCTTCAGCGGCTCGGAGGACGCCAGCGAGTCGCCGAGCAGGGCGAACGGGAGCGGCTTCTTGCGGTAGATGTCCTTGTCAGTGACGGTAGTGTAGAAGCGTTTGACGGTGTCGTCGTATTTGGGACCGAGGAAGGCGAAGACGGCGACAATGGCGCCGGTGCTGACGCCGGTGACGACGTCGAAGCTGGGCCGGTTGCCGGATTCGGTCCAGCCGCCGAGGACGCCGGCGGAGTAGGCGCCGAACTTGCCGCCGCCGGAGATGGCGAGGACGTTGTACATGCGGCTGCCGTCGGGCATGGGCCGGGAGGGGCCTTGCAGGCCGTCGGCGAGTTGTCGGAAAAGTTCCGCGGAGGGGGCGTTGGAATTCCTTGTGCCGTCGACGGGATCGGTCAACGATTCGGGGCAGGGCGGAGCGCAGCGGCGTTCGGGTTTAAGGAAATTGCAGCCGGGGAACGCCAGCGCGCAGGCGAGCGCGAGGATCACTCCCCTTGAAATTCGGCGGGGGAATCCGACGCTAAGAGCGAACAATCCTCTCGCAGTAACTTGAGGCGATTCGTCCATGAGCAGTGCGACACCCCGCGGTCGGTTGGCCATCGTCGTTGGCGGCGGCCCCGCGCCGGGCATCAACGGCGTGATCTCGTCGGTCACCATCGAAGCCATCAACCAGGGCCTCGACGTTTACGGCGTGCGCGACGGTTTCTCGGACCTCATCAACGGCGACACCAGCCGCGTCAAGCCGCTGACCATCGGCGAGGTGGCCCAGTACTACACGCGTGGCGGGTCCATGCTCGGCACCGCGCGCACCAACCCCGCCAAGAAGGCCGCCGACCTCGCCAACGTCATCGGCGCCTTCCAGAAGATGGGCGTCGGGTATCTCGTCACCGTCGGCGGCGACGATACGGCCTTCAGCGGAAGCCAGGTATATAAACACGCCGCCGGAAAAATCAAGTGCGTCCACGTCCCCAAGACCATCGATAACGACCTGCCCCTTCCCCCCGGAATCCCCACCTTCGGCTTCGAGACCGCGCGCCACCACGGCGTCGAGCTCGCCCGCCGCCTCCACGAGGACGCCAAGACCACCGGCCGATGGTACGTCATCATCAGCATGGGCCGCGCCGCCGGGCACCTCGCCCTCGGCATCGGCAAGGCGTCCGCGTCCGCCATCACCATCATCTCCGAGGAGTTCGCCGGTAAGAAAATCAAGCTCGACCACGTTTGCGACCTCGTCGTCGGCGCCATCGTCAAGCGCCGGGCCCAGGGCAAGAAGTACGGCCTCGCCATCCTCTCGGAAGGCATCCTCGAGAACATCGGCGAGGACGGACTCAAGGAAGCCCTCGGCGACGACCTGAAACGCTACGGCGAAGTCGAACGCGACGACCACGGCCACCTGCGCCTCGGCGAAATCGAGTTCGGCCGGCTCATCAAGAACCGCGTCGGACTGCGACTCAAGGAACTCGGCATCAAGGTCACCATCATGGACAAGGACCTCGGCTACGAACTGCGCTGCGCCGACCCGATCCCGTTCGATGCCGAATACACGCGCAACCTCGGCTACGGAGCCGTCAAGTTCCTCATGTCCAAGGACGCCGAACAGTTCGGCGCCATCGTCAGCTTCGTCGGCGGCAAGATGGTCCCGCTGAAGTTCGAGGACATGATCGACCCGGCGACGTCGCGCATGCGGCCGCGGCTGGTGGACATCGGCAGCGAAAACTATGAGTGTGCCCGGCGCTACATGATCCGGCTTGAAGAGAAGGATTTCGCCGACGCCGCCCGCTTGAAGGGCCTCGCGGACGTGGTCAAGCTCACGCCGGACCAGTTCCGCGCGAAGTTCGAGTACCTGGTGAAGTAACGCCGTCGGGGCCGTGACGCCCCGGAACGGCGGGACCGTTTCCGTTTCTCCCCCGGAGTCTCTCCATGCGTCGATCGCAGTTCATCGCGCCGGCCCTGCTGGCCGTCGCCCTACTGGCCGGCTGCGGCCAGACGAACACGCAAGGCACGGCCAAGCCGCCGCCGGGCGGTCAGGAGGCCATGACCCGGCAGCAACCGCCGGGAACCGACAAGCCCGCGGAAGGTGAGAAGAAGGACGAGAAGAAGGAAGAAAAGAAGTAACCCCCCTGACGGCGCGAATTCGGTATCGACCGGTTCGCGCCGTTTCGGCTTTTGGTCATTTCCCGCAGTTTCCAAGCATCCATTCGACTTGGGCGAACGACGCGGCTTCACCTTCCCTTTGTCATTCCGGCCGCATCGCGCCACCCCACCGCGGAATGACGCGAACCGGCCGATATGATCCTCGATTTCACCACAAACCCTTTCAAAACAGCCGGTTCGGATCCAATGGCTGATCCGAATGGATGTGACGAATTCGTTCGGAACGGGAACGGATCATCGGTCAAAGGGGTGCTGCGAGATTCACTACGCCTAGCCTCGTTCCGCACCCTTCCAGAGTGTTTTTCCAGTTTTTTCGAGGCTGTCGGAATTCTCGATAGTCGTCAATCGAGTCGGGTGAGCCGAGATGAGTTGCGCTCCTGCATGAAAAGTGGTCGTAAAGAGTGCGCGTTGGCGCGAATTGTTAAGTTAAGTTTGCGCCGGGAGTGACAAACGGGGTGTCTCGGGTCGGAAGCTAGAGTGCATTTTCTGAAAAGCAAACCGGTTTCCTGCCATTTAAGCCAAATCGGCATCGTGATTGCAGTAATATTTCGTTGCTCGCGGAATCGCCACAATCGGCATGATCGGAATTTCCGGTTGCAACCGGATTCTCATCCGGATACCTTAACGCTGTTGGCTGGTGTTTCGCGTTCGTGAGCGAATGGGCGGCCGGTCCCGATTGTCCGGGACGGATATTGGATCGGTTCCACCGCCTCGCGTCGCCGTAGTCAAGGAGTCTCATCGTGACGTTCCTTCGTACCTTGTCTTTGCGTCGCGCGGCCATTGCCGTGGCGGCATTGGTTCTCGGAGCCGCCGGCCAAGCCAAGGCGGACATTCTGATCGACGACTACAGCCAGCCGACGCCGGCCACCGGCTACGCCATCGGGCCGGACGCCAATCCGACGACGATCGTGACCGACCTCGGCGGCGGCACCACCCGCACCGTGACGCTGACCGTCACGAACCCCGCCATCCCCGGCACGAACGCCCTCACTGGCAGCGTCGGCGACGGGTTGTTCAGCGCGTCGTTCAACGTTTTCAGCGCGGGCACCGTGAGCATCGCCTATAGCTTTGCCACCGCCCTGAACTTCATCCCGAACGTCGCCGACGGCGGCACACCCGGTTCGCTGCAATTCCTTGGTGCCGGCGACTCCGGCTTCGCGGCCGACATCCCGGTCGCCATCACCGTGACCACCGCGACCGGCAACCTGACCGGCCTGACGACCCTGCCGCTGACCACCGACTTCTCGCCGGTCGATCTGCCGCTCTCCGGCCTGACGGGCACCGGCGACCTGACGCAAGTCAACGGCGTCACGCTCGATTTCACCGCCGGCCAAGCCGCCGACCTGATCTTCGACTCGCTGAACGTCACGACGCCGGACGCCCCGCCGCCCGCCGACGTGCCCGCGCCCCCGGCGGTGCTGCTCGCCCTCGCCGCGCTGCCCGTCCTCGGCCTGCGCCGCAAGCTGCTCGCCAAGAAGGCCTGATCCCGCATCGGTCCCGTCCGATCCCGCCGCGAACCCCGGAAGCCCCGCTTCCGGGGTTCGCGGTTTTTTTGCCCGGGCACATCCCTCCGCGCAGGCTGTTCCGGCGATGCCGGAATCGTAAACCATTCCCTGATCGAATCCTCGACCTTCCGCGACGCCGCACCGATGACGCCATCCCCCGGCCTGCCCGCACCCGCCGCCACTTCGCGGTCGATGGTGCGCATCGGCTTCGCCTGGTGGAAACCCGAACGCCACCCGCCCACGACCGACCCGAACGCCATCCGTACCATCGCCGGCTCCGTCAAGGTGCCGTTCAACGTCGTGCAATCTCCCGGCGGACTCGCCGTCGGCATCGGCGGCGAGACGCGCATCGGCGTGCCCTCGCCGGGGCCGGAATTCCTCCCGCTGCTCGCCACCGCGCCGTCTGTCACGCCCGAAATGCTCGGCGACCCCGCGTTCGCCACCACCTACGGCCTGCGCTATCCGTACATGACCGGCGCGATGGCCAACGGCATCGGCTCCGCCGAGATCGTCGAGGCGATGGGCCGCCACGGCATGCTCGGCAGCTTCGGCGCCGCCGGCCTGTCGGTTGAACGCGTCGCCGCCGCTATCGACCGCATCCAGGGTTCGCTCGGCGATCTACCGTATTGCTTCAATCTGATTCACAGCCCGAACGAGCCGGCGCACGAGGCTGCCGTCGCCGACCTGTTCATCCGCCGCGGCGTGCGACTGGTGGAGGCGTCCGCGTATCTCGACCTCACGCCGGCGATCGTGCGCTACCGCGCCGCCGGCATCCGCCGCGGCTCGGCGGGTCTGCCGCTCGTGGTTCACCGGGTGATTGCGAAGGTCTCGCGCGTGGAGGTGGCGACGAAGTTCCTGTCGCCGCCGCCGGCGAAAGTCCTCCAGGAACTCGTTGCCTCCGGACAAATCACCGCCGAGCAGGCGGACGCGGCCGCGAAACTGCCGATGTGCGACGACCTGACGGTCGAAGCCGACAGCGGCGGGCACACCGACAACCGGCCGGCCATCACGCTGTTGCCGACGATGCTCGCGCTGCGGGACCGGCTGCAGGAGCAATACCGGTTCGCGGTGCCGGTGCGCGTCGGCCTCGCCGGCGGCCTCGCGACCCCGGCGAGCGTGGCGGGCGCATTCGCGATGGGCGCGGCCTACGTCGTGACGGGGAGCGTGAATCAGGCGTGCGTCGAGTCGGGTTCGTCCGACGCCGTGCGCAAGATGCTCGCGGACGCCGGGCAGGCCGACACGATCATGGCCCCGGCCGCCGACATGTTCGAGATGGGCGTGAAGGTGCAGGTGCTCAAGCGCGGCACAATGTTCGCGATGCGGGCGCAGAAGCTCTTCGACACCTACCGCGCGTTCGCGTCGTGGGAATCGGTGCCGGCGGCGGAGCGGACGAACATCGAGAAGAACTTGTTGCGCCGTTCCTTCGACGAGGTGTGGGCCGAGACGAAGGCATTCTTTGCGCGCCGCGACCCGACGCAACTGCCGAAGGCCGAGAGCGATCCGAAGCACAAGATGGCCCTCGTGTTCCGCTGGTACCTCGGCCTGTCTTCGCGCTGGGCGAACGCCGGGGAGGCCGGCCGGCAGCTCGATTATCAAGTGTGGTGCGGCCCCGCGATGGGGGCCTTCAACGAGTGGGTAAAGGGGACGTACCTTGAAGACCCCAAGTACCGCACCGTGTCGGCCGTGGCGATGAATCTGCTCTACGGCGCGTGCGTGGTGATCCGCCGGCAGTCGCTGGCCGTGCAGGGCGTGCATCTGCCCGCCAACTGCTTCCCGAGCGAACCGCTGTCACTGGAGCAGATCGAAGCGAAGCTTCGCTAAGAAATGCGAAATGCGAAATGCGGAGTGAAGACCGATGGGCTTTGTGTCCCGGAGGGACACCGGACTGTAGCCACGGGTGGAGCGAAGCGGAACCCGTGGTGATCGAGCCGGAGAACACTGCCCCGGAGGGGCAGAGGAACGCTCCTTCGCCCCTCCGGGGCGAGCGTGAAAACCGAGACTTCCACGGGTTGCGCTACGCTCCACCCGTGGCTACAACCCGCGGCCCCATCCGGGGCCGAAACCAAGACAACGCGGCCGTGAGTTCTTGAACGACATCATGACATTGAACGCCAACCAACCGCTCCCGCTCGCCATCGTCGGCATCGGCTGCCTGTTCCCGAATGCCGACGGTCCCGGCGCGTACTGGGCGAACGTGAAGCACGGCGACGATTGCATCGGGCCGGTGCCGCCGACGCACTGGAAGCCGGAAGACTACTTCGACGCCGACCCGAAGTCGCCGGACATGACCTACGCGAAGCGCGGCGGCTTCCTTCCAACGATCGACTTCAACCCGCTGGAATTCGGTCTTCCACCGAAGGACATCGAAGCGACCGACACGACGCAGCTCCTCGGCCTCGTCGCAGCAAAACAGGCGCTTCTGGACGCGAAACTCCTCGGCGAAGAATCGAAGGTTCCGCGCTCTCGCATCTCCGTGATCCTCGGTGTCACCGGCACGCTCGAACTCGTCATCCCGCTCGGCGCGCGGCTCGGGCACCCGCACTGGCGGCGCGCCCTTAAGGACTCCGGCGTGCCGGACGACATCGCGCAGGATGTCGTCGATCGCATCGGCGAAGCCTACGTGCCCTGGCAGGAGAATAGCTTCCCCGGCCTGCTCGGCAACGTCGTCGCGGGCCGGATCGCGAACAAGCTGGACCTCCACGGAACGAACTGCGTCGTCGATGCCGCGTGCGCCAGTTCGCTCTCCGCCGTGCACCTCGCGGCGCTCGAACTGCAGACGGGCAAGGCCGACGTCGTCGTCACCGGCGGGGCCGACACGTTCAACGACATCTTCATGTTCATGTGCTTCAGCAAGACGCCGGCGCTCTCGAAGTCCGGCGACTCGAAGCCGTTCGACGCCAATGGCGACGGCACGATCCTCGGCGAAGGCCTCGGCATGATGGTGCTGAAGCGGCTCGCCGACGCCGAGCGCGATGGCGATACGGTGTACGCCGTCATCAAGGGGATCGGCACGAGCAGCGACGGCAAGGGGAACGCGATCTACGCCCCGTCGGCGGAAGGGCAGAAGCGTTGTCTCCAGGATGCGTATAGCCGCGCGGGCGTGACGCCGGACACGATCGAGTTGCTGGAGGCGCACGGCACCGGCACGAAGGTCGGCGACGCGACGGAAGCGAGCGCGCTGACGGACGTCTTCGGCAAGGCCACGAAACCTTGGTGTTCGATCGGCTCCGTCAAATCCCAGATCGGGCACACGAAGGCCGCCGCGGGCGCGGCCAGCCTTATCAAGGCGGCCCTCGCGCTGCATTACAAGGTGCTGCCGCCGACTCTGAAGGTGAGCAAGCCTGTCGATCCGCTGAACGCGCCCGATTCTCCGTTCTCCGTGAATACGCAGATGCGGCCGTGGCTGCCGAACGCGCACCACCCGCGCCGCGCCGGCGTCAGCGCGTTCGGCTTCGGCGGTTCGAACTTCCACGCCGTGCTCGAAGAGTACAAGCCCGCGAAATCCGAAATCGACTGGTCGGGGCGCGTGCAGATTTATCCGATGTCGGCCGCGACGCCGCAGGAACTCGCCGTCGCGCTGGTGAGGGTACCGACCGATTGGAACGAATTCACGCGACAGGCCGAGGCGGCCCGAGCATCCTTTTCTCCATCAGCGAACTGCCGGCTCGTGCTCGTCGCATCGAAAGGGGACGATCTTGCCCGGCTCGTCGCCGTCGCGAAGGACAAGCTCGCGACGAATCCGCATGCGAACGAATGGACGACCGACGCGGCCCACTACGGCAGCGGACCGGTCGCCGGCAAGCTCGGCGTGCTCTTCCCCGGCCAGGGTTCGCAAACGGTCGGGATGCTCCGCGAACTCTCCTGCCTCTTCCCGGAGATGCTCGAGTCGCTCGCAGCAGTACCGGACGTGGCCGAGAAGGTCTATCCGCCAACATCCTTCGCACCGGATGCGAAGACGAAGGCGGACGACGCGCTGCGGGCGACCAACGTGGCGCAGCCGGCGATCGGCGCGGTGAGCCTCGGCGCGTGGAACGTCTTGAGATCCCGTTTCGGCGTGTCTGCCGACGCCTTCGCCGGGCACAGCTATGGCGAGCTGACGGCGCTCGCGGCGGCGGGTCGAATCTCCACCACCGACTTCACGCGGCTCTCGCGGCTGCGCGGGGACCTGATGGCCGAGCAGGGCCGCCGCGGCGACGCCGGCACGATGCTCGCCGTGCTCGCGCCGGTCACGGCGATCGACGAAGCCGTCGGCGAATGCGGCGCGAACGTCGTGCTCGCGAACCGGAACGCGCCGAACCAGACGGTGGTGTCGGGTGCCACGGCGGAGATCGAGAAGCTCGCGGCCGCACTCGCCGCGAAGCGGCTGCGATCGGCCCGTCTGCCGGTCGCGGCGGCGTTCCACAGCCCGCTGGTCGCCGGGGCCGCCGGTCCGTTCCGCGCCGCACTGGACGCGGTCGAGTTCCGCCCCGCCGCCCCCGTCTATGCGAACACGACCGCCGCCGAATATTCCGCCGACGCAAGCCTGGCTCGCGACCTGCTCGGGCAACAACTCGCCAAGCCCGTCGAGTTCGTCGCGCAGGTGCGTGCCATGATCCGGGCCGGAATTCGCACCTTCGTGGAAGTCGGGCCGGGGAACGTGCTGACGAAACTGGTGCGCGCGATCGTGGCCGAACCGGCGGACGGGGTTCCCGCCGCGCCCGAAATTCTCGCTCTCGCGTTGGACTCGTCGGGCGGACGGCGATCCGGTGTGCTAGACTTGGCGGATGTCCTGGCCCGTCTGGCGGCGCGCGGCCACGCGGTCGCTCTCGCCGCCTGGGAAGCCGGCAGCCGATGCCGCCCGACCTCGGCCTCCGGGAAACCCGGACTGACGGTGCCGTTGAACGGAGCCAATTATTTCGCGCAGCGGCCGAAACGACCGGCTCGCCCGCCCATCCCGCGCTCGATCGTTCCTTCGCCCGGTACACCCGCCATGGCCGAGTCTTCGCCGACGCCGCTCTCCACGGTCCAACAAACCCTCGCGGCCCTCCAGCGGATGCAAGAGGAGACGGCCCGCCTGCACAAGCAGTTCCTCGAAGCGCAAATGCAGGCGCAACAGACGCTCGCGGCACTCGTGATGCAACAACAATCGCTATTCGGCGGGGCATCTTTGCCGGTCGCACCGTTGCCGGCCGCGCCATTGCCGCCCCCCATCGCCGTGACTCCGCTGCCGACCTTCGCTCCGCCGCCGATCCTCCCGCCCGTTCCACCCCAAGCGATCGTCCCACCGCCGCCGCCGCCGCCTCAGCCGGAACGAAACGGCAGTGCCGCGCCGGCCGTCGCGCCCGTTCTGCTCGCCATTGTCGCCGAGAAGACGGGCTATCCGATGGACATGTTGAACCTCGACATGAGCCTCGACGGCGACCTCGGCATCGACTCGATCAAGCGTGTCGAAATCCTCTCGGCCCTCCAGGAGAAGCTGCCCGGCTCGGCGGCCGTGAAACCCGAACATCTCGGTTCGTTGCAGACGCTGCGCGACGTGGCGAATCTGATCGCAGGGCCCTCCGCGCCGGTGGCCGCCGCCGCACCGATGGCACCGCGGCCCACGCCGGTGCCGGTGCCGGTCGCGCGGGCGGTGCCTTCGTTGCCGGTCGACGACCTCGCGACCACGCTGCTGGCCGTCGTCGCCGAAAAGACCGGCTACCCGACCGACATGCTGAACCTGGACATGGGGCTGGATACCGACCTCGGCATCGACTCCATCAAGCGGGTTGAAATCCTTTCGGCGCTGCAGGACCGACTGCCGGGTGCGAAGCCGGTGAAGCCCGAGCAACTCGGACAACTCCAGACGCTGCGCGACGTGGCGAACCTGCTGGCGGCGGAGCCCGTGGTATTGAAGCCGCGACCGGCGAACGAATCGGGGCCGACGACCAAGAAGGTGACGATCCGCCCGGCGGAACTGATCCCGGAACCGCCGTCGAGTTCCGCGCTGGCGATGGATTCGCACGCGCTGGACCTGCTGGCCCAATCGGCAATTGAAGTGGAGCTGGCGCAGCCGCGATCCGAGATGAACGCACCAAAGACGGAGCGCGTGGCCGGGGGCATCGTTCCGGCGGCACTCTCCGACTCGGCGCTGGCACTCGCACCTTCGGAACCGCCACTGCCGCTCGATCCGCCGCGCACGGCGCCGCCGGTCGAGACGGTCGAGCGCAGCATCGTGCAGATCATCGACTTGGACCTGGCAGCCGGGCGCGCGCCCGTACCGTTGCCGGAGAGCGGGGAAATCTGGCTGGTCGCGGACGACGAGCCGGTGGTGCGCGAGATCGCAGTGCAACTCGGGCAACTCGGCTATCTCGCGCGCATTTTGCCCTGGAGTTCCGCTACCACGCCGCGACCGGGCGGCCCGCTGGCCGGGCTGGTACTGATCGCCCCGCCCGCTTCGGCGCCGCTGCCGCCGGTCAACCGCCTCGCCCTGCAATGGCTGCAATCCGCCGGACCGCGCCTGCGCCAGTCCGCCCGGGGCGGCGCCACCGCCATCCTCGTGACGGTCGCGCGCCTCGATGGCACCTTTGGATTCACCAACATGCCGCCCACCGCCGACCCGGCGACCGGCGGCCTCGCCGGCATCGTCAAGACGGCCCGCTGGGAATGGCCCGAACTCGCCTGCAAGGCGATCGATCTCCAGCCCGGGTTCGCCTCGGATTCGCCCGCGGCCGCCGCGGCCGCCGTCGTCGAGGAACTCCTGGCCGGCGGGCCGATCGAAGTCGGTATCACGCCCTCGCACCGTTGCACGCTCGAACTGGCGCGCACCGCCCGGCGCAGCACGTCCCATGGCGCGGTCTTCGGCCCGCAGGACGTCGTCCTCATCACGGGCGGCGCCCGCGGCGTCACCGCCGAAGTCGCCGTCGCCCTCGCCGAGGCCTTCAAGCCGACGTTGATCCTGACCGGGCGAACCCCGGCGCCGACCGGGCCGGAACCGGCCTGGCTCGCCGGCGTCGTCGACGAGACCGCCATGAAGCGCGCCATCGCCGACCAGCTCGGCGCCGACGCCACGCCCAAGGCCATCGCCGACCAGCACGCCCGCCTCGCCGCGCAGCGGGAAATCCGCGCCACCCTCGCCCGCATCGAACGCGCCGGCGGCCGCGCCGCCTACTTCGCCGTCAACGTCTCCAATGGCCGCGCCGTCGCCGACCTCCTCCACCAGACGCAGGTCAAATTCGGCCCGATCACCGGCCTCGTCCATGGTGCCGGCGTCCTCGCCGACCGCAAGATCGAACAACTCACCCCGGAACAATTCGACTACGTCTACAACACCAAGGTCGAAGGCGTCCGCAACCTGCTGGACCTTCTCGGCGGCGAACCGCTCAAGGCCGTCGTGCTGTTCAGTTCGATCACCGGCCGATTGGGTCGCACGGGTCAGCTTGCCTACGCCGCCGCCAACGAAGTGCTCAACAAGATCGCGCAGGCCGAGGCACGCAAGCGGCCCACCGCCCGCGTCGTCGCCATCAACTGGGGGCCGTGGGACGGCGGCATGGTGACCCCCGGATTGCGCAAGCTCTTCGAATCCGAAGGGGTCGGGCTGATCCCGCTCGCCGAGGGCGGCACGTTCGCCGTGCAGGAACTGGGCGCGGCCGGCCGCTCCGTCGAAGTCGTCGCACTGGGGCCCAAGCCCCGCGGCTCGCAATCCGGTTCGGCGCACATCGCGGCAACCAATCGCCAACCGACGATTGCCGGCGCCAATACCCCCGCGCCCCTCACCGGCCCGCCCGTCGCACCCGTCGAGTGGTCGCTCGCCTTCGAGCGCGCCGTCGACGTCGCCACGCACCCGATCCTCCGCTCCCACGTGCTCGATGGCCGCGCCGTGCTCCCCATGGCCGTCCACATGGAGTGGCTCGCGCACGCCGCGCTCCACGGCAACCCCGGACTCGTCTTCCACGGCTTCAACGATCTCCGCATCACCCACGGCGTCATGGTCGACGAAACCGTCCCCAGCATGCTCCGCCTGATGGCCGGGCGCGCCGTCAAACATGACGCCGGCTTCACCGTCCCCGTCGAACTGCGCGGTCGCCGCCGCGATGGCCGCGAAGTGATCCACTCCCGCGCCGAGGTCATCCTCGCCAGCGCCCTGCCCAAGGCCCCCGCCGTCGACCGTCCGCCCGACGTGCAGCCGTACCCCCATCCCATCGAAGACGTCTACCGCTATTTCCTCTTCCACGGACCCGACCTGCACGGCATCGAGTCGATCGACGGCCTCGCCGAAACCGCCCTGATCGGCACAGCGTACCCCTCGCCCGCGCCCGCGGAATGGTTTACCAATCCGCTCCGCGGCAGCTGGGTCGCCGAGCCGCTCGTGCTCGATACCAGCTTCCAGATGATGATCCTCTGGAGCTATGCCCAGCACGGCGCCGGTTCGCTGCCCTGCTTCCTTGGCCGCTATCGCCAGTTCCGTCGCGCCTTCCCCGCCGGACCGGCGCGCATCGTCATCCGCGTCACGCGCGACAACGGCTCGTTCGCCCGCGCCGACATCGACTTCCTCGACGCCGACGGACTGGTCGTCGCGCAGATGCAGGATTACGAGTGTGTCATCGACCCCGGCCTCAACCAGGCCTTCCGGCGCAACCAGCTCGGCCCGCTCGTGCGCCAATGAATCTCGGCGGCGCGCGAAGCCAGGCCGACGGCGGGTGCCGTCGGGAGTCTGTGCGGGGATCGGACCGACAGACCACTTCCGAGCGCGAACGGTTTCCCCGGTTCGCGCAGCCATCTCAACGAGACGGTTCGTACAAATCGGCGACCGGCAGCGAACGGAACCGGGACGAGATTCGACCGGTCTTGGGTTCGCTCACGTAATACGTGAGGACGAGCCGATCTCTCACGAACGCGATGCTCGTGTAAGCAAAGCCGCGATCGGCGGCGGTTTCCAGATTGCGGACCTGCTTCCAGGTTCGGCCTTCGTCCGAGGAGATCGCGACCGTCAGGGGCGTGCGAACGCCGCCGTGGCCCGCCTTCGCATCGTAGGTGTCGTTCCAGACCAGCAACCAGTCGCCGGTGGCCGGGATGCGGCGGATCGTCGCGGGGGCTTCCGGAGCCTTCACGGAGAGTTGTCCCGGTTCGCCCCAGTGGTCGCCGCCATCCTTCGAGATAGCCGTCGCAATGTGGCCGAGTTGCGTGCGGGCGATCAGGAGCAGTTTGCCATCGGCGAGTTCCAGCACCTCCGGCTCCATCGCTCCACGCTTCGGCGCATCGACGGTGTCCGAACCGGCTTTCCAGGTTTTCCCTTCATCGTCGGAAAAGAAGCAGCGACAGACGAAATGGCCACCTTTCGAGACGTCCGCCGTCCACGCCACCGGGCAGACGATGCGGCCGTTCGCGAGCACCGTCACCCGATCGTTGTTCATGACGTGGTAGCCGGGGCGATCCGTCACGAGAGTCGGCGGGCCGAAGGTGTGGCCGTCATCGTTGGAGATGCGGAAGAAGACTTTCAGGTCGGTCGACCCGTTCTTGACGAGGTAAAAAAGGCCGAGTGGTCCGTCGACCGCGTTCGGCTTCAACCGGCGCAGGGTGACCGACATGACGTTCTGTTTGCCGGTGTTCTCTTGAAGGATGCGAGGTTCGCCCCAGGTGCGGCCGTCGTCGCGGGATGAGCGGGCGACGATCCGGGCCGTTGCCGCGTCGGCGGCTCCCCCGACGAATTCGGTGATGGCGAAGAGGAGCGAACCGTCCGTCCGGACCGCGACCGAACCTTCGGAATAGCGGGGGTTCGCGACCGTCGCCGGGTAGACATCCCGGACGAGGACCGGCCGGCCGGCCGCGACGGGCAAGCCGAGTGCGCCTGCGGACTGCGACAGCACGATCAGCGATTGCGCCGCCCGGACGCGCACGTCGAGTGTCGGGTCGTCCAGCAGGCGGACGAGCGCGTCGCGCGCGCCGTCGAGTCGGGCATAGCCGGCGAACTCGGCGGAATAGGTTCTTACGGCCGGTTCGCTCGCGGACAGATTCGCGAGCAGTTGTTTGTTCGCGGCGTCATCGCCGAGCAGCGCCCGGGCGTTGACCGCATAGGCCTGTGCGAGCGGGTCGGTTTCCGTCTTGAAGGCGGCGAGAATCGACGGCACATCGGATCGCGCGCCGAGTTGACCGAGGATCCACGCGGCGACCTTGCGATTCTCGCGATCGGGATCGGCCAGCATCGCGCGTACCGCGACCAGCGCCGTCGGATGGCCGCACCGGGCGAGAGCGGCCGCGGCCATCAGCTTCAGCTTCACATTCTCGCTCTGAGCGAAGGCGGCCCGCAGTTTCGTTCCGTCGCCGACCTCGGCCATCTTGAAGAGGCTTTCGGCGGCGTGCGTATGGCCGTTCGAGCCGGGTTTGTCGAGAATCGCGAAGAGAATGGAAAGCTTGGACCGGTCGCCGGCACGCACGGCCTCGCGCGCCAGTCCGCACCGCTTCTGGTCGTCGGATTCCGTCCGTTTCGCAATCGCATCGAGCACCTCCCGGCCATGCCCGGCGAGCGTGAGCGCTTCGGCCGCGTGCATTGCGGGCCAGAATTCGTCCGACGTCAGCCCGTCGCGCAGGATCTTCACGCAACGATCGCGGAGTGCCGCATCGAGTGGCACCGGTTCCGCAGCCTGCATCGGAATCGCCGAGAACACGGCAAGCAACACGAGTCCGCGCATGGTGGGCCTCACGGGTTGTCGGCGATCGTTTCCCAGCCGCCGCGATCGGCCGAGCGGAGGATGGCGAGATTGACGGCGAGCGTCTGGCGCGCGTCGGCGAGCGGACAGGCCACGGCGCCCGTCCCTTCGACCGCATCAAGGAAGGCCCCGGCCTGGCGGACGAACAGCGCGTCCCGTTCAAGGGCCGGACCCGCTTCGTCGGTCCACGGCGCGCCGGGTTCGGCTGCCCAGCGCCAGCGGCATTCATGCGCTTCGAAACGCACGGTGCCGCGGGTGCCGATCACCGTGAGCGTCGTCTCGTTCGGTGCCTGGTGTTGGTTCAGGTTGAAGTTGCCCATCACTCTTCCGTGCCGCGTGAGGACGTGGACCGTGTCTTCGACGGTCACGCCGTCGAGCACCTGATGGCCGACATCCGCGACGAGTCGATCCACCGGGCCGACGATCCACTCGGCCGCGTTCACGACGTGCGTGAGCGCGTCTTGCACCGCGCCGCCGCCGGTCGCCCGGTCGTTGTAGTAGATCGTGCGATACGCCGGCCGGTAGAACGGGAAATGCTGACCGCACTGCGCGACGACCTGCACCGGCTCGCCGAAGCGGCCGGAGCGGATCGCGTCGCGCATCGCGATAAGGACCGGATGCGCGCGATAGACGTAGGCGACACCCGCGACGATATGCCGCTCTTCGGCTTCGTGGATCAATTCGTCGACGCCGTCGAAGCGGGTGCTCAGCGGCTTCTCGATCAGAACGGGGATGCCGGCTCGGATCGTCGCGAGCGCCATGGGAACGTGGAGGTGCGCCGGCGTGCAGATCACGACGGCCTCGGGACGACTCGCAAGACCCGCATCCAGATCGGCGAAGGTTTCCGCGATCGCATTGCGATCCGCCACGATCCATCGCAGTTCGGCGTTCACTTCGCAGATCGAAACCGCCGCGCGGCCGGTGGCGGCGAAGCAGCGCGCATGCCGCTCGCCGATCGATCCGACGCCGACGATCAGGACCCGATGGACTTTTCGCATTGCACTCTCGAAGCCGGTCAGGATAGCCGAGCGAAATCGTCTGCTTCGATCAGCGGGCACGTCGTTCCGTCCAGCATCCGCTGAATGGAGGCTTGGTCTTTGAAGCCGGAGCCGGTGACAACGCAGACGATCGTGGCGTCGCGCGCCAGCCAACCGTCGCGGGCCGCGGCAAGCGCCCCTGCGAGCGCGGTGGTGGCGGCCGGCTCGCAGAAGATCCCTTCCTCCAACGCGAGCCGCTTCTGGGTGGCCCAGACCTCGTCATCCGAAACGGCGTGCCCGGTTCCGCCGGACGATCGGGCCGCCTCGAAGGCCAGCCTGCCGTCGATGACGGTCGGTACCTGAAGGCCACTGACTTTGGTGGTGCAGGTCACGTTGCGCGGCGCGGACTTCTCCCGCAACGGCGTCGCGATCGTGTCGTTCCCGACCGGCTGCACGACCTCGATTCGCGGACCGTTTGCGATCCTGCCGTCTCGAATGAGGTCGTCGAAGCCACGGGCAACGGCGACGACCATTCCGCCGCCGCCGGCGGGGCAGAAGACATGGTCAATGTCCGAACCGAGTTGTTCGTTCAATTCATACGCGATCGTCTTCACGCCCGACATGCCAAGCGGGCTATAGGCGAAGGCGCTGATCTGCACGGCCGCACCGGGTTGCGAGCCGAGACGGTGGACCGTGTCCATCACCGCGGAACTGACGGTCGGGTCGATGCCGAAGCCGCGGATGCGGGCGAGCTTTGCCCCGTAGGCGAGCATCTGCTGCAGCTTCCCCTCCGGAGCCGTCTCGACGATCGCGATCCGGCACTCGATTCCGGCGGCGGCGCAGTACGCGGCCAGAGCCGAGCCGGTATTACCGCTGGAAGTGGCGACGCAGCGCGTCTGCCCGGCGGCGACCATGTGCGAGACGGCCGCGGCGGCGAAGCGATCCTTGTACGAGCCGGTCGGCGTGGCGAAATCGAGCTTGAAGTAAAGCCGGCTCAAGCCCGCGGCCGGCCCGATGCGCCGCGAGCGGACGAGCGGGGTATTCCCCTCGCCCAGCGTGATGCGGGCGTGTTCGGGCACGGCGTCCAACCATTGCGACCATCGCCAGATGCTCATCGATTCCCCTGGCCAATCCAATACGCCGCATTGTACCCGCGATTGCGCGGGACTCCATCACTTGCTGGCCGGACCGTGCCGGGGTACGTTGCCTCGAACCTCTGGAGCGAATCGCATGAAGTTGCTTGGCAAGACGGCGCTCGTTACCGGTGCCGCGCGCGGCATCGGGAAGGGCTGCTCGCTCGAGCTGGCCCGCGCCGGCGCGAATGTCGCCATCAACGATCTCACCGCCTCGCCGGAGGCGGAGGCGACCGTTGCGGAGATTCGCGCGATGGGTCGCCAGGCCGTCCTGATCGAGGGCGACGTGTTCGAGCGCCCTTCGTGCGAGTCGGTGGCCGCCCGCGCCATCGAAGCCTTCGGCCGGCTCGACCTCTTCGTGAGCAATCCGGCGTATTCGCGCCGCGGCGACTTCCTCGATTACGATCCCGACCTCTTCGAACGGGTGCTGAAGGGGACGCTGTTCGGCGGGTTCCACATGGGGCAGCTCGTCGCGCGACACATGGTCGCACGGGGTGGTCGCGGCAAGATCGTGTTCGTCTCCAGCGTGCACGCGCGCATTCCATTCGCGCGCAGCGTCGCCTACAACGCAGCCAAGATCGGGCTGACGCACATGGCACGCACCATCGCCGCCGAGCTGCTGCCGCACCGGATCAACGTGAACGTGATCGAGCCGGGCTGGATCGACACGCCTGGCGAGCACGCCACCTTCGGCAGCGAGACAATCTCGCAGGCCGGGCCATCGCTGCCGTGGGGCCGACTGGGCTTGCCCGAAGACATCGGCCGGGCCGCGGCGTTCCTGTGTTCCGACGACGCCGATTACATCACCGGCACGGAACTCGTGGTGGACGGCGGCCTGTGCCTGCGGGGCGCCGGCGGCGCGGGGGCGACGGAGAAACCAAAGTAAACTCGTGGGCGATTGCATCGTGGCACGCGGCGGCTAATGCGACTATGCTGGGAACCACCATCGCCGTGCCGGACCGGAGAACGCCGAGATGCTCATTCGCTTGTGGATCGCCTCGCTCGGGCTGCTGGCAATCGGCACGACCGCGCACGCCGAAGACTGGCCCGGATTTCGCGGCCCGAATGCGACCGGCGTCTCGACCAGCAAGAATCTGCCCGCGCAATTCTCGGAGACGGAGAATGTCGTTTGGTCGGCGGACCTCGGCGAAGGGATCGCGTCTCCGATCATTGCGTCGGGGAAGGTATTCACCACCGCGATGACCGGACCGAAGACATTCAGCGTCTTCGCGCACGATTCCGCTTCCGGCAAACCGGTCTGGCGGCGCGACTTCGACACCGGCGCGCTCCCGCGCATCACGCCGCCGAACAGCCATGCGTCGTCGACCCCGGCGGCCGACGGGAAGCGCGTCTATGTCTACTTCAGCACGCTCGGCCTCCGCGCGTTCGACGCCGAGTCCGGTAAGGACGCCTGGACCTGTCCACTGCCCAAGCCGTCTTACCTCATGGACTGGGGCGCGGCTTCGTCGCCGGTCGTCTTTAAGGATTCGGTCCTGTTCTGCCAGGACGACGACTTGAACCCGTACCTGCTCTGCGTGGACGCGGCGACCGGCAAGGAACGGTGGAAGACGCCGCGTAAGGACGTGCTCGCCGGCTACGCCGTGCCCGTGATCTGTGAGACGAAGACCCAGACGGATATCGTCGTCGCGGGAACCGGAAAGATGATCGGCTACGACCCGGCGAATGGCAAGGAACGCTGGACCTGCAATACGCTCGTTCGCACCGTGATGACCACCCCGGCCGTGAAGGACGGCGTCGTCTACGTCGCGGTTCAGAGCTACGGCGACAGCACGCGGACGCTCAAGTTCGCCCTGCTGGAATGGATGGACACCAACCAGGACAAGAAACTGTCCCGCGACGAAGTTCCCAAGGAATTTCAAAATCGTTTCGATGCCTCGGACACGAACAAGGACGGTTTCATTGCCGGCGACGAGTTGGACACCGCGTTTCAATCGAAGGGGAATCGGGTCGGCGGCGGGAATATCATTCAGGCCATCAAGGGCGGGGGTACCGGCGACGTGACCAAGACGCACCTGCTCTGGAACGTCACGAAACCGTATCCATCGAACCTCGCCTCGCCATTGGTGTCGGGCGACCGGCTGCTGGTCGTGAAAGCCGGGGGACTCTCGACGTCGCTGAACATCGCGAAGGGCCAGCGAAACTGGGAATTGGAGCGGATCAACAACTTCGGCGACCAGTACGCATCGCCGGTGGCGGCCGATGGCAAGGTGTTCATCGCGGGTCGCAATGGATTCGTGATGGTATTGGAGGACAGCGCGAGCCTGGACGTGCTGTCCAAGAACGACATGGGCGGCGAGATCATCGCGACGCCCGCCATCGCCGACGGTCGCCTGTTCATCCGCACGCGCGAGAAACTGTACTGCGTGGGGAAGAAGTAGTCGCACAGCACGAATGGTCACATGTCGTGAACATTGGCGGCACCCCCTCTCCAGGCCGAAGGCCTGGGAGTGCGTAGCCCAGGGCCAGGAGCGAAGCGACGCCGCCCTGGGTCCGCAATGCAAACCACACCGCAGCCTGAAGGGCTGCGACAAGAGCTTGCGGATCGCGAATGGTCGCAGCCCTTCAGGCTGCGGGTGGTTGCAACCGCGAACCCAGGGCGTTGCCCTGGGCTAAGCACTCCCAGTCCTTCGGACTGAAGACATCGCGTCGCGAACGTTTTTCGATTGCATTTCGCGACCTCGTTTGGAGATTCAACCGATGAAATTCGCATTGCCCGCGCTCATCGCGATCCTGCTGTCCAACTCGCTCGCGCTCGCCGGGCCGAAGATCGGAGTCGTGGTCGGTCCCGATGCGCCAAAGCTGGAACGCCTCGCGGCCGATGAGATCGCGGCGCAGTTCAAACAACTCTTCGCGGCCGAATCCATCATCCAATCGAAGGTCCCGGACGGCGTCGAACATGTCATCCTCGTCGGCAGCCCGACCACCAACCCGGCGGTGAAGGAAATCCTCGGCGATCGATGGCCGAAACACAGCGATCAAGGACACCTCTTGCGCAGCGTGACCCTCAAGGATCGCAAGGCGCTGGTCGTCGGGGGCGGCTCGCCGGTCGCGACATTGTGGGCTGCTTATGAACTGGGCCACCACTTCGGCATCCGCCCGTTCCTCCACGGCGACGTGCTGCCGGAGAAGCGGCCGGAACTGAAGCTCGACGGCATCGATATGCAGTTCGAACCCGCAACGATCGTTCGGGCTTGGAGCCTCAAGGGAACCTCGCCGACCAGCTACGCCGGCTGGGGACTCGCCGATTACAAGACCCTGTTCCGCCAACTGGCGAAGCTTAAATTCAACTCCGTGCAACTCGGATCGTCGAACGATTGGAAACCGATTCCCGTCGCTGGCGACACGCCGGGTCGCAAGGCGTTCAAGGGCGCGAAGGAGTTCGACAACGCGGACCTCCTCGGCAAGACGGGAGACGAACGCCAGACGGCCTCGCAGGCCCTCGAGCGCGGCATAGCAGAATCCGCCGTAGAGTTCGGGTTGGCCGTGGAGCCGCTTTCGAAGATGCGATTGGCTCGGATTTCGATGCGCGGATTTCTCCCCCGCGTTCCCCTCAATTCCTTGTCGGATGGCATGGGGTTCGACATCACCGCCGAAGTGCCCGGCGATCTCGGCCCGGCGGTCTATCTCCTCGCGCGCCGGACGTTCGATCCGAAGCTGACCGCGAAGGACGCCTTCACGCAATACTTCACGCCGATCGTCGGCACCGCGTCCACGGAGCGCGTGCTGCTCGGCATCGGCCTGCTCGACGAAGCCGAGAAGCTCGTGGAAGCGGCCGACATCAAATTCGTGTTGTCCCCGGACTTCGTCGCAAACCTGCTGAAGTCCGGCGACGCGCCGCCAGAGTGGTGGAAGAAGGCGGGCAAGCACTACGCCGGGGCGATGGACGAAATGTATCGCGGTATCCGGGCGACGTACAACGATCCGGCCCGGCCGGTACTGCTCTATTACGCGAAGCGATGCGAGTTCGCCGTCCAATATTTCAACTGCCTCGATGCGACTCGGCTCGCCGGCGCGGCCCGGAAAGCGGGTGACAAGGACGCCGAGCTTCAGCATCTCGAGAAGGCGACCGAATCGATCTACAACGCACTGACCGCCTATGGCGACGTAGCCCGCGATCCCAGCGATCGCGGTGCCATCGCGCAGCTGGCCGAAACGATCTATCGACCACTCACTGCGGAGCTGAAGGCCGCATCGAAGAAGTGAACCGGCTCGCCAGCGTGCCGACCACCACCCCGGCGACGAGCGCCGCCGGCGGCGACCAGAGGAACCACTTCGCCCCCCAGCCGAACGCGACCAATCCCGCGACCGCCACGCTCGCCATCGTGGCCGCGACGGCCGTGCGGGACGTGGCGCGCGGGACGAACATCGCAAGGAAAAACAGCACGAATATCGGCGCGCTCAACAGGTTCACCACCTTGAAGCAAAGTTCCAGGAGGTTCGACGCCAGGCTTCCAACGATGAGGCTCAGGCCCACGGCCAGCGCGGCGACCACGACGGAGATGATCCTGGCCCACCGGACTTCCTCGATGGATGGGATCTCCCGACCGCGTGCGCGGCCGAGAAAGTCCCGGACGATTACGGCCGAAGTCGAATTCAACCCGCTCGACAAGCTCGACATCGCGGCCGCCAGGATCGCCGCGATCACCAACCCCGTCAGCCCCGGCGGCAGGGCGATCACGATGAAATGCGGCATCAATTTGTCCGCGTCCGTCGCGATCGTCCACCCGGCCTTCAGCGCCTCGGGTCGGGCCTGGAAGTAACCCATCACCGCCAGCCCGGCGATGCCCAGCAGGACCACGCTCAGTATGGTCGAGAGCAGTTGAATACCGAACGACCGGCGGGCCGCCGCCGCGTCCTTCGTGGCCAAGTAGCGCTGGATCGCCATCTGGTCCGAACCGGCGGTACAGGTCAGCCAGACGAGCATGGCGCAGAACGCGCCGACGACCGTGCGCGAGGATCCCGGCGCCGGCAGCACCTTGGGTTCGGGCCAGTGCGCCGGCCAGGACGTCGGCCACCAGGCACCGACTCCGCCAAGCGCGATCGTGGCAATGACGATCGTCGCGATTGCGCCGAGGAACATCAGCACCGCCTGGATCGCATCCGTCACCACGACCGCCTTGAAGCCCCCTCCGGCCGTGTACGCCAGCGTGATCGCCGCCATCGCCAGGCTCAGCGCCGGCATCCAGTTCGGATCCAGTTCCAGCAGCGGAATCAGCACGACGCTGAGGGTCGCGTACAGGATCGACCCCATCCAGAACACGCGGAGGAGGATGAACATCGAGGCGCCAAGCAGCCGCCCGGTCAGGCCGAGCCGGGCTTCGAGCAGTTCGTAGCCGCTGGTCGCCCGTTGGGCCATGATGCGCGGGATCAACAGCCAGCCGACGATGGCGAAGGCGAACGGCAACGAGAGGAGTTCGGCGAAGACGACCGGGCCGTTCTTCGCCATCTCGCCGGGCAGTGCGAGGTACGTCAGGGTGCTCGTGAGCGTGGCGAAGAGCGACAGGCCGATCATCAGCGGATTCATCGACCGCCCGCCAAGTAGGTAGTCGTCCGCGGTGCGGACCTGCCGGGCGTAGTGGCGCCCGATGGCGATCAAGCCAAGCCCGTACAGGGCGATGACGAGATAATCGAGTACGGTCACGGGCGGCCCCCGGCGAGTTCGGTCGGCAGGATGACGGCGACACTCGTGCCGGCTTCGACGCGGGCGAAGGTGTGCAGGACGAGAACGAGACCCGACGAGTTCGCGGGAATCGATCGGGACTCGCGACCGAGGAGATCGGTGACGGTGCCGAGGATCTGACCCGCGTGGACGGTTTGTCCGAGAGTCACCGCCGGTTCGAAGAACCCTTCGGCTGGCGAGGGATGGTTCACCTGCATGTGCCCGGAGCCGGGCTGGGCGTCTTCGATGATAATCGGCGAATCCCCGTTCGCGGCCGGGGTGTCGGCGATCACGCCCATGTCGGCCAGCACGCGGAGGCAGCCCGCGACGTAGGCATCGACGCCGGACGGATCGCAGCCGCCTCCGCCGAGATATTCCGCGTAGATCGCCGGCACGCACGCGTCGCGCGCCACGGAGAGCGATCGACCGTCGAGGTTGGGATCGGTTCCCCAGATGATCGGCAATCCGAACGCCCGCGCCATTCGCCGCTGCGACTCGAGCACGTTCGGGTCGGGGTGGAGCATGTAGCCGACCAGTGGGAGTACTTTCAGGCGTGTGCCGCCGGTGTGCAAGTCGATGTAGTAATCGGCCGTGCGGATGAGTGTGGAAAGTTCAAAGGCAATGCGTTCGGTGATCGAGCCATCGGCCTTGCCGGGGCAGGTACGGGCGAGGTCCAAGCCATCCTCGCCGACGCGGCTCCCGCGACGAAAGGCTGGTTCGTTCACTACCGGCACGAGCGTCACCGAACCGCGCACGGGTGGGGATTCACGGAAGCGCGCGATCAGTCGCCGGATGGCCGCCATCGGTTCGAATTCGTCCCCGTGGACTCCGCCCGTGATCAAGACGTGCGGGTCGGGTTCGGAGCCGGTGAATCGTTCCAGCGCAAGCGGCACCGGTTACTCCTTCCCGGACCGGAACTGGAACGCGAACAGCTTCGCATCCTTCATGGCGAACCGGAGACGGACCGGTTTGCCGGCAAGAGCGCTGACGTCGCGACTCGCCTTCCAGCGTACCACGCGATCGATTTCATTGCCGATCGTTTCGACCGAATCGGCGAGCGTGAAACCCGGTATCGGTTTCCCCTCAACGTCCTGGATCTCGACGCGAATGCCGCCAGCAGCCGAGGTCGCGAAGTTGAGTGAGAGTTCCTTCCCGGTGTACTTGATCGGTTTCGTCAGCAGTTCGCCGCCGGCATAGGGTGCGACCGCGGCCGCGAAGCCGTCGAGCCGCAGCGAGTAGCGCCGCAGATGGCTCGTCGGCTGGCCGTAGTTCTGATTGGCGTAGAGCGACATCGCGTGCGGTCCCGTCGGCACCACGTTCAGGGCCGGGTAGTTCGTCCGCGAGACCCAGTTCTCGGCCCCGATACCGGGCGCGAGGAAGCCCTCGGGGAAAGTGCGATCATAGCGGTCGCCCCCACGAGACGTGATGAGAACGCCATCGGAACAATCCTTGAAATAACCCGGGTTCACGCCGATCGCCTTCGCCTGCTCGGCGTTCAAGACCTGCCGGCCGGGCATGAACCGGGCGGCGATGCCGATGTAGATGTGCGGCGCGCGGAAGTACGGATTCGTCTGGTTCGTGTAGAGGTGCTCGATCGACCCGTCGCCGTAGTGCATCAGGACCGGTTCCGTCCAGGTGAGGAAATCCTTCGACGTCGTTCGCGAGATGCGACGGATGCCGTTCACGAAGACGCGGAAGTAGCAGAGGTAGCGCTGCTCGGCGTCGGACCAGAACGGGACGTTCTGCGAATCGAAGGCGCCTTTCGGAACCACGGCGGTGTCCCGCATCTTCGTCCAGCGCAGGCCGTCCTCGGAGGCGAATGCGAACAGGCCCGTCTTGCCGATCCCGGCGAGGGCCTTGTATCGCTCGGCCTTTGGCACACCGGGGCGCGCGTCGAGCATCGGGCAGAAGTTGTGCGAGAACGGGGCGTCACCGGCGAGCACGACGTTGTTCGCCGTCGATCCGCCGACGTCGAACAGGCCAAGCTCCGGCTTCATCCAGGCGATGCCATCCTTCGAGAAGGCGACGCAGGTCGTTTCCGTGCTCGAGCCGTCCTTCCCGGCCGTCGGGTTGCCGCGATAGTACGCCCGGTAGTCCCTCTCGTCGCGAACGATCGTGCAGTATCCCGCGAACGCGCCTTCCCACGGCTTGTCGAACTTGATGGCGATCCCTTCGTCCCGCGGCGGTTCGAGGCGCAAGGAGACGCTGCTGAGCTTGCCGATCAGGTGAGTATCGACGAACAACTCGCGCCGCGAGCCGATGTCGATCGGCTTTGCAGGTTCCTCGGCGCGGAGAACGGGGGTCAGGATGAGCGCGAGAAGCACGAGTCGAGCGGTCATGTTTCGCCCTCGGAAAGGAATCACCACGCGGTCCAGCCGCCGTCGATGGTCAGGTTCTGGCCGGTCATGAAGGAGCTGGCATCGCTGGCGAGGAAGACGATCGCGCCTTTCAGTTCGTGCGGCCGGCCCATGCGTTTCATCGGAAGCTTCGCGGTCAATCGCTCGACCATTTCCTTCGGGGCCTTGTCGGTCGGGAACGGGCCGGGACTGAGGCAGTTCACGCGCACGCCATCGGCGGCCCAGTAGGCCGCGAGGTGGCGCGTCAGGTGAACGATGCCGCCCTTGAGCGCGTGGTACGCCACCGGGCTGGCGGGGCAGACGCCATCGTAAACATCGGGATACGAAGCGACCTGGCCGTACATCGAGCCGAGCAGGACGATGCTGGCGGGCGAGCGGCGTTCGACGGCGTGGTTCCGCAGCAATCGGGCGAGGAGAAAGTAACCGGTGGCGTTGGCGAGTTGGCGGTTGAACTGTTCGGCCGTCACCGTTGTCCAATCGGCCGGTTGCGCTTCGTGACCGTTGTTCACCAGCACGTCGATGCGACCCTTTAACGAAACGGCCTCCGCGAATCCGCGTTCGAGTGCGATTGGATCCATGTGATCGAGCGCGACGCCGAAATGACCGTTACCGAGGAGCGCCGCCGCGGTCTTGGCGCGTTCGGCATCGCGGCTGGCGATCACCACCGTGGCGCCGGCTTCGGCGAGTGCACGACTCATCGCCGATCCCAGATGACCGGTGCCGCCGGTAATGAGCACGACGCGACCGGTCAGGTCGAACAGCTCGTGGATGCTCGGTTCCGGCATCAGTATCGACCATCGAAGGTGAACCCAAGCGGGCCGAAGCGCCGGCGCATCTCCTCAAGGGCGTTCTTGATCCAGATGATGTCCGCCCCATGCGCGATGAGCCGGGCGCCCATGTCCAACAGTTGCTTGGCCCGCTCCGGCGAGCCAGCGGGCATCCCCCAGTGCTTCCCGGCCGCCTTCGCCGCGGCGGCGACTTCCCGGATCGCCTCCTCCACTCGCGGATGATCGAACTGGCCCGGTACGCCAGCCAGGACGCTGAAGTCGCCTGGGCCGAAGAAGAGTACATCCACGCCGTCGACTTCCGCGATCTCCCGCGCGTTGGCCACGGCGTCGGGGTCTTCGATCTGCACGACGATAAACGTCTGCTCGTTCGCCTCGCGCACGTACCGGTCGACGGGCAGCGCGCAGTACGGTGCATCAGGATTGCCGCTGTCACAGCCCCGACGGCCGAGCGGGGCGAACTTCGCCCACTTCACGACCTCGCGTGCCTCGGCCGCGTTGTCGCAGCGAGGGTACATGATGCCTTGTGCCCCGGCTTCGAGGATGCGGCCCATCCGCATGAACTCCCCCTTCGCCGGCCGGGCGAGGATGTCCGCCGTACCGACGCGCGCGGCCCGCATCAATCCGTTCGCCGTCTCCACGCTCGCGGCGTGGTGTTCCAGGTCCATCCACAATCCGTCGAAACCCATCAGGCTGACGAGTTCGTACATGGACGGATCGATGGAATGGATCGTGGTGACGAGTACCGGCTCGTTCCGCACCAGCTTGGCCTTGATCTTGCTCGGTCGCATCGAACCCTCGAAACGGTGCCGCCGCGCGCAAAACCGGCGCGGCCCCATCCCGTTGTAGCCCGACCGGCCCGCGTCGGCGCGGTGGGTGATTTCCTCCGCGGTTGCCGGTTCACGGAATCGGATCGGCCGGACTGCAAACGAAGCCTCCGTTACAGCACCAAATCGTATACTTCGCCGAACCAACAAGGATTCGATGCCGCTCCACCGGGCGGGAGCCGCGGATACCCTGCTCGAAGTGATAAAGACAGATTGCAGGGGGGCTTCCAACTCAAAGTACTTGGGTACTCGGTTGTCATACCAAGTGCGACTCGACTCCGGTCAGCTTGCTTCAGCGACACCGAAACCGTCGTGGCCGCCGTGATGGACAGCCCGTTCGAGGACAAGGCCAAGGCGATGCTCTGCGACGTTTACCGCCTCGGCCGCTACCAGCACGCCCTGCCGAGCATGAACGGCTTCCACGCCCCGCAACCGGAGCGGATCGGGGCGTAAAGCCCCACTGGCCCTTCCACTTCATCGTGCGCGAAATCCAATACGGATCGTTGGCACTTTCCACGAACTTTCAAGGTTCCTGTTTTGATCGGATGACCCGCTGGCTTACGGACCGCCATTTGCTCTGCTGCGGACTGGCTCTTGGTATTTCATAAATCGGATGGCTTTCCTTTTGCGTATTGCTTTTCGTCGATGTAACTTGCCGTTTCTTCTCCATTTTTCGGGACTCTTCGATGAAAGCGAATCACCGCCATCGGCCAAAACCTCTTGGCCTTGAGACGCTGGAAGATCGTCGCGTTCCCACCATCGAACTTGTCAGTGCGAATCCAATGGGAGCCGCCGGAGATTTCCGATCAACCATCGGGGTCGACGTTCTCGATCAACAATTAAGCGCGGATGGGCGATTCGTTGTCTTTCATACATTGGCGCGGGATCTCACGCCGGAACCAGACAATAACGAATTCTCCGGCTTCGATGTCTATGTGCGTGACACGGTGAACAACACTACGGAATTGGTCTCGCGGACCCTCAACGGCGCGGAGAGCGGTTCCGGTTTCGCTCAGCGAATTTCCGCCGACGGCCGCTATGTGCTGTTCCAGGGCGGCCGGAGCGAAGGACCAGACGGCGTGGTTCCACTCGGCTCATTCGGAGCCGCCAACAATGGCGGTGCTCATATCTATCGCCGCGATCTGCAGAACGACACGACCGTCGTCGTGACCGCCCGCGAAGATGGGCTGGGCGGAGCGGGTGGCTTTCCCTCCACTTCCGGTGGCGCGCAGTTCGACATGAGCGACGACGGCCGCTACGTTGTGTTCGCCTATGGAGCCGACGATCTGGTGACCGGCGATACCAATGGCCAGACGGATGTGTTCATCCGCGATCTTGTGGCGGGTACCACCAAACTCGTCAGTCGAACTACGGGAGGAGTTTCGGGCAATGGCGGTTCCGGCCGACCGATCATCAGCGGCAATGGAAAGACGGTGGTGTTCGTTTCCGGGGCGACCGACCTGACGGGCACAAGCGACACGAACGGCGACAACGACCTCTTTGCCTATGACGTCGCCACCGGTTCCGTGACACTGATCACCAAATCCGCCGATGGTACGTCCGCCGTCAGTGGAGCCTTGCGCGGGACCAAAGTCTTCTTTCAGGACATCGACGCGAATGGCACCCTTGTCGTCTTCGGTGCCAATTCGGACAAGCTGGTGTCGAACGGCTCCTTCGGTGAACTCCTGTATCTCCACAATCTGGCCGATGGCACCACGAAACTGGTTTCCCGATTGCCTTCGACGGGTGCCGCCGCCGAGGTCGATGCCTTTGGCGGCTTCATCAGCGCGAATGGCAAGTTCATCACCGTACAATCCGGTGCTCCATTCACCGGACAGAGCGACAACGCCACCGCGATATACCTCTACGAGGTCTCGACAGGCCAGTTCATGCTCGCCACTCGAAATCCGGCGGGAGCACTCCGGACGGCCGTGTTCCCGGGCTTGAGTGCCGACGGTCGCTACGTCGCGTTCGCGAGTGGAGCGACGGACCTAGTCCCCGGCGTGGAAGTCGTTCAAGGGAACGGCCAGTTCGTGTTCGATCGATTGACCGGGCTGACATTCGCGATGAACACCAACCAAGCGGGTACGCAGGCCATCGGGATCGGCAACGATTTCAACAAGCCGTACATCTCGGCGGATGGTCGCAAGGTCGCGTTCTTTTCGTTCCAGACCTTTGGATTCACGGATACGAACAACAACAACGATGTTTTCATCAACGATGTGCCGCTGGTCGCACCCAACACCCCGCCGACCATCTCGGATGTGGGCAACCAAGCCACGACGGTCGGAGTCGCCGTGGGGCCGATCGGCTTCACCGTCGGCGACACGGAGACGGCGGCGGGAGCGCTCTCCGTCGTCGCGAAGACCTCCAACGCCACACTCATACCGCTGAACAATGTGAAGTTCGGCGGCAGCGGTGCTAACCGCACCGTGACCGTCACACCCGCAAACGGACAGACCGGCTCGGCGACCATCACGATCACCGTCACCGACGGCAACGGCGCGACCGCCAGCGATGCGTTCACGATCACCGTGAACGAACCGCCGCCCGTCCTCGTCGGTTTCCCGCAGTTCCTCGCCGGCGCGGACAAGGGAGCGGAATCGGCCACGCTCTTCGATTCCAACGGCACGAAACTCGCGAACATCACCCCGTTCCCCGGGTTCACCGGCGGCGTCCGCACCGCCGCGGCCGACTTCAACAACGACGGCATTGCCGACATCATCGCCGGCACCGGACCCGGACGCGCCACCCGCGTCGTCGTCCTCGACGGCGTCACCCAGAAGCAACTCTTCGCCGTCGATCCGTTCGAAGCCAGCTTCACCGGCGGCGTCTACGTCGCGGCCGGCGATATGAACAGCGATGGCGTCCCCGACCTCGCCATCACCCCCGACGAGGGCGGTGGACCTCGTGTCGACATGTACTCCGGCAACGGCTTCGGAAAGATCGTCAGCTTCTTCGGCATCGACGACGTCAACTTCCGCGGCGGTGCCCGCGCCAGCGTGGCCGACATGACCGGCGACGGCGTCGGCGACCTGATCGTCGTCGCTGGCTTCGGCGGCGGGCCGCGCGTCGCCGCGTTCGACGGCACGACCTTGAGCAAGACACCCGAGAAGATCTTCGGTGACTTCTTCGCCTTCGAGCAGACGCTGCGGAACGGCATCTTCGTGACGGCGGGCGACCTGAACGGCGACGGCTTCGCGGACCTCATCGCCGGCGGCGGCCCGGGCGGCGGACCGCGCGTGCTCGTGTTCGATGGAAAGAGTTTGCTGAGCAATCAGTACGTGAACCTGGCGAACTTCTTCGGCGGCGACCCGGACAGCCGCGGCGGCATCCGTCTGGCGGTGAAGGATCTGGACGGCGACAACCGCGCCGACCTCGTGGTCGGTTCCGGCAGTGGAGCCGGTTCGCGGGTGACGGCGTATCTGGGCAAGAACATCGCCCCCGCCGGCACGCCGCCCGCGGCCCTGGACTTCGACAGCTTCGCCGGCTTCACCGGCGGCGTCTTCGTGGGGTGAGCGAGAGAAATGCGGAATGCGGAATGCGGAATGCGGAATGCGGAATGCGGAGTGAAAACCGAGACTCCGTTTAGCCGCGAGGCGGAGTCTTCGGAGCCGAGCGCGAGCCAGTGCGGAGTGAAAACCAGAACCCCGGCGGCGTCAGCCGCCGGCCCGCGGACGGTCGTCCCCGGGCTTCTCCCGGAGTTGGAATGGACCGTTTGAACCCGAGTACCGGGAACCGAACGGCGGGCGGAATTTTACGTAAGTCCTTATGGGGCTTGAGTGAACCGGAGTGGGTCCGGAAAAGCGAGTGGGTCCGCCGGGGGGTGGCGCGGCGGCGGCGGACCCACTCGGGGGCGGGTGAGCGACAATCGCAGGGGGGCTTCGGGGAAGCGGTCGATCAGGTTCCCTTCAGGCGGTGGAGCTTTCGGTAGGCCCCAGGGCTGAGGCCAAGTTCGCGGCGGAAGACTTCGTAGAGTCGCTGGATGGTTCCAAATCCAACATCGCGGGCGATCGCGGTCAAGGCGCGATCCCCGTGGGCGAGTTCACGTTTCGCGCGCTCGACCCGGACGCGGCGGATCTCGTTCGCGATCGGGCGCTTCAGAGACTTACGAAAGTAGTTTTGAAGCGTTCGCGTCTCCGCACCGACCGCGCGGGCGACGGCGTCAGGTCCGATGGGGCGGTGACTGTTCGCCGCGATGTACGCCAGCGCCGCCGCGACCACAGCGTTCTCAACTGCGTAGAAGTCGGTGGATTCGCGTACGACGAGACCGTGGGGCGCGAGCCGGACCGGTTCCGCAGGCGGTTCGCAACCATCGATCAGTTGTTCCAGCAGTCCCGCGGCCGTATAGCCGATCCGGTCGTAACCGATCTCGACGCTCGTGAGCGAGGGCCGCGGATGCTCGCAGAGCGTTTCCTGATTCTTGCCGGCGACGATGGCCACGTCCACCGGCACGCGCCAGCCCTTGCGTTGCGTGGCTTGCACCACCAACCGGCCATAGACCTCCTGCCCGACGTACACGCCGACGGGAGGAGTCCACCCGGCCATGGCGCGGTCGAGCAGCCGCACGGTCGACTTCCAGTGTGCGAGGTCGCGGAACGGGTCTTGGGGAACGAACGCGGAGGCGCATCCGAACCCGGCCTCGCGCACCTGTCGCGTGAACTCCCGGACTTCCAGTTCGTTGTCGACATTCTTCCGGGAGGTGAGGGTGGCGAACGTGCGGAACCCGCGGGCCAGAAGGTGCTCGGCGACGACGCGCCCGACATCCGTGGAATCGGGGAAGACGCCGGGCAGCAGGTGTCGCGCGGGCGAACTGGGCCACACGTTCACGACGGGGATGCGTCGTGCGGCCGCCATCCGAACGAGCGCGTGGTTGGCACGGCCGATGATGCCGTCGTAGCGGTCCGCAGGGCCTTGCCTGTGGCGGAGGGTATCGTGCGCGAACTCGTCGATGACGGTGATCCAGCCCCGCTCCTCCGCGAAACGCTGGATGCCGGCGTAAACCTCGGCGTGGCGTTTGTACGGCCACTGCAGGTCCAACATCAGCGCGATTCGTCGCGGTGCGCGGGGCATGCCGGCGTTCTCAAATTCGCTAACGTTTTTCCGGAAAACGATAATCCGGCATAAGAGAATAGTATCAAATCCCGCGCGTCCACCCTCCCGCACTCCGGACCACGGACCTCGCGCAATGCTTCCGCATTCCGTCCATTCCTGGCGACTGTCGATTCCCGCGATCCTCGGCGCGGTCCTGATGCTCGCGCCCGTGTGCGCCGCCGCCGGGCCAAGCGTTTCGCCCATGCCGAAGGCGATCCGCGCCGTGCTCGACGCCCACTGCGCCGACTGCCACGGCGAGGGGGGCAAGGGCGCGATCGACGTGACCGCGCTCGACACGCTCAAGCCCCAGGACCGGCTCGACACGCTCAACAAGATCCAGGACCAGCTCTTCTACAAGATGATGCCCCCGCCGCGGGCCGAGCAGCCGGGCGCGGCGGAACTGCGATCGCTGGCGGATTGGGTCCGCGCCGAATTGCGAACCCACAAGGCGTCCAAGCTCGATGATCGGCTGCCGTATCCGGATGCCGGCAACTACGTCGACCACGCGGCGCTGTTCGACGGTTCAAACAAGGACAAAGCCTTTACCCCCGCCCGTCGCTGGCTGGTCAGCCCGCAGATCTTCGAAGAGCGTGTGCTTGACCTGTTTCAACTGGAAGGGAAGGACCGGGAGAATCTTCGGCGGTCCGGCTTTTACGGGATCACCAACCCCTTCGTGCTGCCCGACCACGCGGGCGTGCGCTATTACGACCTGACTCCGCTCGACGGCGGCCATCTGCTGGTGATGCTCGGCAATGCCGAATGGATCGCCACCAAGCAACTACAAGCGGCGCGGATGAAGGCCGGCGACCCGAACGCGGGTGTGGCGGATCCGAAGGACAAATGGTACCCGAAGGCGACCCCGTCCGCGTTCGAAGCCATCGTCGCGAAGAAGGACCCGCCCTCGGACGAGCAGATCCGATCGGCCGTCCAGCAGCAGTTCCACCTGGCGTTGCGTCGGAAGCCGACCGAGGTCGAACTCGCACAGTATCTGAAGCTGGCGCGCGAGGCGATTGCGGTGGTCGGCAACGCGGAGGGGCTGCGACAGGTTCTCAAATCGGTGCTGCTGGAATCGGAGTTCGTCTACCGGTTGGAATTCGGCGAAGGGAAGCCGGACGAATTCGGCCGCGTGCCGCTGTCTCCGCGGGAAGCGGCGTTCGCCATCGCGTACGCGCTGGGCGACCGCGGGCCGGATGCCGAACTCCTTCGCGCGGCCGAGAGCGGCAAGCTGTCGACCCGCGCGGATTACGAGCGCGAAGTCCGCCGACTTCTGGCCGACGGCGTTTATTTCCGCGGGCAGATCGATCCATCGCTCAACGGCATGCACATCCACTCGCACGTCGCCAGCCATCCCAAGTTGGTGCGGTTCTTCCGCGAGTTCTTCGGCTACCCCGCCGCCACGAAAGTCTTCAAGGACGTCCCACGGAGCGGCGGATATTACCGGAACCCGGACCGCGGGCACCTGGGCACGCCGGGCTGGCTTGTTCAGGAGGCCGACGAATTCGTCGTTCAACAGTTGTCACTGGACCGTCGGGTGTTCGAGCGACTGCTCACGTCGGACGAATACTTCGTGTACCACAACATGGACGCGAAGGCCGGCCAGGCGCTTATTGCCCAGTGGAGGCAGGTGTACGAAACGCTCAAAAGCACCGAGTGGAAGACGAAGCCGGAAGCGGTGATGGCATCGCACCAGAAGATGCTCACGGCCGCGAAGATCCTCGACCCGCGAACGAAGGAGCTCTGGCGGGAAAAGCGGTCATTCCTGTCTTACATGTACTGGTTCCAGGATACGTTCGGTCAGGGCCGCACGCCGTTCACGCGCGGGCCGTTCACCCACGGCTACTACTACGACCACTCGCCGAGTTACAGCCTGCCGCCAACCCCCAACCGGCTCCGATACGTCGGCGTCGAAACGCCGAACTACAAGGAACCAAAGGAATTCCCGGCCTTCTGGGACTACCCGGTTGAACAACCCTTCAAGGTCTCCAACCGCAAGGGCATCCTCACGCATCCGGCGTGGCTGGTCGCCTTTTCGGCGAATACCGCAACCGATCCGATCCGACGCGGGCGTTGGATCCGCGAGAAACTGCTGGCGGGGGTGGTGCCGGACGTCCCGATCACCGTGGACGCCAAGGTGCCGGACGACCCGCACCAGACGCTGCGCGAGCGAGTGCATGCGGTCACGACGGCAGCGGCGTGCACCAAGTGCCACAGCCGGATGAACGACCTCGGCTATCCGTTCGAGCAGTTCGACGACTTCGGCCGATTCCGCAAACTCGAACCGCTCGAACACCCGGACAGCCTGATCAAGGCCGGGAACGGCAAGACCACCTTCGACATCTACAAGACGAAACCGATCGATCCGACCGGGGTTCTATCCGGTACCGGCGATGCGAAGCTGGACGGCCCGGTGACCGACTCGTTCGACCTGATCGACCGGTTGGCGAAGTCCGACCGTGTCCGGCAGTCGATCATCCGCCACGCGTTTCGGTTTTTCCTGGGCCGGAACGAACGGCCCTCCGACTCGCAGACGTTGATCGACGCGGACCGCGCATACTTGAATAGCGACGGCAGCTTCCGCGCCGTCGTGCTGTCCCTGCTGACGTCCGACTCGTTCATCTACCGCAAACAACCGGGGAACCGATGACGACCACCCGACGGGATTTCATGGCGACCGCCACGCTCGGGGCGATCGCGCTCTCCCCCCGCACGGCATCGACGAAACCGGCCGGCGGAAAAGGGCCGATGCGCTTCATCTTCCTGCACAAAGGAAATGGTCTGTTCCCGTCCGTGATGGTGCCGCCGTCGCTGAGCAAGGACGACGCCGCGACGGAGGCGAAGAAGGGGCCGCTCAACCTCGACCTCGCGAAGCATGAATTGCCCGCGTGGATGAAGCCGCTGGCCACGCACCAGACCGACCTGACGATCCTCCAGGGGCTTTCCGGGAAGATGTGCACCACCGGGCACCATACCTGGTGTTCGTCGCTCGGCGCCTTCAAGGCGAACGAGCGGATCAGTTCCATCAAGTGGGCCACCGTCGATTTCGAGCTGGCGAAACTGTTTCCGTCGCCGATGGAGCACATCGAACTGGCCTGCTTCCCGCTCGGCGGGGGGAACGCCCGCGGCACCCTCAATGGCATCGCGACCGGGTTCTCGGCCCGCGGCCCGCAACAGCCGAACTATGCCTTCGGTTCGCCGAAGGTGGCCGTGCAGGAACTGTTCAAGTCGGTCTCCGCCGACAAGACAGTACAGGCGCAGGCGCAGTTGGCGCGGAGCGGGCTGGAGTTCGCCGCCCGACGGGAAGGAAAACTGGCCGAGCGCACCACCGGCGGAGAGCGCGGGAAAGTGCAAAGCTACGCCGACTCGCTGGAAGCCATCCGCGAACGGGACCGCAAGGTGGACGCGATGGCCGACGCCATCCGCCCGCACGTGCCCAAACTGGACGCGAAATACCTCGCCGAGGACATGACCACCGTCGACCGCCAGCGCGGGCATGTCGAAGTGCTCCTGGCGGCGCTGATCTCCGGACTGACCAACATCGTCGCCTTCACCGTGGACGAACTGGGCCACGAATACACCGGGCTTGCCGGTCTCGAAACGGAAAAGGTGAACCTGCACGACGTCGGGCATGGCAAGCCGGTCGGCAAACTCACCGCCGAGGAGGTCCGCTTCGCCGTCCGCCGCCAGCATATGACGCTCGTCGACACGATCGCCAGCCGATTGAAAAAGATGCCCGAAGGCGACGGTACGATGTTCGACAACACCATGATCTTCTACTTCCCCGACAACGGCGAGACCCATCACTCGCACGGCACCGAGTACCCCTTCGTCGTGCTGTCCGGGAAGAACGCACAACTCGACATCCGCGGGCGCTACATCCGCCTGCCGAACTACGGCGAACCGGGGCACAAGACGCTCGGCAACTGGTACACCACGCTGCTGAACGCCTACGGCAACCCGGTCCGGCACTACGGCGACCCCGACCCCGGCCTAGCCCGGTTCGGCATCGACCAGACCGGTGCCATCAAACCATTCCTCGGCTGACCCGCTCCCCAGGTGCCTCCGTGACCCGTTACACCATTTCGTTCGCGCTGCTGGCCGCAATCTCCCTCGCCGCGTCGGCCGCCGACAAACCGTTGAAGGTCTACATCCTCGCCGGGCAGTCGAATATGCAGGGCCACGCCCAGGTGCGCACGTTCGACTCTCTCGCCGACGACCCGAAGACGGCACCCCTGCTCAAGGAGATGCGCGGCCCCGACGGTAAGCCAAAGGTCTGCGAGAAGGTCTGGATCACGTCCGTCGGCTGTCAGGGGAACGCCTACTCCGACCTGACGGAGCAGAAAGGCAAGCTGACCGTCGGCTACGGCGCGTTCGGCGTGGAAGGAAACCGCATCGGGCCGGAGTACACGTTCGGCCTGACGATGGAGAAACGGCTCGGCGAACCGATCCTGATTATCAAGACCTCCTGGGGCGGCCGCAGCGTCCACACGGATTTCCGGTCGCCGAGCGCGGGACCGTTCGTCCTCGCCAAGGAAACTCAGGAACTTTGGAACAAGCATCCCAAGGGTGCCCACGGCATTCCGAAAATCGAGGATCGACCCAAATATTTCGCCGATAAGGCCGCCGCCACCGGCGTGTACTACCGCGAGATGATCGCCCACGTCAAGAAGGTGCTCAAGGACGTTAAGCGGGTCATTCCCGACTACGACGAGAAGCAGGGGTACGAACTCGCCGGGTTCGTCTGGTTCCAGGGGTTCAACGATTACGTCGGCCATTCCGAATACCCGAACTACGACAAACCCGGCGGGTACGACCCATACGCGGAGGGGCTGGGCCACCTCATCCGCGACCTGCGAAAGGATCTGTCGGCCCCGAAGCTGCCCGTCGTCATCGGCGTCATGGGCATCGACGGCCTGAAGGGCAACGCGAAGGCGCCGATGATGCACTTCCGCGCCGCCCAGCGAAAGGTGGCGGCTCTGCCCGAATTTCGGGGGAACGTCATCGCCGTCGAGACCGCGCCCTTCTGGGACGACGAGTTGGACGGACTCAAGGAGAAGATGGACCGGCTGAACGCGAAGCTCGATCAGGAGTTCAAGAAGGACCCGAAGCTGACGCGCGAGCAGAAGGAGGCCGCCCGCAAGAAAGCCGCGGACGAGCAGTTCAAGCCCGAGGAATTGCAACGGTTGAAGTCCGGCGTGTCGAACGGCGGCTACCACTATCTCGGCGCCGCCAAGATCATGGCCCCCATCGGGAAGGCGTTCGCCGAAGCGCTGCTCGATCCGGCGAAGACGTCGGACGCGACGCCGGCTGGCAAGCCCGTGAAGGTATTCGTCCTTGCGGGGCAATCGAACATGGAAGGCCACGGCTTCGTCGCCGCCGATCCGAAGCGGAACGAAGGGAAGGGCAGCCTCGAATCCGTGGCCAAGGACAAATTCAAGCACTTGCTCGGCAAGGATGGAAAATGGGCGGTGCGGGACGACGTGTGGATCCACTACCTTGAGCGCAAGGGAAAACTCACCGCCGGCTTCGGGGTAAAAGAGGATCGCATCGGCCCGGAACTCGGCTTCGGGTTCGTTGTCGGCGACGCATTCGAGCAACCGGTGCTGCTCGTCAAGCTGGCGTGGGGCGGGAAGAGCCTCGCGAAGGACTTCCGTCCACCGAGTGCGGGCGGCGAGGTCGGCCCGTTTTACAAGGAAATCGTCGATCGCACGAATGCGGTGTTGAAGAACTTGAAGAAGGAGTTCCCGGAGATCGGCGACCGCGGGTACGAACTGGCCGGGTTCGGCTGGCATCAGGGCTGGAACGACCGCGTCAATCAGGCGTTCAACGACGAGTACGAGAAGAACATGGCTCACTTCATCCGCGACATCCGCAAGGACCTCGGCACGCCGAAACTCCCGTTCGTCATCGCCGAGACCGGCATGAGCGGGACCGAGGAGAAGCACCCACGGGCCCTCTCGCTGATGAAGGCGCAGGCCGCCGTCGCCGAGTATCCGGAGTTCAAGGGGAACGTCGCGTTCGTCGGCACGAAGACGTTCTGGCGTGAAAAGGACGTCTCGCCGAGCGGGCAGGCTTATCACTGGAACACGAACGCCGAGACGTATTACCTCATTGGCGAGGCCATGGGCCACGCGATGATCAAGCTCTGCACGGCGAAGCCGGCGAAGTGAATCCCTCGATCAGGTGAACCGATGACGAAATACTGGTGTTTGATCGCGCTGGGGCTTGTTGCCGGCCAACCGATTGCCGCCGCTGATCCGGTTCCGCAGAAAGCGGAGATGGCCGGCTACCTGCTCGTGCCGCACGCCCGCGTGGACAAGTCGTTCAACGCCGGCTTCTCGATGTATGTGGCCGCGTGGCCGCTCCTGAAGAACTACCCCGGCAGCCAGTTCCAGAGCGGATTGTTCGGCACGTGGATGTTCGCCCAGCACGACACCCCGCGGCCGAAGGGGCAATATTCGGACATCGAGGGCGGCCTCGGCTGGTGGCGGGATACGCGCTTCGCCACCGAGACGCCGAAGTTCATCATGGGCGGCGTGGCCCTCGAGTTCAGCGAGTGGGCGAACGGCCCCGGCGCCGGCAAGGGCCGCGACTGGAAGAAGCCTAACGGCAAATACGCCATCGCCCAGCTCAGCCCATGGGTACTCTGGCCGCCGGACGGATTGAACCTGAAACAGGGTACGAGCGGCGAATTGTTCGGCTACGGCTACCTGCCGCTGCCGCTCGTCGGGGCGAAGAAGACCACGGCCGGGAAGGACGTGCCGACAGGCGACCAGAGCTGGACGCTCTTCCTGAACTCGGGCAACTTCAAGGGTCCGGTCTCCTTCTTCCTGCCGTACTTCTGGACGAAGCCGACGGTCGAAAAGCCGGAACTCGCCGGGATGTTCCTCGACGCGAGGCCGTCCGACCCGAACAAGGCCGTGCAGATGGAGACGCAGCACATCCCGGCGTACATCGCCCAGGACGCGAAGGGTGTCAGCTACGCCCGCGTGGCACCGACGCAATTCCCGGCGAGCGCCGGCGGGGACGCGCCGCTGATCCACCGCATCACGGCATACAAGCGGAATGCCTTGTGGGATGGCGTGAAGGCCTGGTTCGATGGCGGTCCGGAAGTCTCCGGTACCATCGACCCGCAGGCATCCGTCGTGCAAACCTTCGAAAGCAAGGGCGGGGCGACTTGGCGGATCTACCCGCCGAGCAAGGAACGGGACAGCCGGGCGTCGGTGGCGTGGAGTTCGTTCGCCACGCCGACCGCACTCGATGCCACCACCTACGGCTACAAGTGGACGGACGCCGTTGCAAAGGCCGGCTCGATCGCCACCCTGCCCGAATACTTCCGCCTCGAGAAGGACGCGAAGGACAAGGAACGCTGGGTCGTGGTGAGCGCGAAGGACGTGCCGGCCGAGACGGGGCTGGCGAAGGTGGAATTCCCGCGCGTGCGGTACCCCAAACAACAACCGTACGTCACGCCCGACGAGGCGGACAGCAGCTGGAAGAAGCCCGGCCCGGCGGCGGGTCCGTTCGAGGCGAAGCTCGGCGACGGGAGCACGGTCACGTACTCGTGGTACCGCTTCGCCGACCAGCCCGCGCTGCTGAACGCCGACCTGACTCCTGCCGAACGGGAAACCCTTCAGAAACGTGTGGAGATGCTGCACAAGCACTGGACGAAAGAGAAGGAATACCTGCCGCCGCCGACGGTAGGCAAACTCGCCGACCTCGACCCGGCCGTACTTGTGACCCCGCCCAAGGGATTGGAGATCGGCTACGTGCCGATCGTGACGCGACAGGGATTCAACTGAGTTCAATCGCGGATTAATTGTAGGTCGGACCGAGGCATTGGGAGGCCCGACTCGAAAGCGATTGTCGTCCGTGTCGGGCCTCGAAGACTCGGCCCGACCTACGAATTCATCCCGGGAGTTGAGTCATGCGTCATGTCATTCTCGCAATTCTCTTCTCGCTCGGCTTCGCCCGCGCCGACGAGCCGAAGCCGCTGCCGCGCCCGGATGGCAAACCGGCAGACCTGACCAAGCCCGTCAAAGTCTTCATCCTGATGGGCCAGTCGAACATGCTCGGCATGGGCAAGATCAAGGGGGCCGACAAGGCGGGCACGCTCGAACACGCGATCAAGACCGAGAAGCTCTACCCGTTCCTGGTCGACGACGCCGGTACCTGGACCGTGCGGCAGGACGTGCGGAACGTCCGCGTCATGGTCAGCCGCGGCGGCGGCATGGGCGTGCACAACAACGAATGGATGACGATCAAGGGCAACACCATCGGCCCGGAGATCGGCATCGGGCACGAACTCGGCAACGCCCTGAGCGAACCCGTGCTCATCCTCAAGAGTTGCATCGGCAACCGGGCTTTGGGCTGGGATTTGCTCCCGCCCGGCAGCGCGCGCTACGAGTACGAGGAGATCGACCCCAAGACGAAAAAAAAAGTGACGTACGTCTACGCAGGTTCCGGAGACAAGGCCGAGCGCTGGGTGAAGGGCGAGGAGCCGAAGGAAGTGCCGTGGTACGCGGGGAAGCAGTACGACGACGATGTGAAGAACGCGAAGGCCGTGCTGGAGAAGCTCGGCGTTTATTATCCCGGCGCGACGAAGTACGAGGTCGCCGGCTTCCTGTGGTGGCAGGGCGAGCGCGATACCGGCCGCGAAGGCCACGCCGCTCGCTATGAGCACAACCTGGTGAACCTCATCAAGTCGCTTCGCAAAGACTTCAACGCCCCGGACGGCAAATTCGTTCTCGCAACGCTCGGCGAAGTCCGCAAGGAAGACCCGACAGGGAATGCGAAATTGATATTCGATGCCATGATGAATATCAGCGATCCGGCCAAGCACCCACAGTTCAAGGGGACCACCGCCACGGTTTACAGCCATCCGCTGAGCAAGGGCGGTTCGGGCAACAGCCACTACAACGGCGACGCCCGCACCTACATGAACGTCGGCCTCGCCATGGGACGGGCGATGGTGGAACTCCTGAAGAGCGAAACAAAATGACGCGGCACGGTTTCACCTTCGCACTGCTGGTCCTCGCGTTCGTGAATGCCATTCCGGGCCGCGCCGCCGGGCCGGTAAAGCCGAACATCGTCTACATCCTCGCCGACGATCTCGGTTATGGCGACGTCGGCTGCTACAACCCGGCCTCGAAGATCCCCACGCCGAACCTCGACCGGTTGACGAAGGAGGGCGTGAGGTTCACGGATGCCCACTCGCCGTCGGCAGTTTGCACGCCAACGCGCTACGCCCTGCTCACCGGCCGGTACGCCTGGCGCTCGCGCCTGCAGAGGAACGTCCTCGGCCCGTATTCGCAACCATTGATCGCGGAGAAACTGTTGACGGTTCCCGCCCTGCTCCGCGCACAGGGCTATGCGACCGCGTGCATCGGCAAGTGGCACCTCGGCTGGGGCTGGCCGAAGCCCGAAGACGGCAAACGCGATTTCACGAAACCGATTCCCGATGGCCCGACGACGCGCGGCTTCGACAGCTACTTCGGCACCGACGTACCGAACTACCCGCCGTACTGCTTCCTCGAAAACGACCGCACCGTCGGTCTCCCGTCCGAGCCGGCACCGGTCGGGAAAGACATGTTCAACATCGCCGGCCTCATGCTGCCCGACTGGAAACTCGGGAACGTGCTGCCGGCGCTGGAAAAGCGGGCGGTCGAAACCATCGCGAAGGCCGCGAAGGGCGGCAAGCCGTTCTTTCTCTACCTGCCGCTCACGTCCCCGCACTTCCCGGTCGTGCCGACGGCCGAGTTCCAGGGAAAGAGCCGCGCGGGCGACTATGGCGACTTCGTCGTGCAGACCGATCGCGTCGTCGGGTCGGTGCTGGACGCGCTCAAGAAGGCCGGCGTCGAGGATAACACCCTCGTCATCTTCACGAGCGACAACGGGCCGGAGGTCGTCGAGATCAAGAATGGCGCCTACGATCGGCTGAAGGACTTCGGGCACTCCAGCATGGGTGCCTTCCGCGGGACGAAGCGGGACGCGTGGGAAGGTGGGCACCGCGTGCCGTTCCTCGCCCGCTGGCCGAGGAAGATCCAACCCGACACGACCAGCGCCGAGACGATCTGCCACGTCGATCTGATGGCGACGCTGGCGGCGATGCTGGGGGTAACGCTTCCGGTCGACGCCGGCGTGGACAGCGTGAACGTGCTGCCGGCACTGCTCGGCGAGAAGCGAAGTGCTTCGCTGCGCGAGGCGACGGTGCACCATAGCGCTCAGGGGAAGTTCGCCATCCGCAAGGGCGACTGGGTGCTGATCCTCGCGCCGACCGGCGACGACAACGGCAAGCGGGGCGAGCCGGCATGGTTCCGGCAGGATCGCGGGTACGCCGCCCACGCCGAACCGGGCGAACTGTACAACCTCGCCGCCGACCCGGCGCAGAAGACGAACCGCTACGCCACCGAGCCGGCGAAGGTCAAGGAGTTGTCGGTCCTGATGGAGAAGTATGTGATTGAGGGTCGCAGCACGCCGGGGCCGAAGCAGAACAACGACGTGAACGTGATCTGGGACCATCGCCGCAAGTAGAATCTCCATTCGCCGGCTCCCGCGCCCCCTCCGGAGGTGATCCCCGTGCTCCGACTCCTCTCCGTCCTCGGCACCCTGCTCGCCGTCGCCGATCCGTGCGCGAGTGCCGCCGGCCCGATCGCCGGCAAGAAGCCCAATATCGTCTTCATCCTGACCGACGACCAGGGCTACGGCGACCTCTCGGCCCACGGCAACCCGGTCCTCAAGACACCTCACCTCGATCGGATCCACGCGGAAGGGATCCGGTTCACCGACTTCCACGTCAGCCCGACCTGTTCGCCGACCCGGTCCGCGCTCCTGACCGGGCGCCACGAGTTCAAGAACGGGGTGACGCACACGATCCTCGAGCGCGAGCGGCTTACGCCGAAGGCGACGACGCTGGCGCAGGTGTTGAAGGCCGCAGGATACACCACTGGCATCTTCGGCAAATGGCACCTCGGCGATGAGCCTGACCGCTGGCCGGACAAACGGGGCTTCGACGAAATGTTCATCCACGGGTGCGGCGGCATCGGGCAGTCCTATGCCGGCAGTTGCGGCGACGTGCCCGGCAACTCGTACTTCGACCCGACCATCCTCCACAACGGTACGTTCGAGAAGACCAAGGGGTACTGCACCGACGTGTTCTTCGCGCAGGCGACCAAATGGATCGAGTCGAGGAAGGGGAAGGAACAACCGTTCTTCTGCTATATCCCGACCAATGCGCCGCATGCGCCGCTCAACGTCCCTGCGGCCGACGAGGCCCGCTACAAGGACAAGGTGAAGCAACCGAACGTCGCCAAGTTCTTCGGGATGATCGCGAACATCGACGACAACGTCGGCCGGTTGCTGGACCGGTTGAAGGAGTGGGGGCTGGAGAAGGACACGCTGGTGATCTTCATGAACGACAACGGGGGCACCGCGGGCGTGCCGGTGTTCAACGCCGGGATGCGGGGGCAGAAGGTGACGCCGTGGCTGGGCGGCACGCGGGCCGCGTCGTTCTGGCGCTGGCCGGGCACCCTGGCGCCGGCCGACTGCGACCGGCTCGCCGCCCACATCGACTTCCTCCCGACGCTGGCGGAGATCGCCGGAGCGAAGCCGACCGAAGAACTCGCGATGCAGGTCGAGGGCCGCAGCCTCGTGCCGCTGCTCCAGGACCCGAAGGCCGCGTGGGCGGACCGTACGCTGTTCACGCACGTCGGCCGATGGCCCAAGGGGGCGAAGGTGGACGACCACAAGTACGCCGGGTGCAGCGTGCGCGTGCCCCGCTGGCATCTGGTTTCGGCCGGCAAGGCGAAAGGGAAGTGGGAACTGTTCGACCTGTCGGTCGACTTCGGCGAAAAGACGGACGTCGCGGACCGCCACCCGGACGTGGTGAAGAAACTCGGCACCGAGTACGACGCCTGGTGGGCCTCGCTGCCGCCGTACCTCGTGAACGAGGACGCCGTCGGGCTGAAGGAGAACCCGTTCAAGGAACTGTACGGGAAGCAATTCGGCAAGTCGAAGTAGGGTTCGCGGTCGCCTCGCGACCGGGGCGTTCCTTGATCGCGGGTTGACGGCGAGAACCCGTAACGAGCGGTGCAATGGTCGGATGGGAACGCTACCGGATCGCCGTCACGGGTGCCGTCCAAACCTGAGGCGACCAGGAACCGGTTTCCCAGGCGTCGGTCGTCTGGTATTCGCGCACGGTCAACCCGTCGCCGCGAATCTCGAAGTAAAAGAACGCCTGCGCCTGGCTGGCGAAGTGACTGCTGTTGTCCACGTTGAAAGTCGGGATGCCGTCCTTCGCGGTTTTGTTCGTACCGTTCCATCGGTACACGTTGCGGGCGTGCGTATGCCCGTACAGGATGGCGGCGATGGTGTACCCTTTGATTGCTTCATAGAAGCCTTTCACGTCGGCCGGATCCCATTCCATGCCGACGGCTTTTGTGTCCTCGACCGGTAGTGGTTGCGCGTAGCGGAGCATGTCCACGTGGTGCGTGATGACGACCGGCTTGCCCGACGTGCCGACCTTGTCCCGGAGATCGCTCACGAGGAACTCGAGGCTCCCAAGCGGGGAATATCGGCGGCGGCGAGTCACGCTCTCGACCTGGCCGACGACGATTCCCAGGTTGATGAAGTGAACCCCGCCCCAGTCCCACGAATAGTGAACGCCGGTCTTCGAGACGTTGACGACGCCGGGTCGGGTCTTGTTGCGCGCGATGATCTTCCGGACCGCGAGGCCGTCGCCGCGGGGGCTGTCGTGATTGCCGTGGACCTCGTACACCGGCACCTTGAGTTGCCCGTCCCGTCCAGTCAGCCCGTAGGCATCGGCGAACGCGGCCCATTCGGTCTCCTGCATCTTCTCGTTCGCCTTGTCCCCGGTGTCGATGCAATCCCCGGCGTGGATCACACCGCGCGGCGCCAGAACCGTTCCACCTCCGGCCGACTTGGGCACCTCCGTGCCGGGCAGTTTGTTCAACGTGTCCACCAGCCGACGGGTCACGTCCGCGGAACGGTCGTCGAGTTTCGCGGTGTTCTCCTTGTTCGCGAGGAAATGCGTATCCCCCACCAGAAAGAAGGCGACGGGATCCGCGTCGGGCTTCGCTTGCGCGCCGCGCATGGCGGAGGGGAGTGCAAGTCCGGCAGTCGAGGCGGCGACAAACCCGCGACGGGTCAGATGGCTCAACATCGATCGGTTCCTATCTCTTGTAGGCATGCCAGATTCAGGAATGGAATCGGACGATCCACCCTTTTGATAGACTCGTGCAGACGAATGAGTATTCCGACATCCTGACACGGCATCGAATTCCATCGGCAGGCGATGAGCCGACGACACGCAGGCGCAATCACGCAGGAGTGCCTCAGCGTTTGGCCGGCGGGGTTTGGGGCGGGAACTGCGTGTGCAGGGCGTCGCGGGCCGATTTCAGCACCATAACTTGTTCGGGCGACCCAGCGAGATTCTTCAACTCCGTCGGGTCGGACTCGTGCGCGTAGAGTTCCACTCCGATAAGCGTGCCATCCTTCCAGGATCGCCACTCGGTGTAGCGATGCGTGGCGGTCCGGATGCTGTATCCCATCGCTTCGGGAATCTTCGACGGGGTGCGATCGAAGTACGCCGGCCGCGGGTGCTGGGTGAAGGCGGCCGTTTTCACCGTCCTTGTCGGATTCTTCAGAATGGGAACCAAGCTCGCGCCGTCGAGCCGGTCCGGCGTCTTCAGCCCGCACAGGTCGGTCAGCGTCGGATAGAGGTCGACCAGTTCGGCGAGCGACTTCGTGCTCCCGGTCCGGCCGTTCGGCGTGGTGACGATCAACGGAACCCGGGCATCGTATTCGAAGCACGAGGTTTTCCCCCACAAGGTGTGCTCGCCGATGTGATAACCGTGGTCGCTGAGGAACACGATGATCGTGTTCCTGTCCAGTCCCAACTCGGTCAGGGCGGCCAGCACCTTCCCCGCTTGCTCGTCCATGAAGCTGATGTTGGCGAAGTAGCCGTGACGCATCTCCGCGGCTTGCTCCGCGGTGGGCGTCCGGGTCTTCGGCGGAAGGAGCAGCACCTCGCGGCTGTCGTGGAAGGCGATGTCGACGCCGTCTTTCGGGCGGGCGGGGTTGAGCTTCGGCAGCGCGGCGCGGTCGTACCGGTCCCAGTATTTCTTCGGCGCGTTGAAGGGAGCGTGCGGTTTCCAGAAGCCGACCGCGAGGAAGAACGGCCGGTCCTTCACTTCCTTCAAGACCTTCACCGCCTCGGCGGCCACGCGCCCGTCGTAGTACGCCCCGTCCGGAACGTCGCGGCATTCCGTGATGGTCGTCGCTCCGTAGTTCCAGTCGGCGAGTGTGGCGCGGTTATCGGGCAACTCGCGCTTCACCAGCGGTTTGTCGTCGCCGTGGTTGGCATAGTGCAGAAACTCGTCGGCGCTCCACGATCGGCGATCGCCCTTCTCCGCGGTGTGCCAGTTATGGAAGATCTTGCCGACGCAGCGCGTGGTGTATCCGTTGGCTCGGAAGGACTGGGGCAGAGTGACGACGTCCGGGTTCGTCTCGCGGAAGTGGGTGCCGTTGTTCCAGAGTCGCAGCGTGTCCGGACGGAGGCCGCAGAGGAACGACGACCGCGACGGATTGCATACGGCCTGTTGACAATAGGCCCTATCGAACCGCACGCCCCGTTGGGCAAGGGCGTCGAGGTGCGGAGTCTTGGCCGCCGACCCGTAGCAGCCGAGTTCGGTGCGCAGGTCGTCGGCCACGATGAGCAGCACGTTGGGCGGACCGGCGGAGACGGCGCCCACCAGAGTGAGAACGGATGTCAGGGAGAGAAAGAATCGCATACGGTCCCACGAATCATTGGGATTGAGAATGAAGTTTCGACGGACGAACCCGCTTGCGAAACGTGCGGTCGATAGCCGGGTGGAATTCGCCGCGGCGTTCGACAGCGGATAGTCTATCAACGCGATCGGACCGATGGAAAACCGCTACCAAGGTCTATGGCTCGGTCGACAATCCATCCACCATCTCCCCACCGTTGCGGATCGATGACATGGTCACGTCGCGTTTCGGCATACTTTTCGTCTTGTCGGCTGTGGGGCTCGCGGCGGCTCCCACGCTCAAGGATCGACTGCCGCGCCTGGCACCCCGGGAACCGGCCGACGCGATCCAGACGTTCCGGCTGCGCGACGGGTTCACAATGCAGCCGGTGGCGGTCGAGCCGCAGGTCGCCAGCCCGGTGGCCGCGGCCTACGACGAGGACGGCCGGCTGTACGTCGTCGAGATGCGCGACTATCCGGAGCCGCACAAGCCGGGCGAGATTCCACTCGGCCGCGTACGGCTGCTGGAGGACAAGGACGGCGACGGCGTCTACGAGACGGCGACCGTGTTCGCGGAGCAACTGCCGTGGCCGACGGGCATCGCCTGCTGGGACGGCGGCGTCTTCGTGACGGCCGCTCCGGACATCTGGTATTTGAAGGACACGACCGGCGATCGCAAGGCCGACGTGAAGCGAAAGGCGTACACCGGCTTCGTCGTCAACAACGTGCAGGCGCTTGTCAACGGCCTGCAATGGGGCGTGGACAATCGCATCTACGGCGTCACGGCCGGCAACGGTGGCAGCATCCGAACGGGCGACAAACCCGACGCCAAGCCGATCCCCGTCAGCGGCCGCGACTTCGCCTTCGATCCGCGTACCGGCGCGTTCGAAGCCATCGCCGGCACGGCCCAGTTCGGCAACGCGTTCGACGACTGGTACAACCGCTTCGTCTGTGCCAATCGCCTCGTCTGCGGGCACGCGATCCTGTCGGCGAGCGCCCTCGCGCGGAACCCGCACCTCGCCGCGACGAAGATGGTCCACGACTGCGCTGCCGAAGGATCGAGCGAAGTCCTGCCGATGTTCCAGCTCAGCCCGGCCGAGCCGTGGCGCGTCGTCCGCACCGAACGTTACAAGAAGGACGGCCAAAAACTGCCGGAGAGCGAGATGGTCGCGACCGGCATCTTCACCTCCGGCACCGGCATCACGATCTATCGCGGAGCGGCCTACCCGAAGGAGTACCGCGGTCAGATGTTTGTCGGCAACGTCGCCGGCAACCTCGTCCACCGCCGGAAACTGACACCGAACGGCGCGACCTTCACGGCCACGCGGATCGACGAGAAGTCGGAATTCCTCGCCTCGACCGACAACTGGTTCCGGCCGGTGAACTTCGTGAACGCGCCGGATGGTACCTTGCATGTGATCGATATGTATCGCGAAGTCGTCGAGCATCCGTGGTCGATCCCCGAGGACATCAAGAACGAACTGCACATGGACAGCGGCCGGGATCGTGGCCGCATCTGGCGACTGACACCGCCGGGCTTCCAGCGGCCGGAATCACCGAAACTCGGTACGGCTTCGACGGCCGAACTGGTCGCGACACTGGAGAATCCGAATTCGTGGTGGCGTGAGACGGCCCAACGGCTGCTCGTGCAGCGGCAGGACAAGGCGGCGGTCGAACCGCTGCGGAAGCTGTTCGCGACGAGCAGGGAACCGCTGGCTCGACTGCATGCGATGTGGACATTGAACGGATTGACCGCGCTGAAATCGGAGGAGATCGAGCTGGCGCTGAAGTCGGATGTACAGGGATTGCGTCTTGCCGGGTTGCAATTCATCGGGGCCGATTCCCCCAAGGTTCGAGAAATGACCGGCGATGCGAATGCCCAAGTGCGATTCGCTGCGGCGCTCCGGCTCGCGGATCAATCCGATGAAACTGCCACGGCCGCGCTGGTGAATCTGGCCAAACGCGACGCGTCCGATCAGTGGATTCGGCTCGCGATTCTCACCTCATCAGCCGAGAGGTCGGATCGATTGTTCTGGGAACTGGTGTTCCATTTGAGTCGTGAGTCCCGAGTGGTGAATGGTGAGAAATCAACTCAGAAATCTTCCCTTGAGACTCGCAATTCGATCCTGGAAATGCTCGCCTCGCTCGCCTCGGTTGTAGGCTCGCGAAGCAAGCCGGAAGAAGTGAACGTAGCTCTTCGATTCCTGGCGGAATCGCTTCTTTCAAACACGGAACGGCGCGATCTTCTCGTCAGCCTCGGTGAAGGGCTACTTCGAAAAGGAATCACGCTCAATGGGTGGAAATGGACTGCCCATGCGAAAGGCCTCTTTGATTCACTCGTTGCGGAAGCGACCAGGACTGCCTTCGATCCGAAAGCCTCCGAGCGAGATCGCTCGCAGTCGATGCTGTTGCTCTCCCATGCCGAGTTCGCGACGGCCAAGCCCGCGTTCGAAGCGGTGCTGAACCCACGCCAACCGAGCGCCTTGCAACTCGTCGCCGTGCGGGCGATGCGCTCCTCGACCGAACCCGCCGTCGCACCGCTGCTACTCAAGCGTTGGGATACGCTCACGCCGGCGGTGCGCGGGGAGGCGATCACGACGCTTTCATCGCGCCCGGCCTGGGCGATGGCCCTGCTCGACGCCGTCGAGGCCGGCACCGTGGCCCGCGCCCAGATCGACACGGCCCGGCAGGCGGTGCTGAAGAACCACCGCGACGCGACCGTGCGCGATCGGGCCACAAAGCTCTTCGCCGCCGCCACGTCGAAGGAGCTCGAGACGATCCTCGCAAAGTACAAGCCGGCCGCCGACAAGCCGGGCGACGGCCCGAAGGGGAAGGAAATCTTCCGCCGCGACTGCGCGTCGTGCCACCTCGCCGGGAACGTCGGCCAGATCGTCGGCCCGGCCGTGGGCACCTTCAAGGACAAGTCGCCGATCGAGTTGCTGACGGCGATCCTCGACCCGAACCGCGAGGTCGATCCGCGTTACCTCAACTACACGCTGAGCCTCGCCGACGGCCGCACGACCTCCGGCATGATCGGCGGTGAATCCCCGACGGCCATGACGCTCCGCCGCGCCGAAGGGGCAGCGGAGATCGTGCTTCGAACGCAGATCGACGAGCTGAAATCGACGAAGCAATCGCTGATGCCGGAGGGGTTGGAGAAGAAGATCACCGTCACCGAGATGGCCGACCTGATTGCATTCTTACGCGACCCGCGATGAGGGTCTTCCCCGTGGCACCCGGTCACTCCAGAACTTCCTCGCGCACACGACCATCGCCGACCGCGCGCACCGGGCGCCCCTCGCGGTCCAGCACATGCGAATCGGCATCGTGACCGAGCAGGTGCAGTGTCGTGGCCAGTAAATCCTTGGGTGAGACCGGAGTCTGCTTCACGTCGCCGCCAATTCGGTCGCTCTCGCCGACCACGCGGCCGCGGGCCACGCCGCCACCGGCCAACGCCACGGAATACACCCGCGACCAGTGATCCCGTCCGCCACCGGTCCACTTCGTGTCGATCCGCGGCGTGCGACCATGTTCGCTCAGCCACAGCACCAACGTCTCGTCGAGGAGGCCGCGTTGCTCCAGATCTTCGATCAGGGCGGGATACGCAAGGTCGAAGCCCGGGAGCAGGTACTCCTTCAGGCGCGGGAAGTGATTCTGGTGCGTGTCCCAGGCACAGTTGCCGAACTGCCCGTAGCCGTCCCAGAAGACCGTGACGAACTTGCAGCCGGCTTCGACCAGTCGCCGGGCGGCGAGGCAGGACTGCCCGAACAACGTCATGCCGTAGCGTTCGCGGAGTTGTAGCGGCTCGCGGGCGATGTCCAGCGCCTGCCGCATCTTGCTCGACGTGAGCAGGTGATAAGCCTGGGCTCGCTGATGATCGACGGCACCCGCGGTCAGCGCACCATCCAGTCGGGATCGAGCGTGGTCGAGTTGGCTCAAGAGCGAACGCCGCAAATTCAATCGTTCGACGGGGACATCGGGCAGTGCATCGCCACCCGCGCTGATCGAGAACCGCCCCGCCGGCAGGGTTCCGCCATACGGGTCGTGGAATCGTTTCTTCTGATCCTGCGTGTAGATGGGCACCTCGTGCGTGCCGCGGCCGTCGAAGTCCGTCCAGACCGGGTCGTGCGCCTGTCCTAGAAACGCGGCGAACGGTCCGGCGTTGACCAGGAGGTCGGTCTTCGAGTTCAGCATCCACGGCAAGGCGACATTCCGCGGTTCGGCCCGTTCATCGGGTGAACGGCGAGCTTCGAGATGATCGACCACGGAGCCGATGAACGGCCAGTGCCGGGAATCGCGCGGCCGCGCCTCCAGATCCGGCGTGTAGGTCGGCATGCCGGTGACGGCATAGGCGACGCCATGGACCGGGTACGGGTGTGTCACGGACCGAATGACCGTGATCCGGTCGGCGATCGATGCGACGCGGGGCAGGCGGTCGCATACGCGCAGACCGGGCACGCGTGTTGGGATGCTGCCCAGTTCGCCGCGGACCTCGGCGGGGGCGTCGGGCTTCGGGTCGAACGTCTCGTGCTGTGAAGGTGAGCCGTAGGGAAAGAGCAGGATGCACGCCTTCGCCTTGCCTCCGCCGCGAGTGCGTTGCTTGCCGCCCAGCGCGACGGAATCGGCGAGCGAGACGCCGAAGAGGCCCAGCCCACCCATGCGCAGCAGTTCGCGGCGGGTCAAGCCATCGCACAGGCGGTGGGCGTTGCCGAGGATGGAGAGCAAGGCCGATCTCCCAAAAAGATGCCGCCATTCTACCCGATTGTGAAGACATCAACGAATTCGAATTCCCGGTGGTTCGCGATTCCTCATACCATGCGAAGAAGGACGGTCGAACCGACCCGTGGCGTTGTTGACACCCGGACTGTTATGATGGGCCGATGACGAGTCCGCCTTCGGGAACCGAGACATGAATCACACGTTCGCACTTTTGACGGTTCTGTTACTCGGGCCGCTGGCCGCGGTTCGCGCCGACGAACCGGCGAAGCTTCCGCCCAAAGAGAAGTTTCATCTCTTCCTACTCATCGGTCAATCGAACATGGCCGGTCGCGGCACGCTCGAAGAGCAGGATCGGAAGTCGCATCCGCGCGTGCTGATGCTCAACAAAGCGGGCCGGTGGGCACCGGCCGTCGATCCGCTGCACTTCGATAAACCGGTCGCCGGTGTCGGCCTCGGCAAGACCTTCGGGGAGATTCTCGCGGAGGCGAATCCCGACACGACCATCGGCCTCATCCCGTGCGCGGTCGGTGGTTCGCCGATCGACAGCTGGAAGCCGAAGGCCTTCTACAAGCCCACGAACAGCCATCCGTGGGACGACGCGATGCGCCGGGCGAAGCTGGCTCTCGAAGCCGGCGAATTGAAGGCGATGCTCTGGCATCAGGGAGAATCGGACGCGACGCCGGAACTGTCGAAATCCTACGAAGCCAAGCTGCACGACCTCATCCGGAGACTGCGAGACGAACTCAAGGACCCCGAACTGCCGTTCGTCGCGGGTCAGATGGGGAAGTTCGACGATCAGCCGTGGAACGACGCCCGCCAGCTGGTCGACAAGGCGCATCGTGAACTGCCGCAGCGTGTGAAGCACACGGCCTTCGTGAGTGCCGAGGGGCTGAAGCACAAAGGGGACAAGGTTCACTTCGATGCCGCGTCGTATCGCGAGTTGGGGAAACGATACGCGGACGCCTATCAGAAACTGACCAAGAAGGAGGCCAAGCCATGAAACGGATTCTCGCACTTCTTACCGTGTTCCTCGCCGCGCCGTTGGCTTTGCCGCACGCGGCCGAGCCGAAGCCGGGAGAATCAAAAACGGTCGACCTCGGCGACGGCGTCGCGTTGGAAGTCGTGTACCTGCCGCCGGGCGAGTTCATGATGGGCAGCACGCCGGAGGAAAAGAAGTGGGCCACCGGCATCGAAGGCGGCGCGCAACCGGGAACGGAACGCGAGTCGTACGAGGGCTTGCAGCCCCGCTTGACACGCGTGAAGCACGGCGTGTGGATGGGCCGAACGGAAGTCAGCGTCGGGCAGTTCAAGCGGTTCATCGCCGAGAGCCAGTACGTCACCGATGCGGAGAAGCCCGAGGGGAAGACGCAGGTCTTCGACCCGGCGTGGGATGGCTATCGCCTGACGACGAAGGTGGTGCATCCGTGGAAGCCGATGCCGGGCAAGAGCTGGCGCGATCCGAATTGGGCGTTCCCGAACCGCGATGTCTTCCCGGTCGTGTGTGTGAGTTACAACGACATGAACGCCTTCTGCCGATGGCTGACGGAGCGGGAGCGCAAGGCCGGTCGGTTGCCGGAAGGGCTTGAGTATCGCCTGCCGACGGAGGCCGAGTGGGAGTACGGATGCCGCGGCGGCAGCAAGGAGAGCCGCTATTTCTGGTGGGGGAACGAACTCGAAGACGGCGAAGGCCGGTTGAACATTTCGGCGATCGACTTCCTGCCGAACCGCAAGAAGACCTGGCCGCTCGGCAAAGCTCCGTGGAGCGACGGGTTTGCGTTCGTCTCGCCGGTGGACCACTATGGCGAGAAGGGCCGCAACGGGTTCGGCCTGGCTGACATGTGCGGCGGTGTGTGGGAGTTCGTGATCGATCACTTCGACCCAAAGGGCGGCCACGAAGAGATCCACTACGAGAACGCGGAGAAGCGGACCGTGGTTCGGCCGGTCTGCCGCGGGGGAAACTACTTCGACGTGCCGGGCAATGCACGCTGCGCCGTACGCCTCGGCATCGCAGGTGTATTGTATTCCGACTCCCGCGATGGCTTCCGCATCTGTCTCGGGCGGGTGGTGCCCCGATAGCTTGTTCATTCGATGCCACGCGATCCGTCCCGGTGCAAAAGACTTCTCCCGACTTTCCGAGGAGCGGTGTGAGATGATTCGTTCGCTTGTCCTCCTTCTGCTCGCCAACTTGCCGCTGGCCGCCGCACCGCCCACGATCGAACTGGCGGACGGCGGAAAAGCCCGGCACAAGATCATCGTGGCCGAGAAAGCCTCGAAGCAAACACGAACCAACGCGGCCACGCTGGCGGATCAGCTCGGAGCGATCAGCGGCGCGAAGTTCGAGGTCGATACGGGCGACGGCACCACCGGCATCGCGTTCGGCTCCATCACAGACTTCCGGACGCTCACACTCGGCATCGATTTCCAACCCGGGCAGACGACCCGCCGCGAGGAGTACCTGCTTCGCACGCATCCAAAGGGGCTGTACCTCATCGGCGCGACCGATCTCGGCGCGCAACATGCGATGTGGGATCTTCTTCACCGCTTCGGCTACCGTCAGTTCTTCCCCGGCAAGACGTGGGAAGTCGTGCCAAACGTGCCGAAGCTCTCCGTCAGCGTGGATGCGACGTCCGCGCCGAGCTACCACAGCCGGCGCATCTGGTACGGGTACGGAGCGTGGGACTACGCCAAGGAACCGTACCGCGACTGGTGCGAGAAGAACCGCACGGCCAGCGGCGTCAATCTGAATACCGGCCACGCCTACGACGGCCTCGTGAGCGGGTTGAAGGCCGCGTTCGAGAAAAACCCGGATTGGTGGCCGATGCTCAAGGGCGAACGGAAGCCCGTGCGGAACCCGAAGCCGTGCCTCGGGAACCCGGCCGTTCGCGAGGCCCTCGTTCGGCAATCGATCAAGAAGTTCGACACGAACCCGAACATCGACAGCATCTCCGTGGACCCGAGCGACGGCGGCGGCTGGTGCGAGTGCCCGAAGTGCGCGAAGCTCGGCAGCGTCACCGATCAGGCGATCACTCTGGCGAACGAAGTGGCTGAGGCCCTGGAGAAGAAGGCTCCCGGACGGCTGGTCGGTATCTACGCCTACAACTATCACTCGCTGCCACCAAACGTCGCGGTGCACCCGAACGTCGTCGTCAGCGTCGCCACCGCGTTCATCAAGGGCGGTCAGACGCTCGACGAGATCCTGAACGGTTGGGCCGCGAAGAAGTCCACGCTCGGTATCCGTGAATACTACGGCGTGAACGTGTGGGACCGCGACCTCCCCGGCCACGCGCGCGGCGGAAATCTCGCCTACCTCCAGCGAACGATTCCGGAGTTTCATGCGAAGGGCGCCCGCTTCATGTCCGCGGAGAGCAGCGACAACTGGGGGCCGAACGGCCTCGGTTACTACTTCGCGAGCCGGATACTCTGGGATGTGAACGAAGCGAAGAACAAGGATGCGATCGTCGCCGATTTTCTGGAGAGGGCGTTCGGTCGGGCGAAGGAACCGATGGCGGAGTTCTATCGGCAGATCGACGGCGCGAACCCGCACCTCGTCGCCGACGACCAACTCGCCCGCATGTATCGGGCGCTCGACGCGGCCCGGAAACTCGCCGACACGCCGGCGATCCAGAAACGGCTCGACGACCTGACCCTCTACACGCGGTACGTATCGCTGTATCAGCGTTACGCCACGTCCGAGCCGAAGAATCGGCAGGCGTCGTTCGAGGACGTAATCCGCTTCGCGTATCGGATGCGAACGACCATGATGATTCACTCGCTCGCCTTGTACCGGGATCTGCCGAATCGGGATAAGACCGTCACGGTTCCGAGTGATGCGAAGTTCAACGTGCCGTCCGGCCGGAATCCGTGGAAGAACGACGAGCCGTTCGCGACCGACGAGATCGCGCGGTTCGTCACCGACGGCCTCGCGAAACACAAACCCGTCGAACTCGATTTCAAGCCGGTCGCGTACGGGGGCGACCTCGTTCCGATCGCCAAACTCAAGCCGCCGACCGACAAGCCTCCGGGCGAGTTCGGGATCGGTCGCGGTGTTCAGACCTTCCACACATACACCGGGAAGGCCGAGACTTTGGAACTAAAGATCACCGGCGGTCTGATCGCGCACTACCGCGACAGGGGCAACGTGAAGATCGAGGTGTGGAAGCTCGGCGGAGCGAGCCAGACCGGCGAGAAGGAGACGCTCGTGGCGACCGACAGGAGTACGCCACCGGATGGCAAGGAGTACACGGTGAAGCTGCCGCTGAAGGAGGCGGGCGTGTACAAGGTGACGATCAGCGATGGGCAGGATCGCACGAGCGTGGTGTGGCCGACCGGGCTGCCGCAGGTGGTCCTCTCGACGCAAGATCAACCGATCAACAAGTCGTACACGCAGTGGATGGCGTACTTCTACGTGCCAAAGGGAACGAAGGTCGTCGGCTTCTTCGGCGGGGAGCACGGCGAGATCCGCGACAGCGAAGACCGACCTCAATTCTGGCTGAACGGCCGGGCGAACGGCTTTTACAGTTGTGCCGTGCCGGAAGGGCAGGACGGCAAAGTGTGGAAGGTTCGGTTCGTCCGCGGCACGTTGCGGATGCTCACCGTACCGCCGAGTTTCGCCCGTACGCCACAGGAACTGCTGCTGCCGAAGGAAGTCGTCGAGAAGGACGCGAAGTAGAACTCGCAGGCGCGATCATCGAATCTGACATCACCGATGATACAAGACTGGACGTCAAAAGACTTCTGACTCATCGGCTAATGGATTCTCGAGGTTTCCGTCAATCGGTCCATCCGGCCTGTAAAACGGAACGGTCGACGGAGCCCTCGCCCAAACATTGCGGAGTCCGTGTTCCATGCCCCTGTTCGGCGCGCATCTGTCCATCGCCGGCGGCTATCACAAGGCCATCGACGCCGCCGTCGCGCTGGGGATGGAGACGGTGCAGCTCTTCACGTCCAGTCCGTCGCAGTGGAACCGCAAGCCGATCACGGCCGCGGAGATCGCTGATTTCCAAAGGGCCCTCAAGGCCTCGAAGCTCAAGTTCCCGACGGCGCACGATTCGTACCTCATCAACCTCGCCGCGCCGGACGAGGCGCTGTACCGCCGGTCGATCGCGTCGTTCACGGACGAACTGGACCGCGCCGCGGCGCTGGGGCTGACGTACCTCGTCACGCATCCCGGTTCGCATGTCGGATCGGGGGAAGAGGCCGGATTAGAGAAGGTGGCGGCGGCGCTCGACGAGGTGCTGGCCTCGCGCCCCGATTGCCCCGTGACGATCCTGCTGGAAACCACCGCCGGGCAGGGAAGCAGCCTCGGCGCGAAGTTCGAACACCTCGCCGAATTGTTGGAGACCGTGAAGGAACCGAAGCGTCTGGGCGTCTGCCTCGACACCTGCCACGTCTTCGCCGCCGGGTACGCACTCGGCACCGACGCGGAGTACGACGCCACGTTCCAGGAATTCGACCGTGTGATCGGTTTGAAGTGGCTCAAGCTCTTCCATGTCAACGACAGCGTGAAGCCGCTGGGCAGCCGCGTCGATCGTCACGCCGGCCTGGGCCTGGGGAAGATCGGCCTCGGTGCGTTCCGCCGGCTTGTGGCCGATCCGCGCTTCGCGAAGAAGCCGATGATCCTCGAAACACCCAAGGAAGCCGACGACGGGACCGAAATGGACCCGGTGAACCTCGGCATCCTTCGCTCGTTCCGCGAGGCCGCCGGCGGATGAACCGGTCTACCACTCGCCGAGCCACCAGCGCTTGCGCGTCTTCGGCTCGGCGTAACTCAACCCGAATCGTTTCATCACGGTATCCGTGATGCCGTTGACCACCTGCACCGGGTCGTCGCTGACCGTGAGCTTGGTGAGGTCGAGCGGATCGATGGTCGCACGTTCCACGAAGAGCTTCAACTGGTCGATACCCGGCCCGTAGAAATCGGTGCCCATGAGCGCGACGGGGAAATCTTCGAGTTTGCCGGTCTGGATGAGCGTTAGCACTTCGAACAGTTCGTCCATCGTGCCGAAGCCGCCGGGCATGACGATGAAGGCGTAGCTGTACTTGATGAGCATCAGCTTGCGGACGAAGAAGTGCTCGAAGTCGATCCACTGGTCGACGTAGGGATTCGGGTGCTGCTCCTTGGGCAGGATGATGTTGCAGCCGATGGATTTCGCTCCGGGCACGTCCTTGGCGCCGCGGTTGGCGGCCTCCATGATGCCGGGTCCGCCGCCGGTCATGACGGTGAATCCGGCCTTGGCCAGTAGTCGGCCGACCTCGCGGGCGAGTTGGTAGTAGCGGTGATTTTCGTCGAAGCGCGCCGAGCCGAACACCGTCACGCACGGGCCGACGAAGTGCAGCTTGCGGAAGCCGTAGATCATCTCGCGGAAGACGGAAAAGGCGCGGCCCAGCTCGAAGGTCCTCTGTTGCGGCCCTTGCAGGAACCGGATCGCCTGGGGCGTCGCAATGCCGGAGGAGGTCTTGCCCCAGCGAAGCAGCTGGGAGTCGGTCACTTTTTGCGTCATGGGAGAGATTCCACGGGCCGGTCCGCCATTATTCGCGGGAAATCCCCGCCGCGCGCATCAATCGGTCCGTCGCCGTGTACGCTTCCGCCACCCACTCCGCGATGCGCGACGGTTCGGGCGAATATTCCAGTTCGATGCTGATCGCCCCGTCGATACCCAACTCGCGGATTTCCCGCAAGTACGGATCGAAATCTACTACGCCCCGGCCCGGCGGCAGGTCGCCGTGCACCACCCCGTCGCAATCCGAGATATGCACGTGGATCGCCTTCCCTTTCAGGCGTCGGAGTTCCTCCGGCCGCACCTTTGCGAGCGCCAGGTGCGAGACGTCGATATTGGCACTCACGGCGGGGTGGTCCACATCGTCAATAAATTTCACCATGCTGTCCACGTCGTTGAGAAGGGACAGCTTGAACGGTTCGAGTTCGAGCGCGATCTGAAGGCCGAGGCCCGCGGCGTGGTCGCCGAGCGCCTTCAGATGCTGCACGGCGGTGTTCCACTGCTCTGCCGGCGGGATGACCTGCTTCTCCCAGATGTATTCGCCGAGCACAAGCAGCACGTTCTTCGCGTCCAGCTCGTAGGCGAAATCGAGATACGCCCGGCAGCGCGACAGGTGGAAGCGCTGCACCGACGGGTTGAAGTCGATGAGGCCGGTGGCGACGCAGGCGATGCTCACGATCGGCAGGCTCGCGGCTTCGCACTCGGTGCGGATCAGCCGGCGTTCCTTCGCGTCGGTATCCAGCGGATCGGCGAAGATGTCGATGGTGTCGAAGCCGATTTCCTTGGTCTTGCGGATGCCGTACGCGGTGCCCTGCCCGGCCTGCACCCACGCCGAATTGATCAGTCCGAGTTTCATGGAAGAAGTCCTTTTGGATCGACCGATTCGCGTGGTATCCTATCGAGACGCCGCCGACTGGAGGAAGCCCCGATGGCACTCGAAGACTACACCCGGCACCAGCAGGGGATCATCAAGCGCTACTACTCGAATCAGGGAGGCATCCAGCTCCAGAAGCTTTCGGAGCAGGTGACGGAACTGTATCTGGCGGACGGGAAGAAACGCGAGCGGACCTGGAAGTCGATCGTGACGGCCATGCAGAAGCTCGGCGTGCCGCAATCCCGGATCGACCACCTCGTGGCGCAGAACGATCCGCAGCTCGTCGCGAAGCTCGTCACGGAACTGCAAGGCAAGTCGTGAACGACGCCGCAGGCCGAACGGCCCGCGGCGGGAAGTCCGAAACTTCGATTCACTTCATCGGCGGTGGGGGGATCGTCAGGACCGTCGGCGCCGGCGGCACGACCGGGATCGCTGGAATGGTAGCCGGCGCGGGAACGATTTCCACCTCGGCGACGACCGGCTTCGCGTCCTTCAACTCCTTCTTCTCCTCGGCCGGCGGCTCCTCGCGGAACTTCGGCACCTCGATCGACGGCACCGGCGGCTTCACTTCCGTCTTCGGCTTCGCCAGCGGCGGCTCGATCGTCTGCGGGTAGATCGCCCCGCGGCCGATGCCCGTGCTAATGGGTCGCGCCACCGGCGCGGGTGCCGGGGCCGGCATCGCCTGCGGCTTGACCGTGCTCGTCAGCACCGCCGGCACCGCCGGCGCGGGCGCGATTGCCTTCGGCCGCGCCAACGGCGGTTCGGCCGTCTGTGGCACCGCCGCGTTCGCCGCCGAAGACCGGTACCCGTTCAAGTGGTACTGCCACAGCGCCGCCTGCGCCGCCTTCCGCACCGCCTCCGACGGATCGCCCATCACGACGGCTTCGAGCGTCGCGCCCGCCTCCGCCGATACCGGCTTCAGCTTGCCGATCGTCTCCGCCACCGCCGCCCGCACCGTCGGCGACGGGTCCTGCTGCAACGACGTCATCAGCGTCGGCAGCACCTCCAGGTCGTTGCGCGGGTCCGCCGTCCGCAACGCCACCGCCGCCGCCGCCCGGTCCTTCTCATCCCGATCGGTTCGCAGCGTGGCGATCGCGGGGTTCGCCGGCTTTGCCGGCATCACCTCCGGCTGCGCGCCGGGCTGCTTCGGCGGCGCCGGCGGGTCTTCCTTCTTCTTGCGGAAGATGCCGAGGCGGGGGATTTCGAACTTCGGGAACTCCGCGCGGGTGGACGACGTGTCCGAGAGCGCGGCGAGGGCGAGAATCGCGGCAGCAGTCCGTCGCATGGGATTCCTCCGGGCCGTGGTTATTCTCGAATCGACGCACGAGCACGGAACTTGTCGTGGATTCGCTTCGGCGAGGAGGAAGTGGGGAGGGACCATCGCGGACGATCCGGCGCGAACGCACGCACCGGCGGAACGCGCACCGACGGCACAGCCCGCACGGCATCACCGAACCGCACGCATCGCGAAATTGATTCTGCCGATGGGTCGCCCCGCGCGGACCGCGCGGGGCGAACGAAGGGATTCCAATCTCAAAAACCCGCTTTCGACTCAAGTCGGCGTCACGGCCCGCCGGGGACGCCGTTCGAATTGAAACCGGCCCCGCCGCGACTCGCGCCGCCCAGTCCGCCCGGCGCGTTCCGCACGTCGCTCTCCCGCTTCTTCGACGGCTTGCGATACCCCGATTCCGGCGGATTATTGAACCGCGGCTCGTCCGGCGGAAGCACGTAGTCTTCCTCGAACTTCGCGGACAGGTTGTACTTGTCCTTGTGGCAGCCCGCCCCCGCAACGAGCGAAACGACGGCGAGCGTGTACAGCATTCGGCGCATGGCGGTTCCCCGATTCGGCCCCGAGCATACCGTCCGCCGCCGCCCACGCAAGAGGAACTTCCCCGCGAACTCTCCACGCGAGTCCGTCGGGAAATTCTCCGTACTCTAACCACGACTTCTCCCGAGGTGGCCTCATGACCAAAACGACCAGCTACGCCCTCTGTTCCGTGCTCCTCTTCGCCGGCGTATCCTTCGCCCAGCCGAAGGTCCGCAAGTACGACGACAAGGGCGCCCCGCCCTTCAAGGTCCTCAAGGAAGGCGAACTCCCGCCACTCGACGCCTACGACAACTTCGTCATCGGCCCGAACTACACCCCGGCTCCGGAGCGCAAGAAGGTCGACGGCGTGCCCGAAGGCAAGGTCCAGCAGTTCGAGTTCGAATCGAAGGAAACCAAGCTCTTCAACCCCGGCATCGCCCGCAAGGTCTTCGGCAAGCCCGACCCGAACAACCCCAAGACGCTCATCGTTGAAACGCACACCATCGACTACAAGCGCCGCGTCGGCGTCTACATCCCGGCCCAGTACAAGGAGGGCACCGAAGCCCCCTTCATGGTCGTCCACGACGGCCCCGGCCACGCCAACGGCTACAAGACGATGCTCGACAACCTGATCGCCCAGAAGCGGATTCCGCCGATCGTGCTCATCTCGATCTCCAACGGCGGCGGCGACGCGCAGGGGCACGAGCGCGGCAAGGAATACGACAACATGAACGGCGACTACGCCACGTACATCGAGGACGAGGTGCTGCCGCGCGTCGAGAAGACCTGCAAGGTGAAGCTGACCAAGGACCCCGACGGCCGCGCCGCCATGGGCTGCAGCTCCGGCGGCTCCTGCGCCCTCATCATGGCCTGGTTCCGCAACGACCTCTACCACCGCGTCCTCACCACCTCCGGCACCTTCGTCAATCAGGCCTGGCCTTACAAGGAGGAATTCCCGGACGGCGCGTGGGGCTTCCACGAGACGCTGATCCCGAAGGAGCCGAAGAAGTCGATCCGCCTGTTCATCCAGGTCGGCGACCGGGACCTCTACAACCCGAACGTGATGCGGGACAACATGCACGACTGGGTGGAGGCCAACCACCGCATGGCGAAGGTGCTGAAGGCGAAGGGCTACGAGTACCAGTACCTGTTCTGCCAGAACTCCGGCCACTGCGACGGCAAGGCGCAGGGGCAGTTCCTCCCGCACGCGATCGAATGGACGTGGAAGGGGTACGGGGCGAAGAAGTAGAGTCGAAGCCCGATGGCTGTCGTTTCGAGGGGATGCTGTCATGGCATCCCCTTTTCGTTTGACGCGGTCGGCGGGCGGCCGGTGAGTTGGTTGAAGAGTTGCCGCTTGGCGAACATGATGGCGTCGGTGGTCGAGCAACTTTGGCCCTGCGATTTCAGGATTTCGCTCGCCCCACGGACGAGCGGCCGGAACGCCTCGGTGTTCGCGAACGCCTCGACCCGCTCGGCCACGGCCCGCAGCTCGTCGAGCTGATCCTCCTCGTCGAGTTCATCGTCGATCTCGTCCTCATCGTCGAACGCATCGACTTTCACCGCCAGTTCCGCGATCTTCGCGAGCCGTTCGACGTCGGCCTTCGTCGGCAGCTTCGGCCCGTCGACGGGCGGCGCGGGGGCTTCCGGTTTCGGTGTGCCGGCCAGTTCGCGGCCGTGGCGCAGCCGGGTCTTCTCCAGATCGAAGATCGCCCGCGCCGCCCGTTCGGCCACCTCGGGGTCGGGATGCGCCAGCCGCGACTGGTAGAACAGCGCCGCCGCGAAGAGCGCCTCGCCCCACGCGGCCTGCTTCCCCTCCGGCGTCGCCGGCACGGCGGGCGGCGGAGCGGAAACGTATCCGGCGATGCGGTTGACGACGGGCGGCGGCGCGGTGGCAATCATGGCGAAGACTCCGGAGGCTGATGCTGGAGCATTCGCGATGAGTGGACAGATGTCAAGTTTTCTATAATGAGATGGAGCCATGGATGCCTACACCCAAGGCAGAAATCGGTCATGTAAACTTCGACAAACAAAATGCACAAAGAATCCTTGAGACATCGAACGATCTTGCTATGATTCAACCGTGGGCGCGGAGGATATGTACTCGAGCATTCTCACGCGAGAAAAATCTATCGCCTCATTAGGCGAATAATCCTTTCATAAATAGCACTCATTCCCTCGGTTCGGAGACAACATGAGTATCGAAAATGTCGATTTCGGTCGCATTGACGCCGAGAGTGATAGCAAATTAGGGGAGTACTTCGTTGATACCGGTATTCTACGCCGAGTCCAGAAAGGAGAACGTCAACTTATCGTGGGGCGCAAAGGATCAGGAAAGACAGCGCTATTCCAGCAAGCAGAACGGGGCATCAACGACACTCGCATTATCCGGATGGAATTTTCTGACTACGCTTGGGAAACACATAAGGCGATCGTGGAATTGGGCTTGCCAGCAGAAAACGTATACTCTTCATCTTGGCTATTTACCTTTTTAATGGCCGCATGCAATGAGTGGAGGAAATCATCTGACAAGGCCATAAGCCGGCCGGCTAGTGAAATCTACAACAAAGTGTACGGAAACGAAGATACCGGCATCCTGAGCCTTTTGATAGACAAATTTAAGCGATTAAGGAAGCTTGAGTTGCCGAACGCTGGAGAACTCGGAGGTCTAGGCGCTATTGAGTTCGGCGACCCATCAGATGGTGCAAAGCTCGCACGTGCCGCAAACGTGTGGAACCAAAAACTATTGGAATTGGCTTCAACACTATATCCCATGTTGCCAATAACCATTCTCGTTGATCGTCTGGACGACGGCTGGGACGCAAGTATGGAAATTCGAAGCATGCTAGCCGGGGCACTCAAGGCTGCTCGTACGATTAATCTCAAATTTGGGCGAAGCGGTTCGCCACGGCCAGTAATTATTTTCTTGCGGAGCGACATATTCGCAGAGTTGAAATTCAATGACAAGAACAAGATGGGTAGCGACATCGAATACCTCGAATGGAAGGATGATGCGCTCCTTGATATCGTGAAAGAACGAATTGCAAAATCGTTAGGTGTGACCCGTGATAAAGCATGGGACATGGCATTCTCGCCCAAAGAAATGCGACAGAGGGCTTTCATTGGCTCGTATTTACTTAAGAGGACGATGCAGCGCCCGCGAGACATCATTGCCTTTTGTATTAACTGCAAGAATGCAGCTGTCGATGCGAAACATAGTGTTGTCGAGACGTCTGACGTTTATGAAGCCGAGAGGGCCTATTCACGACATGTCTACGATGAACTTGTTGATGAAATGCACAAACAGATTCCAGACCACGCGCAACTATTCAGAATAATTCGCCTACTTGGCTATATGCGTTTTCGAATGGATGACTGGATAAGATCCTTTCGGCAAATTAACCCGACAGCGGCACAGCATGAAGTTGAGAGGCAATTAAAAGTACTATTCGATTTCGGCATTGTCGGGGTGCCAAAAGTCGGAGGCAAAGGCGGAGGCAGTTCCTTCGAATTCGTCTATCAAGACCGTAATCTCGATCCTCGATTCGATGGTGAACTTGTGGTCCATGCTGGATTGCGCAAGCACTTGGATCTCAAAGATACAAGGGTCGGATCTGGCAATGTGGATGAAGTGGAAAATGTTTTAACAGATGGCGATCCAAACATCGAAACTAATATGAAGAAGACGTGACACCTTGACGGCCAAGTAGTCAAGGCGGTCAACTGGGTGCTGATGCTGGTCTACTGGAAGATGGCATCAGTATTCGCACCGACATCTTTGGCGAAAAGCGGGCGGAGCACGGCGAAGAGATTGTGTCGACACTGTCGGCAAAATTGGTCCCGGAGTTCGGGGAGTGATGTCCAAGCTCAGTAACCTGTTGCGAGAGACCTTAATCGCTTCATCGCGTCGATGGGGAGGTGTGTTCGCGATATGGTTTCATTGTGAGCGTCGAGCCGTCAGGCCGACGTGACCGATGACGGGCGTATCGGATATGATTTGTGGAGTGAGCGAATGAACTGGAGGACACGTCGGGCTGACGCCTCGACGCTCGCACAATGCGAATGATGCGTGCCCGATCTCGGGCGAATCGGTTATCATTTGCAGCGTGTGCGGTTGAACGCGGAAGACACGTCGGGCTGACGTCTCGACGTTCGCACAATGCGAACTCACGTCGGGCTGACGCCGCGACGCTCACTTTACCGCCATTCCACGTCGGGCTGACGCCTCGACGCTCACAGGGAGGGGTGCGACCATGACCCTCGACGTGCGGTACTGGCTGCTGACCAATACTTGCTACGGGCAATGGCTGCCGGGCGAAGCGCGGGGATTCGTCGGCCAAGTGACCGATCATCGAGCGGGCGACGAGGATAAACCACGGGTTCGCCACAATCTCCACGGAACCGAGTACGATGCCGCGATCCGGGGCTTGCACGAGCGAGCGCAGGCCTTGTTGAAATGCCATCCGATTCTTCTGAGCACCAATCAAGCTGAGGCACTGCTTGCGCAATTCCGGGAGACGGCCGGTGTTCGCAAGTGGTCGATCCTGGCCGTCGCAGTCATGGCGAATCATTTCCACATGGTTGTCGCGGCCCCGGGCGACGTCGATTCCGGAAAGGTTCTGGGCGATTTCAAGAGTTGGGGGACGCGGGCGCTTTCGGCACGGTTCGGCGCGCCGGCATCGGGAACCTGGTGGACCGAGCGCGGCTCGAAACGCTTGCTGCCGGATGAAGCCGCAATTGAACGGGCGGTCAGGTATGTTCGATTGAAGCAGCCGAATCCGTTGGTCGTTTGGCCGCCGATTCGCGACGAGGAACTGGCGAGCGTCGAGCCGTAAGGCCGATGCCATTTGTGAGCGTCGAGCCGTAAGGCCGACGTGGCTGGAGCGATCGCAGCCACGTCG
>JALHPZ010000016.1 GCA_022842245.1 Gemmataceae bacterium
GACTCCGCGTCGCCGCTAAACGGTATAGTCTTTTTTTGTTACTTGAACATCGACTGTCCGCCCCTCGGACTCGGGTACAACTTCGCCTCCTCCACCATCGGTTTCGCCTTGAACGGGTTGTACAGCGGGTCCCCGACGAGCACGGTCATCCAGCTCGTGAAGTAGACGGTCTTCGCGTAGCACTCGACGAGCGGGTACTTACCCGTCGCGACGAAGCCGAAGAACTCGGCCGGCTTCGGGAAGCCGATCGTGTACGGCTCCGCGACCGGGCCGATGGTGGCCGCGACGCCGGCCTTCAACAGGTTCGGGCACCAGACCGGCGATTGGTCGTTCCGCAGCGTCACGGCCTCGCTGCTGGCGAGGTGCCACGCGATCGCGCCTTTTGCGAACGTGCAGCTCGGGATGTACTTCGCGTGCGAGTACCATCCTGCGTAGAAGGCCGCATCCGGACACGAATCGGGTTTGAAGAGGTCGTTCTTGTCGTCGAGCGTCACGTCGAACTTCGCGTCTTTCAGAAGCGACGCCGTCTCGCGGAACGATTCGTCGTAGCCGCCGTAGCCGTGGGCGTCGCCGGGCTTCTTCGCGTTGAACCCGATGCCGCGTGCGTCGATGTAGACCTTGCCCGCCAACCCCTTTGCTTCGACGGCGATCGCGTCGTCGACGAGCCGTTTGGCGATCTCCGGTGTCGGACCATCGAGCCGGGCGGTCATCAGGATCGGCTCCGGCAATCGGGCTCGCTTGTCGGCGGGGAACTGCCAGTTCAGCGGGTTGGGCTGCCAGCGTGCGAGCTTGTACTCCTTCTGCCAGAGCAGCATCAGCTCGCTGTCGAACGATGCCTGACTTTCACGATGCGAGAGCGCGGCGATCTTGTCTTCCATCGCACGGATTTCGGCCTTCGCCGCCGAAATCTCGATCGCATCCTTCTTCTCGGCCTTCTCCAGTTCCGCGAGTGTCTTCCTGGCCGCGTCGAGCTTTGGTTTCAACTCGTCGAACTGTTTCTTCTCCTCGGCCGTCGACTCTTTCCCGCCGATCCGCAGCGGCACACCGTAGACGCAGAGGATGCACCGGATCGTTGCCTTCTTCTCCGCGAGCGCCTCGCGCAGGCCCTTCACGACTTCGCGGTCGTAGTCCTTGCGGGAAATGTCCTCCCCCGTTGGCAGGTGCAGTTCGACCACGTTCTCCTTCGGCACCCCGCGCTTCGCGACGTAATGGTCCGCCACCTCGCGCGACGACGGCAACCGCCGGTTCACGAGGATCGCGATCTCCTTCGGCTCGAGCGCCCAGGCGGAGGATGGAATCAGGAATTCTAGTGCGACGGCGATGCGCATCGGTCAGCTCGCGGGGATGGATTGGAAGAAGTCGTGCAGGAGTTCGTTCGCGTTCAGTGCGTTCGAGGTCGCGCCGCCGATGCGCGGGTTCAGTTGGCCCTTGCCGCCCGGCCAGTGGTGGCCAAGGCCGTCCACGGTGACGGCGCGGAGCGCCACCGGGCCGGGGAAGCGCTCCTCGCGAATCGCGCCGTCGCGCAGCAATTCCGATTCCCGTGCGCCGCCGTTGGCCTGCGCCCAGCGTTCGAGCGTGTCGAGGACCGGCGGCCGGTGCACGAGCCGATTGCCCCACGGGAGTTCGATCGCGCCGCCCCGCAGCGGGACCAGCGGATCGCGCGTGCCGATCAGGTACAGCGTGGGCACGGGCCGCGCGGGTGTCGGCTCGATCCAGCAATGCCCCGCCACGGGCGCGACGGCGGCGACTCGCTCGGCGCGCTCGGCCGCGAAGCGGAAGCTCATCGCCGCGCCGTTCGAGAAGCCCGACAGGAAGATGCGCGTCCCATCGGCCCGCGTCCGCGCGAGGGCGTCGGCGAGCACGGCGTCGAGAAAGGCCACGTCGTCGGCCTGGTCGGTCTTGGAGCCGTCGTTCCAACGCGGAGCGTTCGTCAGGAATTTCGCAGGCTCATGAGGCTTCGGCCGCAGCGCCTGTGGCGCGACGAGGGCGAAGCCGTGGGAACGCGAGAACGCATCGAGGCGCGCCTCGTCGATGGCCCACGAGGCCGTGCAGCCCATGCCGTGCAGGAACAACCACACCGGCGCGTTCGCGCGGGCCGGCGGCACGAGCACATACTCCCGTTCGCGCCCGTCGCAGACGATCGGCACGGTCTCCACGCTCATGGCTTCCCGGCCAAACGGGCGATTTCGGAATCAGCGAGCGCCCGATTGTAGATGCAAAGGTCGTCGATGCCGATCGTGGGCCGGAGATCCTTGCCTTTCAACGTGGAGGTTCCCCCGAAACCGATTTTGTCGAAGGTCAGCTTGCCGGCGTTCGTCACGGAGTTTTTCGACAACGGCTCCCGCGACGTGCCGTCGACGAAGCACGACCAGGCTCCATCGGACGTGCGCCGCAGGGCATAGTGGTGCCAGGTCGACGTTCCCGTATGCGAAATGGGAATGCTGAAGTAATCGCTGCTGCCCGGATAGAAGAACACAGTGCCGCCCGATCGCGAGGACATGGAGTAGATCCGGGGCCGGTCGATCATCCGTTCCTGTCCCAGATAAAGCCCGTAGATCGATGTCGATCCGTCGACCGATGCCCAGTGGCAGATCGTCAGGGCCGCGTTCGCATCGAACGTGAAACGATCCTTCTGGTCGGTGAGATCGATCGCCAACGGGACGGTCCCGCCGGAGCGCGGGGGCGGGGTCACCTGGATCGCCTTGCCGCGCCTGCCATCGACCACCGTCGCGCTGTCGGCGAGTTTGCCGACGAATTTCGCCGAGACCGAATCCAGCGTCGCCGAACCAATTTTCCGATCGAAGGTGAGATGGAATCGGAGCCCGGTGAAATCGGAGGGATTGGCCGGCGAAAGCGGAGTCGGCGGCGCCGGCTTGATTGGCGTCGGCGTCGGTGTCGGTGTAGGTTTGGGTAACGGTGCCGGAATGTCGGCGGGAATCGGTTTCGGTCCCGGCGTGGGGTTCGGCGCGGGAACCGGCAACGGGATGTTGATCGGCTCGGGATTCGGTGCCGGTTGGGGTCGTTCGTCTTCGCGGGTGGTCCAGTACCAGATGCCGCCGGCCAGGATCGTCGCGACGACAACGCCGCCGAAGGCCAGCAAGAGGCCCGTGCGGCGCGGTGTCGGTTCAACCGGTCGCCGGCGGCGAACCGGTCGGTCGCCGCCGGAACGCTCGCGGCCGGCCACGGTCGGGGTGTATTCGCGTTCAATGGTCGTCGCGCCCGGAACGGGCACGTCCACGATCGTCTCGCAATCGGCGCAGCGGATGCGTTTGCCGGCGTATTCGTCCGGGGCCGGCAGGATCAGGTTGCACTTCGGGCAGGTCACGTCGATGGGCATGGCGGGTTCCGGCGGTCATCGGCGCGGATCGGTCGGGGGCGTCAGTGCGGTGCCGTCGTTCTTGCGTTGGCCCCAGGCGGTGTAGGCGAGCACGCCAAGGCCGACCACGCCGGTCATCAGGAAGCAGACGAGCCATTTGCCGGCGGCGACGGTGAGGATCGAATCGCGGCGGCGTTTGGCGAGCGGACGCGCCTTCGCCTGGTCCCGCTTGCGCTCCGGCGGATCGGGCAGGTCCAGGTCCGTCGGCGTCTCGGCCTCGTCGCGGGCCTTGCGCGCGGTGCGGATCGGCGCCGGCTTCGCCTCCACGGGCACTTTACGGGCGACGGGCAGCGCGACCGGCCGCGCCTTCGGCACCGTCGCCGCCTTCGGCACCGTCGCCGCCAGCGGTGCCGCGGGGGTCGCGAGTGCCGGCACCTTCACCACGCCCCGGCATCCCCCGCAGCGCACCGACTGCCCGGCATACTGGTCCGGGACCGGCAAAGTCGCCCCGCATTGCTGGCAGGTGGCCGAAATGGGCATGGCTTCATCCGCGAATGTCTTCCCGAAATTGTAGCCGGCCCCCCGCGGTTCGGGGACTCGATTGTCACAATCGCGCGCCGTTCGGATTGACTCCGCGTCCTCGGCTCGCACACAATAGAATGCGCCGGGTCCCTCGGGCACGAACGCCGACCCGGATCAGAAAGGACCGACCTGCCAATGAACCGCTTTTTGATCACCGCAATTCTCTCGGCCGTGCTGCTGGCACCCTCTCTCCCCGCCGAAGAACCGGCCGCGAAACCCTCGAAAGGCAACTACGCCGTGCTGATCGGCGTCGGCGAATACGACGACCGCGCCATCAAACCCCGCCCGACGGCCGACGCCGATGCCAAGGCGATGTACGACTTCGTCATCGACGGCAAACACATGGGCATCGCCCCCGAGCGCGTGGCGCTGCTCCTGTCCCTCCCCGATGCCAAGCGCAAGTCCGAGAAGGCCACCAAGGCCAACATCCTCAAGGCGATCCGCGACGGGATCGAACAGACCGGAAAGGACGATCTGCTCGTGATCGGCTTCTTCGGCCGGGGCGCACCGCTCGGATTCGACAAGATCGCCTTCTTCGCCGCCGACAGCACGGTCGCCGATCGTTCCAAGAACGCCATCGTGGGCGAGGAACTCTCCAACGAAATGAAGAAGCTGAAGACCCAGCGGCTGCTCGCCCTTACGGATGTCGCCTTCAAGGGATTCGACGCCGGCAAGGAAACCCTGGCCGAACCGAACACCTACGCCATCCTGTCCGCCTTCTACGGCACGGTCAGCGACAACAAGGACGCCGACGACGAGGAACCCCAGCAGATTCGCGACAAGGTGATCGCGCTCTCCTACCTGCCCGGCAACGACCCGATCGCCGTCGGCGACCAGGGGCTGTTCGTGAAGTCGTTCATCGATGCCCTGCGCGGGGATGCCGACAAGGACGGTTACGAACCCGACGGCGTGGTCACGGTGGACGAGTTGGCGAAGTACCTCGACAAGGAAGTGACGGAAAAAGCGCGGACGTTGGGGAAGACGACCAGCGAAAAGGAAGCGGTGCCCGTGGTGGTCGGGGCCGCGACGGCGCATTACGCGATCTCGAAATCGCCGGCGTACGCCGAGGCAGCGAAGCGACGCGCGGCCTTCGCGGCACTGGTCGCCAAGGGCGGAGTCGGCAACGAGATCGCCGCCGAAGGGGAAAAGTACCTCGACCGGATGCCGAAGTTCAAGACGCCGCAGGAACTGCGCAAGGCGTACCAGCAACTCGCCGACGGTCAACTGACGATCGACGAGTTCGGCAAGACCCGCGAGAAACTCCTCGCCGCGATGAAACTTCCCGCCGACGCGGCCAAGGAATTCACGGAAACGATGCTCATCGGCGCCGAAACGATCAAGCTGAAGTACGTCAAGCCGATCGACACGGGTACCCTGACGGCCGGCTGCCTCAAGGGGCTGTTCCGACGGCTCGACGAACCGATGCCCAAGGAAATCGAGGCGAAGATCAAGGAGCCGAAGAAGCTCACGGACGACGATCAGAAGGCCCTGTTCACGCAGGCTCGCCTGGCGCTCGGCAAGCGGGAAGACCTGGATGACGGGAAGGACGCCGACCTCGCCCTCGCGGCCATGGCGCAGAGCATCGAGGACCCGTACACCGTGTACGTGGACAAGGAAACGATGAAGAAGGAAGAGAGCCGCTGGCGCTCGCAATACAGCGGCATCGGCGTGCACATCCGCCGCGATCTCGCCCGCGATGGCCTGCTCGTCGTGTCGCCCATTAAGGGCAGCCCGGCTTACAAGGCCGGACTGCGAGCCGGCGACCTGATCACCGAGGTCCGCCGCGAACTCGATCCCGATGGCAAGCCCCTGCCCGAAGGCGCCCCGAAGGTCATCTCCCTCAAAGGCATGAAGACGGACAAGGCGATCGAGATCATTCTCGGCAAGCCGGGCACGCCCATTTCGGTCGTGGTCGAACGCGAAGGGGAAAAAGAGCCGATCGTCTACGACCTCCAGCGCGGCCGCGTCAGTCTCGAAACGGTCCTCGGCGTCAAGCGCGACGACAAGGACGAATGGAAATTTTTCGTCGACGAGGAAAACAAGATCGGTTACGTCTACCTGACGCAGTTCGGCCCGCAGACGGCCGGCGAACTGCTCCGCGTCGTCAACCAACTCGTCAAGAGCGACATGAAGGGCCTCGTGCTGGACCTGCGTTTCAACCCCGGCGGCGCGCTCGGCGGCGCCCTCACCGTATCGGACATGTTCCTCGAGAGCGGCCTGCTGCTGAAGATCAAGCCGCGCGAGGGCAAGGATGAACGCTACTACGACCAGAACGATCCGCGATTGAACTTCAGCCGTTCGAAGTTCCCAATGGCCGTGCTCGTCAACGGCGGTAGTGCGAGTGCGTCCGAGATCGTCTCGCAGGCGCTGCAGGATTACGACCGCGCCGTCGTGGTCGGCGAGCGATCGTACGGGAAAGGCAGCGTGCAGACGGTCGATCCGTTCGATCGCACCGGCGGCGTCTTCAAGATGACGACGGCACGCTACTTCCCGCCGCTGGGCCGCAACATCGACAAGCGCAGCACCTCCGGCAAGCCCGACGACGAGTGGGGTGTGGTACCGAACAAGGGGTTCGAGGTGCCGCTCACCCGCGAGGAGCGCCAGGAGCTTGGCGAATTCCTGCTGGACAAGGAACACATCAAGCGGAACGCCTCCGAAGCGACCAAGAAGCCGCCGATCAAGGACAAACAACTGGAAAAGGCGTTGGAGTACCTGCGGAAGGAAATCAGCGCGAAGGGAGCGGCGCCGGCAAAGAAGGCCGGTTGATCCGGTTGTGCCGACTGGCCAAACTCGCGGTCCTGCATCGCTTCTACCCGCCGGAAATCCGGCGGGTTTTTCTTTTTCCCCGTTGTGGCGTTGGAGGAAATCGACGGATTTGGTGAATTGATTGAAGTTCGATTCCAGCGGAACCGGGTGCGGGTGAAAGGCGGCGACCTATGAACCGGATGTGGTGGGGCCTGTTGGGCGTGGCCATCCTGGCCAGCCAGACCGGTTGCCGGAACGCGTGCGGCGAACGCCGCTTCCAACTCTTCAATCGCGACCGCTCCGATACGGTCCTGGGCCGGCTGACCGGCTCGCGCGACGCGAACCCGTGCCCGAACGGGACTTTTGCCTCGCAGCTCGGCTACCCGATGGGGGCTCCGATCTACGACGGCATTCCGGTCGTTCCCGGACCGTCCGCGCCGATGGCGCCCGCGGGCGATCCGCCGAACATCCCGCCGACGTACCTGCCCGCCACCCCGGTGCCGGCCGTGCCGTCGGCGAAGAACATGCTCCCGCCGCCCAAGGAACTCGTCGCCCCCACCGGTGTCAACGGATACGCCAAGTGACCGGTCGCCCCGGTCGGGGCGATTTCAAATCCACAATTTCATCTTGGCCTTCAATGCTGCCGGCAGTTTGCGGTCGAGCACCCGCTGGATTTCCGTCGGGTGATACCGCGTACTGAAGTGGCCGGCGACGATCAACTCGTTACGGAACCGGTCCGCCCGCTCCAGGAAATCGTCCAGGTGCATGTGGCCGTATTTGTGAATCTTCTCGCGCCGATGCGCGGCCCGAATGAAGCTTAACTCGGTAATGAGAATCTTCGCCTCGTAGGCGGCCGGGTAATCGTCGAGGCCGGCCGGGCTGGTGTCGCCGGTGTAACAGACCAGCGGCAGGCGCACCTCGCGGGTCACGGGCGTGCCGGCCATGCGCAGGTCGCGGATCTTCTCGCCGGGAAGGCCGAGATACTCGTCCTTCAACTTCTGCCGCCGATCCCACACCACGAACCCCCGCGAGGGCACCGTGTGCGTCGTCGCGAAGACGGTCACAACCAGTTCCCGCGAGAGGTCGATCTCGTCACCGGGGTCGACCCCCTCGATATGAGCGGTCTGGCGGCCGCGGTCCAATCGCTGGAAGACCATCATCAGCCGTTTCACATCGTCGACGGCTTCGCTCGGCACGAAGATCGTCGGCGGTTCCATCTTCATCATACGCCGCCGGGCAACGTACACCGGCAGGGCGGCGATGTGGTCCAGGTGCGCGTGCGAGACGAACCAGTTCGGAGTGCCCATGAAATCCCACGGCTGCGCCCCGAGGTCGAAACCAACCTTCAGTTCCGGCACGCGCCAGTAGCTCTGCACGGCCGCGCGGGACCAACCTTCGACGGTGAGCCCGCCGTGGTGGTGCGTCAGGTACGGAGCATTATCGACCGGTCGATCGTGGTTCATCGCGGGCACCGTGGGGAACCCGCTTAGATTATGAACCGAAGAGGGCGTCGAGATCGCGCGTTCCGTAGAGCATGCGAACGATTTAGACACCATCAGGTGTCGGTTGAAAGAAGATGACATGTTTTGGATACTGTCGGATCGTCATGGCCCTCATTCCCGGTAACGAGAAATATCCAGGCTCAATCAACTCGCCCGAGATGAGAATGCGCTCCAATAATTGAAGCGTCTTTGTGACCCGTTCCGCGAATCGATGCGCGACGAATTTACCTGAACGTACTCGGATTTCGTCTGCGAGTTCGTACAAGTCATGCCTGGCCTGCGGCGAGAATTCGATACTCACGCCGGTTGCTCCGCGTTCCGGAGGGTACCGGACTCGATTCTTTCACGAAGTTGCCGCCAGAAAGCTTCGTCGGCACGGATCGGAGGCCCGCTATTCAGGCCCTCGAGCAGCAGCGCTTCCAGTTCCTCTCGCGTGTTGAACGTCAACTTGGACGACCCCAATCGATTGTCGATGAAGTCCAACTCATCCCCGTCCACCAAATCAGCGACGTATTCTTCCACCGAGGAGAACCCGAACTTCTTCGCGTTCGCCAAGGCCTTGGCGTGCACGTCGTCCGGCAGCGTGATCGTCATGTCGAGTCTCCTTACGGTGCCACAATCTACCTCAACCCTTCGCCAGCGAGAAGCAAACGATCTCCTTCTCGTTCCTTACGATCATCGTCTTGTTCGCGAAGGCCGGGTGCGACCAGATCACCTTGCGCCCGCGGTCCGCGCCGATCGGGTCCAGCACGTGTGCCCGGGAGAGTTCTTCGTATTTCTTCGGCATGAGCTTCAGGATCACGAGGTCGCCGGCGTCGGTGAAGCAGAAAACGCGGTTGCCCTGTTCCACCCAGAAGGCGCTGCCGAAGAGCGCGTCCTTGCCGCCGAAGAGGTCCTGGCTCGTCCAGACTTCGGCACCGGTCTTTGCGTCGGCGCACACGACCGCGCCGGTGTTCGCCGCGATGCCGTAGAGGTGCCCGTCCTTGGCGATCAGGCTCGTCATCAACACCGGAAGTTTTTCGGGCGTCTTGGGGAAGGTGTCGTTGGCCCGCCAGTCCACGTCCGCACCCTTTCCGTCGTCGGACAGTTTGATGGCGAGGGCGCCGTCGTAGGCGCTCGAGACGTACACCCTGTTGCCGACAACCTTCGGCGTGACGATGCTCACCGCCGGCGTCATCTGCTTCTTCCCCTGCGCCGGGTGGGCGTGCGTCCAGAGGACTGCGCCGGTCTTCGGGTTCAGGCCACACAGCTTGTCCGAGAGCCAGACAATCAACTGTTTCGTGCCGCCGGCCTCGGCGATCACCGGCGCGGCATAGCCGACATCGGCCGTGGAGAGCGCGGTCCACTTTTCTTCGCCCGTCGACTTGTCGAACGCGACGACCGCCTTCTTTTCACCGCCAACGAGCGCGATGACGAGTCCGTCGTGCACAAGCAAGTGTGCGGAATAGCCCCACACCGGTGGTTTGGTCTTGTAGTCGTCGGGAAGATACTTCCGCCAGACCGGTTTGCCATCCGAGACCTTCAGGCAGAAGAGATCGCCCATCGTGCCGAGCGTGTATACGCGGTCCCCGTCGACCGTCGGAGTCGACCGCGGTCCCATCGGGCGGTCGACGCGGGCATAGACGCGATCGTACTCGTGCGTCCAAATCGTCTCGCCGGTTTTGGCGTCGAGGCAGAGGACGCGCTCGTTGCCGGGCGTCTGTCCGCGCGGGGCATAGGCGGCCGGTTCCTTGCGGATACGGTCCATCACATACACTTTGCCGGCGGCGACGGCGGGGCCGGTGTAACCGGGGTGGATCGGCTTGCGCCAGAGGACCTTCGGCCCGTCCTTCGGAAATGTCTCCAGGATGCCATCTTCGTTCCAAACACCGTCGCGGTTCGGCCCGAGCCACTGCGGCCAGTCGGCGGCGGACGCCGGTACCGCGATGAGGATGCTGATGAGCAGCGCGCGCATGATCGACTCCGAAAGGGCCGGAGAGACAAAAAATCCGATGTATCAGGATGCGGAAACCGGCGACGATTCACGCCGCGGGATTTTCCGGTTTCGGCGAAATGACTTTGGGCAGGAAATCCGCGAGCGCGACCTTGAAGCCGGGCAGCACGTCCTCGCCGGTGAGTTCGGCGGGGTCGTTCAACAACTGGAGTGTACCATCCGCCCGGCGGATCAGGACCGTGCGCAAGACGGGGTTCACGATCCAAAGCAATCGTGTCCCCGCATCAAGGAACTCTTGTATTTTTTCATCCAATTCCGAAGCGAGATCGTTCGGCGAGATGACTTCGACGACTAGCTCGGGTGCGAGTCGATAATTGACGTCCGGTAGGACGAACCGATTCGGGTCGCAGCGAATGAACGAGACATCCGGTTTTCGAACATGCTTCGGTCGCTCGGGCCAACACGCGAAGCTCGCATCCGATCCTGCGGCGATCCCAAGTTTCGATTGCTCGAGGAAGGATCGAAGGCGGAAGAACAGCTCGGTTCCCACCCAACTCGATTTCGCGCCCATTTCCGGCATCTCCACGAGTTCGCCGTCGATCAACTCGTAGCCCTTCGGCACATCGAGCGGGTCGAGCGGGCGCGGAGCATCCGCATCGATCCATTCTTCTTCCAGTACGGCGGCGTTCATCGTCATTCTCCGATTACGGCTCTTCCAAGTAAGTATAACCGTCCAGTCCGCTCTCGTAGAACTTCAGGAACTGCTTGCTCTCGGTCACCGAAATCTGCCCGGCGCGCACGGCCTTCTCCACTTCCCGCCGCACGCGGTCCGTCAGCTTTTCGGCGTTGTATTGGACGTAGTTCAGCACCTCCGTGACCGTGTCGCCCTTGATCACGGTGTCCACGTTCGGCGTGCCGTCCTCCTCCAGTCGCACGTGCACGGCGTTCGTGTCGCCGAAGAGGTTGTGCAGGTCGCCGAGAATCTCCTGATAGGCGCCGAGGAGGAACGTGCCGATGTAGTACGGCTCGCCCTCCGTCACCGGATGAAGCTCCAGCGTGCTGCGCACGTCGCGGAGGTCGATGAACTGGTCGATCTTGCCGTCCGAATCGCAAGTGATGTCGCCGAGCACGCCGCGGCGCGTCGGCATTTCGTTGAGCCGGTGGATCGGCATCACGGGGAAGAGTTGCTTGATCGCCCAGCTGTCGGGCATCGACTGGAAGACGGAGAAATTGCAGAAGTAGGTGTCCGAAAGCATATTCTCCAACCCGTTCAACTCCTCCGGCACGTAGTCGAGTTCCTTCACAAGCCGCTGGAGCTTGCGCCCGAAGGCCCAGTAGAGCCGTTCGGCGAGGGCTCGCAACTCGACGTTCAGATAGCCGAGGTTGAAGAGGTTCAGCGTCTCGTCCATGCTCTGCACGGCGTCGTGGTAGCTCTCCAGATAGTTCTTTTTCGTAAGGTCGCGGTAGTTGGAGAACAGGTCCTGGATCGGTTGAGGCGAGTCGGCCGGCAGTTCGTCCGGGGCGACGCACTTGTCGAAGTTCGACGTGCCCAGAACGTCGAAGACGAGGACGGAACTGTAGGCGACGAGCGCCCGGCCGGACTCTGAGATGATGTTCGGGTGCGGCACGCCGGCGTCGTCGCACACGCTCTTGATGCGGAAGACGACGTCGTTGGCGTATTCCTGGAGCGTGTAGTTCATGCTCGATTCGAAGTCGGTCTGCGAGCCGTCGTAGTCGATGCCGAGGCCGCCGCCGACGTCGATGTACTTGAGGCCCGCACCGAGGCGGTAGAGTTCGACGTAGACGCGCGCAGCCTCCGTGAGCGCATCCTTCACCTTGCGGATGTTCGAGACCTGGCTGCCCATGTGGAAGTGGGTCATCTGCAGGCAATCTTCGTGCCCGCGCGCCTTGAGGTACTCGAAGGCTTCGAGGACTTCCGTGAGCGTGAGACCGAACTTGGAGCGGTAGCCGGCGCTGCCGCGCCAGCGGCCCGCTCCGCGGGTGGCGAGCTTCACGCGCACGCCGATCGGCACCTTCGTGCCCAGTTCGTCCATGTGCTTGACCAGCAGTTCCAACTCCGTGAACTTCTCGACGACCGGCATGATGTTCTTGCCGATTTTCCGCGCCAGCACCACCATCTTGATGAATTCATCGTCCTTGAAGCCGTTGCAGATGATCGGCGTCTCGGTGTTGCCGTTGGTCATCGCGAGCACGGCGAGGAGTTCGGGCTTGCTACCGGCCTCGACTCCGAAGCCGTGTTCCTTGCCATACTCCAGCACTTCCTCGACGACGTGCCGTTGTTGGTTCACCTTGATCGGGTAGACGCAGGAGTATTTGCTCTGGTAGCCGTACTCCTCGATGGCGCGCTGGAACGCGCCGCCAATCTCGCCGATGCGGTGGCGCAGGATGTCCGAAAAACGGAGGAGGATCGGGAGTTGGATGCCGCGGTGGTTGAGTTGGTCGACGAGTTCCTTCAGGTCCATGGACCTATCGGCGTCCTTGTCCGGGTGAACGGTAACGTGGCCGAGCTTGTTGATGCCGAAGTAGCCTTTGCCCCAGTTCTTCACGCCGTAGGTTTCGAGGGCGTCGTGCAGTCGCCATCCGTGGGAGCCGTCGGTGTCTTTGCGTTCCAGGGGTTTGCCCATCAGAGTCCGCCTCGGTGCGTTTTCGAGTGCCATCGTCTGGCGATCATGTTACGGTTGTGGAAGTCGCGTGCAACGTCCGGTCGGGAATGTCGTCTCTTGTTGTGGACCCTCGTTCCGGGAGATAGGAAGATGCTTCGCATCGCCACGTTCCTGCTCGTCGCCATTCCGCTGCTTGCGCTCGGCGCGCCGGCGCCGCGGGATGCGCTCGGCCACTGGGGCAAGCCGGTCGATCCCGCCAAGGATTGCCAATTCGAGGCGAAGGGCGGCAAGCTGAAGATCGTCGTGCCGGGCGGCAAGGAGCCGCACGACCTGAGCGCGGAGCTGAATGCCCCGATGAATGCCCCGCGCGTTCTCAAGGAGATCGAGGGCGACTTCGCGATGGAGGTGGGAGTCGGCGCGTTCGCGGTGCCGGAGGGTACGGCCGGCGGGACCGAGCGCAACGTCGCCTTCTGGGGCGCCGGGTTCCTCGTGTGGGGCGATAGCAAGAACTACGTCCGGCTCGAACGGGCCATGTTCCGCCGTGAGAATCAGGACCCGTGCTACATCAGCTTCGAGCTGCGCAAGGACAGCGAGTTCGTGAAGTTCGGCACGCCCGACGACGGGGTGCTCGACCCGAAGAAGGGCGCGATGCTGCGGTTGAAACGGAAGGGGAGCGTCATCACCGCCGCCGTGAGCGAGGACGCGGGCAAGACGTGGAACGAGCTGAAGTCGCTCGACATCGAGATGGGGAAGAAGCTGCATGCGGGCGTCGTGGCCGTGAACACGAGCAAGGCCGATTTCACGGTGGAGTTCGAGAAGTACAGCATTGTCGGCGCGAAGGACGATCAGAAGTAGGTCGAGCCGAGTCTTCGAGGTACGACGCGCTGCCGACAACATCCATTTCGGGCCTCGAAGACTCGGCCCGACCTACGAACTTCGAGGCTCGCGCATGGCCAAGACGAAATCGTCCATTCAATACGACGTGCATCCCGGCGTGGCGATGATCCAGAAGTGGGAAGCCCAGCTACCCGCGAAAACGGGCCGCGCTCTCGACGAATGGGCGACCCTCGTTCGCAAGCAAAAGTTCGCGTCTCCGCGAGACGCTTCCGCATGGCTCAAGGCCGAATACGGTCTGCCCACGATGACCGCTTACTCCATCGCCGAGTACACGATCGGCAAGCTGCCGTGGGAAGGCGACCCGAAGCTTTATCTCCAGAACGCCATCGACTACGTGCGCGACATGTTCGCCGGGCCGAAGGAATGGCAGCGGCCGATCTTTGAAGAGGTCGTTCGGTTCGCGCGGACGCTTGGCAAGGACGTGCGCGTCTGCCCGTGCAAGACGATTGTGCCCCTCTATCGCGACAAGGTCTTCGCCGAATTGAAGCCCGCGACGAACAAACGACTCGAACTCGCGCTCGTGCTCGGCGAAGCGCCCGTGCGGGGCCGGCTCGTTCGCAATCCCCGCGCCAAGACCGACGACCGGAGGCAGCACCTCATCGCCCTCACACCCGATGCCGGGTTCGACGCCGAATGCCGGACCTGGTTGCGGACCGCCTACGAACGATCGTGAGGTGCGGTTGCCCCGCCCTTGGACCGATCCATAGAATGGCTCATTCCGGCTCCCGAACTCTGATCGGTCCCGAATGAAACGCACTCCGTCGTCCGCCAAGGCCGCCCCCCCGGCGTTCGATCCCGCGAATCCGATCATCGTGCAATCGGATCGCTCCATCCTTGTGGAAGTTGACAACCCGCTGTACGCGGCCGCACGCGACGCGCTGGCGCCGTTTGCGGAACTCGAAAAAAGCCCCGAACACATCCACACTTATCGCGTTAGCAATCTCTCGCTCTGGAACGCGGCGGCGGCCGGCTTCACTGCGGACCAGATGCTCGCGGTGCTCACACGCTACTCCAAGTTCCCGGTTCCCCCGAACATCCCGGCGGATCTCGCCGAGACGGTCGGCCGCTACGGTCGCGTCCAACTTGTCCGCGTCGACGATGGCGGACTGAAACTCGTTTGCCGGGACCGGCCGCTCATCGAGGAGTTGTCCCGACAGAAGAAGCTCCAGGAGTATCTCGGCGACCGGTTGGACGAGACGAGCTTCGCGATCGATCCGCGGTACCGCGGCGTCTTGAAGCAAGCGTTGATCGCCGTGGGGTATCCGGCCGAGGACCTCGCCGGCTACACGGAAGGTGCCGACCTGCCCATCGAACTGCGAGCGATCGCGACGACCGGCCTGCCGTTCCAGGTGCGCGATTACCAGCGCGACGCCGCGGCCGTCTTCCACGCCGGCGGCGACGTGCGCGGGGGTTCGGGAGTCATCGTACTCCCCTGCGGCGCGGGCAAGACGATCGTCGGCATCGTCGCCATGGCGCTTCTCAAGAAATCGACGCTGGTCCTGACCACGAGCGTGACCGCCGTCAAGCAGTGGATCCGGGAGATTCTGGACAAGACCGATCTCTCGCCCGACATCGTGAAGGAATACACCGGCGACGTGAAGGAAATCGGCGACGTGACGGTTGCGACGTATCAAATCCTCACCTACCGCCCCGGTCGGAAACGCAAGGGAAAGAAGGCCGAGGACGAAACCGACGTTGAACTCGACCCCAGCGTTCCGGAAATCGAGGAGGAGCCGGCAGCGCGGCGCGGGCCGGGCACGCCCGACGAATACCCGCACTTCCAACTGTTCGAACAGCGAGACTGGGGCCTGATCATCTACGACGAAGTGCACCTGTTGCCCGCGCCGGTCTTTCGCGTGACGGCGCAGATCCAGGCACGGCGACGACTCGGATTGACCGCCACGCTGATCCGCGAGGACCAGCGAGAAGGCGACGTCTTCAGCCTCATCGGGCCCAAGAAGTACGATGTGCCCTGGCGGGAACTGGAGACGAAAGGCTGGATCGCGTCGGCGGCGTGCTCGGAGATCCGCGTCGGCCTGCCCGACGACCAGGCGCGTCTCGCCTACGCCGTCGCCGAGTGGCGGCAAAAGTACCGCTTGGCCAGCGAGAACCCGCTCAAGGACGAAATAGTCGCCCGGCTGCTCGAACGCTACGCCGACCAGCGTGTCATCGTGATCGGCCAGTATCTCACACAGTTGAAGCAACTCAGCAAGAGATTCGGATTACCGCTGATCACTGGTTCGACCCCCAATGACGAGCGCGAGACCCTGTACAACCAGTTTCGCCGTGGCGACGTGCGGCACCTCGTGCTGTCGAAGGTCGGCAACTTCGCGATCGACCTGCCGGACGCGAATGTGCTCATCCAGGTGTCGGGCACTTTCGGTAGTCGGCAAGAGGAGGCGCAGCGGCTGGGCCGCGTCCTGCGGCCGAAGGGCGACGGCGGCGGCGCGCACTTCTACACGGTGGTGACGCGCGACACGAAGGAACTGGACTTCGCCCAGCACCGGCAGATGTTCCTGACGGAGCAGGGGTACAGCTACGAGATCCTGGACGAGCGGCAGTTCCTGCCCGCCGGACCGCAATCGGAGGTTGAATAAGCATGCAACCGCGGCTGGTCGCAAAGCTCCACCGGCGCGTCTGCTTCGTGCAGACGGACGATGCCGTACTGGCGGAGGAATTGCTGGCGCGGAAGAAGCTGGCGGCCGAGATTGTCGGCCGGCTGTCGGATCGTGTGTTGCTGGTGCGGCCGGGGCGGGTCGATGCGGTGATCGATGAACTTTTGAAGATGGGGCACGCCCCGCAAGTCGTTGGCCGGGCCGGGTCGTAAAACGACTGGATGCCTCCAACGCCACCGGATCTTGCCGTTTGGACCGATCGCGTGCGCGACACGCTCGCGCGCTACACGGATGTCCTGTTCCGCCTCGCGACCGGTTCGCTGGTCAAACCCAAGATCGGTCAATCCATCGACGACTTGCGGGATCGCGTGTGCGATGCGCAGTCGAATGCGCCGGTGATCGACCGCCGGCTGCGCGAACTGCCCGCCGGTGCGCAGGCGCTCGTTCGGCTGATGGGGCTGTCGCGCTGTCCGGTCTGGAAGGCCGGGCACCTGATCGCACTGGCGGCGGCGGCGGGTCACGCGGACGGATTCGCCCCGGTGGAAGAATTGCTGGGTGCCGGGGTTGCGTTCCCGGCGGACGGAGGCGATTCGAAGATTGCGGACTTCGCGGCGTGGTTTGGTCAGGCGGGTACGCTGGCGGCGCCGGTGTTCGTTCACCCCGCGGTACTGGCGCGGGCGCGGGGCCTCGTGGCCGCTCCACCCGCGAAAGCGCGCGGAACGGTCCTCGGCGCGAGCGACGGGCTGGAGTGGCCGCTGCGCATCGCCGCGGCGTGGCAACGATCGCGCGCCGCCGCCGTGAAGACCACGCTGGCGAAGACGCTGTTCAAGCGAGATCTCGCGCGGCTGCAATCCGACGAACTGCTCACCTCGCCGTTCGCGGAATCCGCCGCGGCCGTTCCCGACGCCGGCGTGCTTGCGTTCGAATGGGCCGTCGCCGCCGGGCTTTTCCGTGCCGGGGTGAACGAATTCGTCGCGGAGCCGGCGATCCCCGACTGGAGTGAATCGCCCTGGCCGACGCTCGCGCATCTCTTCGCCCGCTTCTTCGCCGTGGAAACGTGGGACCCGCGCGCCGGCTATGCCCCCAGCGAGGGCGGCCTGAACCCGACGCCGACCGCCGCGCTCGCCGTGCTGGACCAACTCGCCCGCGCGAACGCGCCCCGGACCGCCGCCGAACTGGCCGGGCCGCTCTGGGAGCATCATCCCTCGTGGCCGTCGGCGCTGTCGCGCGATGATGCCAGGGACCACGGTGCGGCGTGGGTAGAGGCGTTCCTCCAGGCGATCGCCGGACCGCTCCGCCTGGTGGAGGCGGTCGCCGGCGAGCCGCGCGCGTACCGCCTCGCGGAATTCGGACGGCACCTGCTGTGCGGCGATCCGGAACCGCCCGCGCCGCCCGCCTTCCCGCAGACGCTCACCGTGCAGCCGAACGCGGAGATGATCGTCTATCGGCAGGGTCTGACGCCCCGCCTGATCGCGGAATTGTCAAGGTTCGCCGCCTGGAAGCGGCTCGGCACCGCCTGCACACTCGAATTGACCGCGGACGAAACCTATCGCGGACTCGAATCGGGCCTCACGCTTGCCGTGATGCGGCAGACCCTCGACCGCCACGCGATGCGGCCGCTGCCCGCCAACGTCGCCGACCTCCTGCGCCGCTGGGCCGACAAACGCGAACGGGTCACCGTCTACCCGTCCGCGACGCTCGTCGAATTCCTCAGCCCGGCCGACCTCGACCTCGCGCTCTCGCGCGGCACGGTCGCCATCAAGCTCACCGACCGGATCGGCCTCACTGCCGACGGTCACGATCCCGACTTCCGCCTTCTTCGCCTGATCGGCAATCGCGAATACGACGCCCGCCCCGCGAAGTGCGTGAGCATCGCGCCCGATGGTCTGACGCTTACGGTCGACGCCGGCCAGGCCGATCTCCTTCTCGAAGCCGAGATTGGCCGCCTCGCCGAACCGCTGCCCCTCAACGGCACCGCCCATCGCCAGTTCCGGCTCACACCCGCCAGCCTGCGCGCCGCCAACAGCAAGGGGATGAACCTCGAATCGATCGACCGTTGGCTCGGCACCCGAGCCGGCGAACCGCTCTCCGCGGCCGGGCGTCTCTTCCTCACCTTCGATCCGGCACCACGGCCGCAAGCTCGCACCTGCCGCGTCGTGCGGCTACCCTCGCCCGAGTTCGCGGACGGTCTGCTGCAATGGCCCGACACCGCCGAACTCGTCCGCGAACGGCTTGGCCCGACCGCCATCGTCGTGGACTACGACCGCCTGCCGGAGTTGAAGGCGAAACTCAACGGATTGGGAATCGAACTGGAGGAGGGGCTTTAGGCGAGCGGCACGAGATGATTTACCCGTAGGACGGACTTCGAGTCCGTCCGAGCTAGGAAAGACGGACTCGAAGTCCGCCCTACAATGGGGAAATTTTCTTGTTCCGAACGTCTTAGGCCGGGACCGGCGCGAGGATTTCGAGGACTTCGATAGCCGGTCGGCCGTCGGCGGTGATGACGCCCAGCCGGCCATAGAGCGGTTCATCGACCGCCATACCGAACCAGTTCCGCAACGACGCGTTTGGCGCGATGCGCAAATAACCTGTGGGATGCACTTCGCGCAGCACGTTATGCTCAATGAGGACGCGGCCGAGCGGCGTCCCCTCCGCGACGATCCGGTCGCGCACGGCCGGGGACAGCAGGTCCAGGTCAATACCCACGACGCCGAGTTGGACGACGCGCCGATTCCCGGCCAGTTCCAGAAGGATCTTCCGCGCATATTCCGAGCCGGACCGGCGCGATTCCAGCACGCGGACCTCGACGCGATCGGCGTAGAAATTCTCGACCGTGACGGTCATATGGTGGTGATGGACCAACAACGCGCGATAAGGCTCGGGGATTTCATACGAAGGGATCGACTCGGCCGACGGTAGACCGTCGGCATCCGGGAATCGGCCATAGAGCGTAGCGAATTCGGGTACTTGTTTCATCAGCTCCCCGCGACAGCCGCCAGACGGGGCGCGGGCAAACCGAGCGGCACGCTGAAGGTCGTGGCGATCGGTTCCGCCGGCAACTCCACCCGCTCCAGCACCGAGTCCACCAAGTAGTACAGCAGTTCGCGGAACGGATCGCTCGCCACCTCGTCCGCCAGCGATTCGCACTTGGCGCGGAATTTCTCGACGAGCTTGTCGGCTTTCTCGAATACCTTCGTGCGGAAGTAAATGGCACGCACGCGTTCCAGGGTCTCCTCGGGCGAGAGCTTCGTGCGGCCCGCCGCGATCCGATGAAGTTCCGCCTTATCGGCCGCGGACGCCGACTCGAGCGCGAGGGCGTACAGCAGGGTCGGCCGTGCGGCGAGCACGTCCTGCCCCGAGACGAGCTTATTGTCCTCGTCGCCGGTCCAATCCTTGAGATCGTTGAGGATCTGGAACGCCACGCCGATGTTGCGGGAAAAGTCGGGGATGAGCTTGTCGTAGGCGTCGGTCGGTCCGGCGAGTCGGACGCCGGTGTAGAGGGCCGCCTCGAACGCGGGTGACGTCTTCAGCGCGTAGATCTTGAGTGCGTCCACCGGAATGAGGTTCTTCTCGGCGGCATCGCGCCAGAGCAGTTCGGCGCCTTGGCCCTCGCTGAGCTTCAGGTGCGCGTCGGCGAGTTTGTCGAGGATGTCGGCGGCGACTTCCGCGCTGAGCGCCTTGCGGTCGCGGCTGACGAGCCGGTAGCCAAGGCCGATGAGGTAATCGCCCACGTTGATGGCCGTACCGATGCCGTGGACGCGGTGCAGCGTCTCCTGACCGTAGCGGAAGGCGTCGTCGTCTTCGATGTCGTCGTGGACGAGCGAGGCCTTGTGGAAGGTCTCGATCGCCATCGCGGCGCGCTTCACGGCGTCGGAGAATTCCCAACCTTCATCCGAAGTCGTGGCCTTGCCGCCGGTCAGGGCGTCGTAGGCGGCGAGCGTGATGAACGGCCGGCTGCGCTTCCCGCCGCGGCCGAGGAAATCGTAGGCGATCTCCTCGTGCTTCCGCAACGGATCGCTCGCCGGCGACGAAGACCGGCTGCGCGGGACGAGCCGCGAGAGTTCCGGTTCGTCGAACATCGCGTTCGCGGCGCGCATCAGACGGACATACGTCTTCGTCACCGTTTCCGGCGGTGCGGTCTGGAGATCGATCATATCGAACACCCAGTCCTGATCGACCGAGGTGTTCTTGCAGTTGCTGGAGAGCAGCGGCGTGGCGACGCACGGGATGCCGGCGAGCAGGATCTTGTCGAAGGCCTTTTCCAGTACGTTGAGGCAGGCGACGCCGACGATCGCGTCCACGTGGCCGCTGACGATGATCTTGAGCACGATCGGTGTGCCTTCGCTGACGAGCACCTTGTAGCCGAGTTGTTCCGCCTTGGTCTTGTAGTCGGCGACGCTGCACGCACCGCACTTTTCGCAATCGAGGCCAAATTCGTCGTACTCGGCCGGGCAACCCTCGGCGTTCTTCAGACAGTGCGGCAGCAGCATCAGCCGGCGGTGGAACGGGATCGCGGCGACCTGATCGCGCCAGAACGCGTTTGTCAGCATCACCATGGTGAAGCCGAGATATTGATCGCCGAGGCCGAGCGAACGGAGCAAGGCGTCGGCGAGGTCGCGCGCGACTTCGCGCGTCAACGGCGACGATTTGTCGAGTTTCGCGGCCGCCGCCGTGGCGGCTTCGCGAATGCGGTCGCGGTTCGGCCTCGTCTCGGGCACCACTTTGAAGGCGGCGGTATTCGGCTTCTTCGGAGGCGAGTCAGACGGCGCGTCGGCGGGAAGTTCGGCGGTCGTCACGGGGACATCCTTCGAGAGGACGCGGTCCGGGGAAGTACCGGCGTCGAGGCGGGGTCTTTCGCTCACGCTTTCAGTTTCGCAATTTCGTCGCCGTCCGCCAACTGGAAAGGGACCGTTCGCCGGGTGGTTTTCTCCATAAACTGCCCTCGTTCCCGCCCGGTGCGTATCATCGGTTTTTCAGAATTCGAACTCGAGGAGCCACCCGCGATGTTCCGCCTCTCCGCGTTTCTCTTGCTCGCGACCCTGTCGGTCGCATCGGCCCAGGATAAGCCGACGGTCGATCCGTACGACCAGTCGAAGGTCGCGCTCGAAGTGCCTCCGCCCGCCGATTTCAAGGGCAAGGTCGTTCTCCTCATCGCCGGCAAGCAGAGCCACGGCCCGGGCGACCACGAATTCTTCGCCGGCACCGCTATCCTCATGAACCTGCTGAAGCAGACCCCCGGCGTCTGGCCGGTCATGGCCCGCGACGGCTGGCCGAAGAACGAAGCGCTCTTCGACAAGGCCGACAGCGTGATGTTCTACATGGACGGCCGGCAAGGCCACCCCGTCGTTCAAAAGGACATGAAGGGGGACCGCATGGACCGCCTCCAGAAGCTGATGGACAAGGGCGCCGGCTGGGTGAACCTGCACTATGCCGTCGACTACCTGCCGCAGCACGGCAAGCGCGTCCTCGGCTGGATGGGCGGCTACTACGAACCGGATTACAGCATCAACCCGCACTGGGATGCCGAGATCCGCACGCTGCCGAAGCACCCGATCACACAGGGCGTGAAGCCGTTCACGCTACGGGACGAGTGGTACTACGGCATGCGCTTCCTCGAAGACAAAAAGGGCCTGACGCCGATCCTGCAAGCTGTGCCGCCGGACAACACGCGGAACACGAACTACACGAAGTCGCGAAAGGGCGAGATCGAGACGATGGCGTGGGCCTACGACCGACCGAACGGCGGCCGAGGCTTCGGTTTCACCGGCGGGCACTTCCACCGCAACTGGGCCGACGAGAACTTCCGCCGCATCGTGGTGAACGCGATCCTCTGGAGTGCGAAGATGGACGTGCCGGATGGCGGTGCGAAAGTGGAATTCGATCCGACCGACCTGAACAAGAATCTCGACAGGAAGGGCAAGGCCGAGTTCAAGCCGATCCTGCCGCCGACGAAGAAGTAAGAATTGTTAGCCACAGATAAACACGGATGAACGCAGATAAAGACTGTTTTTATCTGTGTTCATCCGTGTTTATCTGTGGCTGTATTTGCTTCTGGCGCGGCCGAGGGCGGCGACGGTGAAGATGATCGGGTAGAGCTTTTCGTAGTACCAGAGCTTCGCGAAATAGAAGCCGATCGGCGACGGCTCGCGGAACCGGCCCGATTCGACGGCTGTGACGAGCCAATGGACGCCACGCTCGACGACGGGATCGTCGGTCAGGTCGAGCAGCACTTCGACGGCGACGGCCGTCTCTTCCACGCTGGACGGGCAATCCTTCGCGCCGCCCCAGCCGCCGTCGGCGTTCTGGACGTTGAGCAGATAATCGACGCCGCGCCGGCATTCGGGCGAGTCCTTCAAATCCAGATCGCGATATGCCGCGAGAACGCGGGCGGTGCCGTAGACGGGGTTGATGTCGTCCGGTGCGTGCTGGTTGCCGAACCAGAGCGGGAGCCAGGAGCCGTCGGGGCGCTGTTGGCGGGCGAGGTATATTAATGCCCGACGGATTCGACTCTCGGTTCCTCTTGGAACATACCCTATTGGAGGAAACTGAGTACCGACCAATGTTTTAAGAGTCTTGTTGGATCCGGTGAGTTCGGCGTTTACGAGTTGGAGGTGTAGCGATCGAAGTGAGTGTGCCGTAATATCCTCTCCACTTCGATCAAAGGGTAGAGTTCCCCATCCACGACAAAATGTCGGAAACCCGCCATCTCGGTTCTGAAGGTCGGCAATCCATTTCAATTCGGGTGATGGGTATGTAATGTGGCAATAACCATTGGCTTCCTCAAGATTCCAAATCGCTAATACAGCCCCCGGCGTATCGTCGCAGTCCGGCACGCTGCCCGGCTCGTCGCTCCAGCCCCAAGCGCCGGGGGCCGCGCCGGTGTAAGGATGCCGCTCCTTCGTCTGCTGGGCGAGCAGCCATTTGAGCAGTTGCTCCTTGTCGGGCAGCGATTCGAGATCGCCCGCGGCCGCGAGGGCGTTCACGGCGAGCGTCGTCACCCAGATGCTTAGGTTCGTGTCGATCGGCCAGCTGCCGTCGGGCCGCACGGAATTCACGAGGAAGCGGACACCTTCCTTCACGACATCGTGATCCGCCTTCCCAATGCTCGCGAGGCTCATCGTCACGAACGCGGTCAGCGGCGTCGCCTCCAGGTATCCGCCGCTCGACGGCTGAATCCGGCGTAGCACCTTCAAGCTCGCCAATTTCGCGAACGGGCGAATCGGGCTCCACGAGCCGCGGTGGTGGTGGACGCACTGCCCGATGGCGATGAGCGCCGGTAACGCGTAGCTCACGACCGGCAGCCCGGCGAATCGGTACCAGCTTTGCGGCAGGCACGCGAGTTCGAACGGCAATCGCGGCACCTCGTTCCACGGCACGAGGCCGGCGAGCGCGCTCGTCATCAGGATCGGCACGCTGAAGGTGCGGTCCTTGCCGTAGCGGGCACGGATCGCCTCGGCGCGCTCTGCCGGCGTACGCCCGCATTTCTCGTTCAAGTAGGCTTCCAGCATCGCAACGGATTCGCGATGGGAATCGTCATCGACTATCGCGAACGCGGCCCGCACGAGCATCGACGTGGAGATGTTCGAAAAGCTCTTGGTGGTGTCGCCCCAACCGCCGTCGGGGTTCTGATTGGCCGCGAGCCAGTGAAGTCCGCCATCGATCATCGCGCGGTGTTTTTCGGCATCGACGAGCTGCAGCGCGATTGCCGCGACGGCCGTGCTGAGGGCCGAAGTGGAAAGTTCGCCGACCCAGTAGCCAGCGCGTGTGCGCTCAGCGAGCAGGGCCTCGCGGGCTGTGAGGTAGGCGGAATCGAGGCGTGATCGTGTCACGATCACAAGCCTAACGAATCGAGATCATCCACGAGTTTATCCAAATCGTCCTTCGGCCCCGCCACCTTGCCGGCCTGGCGCTTCGGGATGCCCACGGCCATGCCGACCGCGGAGCGGCCGTCGGCGACGAGTTCTCGGTCTCGCTCGGCCACGGCGGCCGCAAGCGGATCGACGGCGTCGCCGCCACCGAACAGCTTACTCAGGTCGATCTTCAACCCGCCGACCGCGCCGCCGTCGGCACCGGCAATCGCTGGCGACTTGTACTCCGGGAAGATGATCGCCTGCTGCGGACAGACGCGGCTGCACGCCGGGCAGCCCTTCTTGCACTGGTCCTGATTCTCCGTAACGATCCGGTCGAGCGAATCGAGGCCGTAGACGCCGAAGAGGCAGAAATCGAGGCACTCGAGACAGTTCGTGCAGCGGCTATAGTCGATGACCGGGTACCAGCGGCGGTTCGTTGGCGCTAGCAATTCGTCGGGCTTGAACGCGGGCGTTTCGGTCTTCGGCATCACGCCGAGCTGAATGATGGCCGGCGGTTTCTCGGCAACTTGTTTCTCGCGCCGTTCCCGACACTCTGCCGCAATCCGGCGAATCTCGGTCAGGTACGTCTCGTATTTGTTGCTGTCACGCAGGTCGAGCGTGTAGATGTGTCGGTTGGGGATCGCGCCGGCCGCGCCGATGGCGTCGGGGCGATCGGGTTCCTCCTGCGGCGTGTCGTCCTCGTCGTCGTCGCCGGCCGGTTTGATCAGTGTTTCGCCGAAGTGCCCCTTGATCCCGTCGCGGTCGAGCAGCCAGAACGCCGCGCGCGGGTAGAGCCACGACACGACGACCATATCGCCGGAAACGCCGCCGAGGTAGAGCCGGCCGGTGTGGTCCGGGCCGAGATCATAGAGGTTCGGGACGATGCTGAGGTCGATGCCCGGCTCGACGAGCAGCGCGGCCGCGAGGCTTTCCTCCAGCGAACGCTTGGCCGGGTTCTTACCCGGCGCCTGCGAGATTACGACCGTCAGCTTGCGGCTCATGGCGTCACTCGTCGTCGGTGAGGTTCACCTGGTTCTTGAGGATCCGCTGCGCCGTGGCCCAGGCGGACTCCAAGTAGTGATAGTACTCGTCGGCGGACATCGTGCCAGTCGGGTCGGCGGTCATGGTGAAGAGCCAGCCGTCGCCGTAGCCGTCGGCGTTGATGGCGGAGGGGTCGGTGAGGAGGGACGAATTGAACGTGTCGATGGTGCCGGCGAGCGGGGCGTAGAGTTCGCTCTGCGCTTTCGAGCTTTCGATGAAGCCGATCTCGTCCCTGAGGGCGACGACGCGCGGAGCGTCGAACTTCCATTCGAGGAAGTAGACGTCCTGCATGAGGCGGATGGCGTACGCGGAGAAGCCAAAGCGACCCGTGGCGGGGTCGAACCACATATGGTTGCGGCAATACCGGCGGTCCGTTGGAACGACGGCCGCGTGCTTGCCCATGAGGAAGGTAAGTGGATCAGGCATGTCTCAAGTGTATCGCTTGGAGGCATGCTCCGGCTCGAAGAACGTCGGCAGGTGGCGGTCGATTTGCATCAGTCCCGCCGGGGTCAGCTCGACGCCGTTCGGCTTCATCCGCAGCCAGCCTTCGCTTTCGAGCTTTTTGTAGCCGGCTTCGAACTCCCGCGTGATGTCCTTGCCGAATTTCGACTGGAAGTAGTCCCTCTCCAGGTGCCCGGTCTTCAGTTGCAGGATCATCTCGCGGATAAGTTTCTGCTTGTCATTCACGGGCAGTGCTCGACCCAGGGGAAGTTCGCCCATTGCCAGCTTCTCGATGTAGGCTTCCCACGTGTCGACGTTTTGAACGTGGACGCCGTTCAAGTGACCGAAGCTGGCGACGCCGGTGCCAAACATGTCCGCCCCGTGCCAAAGGGCATCGCGATAGACGAACCGCTTGTTTCCTGTGGATTTGACGACAGTGTATGCACTCGAGATTTCGTAACCGTTGGCGCAGAATTGGTCGAAGGCGTATTTCACCCATTCGCGTTTCGTCGGCCAGTCGGCGACCTTCGTGGCATCCGGCTTCGCCTCTTCGCCGACCATCTGCAGTTCCTTCGAGAATGTCGTGTTGTAAGGCAGTTCCATCTGGTAGATCGTCACGCTGTCTGGAGCGAGCGTCAGCGTCTTGCGGACGCAGTCCTTCCAGTTGTCCCAGTCTTCGCCGACCATGCCGGCGATGAGGTCGATGTTGATCTGCGAGAAGCCGAGTTCGCGCGCCCAGCCATAGGCGCGGTGAATCTCCTCTTCGAGGTGTGCCCGCCCGTTGTACTGGAGGATTTCCGGTTTGAAGTTCTCGACGCCAAGGGAGAGCCGCGTGACGCCGAGCTCGCGGAGCGTCTGGAGCTTGTGCTGTTGGAGCGTGCCCGGCTCGCACTCGAACGTGACCTCGCGGGCCGCATCCCACGGCAGGATCGCCTGGAGGCGTTGCATGAGGTCGCGAAGCTGGTTCGCGCTCAGGTACGACGGCGTACCGCCGCCGAAGTAGACGTAGTCGAGTTTCCGTCCGCCGACGATCGGCAGCCGGCTGCAGAGTTCAACTTCCTTCACGAGGGCGTCGGTGTACGTCTCGACGTCGCGGGCGTTCTTGTCGGTGTAGACGCGGAAGTAGCAGAACTTGCAGCGCTTCCGGCAGAAGGGGATGTGCAGGTACAGTCCGAGCGGCGTGCCAGGCACGGGCGGCCGGTTCACGGCGGCGAGAGCGTCGGGCAGGAAGTTCGGCTTCCACGCGGAAAACGGCGGGTAGTTCGCGATGAAGTAATTTCCGAGGCCGGTCGTTTCCTGTTCGGCAGCGGTCATCGTACGGCTCTCGTTTGGAAGCGAATCCACGTGCGGACTATTACGGCAATTGTACTCGACTCGTCAACTTGCGAAGGGCGGGAAAGGGGCGCTATCAGATTTGTACCCGTGACTTCGGCCGTGAGAAACCATCCGGAATAACCCGATAACGCCCGGATTGCCGGTGTTTTTGGAGAACCGTACCACCGGTCCGCACTCAGGAAATGTGTGAATGATTCGAAAGGCAAGCCTTTCGTTGACCGTTCGGCTCAGGCACGGATCAGTTTTTCCCGGCCCGTACCGATATGCCTGGTCGCGTTCCGTGTATCGACCACGCAACGCGATTCCCGCAGGATCCACTCATAGTCGTACGCGCTGTGATCGGTGGCGATCAGCACGCAGTCCTGATCGGCGAGATACTCGTCCGTCAGCGGCGTGCTGGCCATGCTCAGGTGCGGGTAATGGCGCATCGGCGGCAGTTTCGGAATGTGCGGATCGTTGTAAGTGACGACGGCGCCTTTCTTGAGCAGCAGGTCCATCAGTTCGAATCCAGGCGACTCGCGCGGGTCGTCGATGTCCTTCTTGTACGCCATGCCGAGGATGGCGACCTTGCTGCCGCGGACCGGCTTGCCGGCGTCGTTCAGGGCGTCCGCGACCTTGCCCACGACGTACGCGGGCATGGCGGAGTTCACCTCGCCGGCGAGTTCGATGAAGCGGGTGTTCATGCCGTACTGTCGGGCGACCCACGTGAGGTAGAACGGGTCGATGGGAATGCAGTGCCCGCCAAGACCGGGACCGGGGTAGAACGCCTGGAAGCCGAACGGCTTGGTCTTCGCGGCTTCGATGACTTCCCAGACGTCGATGCCCATGCGGTCGTAGAGCATCTTCAGTTCGTTCACCAGCGCAATGTTCACGGCGCGGTAGGTGTTCTCGAGGATCTTGCACGCCTCCGCCACCTCGGGCGTGCCGACGCGGACGACGCGCTCGACGACGCCGGCGTAGAGAAGTTCCGCGAGTTCGCCCGACTTCTCATCGAGGCCGCCGACGACTTTCGGAATGGTGTTCACGGAATGCGTTGTGTTGCCCGGGTCTTCGCGTTCGGGGCTGAAGGCGAGGAAGAAGTCCTCGCCGGCCGTCATTTCGGTCCGTTCGAGAATCGGCAGCACGACGTTGCGCGTCGTCGTCGGGTAGGTCGTGCTTTCGAGCACGACGAGTTGACCCGGCCGGAGCTGGCTGGCGATGGCGTGTGCGGAGTTCACCACGTATTTGAGGTCCGGCTCGCGGGAGTCGGTCAGCGGCGTCGGCACGCAGACGATGATCGCGTCCATCCCCGCGAGGCGGTCGTAGCGCTCCGTGGCGCGGAAGCCCGCGGTTCGCATCGCGGCGATCTCGCCGTCGGGAATCTGCTGGATGTACGATTGGCCGGCGTTCAGTTTCGCCACCTTGGCGGTGTCCACATCGAATCCGGTGACGGTGAACCCGGCGCGGGCGAAGGCGCGGGCGAGCGGCAGTCCGACGTAGCCCAGGCCGATGATGCCGACGCGGGCATTCTTGGATCGGATGCGCTGGAGCAGTTCTTGGAAGGTATCCGGCATGGGGTCGTCCTTGATCCCGGGGAGGCCCGGATTCTACGCCGGAACCGGCCGGGGCTGTCAATGGGGACCTGCGCCGGCACAATCGGCAGGGCCGTCAGACTTCGCCCACCATTTCCCGCCGGCTTCGATTGGCAGCCCGCCCCCGCGCGGTCAGAATACGAGTGCTATGCCCGTCCCCCGCACCGCCCACGACTATCTCCAGTGCACGCGCGAGAGCCTGCTCGTCGCGGACGAAGTGATCGACCGTTATGCGCAGGCCGATTGGACCGGTCAGACCGTCGAGGACGCCGCCCGTCTCCTCGTCGCCGACGGCCACCTCACGTTGTTCCAGGCCAACTACATCCTGAAGGGCCGATACAAGAACTTCTTCATCGGCAAGTACAAGGTCCTCGCCCCGATCGGCTCCGGCGGCGCGAGCCAGGTGTTCCTCTGCGAACACTCCGTCATGCGCCACCGCGTTGCGGTCAAGATGCTCAAGCTGCACGCGAAGAGCGACCCCGGCACGCTCGAACGCTTCAAGCGCGAAGCCCGCGCCGCCGCCGCGGTCAACCATCCGAATGTCGTCCGCGCCTACGATTTCGACCTCGCCGAGGGGAAGCACTACTACATCGTGATGGACTACGTCGACGGAGTGAACCTCGAAGACCTCGTTGCGCGGGTCGGCCCGCTGCCGCCCGAACGGGCGGTGAACTATGCGATCCAGGCCGCCACCGGGCTCCAGCACATCCACGAGTGCGGCCTCGTTCACCGCGATATCAAGCCGAGCAACCTGCTGCTGGACCGTGCCGGCATCGTGCGCATCCTCGATCTCGGACTCGTCCGGTTCGCGGAATCGAAGGACGACGGGCTGACGCGGATGCAGAACGACCATGTCGTTCTCGGCACCGCCGACTACCTGTCGCCCGAGCAGGCGCTGAAGTCCGACGACCTCGACATTAGGTCGGACCTCTACAGCCTCGGGGTGACGCTGTATTTCCTGCTGGCGGGGAAGGCGCCGTACGCCGACCTGAACGTCGCGCAGAAGTTGCTGTTCCACCAGTTCAAGGAGCCGCCGCCGCTCGATCATGTGCCACCGGACCTGTTCGCCGTGATGCAGACGCTGATGGCGAAGAAGCCGGAGGACCGGTATCAGACGCCGGCGGAGTTCGTGGAGGCCGTGGCGGCGTGGGCGCGCGTGCCGGTGCCGCCGCCGCTGGACAGCGAGATTCCGGTCGTACTGGCGCCGTCGGCGACGCCGAGCAACATCCCGCGTTCGCTCACCGGGCCGATCCTGCCTCCCTCGTTGGTGATTCCGGCGTCCCCGGCACCGCCACCCGCAAGCCCGTCCCTACCGATCTCAGTCTGGATCGCCGGCGGCGTACTGATCGTCGCGATCGTCGCCGCCGTCGCCATCATCCTGTCGCGGTGAACTCTCTCACCGCCGCCGCGTCCAACCGGTACAATCGTTCCGTCGGATACCGATCGGAGATTGTATCGTGTCTTCGCGCCCCCGTTTCGTTCTGGTCGTCGCCTGTCTCGTCGGATTCGCCGCTCCCGCGTTTGCGGTGATCAAAAAGCTCACTCCGCTCAAGGAGGTGATCGGCGATGCGGAGACGATCCTCGTCGCGGAAGTGGGCAAAGTGGACGCGGACAAGCCGAGCGTCTCCTTCCAGTGGAAAGAGAACCTGAAGGGGAAGGCCGGCTGGGAAACGATCCTCGTGAACCTGAAGGGGGACGCCTTCGCGAAGAAGGACAACCATACGAAGGCGATGCTCGACCGTCTGACGCCCGGTCGGAAATTGATCCTGTTCCTGACACCCGTGGAGAAGACGACGGTTGCGTTCGGCTTTGTCGATGGCACCTGGTTCCAGATGCGTGGCACGCCGGCGGGGGAGGGGAAGACGGCGTGGGCGTTCCTGCACTGCGAGCCGTTCTTCACGCGGACGTACAAGGGCACGACGGACGAATTGAAGGCGGTGGTCGAAAAAGCGATCACCGGGAAGGCCGCGCCGCCGGAACCGAACGAGAAGGCGGAGCCGGGTTTCGGCCCGCTACCGGAGAAAAAAAGCGGATTCATTCGATCGCCGATGCTCTTCGGTGTGATACCGTCCGCGGTACTGATGGCGCCGCTGGCCATCGTGGCGGCACTCTTTCCCGGCGTCTTCGCACGGCTGGCGATGACGATGAAACGCTGGCGCGCCTTCCTCGCCTTCGCCAGCGTCAACACCACCGTCGCCGCGATCTACTACTACTGCCGCGGCTGGCTGCCGGATCACTGGCTGGCGTCGCCGCGATCATTTCTCGTACTCGTGACGCTCAATGCCGTCGCCGGTATGGTCTGGGCCGGGCAGCGGCATCGGCGGGGCGCGCTGGACCCGGCCTCGACCGCCGCGCCAAGCGCACATCAATTCCTCGGCCTCTGCGGCGCCATCGTCGGGTTCTTCGTCCTTCTCATCGTGCCGGTTTGGATCTTCTTCGGGAAGGCGCAGATCCTCGAACTGCCGGTCCGCGAATTCACGGGCATGTTCGCCGGCCTCGTGCTCGCACTCGCGTACACCGGGTATCGCGCCATCACGAAACGAGTCGATCCACCGGACTCCAAGCCGAAGCTCAGCCTGTCGGGTGAAACGGTCGCGCTCGCCGGCATGGTGCTCTTCGGCCTCGCGATGCTCGCTGTCGATTCTCGCCCGGCCACGCTGCCGACCGGGGCGGAGCAGGGGGACGCCACCGAGACTTCGATCGGTCCGAAACTCGCGGACGTGCAGGTGTTTACCTTCCCCGGCGCGCTCGAAGTCTATTCAGGACTCGCGCTCGACGACGCCGGCCGGCTCTACTTCGGCGCCGAGAGCAAGGGCGGCACCGGTAGCGTCTGGTGTGTCGATCCGAAGACCGGCGCGGCGATCTGGAAATTCACCAACGATGGCGACCTGCAGCCGGTCTACTGCATTCCAACCATCGCGGATGGCAAGGTCTACGTCGGGGAAGGGCTACACACCGATTCCGAACGGCGGATGTTCTGCCTTGATGCGAAGACGGGAGAGGCACAATGGCACTTCAAGACCGAGAGCCACACCGAAGGCCGTGCGGCGCTGGCAGGCGGCACGTTGATTTTCTGCGCCGGGGACGACGGGCTGTACGGCATTGACGCGAAGACGCAGGCAAAGCGGTGGCACTTCGAAGGAACGCCCCGCAAACTGCACATCGATACGCCGCCAGCCGTGCGCGGCCGGCGAGTCTTCTTCGGCTCCGGCTACCACACGCTCGCGCTGCTCTGTGCCGACGCGAACACCGGGGACGAACTCTGGCGGACGCCGGTCGACCTGCGATCGTTCGGTGCCCCGCTCGCGCGGGGAAACCACGTTTATTTCGGACTCGGCACCGGGAACCTGATCGACGACCTGTCGACAGAAGCCGAGGACGGCGTGCCGCGCGAGACGGCGGCGAAGGGGGCCGTCGTTTGCCTGGACGCGACGACCGGGAAGGAAGTCTGGCGGTACGAACTGCCGAAGTCGGTGCACGCGGAAATGTCCGCCGACCTTCGGGCCTTGTACGCCTGCTGCAAGGATGGGACGGTCTACGCCATCGATCGTCATTCCGGGAAGTTGCGCTGGAAGCGGACGCTCGGCGAGGCGTTCGCGGCCGGGCCGGCGCTGGCGACGCATGCGAACGGCGCGGCGACCGTGGCGGTGTACGCCGTCACGCTCGACGGCCGCGCGGCGTGCCTGAACCCGGCGAACGGCGACATCTTTTGGCAGCGCAACCTCACCGAGCAGACCGGCAAGATCGTGCAGGTTCTCTCGACGCCGGTCGTGACGAGCGCACCCGACGGGACTCGTACGCTGTTCATCGGCTCGAAGGGGGAAAACCGGAACAACGGCGAACGGATCGCGACGGTCTTTCGCATCGTGGATGCCTTGGACGACTGACCAAGCCGCGCGGTTCTCTCATATCTTTCCAACGGAAGCCGGCGTAAACTGAAGGCACCTCGGAACGCCTCCCATGAATTCCACGACCGATCGCGATCCTTTGGACCTCGTCGCCGAGGAATTCGCGGACCGCTGCCGGCGCGGTGAGATGCCTTCCGTCACCGATTTCCTGGGGCGCTATCCAAACCTGGCCGAGGACCTGCGCGATCTCCTGCCGGCGGTCGCGCAGATGGAACTGCTGAAGCGCCACCGTCATTCATCCACGCCGCTCCCGGTCGTGCACGTCTCGGATTGCCCGGAGAAGCTCGGCGATTACCGCATCCTGCGGGAACTCGGTCGCGGCGGCATGGGGATCGTGTACGAGGCGATGCAGGAATCGCTGGGCCGGCGCGTGGCGCTCAAGATGCTGCCGCTGCCGGGGCGGAACGACGCCGTGCGCCGCGAGCGATTCCTCCGCGAGGCGCAGGTCGCCGCCAAGCTGCACCATACGAACATCGTTCCGGTCTTCGGCGTCGGCGAAGAGAACGGCATCCCGTACTTCGTCATGCAGTTCATACCCGGTTGTGGGTTGAACGACGTGATCGCGAGCTGGAAGGAATTGAATTCCGATGTACGGCACGAATCGCCGGCGCTGGTGCGGCCGAACCAGTGGCGCCGCATCGCCGACATCGGTGCCGCCGCCGCGCACGCCCTCGCGTACGCACACGGCCAGGGCGTCCTCCACCGCGACGTGAAGCCTGGCAACCTCCTGCTCGACCACCACGGCACCGTCTGGATCGCCGACTTCGGCCTCGCCAAGCTCCTCGATCACCACACGCTCACCGCCACCGGCGACCTGCTCGGCACCATTCCCTACATGGCCCCGGAAGCCCTGCGCGGCGAGGGCGACCACCGCGCCGACGTCTACGGACTCGGCATGACCCTCTACGAACTCGCCACGGGTTCGATGCCGTATCAGCATTCCAACCCCGCCGTCTTGATCCGCGAGATCGGAGAGAAGGATCCGCCGCTGCCGCGCACCGTGAACCCGCGCGTGCCGCGCGACCTGGAAACGATCATCCTCAAGGCGATCGCCCGCGAGCCGGGCCGGCGCTACGCCAGCGCGGCCGAGATGGCGCACGACCTCGACGCCTACCTGAACGATCAGCCGATCCGCGCCCGGCGATCGTCGGTACTCCAGCGATCGTGGCTTTGGGCGAAGCGCAATCCGATCCTCGCGATGCTGTCCACGATCACGGCGGGGGCGTTGGTCTTCGCCGCGATCGTCGGTTGGGTGAGTTACAGCCGCACGAGCGCGGCCCTGGCGAGCGAACGCAAGCTCCTCGCGGATGCCGAGGAAGCCAACAAGAAACTGCTGGACAACCTCAACCTCTCGCTCGCGGCGTTCGAGGCGGTTTTCGAGGCGGCCAATCCGACCGAGCCGTTCGGCTTCGGTCCGCCGCCGCGCCCGCCGGAAGGGGATGGGCCGCGCAATCCCATGCGTCCCGAAGGCGGACGTCCCGATGGTGGGCGACCGGACGGCGGTCGGCCCGAAGGGGACCGCGGGCGGCCGAACGCGCCCATGCCCGGCGGTCGGGCGCTCGTGGTCGATCCCGTCAAGATGTTGGAAGTCGTTCTCGACTTCTACGAAAAGTTCGCCGAACAGAACTCGGCCAACCCGAAGTTGAAGCAGGAAAACGAGACGAATTACAAGCTGCGCCTGAACGCCGCGAAGGCGTACCGCAAGGTCGGGCAGATGAAATCGTTCCTCGGCCGGCTGGAACCGAACGCGGCCGCGCAGCCCCTGCATCGCTCGCTGGAGATCCTGAGCGAACTGATGCGCAGTTATCCGGACGTGAGGGATGTCCAGCGTGAATTCGTGCTGAGCGTGGCCGCACTGGACGCGGTGAAGGACCCGAAACTGGCGACCGGCGAACGGCTGGAACTGGTGCGCCGCGCGGCGTCGCTGGTCGAACCGGGCGCGGGCGCGACGCGCTGGACGCTCGATCAACTGGCGCGAATGGCGCAGGCCGACGGCGACCGCGAACTCGCCGAGGCGATCCGGGCGCGCATGCCGGAGTTCCGACCGTTCGAGTTCCGCCCCGGCGGCGAACGCCCGAACGGCCGACCCGGCGAACAAGGGCCGCGCCGCCCGTAGAATGTCCCGCGTGTCGCCGAATTCGCTCACCACAGTGCCGAATCTGCTCTCGCTGTCGCGCGTTCCGCTCGGCATCGTGGTCTTCGCCGCCATAGCGCACGGCCTCTGGGCCGCCGCCCTCGCCGTCTTCCTCCTCGCCACCCTCACCGACTGGCTCGACGGCTGGTACGCCCGACGCTACGGCCTCGCCTCCGCCGTCGGCCGCAGCCTCGATCCGCTCACCGACAAGTTCCTCATTTGCGGCACCTTCATCTATCTCCAGTCCGCGAACGTCGGCGTGCTGCCCTGGATGGTCACCGTCGTCGTCGGTCGCGAAATCCTCGTCACCGGCCTGCGCGGCATCGTCGAAGCCACCGGCAAGAAGTTCGGCGCCGACTGGTTCGGCAAGTTGAAGACCACGCTCCAATGTGCTGCCATCATCGCGATCCTGACCCTGAAGACGTTCGAAGGCACCGAACTCGCCCGATGGGAACTCGCATGGTGGGTGCTGCTCTACGCCATGCTGGTCGCGACCGTCGGCAGCGGGATCCAGTACGTCGTGAAGGCCGCGAAACTCTTGCGTCAGGAGTGACCCGATGGCGGGGGTACATGGAGAACGGTTCTATGGGTACGTCGACCGCGTGCCGGGACTGGGATACGTCGCGACGCAGTTCTTCCATTTTAATTTCGTGCCGGTCTTCCCGCTCGGATCGTACGTCGTGCCGGAAGCCGTAGCGGCCGCGTTCGCGGTGCCGCGCCGGATCCCGATGAACCTGAAGTCGGTTCTGGTCGGCTATTTCCGCGGTTGGGTGGGGCTAGCGACGATCGTACTCTTCGCGGTGTGCGGCATCCAATCCATCGAGTCGATCCAGGACACGAAGCCCGGCGACGCGATGACGGCGCTGGCCGTCGCCGTCGCCGCCGTCGCGTACGCCGCCGTCTGGTGGGCGATGATCGGATCGCACAAATCGTGGATCCTCGCCTGGCTCCTTGTGCTCGCTGCCACCGGTGGCTACTTCGCGTGGGATGCCGCCAACCCGCTGCCGCCGAAACCCGACAACCCGTTCAAGGCACCGGTCGCACGCGGCCACCGCCACCGCGCGGACCTCCCCGATTTGTTCCTCTACGCGAACGGCTGCCTGTTCGCCCTGACGGCGCTGCGCGCGTTCGACCGCGCCGGTCGCGGGCGCGCCTACGAACTCGGCGATATCCTCGGCGTCGACGAAGAACGGATCAACGAACTCCTCGACGGCGGACGCGAACCGACCGCGGACGACGAACCCCGGGCGTGAGCCATGCCGAACGAACGCCAACTGACCGACGGCCCCGGCGGCCGCATCCTGACGAACGCGAACGTCTGGTCGCCGGACGGCGAATGGATCGTCTTCGACACGCGGTCCGACGTGGCCGGGGAACGCTTCGACGGCACGCGCATCCAGGCCGTGAACTCCCGAACGAACGAGGTGCGAACCGTCTACGAATCCCGCAACGGCGCGTACTGCGGCGTGGCGACCTGGCACCCGAAGCAATCGCGGATCATCTTCATCCACGGACCCGAGAACCCGACGCCGGAATGGAGCTATGGTGCCCCGCGCCGGCAGGGCGTCATCGTGGAGTTCGAGAAACGGACGACCGAGCCGTTCGACGGGCGGGATCTCGTCCCGCCGTTCACGCCCGGCGCCCTGCGCGGCGGGTCCCACGTGCACGTCTTCAGCCCCGACGGAGGCAAGATCAGCTTCACCTACGAGGATCACTATCTCACGAAGCACGATCGCGAAGTCGACGGGCGGGAGATCAATCTCCGGAATGTCGGCGTCGGCGTGCCGGCGGGGTTGGTGCGCGTCGGGCGCGGGCATCCCCGCAACGCCGACGGAACGTACTTCTGCGTGCTCGTTTCGAAGACGACTGCGCATCCGAAGCCCGGCTCGGATGAAATCTCCAAGGCATTCGAGGAAGGCTGGATCGACCATCGCACGCTCGCGTTCCAGGGGCACGTCGTAACCGCGAAGGGCGAGACGATCGCGGAAGTCTTCGCGGTCGACCTGCCGGACGACCTGCGTGCCGTCGGCGATGGGCCGCTTCAAGGCACCGAATCGCGCCGGCCGTTCCCGCCCAAGGGTACGCGGCAACGTCGGCTCACCTATACGGCCGATCGGAAAGATCCGGGATTGCAAGGGCCGCGACACTGGTTGCGGTGCGCACCGGACGGATCGCGCATCGCGTTCCTGATGAAGGACGATGCCGGCGTACCCCAACTTTGGACCGTATCACCGGCCGGTGGCACGCCAAGCCAACTGACCCGAACGCCGGCGGGAATCGCCTCCGCGTTCACCTGGAACGCGGACGGTTCGCTCCTCGCGTTCGTTTGCGACGGCCGCATCGCCGTGGCCGATGCCGGGACGGGAGCGATCCGGTTTCTCACCGAACCGGGGCCGCAGGCCGAGGCACCGCGACCGGAGGCGTGCGTCTTCTCGCCCGATGGCAAGCGGATCGCCTTCGTCCGCCGCCGTTCGGGCTCGAATCAGATCCACGTCGTGGATGTCTAACGTCGAACAGGGACTTCGATCGCGAGATCGCGGCCTCCCCAGAGCATCGGGATGTTCAGCGTTCGCGGCCCCACGGGTCGATTTCTCATTCGATAGATCGCGAGCCGGGCGCCGTCCATCCATTCGATGTTGTTGTTGCGGATCGGTATTTCCGCCACCCGTTCCACGAGATCGACCCGCTCCGTCAGGACCCGTCGCAGGGCGACCTGGGCCGGCAGGACGTGCTTGAGCGGCGGCTCCTCGACCACGAGGAACTCGGGCGAGAGCCGCGTCAGCAGGTCGGCGATCTCGCGTTCGGACTTGGTCCACTCGACGTATCCTGCGCCGGGATCGCTGCGGACGGCGTAGAGGAGTTTGTCGCCGCGCGCGATCCAGATCCGTCGGTCGGCGTCGCGGACGCGCAGGGAGTGGATGAACGTGCCGTCGAAGTGGCCGTCGAAGTGGACGATGCCGGGGCCATCGGTGTTGGCGAGGACGTACTCGGCCGCGTCGGCGTAGCCGCGGACCCAGGGCACGGGCTGGCGGAGCGTCCAGCAGCCGACGGATCCGACGACGAAGGCGGCGACCGCGTGCGTCCACCATTTTCGGCCGAAACGGCGGAGCGGTTCGAGCGCGGCCTCGGCGGCCCACACGCACCAGGCGGGCAGCCAGTAGATGGTGTGGCGCGTCTCTTGTTCGGAGAGGGCGGCGAAGCATGAGTAGACGACGATCGCGAGCGCCCAGTAGGTACGGGACTTCGCTCGTTGGCCGTTCCGGAACGAGAGCACGAGACCCGTCGCACCGGCGAGGGTTCCCACGATGCCGAGCTGGAAATCGAGGCTCAGCGGATAGTAGGTGAGGCGATCCCACCCGTGCCTGACGACATCGGGATTGGAGCCGCTGCTGGCCGCGAGGGCATGTTGCTGGCCGATGGTCTGATAGGCCAGCCAATAGAAGGGCGCGAGTGCGACGAGTATGCCGGCCGTTGCGATGAGGACCCGGCCCGAGGCGAGGAGCCGCACACGGCCATCCATCGCCAATCGCAGAAGGAAGAGCGGAACGAGGAAAATCGCGTCGTACCGGTGCAATCCGGCCGCGACGACGCCGACGGCGAATGCGAGCAGGTCTCGGCTCCGCGCCTCCGCGAGATAGCGTTCGAAATGGACGATCGCGGCAAGCGCGCAGGCAAGGGTCGGCACTTCCAGCATGACGGCGCGGGAATTGACGAACACCTCGCGCGAGAGGAGTAAAAGCGTGGCGGCGACCGCCGCGGTCGTCGCGCCGTGCGTGCCTCGGACGAGCGAATGAAAATAGACGAGAGCGACCAGCAGGTACGCGAGCACCAGTCCGCGGCCGGTTTCCAGTCCCGGACCGAATACGAGCATCGCCGCGCCCTCGACGGCGTGGAACCCCTGAGGCCAGACGAGCAAGCCGAGGCACGGGTACTGCGCGTAATACCGTTCGGCGTAGGCGCGGGGCGAGCGGTATCCGCCGTCGCGGATGGCATCGCGGACGAAGACGCCGGTCATGACGTGGCGCGTCTCGTCGCCGCTGAAATACGGTTCGGTGGGTTGCTTCCAAATGAGATGGACGGCGAGCGCGAGGGCGAGGATCGCGGGCAACGCGAGGCCCGGGCGCGCGGTCATGGGCCGATCCGCGCGAAGTCGGGGCGACGTGTCGGCAGTTTCGCCGATACGAGCGTCTCGGCGTAGCGGCCCATCGGCAGCACGTCGAACTGTCCGGCAAGACCATCGAGTACTTCGCAGGCGAGATCGAGCTTCCAGGCGGCCGGGCGGTCCATCGCGGGGAAGAAGCCAAGGTCCGCGTCGTCGTCGCTGCCGAGGAAATCGAGCGGGTGCAGGAGAATCGATGGTTCGAGGTTGGCGGCGCGGCAGAACGCCATCGCCGTGCGGAAATAGCGCCGTGCGGCGAAGCGGGAGAATCGGCCGAGGTAGAGCAGGTAGCTCAGGTGCAGCGGCACCTTGGCGAGGGGTAGGGTGGTCACGGGGATTTCGAGTATGGATCCTTGTTCGGTGCGCCAGCGGTAGGGCTTCAATGGCCGGTGGCCGTCGGCGAGCGTGCCGAAGAGCTTGGCGCGTCGTTTCCGCTCCGCCGGCGAGAGTTTGGCCGTCATGAAGTAGTAGGCGCGGGCGAGCGGGCCGAGGTACGTCGGGAAGGTGGAAGCGTCGTAGCGGTAGCCGCGTTCGACGAGGATGTCGAGCACGGTCTCGGAGAGGCTGTAGCCCGGGCCGCGAAAACCGTCGGGGCGAATGCCGGTGGCGGATTCGATGGCGTCCTCGGCGCGGGCGAGTTCAACGGCGATCTGCCCGCGCGAGTAGAGGTGCAGCCACGGCTCGTGGTGGAAGGAGTGGTTGCCGATCTCGTGCCCGGCGTCCGCGATCGATTTCAGGGCCTCGCGATTGCGGTCTAGCGCCGCGTCCTGCCCGACGACGAACCAAGTGATCGTCAGCCCGCGGTCCGCGAGCAGTTTCAGCACGCGGGGCACGACGATGTCGAGGTAGCTCGGCAGCGTTTCCCAGCCGGCGTCGCCGTGCGTCTTGAGGTACGACCACTTGTTGTCGAGGTCGAGCGAGAGGGACGCGCGGGGTCGGAACGCGGCGGGCCGGATCATCGCGCGGCCCCCGCGAGGAGGTGCCGCGCGGCGCGGTCGGCCAGTTGCAGCGTCTCGTTCACGTTCAACGTACCGTTGACGATGTGCGCCGAGTTGACGATGTGCAGGCCGGGTACGGATGTCGTCATCGGCGGCAGGTGTTGGGAGTAGTTTAAGGTCGAGATGGCCAGAACCTGCCGGACGCGCGAAACGCGGAACGCGAGCACGTCGTCGGGTTCGATGTGCGGGTGGATCTTCATCAATCCCGCGAGGAATTCGTCGCGGATGCGCTGGTCGGGCATTTCGAAGAGCGGATCGTCCGGTGCGACGTACTTCGGGAGATACACGAGGTGCTTGCCACCGAATTCGTCCGGGTCGACGAGGGCGGTCATCTCGATGATGGCGGTGAACGGTGCCGGGTCGGTGATGTTGGTGACGTAGTATCCGGCGAGCGGCTTGCGCAGCAGGAGCGATGCGCAGATGATCCCCTGATAGCGCAGGGCGTTCAGTTTCGCACGCTCGACGTCGGAAAGCTGCGGGCACATTCGGGCCGCGATTGGCGCGGCGACGGTGACGGCCACGTGGTCGAACGATTCGATCGAACCATCGTCGTATTCGATATCGAGGCCGTAGTCGTTCGAGACGATTTGCGAAACCCGGGAGGCTTCGCGGAGGGTGACGCCGGCATCGAGTAGCGCGTCGGCAGCGCGTTCGAGGATGCGTCCGTAGCCGCCGCGCACGTAGCCAAAGAGCTCCTTCTTGAGGCCGGTGCGCCTGGCGGCGTACATGCGGGCGATGATGGCCCAGATGAACGCCGCGGAGGCGTGGCGGTAGTTCTCCCCGAGCTTGGCGCGGAGCAGCGGCAGCCAGATCTTTTCCGTGGTCGCGCGGCCGGACCAGCGCCGGAGCCAGTCGACGACGGGAATGCCTTCGAGTTTCTTCCAATCCCGGATGCGGGATGCGCGGAGAATCGTCAGCGCGAGGCGGAACTTGCCGACGAGGCCGAGCGGCGGAAATTTTAAGAATTCGAGGGAGTTGGACATCGAGAACAGGCGGCCATCGGTGTAGAAGCCGGTGCGGGTCTCCTTCCAGCGGAGTTCTTCGACCAGGCCGAGGCTTTCGAGCATCTGGCGGAGTCGCGTGTCCGACAGGAGGGTGACATGGTAGTGGCGGTCCCAGGCGATGTCGCCGAGCTGCCAGGTGTCGGCGAGTCCGCCGAGGTGCGGGGCGGCCTCGATGAGCGTGACGGCGTGGCCGGCGGCGGCGAGTTGCCGCGCCAACTCGATGCCGAGCAAGCCGCCGCCGACGACCGCCCACCGGCTACCGGTGGGCGCAAACGGCGGGGGCGGGGGATTCGCGGTAAGCGGATGCATGGGCGGTGCGGCTCAGGACCGCGGTCCGGCGACCGCGGAAGTGCGTGAGGTTACGGGCAAGGTAGCACGCCGACAGCCCGGCGGCAGTGGCAAACCGGTCGATCTCGTCTTTCGACGGATGATACGGCGGCCGGCGTCGCGCCGTTGCACCGTAGCGGCCGCGCTCCGCGAGCGTGTTCCGCAGTGCACGAACGAAGTATCCCCGTCGCACGCTGAACCGGAACAAGGACCACAGATCCGACCATGTCGAATGCCCGGGTTCGCTCCAGTCCGAGAGAACAATCCGTCCGTTCGGGCCGAGCACTTCGGCCCACTCGGCGATTTTCGTCTCCAGTTCCGCGGCCGTCAGATACTGGACGACGCTGTTGACGAGGACATAGTCGAATCCGTTCTCGCGGCGATCCCATTCCGCGGCGTTGGGAACCCCCGCCAGGTTCCCGGCCGCGATGCGTCGCATATTCGCGGCATCGTCCCACACGCGGATGGCGCCCATGTGCGGGGCCAGCAATCGTGCGATCGTCCCGAATCCACATCCGTAATCGAGTACCCGATCGGTCGATTTCGGCTGGCATTCCCGAAGGAAATTGAGAACGTATTCCTCGCTTTCGGGCGCGAAGAGCAGCCGGCCCTCCGGCACGGTTTCCCAGTAGTCGAGCCACGGGTCGGCCGGTGCGGTCATGCGAGTTCCTCGACCGCAAAACCCGTCAGCCGATAGCGCTGGCCGCAGTCGTCGCAGGTGAAATCCCATGGATCGACGGCCGGTTCGTTGAACCGCGCGAGCAAACGCCCGCACCGGCAGACCGCGCCCGCCGTCCGCGCCGGATGGCCCATCACCAGATGGAAATCCGGCACCGATTTCGTCACCACCGAACCCATCCCCACCATCGCGAACCGGCCGATCGTCAGGTCGTTGCCGATCACGCATCCCGCGCCGATCGTCGCGCCTTCCCGCACGAGCGTCGGCAGCGTGTGTTCGTCCGGGTCGGACGTTCGCAACTGCTTCAGGTCCGGCGTCGTTGCCCGGGGGAAGCGGTCGTTCGTGAAGATCGTGCCGGCCGAAACCATCACGCCGTCCTCGATCGTCACGGCGGTGCAGATGTAGACGAAGCTGTTGATCTTCACCCGGTGCCCGACGCGTACTCCGTACGCGATATGCGTCTTCTCGCCGACGATGCACTCGTCGCCGAGCACCGTATCGCGGCGGATGTGCACGTTGTCCCACACGCTCGTGCCGGCACCGAGTGTCACGCCCGGTTCGAGGATCGCCGTGGGGTGCACGCGCGGGGCGCTCATGCCAGGACCGCCTCGGCGGCGAGGTCTTCGGGGACGCGCGTCCAATCGGCGCGATTCAGCGAGCGGTAGGCGGCGTCGATGGCGGCGACGTTTGCGACGGCGTCGTCCAACGAGATGACGAGCGGTTCGCCATCGCGGAGGTGCCGGGCGAAGTTTCCGACGTTGTCCCGGAACGCCTGGGACTTGTTGTAGCCGTGGCCGAAGACGACCCAATCGGGCGAGCGATGCAGCTTGTACTTCGATTCCTTCCAGCCGATGCGGATGGTGCCGAGCAGGCCGTGGACTTCGATGTAGCTCTCGCGTTCCTTGTTGATGCTCCAGGAGAGATCGATGGTGCCCATGACGCCGGCGGCGGAGCGCACGGTGACTTGCGCGGTGTCCTCGACGGGCAGGGGCTGGAATCGTCGGCCTTCGACAGCGTGGAGTTCGGCGAGCGTGCCGAGGAAGAACCGGGTGAGGTCCAGCGAGTGGGCGCCGTTGTCGATGAGCACGCCGCCGCCGGAGATGGCGGGGTCCCCGTTCCAGCGGTTGGTCATGTCGACGCGCGAGGTGAAGGCGTTCTCGAAGAGCACGATTTCGCCGATCATGCCTTCGTCGATGAACGCGCGGGCCTTGTTCACGTCGGCGACGTAGCGGAACTTGGACGCCATGGTGAGCACACGGCCGCTCTCCCGTGCCGCGGCGGCCATGCGCCGGGCGCTGTCGGCACCGACCGTGAACGGCTTCTCGCAGAGGACGTTTTGCCCCATATCCAGCAATTTCAAAACGAGCTTTTCGTGCGTCACCGGCGGCGTGGCCACGATCGTCGCGTCGAAATCGGTCATCGCGCGCGCCGTGTCGATCGACGTGTATGCCACCGCCGCGGGGACCTGACCCGCGATCTTCTGCGCGGCCTCCGGGCGCACGTCCACCACCGCGACGAGTTCCGCGTCGGCATGGTCGGCCAGCACTTGCGCATAGCTGGCGGCGATCCCGCCGGCACCGACCAATGCGAATCGAATCTTCTTCATGATGACTCTCGATGGGGCGAATCCGAACGTTCACATTTTCGATCGTTCCGCACACTCGCGCACGGCCGACGCGATGTAGTCCAGGTGCTCCGCACCGTACTTCTCCGACCACGGCAGCACGAGAACGCCCTCGAGAGCGGCGAACGTGCCGGGGAAGCGCTCGGCCGAATAATCGACCGCTTCGGGACGGGCGAGCGGGAACGGCCAACGGCTGTTGCCAAACGTACGCTGCTCCGCGAAGACGGCGCAGCGGAACGCCGGCTTCTGAATGTACCGCGGCGCGCTGGCGATTCCGCGTTCCTTTAGCAGTGTCGCCAGCCCCGGCGCGCCGCCCCGGATCACGCTTGAATCGACGCGCAGGCAATATTTCCAGAAGGTGTGCACGGCGCGGGGGTCCTGCCACGGCGTTTCGATCCCTGCGATCCCGTTCAACTTGCGGGTCAGGTACGCGGCCGAGTCTACCCGGCTACGCACCACGCCGTCGAGCTTCGCGAGCTGCGCAACCGCCACGGCACCTTGCAGTTCGCTCATGCGGCCGTTGAGCGCGATGAAATAATGATCCGGCTGCGGATCGCCGTAGCCCCACGCCTTGTTCACGAACAGGAAGACGCGCCGCGCGAGCGCCGCGTCGTTCGACACGACGATCCCGCCCTCGCCGGTGGTGACGTGCTTGCCCTGCTGGAGGCTGAAGCAGCCGAGTGCGCCGAACGTGCCGACGGGTCGGCCGTCCCACGTGGCGCCGAACGCCTGCGAGCAGTCTTCGACGACGGGGATGCCGCGGGCGTTCGCGAGCGCCATGATCGCCGTCATGTCGCACGGGTTGCCGAACAGGTGCGTGACGACGATCGCCTTCGTCTTCGGTGAGAGTGCCTTTTCGATCGACTCCGCCGTCACGTTGCACGTCCGCGGTTCGACGTCGGCGAAGACCGGGATCGCACCTTGATAGAGGATCGGCGTCAGCGCGCCCATGTCGGTGATGGACGTGGTGACGAACTCATCGCCAGGTTCCGGGTCGATCGCGGCGAAGGCGGCGTGCAGCGCCATCGTGCCGGAGTTCGCGGCGATGGCTCGTTCCGCGCCGATTGCCTTCGCGAACTCGGTTTCCAACTTCCGGACGAAGTTCCCCTTCGTGCTCGTCAGCGTGCCGGACCGGATCGCCTCGGAGACGAGTGCGATTTCCTCGTCGCCGAGGGTGCGGCCGGTGGCGTCCTGATCGGAGGGCAGCGGCAGGGGCGGTCCGGGGCGGTGGCTCATGGTGTCGCTCGCGCCGCGCCGGCCGGGGGAAGCCGCGCGGGGAATTCCATACGGTTACGGGATGGCGGTCGTGGTCGGTTCGGCGGCGGGGATTCGTTCACGGAGCGCCAGTACGTTTGGTTTGGCGGTGGATTCCACGGGTCGCCTCGTCAGGCGCATCCAGGCGAAACGTGCCATCAGCCGCAGGTGGCCGACGATGGTCCGCAGCGTCTTCATCTTGGAGCGGCCGAGGAGCCGGACGTTCAGGGTGGCGGGGTGTTCGACGATGGTGCCGCCGCGCAGGTCGAGTCGGCCGAGCAGTTCGACGACGCCAAGGAAGTTCCCGTAGCGTACCGGCAGGTCCTTCACCTGGGAACGACGGTAGACCCGGAAGCAACTGGTGTAGGTGTGGAGCTTATTGCGGAAGATGCGGCGGTAAAGTGCGCTAGCACCCTTCGATAGGACGAGGCGCCAGCCTGGCACGTTGCGGACTTCGCCGTCCGGGTGGTACGGCGATGCCGTGACCATGCCGATGCCGGGCTTCAACTCCGGGATCATCTTCAACAGTTCGTGCGGGTCATAGGTGCAGTCGGCGTCCATGGAGCAGACGATCTCCGTCTCGGCCGCTTGGAGACCGGTCATGATCGCACCGGCGACGCCGCGGTTCGCTTCGTGCCGCAGCACCTTGACTTCATTCCACGAGCGGAAGGTCTTCTCGACCGCGGCCAAGGTCCGGTCCTTGCTGGCGTCGTCCACAAGCAGAAACTTCGGCTCGTAACCCTGCACCCGGAAGGCGCGGCGGACTTCCGTCAGCGTGTTCGCGAGGAACGGAATGACCGGCTCCTCGTTGTAGAGCGGAATGACGATGCTGACCGGCGATCGGAGCCTGGTTTCCACCAGCGTGCCCAGATCGATGACCGGCATTGGCGTGGGTGTCGAGACGGTCACAGCTTGATCCGCCGACAAGCCCAGATAGTGAGCGGCCGTGTCGAATCGAAAGTGCGCGAGGCATTCGGCCACCCGGTCCTTCATCTGGTCCAGGTTCCGGTAATGGCGGAGTCGCGTCAGCCAGCCGGTGGCCTCGAACCGCGGCTGATCCGGGTCGAGTTCCCAAGTATGGAAGTACATCACGAAGGGCGTGTCGTGCTTCGCCTCCCAGTTCCGCACGGTGCGGCGGATAAGGAAGCGGGGGAACTGGCGCATCCAGTTGCCGCCGCCAACGGGCACGTCCATGCCGAAGATCCGCGCCGACGAGATCGGCAATTCGGTGATCGCGCCGTGCGCGGTTTGCTCCCGATGGACGAACTTCCGCCACGGTTCGGCGGAGTAGCTGCGCATCATGGGACCGATGCTGGAATCGTAGGCGTAGCCCTGCTCGGCGAGGACGTCGAGCGCCCAGAGGTCGGAGGGGTGGAACCAGCCCTCGGCCGTACGGTAGCCCAACACGCGCCGGCCGCTGGCACGCTCGATCGCGGCGCGGGCCCGCGCGAGGTCGTCGCGGAACTCCTCCGGCGTGAGGTTGCGGATGTCGCGCCAGGCATAGCCCCGGCTCGCGATCTCGTGGCCCCGCTCCGCGATGGTGCGGATCAGTTCCGGCCAGGCTTCCGCGACCCGACCAAGGACGAAAAAGGTCGCCTTCGCTTGGAATTCATCCAACAAATATAGGGTGCGGTTCGTCTGGTCGATCAGCCGCGATTCGTAGCGCTGCCACTGGTCGGGTTGGACGAACCGCTGGAACGCGCCAACCTGAAAGTAATCTTCCAAGTTGACCGTTAGGATGTGTCGACGGCGATCGTCGGGCGTGGGCATTCCAGTCCAGCGGGCGGATAGCGCGCGTCGGAGACGAGGCTTATTTTCGGGCCTCAATTTCGCGTCGCGTCGCTTACGGCAATCCTAGTCCGCGTTCGCGGGATGAGCAACTTTCCGACACGGTTACCAGTCGAACTTGCCCGAAAATCGAAAACGCGGGGGACCGCTCCCCCGCGTCGTATGCGATCAGTTGACGTTGGTTATGATTCGGCCTTCTTCTTTTGCAGCAGCGCGAGGAACTTCGCGGCCCGGCCCTTGATGGAGAAGTTCACCTTCAGCTCTTCGCCCCCGGTCACGTTCAGCGTAATCGTGTCCTTTCCGGCGGGTTTGCCGTCGGCAAAGACCTCCTGATTCAGCACCTTGAAGATCTCCGCCTTCGTCTGCGGTTCGACGATCGGCATCAATCGGGCAACGCTCGTCTCAAAGGCGAGGATCGGCGTGGTCCCCGCGGGCGCGGCGGCCAACTTCTTGACCGCGGCGTTGCCCGGCGCAAAGCCGACCACGAGCAGATCGTCGGCGGTGGAAAGCCAGAGACGGCTCGCGCCGAACAGTCGCTCCGCCTCCGCCTGTACCGGCGGGACGATTTCGTGGAGGTTCGCCGCGCCGATCTTCTCCACGTCGAACTTCACCTTGGCTTGTCCTTCCGGAATTAGTGGCGCGAACTCCTTGAGAAGTGCTTCGATCCCTTTGCCGGAGGCCACGCGCAAGGCCGCGAGGACTTCGTGCTTGCCGTCCGCCGTTGGCGTCAGGGCGGCGCCGAGTTCCAGAATGCCCGATTTCAAGCTTGGTTCGAGCGCGTCGAACACCTTCTTCGCCGCGTCGCGGTCGTTCCCCTTTGCGTTTTCCAGTCCCTCGGCGATCAACAGGTCAACCAGTTCGCCGTACTTCTTCTTCATGCCGTCCGGCACTTGCACGTTGACGGCCAGCGACACGATCGCGTCCTTGGCCGCCGCCGTCGGGGCGACCGCCTTGCGGCCTGAATATCCCGCGAGGAGCTTGTTCAGGTCGGTGCTCGGCTTGCCGCCGAACGAAAATTCCAAACCGATATCGTCGGTCTTCGGGTCGATGTTCAGCTTGAGGCTCGCAGTCTTGCCGTCGCCGAGGATCGCCGCGACGCCGTCGTACGTCGCGTCGAGCGCAAGCGCCTTCGCTTTCGATTCCACTGGGGTCTTCGCTGGCTTGGCCTTCTCGTCCGCCAGTTTCAACTCCAGTTGTCCCAGCACCGTCTTCCGGACTTCCATCGGAATCCGATCAAGATGCACCGACAGCGCGAGAATGGCCGATTCCGGCTTCGCGAAGAACTCCTTCGGATCGAGGATCGCGTTTCCTTCCAAGGCCGCCTTGTTGTGGACCGTGACGCCGACGTAACCCTTGTGGAACTTGAAGTAAACCTTTGGCGGCACGCCTGGCACGTTGATCGAATAGATGTCGTCTTCGCCCTTGTCCGGGGTCAGGTTTAGCTTGCCGGTGAGGAGGTTCAGGAACGCCTTCTCATCGCCGACGGGCACGAGCACGACCATCGGACTGTCGATGACGGCCGGGGTCATGGTGGCGTAGAAGCCGATCGGTTTCGTGATGTCGATCCCTTCGATGACGCCTTTCTTGCCGGCCATCGCTTCGACGAACTTGGCGCCCTGTTCGGCCTGCTCGCCTTGGCCGGCGAGGTCGCCGAGGTATTCCGCCAGCGGGAGCAGGTCCTTGATCGCCTTGATTCGGAGTTCGACGGTGGGCTCCGCGGCGCGCAGGACGGGTGCCGGTAGACACACGACGGCGGCGAGCGCCAGTATCAGCAGTTTTCGCATCGAAAATCCTCGTGGGCGGGTGATGGCGGAAATGATACCCATCCCGATCGGTTTCGGTGTCAGATTCCGCCGTTTTCCCCGATTCGCCACCGCCCGCGGAACTCCGTAAACCAAGGGGACGAAAACATTCGGGACCACACGATGAGCCAGAAGACTTGGGGCGGGCGATTCGACGGTGGCACGGACGCTCGCGTGGAGGCGTTCACGGAGTCGATCAGCTTCGACAAGCGATTGTACCGGCACGACATCCGCGCCAGCCAGGCGCACGCAGGCATGCTCGCCGAGGTGGGGTTGCTCACGCCGGACGAGGCCGATCGGATCCTCGTCGCGCTCGACGAGATCGGCGCGGAGATCGAAGCCGGCCGGATGGAGTACTCGATCTCGCTCGAAGACATCCACACGCACATCGAGCGGGCGCTCATTGCGAAACTCGGCGACGTCGGGCGCAAGCTGCACACCGCCCGCAGCCGGAACGACCAGATCGTGACGGACGTGAAACTCTGGACGCGCGACGCCATCGACGACCTCGACGGGTTGCTCCAGGACCTGCAGAAGGCGTTTGTCGATTCGGCCGAGCGCGAACGGGGCGTCGTGATCCCCGGCTACACGCACCTCCAGCGCGCCCAGCCGGTGCTCGCGGCGCACTACTTCCTCGCTTACGCGGAGAAGTTCCAGCGGGACCGCGAGCGCCTCGCCGACACGCGCAAGCGCGTCAACGTCCTCCCCCTTGGCGCGGCCGCGCTCGCCGGCACGAGCCTGCCGATCGACCGCGAATCGGTCCGCCAGAAGCTCGGCTTCGATTCCGTCGCCCGCAACAGCCTCGATGTTTCCAGCGACCGGGACTTTCTTATCGAGTTCGTCTTCGACCTTTCGCTCATCGCCACGCACCTGAGCGGGTGGGCGGAAGAGTGGGTGATCTGGAGCACGACGGAGTTCAACTTCCTCGACCTGCCGGACGCGTTCTGCACCGGGTCGAGCATCATGCCGCACAAAAAAAACCCGGACGTGCTGGAACTGACGCGTGGCAAGTCGGCCCGCGTGATCGGCTGCCTGCAACAGCTCTTTCTGCTGCTGAAGGGGCTGCCGCTGGCGTACAACCGCGATCTCCAGGAAGACAAGACAGCGCTTTTCGACGCCTTCGACACGGTGGCCGGGATGCTCGCCGTGGCCGCGCCGCTCGTGGCGCAGACGAAGCTCCGCCGCGAGGCCATCGCGAACCGGATCGAGGAGGGTTTCCTGGACGCGACGACGCTGATGGAGTTCTTCATCGCGAAAGGGGTGCCGATGCGCTCGGCGCATGAAGCCGTCGGCAAGCTCGTCCGCCGCTGCGAACAGGAACGCTGCCGGTTGGTGCAGCTTCCGGCGACGGCGTTTGAGGAAGCTTGCCCCGGCATTGGCGCTGCCGTGACCGGCGTCCTCGGCGTCGCTAAGTCTCTGGCCGCATTCAAGAGCTACGGTTCGACCGCGCCCGAGGAAGTCGAGCGTCAATTGCAGGCCTGGCGGGAGCGGCTTACGTGATCCGTAAGTCTCGACAGGTTTGTTCGTAGCACGTTTCCAAATCGAGTGGAACGGCGAGTTCCGCATCCAACCAAATGGGCAGGGTGGGTAGCGGCTGCCCCACGACGAGCGCGTTCGACCAAGCTTCAAAGATCGAACGCCCGCCCCGTTTCAAGGTCCGGCAGGACGCGGCATAGGTCGAGGGTGTCGGATCGGTCAAAGTAAGGTCGACGTGGCCAATGAGTTCCAGCAATTCCCGGTATAGGTTGAAACGCCGGGTTGTCACCAAGTCCACGATGCTGACGGCCACGCCTTTTTGCAGCAGTGCGGCACACTTCGCCACGAAGACGGCCCGATGCTCGGGACGGTCCTTGTTGGCGGGGCTTACGAGTTCGATCGCGGCGACGAGATGCCTATCGCGCTCCGCATCATATATGCGAACCTCGTACTCGTATTGTTCCGGCAGGGTCGTTTCGACGGCGACGTTTGGTTCGGACGGAGCCCAGACCGCCGTCGCGACACCGGAATCCTCGACCGATCCGCCGAATCCTCTCGGTTCGTCGGATTCGAATGTTCCGATGTCGATCTCGATCATCGCTCCGAGATGGACTCGAGGTTCGGCAAAATAGCCGGACGGAAGCCGTTTGTTGAGTTCCTGAATCATGGCTGCCGGCCACTGACCATGGAATCCTTCCCACGATGAACGTTGGGAGACGGGCGGTCGAAAGTGATCTCGGAGCGGCATAACAGGACCCTTCCCGAAACATTCTAGCCCTTACGGCACCGTCCGTGTTTCTTCTCGCTCCGACAATAAGTACAAAAGTCGCTATACACCGGGAATTCCAGACATGGACCACTTCGCTTACCGTCATCGCTCCCTCTACTGCGAGGACGTACCCGTCGCCGAACTCGCGCGTGAATACGGCACGCCACTGTACCTTTACAGCGAGGCGACGCTCATTCATCATCTCAAGCAGATCCAGACCGCCTTCGCCGAAGCGAAGCCGATCATCTGCTACAGCATCAAGGCGAACGGCAACCTGAGCATCGCGCGGCTGATGGGCCAGCATGGTGCGGGGTTCGACGTGACCTCCGGCGGCGAGTACTACCGCGCCCAGAAAGCCGGCCCGGCCGACGCGAAGATCGTCTTCGCCGGTGTCGGCAAGACCGACGCCGAAATCCGCTATGCCCTCGAGAACGGCGTCTACCTCTTCGACGTCGAGAGCGAGCAGGAACTGCACGCCATCGGCCGCGTCGCGGAGTCGATGAAGGTCGTCGCGAAAGTGGCCTTGCGCGTCAACCCGGACCTGCCCCCGAAGACGCACGTCAAGACCGATACATCCGTCAAAGGTGTCAAATTCGGACTCGACATCGAGACCGTCCTCGACGTGGCCCGGGGCGTCGTCGGTCACAAGCATGTTACGGTCGCCGGGCTGCACATGCACCTTGGCTCTCCGATCCTGTCCGCGGAGCCGTACCGCCTTGGCTGTGAAAAGGGCGTGAAGCTGATCGCCGAACTGCGCAAACAAGGACACAACGTCACCGTTCTTAACATGGGCGGCGGGTTCGGCATCCACTACCGCAAGCAGGAAGCCCTCCCTGCGAGCGAATTCGCCAAGGTGATCCTGCCGGCCGTTAAGGAGACGGGCTGCCAGCTCGTGCTCGAACCGGGCCGCTTCATCGTCGGAAATGCCGGGATCCTCGTGTCGAGCGTTTTGTTCACGAAGGAGACCGGGGGCAAACGCTACGTCATCCAGGACGCCGCGATGAACGATCTCATCCGGCCGACGCTCTACGATTCGTTCCACCGCATCTGGCCAGTGACCCCGAAGGATGACGTACTGGAAAAACCGGACGACTTCGAAGCCGCGATCCCCGGCACGCTGCCTCAGGACGTCGTCGGACCGGTCTGTGAGTCCGGGGACTTCCTTGCGAAGGCGCGGAACCTTCCGACGCTGCAGCGGGGCGATTTGCTCGCGGTCTTCAGCGCCGGGGCGTACGGCATGGCGATGGCGTCGAACTACAACGCGCGGTGCCGCGCGGCCGAAGTTCTCGTTACAGGCCATACACACCGACTTATCCGACGCCGGGAAACCTACTCGGACTTGGTCGCGTGCGAAGTTGATTGCTTGAAGTAGCCCCGGCGCGCACAATGCACGAATCCCCTGCGCGGTTCCGCGCCGGGGGTACGCCCATTCGGAGGACATCCCGGTGCGAATCCGCGTTTCCCTTCTCGCACTTGCCCTGCTTCCGTTGGGTTCGATGCCGCTGACCGCGCAGGAAGCCCCCAAGAAACCCGCAGATGTATACCGGGCCGCCCGCGATTACCTGCAGGTCGGCAGCCTGGAACTCGCGGCCGGCACGCTCAAGGATTTCGTCGACCTCAAACCGACCGAACAGGACTATCTGGACCTGGAATCCAAGTACGGCGCGAACGTCTTCCAGAACCTTCGCAACGTCCCCCGTTGGCTGCCCGACGCGAAGAAGGACGAGGACTTCAAGAAGACGGTCATCGAAGCGATCATCGACGCCTCCCTCAAGGCCAACGCCAGGCTGACCCGCGATCCGGCCCGTCTTCAGAAGTTCGCCCGCAACCTTGGTGAATCGAAAGAGGAACGTGATTTCGCCATCGCCGAATTGAACCGGGGCGGAGCCGCCGCGGTCGCTCCGATCCTCGAGAACCTCCGCATCAACAACACGCCGGAATATCGGGCCGGCGCCCTGACGGCGGTTGAACGTCTCTCGGCCGATACGGTGCCCGGCTTCGTCGTCGCGGTCGAAAACCTCCCCGATGAACTCAAGGTCGGACTCATCCGGTCGTTAGCTCGCCGGACCGATGTGCTGGCGCTCCTGGGAAAGGCCGACACCAATTTCGCCCCGTACCTCTGGTATTTGGCGTCGTCCGATCAGGCGGGTTCGCTTCGCGACGTGGCCGCCGAGACGCTGCGCACGTTGTCCGGCGACCGGAGCGACCGACAGACGGTCGACGGGGAACTGGTGAAATATGCGACGCCGATGTTCGAGCGGAAGGGACTGTTCGCCGGGTTCGACACCGTGAAGAACCGCGTCGCCCTCTGGACGTGGGACGAGGCGGGTGCGAACATCAAGGCCGTCGAAGTCACGAAGTCCCAGGCCGAAGAAACCTATGGTTTGAAGTATTTGAAATGGGGCATCGAACGCCGACCCGATTCGCGGCCGGCGCAAGACCTCTTCCTCGCCCTCGCCACGGAGCGGGCCGTGGAGCGCAACGGCTTCGGCGATCTGGCGAAGGACGCGAGCGGCGTCGCGCAACTCCTCGCCGCCGCGCCGGCCGAATCGCTCAAGGACCTGCTCGAATCCGCCATTGCCGAGAACCGGACTGCGCTGGCGTACGGGATCACGCAGGCGCTCGGCAATCGCTCCGAGAAATCCGCCGCCGTTTCCAGCAAGGGCCGCGCCGCACCGCTGGTGAAGGCGTTGAACTATGCCGATCCGCGCGTGCAACTCGCGGCCGCGGCCGCGCTGCTCAACATGCCTCCCGTGGAGCACGGCGCGAACGCCCGGATCGTCGAAGTGCTCTCCCGCGCCGCCGGCGCCGAGGGCGGAGCGACATCGGACACCAAAGGCAAAGCGCTTATCGTAGACCCCGTGGCGGGTCGCGGCGACCGGGTGGCCTCGCTCGTGCGCGGGTTGGGATTCGAGGCGGAAATCTTCGGGACCGGACGCGACCTCTTCAAGCGGATCAAACGCTCGGCCGACTTCGACCTGATCCTGATCGACCGGCACGTGGTCGACCCGGAATTGTCCGATGTGCTGGCGGGTTTGAAGGCGAGTGCCAACGCCGGCCGGCGTCCGGTGCTGGTCGTCGCGTCGCCGGACTCGCCCGCGCCGCCGGACGCCGAATCGCTGCTGCTGCGTCTGGCCGTGATGCTCGCCGTTACCGAGACCACCGACATCGTCGTGCCCGCGCCCTACGAAAACGACAAGCGGAAGCCGAAGGAGGAAAACGACGACATCCGCAAGCGGAACATCGAGGACCGCGACGCGCGGCTGATGCTGATCGCCGACGGACGAGTCGCCCGCATGAAGCGCATCGTGGACGCGGCGAACCTCGGCAACTCGACCGCGCTGCAAACCCGGCTGGAACTGCGGCTTCCCCAACTCGTCCTCGCGGGGCTGATCGCCGAATACGACACCACGCCGGAGTTCGCACCGACGCCCTACCGGAACATCCGCAACTACACGAATCTGATCCGCAAGCAGTCCAACCTGGATCAATCGGTCGCGAATCTACCGACCGACTCGCTTCTGAAGCTCATGGGGCAACTCGAAACGGTACTGACGCCAGAGATGCGCGGTCGGTTCGAAAAGCTGATGGCCCGGATCGACGTGGACGAGTTGTCGCTGCCGCGACCGCCGGCCATCGATCCAATCGTAGAGGCGAAACTCGCCCGCATGGTCAAGGCGTTCCCCGGCGTGGCCGTCATCGCCGAGCCGTTTGCCCTCGGCTCCGCCGAAGGCGCGGTCCGGTTCGGTCTCGCCCATGACATCCAGGCCACGATCGCCGATCCGGCTCAACGGCCGCGCGATCCAAACGAGAAGAAATCGTCCGCGAAGCTGGCGGTGGAATGGCTGCGCCGGCTCGCCAATGGGGAACGGGCCGGCTTCGACCTGACACCGGCCATTGCGACGCTCCGCGCGGCCCTCGGCAACGATGAACTCGCGCCGATGGCCATTGAAGCGCTGGGCCGCCTCGCCTCGGCCGATGCCCAGCGGGATCTCGCCCGGATCGGCGCCACCGCGTCCCGTCCCGCGGCCATCCGCCTTTCAGCCCTGGAAACCGCCATCCGGCACGTGCAGACTTACGGCAAAATGACCATCCCGGAAGTCGATCAAGCCGTTGCCACTTCATTGGCCTCGGAAGCCAACGCCGAGATCAAATCGAAGCTCGCGAACCTGTCGGCGGCACTGACCGGTAAGCCCGGCGACCTCGTCGAGAAAATCAAGGGCTACGCGGTGCCGACGTCGGCACCCGCGGCGGCGAAGGCACCCGAACCGAAACCAGCAACGGAAAATAAACAGCAGTAATTTCCATGTCGTAACGCCACGGGGGAGCGGATCGTCTGGTGCGATCTGCTCCCCCGAGGTTTTCATTGATCGATTACGGCTTCGGCTTTTCCGGCGGTTTCTCTGCCGGTTTCTCGATGGCGCGAATCGCAAGGGTCGCCGCCTCCCGAACCTTCAATTGCGAGTCGCGTCGCGCCTCCTGCAGGGCCGGGATCGCGGGCTTACCGTTCGGCCCAAAACTTCCCAACATCTCCGCGATCGCAATGCGCACCTCGAAATCGGGGTCGGCCTTCAAGCGGGTTGTCAGAACCGGGATCAGGTCTTTCGCATCGGCTCCGTGGCTGACGCCGAGCGAATGCAGGGCGTTCGCCCGTACCGTCTTGTCGGCATCCTCCTGAAACGCCTTCTTCAATTCCGCGGACGCGACCCGGCTGACAATGCCAAACCGTCCCAGTGTGAGCGCCGAGAGCTGGCGCCTTTCCACATCGGAGTCGCCAAGGTGCCGTGCAATCGCCTTCACGGCATCGGTCGATTTTTCACCCAACAAGCCGAGCGAAACGATCGTCGCGGAGATCATTTCGCCGTCGCGTTCCTTGTCTTTCCTCGCCGATTCCTTCTCCAGGATTTCGACCAGAGTTTCGCAGGCGGTTTCGCTATCGTCCGGGTCCAGCCGGCCGAGCGCGAACACCGCGGCGAAGCGGACCGCGCGGTCGGCGTCCTTCGTCAGTGGCACAACGTACGGGGCGGCCTTCCGGGCCTCTTTACCGATGCGGCCCAGCGCGTCCGCCGCCGCGGCACGCGTTTCCGGCTTCGGATCCTTCAGGACATCCGCCAGCGGCAACACGGCCGATCCCGAGAGCCGCCCGAACTTGCCGGCCGCGACCGCCAGTTCCTTGCGGACATCCGAGTCCTTTTCGGACCGCAGCGCTTCCGCGAGATCGCCGACGACGAGCGCCGCGGCCTCGACCGGTTGCTGGCCCATGAGCGCGGCCGCCTGCGCCCTCACGCCCGCGTTACCGTCGACCTTCAAAGCCTTCGCGATGCCCGGCATCGCCTTCTTGCGGGTCTCCTCGTCGCCGGAGACCATCTGCCCGAGCGCCACGAGGGCGGCCTTGCGCTTGCGGACCAGAGAATCATCTTTAAGAATGGCGAGCCATTCGCTCAGCGTGCGGCCGTTGAAGTTCGGCTCGTCCGCCGCGCGGAGCGGCAGTGCGAACGCCAGCGTGAGAATCGAGAGGAGTACGACACGCATCATGGAAGGATTCGCTTTCGGTGTGGGCCAACCCCGAATGTTCGACGGCACCGGCTCCGTAGGTCGGGCCGAGTCTACGAGGCCCGATAATTGCGCCATCGCCAAGTGTGTCGGGCCTCCCAAAGCCTCGGCCCGACCTACGATTCAACACCCATCGACCTTAGCGCATCATAGTGCGAACGCGGCGCGTGGGGAACGAGTTTTTCGTCCGTCGTTCCCGAACATCATTGATTCGATTACAGTTTCAGGATGAACCCGATCGTCTTCGCCCTGCGTCACCCGTACACGGTCATGGTCGCGGTCGCCGCCACCGTCGTCGCCAGCGCGCTTGCGATGTCCCGTAGCAAGGTGGACATCTTTCCCAACCTGAATCAACCAGTCATTTACATCTGCCAGCCGTACGGCGGCATGACGGCGCAGCAGATGGAAGGCCTGCTGACGAACTATTACGAATTTCACCTGCTGTACGTGAACGGCGTTGAGCACGTCGAATCGAAGAATGTGCAGTCGATGACGCTGATCAAGGTCTACTTCCACCCCGGCACCGACATGGCTCAGGCGAGCGCCGAGGTCGTCGCGGCCGTCAACCGCTCGCGCTTCATGATGCCGCCCGGCACCGTGCCGCCCTTCGTCATCCGGCACGACGTCGGCAGCGCGTCTATCGGCTTCCTTGTCCTTTCCAGCGACACGAAATCCATCAAGGACATTCAGGACATCGCCACGCTGCGCGTGCGTCCGATGTTCGCGAGCATCGACGGGATCAGCACGCCGCCCGCCTTCGGTGGCAACCAGCGTGCCATCGTCGTCAGCGTCCGGCCGCGCGACCTTGAACGCCAGGGGCTGACCCTCGAACAGATCACGCGCGCCGTCGAAGAGGGGAATGCGGTCACCCCGTCCGGCAACGTCCGCATCGACGACCGCAGCTTCGTCGTAACGTCGAACGTCATGGTCGGCGACCAGCCGAAGCGCGAACTGGGCGAAATCCCCGTGAAACTCGGCCCAAATCCAGTCTTCCTGCGCGACGTGGCCGACATCGACGACGCCTCCGACATCACGACCGGCTACGTGCTCGTGAACGGTCGAAGGTCCGTTTACATGCTCGTGACCAAACGATCAAATGCCTCGACGATTTCGGTGGTGAATGCCTTGCGCAAGAAACTTCCTGAAATGCGACAGTCCGCGAGTCTGGAAGGTGAAATCGACATTCGTTTCGAGTTCGACCAGTCGCCGATCGTCACGGAGGCGATGTGGGGCGTCGGCACGGAAGGCCTGATCGGCGCCGCGCTCACCGGGTTGATGGTCCTCCTGTTCCTCCGGGACTGGCGCACGGTCATCGTCGTCGTGTTGAACATCCCGTTCGCCCTGCTTGCATCGGTCTTCGCCCTTTGGCTCACAGGGCAGACGATCAACCTCATGACGCTCGGAGGCCTCGCGCTCGCCGTCGGCATCCTCGTCGACGAAGCAACCGTCGAAGTCGAGAATATTCATGCCCAAATGCTCAAGACCGACAGCGTCGCGCGCGCCGTGCGACGCGGAAACCAGGAGACGGCCGTACCGCGGCTGCTGGCGATGCTGTGCGTATTGGCCGTGTTCGTACCCTCGTTCTTCATGGAAGGCGCAGCGCGCGAGCTGTTCGTACCGCTCTCGCTTGCCGTCGGTTTCGCCATGATCGCCTCGTACATCCTCTCCAGCACGTTCGTTCCGGTGCTCTGCGTCTGGCTGCTGAAGAAACATCCGCACCACGGGAAGCCGAATCCGATCGTCGAGCGACTCCACAGCGCCTATGGCGGCATCGTCTGGATGCTCGTGAAACTCCGCCACCTCGTCGCGCCCGCCTACCTCGTCGGCGCGGGCGTCCTGCTCGCTGGCCTCTTCGCCCTACTCGGCACGGCCGTTTTCCCCAACACCGACAAGGGCCAGTTCCGCCTGCGCATCAAGGCGCCCGCCGGCACGCGCATCGAACGCACCGAAGACCTCGCCCGCGAAGTCGTGCGCCTTATCGAGCGCGAATCCGGCGACCGCGTGTCCATGACCGTCGCGTACATCGGCATGATTCCGACGAACTACCCCGTCCAGGGAACCATCCAGTGGACGAGTGGACCGGAGGAGATCATCCTGCAGGTGGCATTGAAACCCGGTTCTGGCGTCCGCGTGGAGCCTTTCCAGCAACGTCTGCGTGAAGTGCTCGCGGAACCATTGCGGGACTGGTTCCGCGTGGATTGGGCCGCGCGCGGCGTGCCCGCCGACGAAATCGCCCGCCGCGCCGCGGACCTGTCGTTTTCGTTCGAACCAGGCGACCTCGTCAGCGAAGTCATGAGTTTTGGTTCGCCGACGACGGTAGAAGTGCAGATCAGCGGGAACGACATGAAGGCGACCAAGCCGCACGCCGAGAAGGTTCTGGCGGCGTTGAAGGCGATTCCCGAACTGCGGGACGTGCAGATCGAACAATCGCAGGCGTTTCCGACGATCGAACTGGCCATCGACCGGGAAAAGGCCGCCACGATGGGCCTGACGGCGAAGGCGATCGGCAACGCGCTCATCCCGGCGACGGCGTCCAGCCGGTACATGAATCCGATCTACTGGCGCGATCCGAAGAGCGGGCAGGCTTACATCGTACAGGTGCAGATTCCGCCGCCGCTGATGAACACGCCGGCCGACCTCGGCAACGTGCCGGTGCGGTCCGCCCAGGGCGGCGAATCGAGCGCGACGCCGGCCACGCTCCTGCACGATGTCGTGAAGGCGGATCGCGGCATCAGCGTTACAACCGCGCCGGGGCGCATCGACCGATACAACATGCGCCGCATGCTCAGCGTCACCGCGAACGTGGCGACGTCCGACCTTGGCCGGGTCTCCCGTGCGGTGAAGGACGCCATCAAGTCGGTCGGCGATCCGCCCGCGTCCGTGAAGGTGGACATCCGCGGGCAACTCGTCACGCTTGAACAGATCCAAGGGAGCCTCTTGCGCGGCCTCGGCATGGCGGCGCTCGCGATCGCCCTCCTCCTGACGGCGTACTTCCAATCGATCCGCCTCGCGCTCGTGGCCGTGTCGACGCTTCCGGCAACGCTCCTGGGTACCGGTTCGATCCTGCTCCTTACCGGCACCACGCTCAACCTGCAATCGTTCATGGGCGGCATCATGGCGCTCGGCGTGTCGGTCGCCAACGCCATCCTGCTCGTGACGTTTGCCGAGCGCGCCCGGCGCGAGTCGCGGGATGCGAGCGCCGCCGCGCTGGAGGGCGGCAAGGGCCGCCTGAGGGCGATCTTGATGACGAGCTGCGCGATGATCTTCGGCATGATGCCGATGGCGCTGGGCTGGAGCGAAGGCGGCGATCAAACGGCACCGCTCGGCCGCGCGGTCGTCGGCGGACTCGCGGCCTCCACGCTCGCGACCCTGCTGCTCCTGCCGGCGATCTTCGCTTTTGCCATGGGCCACAGTTCCACCGGCAGCGCATCGCTCGACCCCGATGATCCCGAAAGTGCGCGATTCGACTTGGCGACCGATCCTCGCTGACGTCTCGTACGACGAGCCTACGCGGTTCGGTGCGGATTCCTATAATTCCTTTCAGCAATCGTCCGCCACGGAATCGCCATGAATTCGGAACTACCGCCGCCGATCTACCGCCGCGTCGTCCTCAAGCTGAGCGGCGAGGCGTTCGGGCACGGCGGCAAGGGTGCCGGCATCAGCCTCGACGAGACGCTGCACATTGCCGAACAACTCAAGCGCGTCGCGGACCGGGGCGTACAACTCGCCGTCGTCGTTGGTGGCGGCAATTTGCTCCGGGGAGCTCAGTTCTCCGCCGGCTTGGATACGATTAAACCCGCGACCGCCGACTACATGGGCATGATCGCCACCGTCATGAACGGCCTTGCGCTCCAAGATACACTGGAAAGCCTTGGCATTCAGACCCGCCTGCTCTCGGCCGTTCCGATGGATACGGTCTGCGAACCCTACATCCGCCGCCGCGCCATCCGCCATCTGGAGAACGGCCGGATCGTGATTCTCGCCGGCGGAACCGGCAACCCGCACGTGACCACCGACACCGCCGCCGCCCTGCGCGGACGCGAAATCGAGGCCGACATCCTCCTCAAAGCCACCAAGGTCGACGGCGTGTATTCGGCCGACCCGGAAAAGGACCCGTATGCGGAGCGCTACGAACGGCTCAGCTACGCGAAGGTCCTCCACGACCGGCTGAAGGTCATGGACCTCGGTGCCTTCGAACACTGTCAGGAAGCAAAACTGAAAATCTTCGTATTCAACTACAAGAAGGAACGCGCCATCGAACGGGCAGTCGCCGGGCAGGCGGTCGGCACGCTCGTGGGCGAGTGACACCCCTTATTGCGAGCGAGTCATGAACGGACCTCAGATTCTGAAAGACGCCGAAGCGCGCATGGAAAAGGCGCTCGACGTGCTGCGCAACGACTTGAAAGGCCTGCGCACCGGCCGGGCAACCCCGGCCATGCTCGATTCCCTTCGGGTCGACTACTACGGTTCGCCGACGCCGGTGAAGGAAGTGGCGAACATTTCCTGCCCCGATCCGACCTCCATCGTCATCAAGCCGTTCACGGCCGAGACGCTCAAGGACATCGAGAAGTCGATTCGCGCGAGCAATCTGGGCCTGGCGCCGAACAACGACGGCAAGGTGATTCGCCTGACGATGCCGCCGATGAGCGGCGACCAGCGGAAGAAGATCGTCGCCGAGATCAAGAAGAAGGCGGAAGACGCAAAGGTGGCGTGCCGGAACATCCGCCGCGACGGCAACAAGCACTTCGACGACGCCGAGAAGGCGAAGACCATGACGGAGGACGAACGGGACAAGGGCAAGGCGAAGATGCAGGATCTCCTGAAAGCCTACGAAGGCAAGATCGACGAGGCGGCCGACAAGAAATCGAAGGAAGTCATGGACGGTTGATTTAGCCCCGCCCACATGGGAAGCACCCGCTTCGCGGGTGCTTTTTTGTTCCCGATCGGATGCCGCATGCGAACCCTGCGTTCTGTACTGGAAATCTTTCCCCGCGCCGCGGTCGAAGGACTGTCGGGCGAGCAGGTGCACGAGAGCGCAGGCCGATTCGGCCAGAACCGCCTCACGCCGCTGCGCCGGGAACCGGCGTGGCGCAAGCTCCTCGCGAAATTCGATGAACCGATCATCCTGATCCTGCTCGCCGCCTTGTTGCTCAAACTTGTCGTAGACCTCTTTGAAACCGCTGCTTGGGCGGGCGTCACAGGCTTCGTCGCGGTCGTGATGGTCCTGACGCTGCGATGGCTGCCGCGCGTCGCGGGATGGGTCCCGGCCGCGCTTTTCGCCGTCGCCGGCGGGCTGGTGCTCCTGGGCGTCTCGCTCGGCAAGCCGTCCTACGAAGGCCTGGCGGTGATGATCGCCGTCGGCCTCGCTACCGGCGTGGCCTTCGCCAGCGAGTACCGCAGCGATCGCGAGTTCGAATCTCTGAACGAAGCGAAGGAGTCCGTGAAGGCAAAGGTCGTTCGGAATGGCCAGTTGCAGATCCTTCCGTTGGAGGATCTGGTGGTCGGGGATCGGATCACGCTCGAAGCCGGCGACGAAATTCCCGCCGATGGTCGACCGATCGCCGTCAACGAAATCGCCGTCGACCAGTCGCTCATGACCGGGGAATCGGAACCGGTCGCCAAGGCGATCGCGGCGGATTCCGAGGAAAACGACGACCCTGCCGGTGCGTGGTGCCTGCATCGGGGCACGCAGGTGGTCGCCGGTACCGGCGCGATGCTCGTGACGAACGTCGGCGACGACACCATGCTGGGCCAGATCGCCCGTCGGCTGGGGGGCATCGAAGCCGAGCCGGGCGATCGGATGGATCGCGTCCATCGAAAGCTCGCCCACGATCGCGAAACGACGCCACTCCAGGAAAAGCTTGATCATCTCGCGAAACTAATCAGCAAGGTCGGGTATCTCGCCGCGGGCGCGATCTTCGTCGCCCTCTTCGTTCGCGGTCTGTACCTCGGCGAACTCCGTTGGCCCTTCGCCGAGGAACACCCGGCCGACGCGCTGCTCGCGAACTTCCGCGCGCTGCTCGGCTATTTCGTCTACATGGTCATCGTCATCGTGGTGGCCGTGCCGGAAGGGTTGCCCATGAGCGTGACGGTCTCGCTCGCACTCGCCATGCGGAAGATGACCCGCGCGAATTCGCTGGTCCGACAACTGGTCGCCTGTGAGACGATCGGTTCGGCCACCGTGATCTGTACCGACAAGACCGGGACCCTCACGCGAAATCGAATGACGGTCGTGCAGGCGGTGGGCGATTGTCCGGTTCTGCGGTTGAACGCTGCCGTGAACTCTACAGCTCAATTGTCCGAAAAAGATGGGCAGCCGATTGCGATCGGCAATTCGACTGAGGGCGCGTTGCTGTTCTGGTTGCGGGCGAACGGCGAGACGGATCCGCTTCACATCCGTTCGGAATCCCGAATCCTCTTCCAATCGACCTTCTCTTCTCAAACGAAACGCATGATCACGGTCGTCGAACGCGACGATTGGCTCGTCGTTCTGGTCAAGGGCGCGCCGGAATTGTTGTTGGCCGATTCCGCGACGTTCGCGATGCCGAAAGAGGAGTTCGAATCGTCGCTGCGCGAGTCGACCGCGGTTGCCATGCGCACGCTCGGATTCGCGCACCGGGATCTGCCGGCCGGCACGTCGTCGGAAGACGTGGCATCCATGTACCGGTCGGGGGAGTTGGAACGCGGACTTCATTTTGACGGGTATGTCGGCATCCGCGATCCGTTGCGCGACGATGTGCCCGACGCCATCCGTGAATGTCGGCGTGCGGGAATCTCGGTGGTCATGATCACCGGCGACAACCCGGAAACGGCCCGCGCGGTGGCTCGGGATGCCGGCCTGCTGGAAGCGCCCCGCGATCTGCTCCTGACCCATGCGGACCTGAAACGAATGACCGACGAAGAAGTGACCGCGGCGCTGCCGCAACTCGCCGTCGTCGCCCGCGCGCAGCCGTTGGACAAATATCGCCTCGTGAAACTTTTCCAGCGGGAAGGCCAAGTCGTCGCCATGACCGGCGACGGCACGAACGACGCGCCGTCCCTGAGACAGGCGGATGTCGGCCTGGCGATGGGGCTATCCGGCACCGAAGTCGCGAAGGAAGCCAGCAAGATCATTCTGCTGGACGACAGCTTCGCCACCATCGCCAAAGCCGTGCGCTGGGGCCGCGCGCTCTATGAGAACATCCAGAAGTTCATCGTCTTCCAACTGACGATCAACGTCTCCGCGCTCGCCATCGCGCTGCTCAGCCCGTTCCTCGGCTTTCGCCCGCCGTTCACGGTGCTGCAACTGCTATGGATCAACGTGATCATGGATACCTTCGCGGCGATCGCGCTCTGCTCCGAGGCTCCGCGCAAGCAACTCATGGAACTACCGCCGAAACGGCGCGACGAGAACATCCTGACGCGAAACATGCTCGCGATCATCGTCGCCACTGCCGCGTTTTTCGTCGTCGCGATGCTCGCGCTGCTGCTCGGCATGCATTTCGAAGGCTGGTTCGCAGGCACTGGAGCGGTCTCGGCCGAATTCGCGCCCCTCACCCTCCGACAGTCGACGATCTTCTTCACCGTCTATGTCTTGTTCCAATTCTGGAACCAGTTCAATTGCCGTTCCCTCGATCCACGCACGTCGGGGCTGGCCGGCCTCCTCGGCAACCGTCCGTTCCTGGTCGTGTCCGCCCTCACGCTCTTGGGCCAGGCGATCATCGTGACGTTCGGCGGCCGAATCTTCCACGTCGAAAAACTCGCGATCGGCGATTGGCTCGCGATCCTCGCCGGTACGGCGTCGGTCGTCGTCTTCGCGGAACTGGTCCGCCGAATCCGCCGGAAGGAGTCGTCGTGAAGGAGATCCTGTCACCGGCCGAAATGGCCGAGAAATTGTTGATCGGCCACTACTCGCGACACGTCTTCCTGTGCATTGGCGACGCGTGCTGTTCCGCCGAGGCCGGCGCGAAGGCGTGGGAAGTGCTCAAGGACGTATTAAAACGCCGTAATCTCTCCCTCGCCACCGGACCCTGCGCAAGCTACCGCACCAAGGTGCAATGCCTGCGCGTTTGTTCCGGCGGTCCGATCCTGGTCGTCTACCCCGAAGGGACCTACTACGCCGGAATGACGGCCGAACGCATTCCGGAGTTCGTGGAACGGCACCTCGTGAATGGCGCACCGATCGAAGAATGGATCTTCGCGCGGAACCCGCTGCCTCGATCTACACCTTGAAGATCTCGCGCACGTTGTCGCGCAGGAGCCGTGTGCCGAGCGCAACCGCTTCCGTCTCGTTCAGCAGGCCGGGCCGCACGAACTCGTCCGCGATCGTCCGCGCGAGGATGCGGCGGTACATGCCGTACTTCGGCAGCACGAACTCCAGCTTGTACGCGTCCGAGTAGTAGCCGACGAGTTTTGTTTTCGGCACGCCCTGCAACCGCTCGCGCAGGTCGGCGGAGATGTAAGCGGGGATGTTCGAATACCACCAGTGCCCATTCGGCACCACGTTCGGGAAGATCCACGAATACGCGACCAGTTCCTGATTCTGCCCGCTCGTGAGCACCGAGATCGGGAACGTCACGTCGGGGAAGGCGTTGAACAGTTCCTTGTACTGGATCAGCGAGCATCGGCGGTCGAAGAGGTCCTGCCCCTGGAAAACGCCGTTCTCGTACACGCGCCGGTTGACGCCGATCATCAGATCGAACGGCAGCTTGAACTCCCGGCAGTTCTCCGCCAGCATCCAGAATATGCTGCTCCCTTTCTCCGTCGGCGCGAAGTCCGGCGGCAGCGAGATCGCGCATGCCTTCGCCCCCTTCGACACGAACTTCTCGAACAAAGCCCGGATCGCCTTCTTCAGCGTCGGCAGATCGCCCGCGTCGATGCCGGTCGCCTTCGCCAACCGTTCGCGAACGCCCGGCTCCTGGAACTTGAACACCAGCGTATCCGTCCGAAGACACGGCACGTACTTCGACGTGTCGAAGCCCTCGAGGTTGTCGTCGAACTCGTTGGTGAGGAAGATCTTTTCGAGTTTGGTCTTCGCGAAGACCTGGGCTTCCCAGTCCTTCGCCGCGAACCGCTTCACGCTCTCGTCGAACAGCGAGTCGGCGTCCGCCGCCGTCACGCGGTCGCCGGTGAAACCGAGGAAGTTACGGCAGATCTCCACGAACCAGCGATACTGGGCCGTATTGTCGTAGCGGTCCATGTGGCGGATGATCTCGCGGCAGCGAGCCTTCGGGTCGGCGTCCTTCGCCAGCAGCGTCTGCGGCATCCCGGCCGAGTGCGCCAGTTCCGTGTAGTAGTGGTAGCCGAGGATGTCGTCGAGCGACCGCGAGACGGGCGAGAGTGGATCGATGTGCGAATGCGGATCGATCAGCGGAATCGCATCAAAGGCGGCGGTCAGGGATTGAACGAGTCCATCGGCGAGCATGGCGGTAATTCCGGGAAAGTTTGTCGATTTTACCGATGGCCTGTCTTACGCCGGCGGGCAGAAATTACAATTCAAGCGAGTCCGGAAATGATTTTCGCTGGGAAACCAGCCTTTTCGAATAAGCGGACCGATTGGCACGGCCCATGCATATTCCCTTTCGTCCGACACGGTTCCCCCAACCGGCCGGACGGTGCGAGAGCCGCGACGGCGGCCTTCCCCCAAGGTATCGTCGATCCCCCCAAGATCGCGGTTCCCGCACCCGAAGCCCCCGGCGGGTCCCCCACTCGCCGGACATCTCGAAGGACACGTCAATCATCCCCCCGCCACTCCGCCGTTCCCCCAACGGCGGAGTTGGTCTTTTATTGGGGTGACAATCGCAAGCTCGCGACGGCGGAGCGGATCGCCTCGTTGGGCGTCCACGCGATCGGAATCGATTCGCCCGACTGCCAGAGCTCGAATTGATCGGCGTACTGTTCCGTGCAGGGATTGCCGCTCTGGCCGCCGGCCAGGACGAACCGCGAGTTGGACCAGTTCCCCACGTCGAAAACCGCCCGCAGGTTAGGGATGTTGTGCGTGTACGCGAGCGGATCGCCCGGCTTCGCGGCGCACTGGAGGACGGTATTGGAATCGCCGCCGGCCGGCACGGGACCGACGTTGAACGCACGGCCAAGCCAGTGATCCTTGAAGATCGGATGTTCGAGCCGGAGTTGCCGCAGGTCGCCCCATTGCCAGAACGCCGGGCCGGGCCCGCGCGTCGAACGCAACTCGCGGACGACCTCCCGGAGCGTCTCGCGAATCACTTCCGTCCAATACTCCTCGAACCAGCCATCAGGCTTGGTTCGCAGGAGACCGACTAGATGCGCCACGCGTCGCTCGGAGAACAGACTGCCCGAAAACGGCTCGTCGTCGCCGACCCCCAGCACGGCCTTCCAGGCGGTCGGCGCCTTCGCCTTCGCGATCCGCACCGCGAGCTTCGACACGAGCAACTCGAAGACCGTCGCCGCCGGCGCGTCGGCCGCGACGCGGCCATCCCAATCCCGCAACAGGTCCAAGCCCAGCCGCACTTCGGCGTCCCCGTCGTCCGTCGTGGCGAGCACGATCTCGCGGATTTCCTCCCAGGGCATCGACCGGACGTTCCGATGGAGTTCGCCACATAGCAGCACACTCCAGTCCGTCCGCCGCGACAGTTCGTCGCGGATGATCCGCGCACGGTACGCGTCGATGAAATCGTCCCCGAATCGCCCGTCGCCCGTCGGATCATCGTTCGCCGTCGCGAGGAATCCTCCGGCCGGATTGACCGTGAACGGCATCTCGTCGAACGGGATCAACCCGTCCCAAATGCTTTCGTCGGCGGGCAGCGGAATCGCGCCGTTCCCGCGGATTCGCCGGGGAAGCTGACCGACGAGTTGATGCGCGATCGTTTCCGTTTCGTCCGCATAGACGAGATTCATCGGCAACGATGGCCAGGCCGCGAAAGGGCGGCGGAACGCTTCGAACGAACGCGCCCGCGGAGAATCGAAGAATCCGCGCAAGGGCAGCGGTTCCAGCCAGACCGCCCGCATCGCGAGACACTCGCGTTCGTTTTCCCAGACCACTGGTCCGCGCGGCGTCATCACGACGGCCAGTTCTTCATCCGGACCGTCCGCGACGCGAATCGTCTCACGGATGCGCGGGAATGTGTCGCTCGGGGTCTCGATCACAAGGTCGGTATTGTCGGTCAGGCCGGCGGTCACGCCCCAGCAGGCGAAGCCGTTGTGTCCGATCGGAAAGACCGGAGCGCCGACGAGCGCCGCCCCGGCGACAGCCCAAACCGGCGTGTCGACGTGCGCGAGGTACCACGGTGCCGGCACCGACGGCGCGAGGTGCGGGTCGTTCGCTAGGATCGGCCGACCCGTCGCCGTGCGGCTCCCCGCGATCACCCAGTTATTGGAACCGCCGCCGCGACCGAACACGCGCAGGAACGCCGCGATGTCGTCGGCGACGGGATTCGGACCGGTCCGGATATTGCCGATTTCAATCGATGCCGGGTCGAGCGCCCGCAGCGCGTCCGCGCCGTCGGTCCGGAGGATCTGCAGTCGCGCCAGCTCGACATCCCAATTCGAGGGCAGCAAAAATGTCTGCAGTTTGACCAGCCCCAGCACGTCGGCCGGTTCCCACTTCGACAGCGGAGCTTTCAGTAGCTGGCATTCGTGCGGCGGTTTCACACCGGCAAAGCCGTGAGAGGCGTTCACGCCGGCGACGAACGCCGCGAGCGCCGCTCTGATGTCCGGGTCGACGACGGCGAGTTGCGCGTCGGCCGCACGCCGGAACCCGATCCGCCGAGCGATGCGGTCCACCGGCAGTGCGTCCTTGCCGACCAGTTCGGCGAGCGTGCCGCGCATCACGCGAAGGAGCATCTCGAGTTGAAAGCCGCGATCCTGCCCTTGCACGAACCCCAGACCGAAGAACGCGTCGGGCTCGTTCTCGGCTTCGATGGTGGGCACGCCGTGCTTGTCGCGGCGGATCGTGAGGTTGGCACGGAGGCCGGCGAGCCGATGCTCGCCGGAGATGACCGGCCGCCGTGCACCGAGTGCCAGGCGCAAAAGGAACTGCGGGAATGTCATGGTTCCGAAATGATACGGAACCGCTGGTTCAGAACAGTTCGTCGATCGGTTCCGGGTCGTCCAGCACCGGCGTCGGTCGCCCCGTCGGGTCGATGAGGCTCAGTTTCGGATCGATGCCGAGTACTTTGTAGATCGTCGCGTGGATGTTCGAGGGCGTCACGGCACGGGTGTGCGGTTCGGTACCGAGACGGTTCGTCGAACCGACGATCCGGCCGCCCTTCACGCCGCCGCCGCCCATCAGGCAGAACATCGCATTGCCCCAGTGGTCGCGGCCGGGGGTACCCTTGCTCATCGGCGCGCCGCCGTTTCCGCCGTCGTTCATCTTGGGCGTCCGGCTGAATTCGCCGCAGAGAACGACGAGCGTCGTGTCGAGCAAGCCTCGCTCGTCGAGATCGGTGAAGAGCGACGCCACGCCGGAGTCGACCTTCGGCAGGTAATCCTCGTAACCCTTCTGCAGATCCCAGTGATGATCCCACCCGCCGAGATGGACGTTGACGAAGGTGGAACCGGCTTCGACGAGCCGGCGGGCCAAAAGCATCGATTGCCCCGGCGTGTGCCGGCCGTACCGGTCGCGGAGTCGCGGGTCTTCCTTCGAGATGTCGAACGCCTTGCGGGCATTGGCGCCGGTGACGAACTCGAACGCTTCCTTCGAGAAGCGATCCATCGCGTTCGACTCCGCGGAGGGTGCGAGGGACCGCTTCGCGGCGTCGAAGCGCTCGGTCAGCGCTTTCCGGTCCTCGAGTTTGTCGATCGTCAGCCCCGACGCGAGATTCAGGTTCTGCACCTTGAAATACGCCGGCGTCGGATCGCCGGTGACGAACGGATTGTGCTGCGTGCCGAGGATGTTGCCGCCGAAGTAGCCGGGCACGAGACCGATGCTCGCGGCGTGGGGCACGGCGACATAGCCGGGCATGCCGGGCTGGCGCGGGCCGAGTTCGCGGTTCACGATTGCGCCGATGCCGGGGAACTTCTGCGGCGTGTTCGCCCCGCTCACGCCCATGTCCTTCGTCGTCAGCATCCGGTGCCCGCCGGCAAAGTGGTCGCCGGTGTCGTGGTGCAGCGAGCGCACCATCGAGAACTTGTCCGTCACCTTTGCCTGCTTCGGATACAGTTCCGTGATGTCGAAGCCCGGCACGACGGTGCGGATCGGCTTCCAGATGCCGCGATACTCGGCCGGGGCGTCCGGCTTCATGTCGTACATGTCCATGTGGCCCGGCCCGCCGTCGAGCCAGATCAGTATCACGGAGGTGTCGCGGGTCCGGTTCGCCAACGAGGCGCGATCGTTGGCGGCGAGGGCGCGGGGGATGGCGACGCCGGCCATGCCCGCCAGGCCGATCTGGAGAAAGCTCCGGCGGTTCGCGCCGTCGCAATAGCGGCTGGTCAGACCGAGATCGAGTCGGAACATGGGCTTACTCGAAAAACGGGGCGGGTGGCGCACGGAGCGCCGGCGGGTCTCCTCACATTCTCATATTCGATCCGGATTGTCAATCATTCGCTTCAAAAAGGTCGATGGCTACGATCGACACGCCGATCCAACGGCCATCTCAATTTGATCATTCTCTCGGAGACAGGCGGTACAGCAGGAAATTTGCATCCTCATATTCCCGTTCAAAATCGGGATCTTCGATCGGCTTGTCGGCCGATACGACCACATGAGTGATACCCGCCCGCCGCATCTCCGGCAGCGCCTCGCCCCATTTCGCGGCTGTGTACCACTCCTGTACTTGAACGACGCGCCGGTGCCATTCGAGCACTTCGAAATCGGCGTAGGGGATCGCCTTGAAATCGATGTAGATCGGCACGCCTCCGGCGAGCCGGAACCGCTGGAGATCGACCGGGATTAGCGAGCGGTTCGTCGGTCGCGGCGGCGGAGTGAACGTCGTGGAGATGTTGCCACGTCGATCGGAAAGCGCCGGGATGCGTGTCGGGATCAGGTAGACGTTGCCACGGGTCCGCGTTCGGTTGAGGTACTCGTACAGGCCCTGTTCACTGGCTTGGTTCATATTGTAGCCGACCGTGTCGAAAAGGTGCCAGGCTCCGAACGTGAGCGATGCGACAAAGATGGGGATCGCGATGATGAGAGACAACTTCGCGGCCCGTCGTTCGAGAAACATCGAGAGCTTACCGAACACGACTGCCGTGGCTACCGGCACCAGAACGGCCGAGATGCGCCAGGGGAACAGCAACGCGAGCAGGTGCCAGCCGGAGAGATACGCCATCGCCGTAAGGATCGCCGAGCCGACGAGCGCGGCGAACAGGACAACGGCCAGCGGCGAACGCCGGACAAGCACGATCGCCAGCACGATCCACGCAATTTGAAGCTGCGCCAGCGGATCGAACCAGCGCCCGACGGAGGCGTGGTGCGGGATGCGCACCTCGGCGAGAAGTCGTTGGGCCTCGGCGAACGTGGCCGCGTCGGTCGGTTGGAAACGGATCGCGTTCCACGCCACGATGGGCGCGAGGCCGAGCACGGCCAGGCCGAACAACCGCAGCGCCGGCTTGCGTCCACCGATTCGAGCCGTCGCGACGAGGTAGCCGAGGCCGAGCAGCGTCGCCGGCAGCAGGTACGTGAAGTGCATCGCGCAGGCACCGACGGCGCAGGCGACCGCCAGAACAGTTCGATTCTTCAGGAACGCCGCGAGCGACGCCACGAGCAGCACGCCGAAGACCGAGGGCTGGAAGCCTGCGCCGAGGATGTACTGCCCGGCCACGCCGCACTGGAAATACCAGGGGTAATCGACGCCGAACGCCTGCACGGAGAGCCAGCGCCAGATCGCGGCGTGCGTTAGCAGCAGGAGCGCGAGGAGTGCGAGTTGCCCCGATCGCCTAGCCGGCAGGCCGACCGTCGAATCGAGAATCGATGCGAGCGAAACGACGTAGAGCAGCATGATCGCGGCGTAGGACGCGAAGATCGAGAGAGAGGGAATCTCGAATCGTGTGAACGCGACCCAGGCGGTGAAGAGCGGCGTCGGGTCGCTTGTCTGCGCGAGCCAGTCCTCGGCCAATTGGCTACCGGGCCGGAGCGCTTCGGCGTGAAGGAGGTATTGGTTCTGATTGGAAAATCCAAGCGGGGACTGCGTATAGGCGACGACGAACGCGACAGCGGCGAAGAGGAGAAATCGCACCGCGAACCTCGAAAAGACAATGGATGCGATGGACCGGCGAGCCGAACCCCGTGAGGGGTCGGGTGTCGCGAATCACCCGACCCCTCACGGGGTTCGGCTCCCGATCAGACGGTTATTGCTTCAACTCGATTCCCAGTTCCTTCAACTGCCGGCCTTCGACCGTTGCCGGCGCGCCGGTCATCAGGTCGCGAGCCTTCTGGTTCTTCGGGAACGCGATCACATCGCGGATGTTCGTCGTGCCGGCGAGGATCATGCACCAGCGGTCGAGGCCCAGCGCGATGCCGCCGTGCGGCGGTGCCCCGCTCTGGAGCGCGTCCAGCAGGAAGCCGAAGCGCGCCTTCGCGTCCTCGATGCTCATGCCGAGCATCTTGAAGACGGTCGCCTGCACGTCCGGGCGGTGGATACGAATGGAACCGCCGCCGACCTCGTAGCCGTTGAGCACCATGTCGTAAGCCTTGGCCCGCACGGTACCGGGGTCGGATTCCATCCGGTCCACGTCTTCATCCATCGGCGCGGTGAACGGGTGGTGGATCGCCACCCAACGCTTCTCCTCGTCGTCGAAGGCGAACATCGGGAAGTCGAGAACCCAGAGCATCTGGAAATGCTCCGGCTTCGCGACGAACGGTTTCGGCGCCCGCTTCTCCTTCTTGGCCGTCTTTTCCTCGACCGCGTCGTGCTCGGCCTTTTCGTCCCACCAGTTCTTGTACAGCTTCAGTTCCGACCCCAGATGCGAACGCAGTGCCCCAAGTGCGTCGCACACCACCGATTCCTTGTCGGCGACGAACAACAGCACGTCGCCGGGCTGCGCGCCCATCCGCTCCTTCAGCTTCGCCTTCACGGCGTCCGGGAAGAACTTCTCGATGCTGCCGGTCAGCTTGTCGCCTTCGACTTTCATCCAGGCGAGGCCCTTGGCCTTGTACTGGGCGACGAACGACGCCAGCTTACCGCCCGGCTTCAGGTCGGTGTTGCTGAACTTGTCGGCCGCCCCCTTCGCGCATAATCCCCGCACGACGCCCCCGCCGGCGACGCAGTCCTTGAACACCTTGAACTCGCTCTCGGCCGCGATGTCCGAGACGTCCGCGATCTCCATCCCGAAACGCAGGTCGGGCTTGTCGCTGCCGAAGCGGAGCATCGCGTCCTTGTAGCTCATCCGCGGCAAAGGCAGGCTCAGCTTCACGCCGAGGCACTTCTCGAGCAGGTCCGCCGCCAGCCCTTCCATCACGCCCAGCACTTCCTCGCGCTCCACGAACGACATCTCGACGTCGAGCTGCGTGAACTCCGGCTGCCGGTCGGCGCGGAGATCTTCGTCCCGCAGGCAGCGGGCGATCTGGAAGTACCGGTCGTACCCCGAGATCATCAGAAGCTGCTTGTAAAGCTGAGGAGACTGGGGCAGCGCGAAGAACTCGCCGTTGAACACCCGGCTCGGCACGAGGTAATCCCGCGCCCCTTCCGGCGTGCTCTTGCCGAGCAGCGGCGTCTCCATCTCGAGGAACCCGTGCGCGTCCATGTAGTCGCGGATCAGCTTGCAGATCCGGTGGCGGAGCATCAGCACCTGCTGGATGCTGCGGCGGCGCAGGTCGAGATAGCGGTATTGCAGGCGGAGGTCTTCGTTCGCCAGTTCCTCGTCCGGGAACTCCGTGACGGAAAACGGCAGCGGCGGGGATGCGTTCAGGACGCGGACTGACTTCGCTTCCAGTTCGACCTGCCCGGTCGGAATGTCCGAGCGTTCCTTCCCGGCGATCCGCTTTCGGACGACGCCGGTGACGGAGAGCACGTATTCGCGGCCGACGGTGTTGGCGAGTTCGAAGAGCGCCTTGTCGGAATCTTCGACGACGACCTGCGTGAGGCCGTAGCGGTCGCGGAGGTCGATGAAGACCTGGTTCGGGAAGTTCCGGGTGATGAGGACCCAGCCGTTGAGCGTGACGGTCTGTCCGATGTGGGAATCGCGTAGTTCGCCGCAGGTGTGCGTCCGCTGCCAGTCGGCCATTGCCAGAACCCTTCCGTTCCGAGGTTGATCGAAGAGGGGCATTATAGGGACGGGAGAACGATTGACGGGTTCGAGGAAAACGAAGAAGCCCGCGGTCGAACGACCGCGGGCTTCGGGATGCGGGGGAACCTTACGCGTCGCGCTTCGACTCGGCGAGGCGGCGGATGCGTTCGGCGAGGAGAGCCACGTCGAAGGGCTTCTTGAACACTTCGTTGAAGCCGTGTTCCTGAAGCTTTTCGGGCGCGGCTTCATCCTCGCCGGCGAGGCCGATGATGAGCGTGGTGGTGTAGGAGTCGTTCTTGCGGAGGTTCGAGGCGATCTGCATCGACTCGCTGCGGCCGAGGCCGAGGTCGATGATGATCGTATCCGGGTGGAAGCTCTGGGCGAGCGTGCCGGCTTCGAAACCGCTCTGGGCGAGTTCGTACTTGAAGTCGTCGACTTCCGGGAGCAGTTCCTTCATCCGGTCGTTGAACAGCTTCTCGGTGCCGATGAGCAGCACCTTGTGCCATTCTTCCTCTTCCAGTTCACCCAAAGGCATTCCGTGCTCTTTGAGGAAGCGGATGAGTTGTTCGCGGGGGATCCGGCGATCCTGGCTACCGGGGATCCGGTAGCCTTTCAGCCGGCCGCTATCGAACCATTTGGAAACGGTTCGAGGGGCCACCTTGCAGATTTTGGCAACCTGGCCGGTGGTAAACACCTTTTTCATCGGGGGCACTCCATTTTCGGCGCACTCACGGCAAGCCGCCCTTGTTTAGGGGGTCGGCGGCAAGCCCGAGGGGGCGGGACGACGTCGCGACGGGGCGTCGCGTCGCCCGGCGGGGGGCATCCATTCACGTCCATTCAATCCCGACGGAGCGTGCAGTCGTATCCCGGCCGGAGGGCACGGTCATTCCACCGCGATACGACTACAGCGATTTCATCGGCTATCGCGCTCCGCGAAGATTAACCTGGGTTGGCGAAGTTCTCAGGTTGGTGAACTTGGCGAACTCGGCAAACCCGCCGTTGTCCCGGTAGGCATTGCGGCCGTCGTACCGACCCATTCCGGTACGACCTCGGCCAACCGCGGAACTAACATTGTCCATCGACCCGACATATCCGGTCCCCGCGACAATTGTGGGCATCGGTGCCTGGAACTCCGACCCGGAAGTTCGGCGCGTACCGGTTGGTCCGGTTGTGACGCGCGACCGCCGCATTCTACGCGCGCGAATTCCCGAACCGGGGTCGCATCGGCCCTCTTCGCGATTCCGTTTCATCGAGCGGGATTAGAACTTCTTCCAGAACAGCGCCTTGTCGTCGCCGTCGCGATAGAAGTCCGGGATTTGTGCGACTTGCGAATAACCGGTCTTCAAATAGAACCGGCGCGTCGGTTCGTAGTTCGGCAGCGAGCTGGTATCGATGAGCAGCAACCGCTGACCTTTCGATCGCAAGGCCGCCTCGACATCTTCGATCAACGTCCGGCCCAACCCGCAGCCCTGGCGGCCCGCGTCCACGGCGATCCACCACAGTTCCCACGTGCGGTCGGTCATCGGCACTGGCGCGAAGTAGGTGAAGCCGGCGATCCCCTCCGCGTCCGCGAACACGCGAGCGACATGCCCCTCGGCCTCGTTCGCCGCGTGGTAGTCGTCCAGCACTTCGCGCAGGGCGACGATCTCGTGGGGTTGGAAGACGCCCGTGCCGTTCGCGAGGGCGACCAGCGCATCGGTGTCGGCGGGAGTGGCGGATCGGATCATGAAACGGCACAGGCCGCCCGGCGAGGGCGGCCCGTTCGAGGAAAGTTCAGAGGTCCCGCCCGGACTCGAACCGGGGAATAACGGTTTTGCAAACCGTTGCCTTACCACTTGGCGACGGGACCAACTCATCCAACGAGTCAACGGAATCTTACGGTTCCGGCCGCTTCGCGTCAACGAATCGACCGGGTGAGTATCGACCGAACCGCCGCGCGGTCTGTAGTCGATTCGGTTCGGGCGAGTCCGGCATAGAACGCCTCGAAGCGGCGCACCATCGCATCGCGGGAGTATTCGCTGATCGACCGTTCGCGGGCCGAGGCAGCCATTTGCCTCGCCCGTTCGACGTTCGTGATCAGTTCGACCAACGACTCCGCGATCGATTCCGGCCGCGAATCGCGCGCGATCAACCCGTCCACGCCGTGCCGCACCAACTTCGCATTCGCGCCGACCTCCGTGGCCACGATGGCGCGTCCGGCGGCCATGTATTCAAGCAGTGCGTTGGACATTCCCTCCGAATGGGATGGCAGCACCGCCGCGTCGCACCCCACCAGGAACGCCGGCACATCCGAAACCGACCCCCGCAGGCGGAACCGCGCGCCCAGGTTCCATTCCCCGTGCAGTCGTTCGAGTTCCGGCCTTTGCTCCCCGTCGCCGGCCACTTCGAATACGACGTTCGGAACCCGGTCGAACACGAGCCTGGCCGCCCGCATCAATCCATCGACATTCTTCACCGGCCGGAGGTTCGCGACGCACCCGATGCGAATGGTTCCGGAGAATCGCGGCGGAGTGCAAGCGGCGAAGCGTTCGACGTCCACGCCGTTCTTGATCGAGACGACCCGGTCCGGCGCGAGGCGATCGGTTTCAAGGAGGCTGGCGCGGCCGGCGTCGGAGTTCGTCAGCGTCACGTCCACCATGTTGCACAGCACGCGGTTCAAGAGGCGATGCTTGGGGGTGAGCCAATAGCCGAGATTGTTGCGGACGCGGACGATCGCGGGTACGCCGAGTCGCCGGGCGAGGGGGATCGCGAAATACGAGGAGTCGAGGAAGTACGCCTGCACGATGTCCGGCCGGCGTTCCCGCCAGAAGGCCCGCAGCCGTTTCGCGGCGCGGTACGCCCGGAAGCCGAGCAATTTCGTCACGCCGAGCCGCGTCACTTCGCAATCGGCAGGTTCGAGTTCCCGCGATACGGTCGGCGAACCATCGAGCAGGACGAGCGACGGCTCGAAGCGCGCACGGTCCAGCGACCGGATCAACGCGAGCAATTGCGATTCCGTGCCGGCGCGGCTCAGGTTGTCGATGACGAAGGCGATCCGCACGGGGCGAGCGCGAAGGCCGCGTCCGGCGGAGTCGGTACGTTCGCAAAGCGTGCCGGGCATGATTCGGATTCCATAACGGACACGATCGATTCGAGAAGCGAGGCGTACGCGTTCGCCTGGGCGGCGAAGGAGAATTCGGCCAGCATGCGGTCCCGTGCGGCACGGCCCATCGCGGTCCGCCGCTCGTCGTCTGCCAGCAATTCATCGATGGCGGACGCGATCGCTCCGGGATCGCCGGACGGCACGAGCAAGCCGCTCACCCGGTCCGCGACGACTTCCGGCGAACCCCCGACGCGCGTCGCGACGCAGGCGACGCCGGCCGCGCCCGCCTCCAACAGTACGTTCGGCATCCCTTCCGTGTACGACGGCAGAACCACGAGGTCGGCGGCCGGCAGCAGCGAGTCGAGCCGGTCCGTGAACCCCGCAAGAATGAATCGCCCTGTCAGGTTTCGCTCGCGAATCGCGGATTCGATCGCCGGCCGTTCAAGGCCATCGCCGAAGTGGATGAACCCCGCGTCGGGATGTCTTTGGAAAACAGACACGGCCGCGTCGACGAGAAGGCTGAAACCCTTCTCCGGGCTAAGCCGTCCGGCCGAGAGGACGATCTGCCTCGGGGGGATCGGGAAGAAGGCTCGCAGTTGCCCGACATCCGTCGGCGTGTTCGATTCGAACGCCGCGAGGCGCGAGGAATTGCGGATGACACGGACCCGTTCCGCGGGGACCCCGGCCCGAAGCACCTTCGCCGCCTGGGCGTCCGACACGGCGACGACGCGGTTGAGGAATCGCAGGTGGAAACGGTCGAGTCGTTCGTATTGCCGGACTTTCCAGTTCTCGCCGGTCCATCCGCGCGAAACGCCGACGATCGGAATGCCGGTCCGGCGGGCGGCGATGCGGCCGAAGATATTCGCCTTGTACCCGTGGGAGATCAATACATCGGCACGCAGCGATTCGAGTCTGTCCGCGAGTTCCCGAATGGTGGCGCGGACCTTTGGGAAGTCGCTGTCGAGCGACTGCGCAGGGAACCCCTTCGCTCGCACGGCATCGAGGAACGCGGCGCAACGCCCATGCTCAGCGAACGACAGAAACGTCGTGCGTGTATCGGCGGGCAGCGCCTCGGCCAGGCCCAGCATCTGGCGTTCGGGGCCGCCGAACATCGTGCTGGCCGTCAGGTGGACCACATGCATCGCCCGGCATCCCTGCGGGAAGAGCTTCAGCCGTGAAGTGTAGACCGGGCGGAATTCGAATGTCGAGGTCAATTCAAAGCGTCGGGAATGGCTGCGATTCAGTTCTTAATGGATGAAAATTCAAGATTCCCGGATGGGCGGCGAACTCCGGATGACGGATTGTCCCCGGCAGTAGATTGGATGGGATCACTAACATCGTGCCGGTGTTGCCATGTGGGAATTCCTGTTCGAACTGCTCTTCGAAACAACCACCACGGCCACCGGGCACGTCCTTGTCTATTGCCTGACCCTCGGACAGGTCCGTTGCAGCGATGGCACGGCCCAGATCATCGGCATCGTCTTCTGGATTCTCGTTCTTCTGGCCATCGTCTACTTCGCGGCCCGTTGAACCGGGCGCTCGGTCGCGTTTCCACATCTTCATATATTGTGCGGTGAGTACCCGGATTCGAGGCGGGAATGTCCGAGAGCCAACCCCTGCGCATCGTTCATCACGAAGGCACCGTCACGCGCGACGAACGCCGGAGCGCCCTCCGGCAAACTGGCGGAACCCTTTGGTTCACCGGACTGTCGGGCTCCGGCAAGAGCACGCTCGCCGCGGCACTCGAACAGGCATTGGTTCGGCTGGGGCACGCGGCCTACCGGCTCGACGGCGACAACATCCGCTTCGGCTTGAACGCCGGATCGAAGATCCTTGCGGAAACCCGCGGCTATTCCGAAGAGTCAGCCCGTCGGTTCGGGCTGGGGTTCGCTGCAATCGATCGGGAGGAAAACGTGCGCCGGATCGGCGAGGTCGCGAAATTGTTCGCCGATGCCGGGGTCTTCGCCCTCACGAGTTTCATCAGCCCTTATCGAAAGGATCGGGACGCCGCCCGGAAGATCCACACCGGGAACGCGTCCGGTGCGTTACCGTTCATTGAGGTCTTCGTGAATACGCCGATCGAGACCTGCGAACAGCGCGACCCGAAAGGGTTGTACAAGCAGGCCCGCGCCGCCATCGCAAGCGGGAAGGGGATGGGGTTCACCGGATTGGACGATCCCTATGAACCGCCAACGGCGCCGGAACTGACCTTCGACGCTTCTACCCGCTCTGTCGAGGATGGCGTCGCGATGATCCTGGGGTACCTGCGGGCGAAGGGGATGATCGGCTGATCGACCATTCCCGGTTCATCAATCCTTCTTGTGGAATCGTGGACAATCGTTCGCGTAGGCATACCATTAACTTGTGCCTTCTTCCCCAGTACGTCGGCGAACATTGGTTTCTTTCCGGCGTCCTTCTCGATAGGTCTCACTGGTGAAGTCGAGGTGCCGGCGGATGGCCGCGTCACCCACCCGAATCGAAGCCGTGCGGCTCCGACGGGCGTTCCGTTTCCTCCTTTGAAGGGAGCCGGTCCTCACGGAAGGCCGGCCGATGACGATGCTCGATCAAGTACGCAATATCGGAATCATGGCCCACGTCGACGCCGGCAAAACCACGACCACCGAGCGGATCCTGTATTACAGCGGCACCAAGCACAAGGTCGGCGACGTCGACGACGGCGACACGACCACGGACTTCGACCCCTTGGAGCGTCAGAAGGGCATCACGATCAACTCCGCGGCCGTGTCCATCGACTGGGCGGACCGCGCGGGCAAGGACGTGCAGATCAACATCATCGACACGCCCGGCCACGTGGACTTCACGGCCGAGGTCGAGCGGTCCCTGCGCGTGCTGGACGGCGCCGTCGGCGTCTTCTGCGCCAAGGGCGGCGTGGAAGTGCAATCGGAAACGGTGTGGCGCCAGGCCACCAAGTACAAGGTTCCCCGCGTCGCCTACGTCAACAAGCTCGACCGCATGGGTGCGGACTTCTGGGCCTGCGTCGAACAGATGAAGACGAAACTGCACGCCAACCCGTGCGTCGTCACGATTCCGGCCGGTCAGGACGAAGCCCTCGAAGGGATCATCGACCTCATCGGCATGAAGCTCATCACGCGGGATACGACCGACAAGACGAACCGCAAATTCTTCATCAACGACGTGCCGGCCAAGTACCTCGACGAGGCCAAGACCCGTCGCGAGCAGATGCTCGATTCGCTATCCGCCGCGTCGGATGAAGTGACGGAGTTGATTCTCGAAGGCAAAGACGTGCCGGTGGATTTGATTCGCAAGACGCTCCGCAAGGGGACGCTCGAAGGGGTCTTCACGCCCGTGACCTGTGGGAGTTCCAAGAATTTCCACGGCGTCCAGCACCTGTTGGACCTTGTCGTGGATTGCCTCCCCAGTCCGTTGGACCGTCCGCCGGTCGATGGCATCAACCCGAAGACCAAGGATGTGGTCAAGCGTGCACCGGATGCCAAGGAGCCGTTCTCCGCGCTGGCGTTCAAGACCGTGGCCGAACCGACCGGCGACCTCGTTTACATCCGCGTCTATTCCGGCGAAATGAAGCCGGGCGAAAACTACACAAACACGACCAACGGCAAACGGGAACGGATGGCCCGTTTCTACCGGATGATGGGCGACAAGCGGATCGAACTGGAAAAGGCCGGCCCCGGCGACATCGTGGCCGGGATCGGCTTGAAGGAAACCTATACGGGCAACACCCTTTGCGACCCGGAAAACCCGGTCGCGCTTGAATCGATCCAGTTCCCGAAGCCGGTGATTTCGCAGGCCCTGTCGTTCTCCAAGACATTGGACGCCGGCAAGGTCGGCGAAGCGCTCAACCGCCTCGTGCGCGACGACCCGACTTTGAAGACGCACACTGACGAAGAAACCAAGGAAACGATTCTTTCCGGGATGGGCGAACTTCACCTGGAAATCTCGATTGAAAAGCTGAAGCGTGCCATCGGCGTGCTGCAGGAGAACACCGAACTGATCAAGCTCGGCAAGCCGCGCGTGGCGTACCGCCAGTGCCTGAGCAAGATGGTGGACTTCGAGTACAAGTTCGTGAAGCAGACGGGTGGCCGCGGGAAGTTCGCCGTCATCGTGGTGAAATACACGCCGCTGACGCCGGAGGCGATCGCGGAAAAGGTGGCCGAGATCGAGGAATTGAACGACCCGAAGGTGAAGCCGGACCCGAACAACATCTACTTCGTGAACGCCATCACGCAGGGGGCGATTCCGAAGGAATACATTCCGAGCGTCGAGGAAGGCCTCCGCGAGGCGGCGAAGAAGGGGTACAAGTACCCGTTCCCGTTCGTGGACCTGGAGTTCGAACTCCACTTCGGCAAGTACCACGATGTGGACTCGTCGCAGGACGCGTTCTACCTGTGCGCACTCGAAGCCTTCCGCGAGGCGGAAAGCAAGGCGGGCATCACGCTGCTCGAACCGATCATGAAGGTCGTGGTGATTTCGCCCAAGGACTACCAGGGGCAGATCACGGGGAACATCAGCAGCAAGCGAGGCATCATCGAAGAAACGAGCGAAGAGAAGGGCGTCGCGAGCGTCATGGCCAAGATCCCGCTCGCCAATCTCTTCGGCTATACGAGCGACCTGCGCAGCGCAACGAAGGGCCAGGCGAGTTTCAGCATGGAGTTCAGCCACTACGCGCCGGTGTCGGTGGAACTGGCCGACCTTCCGCCGAACATCGCCCGGCCCGACAAGAAGTAAGTTGCCGAAGTCGAATCCAAAGGCCCTGTGACCCATGTCGCGGGGCCGTTCTTTTACACAATCGTTGCCCGCAGCGGCCACTTCTCGCAGCGACGGCAAACCGAGATCTGTACGGCCGCGTCCGGTGCCCCGAAATCGAACCCCGCCGCCCGACGGAAACCTTCCGCGTCGGCGTCCTCCGCCGGCTTCCAGCGGGCGGCATCCGCCGGCGTCCATTCGCTCGAAGCCACTGTCAGCAAGTAATCCATCGGGTGTAAGCACGTCGCGCATTTCGGCACCCGGTCCGGCACGCGGGGCCAGCCCCCGAGTTTCACGCCCCGCGCCGGCAATTCCAGATCCCGCGCCTCGGCCACCGTCCGCCGCATTGATTCCGGCATCAACTCCAGGGGAGGCAACTCGGTTAACCGCTCGGGAAAGATTCGGCAGGCCACCGGCACGAAACCCAAGTCTGCCGACTCTGGTATCTCCGGATTCGCAATCGGTACGTTACCCTCGCGTGCGTGCCAGACGCCGACGACATGCGGCGCGCCGGCCTTCGTTGTGCGCGGCGACCAGAACAGTTGGAAGAGGTCCGTTTTGGGTCGCTTCGGAAATTGCGGCGGCAGGTCGTCCGCTCGAACTTGCAGAACCGCCGCCATCGGCATGCGATGCTCCGGACATTGCGGCCAGGGTTCCGCGGCCGGCCAGAAGAACGCACCGCCGAGTTTCGATTCGTCCGGTCGCGGCTCGTCCCCGAAACGCGGATGCAACCGTATCGCGACCCGTGCCAGCGGTTTTAGTTCCGGGTACCGTAAGAGCGGATCGCTGGCCGGCTTCGGCGTCGTCCGCACGGCGCCGAACGGTACCCGATGCGATTCGAGCATCGCGAGGTGCTTCTCGCGTGCGATCCGGTCCGCGCGCGGACCGGGCGGAGTCGATCGCGAACAACCCGCGACCAGCACGGGTGCGAAGCCAAGAAACTGCCGCCGGTTCATGCCGGTCCTTTCTTCGCCAAGGCCCAGACGACGATCGGGAAATCCGGCTCGTTGTCCAACGAATGCCGCCATTTCTGATAGATCGTCCAGCGCGGGCCGAAATTCGATCGCACGCACGCGCGATTGCCCCACGATCCCGTGACGATGGCATCGAGCGGAAAGCCGCATTCGGCGAGGAAATACTTCAGGCCGGTTTCGGTCCAGCGCGAGCAATCCACGGGATACGGATGCACCTTCACAAGGAACGGCGTGCTGATGAGGGCATGCCCGCCGGGGTTGAGCATCGCGTGGACGTTGCGCCCGGCCCGGTAGGGCCAGAGCAAGTGCTCGAACACCTGCTCGGCGATGACGAGATCGAACGTCTCGGGATGCGGGGCTTCGCAGATGTCGAACGCGGGAAATTCGAGTGCGCGGTAATCGCGGAACATATTGGGGCGATCCCAGAACCGGCCGGAGATTTCGCAGGCCTTGATCGTGGAGGGATTCAAGCCCGCGACGAGGCGCTCGAGTTCGCGATTGAGGACGACACGCATCCATTGATCGTGGGCATGGCCGGACCAGACCCACGGCCCCACGAGCCGATTCAACCATTGCCACCGCGGGCTGGAAAGCGTTCGTTCGAGGTAGTTCATCGCCATTCATCGTTCCATGCGGGCCACCCGCGTCGCGCCGTCGACGAGTTCGAAGCGATAGCCGTCGTCGAACGCGTCGGCGAATTCTTCCTGGTGGCTGACCAGAAGGATGCGGTGCAGGTAGGCGCGAAGGTTTTGAAGTTCCTGGATCATCGACTGCCGGCCGGTCCGGTCGAGGCTGCCAAAGCCTTCGTCGATGATGACGCACTCGATCGGGAGGTGCCGTCGGCTGGCGTATTGGCCAATTCCCAGCGCGAGGGCCACGGCGACGCGGAATTTCTGGCTGCCGGAGAGGAATGCCACATTGATGGGCGCGCTTCCGGTCGCGCGGTTCACGCACTCGAGGTCCAGCGCTTTCTCCGCGCCGGCGAGGTCGTCCGTGCCCGTGAAGGTCAGGAACAACTGGCCGCCGGACAGTCGGTCCAGGACGGCGTTGGCGCAATCGACGATCTGCCGTTCCGCCTTGCGGACGAGGTGCCGCTGCAACCGGTCGCGGCCCAACAATTCCGCCAGGATCTTATACCGCTGGAATTCGAGTTCGGTCGCCAGGGACTGATCTCCGAGTTCGGCGCGTCGCGACCGGTGGAAGTCGAAGGTCGATTTGGTCCGATGGGCCGATTCCCGCTCCTTGTCCCGTTCCTCGTACTCGGTTTGGGCGGCGACGATTTCCATTTGGATCTGGTCGGGGTGCTGTCGCGCCGGCTCCGGAAACGCCGCGCAGATCGACTCGCGTTCGGCGATTTCCTCGCGAATCGAGGCCAGGCTGCCCCGGGCCGTTTCCAAACTCCGGAAAGTGGCTTCCACGCCCTCTGCGACGAGCGTGTCGTGTTCGGATTTCCAGGTGTAGTACTCGTTCATTCCGGCTTTGGCCGCGAGTTCGCGCCAGTCTGGTGATAGTTTCGCCAGTTCCCGCTCGATCAATTCGCGGCAATGGGTTCGCGTGACGTCCTCGGTATGCAGTTTTCCGACAAGTTCCGTGCGCGTCGTCGTGGCGTCGTGGGCCTCCTTGCCGAGCTTGTCGATTTCGTTCTCGACCGCGAGGAGATTGGAACGGGCCGCTTGGATCGTATTCTGCAACGCCTGCTCGGCGCTCTGCCGATCGATGTACTCGCGACGGATCGCGAGCACGTCGCCGGACGGAATCCGAGATTGCAGTTTTTCCAGCGACCGGGCGGCGGAATCGCGCTCGGCGTGGAGTTGCCGCCACCGCTCGGTAGCGTCGTCGGCGAGGCGAAGGGATCGCTCCGACTCCGCGAGCCGCCCGCACTCGCGCGTGAGGGCCGAGAGCTCGTCCCGTTGCGGGAACCGGGTGTCCGTCCAGTCGGTCGGATCGGACGGCGCGATGCGCTTCGCGTAGTCCTTCGGTAGTTCCGCGTAAGCCAGCTTGAGCGAGCGCAGCAGTCTCGTCTCGTCCGTCGCGGCGTGCTTGCGTTCCACATCGTGTGCGCGGTATTCCTCGCGAAGCCGATCCAATTCCGCCCGGGCTTCCCGCTCCCATTCGGCGTTGGTCCGCTCCCGATCGGCGGCGGCGCGGCGGGCGGATTCGCAGGCGTCGCGTTCGGCCTCGGCGCGGCGAAGTTCGTCTTCGCGGCGAGACTTTTCGTCCGCGAGATGCTCCGGCGTGAGCGGCTGACTGCAGGCCCGACAGGTCGTCTCGTCCAACAGGGAATGGAACGATTCGAGCCATTCCGCCGACTGCCGGGCCAGGGCCGCGGCGGCCGCGGCTCGCTCGTCGGCCACGAGCCTTTCATTCCGGGCTTTCGCGAATGACCGTTCGATCTCGGTGAACTTTTCTCGTTTCAATTCGCCTTCCGCACGCACCTCGGCGATCCGCCGATCGGCGCTTTCGATTCGTTGTCTCACCGAGGCAAGTTCGATCCGATCGTCGTGGATTCGTTGCAGAATGGGGAGTACTCGGACCAGTTCGCGGAGGCGTTCGACGTCCTTCTGAGCCGAGTCGCGGACGGAGCGCGGGTCGGTTTCGAATGCGGCGAGTTGACGGTCGCAATCGGCGAGTTTCGCGGCTTGCTCCTCGGCGAGTTCCACCGACTTGAGAATTCCCGACAGTTCGCGGAGCCGGACGTTCCCCTCTTCGACCGCCTTCAGGTTCCGGTCGAGTTCGAGGCGGAGCGTGTCCCGCTTTCGTCGGGCGGTCTTATCCGCACTTTCGGTGAGCGTTTGTCGTTGAACGGCCGCGTCCCGTTCGGCCTTCCATCGCTCCGTCTTCTTTTCGGATTCGATCAACTTCGCGCGCGTGGTGACGACGACATGGGCCGCCGGAAGAACGCCGCGAAGTTCCAGAAGTCGCGAATGCGACCGTTCGATCCGGATCGCCGAGCCGAGCAGGTACTCGGCCTTCTTCAACTTCTCGCGGGACTGGGCCAGTTTTTGCTCGGCCTCGACCCATTGGCCGGCTTGAACCGAAAGCCCTTTCAGCGATTCCAGCCGCTCCCCGGCCGAGCGTCGTGCCGCGTCCGCTCGTTCGATTGATTCAATGGCCGACTGGTATTCCGCATCGGTGATGATCGGCACCGATTCCGTTTGAGCCTGGATCGCTTCCAACTGGTATTTCAACGTCTTCTTGCGATCGTTCGCGGCCTCGGCGAGGGCTTGATACCGTTTCAGATCGACGATGCGCGCCAGCACCTCCGCGCGGCCGCTGGGCTTGCTGTCCAGCAGCTTTTCGGCTTTACCCTGCAACAACAACACGGACGATGTGAACGTTTCGTAATCCAGCCCGATCTGGCCTTCGATCCATTTCTCGAAATCGACTTTCTTGTTCGTGTCCTCGACGGCCGACCAGTCGTCGCCATCGGCGCGAAAGACCTGCTGCGTCCCGCTCGCAGAGCCGGACTTCGTGCGCTTGAGCGTGCGCACAATGCGGAAGAGCCTGCCGTCGATGCGGAAGTCGAAGACAACCCGGAGTTCCTTCGAATCCTTGTTGATGAGCTCGATCGCGTTCTGGCTGCCGCCCCGGTGGTGGCCAAACAACGCATAAGTGACGGCGTCGAAGATCGCCGACTTGCCCGATCCGTTCGCGCCGGACAGCATCCAGATGGCCGCGCCGTCGAACGGAACGGTCTGCTCCTCTCGATACGAAAGGAATCCGGATAACTGGATGCGCTGCGGGATCACGGTGTGTCGCTTTCCTCGATCAGGGCGTTCAGTCGAGTCAGGAGTTCGGCACGCTCGCCCTCGTCGTGGAATGCGAGTTCCGATTCGGCATAGTCGCGGACGGTTTCGGCGAAATTGTGGCTGCGCTCGGCCGGGGGAGATGTCAGCGTCGGGCCGATGTCGTTCGTTTCCGTCCAGTCGCGGGCGTACCAGCGAGGAAAGATCGCCTCCAGGTCGCGGAGGATCTCTTCGAGATTGTCTTTGCCCCGTGTGTAGCGGATGCGGAGCTTCACCAGATCGTCCGTCGGCTCCGGATATTCGGCGCGCAGGCGGGCGAGGTCTTCCGTGGGGTCGTTCACGATCACTTCGAAAATGCCTGTCGAGGGCAGTGGCAGTTCAACGATTTCGCCGACGGTGCCGTTCGGACCAAGCTCGAAGAGGACGGTTCGCTTGGAGTCCAGTTGCTCGCCGAGGTCCATTTTCTCGATGCTGCCGCTGTAGCGGACGTGCCGGTGGCCGCCGAGGCACTGGGGTTTGTGGATGTGGCCGAGGGCGACGTAGACGTATTGCTCGGCCATCCGGGCATCGTTCACCTGAACGTCGTCGTCGAGATTCAATCGGAAGAGGCTCGTACCGATGTCCGCCCCGCGCACCGTCGCGTGCGCCACGAGGACCGTGGGGATCGATTCGAAGCGGGCGTGCTCGCGGAATCCCTGCAAGGTCCGCTCGAAGGCGGAGATCAGCATTTTCTGCTTCTCATCCGGCGAAGTGTACTTTTGGTGGGACTCTCCTTGCAGGTAGCGTGTCGGCGTGGGATAGGGCATCAGGATGAACTGGATGCCGCCCAACCGGAGAAAGGTCGGTTCGGCGGCGAGGTAGAACCGGCCCGGGGGAACGGGATCACCCGGCGCGCCGACCATCGGCGCCGCGAGCGCCATCGCGTGCGAGAGCGTGCGGCAGAAGTTCTCGTTGTCGTGGTTGCCGGTGATGGCAAGGATCGTTCCGCCGCGACCTAGGAAATCGGCGAAGACTTCCTGCCAGTGGTGGATCGTCTCACGCAGGGTATCGGGGCGCGCCAGCTCGCTGAAGAGGTCCCCGGCGACGAGGAGCGTATCGACCTTGTGGTCGTGGCACTGCTTCGCGACGCGTTCGACGGCGCGGCGCAGATCGGCGGTACGGTCGATGCGGCCGAGCCGGTCGCCGAGGTGCCAGTCGGCCGTGTGAAGGATGCGCATGATGAATAAAGCAAATCACGATTCACCGCGGAGGACGCAAAAGAGGCAGAGAGGAAGATTGGAATTCTGAAAACAGTCTTCTCTCTGCGAACTCCGCGTTCTCTGCGGTGAAAACCCTTACTTCGTTCCCCAGACCGGCGGCGGGGCGATGGCATCCGTCGGGCGCTTGCCGGCGTCGGCGCGCCCGCTGCCCGCGAGCCGGCTGACGACGCGCACGGTCATGTCCCGATCGCACGCAAGCTGGCAGCTCAGCCGCACGCCGGAAATCCCCTTCGCGGCCAGCACGGCCTTCTCGGCTTCTGTCATCGTGTTCGGTTCGCCGGCGAGGAATTCCACGCGGCACGTCGTGCAGCGGGCGTTGCCGCCGCAGGCGTGCAACTGGTCCACCTTCGCGACGTCCGTCAGCGCGAGGATCAGCCGTTGCCCGTCCGCCACGTCGAACGCGCCCAATCCGTCCACAGTCAGTTTCGCCATGTCATTCTCCGAAAAATCGTTCCGTACCGCAATTTGTAGGCTTTCGCGGCGAATGTTCTATGACTACGGAAGTGTGATCCCGTCGGAGGAAACCCGTGCCCGTCGATCAATCGGTCATCGCCACCGATGGCCTCTGCAAGACGTACGGATCGGTCGAAGCGCTCAAGGGCGTGTCGCTGTCGGTGAACCGCGGGGAAATTTTCGGCCTGCTCGGCCAGAACGGCGCGGGCAAATCCACGCTCATCAAGATCCTGCTCGGAATCGTTCGCAAGTCCGATGGCGGCGCCATGCTGCTCGGCGAAACCGCCGGCCGTAGCGATATCCGCAAACGCGTCGGCTACCTGCCGGAAGACCACCAGTTCCCGCAGTACCACACCGGCGCGAGCCTGCTGCACTTTTACGGCCAGCTCTACGGCATGAGCCGCGCCGAGCGCAACCGCAAGATCCCCGAAGTCCTCGAGACCGTCGGCATCCGCAAGCGTATGGACTACAAGCTGCGCACCTATTCGAAGGGGATGAAGCAGCGTCTCGGCATCGCGCAGGCGATCTTCCACAATCCCGACGTCATCTTCCTCGACGAACCCACCGACGGCGTGGACCCGGTCGGCCGGAAGGAGCTGCGCGAACTCTTCGAGAAACTGCGGGACGAGGGGAAGACGGTCTTCGTGAACTCGCACCTGCTCGGCGAAGTCGAGCTGATGTGCGATCGCGTGGCCATCCTGCAGCGCGGCGAACTGGCGCAGATCGGCACGGTCGCGGAATTGACGAAGCAGGAAGGTCGCTACGTCATCGGCCTGGCAGACGGCGAAGAGTTGCCACTGGACGAACTCGAACGGCGCGGCCTGAAGACGACTAAGGTCGGCGATCGCTGGGAGGTGCTTGTGCCCGGAGAAGCGGACATCGACACGATCGTGCGGTTGCTCGCCGAGCGAGGCCTCAAGCTCCGCCACCTCGTCGCTAAGAAACAATCGCTCGAAGACGTGTTCGTCGAGATGGTCGATCAGGCCGATCCCGGCGTCGATAACCGCAAGAAGAAGACGCGGGAGGTGGGGGCGTGAACAAGTTCCTCGCGATGCTGAAGGATTCCTACAAGGAAGCCGTGGACGGGTGGATCTTCACCGTCATGCTCGTCCTCTCGGGCGTCGTTTCGCTGTTCGTGCTGAGCATCTCGTACCGGCCGATTTCCGTGGAACAAGCGATTCCGAAGATGCTTCCGGAAATGCGGAATATCGGCAACCCGCAGCCGTTCCAAATGGTGTCGCCGGATCGGGGTGCCAGCCCGAAGCTGCTGGTCTACCAGTACAGCGCGAAGGTGGACGAGGTTGCGGCCAAACCGCGTGGCGGCGACATCTGGAAGGATGAAGTGTCTTTCCGTTTGAAGATCGAATCATCGGGTGGCGGCGGCATCGAGGTCGGGGCGGACAAACAGCCGAAGAAGATCGACTTCAATGCATTCTTCCGGGACTCGTTCACGGAGGCGGTGCGTATTTGGGCGGTGCCGGCCGGAGCGGAGAAGCCGGCGTTCACGGACGAACTGGCCATCGAGTTCCTGAAACACCAGTTGGTCGGCGCGACACGACTTGATGTGACGGACGTGCGCAAGATCGGCGAGCGCGAATACCGGGTGACGGCGAACGGCGCGAGCAGTCCACTCGCCTGGCCGCACAAGCCAAGCCTCTTTTTCGGCACGGTGCCGCTATCGATCTTCGAGATGCCGCTCGGCGACCAGATCCACCTCGTCGAGAACACCTTCGTCAACGGCATCGGGGCCTGGTTCGTCCTCATGGCGGGCGTGATCGTCACGGCCGGTTTCGTGCCGAACATGCTCCGCAAGGGCGCGATCGATCTCCTGCTCACGAAGCCGCTGGCGCGATCCACGATCCTCCTCTACAAGTACATCGGTGGTCTCATCTTCGTCTTCGTGCTCGCCCTCGCCGCGTACGGCGGCATCTGGATCGCCATCGGGCTGCGCACCGGCGTCTGGGCACCGGGCCTGCTCTATTGCGTCCTCGGCGTCACGTTCTATTTCGCCATCCTCTACGCCTGCTCCACGCTCGTCGGCGTTCTCACGCGGAATGCACTCGTCGGCATCGTCGTCACGGTTCTCTTCTGGTTCGTCGTCTGGATCATCGGCACCGTGCACAACACGCTCACCGTGCTGGACAACTTGGAAGTGCAGGGCGCTCCGCCGCGCGCCGCCAAGAAGGCCGACGCCAAGAAGACCGAGAAGCCGAAGAACGAGGCCGATGAGGACGAGGTTCCGGATGGTCCGCCGAAACCGCCACGCACGCTCGTCAAGGTGTTCGAGGTTCTGAATGCGGTCACGCCGCGCACCAAGGACCTCGACACGCTCACATCGAACCTCATCAGCCGCGAGTTGCTCTCCGAGGGCGAACAGCGCCGGGAAGGGTTGAAGCTGCGCAGCATCGATTGGGGCGAAGTGCTGGGCGTGGCCGGGGCCTACATCGCCGTGTTCCTCGGCCTCGCGCTACTGAGGTTCGTCACGCGCAGCTACTGATTGGACCGCCCATGCCCGACGTGCTGGCACTCGAAGCGATCGTCGAAGCCGACGCCGCGCGCGTCGGCGGGAAGGGGGCGAGCCTCGCCGTCACGCTCCGCGCCGGGCTGCCGGTGCCGCCGGGGTTCGTCGTAACGACGGACACGTTTCGGCGATCCCATTCCGCCGGCATCCGATCGGATGCCGCACTCTCGCAGTCCATCCGCGAAGCGTATCGTGCCCTCGGGGGAGCGGTCGCCGTGCGTTCCTCCGCGACGGGCGAGGACGGCGCGGACGCGAGCTTCGCCGGGCAACAGGAGACGATTCTCGGTGTCGTCGGCGAGGAGGCCGTGCTCGATGCCATCGAACGATGCTGGAAGTCGCTTCATACGGATCGTGCCATCGCGTATCGCCGCCAGAAGGGGATCGCCGACGGTGCCGTCGCGATGGCGGTCGTCGTCCAACGGCTCGTGCCGGCCGAGACGGCGGGCGTACTCTTCACGCGCGATCCACTGGACCTGGCCGCGGACCGCATGATCGTCGAGGCGAGCTATGGCCTCGGCGAAGCGGTTGTGTCGGGGAAGGTTACGCCGGACCGGTACACGCTCGAGTTCGTTTGCGGTCGCGTCGTGGAGAAATCGCGAGGACTGAAGACAGTGCGAATCGTCGACGGCCGGGAGGAGTCGGTGCCGGAGGGACTTCAAGATGCGTTCTGCCTGAAGGAAGACGAACTGGAACGGCTCGCGGAACTCGGCCGACGGGTGGAAGCGTTTTACGGTCAGCCGCGCGACATTGAGTGGGCCATCGCGGAAGGCCAGGTTTATCTCCTTCAAGCAAGGCCGATCACGAAGACGAGCGCCGACCGCGATGCGATTCGACGGGGAATCATCGACGAGTTGAATGCGAAGGTCGACCCGCGTGAGACGGTGTGGGTACGGTACAACCTGAGCGAGATCCTGCCGAGGCCGACGCCGATGACCTGGGCCGTCGTGCAGCGATTGCTCGCTGCCGACGGCGGCGTCGGCCTGATGAACCGCGATCTCGGCGGCGACCCCGATCCGATGCTCGGCTCGCTCACGGCGTTCGATCTCGTCGCCGGCCGGCCGATGGCGAATCTCGCGCGCATGCCGCGCTTGCAGTTCCGTCATCCTCCCTTCGAGTACCCCTTCGCAAAATACAAGCTCAACCCCGTGCTCGCGCTCGATCCGAAGCCGGTGGCGAACCCGCTGCGGGATGGGTGCATCGTCGGCCTGCTGCGGCTCCCCGGCACGATCTGGCGGCTGTGGCGCATCGGGTCGCGCGCCGCGAAGCGAGCCGAGTCTTTTGCGGAGGAGTATCGGTCGCGAATCGCACCGCCGTTTGTCGCGGCCGCGCGGGCCGAACTGGCCAGGGATTGTTCCGGCATCGATTCAAAAGAACTATTGAGGTCGTTCACGACTTGGACGGAGCAGACTCTAGTCGAATTCGCCCGCGACAGCCTGAAACCGACTTTCTTCGCCGACGCGGCCTGGTCGGCACTCGTCGAACTGTTCACGCCGCGACTAGGCGAGGCCCGGGCGCGCGCTGCCGTGGCGGAACTCGCGCTCGGCGCGGAACCGGACACCGACGCGAATCTCGCCGGCTCGCTCCTGGACCTCGCGAACGGCCGCATCGATCGCGCCGCGTTCCTCGACCGATTCGGGCACCGCGCCGCCGGCGAAATGGAACTCGCCGAACCGCGCTGGAGCGAAGACGACGCGGCCCTGCGAGACCTCGCGCCCGGTTCGGCGAAACCGAAAGTCGACGACGGCGCGTTCGACCGGATCGCGGACGAGGCGAAACTCGCGGCTCCGGCCCGAACGCAGGCGAAGCTGCGCCACGATCAACTCCGCACATACTTGGGTCTGCGCGAGACGGCCAAGCACCATCTCCTGCTCGGCTACGCGGTGCTCCGCAAACTCCTCCTCGAATTGGACCGTCGCCATCGAATGATCGGCGACATTTTTTATTTGGTGCCGTCGGAACTGGAACGCGTCGTCGCGGGGGAGGACCTTCGTCCAATCGCGGCTGCGCGCCGGGCACGGCGTCGATTGGATCTCGGCTTCGAAGTGCCGCCGGTCTTGTTCTCGGATGATCTGGACGCGATCGGTCGGCCGATCCCGATTCCTGCCGGGGCGGTAGAATTCGCGGGGACTCCACTTTCGGCCGGTGTCGCGGAAGGGCCTGCGCTTGTGTTGAACGATCCGAGCGACACGAAGGGCGTGCCCGACGGCTTCGTGCTCGTCTGCCCATCCACCGATCCGGCATGGGTGCCCCTGTTTGCGCGGGCATCGGCTCTGGTGATGGAGGCGGGCGGCGTGCTCTCGCACGGCGCGATCGTCGCACGCGAGTTCGGCCTGCCTGCCGTCGCCGGGTTGCCCGCGATCACGCGGCAAATCCGGTCGGGCCAACGGGTGCGCGTGGACGGTGGCACGGGGCGCGTCGCGATCGTCAGCGTTTGACGCTCTGCCAGAGGATGCCGAGCGCTTCACGTCCGGCGTTCAACACCTGGTCGACGGTCTTGCGCGCGGCGCCGGCGCGGCCCTCGCGGTGGAACGCCTTCAGGAGCGCCGTGCCTCGCGTGTCGTCAAGTGCCGCGGCGAGCATCTCGATCAGTTCGCCCTGGACGTTCCACTCTTTGCCCGACTCGGCGCAGACCGGGACAATGACCGGGAAGCGCTCGCCGAGGTCGGCGCGGGCCGCGGCCAGGGCGTCCCGCATCTGCTCTTCCTTCTTGCGCGTGCCGGCCTTCCAGTCGTACGGCGGTGCCCACTCCATCGCGGGCGTGAGCAGGTCGACGTGCGTGAGCGCGACGATCGCGGGCGGGAAGCGGAGGTGCGGCTTGGCGGCGAATGCGTTCTCCAGTCGATTCAGCATGGCGACGTCGGCGGTGCGGGCCGCCGTCCGCGCATGGCCAACCACCAAAATCAGGTCGGCATTTTCCGCGGCGGACACGGCGTTCGCCACCTCCGATTCGGTCGGCCCCGCCGCGCCGTAGCCGGCGGTGTCCACGAGCGTCATCGGGGGCAAGTCCGGCAGATTGAGTGCGTATTTCGTCGCCCCCGCCGTGGCCGGCAGAGTGTCGGTTGCCGCACGATGCTCGCCGAGCAAGGCGTTCGCCACGCTCGATTTCCCGGCCTTCACCTGCCCGACGAGGGCGATCGTCAACGATGCGGGTGCGCCGCTCGGTCCGTTCTTATCGATCAGTTCCCGATATTTATCGGCGCCGACCTTGAGTCGGCCGCTGTTCAGCTCGATGAGATGCTTGCCCAGTTCGTGCACGAACGCCGTGTGAAACCAGAGCATCACGTTTTCCTGCACGCGATTCAGTATGGAACCGCTTGCCTTGGAGGCGACGTATTGAAGGCCGGTGTTGATGGGATTCACGACGGCGCGGGCGAACCACGACAGGTCCAGCGCCGTCTTGCCCCAATCGACGGCGCGCTTGGCGGATTTCCAGTCGTCCACGCGGAAGAGGTGGCTGCCCGGCACGTACTTCGTAACTCGGTCGTTCAGGTCGCGGGCGACGAGTTCTGCGCAGGTGACGATCTCCGGAAGCGTGAGATGGCCGAAGGGGTCGGCGGCGTCGGGCCGGTAGACGCGGGCGACGTCGAGGGCGAGCGCGATGGCGGTATCAGCGTAGCGGTGCGCGTCCACCACCTCTTCGGTTGAGATGGTGGTAACGGCGGTGGCGCGGGCTTCGACCACGCGCCACGCTTGCCGGTCGCGATCGGTCCAGGTGGCGGGCGGTTCGCCAATGCCGGTGTCGGGCAGCAGCTTCGCGCGGGAGCGGCGCGTCCAGCGCCAGCCAAGGAAGTACGCGAGCGCGAAACAGCCCATCATGGGCCACCACGCGATGAAACCCCAACCGGTGGAATAAAGGTGGTACGACCCGACCGCCGTGAGGAACGCGAACGGCGCGAGCGCGAGGAGCGCGACGGCGATCAGGCGGCGGGTGCTCATCGGGCGATGTCCGGTGGGGCGAACGGTGATTCGGGAATTGTACCCGGTGATTTTTCCGATTCCCGTGATTCATAGAAAGCTCCCATGCCCGCGGGATTCCTCCGCGGGGCAACCCGGAGCCGATCATGATCCGCTATTTCCTCTCCCTTGCGGTCGCGGCGCTCGCCGCGGGTCCGCTCCTCGCACAGGCGAAGGAGCCGAAGAAGGTTGAGCGTCCAACGCCGACGGCCGCCGACGTCGCCTACGGCGATCATGCCCGTCAGAAGTTCGATTTCTGGCAGGCGAAGTCCGATAAGCCGACGCCGCTCGTGCTGCTGATCCACGGCGGCGGCTGGGTGAACGGCGACAAATCCACCTATGGCACTGGCGCGATCAAGCCGTTCCTGGACGCTGGAATCTCCGTCGCCTCCGTGAACTATCGCTTCATCCAGCACGCCATGGAGCAGAAGGTTTCCCCACCGGTGAAGGCGCCGCTGCACGACGCGGCCCGCGCGCTGCAGACGCTACGATCGAAGGCGAAGGAGTGGAACCTGGACAAGACTCGTGTTGGCGCGACCGGCGGCTCCGCCGGCGCGTGCACGTCGTTGTGGCTCGCGCTCCACGACGACCTCGCCGATCCGAAGAGCAACGATCCGATCGCCCGCGAATCGACGCGGCTGACGGCCGCCGCCGTGAACGGCGCGCAGACCTCGCTCGATCCCAAGCAGTTGAAGGAATGGATGCCCAACGCCGTGTATGGCGGGCACGCCTTCGGCTACCGGGGCGAGGGGCGGCAACGCGGCGACGAGTTCAAGCTCGCGCTGGAGAACCGCGAGAAGATCCTGCCGTGGATCAAGGAGTATTCGCCGATCGAACTGGTGACGAAGGATGATGCGCCGGTCTTCCTGCAATACGCGACGCAGGACAAGCCGGTGGAGCCGGGACAATCGCCGAAGGACCCGACGCACGCGGCGATCTACGGCGTGATGCTGGTGGAGGCGATGGCGAAGGCTGGCGTCGAGGCGGAAGTCTCGTGGCCGGAAAAGCCTTCGAAGAAGTACAAGAACGTGAACGAGTTCCTGATTAAGAAGCTGGCCGCGAAGTGACCTCAGGCGGCCCTTCGCTCGACAGATGTCGATCGGGGGGCCTCCCGTTCGTTGTGGAACCCGGCCGCGGCCGCCAGCCCGGGATCCAGGTTCGCGATGCGAGCACGGAGACGCCGCACAATCGTGTCGCGGGCCGATTGGACTTCGATTTCCTCCATTTCATCCTCGTCGATCATTGCATGCGGTCCGGTGCCGAGCATGGCGGCGGCCAATGCATTCACTTCGTTCGGCCGGTCGGCGTGGTAGAACGTTTCCCGCAGGCCGGCGTCGGCGAACGGACGCAGACGGGGTGCCAGCGACACGGCGGCGGACGCGCCGATGGCGTCGAGGGTTTGGAACGGAGCATGGTTGGCCACGGCGGTACTGGCGTCGTCAATCCGGTCGAATGCATGGCCCTCGGCCGCCAGTCGCAAGGCTTCGTCCCAGTAGGCGGCGAGGGCCGGGCGGATCGCGAGTTGTGGCGAATCGGCTACTACGAGCGGTTCGCATCCCGCCGCGCGGAGCCAATCCGCGATCGTCGCTTGCGCCGATCCGGCAGTCATTTCGACGACGCGGTGATCGGGTATCACGGGGAATCCAAGACGGATCGGCCGGGCGTGCGGGGCGAGCACGGCGCGAACGATCGCGAACGGATCGCCGGATTCCGACTCCAATACGAGCCGGGTGCGGCCGGTTCCTTGCACGCGTTTCCGCGCCCGGTCCCATTCCAGTGGCGTCACGCGACCACGGACCAGCGGCTCATGGAGGCGTTTGCCGAGCAGTTCCGGATCGTCCGTCACGACGGTACCGCCGCGGAGCAGGAATTCGATCGCCGCGGGGACCGCTTGCGGACATCGGCGCAGTTCGATCGAGTCGATAGGCCACCCGTGTCCGGGATGTTCGACAGGTCGATGCCATCGGGGAGCTGAAAGAAAAGCCTTCAGTTCCTGCTCGTCGGCGTCCGAGGCGCGTCGCTTCGCCCACCAACCAAACTGCCGCTTGCGGGGTCGATCTTCGAGACGGTCGATCCAAGAGTTCCATTCGATTCGTTCGCGCCGTTCGCAGAAGGCCGCATCGACAAGACCGATCGCATGGGCTTCCCGCGGCGTCAACAGGCCAAATTCATAACGACCGGACAAACGGCGAACGCGTGCAGTCGATCCCCATCGCGGCCGATCCTGGAAACCGATCCAGCTATCGGGTGTCGCGGTGGCGAGCCGGTAGTCGCAAGCGAGTGCCAGTTCGAGCCAACGACCGGTGGTCAACCCGCTCAGACACGCGATGGTGACAAGGGGCAGGTTTTCCCAATCGCGAAGCCGTCGCCGGCCTTCGATCGCAGCTTCGGTCGGATCGGCGAATCCCGGTTCAGTCAGCGAAGAGGCACAACCCTGAACCATGAGGATTTCGATGGCGGGTTGGGCACGGAGAACGGCCATTACCCGGTCGAGATCCGTGAATGCGGCACCGCGCAGTTCGAGGTGCGCGACGCGACCCGAGCAGACCAACCGGCAGTGCGGCGTTTCGAGGAGCATCAAGGGCGATGTTCGCGAAATCGGGTTCGGATCGTCAAGGGGAACCGGCGGCGATCACCGGGGTCGCGTGGCGCGATCGGCGATCTCACGGTGTCGGACGGCTTTGCCGTGGTCGCCGGCCTTCTCGGCGCGCTCGGCCAGTTGTCGGTGGGTCGGCGCATGGTTTGGATCGAGCTTCAAGGCCGAATCCAGCCATCGGAGACCTTCCGTTTCGAGCCCATTACGAAGGCAAAGCTCGCCGGCCTGGGATCGCAGGTCGGCGTTTCCAGGATCGATGGTAATGGCGCGCGTCGTTTCCGCCAGTTTGTCCAGGTCGGCCTTGCATCGCTTCCAGCGCTCCTCAATCGCCGTGGCTTCCGCCGGTGGCCCGGTGTGGTTCAAGGTTTGCATCAGCATGTACAACAGATCCGGTTCGAACGGCCCCAATTCGACCGCCCGACGGAACGACGAAAGTGCTTGTTCGGGCCGGTCGCGGGTCAGTTCGATCTTGCCCTTGAGTTGCAATGCTGGAAGAGAATCGGGCTTTCGTTTGAGCACTGTATCAACCAGTGCCATCGCATCGTCCAGCCGGTTCTGTTCGATCCGACACTGGGCCAATTGCAATCCGAGTTCCACGTTCTTGGGCGCGGCCCCCAGTGCGGGTTCCAGGAGGGCTGCCACTTCGTCTGGCGGAACTTTCGCGATGAGCAGTAATCGAGCCAAAGCTTGAACGTGGGCGGGGTTTTCGGGTTCCAGCTCGTGCGCTTTTCGCTGGGCCTCGATCGCTTGTTTTCGGAGCCGGGCCCGCTCGCACACTTCGCCCCGCAGCGACCACGCCTTGACCGATTTCGGAGCCCGAGTCGTCCAGACTTCCGTCGCTCGCACGGCATCGGAAAGACGGAACGACGCGAAGTCCCGATACACGAGCACCTGCGCGATGTACTTCGAATCCGGGTGGTCCTCGTTCAGGCATTTCCGCAAATGGTAGTCGTACTCGACGGAGAGCGAATCGGTCTGCGCCTGGATCAACCCGGTTTCGAGGTCGATCGCCTCGGGTACCCAGCCGAGGCGTTTCGCGTTCGCGAGGTGTTTCCGGGCCGCGGCGATATCGCCGGACATGCGGGCGACGCGGGCGGCGAGGAACTGCACCTGTCCGCTTTCGGGTCGTCGCGCCTCGGCTTCCAAAAGCAGAACCTGAGCGCAGTCCACATCGTCGGCGTCGAGTGCGGCCTCGGCCTCCCGGATCCGCGAGTCGATCCGCCAGTCACCGACGAACATCCCGATGCCCAGGCCGATTCCCGCGAGAGCGGCAACCACGAGTACGATCCGTCCGATCCGGCGCATGAGAGCTTCCTTATCGCGATTGTCCTCGATACCACTTCCGATAATCGTCTTTCGCGGATGGCTTCGGTGCCAGCCGGACTGCCGTTTCTAGCCCCGCCTCTCCGCCGGCCCGATCGCCCTGCCGCTCCCGGCAATGCGCGAGGAGCAGGTGCGCCTCGGGCAGCAAGGGATGGATCGCAAGCGCGTCCCGGCATGCGGTTTCGGCCCTGGGCCAATCCTGCATCAAGATCAGCGTGCGCGCCAGCTGAAGGCGGTGCTCGATCAAGCGGGGATTCACGGCCACAAGTCGATCGGAGACGGTCAGCGCCTCGGAGTAATCGCGATTGGCTACGAGCGCATCCGCTAGCAGCATCGAGGCGTTCTCGGACCCATTGGCGAGTCGATGAGCCTTTCGTGCCGCATCGAGGAACCGGGTCGGTGCGTCGAGACGCGACGATAACCGTGCCATCATGTCCCACGCGGCCGCGTCGCCGGGCCAACGCTTCAAGGTCCGCGTCAGGCGATCCTCGGCTTCGGCCAGGTAGATCGAACGGCTGCCGGGCATCTTCCCGATGGTTTTGGCGAAGGCGATGGCGAAGTCCCGCTCTAACTCATCCCCCATCAGGGCATAGGGCGAACGCGCGAACGGAACGATCGGGTCCGCGTCCGCCGGCAGGGAACGCCGGGGCGTCAGACCCTCGTCCGGTCGCCGAAGTACACGGTGATCGGTCACGGCGGTATGGACGATATTCGAACTGTCCGCCTTGGGCATATGACAGGCGATGCAACTGTCCGACTTCGCGGCCCGTTCCGCAACCGGGGCCGTGCAACCCTTCGATTCGTGGCACGTCTGACATCGAGTCCGGTAATAGGCGTCCGCCGAGGTCGGATCCGGCTTGGCGTGGGCGTCGTGGCAGCTCGTACAGTCCAGTTTCCCACCGCTGCCCGTGTAGCATTTGCTCACGTGCATCTGGTCGAACTGTCCCACCGATTTGTGGAAGTCGGTGATAGTCGGGTGCCGGACGAACACGGAGACAAACTGATCCCACGGCAATCCCGGGCGATACTCGAATATGTCCCGCTCCCGGCGCGTGACCCGTTCTTCGCCCTGGAGATGGCACTGCTGGCAAATCGCGCCACGGAGGTCGTGCGACAAATGCTTCGGATTCACGATCGACGTATCGACGCCCGCAGGGGCCGCGACGTCGGTCCGCTCGCGCACATGCAACTCGCCCGGCCCATGACAGCGCTCGCAGCCCACGTTCAACTGTTCGGGAAACGACCCGCCGACGATCCGGTTCGGCGACCCCGGTACCGCGTCGACCTGATTGACATGGCAGTAGAGGCATTCCTTCGAAATGATCCGTCGGCCGCCGGTGCCGAGGTCGTAACTCGGCGACAGATCCCATTTCTGCATCGACTGGCCATACCAACTGATTGGCGTCTGGAAGACCGCGCCGTCCTCGATGGCGAGGTACGAGCGGCCCCGGGTTCCCGAACCGATTGCGATCGACGCCGCCATCACATGATCGGGCAGGGGGGTACTCTGCCCGTTCTTCGCCGAAACGATGTGCCGGTCGACCGTACCGGCCCGCTCCGCACGCAGTTCGTATCCTTGCGACGCGAATGGGTTGTTCGCGGCGAAGTTCTCCGGGAAGCCGGGCCGGCCAACGCGGTCGGCCGATCGCCCCATCGGGTGCTTGTGATAATCGGAATCGTGTTTCGGGTGGCAGCCGGCGCAACTTGCGTCGCCGGTGTACTTCACGTTCGGCTTCACGTTGCGGAACGGGGTATCGAAAACGAGTCGCGGATCTGGCGGTGCCGGGTCCGGTTGAACTTCTTCGACCGTTTGGACTGGCGGAGGGTTTTCGCGAATGAGGAAGTACCAGCCCGAAACGAGTCCGACCGCCAGCGCGAGCAGAATGGCGATTCCAATCATTGCGGGGCGTCGCGGACGTTCGGCCATCGATGAAACTCGCGGGGAGCAGATACCTTCAAAGTACCGCTCCGCCCCGGATCTGGATACCTGATCCGCGAAACCGTGTCGTGACCGATTGGGCCAATCCGTTACCTGGTTGAACCGCCGAAGTCGCAGACTAGCGTCGACGTGTGCCGGACGATTGCGTATTTCATGCAGTCGATTTCACCGGACTTTTCTTCGATCCGTCTCACCGCGACGCAATACCGTCCTCGATCGGCGAAAGCGGACGTGCGGCCGTCCTTGTCCGTCTTCACGACGGGGGACTCCTCCTCGCCCTTGCCCGGCGGCACAACCGTCACTTCGGCATCCGCCAGAGGCTTGCCTCCGGACAACACCTTGAATCGCACCATTTCCCCGTCTCGCTCCGGGACGAGTTCCAGCGGGACGGCCTTGCCGATTTCCGCCGTCTTGGCGAACGGATCGCCGACGATCGTCTTCGGGTAGTACCACGAAAGCGAAGCGGGGTTGTCGCCGCGTTGGACGACTCCGCCCGCGGTCGTGCCGAACACCACAATGGGTTTGCTGGAGAGTTTCGCACGGAAGAAGTTGCCGTCGCCCTTCGCCATCGTCGGCTTGGTTTCCTTGCCGTCCGTATCGCGGGCGGTGAGTTCGGTCTTTTCAGCTCGCGTCGGGAAGAGTTTCGGATCCGGCGCCGCCGTGTGGCCGAAGACGACGCGGGCCTCGCTTTCGCCCTCCGGAACGTAGACGAACACCCAGTGGGCCTGCGCGGCGGTCGCCAGCAGGGCCGCCGATGCGATTGCAATCAGATAACGCATGGTGATGCTCCGGGTGAGATTCAATATTCGCCGATGGTTTCGCCGCCGTTGCGCGAGCCCAACGCGGCCCAGGTCGGCGTGTCGATCGTGTCGCGGACGAACCGGACGGACCCGTCGGCGAGCAGAGCGTTCACGCCTTGCTCGTGGAGGCTACGGGCGGCCTTCCACGCCGGGTTACTGTGTTGCACGCAGTCGAAGGATTGGCTGTTGGGCGTGAGGACGTTGTTGTAGAGCGTGCAGTTGTAAGCGCCGTCCGCCCAGAGCGCGCCGCGGTCCGTGACAAATGTGGTGCTGGCATCGCAATTCGCTTGGGAGAGCGACGTCACATGCTTGTAAAAGCGCTTCAGGTCGGTGGTGCCGGTCGGTGCCGTGCCGCCGGCGCCGAGAAGCGTTTCGGAGAAGGCGACCGTATTGCTGGTACCGTCGGTGATCCCGACGATCGTGACACCGGCATTTTTCACCACGTCGAGGTCAACGCCGGTGAAGATGCCATTGCACGTCAGAGCGTTGCCGTTGGCGTTGCCGCCGCTGCACGCGACGTAATTGCTCGGCCCCTGGTCGGGGATCACGACCCGCTGTTCGTCGGACGGGCAGAAGAACGATTTGACCACCGACCGGATCGCCGGAACGTTGATCTGGAACGGGACCGATTGCGGTTGCAGCGTGCCGCCGCCATACAACGGGTACGTGAGGTCGAGCGCGTTGTAGACGTTCGTTTGTTCGAGGTTCGGCGTGAGCTGCGCGAGGGCGGACCAGCGGAAGTGGCCCTTGGGATTCGTGGGGTCGACGGGCCAGGTCTTGCGCCAATACCCGGTGGGGAAGGTACCGCGGGCGCCCTCGAAGTTGTGCATCGCGAGGCCGATCTGCTTCAGGTTGTTCTGGCAGCTCATGCGGGCGGCGGCGGATCGCACCTTCTGCACTGCGGGAAGTAGCAGGCCGATGAGAATGGCAATGATGGCGATCACCACAAGCAGTTCGATGAGCGTGAAGGCTGTGCGGCGGGACGAGCGGATCATCGGCGGCCTCCGTGGGGGCGGTGTTACGATTTGATGTTGTGTAATACTGCGCGAACGGTTCGCCGCGGTCCACACTTTTTTCCCGATAATAGGCGGAATTCCTGAACTTCTTGAAATCGAGCCGAACCGTGTCCGACGTCACCCGCTTTTCCGTCTCGCTTGAAGCCGACTTGCTAGCGCGATTCGATGCCTATGTCGCCGATGGCAAGTTCGCAACGCGCTCCGAGGCGGTGCGGCAACTCGTCCACCAGCGGTTGGCGGCCGACAAATGGGACGCGAACGACGCCGAGATGATCGCGACGCTGACGCTTGTGTACGACCACCACAAGCCGAAACTCGTGGAGAAGTTGATCGAAGTGCAGCACGGCCACGCCAACCATGTGGTGGCGAGCCTGCACGTCCACCTGGACCACGATCACTGCATGGAACTGATCGTGTTGAAGGGGAAACCATCCCGCCTACGGTCGTTGGCGGCCGAGTTGCGCGGCCTGAAGGGTGTCCACCAGGGCGAACTGTCGCTGGCGGGGGAGACAGGCGGGCATTCGCACGACGGGCACCACCATCATTGACTTTCGGAGGCGGGAGTCCTCGACGACGTGCGACATGACTTGGAACCCATCCCTCTACCTGACCTTCGACCGCGAGCGGACGCAGCCGGCGATCGACCTCGTGGTCTTTAGCCGTTCCTGCACGCTTCGCCGGACGATATGGCCCACCGACGATTCGAAGAGGTATTGTTGGAGCGTGTGACGGTTGCCTATCCCCGCCGGCCGGATGGAAATGTGCTGTTCCCGATTCTCCGGTAGTTCTTCGTGGCCTATCGGACGCGATGATCGACGTTGGATCGATCCTTGAATTCCCCGGCTTGACGCCTCGGCCGACTCCGTTATAGTTCGCCACCTTGAACTGTCGGGATGCGAACCAGCGCGGGAGCGGCCGTGGCCTGCCGAGCGGCGATTTACACCTTGATCGGGGCGATCGTGGCCGGGGCCGCATCAATGGCGGTCGCCCAGGAATTACCGCCGTTTCCGGCCCTTCCGCCATCGCTTGCGCGGCCGAAGCCACCGGTCACCGCGTACCAGCTACCCTTGCCGCCGCCCACATTGCCGCCGGTTTCGAACCTGTTCGATACGCCGCCGCCGCCGCCGCGGAACACGACGCCGGTGCCCGTCCCGAAAGACGAACTGTTCATGACGGACGGATCGCGAATCAACCTGCCGGCCGGAGCGCAACGGCAACTCGTTCGATTCAGCCCGCGGTATGGTAATCTCGGCAAGTTCGATTTCGAACCGATTGGCGATGGTTCGCAGCGTCTGGTTTATACTGGCGGCCTGATCATCAACGTCGCTTACGAAATCGAGACGCGCACCGGTCTGGCACCGCAGGAGTACGAGTTCGCGGCCGACAACCTCGTGATGTGGGTGAAGAACCTGAACGGGCGGGACGCGGCCGGCGGCCTCGCGATCGAGCAGATCCAGTCCGGCGACGGGAAACTGGAGATCGAACTGTACATGACCGGTAACGTGGTGGTGCGCAGCAAGGACGAGCAGGTGAGCGCGTCGACCGGTGCCCGGACGGTGACGACCCGGACGCTGCGGGCGGAGCAGATCTACTACGACGTGAACAAAAACCGCGCCGTGGCGATGCAGGCCGACCTGGAACTGGCGTACGGCAATCTGCCGGATACGGTGCACCTGCACGCCGGCCGGATCGATCGGCTTGGCCAGTCGGAGTGGCGCGCCACGCGCGCCGGCGCCTTCTCCAGCAAGCTGCCGTCGGACCCCGGCCTCGAATTTCTCACGAGCGAAGCTACCTACACGGAACGCGAGACCGAACTGAGGAACATCTTCGGCATCCCGTACCGCAAGATCGGCACGGGCGAGATCGACTACGGCTACGAGCGCATCCTCACGGGCCGGAATGCCCGCATCGAACTCCTTGGCGTACCGTTCTTCTACACGCCGTACTTGCGCACCGATCCGGCCGAGCCGCTCGGCCCGCTCAGCGGCTTCGGCTTCGGCAACGACCGCATCTTCGGCGCCCAGTTCTTCACCACCTGGGATCTCTTCAAGCTCTTTGCGCTCCGGCCGCCCGATGGCCACAAATGGCGCTTGCACCTCGATTACCTCGGTGATCGCGGCCCCGGCTTCGGCACCGACTACGATTATCGCAACCGGGACTTTCTGGGCTATGGCGGTCCGAATTTCGGCACCATCCGCGCCTACGGGATTCCCGATGGCGGCGTCGACACGCTTGGGGGCTTCCGCGGTGTCGAGCCGAAGGAATCGCTCGCCAAGAACGGCGAGCGCATCTTCCGCGGCCGTGCGATCTGGCGACACCAGCACGAATTCGTTGCCGACCGCGATGCCGACGGCCAGCTGACGTCCGGCCCGTTCGTGACATTGCAACGGCAGCTCGCCTACCAGAGCGACAAGAATTTCTTCGAACAGTATTACAAGACCGAATTCGACAGCGGACCGAACCAGGAAACGTTCGCCCAACTTGCCGGCAGTACCGGCCAGTTCTTCGGCTCGTTACTGGTGCAGGGGGGCCAGGTACGAAGCTGGATGACGGAAACGCGCTGGTTGCCGAAGGTGTCCGGCGCGGTGATGGGGCAGTCCTTCTTTGATCTGGTGACCTACACCTCGCGCGCCGACGTCGGCTATGCGCAGCTTCGACCGAGCACGATATCGCCACTGCCGGTGCTGGCGACGGAGCAGCAAAGGCTCGACACCGGTCGCATCGACTGGTGGCAGGAACTGAGCTTGCCGTTCAACGCCGGTCCGCTGCGCGTCGTGCCATACGGCGTACTCGACCTGACTGGCTATTCGCGGGACCTGGCCGGTGACAGCCGCGGGCGCGTGTACGGCGGCGGCGGGGCACGGGCCTCGCTTACCGCTTCGCGCTTGTACGCGAACGCCAGCAACGAGATTTTCAATGTTCGCGGCCTGAATCACAAGGCCACGTTGCACGCGAACTATTTCGCCGCCCGCAGCAGCGTCGGCGCGAATGAACTCCCACTCTTGGACCGGTTGAACGACGACACTATCGACCTCTCGTACCGCACCATCACGCCCTGGCAGGCGAATTTCGTCAGCGCGCAGGACGCCCTCGCCCTCACGACCTCGCCTTGGTTTGATCCGCAGCGCCTCGCGATCCGTCGGCTCGTCGAGAACCGCGTCGAAACCCGTGACGACATGCAGGTCGTCCAACTCGGCCTCGACCAGCGCCTCCAGACCAAACGCGGATTTCCGGGACGCGAGCACACCGTCGATTGGTTCACCGCGAATGTATCGACCTCGATCTTCCCAAACGCCGACCGCGACAACTTCGGCAAGTCGACCGCGTTCCTCGAATACCAGACGATCTGGAACGTCGGCGACCAAACCGCAGTCACGTCGTCCGGCTGGTTCGATCCGTTCGCCACCGGTGCCCGCTACTGGAACCTTGGCCTGTACCTCGCCCGGCCGGACCGGACGAACTTCTACATCGGCTACCGCGAGACCGACCCCGTGAACAGCAAGGCCGTCATCGCGTCGATCGGCTACCAGCTCACGCGCAAGTACTCGCTGAACCTCGGATCCAGCTACGATTTCGGCACGCAGCAGGCGCTCTCGAACACGTTCCTCGTTTCGCGCACCGGTACCGACCTGACCTTCACCGTGGGCGTGACCTACAATCAGCTCACGAACAACACCGGCTTCACGTTCTCGTTCGTACCCAACCTCGCCGCCGCCACGGGCCTGACGCGAATCGGTTCGCCGGGCGTCGGCAGCCGCCAATAAAACATCCCGGAGGAAATCGGATGGACCAAACCGTTCCGATGCCGGGGTGGAGCATGGCCCTCGACGACCGACCTATAAAAAAACGTCGACTTTGGCGGGATAAATTCCGCGAGGCGTTCCGCGGCACCAAGCGTGGCATCCGCGGGCACTCCAGCTTCTACGTCCACTTCTTCTGTGCCGCGCTTGTCGTCGCCATGGCCGGCGCTCTCGAATGCGACTGGCTCGAATGGTGCCTCCTCGTCGGCTGTATCGGTTTCGTCTTCGTCGCCGAACTCTTCAATAGTGCCATCGAAACGCTCTTCCACGGTCTGGACGAGGAATCGAAACGGCGCATCCACGGCTGCCTCGACATCGCCGCCGGTGCGGTGCTGGTGGCAAGCCTGACGGCCGCGACCGTCGGCGGCATCGTTTTCGTCCGCCGATTTCTGGCGCTCTGGGCGTAATCCAAAATCGTGAAACCCGCGGCCGGGATCGGGTGTATGACCGATACGTTCGCCGCTGCGGTATCATTTCTATTGGCGAACGCGGATTCGCATTCGGTGGCATCATGCCCGGTCGAATTGGAATTATTTTTATCCTGATCTTTTGGTTCGCCACGGTCGGCTATGTCGGCTACCGCGACGTCTGGCCCCGGCTTGTCCGCGATGCCGCGCCGACCGTCTGGATCGATCTCACGGACGAGGCGACGCAGACGGTACCGGTGCGTTGGGGGCTGTACCGCGGCGAGATGCGCGTCGGCACGATGAACTCGCAGATGGTCTTCGACTCCATTTCCGAGCAGTTCCGATTCGTCACGAAATACCGCGAATTCCAGGTCGACGTGCAACCGATCCGGTGCGTCGTGCCGGAGATGGAACTGACGACACAGTTGGACCGCTCGGGCCAGCTGCGCGGCCAAACGCTCCATGGCACGCTGATCGCGAAATTGCTCGGCCAGGAACTGGCGCGCGGCACGGCCAAGATCGAGTGCGTCGTGCGCGACGGTGAACTCGTCGGCCAGTGCCGGCTTGAATCAGACTTCTTCCCCGCGATCGAGGAACCACTCGAAGCAACACCCGTGCCCGACGGCCAGGTACTCAATCCCCTTCAGCCAGTGAACCGCCTCCGTGGCGTCCGCGCGGGCCTGCGTTGGGTGATCTACGAAAACGACCCGCTCGGCGACGCCATCGCGAACGCGACAAGACAGGTTTTGAAGAAGATAGGTCTGGCTTCGAGCTTGTTCGCGCCGAAACCGACGGAGCGGCAGTCGATGATCGCCACCGTTTCGGACGAGCCGGAAACGATCCGTACGACAACGGGCGATCATCGGTGCTGGTCGATCGAGATCCGCGGCGAGCGCGGTACCGCCACGATCTGGGTCCGCGCGAGCGACGGTTTCGTGATGCGCCAGATTGCCGTGGTCGGCGGCGACTCGTTGCGATTGGAACGCGAGGAATAGGGAGAAACCCGTGATCGAGCTTTTGGATGTCGAAAAGAAATACGGCACCAAAGTCGCCGTGCGCAAATTGAACTTGAACATCCGAGCCGGCGAACTGTTCGCGTTCCTCGGCCCGAACGGCGCGGGCAAGACGACGACCATCAAGATGATCTGCGGGCTGCTCTTTCCGTCCGCCGGGACGGTGCGCGTCGGCGGCTTCGACATGAAACATTCCGGGGACGAGGCCCGGAAACTCATCAGCTACGTCCCCGACCAGCCGTTCCTCTACGAGAAACTCACCGGCCGCGAATTCCTGCAATTCACCGCGGACCTCTACGGCATGGAGCCGGACGCCGCGCGACGGCGGATGGACACCGTGATCGAACTCTTCCACCTCCACGATTTCGCCGACACGCTGACTGAGCGCTATTCCCACGGCATGCGGCAGCGTACCGTCTTCGCCGCCGCCATCCTGCACGAACCGAAGCTGCTCATCGCCGACGAACCGACCGTGGGCCTTGATCCGAAGTCGATCCGCGAATTGAAGGTGCTGCTTCGCAAACTCGCGAAGGGCGGCACGACCGTCTTCCTCTCGACGCATACTCTCGACATCGCGGAGGAACTGGCCGACCGTGTCGGCGTCATCCACGACGGCGAACTGATCGCCTGCGATACCGTCGAGGGACTGCGCCGCAAAGCCGATACCGACGGTACCCTCGAAGACGTCTTCATGAAGATCACCGACGAGGCGGCCGGCGGAACCGACGGCTCCGCCCGGCTTGCGGAGGCCACCGCATGACCGCGATCGATCAAGCCACGGTCTTTCGTCGTTTGCGCCGCACACTCGCAGTCAACGGCCTGCGCGCCATGCTCGAAACCGGTCGCCTGCGCTTCTACACGATGATCGGCACGAGTGCCCTCGTCGCCGCGTTCGTCTTCGGTCTCTCGGCGTTCGGCTTTCTCGAACTGTTCGGCTCCCGAATCCCCGCCAAGGGCCTCATCGTCGCCGGCCTCTTCGACCTGATGTTCTTCACGCTCGGCACGATGCTGCTCTTTTCCACCGGCATCATCCTCTATGCCAGCCTCTTCGCGTCGACCGAGGCACGCTTCCTGCTCGCGACGCCGGCGCGGGCCGACCGCATCTTCGCCATGAAGTTCCAGGATGCCGTGCTGTTCTCGTCGTGGGGCTTCGTCGTCCTCGGCATGCCGGTACTCGTCGCCTACGGCCTGACAGCCGGCGTGCCAGCATACTACTACCCGCTCTTGCCGCTTTTCCTGCTCGGCTTCGTCCTCCTGCCCGGTTCCATCTCCGCCATCGCCTGCCTGCTCTTCCTCCGCTACGTGCCGCGGAGTCGCAAGCAGGTGATCGCCGTCGCCGGCGCGATCCTCCTCGCTCTGCTGGCCTACTGGATTGCCCGCACCACCTCAGCGTCGCGCGCCGCACTGTTGGAGAACAACCGGGACGCACTCGAGAGCTTCATCGGTCAGTTCAAACTCGCCCGCAATCCGCTTGCGCCGAGCCACTGGATGACGAATGGCCTGATGGAGGCGGCGCGTGGCGAAACGGTTCGCGGCGTCCTCCTGCCGCTCGCACTACTCTGGAGCAATGGCCTGCTTGCCTACCTCTTGGCCGCGCTCGCTGCGCGCCGGCTCTACCGCACCGCCTTCGACCGTTCCGCCGGCGGCGGTGGCCGCGCCAAACGCTATCGCGGCAACCTCCTCGACCGCGCGATGGAACTGCTCGTCTTTTACCTCGACCGCCCGACTCGCGTCCTCGTCGTCAAGGACTTCCGCACCTTCCGCCGCGATCCGGCGCAATGGGCGATTCTCGTCATCTTCGCCGCGCTCATGCTGCTTGGGGTGCGGAACTTCAATCTCTTCTCCTCCGCCGATATCCAGGGGATCGACCGCTACATCATCGGATTCGTGAACCTCGCCGGTATCTCCGTGCTGCTTTGCGCCGGGTTGAGCCGGTTCATTTTCCCACTGATATCGTTGGAAGGGCGCAAGTTCTGGATCCTCGGCCTCATGCCGGTGAGCCGCCGGCAAATCCTCGTCGGTAAGTTCGCCTTCGCCGCGACGGGGGCGATCCTGATCGGGCTGGCGCTCGTGGTCGGCAGCGAATTGCTGCTCGGCCTTCCGATCGAAGGCGTACTCGTGCACGCCCTCACGATCATCACCGTCGCGATCGGCCTAAGTGGCATCAACGTCGGACTCGGAGCCTACCTGCCGAACTTCCGTGAGACTGATCCATCGAAGATCGTGGTCGGTTTCAGCGGGACCGTGAACATGGTGACCGGACTGGGATTCGTTCTCCTCGTCGTCGCGATGATGGCGCTGCCGATGCACGTGGCCGCGACGCTGCGGCATTTCAAGAATCTGGAATTCATCGCGTTCCCGTGGTGGGTCTACCTCGGCCTACCGCTCGGCGTGGTCCTCGGCGCCGTCGCGACGCTGCTCCCGCTCCGCGCCGGCGCGCGGTCGCTGGAACGCGTGGAGTTTTGATCGCGATTACTCGATCATCGAGTCTGCGGCGGCGAGTACCGCGTCCGCCGACGGCGTGCGCTTGTAGCGCACCACCTCCGGCCCGAAGGCCGCGTCGTCCGCCTCGTCGGCGCGCATCGCCTCCGAAACCACGAGCAGGAACCGCCCCGGCAGCCGCTTGCGAAGCCTCTGATATTGCGCATCCAGATTGCCACGCCGCCAGTAACCGAAGAACTCGAGATGCACCTCGTGGCCGGTCTTGGTATGGGTCAGTGTGAAGTCGGGCATCCAGATGCCGTCGGGACCGAGGGGCACCGGCGCGGGATCGACGGCGATCGTCCAGCCGTCGGCGTGCTGGCGGGCGTTCTCGGCGAACACGGCGAACTCCGGCGGGGAGTATGTTCCGAAGTCCGGCGACGGGGATCGCAGTCCGTCGCTGGAATCGAGTTCGAAGGTCTTGCGCTTCCGCTCCGCACCCCACAGGACCTCGGCCGTGAGACGGAACGATTTGCAATGCAGGAGCGAGGGGAGGAACAGCGCGAGTTGCAGGCCGTACTTCTGCGTGGAGGAAAAGAGCGAGAGCGGACCATCGAGTTCGAGCGTGTACGCTCCGGCCGGCGTGTCGCGGACGGTACAGATGAGGCGATGGAACTTGACGGCGCGGAAGAGTTGGCGAAAGCGCGACGGCGACTCACCGCGCACGACGGCTTCCATGCTCGTGGACCGCACAAGCACCGCCTGCGCCAGTGCGACGTTGTACCGATGTAAGAGCTGTTCCGCCGAGATCGACGCGAACTTCAGCACCTTCTGCTCGGCCGCGAGGTCGGCGAAGAGCGCCTGCTCGATCGCATCCACCGGCTGTTGCAACTCCTCCGAGACTTGCGCGAGCGCCAGCGCGCGATCGAATCGGATGCCCGTGGCGGCCGCGAGCTTGCGCTGGATCGCCGAGATGCGGAACGCCGCTTCGCGCACCTCGGCCGGGTTCAACTCCGTCGCCGTCTCGTAGTCGCAGCGATCGTCGAGGAGCTTCGCGAGGCCCTGATGGACGATCTGCCCCGGTCCCTCGCCAACGAGGTTCGAGAGTTCCTCTTCGATCTGTTCGCGCGTGTGTCCCGGCGCGTCGGCGTAGATGAAGAGGAGTTGCTCGGCCACGTCCCGCCAGTGGTCGGCGTTCGGATCGAGGTATTGCGGCACGATCTTGTTGCGGACGTGCCGGACGCGAACGAGATTACCGGTAAGCATGGAGATGATGTAGCCACAGATGGACACGGATGAAAACAGATCGGAGAAGACTTATTCAATTCCTTGAAATCCAATCTTATCTGTCTTCATCCGTACTCATCTGTGGCCATTACTTCTTCTGAAGGTACGCGATCAGGTCGCGGATTTCGTCGTCCTTGAGCGTGTCGAGCAATCCCTCCGGCATCACGGAGTTGTTCGTCGGCGTGCGCTTCTCGATGTCCTCCTTAGCGATCACGATCTGCTCGTTCGCGGTGCGGACGGTGACGGCGGCGGCCGTCTCCTTCTTGACGAGGCCGGTGACGACGCGGCCGTCCAGCAAGTTGAACTGCACCATCTTGTAATCGAACGGCACCGCTGTGTTCGGGTCGAGGACGTTCTCCAGGATGAAATCGAGGTTCGCCCGCTGGCTTCCGGTCAGCTCGGGGCCGACGTCGCCGCCTTCGCCGAAGAGCTTGTGGCAGGCGGCGCAGCTCTTCGCGTAGAGGGCTTTGCCCTTCTCGGCATTCGCGGACATGAGCGCGTCGGTGTTGAGCAGGGCTTTGATGCGTTTCGTTTGTTCGACGCGGTTCGCGTTCGCCGGTTTCACGACGCCCCAGACGGCGGCGAGCTTGGCAGTCACGTCCTTGTTATTGAGCGCGACGATCTGCCGCGCGGCGAAGGCGCCGATGTCGGACTTCGGCACGCTGCCCTTCTCGACGGCGTCGAGCAGGGCGAGCGCGAACTTCGGCCGTGACGCGAGCGTGAGGATCGCGTCGGCCTTTTCCTCGGATGGCAGGCTGACGTAAATCTTGAGGATTGCGGCCGGAATCTGTTCGTCCGAATAGCCGGCGAGGCCGCGGATGGCCGCACCGCGGAGGGTCGGGTTCTCCAGCCATTCGAGCAATGCCGTCGAGAAGAACTTCGGCTTCACGGGCAGTAGTTTCTCGATGGCCCGTACGCGGGAGGCCTGGGGGAGTTTCTCGCTCGTGACTTGATTCATCAAGTGAAACACCGCTCGCGGATCGCCGAACTTCAAGGCAAGGTCATGGGCCGATTCCCGAATCGTCGCGTCCTTCTCCTGGATGAGCGTATCGTAGATCGCTTTCCACGATGCCGGCTGCGGAATGCTCTTGCGGTCTTCGAATGCCAGCATGATGCCGCGGAGAATGTCCTGCTTCGCGTCGCCGTCGGCGGCGTTCAGGATCGGAAACACGGTTTCGAGTTGCTTCGCCGGCTCCGAGTTCGGCCGCGTCAGCACGAGTCGAACGATATTCGTGCGAACGCGGCGGATGGCGATAGAGTTGACGATCTTGAGAGCTTCATCCGGCTTCGCGAGAACGGCGGGCTGAATGCCGAGCCAATAGAGTTGCGTAAGCTTGTCGTCGGCGTTGTCTTCGACATGGGAGAAGAGTTTGGTTGCGTGCGCGAGTGCATCGGCCGTCGGGTATTTCGACAAGACGAGTGCTTGATCACGCCGGTACATCGGATCGGCGTGCGCATAACTCGCGATGGTTTGACGGGTCACGTCGGCCAGATTCGGGTTGTCCAGACCGTAGCGCATCAGCCAGCCGCGAACCGCCGGTATTTGACCGATGCCATTCTGGATGTGGGGGTGCCCCAATCCACCGACGGCAATTTGGGTCCAAACATGTCGGAGCAGTTTCCGTTCGTCGTATTGGCCGATGGGAACGCCTTCGTAGAGCGCCTCGAGTCGTTCGCCAGCGGCCGTGCGCTCTTGCAGGATCCGGCGGGCTTTTCGGGAGAGCCATTCGTTCGCGCTCAGCGCCGATTCGCGAAGCTCCTCCTTCGTGCGCTTGCTTACATCCCCCTCGAACTTCTTCGGCGTCCCGTATGCCACGCGGTAGATGCGCCCGTTGCTGGTGTCGGCCACGTCGTAGTTGTGGCACTCGCCGGTGTCGGTCCAGTCGCTGACGTAGAGCGCCCCCTCCGGGCCTTGCTTCACGCAGATGCCGCGGAACCAAGGGTCGTTCGCGAACAGGAAGTCGGGGCGGCGGACGCCCTTCATGCTGGACGCGGTGCGTTCGAGTCCGTCGTTGTTCAGGCGGCTGCCGTGGATATTGCAGGTGAAGAGCGTGTTGCGGTACTCCTTCGGGAAGTTGTCGCCGAGGTAGATCGCGCAGCCGCTGTGGGCGTGGCCGCCACCGGCGTCGTCGTGGTCCTTGCGCAATGCACCCGTCTTCTGATCGGCGCGGCTCTCGGTCCAGTGCCCGCCGGCCCAGTGCTTGTAATCCACGGCGCTCTTCATCAGGTCGAAGGCGTACGGGTTCGGGTCCTGGCCATACATGCGCGTGTAACGACCGCCGGGGACAACGTGGAAGAGGTGGTCGATGACGCAATTCGTGATGAACATCTCGCCGTGCTCGTCGAAGTCGAGGCCCCACGGGTTCGTGGTGCCGGTCGCAACGACCTCGAACGTCTTGCGCGTCGGGTGGTACTTCCAGACGCAGGCGTCGCAGTAGGTGCGCTTTTCCTTCGGCGTGCCGGGGGTACCGATCCACGATTTCGACTGGATGCCGTTGCAGCCGTAGAGCCAGCCGTCGGGCCCCCAGACGAGCGAGTTGAAGACGTTGTGCTTCGTGTCGGTCATGTTCCAGCCGTCCAACACGGCGACGGGCTTGCCGGGCTTGTCGTCGGCGATCGGCACGAAGAGCAGGTTCGGCGACGAGCAGAGCCAGACGCCACCGAAGCCCCATTCGATGCCGGAGAGGTTGACGCCGTTATCGATGACGACGGTTTTCTTGTCGTGCTTGCCGTCGCCGTCGGTGTCTTCGAGGACGACGACGCGGTCCTTCCCCTTGCCGTCGCGGCTCCACTTGGGATAGCTGAGGCACTCGACCACCCACATCCGGCCGCGGTCGTCAAAGGTGAACGCGATCGGCTGCACGATGTCCGGCTCGCCGGCGAAGAGCGTGACGTTGAACCCCGGCGGCACCGTCATCTTTGCGGCCGCGTCCTTCGTGGGGACCGGTTTGTCGGCGGCCGAGACTTGCGGAATGAAGACCAGGAGGAAAAGCAGCCAACGCATGGAGATGTTCCGAAAGGAGTTCGGTCGGAATGGCGGTAACATAACGAATTCGAACCGACATTGGGAGATGCCCGCTGGCAGCTCAGTATTATCCCGGTCGATATTCGTGCGAGCCAAAACAATTCGTCCGGCCAAAGAGCTTGCAACAACAGAAGGCTTTCCTCGTCGGATGAATTCACAGGAGATCACTCCTGTCGATTTCCGGGTTGAAGAAATACCGTTCAAGGTTTGCCGGTCCATTTTTGTCTCCACTCGCCGTTCCTTTCGGCCGAGCAGGGAGTCCAGATGTCCCGAACGCCCAAGCGCGATGATTTCCCCACGGTGAACCTGAAGGGGGCCGTCGTGGGAATGTCCTTGTCGGATACGACGGTGCCGCCAGTCCGTGAGCGGGCTGCTCAGTTCGGGTCTTCCGTCGTGCCGGTCGTGCTCACGCGCGAGGGCGTTCCGGAACGGATCGGCGAGCACGAGATCCTCGCGGAGATCGGCCGCGGCGGCATGAGCGTCGTTTACAAGGCGTACCACCGGAGTCTGTGGCGACTGGTCGCGTTGAAGACTCTTCAAGCCGACGGCTATACGGACTTGGAACTTCGGGAACGGATTCGCGCGGAGGCCGAGGCGGTCGCCCGCATCCAACACCCGGGCGTGATCCAGGTCTTCGAGACCGGCACGGTCCAACTCGACCGTAACCGCACACTGCCGACCCCTTACATCGCTCTCGAATTTGTCGATGGCGGCGACCTCGCCAAGCTCTGCGCGTAACCTCAGCCCGCGCGAGTCGCTGCGCGGATCGTGGCCAAGCTGGCGCGTGCGGTCGCCGTCGCGCACGATCGCGGCGTCATCCATCGCGATTTGAAGCCGGCCAACGTCCTGCTCACGCGGGACGGCGAGCCGAAGATTGCCGACTTCGGCGTCGCGAAGCAATTGCGGGCGGAACGCGATTCGGCGGGCCGATTCCTCACGCAGACGGGCATGGTGGTCGGTACGCCGGAATACATGGCACCGGAGCAGGCACGCGGTGCGGAAGCCACCGCTTCGGCCGACAACTACGCACTCGGCGTGATCCTGTACGAGTTGCTCGTCGCTCGTGTGCCGTTGCAGGCACCCACCGCGGCCGAAACCATGCAACTCATCCAGCGACTGGAACCACTCGCACCTCGTCACCTCCAACCGGACCTGCCGCGCGACATCGAAACGATCTGCTTGAAATGCCTCGTGAAGGACCCCGCAAAGCGTTACGCGACGGCGAGAGAGATGGCAGAGGATCTCGAGCGGTTTCTGGAGCACCGGCCGATCGTCGCGCGGCGAGTCTCGGAATGGGAACGGTTCGGGCGCTGGTGCCGGCGGAACCTCCACTTCGCGGCGACTCTCGGCGGCATCGCGGGGATCTTCCTCACCGCCTTCCTGCTCGTGTCATGGAGTTACCGCCAGGCGGAAACGGCCCGCGCCGAGGAATCGCGGCAGCGCAAGATCGCCCAGTCACGTGGCGAACTGGAACGCTGGGAACGATACCGGGCGAACATCGTGGCGGCGGCCGGTTCGCTGCAAGCCAAAAACGCGGGCAACGCCGGCCGCATGCTCGAAGCGGCCCCTGTCGAACACCGGAACTGGGAATGGCGGCACTACCTCGGCCAGTTGGACCGTTCGCAACACGTTGAGCGATTCGAGACCTTACCGCAAAGCGGCCTGCTCATTGCGCTCGATGGAGATCGAATCACCTTTGCGTCCGGCCTCCGCGCGTTGCACGTCTGGGACCTGAACACACGGCGCAACGCATCGGTTCACGCGGCGGATTCGGACGTGTCGTATTTTCAGGTGGCGCCGGATGGCCGCGTCTTCGGCCGTTTGCGCGGCGACGTGCTCGAGATCGCGGATCTCGCGACGGGCGAAATCCGCATGTGCCTGCCGGGCCTGAAGGCCCACTATATGAGCTACCACTTCAGTTCGGATTCGCGTCGACTCGCGACCGGCCAGTTCGACGGACGTAGCCAGCTTTGGGACATTGCCACGGGCCGAGAACTCGCGTCGCTCACTCCGCGCGAATGCCTACCCATGCCGATCGCAATCGACCCGAGCGCCCGGTGGGCCGTGTTCGTCAAGGAAGGGCTGGGCGTGGTCGAAATCGGAGACTTCGAACGCGGTACGATCGCGCACCGGCTCCAGGTCCACGAGCACGGGATCTTTGGTGCGTTCTTCAATCCCGCCGGTACGCACGTCGTCGTCACGGAACGGTTTCCTTCCAACACTTTGAAACTCTTCCGCCTCTCGAACGGTGCGCTCGAGCGGGAATTCACGGGACATTCGAACTGCATCGCGTGCTGCGCGTTCAGCCCCGACGGCCGGCGAATCGCCTCCGGGTCGGACGATCAAACCGTTTGCGTCTGGGACGTGGACACGGGACGTCGGCTCTTCGAGGGCGTGGGTCACCTTGGCCGCGTGAACACCCTCGCCTTTTCGCCCGATGGGCGAACGCTGGCATCGGGTTCCCACGACCAGACGATCCACCTTCGGGATGCCGAGACCGGAGCGACGCGAGAGGTGTTGTTCGGCCACGAGTCCGGCGTGTTCGACCTCGTCTTTACGAAGGATGGCCACCGACTCGTCACGATCTCCCTCGAACGCAGCCTTCGAGTCTGGGATATGCGCGCCATCGGTGCCGAGACGCTCCGCGGCCACGGGTCCTTCGTTTACGGCACAGCCTTTCATCCCGACGGCGAACGCGTGGCCTCCGCAGCCTGGGACGGGACCGCCCGACTCTGGAACGCGACAACGGGTCAGGAACTGGCCAGTTTCGACCACGGCCCCGGTGCCGTCGTCACCGCCGTCGCGTTCGATCCCGCCGGTGCCCGTCTCGCGACCCGGTCGCGGGCCGCCGTTCAACTGTTCGACCATGCCACCGGCCGAACACTGAAACGGTGGGACGTGCCCGTCAACAGTTGGCACGATACCCGCTTGGCGTTCGACCCGACCGGTCGATGGATCGCCACCGGAGGCGACGGTTGCGTCCTGCAGGTCTTCGATTCCCGCGGCACGGACGATTTTGCGCTCGCCGGCCACGCCAACGAAGTCCGCGACGTCGCCTTCAGCCCCGACGGGCGCTGGCTCGTCAGCGGGGGCGACGACGGCGATTGCGAAGTCCTCGTCTGGGACTTCGCCGCGCGCCGCGCCGTCCACAGACTCCATGGGCACACGCAGGGGATCTTCGGCCTCTCCTTCTCCGCTGCCGGCGACAAACTCGCGACCGCCTCCGTCGACAACACCGTGAAAATCTGGAACACGGCGGATTGGAGCGAACTTGGTACACTCGGGCATCCATCCCGCGTTTATGGTGTCGCATTCTCACCGGACGGCAGACGGCTCGCGTGTGCCTGTGCGGATAACAGCATCCGTCTTTGGGACCCGAAAACGCTTCAAGAGGCTACTGAACTCCGCGGCCATGGGCAGTACGTCCACCATGTCGCCTTCAGCCCCGACGGCACGCGTCTTGTCTCCGGTTCCGGCGACAAGACCCTACGCATCTGGGATACGCGGTCGCTGAAGGACCGTGCGGGGCACTTCGGCAAACGCTAGCGAATCGCACGGGAGATCGTTGAAACACTCCTCGCGGACGGAATCGTCTAGGATCGCCAACAGTTCGAGTGGACAGGTTGCCCGTTTGATCTCATCGAATCGTTTGAACGTGCCATAGGCCGCCGCGATTCGGAGCCACTGCTTCCACCGCTTTGCCAGTCCTGGCGAAGGTCCGTCAGGCGTCCGTTCCATCAACCGTCTCAGTTGGGCGGGCCAGTCAATCGTGCTGACCGGCCGTTGTTCCGCGAGGCCGAGTTCGGCGGCGACTCGCCCCGCCAGTTCCGGATCGGCCAGCGCCCCACGGCCGAGCATGAAGTGCTTGCATCCCGATTCCTCTCGGCATCGACGGAACTCCGCAATGGTTCGGATGTCGCCGTTCGCTACGACCGGGATTCCCAGTTGATCGCGAACCTGCCCGATCAGCGGCCAGAACACCGGCGGCGCGTAGCCCTGGGTCCGGGTGCGCGCGTGAATGGTGATCCACTCCGCGCCGCCCTCGGCCGCCATCGCGGCATTCTCGAAGATCGCATCGACGCGGTCCCACCCGAGCCGCATCTTGGCAGACACGGGCACTTCGACGGGGACTGCGGCGCGGACGGCGGCGACGATTTCGCGGATCCGCCGCGGGTAGCGGAGCAGGGTGGCCCCGCCATCGTGCCGATTGACGGTCGGGGCCGGGCAGCCGAAGTTCAAGTCGATCGCAATGGCGCCCAGTGCAACGGCGGTCGCCGCCGATTCCGCCATCAGGCCGGCATCACCACCTAAAAGTTGAACCTGCACAGGCAGGCCGGTGGGCGTTCGACAGCCGGTGCGGAGTTCCGGCACGTGGCGGAGCAGGGACGTACGAGAAATCGGGAGATGTGCCACGCGGAGGAATTCGGACACCGCGAATGTGAATGCGCCGCCAGCACCCTGCAACGCCCGCATGGGGGCATCGGTGACGCCCTCCATCGGGGCAAGGATCAGCGCAGGCGAGTCCGGACGGAGCATCCAGAGATTGTAGCCGCCCGGCTTCCATACTTTGTATCGTGTGTCGGGAACGAAGGAGAGTTGTGATGGTGGATTCGGGAAAGGTCGCGCTGGTGACGGGAGCCGGTTCGGGCATCGGTCGTGCCGTAGCGCTGGCATTGTTGCGCGAAGGGTATCGCGTCGTGCTGGCGGGGCGGCGGCCGGACGCACTGGCGGCGACGGCGGCGCTGGCGGCAGAAACCACCTCGCTTGCCGTCCCGACGGATGTGACTGATCCGGCATCGGTTCAATCTCTGTTCGAGAGGACGGTTCACGAGTTCGGCCGTCTTGACGTACTCTTCAACAACGCCGGGATCAGCGCTCCGGCGGTGCCGCTGGAAGACCTCAGCTACGCACAGTGGCGGCAGGTGGTGGATGTGAATCTCACCGGGCCGTTCCTTTGCACTCAGGAGGCGTTCAAGGTGATGAAGGCCCAGTCGCCGCGCGGGGGGCGGATCATCAACAACGGGTCGATCTCCGCGACCGCGCCTCGTCCGAATTCCGCGCCCTACACGGCCACGAAGCATGCGATCACCGGCCTCACCAAGTCCACATCGCTGGACGGTCGCAAGTACGACATCGCCTGCGGTCAGATTGATATCGGCAACGCCGCGACGGAAATGACCACCCGGATGGCGGACGGAATCTTGCAGGCCAACGGCACGATCGCGGTCGAGCCTCGGATGGACGTGGAGCACGTGGCGCGGGCCGTGGTCTACATGGCCGGGCTGCCGCTCGAAGCGAACGTACTGTTCATGACCGTGATGGCGAGCCAGATGCCGCTCGTGGGGCGCGGGTAGGAATCAGGCGAACAGATCCCGGATCGGCTCGCCGTCGGGTACAAGCATGAGCGGGCGGTTGAGCGGGTCGGTGAGCATCGAATCCGGTGCGATCCCCATCGCATGATAGATCGTTGCGACGATGTCACTGGCAGTTACCGGGTTCAGGCTGGGGTAGGCGCCATGCCGGTCGCTGGCGCCGTGGACGTATCCGCCCTTCAATCCGCCCCCAGCGAAGAGTACGGAGTAGCAAAACTCCCAGTGATCGCGGCCGGCGCCCCCGTTGATTTTCGGCGTGCGACCGATCTCGCCCATGACGACGACGAGCGTGCGTTCCAGCAACCCGCGGTCGGTCAGGTCGGTGATGAGTTGTGTGAACCCGCGGTCGAAGGGCGGGAGGAGTTCGTTCTTGAGTTTGCCGAAGTTGTTGCCGTGCGTGTCCCAGGTGGCGTTGGCGTCCGGCGCCCACGAGATGCAGGCGAGGCGCGTGCCGGCTTCGACCAGCCGCCGGGCGAGCAGCAGGCTTTGGCCGTAGATGTTCCGGCCATAGGCGTCGCGGACCTTCGCGGATTCCTGATCCAGCTTGAAGGCGCGCTGGGCGCTCGATGAAGTGAGCAGATCGCAGGCGCGGGCTTGGAGCCGTTCCAGCGCGTCGGCCTGTCCGCTCCGCGCGGAACTTCCGACGCGGTTCACGCCGTTCAATAACTCGCTGCGATCGCGCACGCGGTCGAGGGTCATCCCGGCTTCGGGGGTCAACGCGGGCAGGTCAAAGCCGGCCGGATCCTTGCCGCCCTTGAGCACAAGGAACGGGTCGTTCGTCTTGCCGAGCCAACCACCCAGGAAGCCCGGTTGCGGCGGTCCGCCCGCGCCCTCCGCCGTCAGGTAAGGCATCAGGACGTAGGGCATCACTTTCGACGTGGGTGGCCGAAAGTAGCCGACGGCGGAACCGATGGCGGGGTGGTCCGTGGGCTTCGCGCCGACGATGCCGGCTTTCACGCCGCTCGGGATGCCGGTGAGCGCGGTGTACACGGCCGGGGCGTGCGCGACTTCCTTGTGGTGGACGGACCGCACGAGCGTGCAGCGATCCATGATCTTCGCAAGCCGTGGCAGGTGTTCGCAGACCCGTATGCCCGGCACCGACGTGGCGACGGGTTGGAACTCGCTGCGCATCTCCTTCGGCAGGTCCGGCTTCATGTCCCACATGTCGAGGTGGCTGGGGCCGCCGTTGAGGAATACGAGGATGCACGAATCCGCGGCGCTCGACTGCGATCGTCGTTCGCGTGCCGCCAGGAGGTTCGGCAGCGAAAGGTTGAGTGCGCCAATCGCGCCGATCTGGAGCATGTTTCGGCGCGAGAGGCCGGCCGGACCCGGACAGGGGCCTGGCTCTCGAATGGGTACGGCTGGCGAAGGTGTTCCGGCGGGCATCGTCGGACTCGATAATAATTGGAGACGGATCGGCGACCGTGCAACGGTCCACTTCGGCGGGATTATCGAGCATAACGTGTCATGGTCGGAATTGCGATGGAAAATCGCGTACCGCGTACGAACGGACGATTGTGATTCGGTTCTTCTGGCATCCCCGCCAGGATTCTGGAAGTGAATCAAATTTTCGGTAAAGAAATCCCGCTGTCCGAACGCACTGCTACCGGGAGTCCGTCGATGAAACCTCTCCTGCCGGGATTGCTCGCCCTCGTCTTTGCACTGTCCGTTTCCCCCGGCCGTTCGACGGCGCAGGACCATCCCGACCGCATCGTGCAGCCCGGCGTCCCGCAAGGGAAAGTGACGTCGGACCAGTTCTCGGAGAGCAAAATCTATCCCGGCACGAAACGCGACTACAGTGTCTATGTGCCGGCGCAGTACAAGCCCGAAGAACCGGCCGCGCTGATGGTATTCATGGATGGCAGCGGCTACGCGAACCCGAAGGGCGGCTTCCGCGTGCCGATCGTGTTCGACAATCTCATCCACAAGAAGGCGATGCCCGTGACGATCGCCGTGTTCGTGAATCCGGGCACGATCCCGGCCACCATGCCCGGCGCGCAGGCCCGAAGCAATCGCTCGTTCGAATACGACTCGATGGGCGACACTTATGCGAAGTTCCTGGTCGAAGAATTCCTGCCGGTGGCGCTCAAGGGGTTGAACGTCACGAAGGACCCGACGAAGCGGGCCGTCTGCGGCATCTCGTCGAGCGGCATCTGCGCGTTCACGGTCGCGTGGGAGAAGCCGGAGCAGTTCGGCCTCGTGCTGAGCCACATCGGCAGCTTCACGAACATCCGCGGCGGTTGGGCCTATCCGGGCCTCGTGCGCAAGACGAAGGCCAAGCCGAAGGCGATCAAGGTGTACCTGCAGGACGGCAAGGACGACCTGAACAACCTCCACGGCAACTGGCCGCTCGGTAATCAGGAACTCGCGATGGCGCTGCAATTCGCCGGCTACACTTACAAGCTCGAAATGACCGAGGGCGGCCACAGCGGCAAGTGGGGCGGCGAAGGGTTGCCCGAGGCGCTCAAGTGGCTCTGGAACGACAAGTCCGAAAGCACGAAACTGCCGCACGTCGAAACGAAACCGGAATGGAAGCCTCACCCGGACGCCGTCGCGAAGGACGGCGTGCCGAAGGGGAAGGTCGAACAAATGCCGGAGTTCGAATCGAAGATCTTCCCGAACACAACGCGAGCCTGGTCGATCTATGTCCCGGCGCAATACTCCGCGGACAAACCCGCCGCTCTGATGGTCTTTCAGGACGGCGAGGGGATGAAGAACGTCAACGGCCGCTGGCGCGTGCCGACCGTCTTTGACAACCTGATCGCGCGCGGCGACATGCCGCCGACGATCGCGGTCTTCATCAACCCAGGCCACGAGAAGGGCAAGCCGCGCGTGCAAGGGCGGCACTCCAACCGCGGCTTCGAGTACGACAGCCTCGGTGAACGCTACGTGCGATTCCTGACCGAAGAGATCATTCCGGAAGTCAAGAAGAAGTACTCGATCTCGGACGACCCGGAGACGCACGCGATCGGCGGCTCCAGTTCCGGTGCGATTTGCGCCTTCACCGCCGCTTGGGAGCGCACCGACGTCTTCCGCAAGGTCTACTCGAGCGTCGGCAGTTTCACGAACCTGCGCGGCGGCGACGTCTACCCCACGCTGGTCCGCAAGACGGAACCCAAACCGATCCGCGTATACATGGCCGACACGAGCGGCGACATCGACAACGCCTTCGGAAGCTGGCCGTGGGTGAACCAGCAGATGGCGTCCGCGCTCAAGTACATGGCCTATGACGTCCGCTTCGACTGGGCAGAAGGCTACGCCCACAATGCCGACTTCGGCGGGTCGAAGTTCCCCGAGGCGATGAAGTGGCTCTGGCGCAAGGAAAAGCACACGCCCGTCTTCGATACCAAGGGTGACCTCGGGGGCGACCTGACTCTGCTCAACCTGCTAGTGCGCGATCAATCGTGGCAGGTCGTCGCCAAGGACCTCGGCTTCGCGGACGCGCTCTGCGCCGACAAGGCCGGCAACTTGTACTTCTGCGACATGCGGGCGCCCGCCGTCCTCCGCATCGGCGTCGACGGTACGCGCAAGGAGATCTGCAAGGAGTCGGTCAGCGGCCTGGAATTCAGCCCGGATGAATCGGTGCTGTATGGCTGTCAGGGGGCGAAGAAGCGGGTCATCGCGATCAGTCCCGCCAGTGGCGAAGTCAAGGTTGTCGCGGAAGGGGTGACTCCGAACGACCTCGCGGTGACGAAAGACGGTTTCATCCTGATCACGGAGACCGGTGCGAAACAGGTGACGCGCATCGACCCGAAGACCGGTGACGTGAAAGTCGTGGATACGGGCGTCAATAAACCCAACGGCATCGCGATCTCGAACGACGGCGGCACGCTGGCCGTGTCGGATTACGGCGGCACGCACACCTGGACGTTCCGCGTGAATGCGCAGGGCGTCCTCGACGCCAAGATGCCGACGATGCCGATGCGCCTGCCGATCGATCCCAAGGGCGAGTTCAAATTCAACGAACCGCCGCCGTACATCCAGAACTCCCAATGCGACGGGATGGCGGTCGATAAAGCCGGGCGGTACTACGTCACGAGCAAGCTCGGCGTGCAGATCTTCGATCCAACCGGCCGCCCCTGCGGCGTGCTGCCGAAGGTTGACGCCGATCAACCGCTGACGACGTGCATCCTCGCCGGCCCTGACCACAGCACGCTCTACATCGCGCACGGCAAGACGATCTACAGCCGCAAGCTCACCGTCCAGAAGCCGAAGTGATCGAACCAATCCGGCCGACAGTTCGACAGTGAATCCCCGCGGTGCTCGTCGTCCGACGCACCGCGGACACGAACTCACTTGCAGGCTAGCCAATCGGTTCGTGCCCGGTGTCGGACGAACCGGATACACTGATCGCATTCCAGCGAGCGGTCCGAATCTGCCGCGGCCGCTCATCAATTCCCGCCTGGCCTGCCGATCGCGAGTTCGCCCGATGCCCTCTACCAACCCTCTCGCTCGCTACGAAACAACCGGGTTCCGCTTCACGGACCGGGACTACTACGACCGTCACGTGGTCTTCGATCACTGCGTGCGCATCGAATCCGCGACGCAACGGGAGCGGTTCGAAGCCGTCGCCCGAACGTTGCGGGACATTCTCGCCCAGCGCTGGGTGACAACCGCCGAGACCCATGACAAGAACAATCCGAAACAGGTCTACTACCTCTCGCTCGAATTCCTGATTGGCCGGTCGATGGTCAACAACATCATCAACCTGGGGGTCGAGCAGTTCGTCCTGCAAGACTTGCGGTCGGACCCGCGACAGGACTGGGGCCAGGTGCTGGAGACAGAACCGGACGCCGGACTGGGGAACGGCGGACTGGGGCGTTTGGCGGCGTGCTTCATCGACTCGCTGGCTTCGCTCCAGTTTCCCGCCATCGGTTACGGGCTGCGCTACGACTACGGCATCTTCCGACAGGAGATCGTGAACGGATACCAGGTCGAGCATCCGGACCCGTGGCTGCAATTTCCGGATCCATGGGAAGTGTCCCGACCGAACGAATCCGTCGTGGCCCCGCTCGCGGTCACGTTCGAAGCCCGCCACGGCGAACTGACCACGCATTCGGGCCAGCCCATGCGCTTAGTGGGGATTCCTTACGATCGCCCGGTCGTGGGGTATGGTGGCCGGACCATCAATACGCTGCGTCTTTGGAAAGCCGCCACCCCGCGTGAATTCAAATTCGGCGAATTCAGCAGCGGGGACTTCTTCGGAGCCGTATCCGATCGTGTCATGGCTGAAAGCGTCACCCGCGTGCTCTATCCGGACGATTCCACTTCTCGCGGCCGGTCCCTGCGGTTCCTGCAGGAGTACTTTCTTGTCCGGTGTTCCCTGGCGGATATCGTGGCGCGCTTCCGCCGTCGCGGTAACGACTGGAAAGACTTGCCGGACAAGGTCGCGATTCAACTCAACGATACGCACCCCGCGATGGCCGTGGCCGAACTGATGAAGATTTTGCTGGACGAAGCCATACTTCCGTGGGAACAAGCGTGGGACCTGACCGTTCGCACCCTCGCTTATACCAACCACACGCTACTGCCCGAAGCGCTCGAAAAGTGGCCGGTCGATCTCTTTGCCACGCTCCTTCCCCGATACCTCGAGATCATTTACGAGATCAATCGCCGATTCCTCGACGAGGTGCGGGAGAAACTCCACAACGACGAAACCCGCTTGGCGGCGGTCAGCCTGATCGAAGAAGGCGCGGAAAAGAAAGTCCGGATGGCCCACCTGGCGATCGTGGGAACGCACAGCACCAACGGCGTCGCCGCCATCCATTCGAACTTGCTGCGTACCAAAACCATGCCGGAGTTCGCCCACATCTTCCCTCAGCGTTTTCGCAACGTGACCAATGGCGTCACCCCGCGACGGTGGCTGAAACTCGCCAACCCTCCGCTCGCGAAACTCCTGACGGATGCGATCGGGGACTCCTGGATCGTCAACTTGTACCATCTGAAGCGGGCCGAACCGCTCGCCCAGGATCCGGCGTTTCTGGACGGGTTCCTCGCCGCGAAACGAGCCGCCAAAGTGCGCTTCGTGGATTGGATCTGCTCCACGGCCGGGATCGAGTTAAACCCGGATACGATCTTCGACTGCCAGATCAAACGGATCCACGAGTACAAACGGCAACTGCTCAATGTCCTGCAGATCGTCATCTGGTACAACCGGCTCCGAAAGGATCCGAAGATTCCATTCCCGCCAAGGACCTATCTCTTCGCAGGCAAAGCCGCTCCGGCGTATTGGCTGGCGAAGGTCATTATCAAACTCATCACGTCCGTCGCCCGCGTCGTAAACTCGGACTCCGCCGTGCGCGACCGGCTCCGCGTCGAGTTCCTGCCCAACTACTCCTGCACGTTGGCCGAACATCTAATCCCGGCCGCCGATGTCTCCGAGCAGATCTCCACGGCGGGGTACGAAGCCAGCGGGACCAGCAACATGAAGTTCATGATGAACGGTGCCATCACGATCGGTACCCGCGACGGGGCGACCGTGGAAATCGCGGAGGAAGTCGGGGAGGATAACATTTTCCTCTTCGGGCTGACGGCCGATCAGGTCGCCGCCAACAAGGGCTGGTACGACCCGCGCTGGCATTACAACCACGATCCGGAAACCCGGGAAGTCCTCGACATGATCTTTTCCGGCTACTTCTGCAGGGACGAACCGGGGATCTTCCAGCCGATCCACGACACCCTCCTGACACACGGCGATCATTACATGCACTTGGCCGATCTGACCGATTACGTCGCGACTCAGGGTCGAATCGCCGCGCTCTACAGGAACCGCTCTGATTGGGCCAAAATGGCCGCGCTCAACGTCATTCGATCCTGCAAGTTTTCCAGCGATCGGTCGATCGCGGAATACGCGAAATACATCTGGGGCGCGGTCCCTTGCCCGATGGACTGAGATCGAGTGGCAAGCCAAGTATGGTGCATCGCGACGGCGTCGAGGGGAACGAAACGGATCATGCCATTCGTTTTCGCTCGCTCGCCGAGTGACGGTGCCATCTACCGATCGCGCCGACGAAACCATATCCAACGAGCGTCAGCAGAAAACCGGAATGGAGCAGGGTGCCGCTCCAGTACCAGGTTGTTAGGTCCCAGGTGATGAGGGATCGACACACGAAGTAGTGCGTGAAGATGGTGACGATGCCGGTAAGAAGCCCGAATCGCAGCAAGATGGCGATGCCGAAGACGCCGAGGACGCCGCAACCGGCGTAGTAGAGCCAGGGGGAATCCGTGGAGTAATTGGCGAGGAAGGCCGTGGCGACGGCGACGGTGGCGAGGAATCCGATCCAGGGTTTGCGGCAGACGCGGAACAGAAGAAACGCCGCGAAGAAGACGACGGTGGCGCGGGTGATCGCATGTGCGGCGAGGAAGGGGGCTTCGGAAAGCGGTGCGGTGATAAAGGCCATGCCATAGCGGGGGTTCTTGGGCAGGCCGAGCCAGCCGGGGAGTTCCAGCAATGAGAGGTATCCGGTGGCGAAGATCGCGCCGGCGGCGACACCGATGAGTACATCGGCGCCGACGCGGGGGTCGCGCCAGCGGCCGGCGAGCAGTCGAACCCAGCCGACGAGTTGCCAGGGCCAGTGTCGGCGTACATAAGGTTCCAGCGCGAGGTAGGCAATTCCAAGTTTCGCGCCGCTGAACAATGCGATGCCGAGGATGTGGCCGAGGCGGTCCAATTCGGTCTTGGAATCCCCGGCGTGGTCGATGCCGAGCGCGAGGCCGAGAAACCAGGCGAACGTCGTGCTCAGCACCATGACGCCGGTGCCGGCGAGATCGACGCGCTCGCGGCGCAGGTTCCAAACCGCAAGAAGGCCGCCGACCAGCAGCAACGTAATGTCGAGCGCCCATCCGGCCATCGGCGAAACCCGATTTGCCGATCCCCAGTCCGTTCGGGCCGGAGGTACATCCCAGGGCGGCACGCACCGGAAGTAGACCGCGGCACCCCGAAAGGTACCGGCCTCGATGCGCAGCGGGAACTCCCGCCGACCCGGAAACTCGCCGGTCCATGCGAACCGCCGATCCGTCGGCACCGTCGGGTCCCAATCGGGGTCCGGTTCGGTAGGAGCGAATGCGGCCGGTTCCAACCCCGCCGCCGCGAACAACTCCTGCCAGTTCGCAGGGACCGGCTTGGAACCCGGCCACGGAACGCGGGCGATCCGCACCAGTCGCCCCGCAACGTCCAGAACAACCGTCGCCCATCCCGGTTCGCCGCTCACCGTCGCGCGATCGGTAACGCGCATCGAAAGGCCTTGGAACGAGTCCGACGCCTGTTGGTACCGAAACAGCAACCCCGCGCGTCCGTCGGCCAGGGCCGCCCAGCGTCGCGGCGTGCGATCGTGCAGCAAGGACCAATCCTCGTAGTCGTATTGTTGTGCGAAGTGCCCATGACGGTCCACGACCGGCGCATCGTGGCCTAGTCGTTTCAAGATCGCCTGCGAGCGATCGGTCAGTTCGATCGGAGTCTTTTCCAACCGGACGAAGCGCAAGGTCGTGGCGCGTTCCTTCAAGACCATCACCACCGCGAGGAACGCAAAAAACACCGCGAGCAAGCCGATCGCGATCCGGCGCGACAACCGGCCCTCACCGCCCGCGTTCGCGACCTGATCGGCGCTCGGGGTCTGTCCCGCCGCGAGCGCGGCGAGGAGCGCGTCGTTCCCGGGCAGGGCGCGCCAGACCGCGTGCGCCGACGCCGGGCGGTCGGCCGGATTCGGCGCGAGGCATCGGAGCAGGATCTGATCGACCTCCGGTGGAACCCCCGGGACGACCGTTGAGGGCGGAACGGGAAGCGTCGTGCGCTGCCGATCGAGCAGGTCCTGGCGGGATTTGCCGACGAACGGGCGGCGGCCCGTCAGCAGTTCCTGCAGGAGCACCCCGAACGCGTATATGTCCGTCCGCTCGCTGACGCCTTCGCCCGCGAGTTGTTCGGGTGCCTGATACGCGGGCGTTCCCGCGTGGGCATCGGCGCCGCTCGCTTCGCCGGTGCCCACCGCCAGGCCGAAGTCCGTGATTTTCGCTCGACCCCGACCGTCCAGCATCACGTTCGCCGGCTTCAAGTCCCGATGGACGAATCCTTCCTCGTGCACCGCGTCCAACCCGAGCGCGATCTGCCGCCCGAGTTCGATCGCCAGGGCGGCCGGCAATCGTTTGTGCCGCCGCAGCGCCGCCGCGAGCGTGTCGCCGGTGATGAACTCCATGCTGAGGAAGACCTGCCCGTCGGCCTCGGCGATGTCGTACACCCGGCAGACATTCGGATGACTCACCTGCCGGGCCGCCGCGATTTCCTTGCGGAACCGGGCGAGCCGTTCCTCGTCCGCACTCACCGATTCAGGAAGGAATTTCAGGGCGACCGGTACGCCTAGAGATAGGTCGTCCGCCCGGTACACTTCGCCCATCCCGCCGTGACCTAGCGCGGCCACGATGCGATAACGATCGGCGAGCATCTGGCCCGACTGGAAACGGTAGGTGCCCGATCGCGCCGACGTCGACGCGACGGTGATCCGCCGTCCCAGTTCCGCGAGCGAATCGGGTTCGCTCGACGCCGAAACGTGATCCCGTGTTTCACTGTCGGTGCGCGGTGCGGGAACGAACGGCGTGGTTGGCGACGAACCGGTCGGATTCGATTCGGATTCTCGCATGCTCGGTTCTGGTCCTCCGAGGTTCGCCACTTTCGAAGTGAACGATCATCCGCGATTACTCTCGGGGGTGCAAAGCATTTCACGGGGATTACCTTCGCCGGAACGGAGACCGGCGATGCGAGCGGCCTCGCCATCACGCCCGACGAGGGCGGCGGCCCGCGTGTCAACATGTACAGCGGCAGCGGCTTCGCCAAGATCGTCAGCTTCTTCGGCATCGACGATGTGAACTTCCGCGGCGGTGCCCGCGCCAGCGTGGCCGACATGACCGGCGACGGCGTCGGCGACCTGATCGTCGTCGCCGGCTTCGGCGGCGGGCCGCGCGTCGCCGCCTTCGATGGCACGACCTTGAGCAAGACACCGGAGAAGATCTTCGGCGACTTCTTTGCCTTCGAGCAGACGCTCCGCAACGGCATCTTCGTGACGGCGGGCGACCTGAACGGCGACGGCTTCGCCGACCTCATCGCCGGCGGCGGCCCCGGTGGCGGGCCGCGCGTGCTGGCATTCGATGGGAAGAGTTTGCTGAGCAATCAGTACGTGAACCTGGCGAACTTCTTCGGCGGCGACTCGGACAGTCGCGGCGGCATCCGACTGGCGGTGAAGGATCTGGACGGCGACAACCGCGCCGACCTCGTGGTCGGTTCGGGATCGAAAGCGGGTTCGCGGGTGACGGCGTATCTGGGGAAGAACATTGCTCCCGCCGGCACCCCGCCCACCGCGTTGGACTTCGACAGCTTCGCCGGCTTCACCGGAGGCGTCTTCGTGGGGTGAGCGGGTCGGCTCCTTGGACTCGAATTCGCTCGATCGTTCGACTGCCGCCGTTCGAGTCATGTCACCCCATGGTCGGATCGCTTTCATGATCCGGTCACAACACGATTTCCGAAATCCCAGGAATCAATTCCGAACGCTCATTACGAGTTCCCGGCCATCCGTTTCACGGGGGAGAAATCCATCGGCGATTCTCCCATTCGTAAGGATGCGAAACTTCGATGAGTCGAAGTGGCAAGAAATGCCATCAGCGGGAAATCCACCAGCTACTCATTGACGAACAAATCGGACGATATTACGATATCGCAAACGGTAACACTGCTGAGTGTGTTTGCATGCGTTCGATTCGTTCTATAGCGATCATGGGCTGGATGATCGGTCTGATCGGGTCGGTCGAGGCGCACTCGCTCGGTGCCGAGGTGCGGATATCCGGTTCACGAACGACGGTTGAAGTCTATTACGATGACGATGCTCCCGCCGTCGATGCGAAGGTCGTGATCCATGATGACCAGAATCGGAAGATTGCGGAAGGTCGAACCGATGCCAAGGGAATCCTGATCGTTCCGACTCCCGCCCCGGGGCAATATTGGTTTGTGGCGGACACGGGAGACGGTCATGTGGCGAAAAAGCGGTTCACGGTTCAACCCGATACGCACTTGAATGACGTCGCGACACGACCGGATCGTGGTAATATCTCATCGGACGGTCCAACGCGGGCGGAATCCACCGGATACCAGCGATGGCTCCTGACCGGATTGGGTTTGGCGGCCATCGCATTCGGGACTCTCCTCGTGCGTTTTCTCGCACGACATCGATCGGCGTCGCCTCCTGTGATTCATCCCTGAGCGCAGTTCGCGGGTCGATGTCGATGGGCCGCCCAACCTGCGGCGCGACGTCGAGTCTGGCATGTCTGTCGCCAACGATTTCGCCTGTCAAGATGGACACGAGACTAGAGCGGTTCTCAGGTTGCCGTAGCGGCTCGGTAGCCACAGCTACGGATGTAGTTGGCGCACTCCGCGGGTGAGAAGGCATCGAGCGCCACGCCCAGGTATTGCTGGAGGTCCGCGACGGTCCGCTTCGCCGCCCGCCGCAACAACGCCTTCAACTTCGCGAACGCCTTTTCGATCGGGTTCAGGTCCGGGCTGTACGGCGGCAGATACTTCAACTCGGCTCCAACCGCCTCGATCGCCGCCCGCACCCCGGCCCGGTGGTGGCTCGACAGGTTGTCCATCACCACCACGTCGCCCGGCGAAAGCGTCGGCACCAACTGCTGCTCGACGTAGGCCACGAACAGGTCGCCGGTCATCGCGCCGTCCACCACCGTCGGGGCCGCCAGACCGCCGAGCGTCAACGCCGCCACGAAGGTGGTCGTCTTCCAGTGGCCGTGCGGTACGTCCATCACCAGGCGTTCGCCCTGCGGGCAGCGGCCGTGGCTGCGGGTCATGGCGGTGCTGGCCCAGGTCTCGTCGAGGAAGACCAGCTTCGCCGGATCCAGTGTTGGCTGCGTGGCGATCCACTCGTCCCGCTTCGCCTTCACATCCGGCCGGTCCTGCTCGCTGGCCCGGAGCGACTTTTTTTTCGCGACAGGCCGAGCGTCACCAGCGCCCGGGCCAGGGTGGCCCGCGACAGCGGCAGGCCGAACCGCTGGCGGTACTCGTCGAGCGTGGCGTCGGGGGCTTCGCGTACCGCCGCGCGGATCTGGTCGGCGAAGCGTTCCGCGGCGGGCACCGGACCGCGGCGTTGGGACTTCGGCCCGAACTGGCCGGCGGCAGCCCGCTGCTTCACGCGGCGGACCCACGCCGGGCTGACCGAGTACTTCGCGGCGACCGCCGATGTCGCGAGTCCGGCCTGCGCGTCTTTGAGAACCCGTTCCCGAAGATCCAGCGAGTAGGCTTTCATGGCATCGTCCTGACGGAGGTTGCCACCCTACCCGAACCGACCCCGTCGCGCTACAGCAAACCGAGAACCGCTCTAGCCCGCATATTTCACGCAGCTATCGACTTTGACTTTTACTACGGCGATTCCGTTTCCGAGCGTGTTTTGCCCGGACGAAGTCGCCCCGCGCGACACCGCCCCCTTTCCCCCATC
>JALHPZ010000017.1 GCA_022842245.1 Gemmataceae bacterium
CGGCTCCCGCGCCGGCCGCCGCGCCGCCCGCGCCGCCGAAGCCCAACCCTTAACGGTTCCGCAGTTCGGTCGAGGAGCGGTCCACCCGGAACGCCTCCTCGCCGAGCGGAAGGAACAAATCCCGCCAGTCCTCGCGCGGTTGATTCCAGATTCGAAACGCGTCGTCGACTCGCCGGCCGCCGACCACGAACCGGTGGCCGGCGGCGCGGAAGCGCGCGATCATCGCATCCCGTTCTGAAACGTCCCCGCCGCAATACTTCGCGTCCACGAGCCGCACGGCCGTGTCGTAGCCGATCACGAACGCGCAGCCGGGGAAGAGGCAAGCTTTGCGCTCGAAGGTGGCGGCGCGCGTCAGCCAGACCGGCGCAACGCCGCGAAACGCCTCCAGCCGGCGCAACGCCTCCGCGGCGTCCAGTTCCGGCTTGTCCACGTTCGCCAGGCTCAGCTCGAACGCAACCGAGACTCCGAGCATGTTCGCGGCGACGGACGCCAGTTGGACATGCCCCTCGTGGAGCGGATTGAACGAACCGGGCAGGAGTGCAAGCGGCGGATCGTCGCACCATCGGCCATCCGGTGAACGGCAGACGGCCGGTCGGTCGTGACGGAGAAACGCCCGAAACAGTTCGTCGCCCATCGCCGATTCGCCTCGACGGTACCGCTTTGTCTAGCATCATAAATACCGATGGCGATCCACCGATTGAAATGGTCCGATTATCCGCCCGATGAACTGCGCGGGGGCGCGGTGACGATCGGGAACTTCGACGGCGTCCACCGCGGCCACGCGATGCTCGTCGCCACGGCGAAGAAGCTCGCGGATGCGCGGGGCGGTCCAACCGTCGCCGTCACGTTCGATCCGCCGCCGGTCGCGCTGCTGAACCCGCCCGCGTGGAAGTTGCCGCTGGCCACGCTCGCCGAGCGTGCCGCCGCGCTGGCCCGCGCGGGGGCCGATCACGTCGTCGTTCTGGAAACCGACGCAAGCCTGCTGGCCTTGAGCGCGGAGGCGTTCTTCGAGGACGTGCTCGTCCGGCAGCTCGGGGCGAAGGCGATCGCGGAGGGGTACAACTTCCACTTCGGCCGTGGTCGGGGCGGAAACGTCGAAACGATGCGGGCGCTCTGCGCCGGGGCCGGAGTCGCGTTCGAGGAGGTGCCGCCGCTGCTCCACGGGGGCGAAGCGATCTCGAGCAGCCGCGTGCGCGGGGCTGTGAACGCCGGCAATGTAATGCTCGCGGCGGAGCTGCTCGATCATCCGTATTGCATAGTCGGCGACGTGGTCGAAGGCGCGAAGCGCGGCCGCACGATCGGTTTCCCGACGGCGAACCTGGCGAACGTTCGAACGCTGCTTCCAGCCGACGGCGTCTACGCCGTACGCGCCGGTGCCCATCCCGCCGCGGCGAACGTCGGCCCGAACCCGACCTTCGGCGAGGGTGCCCGCAAGATCGAAATCCACCTGCTCGACTTCGCGGGCGACCTGTACGGAACCGTCCTGCAAGTCGAATTTGTCGCGCGCCTGCGGGACACGAAGCCATTCGCAAACGTGGACGCCTTGAAGGAGCAGCTCCACCGGGACATCGCTCAAGCTCGCATGGTGTTGTCGGGCCGATTCTGAGTTTTGCATTCGGCATTTTGCATTGGTCCGGATCGATCGGATCAATTCAAAATGATCAATGCAAAATGCAAAATGAGTTCGAGACTGGGCATGATCGATCGCGACGCCCTCATAGCCGCCATCGCCGCGAACCCACAGGAAGATGCGCCCAGGCTCGCGTTCGCCGACTGGATCGAGGAGCAGGGCGACGTGGCCCGTGCCGGCTTCATTCGCGATCAGGTTCGTCTGGTACGAATGCAATCCGGAAGCGAAGAGGCGAAGGCACTCTTCCGTCGCACCGCCGAGACGCTGAAGGCGAACCTGCCGGCGTGGATTCAGGACGCCTGCGACGCGTTCGGGCAGCCGGCAAACTGGCGACCGTTGCGATCGCGCGGGGCCGCGCTGGCGCTGCACGTCGGCCACGAGACGCCCGCCGGATCGGTCTACATTCCCCCCGAAGGAATGCCCGCGATCCGCTTCGAACGCGGCTTCCTCGAAGCGCCCGAGATCATCCCGCACCGGCTGGGCGACGGCCACGCCGTGAGACGACTATTGGCTGCCGAGCCCATCACGCGAGTTCTGTTCCGTGCGCTGAAACCCGAATTCACACCGGATTGGTCCGTACCCGAGCTCCAACGGATTCGAGTCCTGGGTTTGTTCGGACCCTTGACCGACGATTCGGCCCGCGCGCTTTTCATCAAAAGCGATTGGAGCGCCCTGCGGCGATTGACGATGCAATTGACAGGAACCGAGGCGATGGCCGTGCTCTGCTCGGCACCGCTCGCGAAGCACCTCGACGCGCTCGCCGTGGATTGGAACGCATCGGAACTGGCGCCGCTTGCCCGGTACCCGCTGGAGGAACAACTCCAGGAGTTTCATCTGATCCCGAGTGGCGGGCCGGCGACGCGCGATGACACGACCAAGAAACTCGAACGGCTGAACGCCCTTCCGTTCCGCCCCACGCTCAAGAAGCTCATCCTCGCCGGGTGCCAACTCGGCGATCGCGGCCTTGCAACGTTCGCGCGCGGTGAAGTCTGGATTCGCTTGAAATCGCTCGTTCTCGATCGCAACCGCTTCGGCGATCCCGGCTGGCGGGACTTCGTCCGCGGCCGGCGCATGCCGGAACTAAAGGCGCTCAGTGCGAACCGGAACTTCCTCACCCGCGACGGGGCCGTGCGGCTGGCTCAATCGCCGCTCGTCGAGACGCTAGAGTACCTCGACCTGCGGGGAAATCGCATCGACGGAATGGGCGCAATCGAACTGGCCCGGCGACTGGTGGAAAGTCCCCTCAAGAAGCTGCTGCTCGCCGGCAATCCCATCGGCGAGCGCGAAGCCGCGACGGTGCGGAAGATGTTGAGTGATCGCGTCTTAATCTGATGGTTTTACGTTTTGCATTTTTCATTGGTCCCGATCGAATCGGACCAATTCAAAACCGAAAACTCAAAACGAAAAACGGTGGCTCACCCCCCGCAGCCGGTCGGCTCGCCGCCGACGGCTTCCGCCATCACCTTGAGCTGGATCACGCTGCGCTCCTGCTCCTTCTCCATATACGCCCGGCCCTTCTTCACGTTCACATGGTCCCACGGCAGCCGTTCGCCGATCGGGCGCTGCCGCTGCGAATAGAACGGCACGTCGATGCCGAGGTCGCGGAACGTGCTCCACCAGAGGTCCGGGTTGAAGCACTCCTTCCAGCCGTCCATGCGCGCCCCGAGCTTCCAGGCCTCATACAGGCCCGGCGACACGCGGCGGTCGCCGCGCGTCAGGATGCCTTCCAGCAGGCTCGTCTCGATGTCGTGCTGCTTGATCTTCACGCTCTTCATCCGCTTCTGCCGGTGCAGGTAGTCGCCGGCCCAGCGGAAATACTCGCGCGTCTGCATGCCGTTCCACTGGTACGGCGTGTGCGGCTTCGGCACGAAGTTCGACACACTCGCCGTCACATCCTTGTAGCGCCCCGTCACCTCACGGCTGATCTGGCTGATCGTCTCGGCCATCTCGACGATGCCGTCGAGGTCGGCGGGCCGCTCGCCGGGCAGACCGCAGAGGAAGTAGAGCTTCACCTTCTGCCAGCCGTTCTTGAACGCCTCACGGCAGCCGACGTAGAGGTCCTCGTTCTTGATCCGCTTGCGGATCTGCTCGCGCATGTCGTCGCGCGCCACTTCGGGCGCGAGCGTGAGGCCCGCCTTGCGAACGCCCTGCATCAAGCTCGGCAGGCTCCTCAACTGATGGTTGATCCGCAGGCTCGGCAAGCTCACGTTCACGCCCAGAGGCAGGAAGACCTCGTGCATCCGCTTCACCAGCTCCTCGAAGTGCGGATAATCGCTGGTGGAGAGCGAGAGGATGCTGATCTCGTTCGTGCCGGTGTTGCGGTAGCTGTCGAGCGCGGCCTGGACGATGCTTTCCACCGAGCGCATCCGCAGGGGACGCTTGATCGTCGTGCTCTGGCAGAACCGGCACTGGTGCGGGCAGCCGCGCATGATCTCGATGGCGATCCGGTCGTGCGGCGTCTGCACGAAGCTGACCACCGGCTTCGTCGGCAACGGGATCGCATCGAAGTCGCAGTCGATCGTGCAGGGGTTGATTTCCTTCGGCACGTCGGCGCGCGTCCGGTTCACCGACGCGATCGTGCCGTCGGCGTGGTAATCGAATTCGTAGAAGACCGGCGCGTAGGCCCATGTCGTGCTGCCGACGACTTCCGCGAGCATCTCCAGCCGGCGGCGATAGGTGTTATCCCCATCCCGCAACGCCTTCTCCTTCAGCTCGATCCACTTGTTCATGACGAACGGCAGCGACTGTTCGCCGTCGCCGATGACGAAGAGATCGACGAACGGCGCGAGCAGTTCGGGGTTCTGCGCCCCCGGGCCGCCGGCGATCACGAGCGGATCGCTCACGAGCCGTTCGTTGCTCCAGACCGGCACGCCGCCGAGGTCGAGCATGTTCAGCAGGTTCGTGTAGCAGACCTCGTATTGCAGGCTGAAGCCGACGACGTCGAACTGATGCAGCGGCGTGAAGGTTTCCAATCCGTACAGGGGCAGCTTGCGGTTGCGGAGGACGCCTTCGAAGTCGAGCCACGGGGCGAAGGCGCGTTCGCAGGCCCATTGCGGGTCGTTGTTCATGATCGTGTAGAGCACCTGCAGTCCGTGGTGGCTCATGCCGATCGTGTAAGCGTCCGGGAACGCGAGACAGAGCTTGCCGCGGACCTGCCGGTGGTCCTTGGGCACGCTGTTGATCTCGCCGCCGAGGTATTGCGCGGGTGTCTTCACCTTGGGAAGGTGGCGGACGATTTCTTCCTTGAGAGCGCTGTTCAGCATCGATGGCTCCGGTTCCGGTGGAGCCATTTTAGCCGAATGATCGAGTAAGAATGTTTGGACCCATGCAAAATGAGGAATGAAAAATGCAAAACGGTCCGATCATTTTGCATTTTTCATTTCCCGTTTTGAGTTGGTCCGAATCGATAAAATTGGATCGATGTCCCATCTCCGCACGCTCTCGTGGTCCACGTGGCTCGGCTGGCAGGTCGAGAGCAACTGGGCGAATCCCTGGCTGTTCACGCTCTACCTCGTCGTCAAGCCGGTCACCGGCTCGCTCATGCTCGTCTGCATGTTCTACGCCGCCGATGCAGCCGCCGATTCCGCCTTCGGACGCGGAGTCCCCAAGGAATTCCTGCCCTACGTCTACGTCTCGAACGCCTGCTACGCCCTCGTCGGCGCGGTCATGTTCGGCATGTCGTCGGTCGTCATCGCCGACCGCGAGAGTTACCGGATGCTGAAGTTCATCTTCATCAGCCCGGCCGAGTTCGCGACGTACTTCTTCGGTCGCGGCTTCGCCAAGGCGATGGAAGGAATCGGCGGGGGCGTCATCACCATCCTCGCCGGCCTGGCCCTCCCTGGTATCCGCGACAGCCTCGGTTTCGGCCACCTCAGCATCGGCTGGCTGATCGCATTCCTCGCCGTCGGCTTCGTCATGCTCTGGTCCGCGGGGATGCTGCTCGCGTCGGCCGTCTTGAACATGAACCGCAGCAGCATGTTCCTGAGCGAAGGGATCGCGGGCGTGGTCTACTTCCTCAGCGGCGTGGTCTTCCCGCTGGCGATCCTGCCGGGCTGGTTGAAACCGGTGAGCCTCGCGCTGCCGACGACCTACTGGCTGGAAGGGATGCGCCGCGCAATCCTCGGCGCGCCGGCGCCCGAGTCGGCGCTCGGGCAATCGCCGCTGGCGGGGTGGAGCACTGGCGAACTGTTCCTGGCCACGCTGGCGAGCACGGCGGCGCTGGCAACGGCCGCGCACCTCTTCCATCGCTGGGCGGTCCGCCGGGCGTGGCGGAACGGGAAGATCGAAGAGACGACGGGGATGTGAATCAGCTTGTCGTTTCGAGGGCTTGGATTTCGGGTTCGACGACGTCCTTCCAGCAGCCGGGACAGATGCCGTGGCTGAAACGCGCGCCGGAGTGGGCGGCAATGTAGGTTTCGACGCGGTGCCAGTAGTTGCGATCGTCGCGCACGGCCTTGCAATAGCTGCAGATCGGAAGCAAGCCTTTCAATTCCTTCACCTGGCTGAGCGCGTCCTCGAGTTCGCACACCCGGTCGGCGAGTCCCTGTTGCAGGTTCAGGATGCGTTCCCCGACGCGGATGCGGGAGCGGAGTTCCTGGCGGTCGAAGGGTTTGGTGACGTAGTCGTCGGCGCCGCTGTCGAGGCCGAGGACGATATCGTCGGTGAGGCCCCGTGCGGTGAGCAGGATGAGGTAGGTGGGGATCGGCCGCGCGAGCGCGCGGATGCGCCTGCAGACTTCCGGACCTTCCAGTCCGGGCATCATCCAGTCGAGGATGGCGAGTTGCGGGGCATCTTCGGCCTGGAGCGCATCCCACGCTTCGGTGCCGCACTTCGTGACCACCACGGAATGCCCCCAGCCTTTGAGGGTCTGTTCGAGGACGATGCGCGAGACGGCGTCGTCCTCCGCGATGAGGATGCGCATCGGTTCCGGTGGCACGGCGCGTCGTTTGGCAAGGCGGACGGTGCCGGAGATGCCGGACCGTGCCGCGTGGTCCTTCGCCAACGGGGCCGGGGTTTGGGTCGTGGTGTCGGTCGTGGAATTCTCGGTCATGATCGCCGTACGGGAAAACGGTAGTTGGGGACGATTGCGGGTTTATGCCGGGAGAGCGACGGGTTCGCCGAGGGCGGCGGTCAGCCGATCGAGTTCGCGGTCGAGATCGTCGAGGATCGCCGCGGCGCTGGAGAGTGAACCCTCCGCGCCCAGATTTTCCAAGGCCCGCGCCGATTCGGCCGTGGCCAGTCCTCCCACATAGCCGGCCGCGCCTTTGAGGCCGTGAGACAGTCGCCGGATTTCCGCGAAATCGCCGGCGGAAAACGCGCGACGGAGTTCCTCCCGGATTTTCGGAGCATCCGCGAGAAACACGGCCGCCACCTGTCCGAAGAGATCTTCGTCGCCGCCCAGGCGTTCCAACGCTCCGGTTCGGTCCAGCACGGGCGGTCGCTGGCGCGGCGGCGGCGTCTGCGACGAGATGGACACCGGCACGATCCCGGCGACCCACTCCAGCACGCGGGTGAGTTCCGCGCGTTGAATCGGCTTGCTGACATAGTCGTCCATGCCGGCGGCCAGGCAACGCTCGCGATCGCCCTTCATGGCGTGCGCGGTCATCGCCACCACGAGCTGCCGGCGGCCCGTGCCCGATTCCATTTCGCGAATGGCGGCCGTCGCTTCGAACCCGTCCATTTCGGGCATTTGCACGTCCATGAGAACCAGGTCGAAAGGACCTTCGCTCGCGAGCGCGGCCAGCGCTTGCTTCCCGTCGACCGTCACGGTCACCGCATGGCCGGCCTTCTTGAGCAGACTCACGATCACATGCTGATTCACCACATTGTCCTCGGCCACGAGAATGCGGAGTCGTCGGCCTACGGCCGCCACCGGTCCCGGGACCGTCGCAATCGTCGGATTCGTCGGATTCGTCGCCCGTTCCGCTTGTGGCGTCGCGGCGTAGAGAGCCGCGGCGATCGCCCGATTCAATTCTGCCGGCTTGACGGGCTTGACGAGGTACGATGCCACGCCGAGGTCGCGGCAGCGGGCGGTGTCGCCCTGCCGATCGGCCGAAGTGAGCATGAGGATGGCGACACCGGCGAGCGCCTTCTCGCGGCCGATGCGATCCGCGACCATGAAGCCATCCATCTCCGGCATCATGCCGTCGAGCAGCACGATGGGGAAAGGCGTGCCATTGCCGGCGGCATAGCGAAGCTCGTCCATGGCTTCCGGTCCACTGGCGGAGCAGGTGGGCTTCGCACCCCAGTGGCGCACCGTCTCGGCGAGCACGCGGCGGTTCGTGGCGTTGTCGTCCACGATCAGGATCGGCACGCCCTTGAGGTCCACCGGCAGAACGATGGTCCGCTCGATCGATCCTCGGGCCCGTTCCAGCCGCACATCGAACGTGAAAGTACTTCCGCGGCCCGGCTCGCTCGCGGCGTGGATGCGGCCGCCCATCAGTTCGACGAGCCGCTGGCAGATGGTCAGGCCCAGGCCGGTCCCGCCGTATTTCCGCGTCGTACTTCCGTCGGCCTGCGTGAACGGCTCGAAGATCGTCCGCAGCTTGGCCGGCGGAATGCCGATTCCCGTATCCGTTACGTGGAACACCAGGCGGATCGCGTCGTTCGGTTCTTCCAGGCATTCGCAGCGGACGACCACTTCGCCGCGCTCCGTGAACTTGATCGCGTTTCCGACGAGATTCGTCAGGATCTGACGCAGCCGGTGCGCGTCGCCCAGCGCCATTTCGGGCACCTTCGGGTCGGTGTCGCACGCCAGTTCCAATCCCTTGGCGTGCGCCCGCGCCGCCAGCGCCTTGAGCGTGTCGCCAACCGTGTCCCGCACCGAGAACGGGATCGGGTCGATATCCAGCTTGCCGGCTTCGATCTTGGAGAAGTCCAGGATGTCGTTGATGACGGTGAGCAGCGCGTCGGCCGAAGTCTTCACGAGGCCGATCGACTCGCGCTGGTCCGGCGTCAGGTCCGTTTCCAGAATCAGGTCCGTCATGCCGAGAATGCCGTTCATCGGCGTGCGGATCTCGTGGCTCATGTTTGCCAGGAACTCGCTCTTGGCGCGGCTGGCCGCCTCGGCGATCGCCGTGGCGCGCACCAAGGCCTCTTCGCCCGCCTTCCGTGCCGTGATGTCTTGGACCTGCGAGACGAAGTGGAGGGGATTTCCGGCGTTGTCGCGCACCAACGACACGCCGAGTGTCGCCCAAACGATCTGGCCATTCTTTCGTCGGTAGCGCTTTTCCATCTGGTACGTGCTCGACAACCCTTCCAGTGTTCGGCGGAGGTGCTCCAAGTCGATGGCGAGGTCGTCCACATGCGTAATGGACTGGAAAGAACACGCAAGCAATTCGGTTTCGGTGTATCCCAGCGTTTCGCAAAGGACGCGATTCACCCGAATGAATCGTCCGTCGGGCGAGACCAGGGCCATGCCGATCGCGGCGTCCTCGAACGCCCGGCGGAACTGTTCTTCCTTCTGCCACAACTCGGCCGTCCGCTCCCGGATTCTTTCCTCGACGGTGGCATGCGCGGCCTCCAGTTCCGCTTCGCGCTCCGCGGCCCGCCATAAGTCGCGGTTCCCCTGCCAGCACGCGAACAGAAGAAACACATCCATGAACACGACCCAGCCCGCGTGTTCGACCCAGCGCCAGTTCGCCCCCGCGATGTTGCCATAGACCGACTCCGGCCAGGCGAGCCCGCGGACGACGTGGTCCGCCGCCGTCACCGCCGACGCCGTCAGAAGGACGCGCCAGTCGCGGTAGAAGCTCAGGAACGCCAGCGAACCGAACACGTGGAAGTGCGTCTCGATCCGGCCGCCGGTCAGGTGGATGAGCAACCCGGTGGAGATCATCTGCGCAGCGGCAATGACAAATCGCGTGTTCGGTCGCCCCGGACGTGCGAACGCCAGAAAGAGCGGCAGCGCGATGGTCAGCCCGCCAAGCCCCACTGCCGCCCACACGTGCGGATGCGTCGTGCTTCTCGTTCCCGCCCAGGTCAGGGGCGTGACCCAGAGCGCCAACCCGATCATCGCGAGCCATTGAAACACGAGAAGCCCGGCGAACATCCGGTCCGTCCGCCGGTGGATCGCATCACGCGCTTCGGCCACCAGCTCGCCGACGCGTGCTTCCCATCTCGCGTTGTTTTCTTTCGTCTCGGCCGGAGGCATGGGGCTGCTCGAAAGGGTTTCAGGTGTTCGGTGTGAAAAGCGGGCAACCAAAAACCGGCGCGTCGACTCGTTCACCGGAGGGCGACTTCATTCGCGACAACCATAAGCGCAACGCGCCATCGCGCCCTCGTCCCGGCGTCAGACCGCCGCAAAAGATCGTTCGGCCCGACGGATCGATCAGGAGGGAATGGCCGGAGGTCTCCGCGCCACAGCGGCGGGCCTCGGTGCCGTCGTCTTGCACGATTTCCACGCCGGGTATCGACTCGGCGATCGTATGCGACGGGCCGTTCCACCAATCGGCCGGCGCTTCCGGTGGAATCACGAACAGCACGCGAATGGCCAAATCCGGCTCGGCGTGGCTAAGGTCCATCAGTTCGGTCAGTGTGGTTCGCGTACACGGACAATGCGGATGCACGAAGATCGTCAACCGCCAGCCGCCCGGTTCGGCTTCGATCGCCACGGGAGTTCCCTTCGAACCGGGCGTCAGGGTGTACCATTCCCAGCCGACGATCCCCGAAAGGAGCGCGCCGAACCAGAGAAGGGCCGCCAACCACGCTAACCAGTCGCGCCTCAACGCCCAAACCTCTCGATCCGATTCGGGAACCAACAAATGATTCGGTTCGCGCGATACCCTACTTCACGCACGGCATCACCAGACGGTCGTGCGAGTGAGAATTGACGGGAATTCGTTGTAAAAAGATTCGTTCTTCAAACTGGGGCGCGAATTCAACGGCCAATTGGAAGAGAGCCGTTGTGTTCGGAGACGGAATTCGTGATGTCGCCTGATCGCGTTTCCCGGCGATACGCAGCACCCTGAAGAGAATTGACGCAAGGCGAGCATCGTCCGAGAGTCGGACATTCACCTGAGAGAAACTAGTTCACGTGGGATCGCGCGCGGAGCGGCGCGCCCTACGGTTAGAAGTCGCCCGCTCTACCCCGAGCCGCCATGCGTGCCGCCATCCGCCCCGCGCTCGTCGAACTCGACGCGCGGGCCTTGCCCTCGTTCTTCGGCCACAATCTCTTCCCGGACGACAGCGCCTGGAATCAAAAAATCACCGACGCGCCGGTCGCGGAGAATTCGGCCGCGATCATCGGCCGCATCGTCGCCCGTACCGGCTCGCGCGGCATCAAGCCCGACTTCGGCAACCCGATCACCGACGGCGAACTCTACGGCATCCCGATCACCGTCGTCGATTCCTCCACGCCCAAGGTCAGCGTCTTCATCCCTCCCGAAGGCTACGCCGACGAGAGCGACAACGTGCTCGTACCGATTCCGCCGAACGCCGTCATCGAAGGCGACGGCGCGACTGGGCCGAACCCGCCGTCGGCGCGCGGCGATTCGCACGTTCTCATCTACGACAAGACCGCGAACGTCCTCTATGAGCTTTACTGTGCTGCCCGCCCCGGCGAGACGGAGTTCTCCTACGGCGGCACGAAGCCCGCGAACGTCTGGGGAGCGTATCAGGTCAGCTTCTGGGACCTGAACGAGAACAGCTTCCGCACGCCGAACTGGACGAGCGCCGACGCCGCCGGTCTGCCGATCGCGCCGGGGCTGATCCGGCCCGACGAAGCGTTCCCCGCATCGCAGGGCGGGCAGGGGGTTATCGACCATGCCATCCGCATGACGATGGTGCAGACCAAACGCGAGTACGTCTACCCGGCGTCGCACTTCGCCAGCAGCCGAACCGATGCCGACCTGCCTCGTATGGGGGAACGGTTCCGTCTGCGCGGCGACTTCGTCATACCCGATAATTGGACGCCGGAGACGAAGGCGATCGCGCAGGCGATGAAGGACTACGGGCTCATTGTCGCGGACAATGGCAGCGACTTCTTCTTCCAGGGCACGCCTTCGACCCAGTGGGACATGGACGAAATCCTGCGTCTGCGCGGGATCAAGCCGGCCGATTTCGAAGTCGTGGACCTGCGACCCGTCGTCGAAGGACTCAGCGTGCTGAGCGGCCCGACGGGCGGCGGCGCGGCGATCTCGATCTTTGGCCGGAATTTCTCCGGCGCCGGCGGGCACCTGTCCGTGAACTTCGGTGGCACGCCCGCGACAGCGTTCACCATCGTCTCCGATTCCCGCATCGACGCGACAATACCGGCCCACGCCGCCGGAACAGTGAACGTGCAGGTCGTCTCCGGCACCACGAAGCCCGACTCGAACGGGAACCCGATCTTCTTCGGCTACGGCGCCTCGCTTGCCACGGCGGCCAGCCAGTTCACATTTGTAAACAGCACCAGTCCGCCGCCAACCAGTCCGCCGCCGGGCAACCCGCCGACCGTTCCGCCCGCGATCGGCGAACCGTTCGCCGTCGGCGTGGGGACGTCTGTCGTGCTGATGAACGCCGACGGTTCGCCACGCTGGTCGATCGCGCCCTTCCCGAATCTCACCGTTCAGGTGCGCGCCGCCTCCGCCGACTTCAACGCCGATGGCGTGCCGGACCTCGTCGCCGCCACCGGCCCCGGCGCGCCGACGCGCGTCCGCATCCTCGATGGCGTCACGCGGGCCGAACTCTTCGCCGTCAACCCGTTCGAAGCGAGCTTCTCGGGCGGCGTCTACGTCGCGGTTGGCGATGTGACCGGCGACGGCCGGCCCGACCTCGCCGTCACTCCGGACGAGGGCGGCGGACCGCGCGTCGATCTCTTCAGCGGGAAAGGCTTCGCCAAGGTTGCCAGCTTCTTCGGCATCGACGATGCGAACTTCCGGGGCGGTGCCCGCACGTCCATCGGCGACCTGAACGATGACGGTCGGGGGGACTTGGTCGTCGTTGCCGGCTTTGGCGGCGGGCCGCGCGTGGCCGCGTTCGACGGCCAATCCATCGGTGCCACTCCGCAAAAACTCTTTGGTGATTTCTTCGCCTTCGAGGAAACCCTCCGCAACGGTGTCTTCGTCGCCGTCGGCGACTTGAACGCCGACGGCTTCACCGACCTGATCGCCGGCGGCGGACCCGGCGGCGGACCGCGCGTCCTCGCCCTCGACGGTAAGGCCCTGCTGGCGAATCAATACACGACCCTCGCCAACTTCTTCGGGGGTGATCCGAACAGCCGCGGCGGCATCCGCGTCGCCGCGAAAGACCTCGACGACGACGCCCGCGCCGACCTCATCGTCGGGGCGGGCACCGGTGCCGGCTCGCGCGTGACGGCCTATCGCGGCAGCGCATTCCCCGCCGCCTCCCCGCCCGAACTGCTCGCCTTCGACGCGTTCGCCGGATTCACCGGCGGCGTCTTCGTCGGGTGAAAATGTTCACAGCCGTTCCGCGCCGGCGGTGATGTTCCGGATCGCCTGGATCATCTGCTCGAAGTGCTCCTCGAACTGCCGGTTGCTCACTTCCTGTTGGAGCACCGTCACGGCGAAGAGGAACAGCACGTCGCTGCCGCTCTTCGGCGGACGGACATATTGGAACAGGTAGCCGCCGTATTGCACGTCCAGCAGGATGCGGCGGTTGCCGCCCTGGCCACCCTTCTCCAGCACGGCATTCATCGCCTGGAACTCGCGGTGCAGGTCACCGGCCAGTTCGAGCCATTTCGCGATCCGCGTGTCCGCCGACTCCTTCCGCCCGATGGCGTCGAGCCGATCCTGGATCTCCTTGCGATTCACCCCCATCGCGACGACCTCCGGCCGGGCCTCGTCGGTTTTCGCGAGGCGCAGCAGCACGGCGAAGTCGATGCCGCCGCGCAGGCCGGAATAGTACTGCACCGCTTTCGGGAGTTGCTTGAGCTTGCGGAACGAGCCGGGATCGCGCGCGAGCCGGAAGTGGCAGAACGCCAGCATGCCGAGAATGACGAAAGCGTTCAGGAGTGCGAAACCGGCGATCATGACCGGTCCGGGCGCGCGTTCTTCGAGGACGAGCGTGCCGAGCGGAGAGAACCAGTCAAAGGGGTTGTTCGATTTGGCATGGTCGCGGAGTAGCCCGACGGCACCGGCGAAGAAGCCGCCGGCGACGAGCAGCCATGTCAGGCGGTGCGCGTTGACGATGATGCGGACGAGCGGCCGGCCGAAGACGGCGCGCAGAACCGCAAAGACCGCGGCCGAGATCGCGGCGACTTTCGTCAGGTCGGTGACGTTCCAATCCACGCAGCACCCCTGCCGGTTATTCGTGCGGCGGGGCGTCGGACTTGAGCGAGTTCGCGAATTCGCGCACGGATTGCGGCGGATCGGGCGGTTCCGCCAGCCGGGCGTCGAGCATCCGCAGCGCTTCGCGTCGAACGGACGGATGCGCAGCGCGCCAGACGGCCGCGCATTCCGCCGCGAGCCGGGGTCGGTCCGCGGGATCGGCGGCGACCGTGGCTTGGAACGCCGCGACGAGCGCGTCGCGAGCGGAGCGATGCCGTTCGACGTTCGCGACGACAAATCCCGCGCACGCAATCGCCAGTAGCCAACCGAAGAGATAGGTGGCCACGAGCGACAGCGCCATCGGCGTCGCGATTGCGGGCCGCGCGACGCGTTCGTGGACGATGTGCATCGCTCGCGCGAGATCGGCCGGTTCAAAGCTGTCGGGGCCGAGCGTGAGTACCACGTGCAACATCGTGCGCAGCCGTTCGTCCGGGATGTCGGTGGCGCGTTCGGGCAGATCCTCGAAGATGTTCGTGAGCGCCTGGCGGGTCTTCGCCAGCCGCCAGGCGCGGACGGCACCGAGGGCGACGAGCGCGGCGAGAAGCCCGACGAGCAGCGGGAGCATCGTGCCCGGCAGTGCGGCCGCCGACGCGGCAAGAAGCCCGACACCGAGGGCATGCGCCACCGCCGTCGGCCAGGGTCCGCGCAGGAGCGGCACGCGCTCGAAGAAGCGCGCCCCGTCGCACGCCGGCGCGATCCAAAGTTCCGCCAGGTTGAAGGCCAACAGGATGAGGATGAAGAATTGGAGGACGCCGTCGAGGGCGGGCGCGGCCCACGCTTGCAGCCCGAACGCCAGCGCGAGGCCGGGTAGCGGGCCGAGCAGGAAGACGACCGCGCGCCGCGCCGAACCCGCATCGCCCCCCCGCGGCAACCAGCGGGTCGGGAAGGCGAGATTGACCAGCTCCCGTTCTCGGTAGCCGAACAGCCACTGCCCGATCAGGTGACCCAATTCGTGCAGGATCTTGGCCGCCAGCACGGCCGCCGCGCCCGCCAACCCGTGCGCGAGGCCGCCCCAGATCGTCAACAGGACCAGTACCGAACCTTGCACAACCCGGGCCGGGAGATCCGCCCGCGGCTCCGGCACGGTCTTCTGGAACGCCGCCTTCGTCTGCTGGTACAGGATTTCGAATTCGATCTCGCCCCGCAGCTGCGAATCGAACAACGCGACCGGCCCCAGCACCCCTGGCGGCGGCACCGTCGGCTCGGGCGTCGGTGTCGGCTCGTCTTCGTCGTCCCCGTCCGGCGGAAACTCGTACTCCCCCGAATCGTCGTCATCGTCGTCGAAATCGTCTTCGGACCACGGGATGTCGTCGTCGGGCATGTCAGAGTAGCCGGGTTCCTTCGGCGCGTTCGGGTCGTCGGCCCACGGGTCGACGTTGGGGTCGTCGGGATCGAACGGCTTTTCGGGCGGCGGGGTCTTCACGGACGGAACTCGGCGGCGGGGTCCTCCACCCCATCACTTTACGCGCCGGACGGGGACGGGGGCAACTCGCCCAGGGATCGGTTTTGGTTCCGCTCGATCCGGTCATGCAGAAACTGGAAGATGCGACCCATCAGCGCGACCGCGAATGCCACGATTCCGAACCACAACACGGCGACACTCCGCGCGGTCCGATCGCGCAGCGGTGGAATCTGATCCGGGTCGGTGCCGTCGAACCACTCGGCCGCGCCCAGCGGTGTCGCGATCGGCTCGCGGTCCTTGTGGAAGTCGTCGTAGAAATGCTCGTCGCGGATGTCCGCCCCGGCGGCGATCCGCTTCGCTTCGTACTCGTGGTACTCCTTCTGGTATTTCTGGCCGTACGCCAGCTCGGCCTCGAAGCGTGGTCGCAGCTTCGGCATCTCGTCGGCAGGTAATTCGGATTCGATTGCGCGTTGTCGTTTCCGGCTGTGCTCGCGAAGGAAGTCGACATGCTCCGGCTTCCAGCCATAGCGATCCGCGAGCAGGTAGGCGCGCTCGTAGGCCGTCCAGGCGATGTAGCGCTGGCCGACGCGCAGCATAATCTCGCCGAGCGCGACGGCGAAGTAGGGGTTCGCCCCGCCTCCCTGCCGCCACATGCCGATGATGCCGAGCGTCGGCTCATCGAACGGGACGGGGCCTTCGAGGACCGATTTCGGAAATCCTCTCTCCGCCCCGACCTTTCGAATAGCTAACCGAAGATGATCGCGAAGATCGGGCCTGATCAGTTCGCCCTGTTCGTCGAATTGTTCCCCGAGCTTATTGCCACCCGGTGAGTTGTAACCCTCCCGTGAAATCGCCGAGGGGAATTCACCGAATTCATCACGCGACGGAGTGAGTGTGAAATCGTTGCCGACGCAATCGAACTGCTCCAATAGCGACGGACTATCGATCGCCGCCATGAGATACTCGCCGATATGGTGCTGCCATTCCTCGCGACCGAAGTGGGCTTCCGGGTTCACCTCAATCGACTTCTTGATGAACTCCAGGCCTTCCTTCACGCTCGCCCGCGCCATCGCGTCGCCGCCCATCGCGGCCTTCATGTTCGCGTGGATCAGGAACGTGCCGAGGTTCGCGTAGGACGTGTAGAGTTGCCGTCCGCCCTGTCCGGCCTTCAGTTGCCGGGCGAGCTTGTCGCGGAGTGGCGGCACCGCTTCGCCGGCGCGGCCGAGCTTGTCCAGTCCCACGCCGAGGTCGTCCGTGAGGTCAAACGCCTCCTGCGAATTCGGCGGGAGCCGTTTCAATTTCTCGCGGACGATCCGGTCGCGTTCGCGGTAGTAGGCGGGGCCGCGGACGGGGTAGCGCTCGTGGATGACGTCGTGGACCATCGCGAAGCGGAGGGAGACGCCGGCGGCGTATTTCGGCGCGTAGTGCGGGTAGGGCGTCGGGCGACTCGGCAGGTTCTTCGGCGTTCGAATCCGCCAGCCGAGTTCGGTGGTCGTGTAGCCGAAGATGCCCGCGCACGAGCCGAAGATCAGCGCGAGGATCAGGAGCGCGATGCGCATCGCAAGCTCACGATCGGGCTGAACGGCGGAGCGTCAGCGCGAGGGCCGCGACGGCGAGGACGCCGCCGATCGCGATGCGGTTCGTGGAGCCGTCGTCGTACGGAGCCGGCGGTTCAACGAGGGGCGGCGTGGTCTGATATTGCGAGCGGAACTCGCGTTCGCTTCCCTCTAGCGTTACGTCGTTGAGGCACGCGGCTGCGACGCCGGCCGAGAGCAGAAGACATGTGGAGACAAGAAACGTGCGCATCGCAAAGCCTCCAGCGAATGGATGCCGCCATGCTACCACATCGCGGGAGCGGTTTCCATTTTGCATTTTTCATTCCTCATTTTGCATTGGTCCGAATCATGGGAACAATTCAAAACGAGAAATGAAAAATGCAAAACTCCATCAGTTCCCTTCAACAGCCGTCGCCTTCTCCAGCGCCGCGAGGGCCGTCTGGGCGGACTTCAGCGTCGAGTCGGCTGAGAGGGCTTCACGGTAGAGGTTCGTCGCGGCGTCGCGCTTCCCCTGAGTCGCCAGCACGAACGCCAGGTTCGACTTCGCCTCCGCCGGGCTGACGGCCTTTTCGAACGCGGCCAGGCTCTCGTCGGTCCGACCTTGCTGCGCGAGCGTCAGGCCGAGGTTCACCCAGGCTCGCTTGTGGGTCTTGTCGTAATCGAGCGCTTTGCGGAAGTGTGTTTCGGCTTCGGTCCACTCGTTGCGGTTGTAGTGACTGTAGCCGATGTCATTGAGCAGGTCCGGGTCCTTCGGCTTGGTCTTGAGGAGTTCGCGGAACTCCTGCATTGCCTTGCCGGGATCGCCGGCGCGGTCGTAGAGGACGGCGAGGCGTCGGGCGGCCTTCGCATTCACGGTCGGGTCGGCGGCGCGGGCCTTCTCGTAGTAGGCGATGGCGTCGCCATCCTTGCCGGCTTTTTCGAGTTCCTCCGCCATCGTGAGCGCGAGCGTGGCGGCGGGCTTACCGGACAGCTCCGTTTCGGAGACGGCGGACGTTTCGCCCGGCTTCTCCTCGGCCTTCGTCGACTTCGGCAACTTGAAGTCGCCGAACTTCGAATGCAGGCAGCCGTTGCCGGCAAGGAGCAGGACGGCGAGAATCGAACTCCGTTTCAACAGTGTCATCGTCGATCCTCGGCTTTGTCTTTCAGTCCGCAATCCGCATTCCGCACTTTTCAGGGCGCCGGGCAATAGCCGCTGGGGCCGTTGAGCAGGGCGCGTTCGACCTTCTCGAAGTGGCGGATGCGGCCCCAATCGGTGCGGATCGCGCTGCGATACGGTCCGACGCGGCCTTCGAGGCGGTTGTAGAGGTAGAACTCGATATCGGTCGGTTCGAGAATGTCGGCCCCGGGCATCGGCGGGACTTCGCCGGCTTCGAGCGGTCGCACAAGTTCCGGCGTGACGAAGATGACGAGTTCCTTCTCGCCGGCGGAGTGACGGTTTGTCGAGAACGGGTTCAGGAACGGCACGTCGCCAAAGAGCGGCACGCGCGTGGCGTCGGCGCCGTGGTTGGATTCGATGAGGCCGGCGACGGCGAGCGTTTCGCCCTGGCGCAGTTCGACGACGGTGTTGACGTTGCGGGTGTTCAGGCCGGCGACGTTCGACCCGCCGATGTTGGTGCCGACACCGACGTCGCGGCTGCTGACGTTGGCATTCAGTTGGAGGCGGATCCGGTCGCGGTCGGTGATGAACGGGGTGAAGTTCAGTTGCACGCCGAAGGGGACGAAGCTGACCCCTTGCAGGCCGTTGTTGATGCCGAAGCCGCTGACGATCGGCACGGGGAACTGGCCGCCGGCGAGGAAATTCGCCCGCTGGCCGTTCATGGTGACGAGTGTCGGCTCGGCGAGGGACTTGGCGTAGGAGAGCGTGCGCAGGGCATTGATGGCGAGCGGGATGTTGCCACCGTCGAGGATGGCGGTGAGGTTGGCGACCGCCCCGCCGACTCCGCCGCCGATGCCTCCGCCGCCCACGTTGCCGGTGTTGTTGCGGAAGACCACGACACCCTGGTTGTTGCGGACGCTGAAGTTCAGCCCGATGCTGCGGGCGGCGGCGCGGGAGACCTCCGCGACGATGACACGCAGGGCGACTTGTTGCTCGCCGGCGACTTCGAGCAGGTTGACGATGTTGTTGCCGGCGCTGGCGATGTAGTGGTCGAGGGTGGGGGACACCAGTTCCGAGAGCGGATCCTGCCCGGCGAGACCGGGTGCGCCGACGCCGACGGTGGTCAGGCCCGATGGGCCGAGGGGAATCAATCCTGCCTGGCCTCCGCCGAGGTTCGATCCGTTCGAGCCACCGCCGTTCCCATTCGCCTGCATGTTCGCGCGGATGATCTGGAGCACCTGCACGCCCTGCTGGGCGTCGCGGACGCGACCGCTGACCACGAGCTTGTCGCCGAGCAGCTTCAGGCGGACCGACGTGTCCTTGAAGTGCTTGTTGATGTCGTCTTCCAGTTGCTTGTACGACTTTTCGAGGCGTTCCTTCGCTTCCGGGTCCGGGTAGACGCGCACGAGGTAGGAGAGCGTTTCCTGTTTGGCGGGGTCGTCCTTGTCGCCGAACCAGAGGTTCAGCACCGTCGTGCCGACGTCCTTGCCCTGAAGCAACAGTTCCTTGGTGTTGGCGATGCTCATCGTCATGATTTTTTCGTCGCCGGACTGCACGCGGATCGGCACGGTCTTGAGAACCATGACGCGCGTCTGGCCGGCGACGAGATCGAGCGTGAGTTCGGGGTCGAGCAGTTTGGCGACGTGCTTGACCTGCTTGATGCGGCTTTCCGGCGTGGCGGTCGGCGTGGCACCGACGGTGCGCGGCGTGGGCGACAGCAGCGGGTTGCCGAGCGCCGTCGCCATCGGACTGGCGGGCTGCGGTGCCGCGGGCACCGGTGGTGCCGGCGTGGCGGGTGCCTGCGCGCCGCCGCGGCGTTCAATGCCGGCGATCGCGATCAGAGCCAAGACGAACGGAATCGCCGCGACACCGCGGACGATACGATGGCCACTCCCATGGCCACGATTCACGACAGGCGTCATGCCAGTCTCCCCCTGACCACCGCTCTCGCAAGCGCGGCGGCGTTGTGCCGGAGCACGAATGATTCCCCGCGACGTTCGAACGGCTCCCCCGAGCCGGCCCGCGGAACCATGCGGGCGCACGAACTTTCGCGACGAATTCCACCGGCTATAACGGGGAAACCCGGCGTGTCAATCGAAAGTCATTCGAATCAAAATGAAGAATCGCGATTCACGCCGCCCGCGAGATTACCCCGTTCGCCGGGGCTTCCTGAAGTTGCACTTCCCGCGTCCGCTGGCCCATCGAATTGTAAAACACGACGCGGCCCTCCGGCTCCGCCCACACCGCGCTCGTCTTCAACTCCCGCGGACCCACCACGTGGAACAGCACACCCCACGCACGGCCCCGACGGTGGATCGGCGTTTGAAAAAACGGTGTCTGATCGTAATCGAGGGCATCTTGCTCACAGAGGGTTTGACGGATGTACCGACACAGATCCTCATAGGTCGGTAACGCGACGACCGGCTCCGGCATGCGCTCTCCGATAATTCGCGGAAGGAACGACGGACCCCGAAGCGCTCCCAGGGAAAGGCTTCGCGAAGAACGGTCCGGTGATGAATGGCGTGTGGAACTAATCTGCCACACTCTGGCGATGTTGGGCGAAATGACGAGCTCACGAAAACCATTCCGAACCGCGAACCGAGTCGGCTCGTGCCGGTTCTACCAGCCGTGCACTTGCCGCAATGCTTCATACGCCGCGATCCCCACCGACGTCGACAGGTTGAGACTTCGCACGTGCTCGGTGAACATCGGGATGCTCACGAGTCGTTCGGCGTACTTCGCGCGGATGCGCTCCGGCAGCCCCGTTGATTCCTTACCGAAAAGCAGGCAATCGCCGTCGCGATAGCGCACATCGGTGTGCTGCCGCGGGGCGGGGTTGTCGATCACCCAGAGCCGTTCCCATCCGATCGTCTCGAACGCCTCGAACGATTCGTGCCGCACGAGGTCCACATACGGCCAGTAATCGAGCCCCGCGCGCTTCAACTGTTTGTCGTCGATCCGGAAGCCGAGCTTCCCGATGAGGTGCAAGCGCGAGCCGGTGGCCGCGCACAGCCGTGCCACGTTCCCGGTGTTCGGCGGAATCTCCGGCTCGAAGAGCGCGATGTGCAGCATGGCGGTACCAGGTGTCGGGCACTCGCTCCGCGAGTGCCCCGCAAAGGCTAATCTGCGCAAAGTGTCTCAATTGTGCCTTTAGAACCGATTTTACAACCCGGACGACCCGCGAAACCCCCGACTTCGGGCCGGTCGTCTCTTCGTCTCAAGTCGGCGCGCGGGACAATCGAGGTATGAGCGAAACTCCGCCTCCCCGCCTCCGCCTAGACGCCGTCGCCTGGAGCTTGTTCACCCTGGGCGCTTTGATAGCTGCCGCGCTCGCGACGCTCCCGGCCCTTACCGGTCTCGAACCCGCGCTCGGTCCCGACACGGCCCTCGTCGTTGCTCCGCTCGCCAATGCCCTCGGCTTCGGCGCGTACGTCCTGCTCGCCGGCTGGTTCGCGGTCGTCCTCCTGTATGTCCTCCGGCGCTCCGCGCTCACGCTCGTCCTCCGATCCGGCGGCTGGGCCATTCTGACGGCCTTGGCCGCCGTCGCCGCCGACCACCGCGCCGCCGACTTTCCCCGCCCCGGCACCGTCCACGGCCCCGGCGGCACCCTCGGCGCGTTCCTCCGCTTCACGCTCGACGACCACGTTCCCGCCAATGCCGTGCCCGTCGTCCTCGCCTTCACCCTGCTCGCGGGTACGCTGCTCGCCATGCCCCGCCTCGTCGTTGGCACGCTCCGCCGCGCAATCCGAACGCTCTCATTCGGCAATCGTGTCGTCGAAACGGGCAGCAACAAAGTCATCGCCCCACTGCTGGCGAGCCGTGTGCGCAAATCCCCTGTTACTCTTGAAGCGAAGAAAGCTCCGCACGCCGTCGAAGACATCCCGATCATCAGCCACTCGGAAGTCGTCGATCTCGCGAAGCCGACCGCCGCGGAACAGGAGACGATTGCCGAGTTCCAGCTTCCCTCGCTGTCGCTGCTGAACGATCCCGATCCGTTCCCGGTCGAGGACCACGAATCGTTCCTCCGCGAACGCGCCACGCTCCTCGAGAAGACCTTCGCCGAGTTCGCGATCAACGTGAAGGTCGTCGGCATCCACACCGGGCCCGTCATCACGCAGTACGAGATCGCCCTCGAAACCGGCCTGCGCCTCAACAAGGTCACAACACTCTCCGAGGACATCGCGCTCAAGCTGAAGGTACCGAGCGTTCGGATCGTGGCACCGCTGCCGGGCCGCGACACCGTCGGCATCGAAGTGCCGAACGAACACCGCCAGACCGTGCGCCTGAAGGAGCTGATCCTCGCGACGCAGGCGAAAGCCGCGAAGATGAAGCTGCCCGTCTTCCTCGGCAAGGACGTGGAGGGCCGCCCGCTCTGCTACGACCTCGCCGACATGCCGCACCTGCTCATCGCCGGCCGCACGGGGACGGGGAAATCGGTCTGCCTGAACACCGTGCTGCAGAGCTTCCTCTTCACGCGCCGGCCGGACGAATGCCGGCTCATCCTCATCGACCCGAAGCAGGTCGAGTTCAGCGGCTACGCGAACATCCCCCACCTGATGCACCCCGTCGTGACCAAGAACGAGAAGGCCGAGGCGATCCTGTCGTGGGCCGTCGACAAGATGGAGGAGCGCTACGAACTGCTCCGCCGGGCGCGCGTGCGGAACATCGCCAGCTACAACGAGCTCGGCTGGGAGGAAGTGCTTCGCCGCGTCGACCCGCAGGACGAGAACGAGCGGCAGAAGCTGCCGGCGAAGATGCCGTACGTCGTGATCGTCATCGACGAGGTCGGCGACCTGCTGATGTCGATGAAGAAGGAAGTCGAAAGCCACATCATCCGACTGGCTCAGAAGTCTCGCGCCGCCGGCATCCACCTCATCTTGGCGACACAGCGGCCGACCGTCGACGTCGTCACCGGCCTCATCAAGTCGAACCTCCCGGCGCGCATCTGCTTCCAGGTGGCGAGCCGTTCCGACAGCGGCGTCGTGCTCGACGAGAAGGGGGCCGAGAAGCTCCTCGGCCGCGGCGACATGCTCTTCCTCCAGCCCGGCACCAGCACCCTCGTGCGCGGGCAGGGCGCCTACGTGGACGACCAGGAGATCGAGCGCGTGACGGCCGCCATCGAACTCGATACGCCGAACTACGACACGGAGCTGTTGAACGTGAAGGCCAAGACCGACGCACTCGACGGCGAAGGCGACCTCGGCGAGAAACTCCGCAGCCGCGACGAGATGTACGAGCAGGCGATCGAGATCGTGATCCGCGAGCAGCGCGGCAGCACCTCGCTTCTCCAGCGCGCCCTCGGCATCGGCTACGGCCGCGCGAGCCGTCTCATCGACTTCATGGCCGAGGACGGCCTCGTCGGCGGCTACAACGGCAGCAACGCCCGCGATGTGCTGCTGACGCCGGAAGAATGGGAAGCGAAGAAGGCCGGCGTGGGGTAACCCGACCGTTCGCGTCGACGGACTTGGCCCGGTTTCCGCTGCCGCTTTGTCATTTCGGCGACCCTGCCTCCCCTTCGCAAAATCATGCAACCGTACCGGAGTCGCTCTCGGATTCGCCGTGACCGGCGCATCGCCGCCGGGTACCTTACATGAATCCCTCGCATCTCCCGCAGCCCGTCGGAGCTTCCCCATGCGTCGCTTCGCCTACTCCCTGCTCGGTCTCGCATTCCTCATTGCCGATTCCCAAGCCCTCGAAGCCGTCGGCACGCTGAAAAGCGTCGATACCGGGAAGGGCGTGGTCGTCGTCGCCGCCAACGGACGCGACCGGACGCTGAAGGTCGATCCGAAGCTGAAAGTTCTGGACGCGAAGGGCGAGGCGCTCGCCGACGGACTGAAGGCGAAGGAGTTGAAGGAAGGAACGGAGGTGACGGTCACGGTCGAATTCGAGAACAACGAGGCAGTGCTGAAATCGCTGCAGCTCGGTCGGAAGCGGGGTGCCCCGGCCGCGCAGCCAAGCGGCGGGAAGGCTTCTGTCGGGTTCAAACCGCTCACCGAGATGGCGGCGACGGACCGATACAAGGGCGAGGACGGCGGCCTCTACGGTGGCGGATCGAACGAACCGCCGGCGGAGCACGCGGCCACGGCGAAGACGCTCACGACCCAAATCGTACCACGGGACGCCGAGGGCCGGCCCGCGAAGGACGGCCGGATCGCGCTCGTGTCCATCAGCATGTCGAACGCGACGCAGGAGTTCTCCACGTTCAAGCGCATCGCCGATGCGGACAAGGACAAGTCGGCGCGGGTGACGATCGTCGATTGCGCGCAGGGTGGGCAGGCGATGGCGGAGTGGGTGCCGGCGGACGCGCGGCCGTGGACCGAGGCCGAGCGGCGACTCAAAGCGGCGGGCGTGTCGAACCGGCAGGTGCAGGTCGCGTGGATCAAGCTGGCGAACAAGGGACCTCGGGGCGATCTGAGCGAACACGGCGCGAAGCTGCGCAAGGATACGCGCGCCGTCGTGGCGAACGCGAAGGCGCGCTTTCCGAACCTGCGCATCGCGTACCTCGGCAGCCGCATCTACGGCGGCTATTCGAGCGGTCCGTTGAATCCGGAGCCGTACGCGTATGAAGGCGGCTTCGTGGTCCGTGGCCTGATTCGCGATCAGATCAAGGGCGACATCGCGAGGGAGCCGTTGCTGTTGTGGGGGCCGTATTTGTGGGCCGACGGCACGACGCCGCGCAAGAGCGACGGCCTCGTCTACGAACGCGCCGATCTCGCCGCCGACGGCACCCATCCCAGCGACAGTGGACGGCGAAAGGTTGCTGATCAACTGTTGGCGTTCTTCAAGACCGATGCCCTGGCGAAGACCTGGTTCCTCGGAAAGTGATCGCAGACCGATTCGAAACACGAACGCCCCGGCGGGATTCCCGCCGGGGCGTTCCGCGTTCGCTCGTGGTCACTTCTTCTTCGGTTCTTCCTTCTTGGGCGGCTCCGCCTTCTTCGGTTCGGTCACGGTCAGGTCGGGCACGCGCATTTCGTAGGCGAAGTCGCGGCCGGCGTTCTTGGCGGTGAAGCGCAGGACGATATTCGCGGCTCCCGGGGCGGCGTTGGCCGCCGCTGCGATCTCGAACTCCGCTTCGTTGGCCCCCTTCGCGATCGGCTTGAGCTTTGCCGTCACGTTCGCCGGCAGCCCCAACGCCGCGATCGCGATCTCCTCGGCGAAGCCGGCGGCGCGTTTGACCACGACCTTCCCCTTCACCGACGTTCCCTTGTCGAAGCTCGCCTTCTCGACCGTGACCGTAGGCGAGACCAGAGGATCCGGCGCGACGTACGCGTAGAGTTGCTCGGTCATTTCGCGGGGGACGTTGGGCAGCGCGGCCAGGCCGGTGCGAACCAGGTCGTTCATGTGCGTGGTCTTCGCCACGTCCTTGCCGTCGATCTTGGCGGTGGCCTTCACGGTGAAGGGCACGAGGCCGGGCTTCGCGCCGGGTTTGAGGGTGACGCGCATCAAGAGCGGCGTCGCGGGCTGCGGATTGGCGGCCGGCGGGATCGTCAGCGTTCCCGTGAGGGCGTCGGAAACGACGGCCAGTTCGAGGGGAAGATTGAATCCGTTCAGGCGCGACACGCCGACGATCGGAATGTTGGCCGTGCCGCTGGCGGAAAGGTCGATCCGGTCCATGCCGACCGCGACTTCGAAATCCATCGTCGCGGGGCGCACGGTGAGGTGGTAGATCTCGGACGGACCGAATCCGTAATTCAGGTGCTCAGCCACCGCGAAGAATTCGCCATCGGCGGCGGGTGTGAACTCGGCCCGCGCCGTGGCTTGCGCGGGGTTCGACCGCGCCAGTTCGGCCCCCTTCGCGTCCACGACCTTCAGCAAGACTTCGGCCGGCGAATTGATCTCGTAGGTACGGGCCACCAGTTCGATCTTTTGCCCTTTCTTCGCGGGGAAGGCAAAATAATCGAAGTCGCCTTTCTGCTCGAAGCGGCCCGAGACGCCGCCGGGGACGGGGATCTTGTTGGCCTTGGCGATCTCGTTGTTCGGTTCGGTTTCGGCGAGTTCGGGGTGTGGACTGACGAGCACGGGCACGGACCAGCCGCCGGTGCCCGCGGCGCGGCGCGGGCTGGCGAGTTGCGCGAGGCCGGTGCCCTTCACGCTCGTCGATTGAACGCCATCGAGTCCCGGTCCGGCGAAGCCGATGGTGGCGGTCTTGTCCTTCTCGACGGCGAGGGGGAAGGCGGTAGTCGCGCCCGGGCCGTCGCCGATGCGCAGGCGGTACGTGTAGTCGCCGCCGCCGCGATAGGTCGTATCGCGGATTTCGACGATCACTTCGGTCACCGCCGCGAAGAGGTGCGTCACGCGGGCATCCGATTGCAGGCCCGGCGTATCATCGGCGTAGAGCGCGGGCATCTCCCGGCCGGACTTGGCATCGTGCAAAATCACGACCGGATCGAGTGGTGAACCGATCCGCCGCGCGAGGGCTTCGAAGGTCATCCGCTGCCCGGCGGCGACCTTCACGAGGTAGAAGTCGCTCGATTCCACGGCGATCGCGCCGGTCACGACGCAGGGGCCGGGCAGCGGCATCGGCGCGGCCTTCTTGTTGTTCCCCGGCTTCTTCTCGACTTCCGGCAGGTCGTCCACGCAGATCGGGCGCGCGTTCGAGATGCCATGCTTGGATGCCACGCGGACCTGATACAGTCCGACGGGGGCGTCCTTCGGCACCTCCACGGTCGCGCCGACGCTCGCGGGCTTCGCGGAGTCCTTTGCGATCGTGGCCTTCGCGCCGGGAATGCTCACAAGGATTTCCGTGGCGTCGCCGAGATTCGTGCCGCCGAGCGTCACGGTGGTCGTCGCGCCGGGTCGCACGCCGAGGTTCGCCGGGCTGGTCAAGGTCGGGAACTGCGGCGGCAGCGTGGGGAGCGCGGACTTCGGCTGCGCGCGGGACGGAAGGCTGGTACCGCCGAGGGCAACCGCGAGGGCGAGGAAGGCCAGCGAACGGGAGAACATGCGTCGGACCTCGATCGGAAGGAGCGGCGGCCCGGTACCAGGCCGCGCGCCGATTCGGAACAACAACGGAACAACGGTTATTTCTTGGCCGGGGCGGCGGCCGCCTTGCTCGCGATGCCGGGCGAGGCGTTGAAGCCCTTCACGAGCGCGCCGTCGGCGACGGTCCAGACGCGGATCTCGCCGTCGTAGGAACCGCCGGCGACCTGCTTGCCGTCCGGGCTGATCGCGAGGGCGTAGACGAAATCGTCGAGGCCCTGGAAGGTCTTGAGGTTGGAGAGCTTGTCCATGTCCCACGAGCGGACCGATTTATCGGCGGAGGCTGTGAGCAGCAGCGGCTGGCTGGGGTGGGCGACGACCTTGAAGACCTCGTCGCCGTGGCCGGCGGTCGCCTTGATCTGCTTCCCTTCACCGGTGGGCTTCCAGGTGCGAAGCTGGCGGTCGGCGCCGACCGAGTAACCGACGGACAGGTCCGGCTTGACCGCGATGCCGTAGACGATGTTCTGGTGGTCCGGGAAGGTGAGGACCGATTCCTTGGCCTTGAGGTCCCAGACCTTCGCGGTCTTATCGCGGCCGGCGGTGAGGAGGTATTTGCCGTCGGCGGAAATCGCGATGCCGAGGACCCAGTCGGCGTGGTTCTCGACGGTTTGTTCGAGTTTCACTTTGTCGAGACCGGCGGAGAGGTCCCAGACGCGGACGGCGCGGTCGCAGCCGCCGGCGGCGAGGGTCTTGCCGTCCTTCGAGAGGGTGAGGCAGAGGACGGAATCGTCGGCATCGAGGAGTTGCTTGAGCATGACGGCCTTGTCGGCGACGCCGTCGAGGTACGCGACACCGTCCTTGGTGGACTTGGGCTTCGCGGCAAGATCGTAGATGCGGACGTCGCCCTCCTGGCCGGGGCGGCCGCCGGCGACGGCGAGCTTGCCGTCGGGGAGAAACGCCATGCCGTAGGCGCGTTCGGCCCGCGTCGCGATCCGCTTCGTCAGCTTCGCGTCGGCAATGGACCAGACCAGCAGTTCGTGGTGCCCGCCGACGACGAGGCTCTGGCCGTCGGGGGTGAAGGCCAGCGCATTCACGATGCTGGCGAACTTGTACTTTTCCGGCGGCGTCGGCGGCGTCCAGCGCACGCGCAGCTCTTTCACGAGGTCCGCCTTGCGGTCCAGCCCGGCGTCGAATTTCGCTCCCTCGGCGATCCAGCGCCGGATGATCTCGGCCTTTTCCTTCGGCACCGCCTCGCCCTTGTCCCGCGGTGGCATGCGGCGCTCGTCCTTCGTGACGATGAGCGTGTGGAACTCGCTTTCGTCGGGTTTGCCGACCACGATCGGCTCGCCGTCGCTGCCGCCCGCGAGCATCTTCTCGATGGTCGTCATGTCGTACTTGCCGGACCGCTTCTTCGCGTCGTGGCAGGCGAAGCAGTTCTCCTTGAGGATCGGGGCCACGTCGTTGATGAAACTGACGGGCTTGTCGGCGGCGCGGGCCGAGGGCGCGGGCGCGAACAGGAGGAACAGCAGCGCGGCGGCGACGGCGCAGACGACGCACAGGCGGACATTGCGAAGCATGAGAGGAACACTCCAAGACGCCGCGACGCGGCGAGCGGTGGGACTCGTATTCTAACCCGAAACGGTCCGCGCGGGTAGCGAACATTGTCGGGCGATCGGCGGGCGGCGTATGATGCCGGTATTCTCCTGCCCGCCGCCGCCGGACCCAGTGCCATGAATCTCCGGGAATTCCAGGATCTTCTCGCCCGTCACCCCGATACCCCGCTGCATTTCGCCCTGCCCGACGGCGATCTCGTGCCCGCGCACTTCCACGTCACGGAAGTCGGGCGCATCCGCAAGGACTTCATCGACTGCGGCGGCACGCGGCGCTCGGAATCGAGCTGCCGCCTGCAGGTCTGGATCGCGAGCGACACCGATCACCGGCTGAATGCGTCCAAACTGGCGGCGATCCTCAAGCTGGCGACCCCGCTCTTCGACTCCGACGATCTACCGGTCGAAGTGGAATACGAAGCCGGCGTGGTCTCGCAGTATCCGGTGACGGACGCGGACGCGACGCCGAGCGGACTGCTGTTCCAGTTGGGGTCGAAGCACACCGACTGCCTCGCGAAGGACCGCTGCGGCGTGCCGCTCGCCAGCGCCGAGGGCTGCGCCGCGCCGGGGTGCTGCTGATCCATCCTGTCGGGCCTGTCATTTCGCCGGACGCCAGGCTCGCAGGTGTTCGGTGAAGCGGCGAACGATGTGACTGCGATAGCGATAAGGATTGGTGACCATCGCGAGGGTGCGCACGGGCTTCTGTCCCGCGAGCGAGCGGTAGACGCGCGAGGTGCCGGTGTCACGGGCGCGCGCCATGGCGGGGATCAGGCTGACGCCATGCCCGAGCGCGACCAGTTCCTGCACCATCGAGAGCTGATTGGTCTGCTCGACCGAGACGGGGTGCAGCGACTTCTGCCGGCAGAACGAGACGACGTTATCCGTCAGGCAGTGCGCCTCCCCGAGCAGGACGAACGGATGTTCCGCGAGGTCGGCCACGCGGACGGTCTTCGCGCCGGCGAGCGGGTGGTCGCGCCCGAGCACCAGCAACAACTCCTCGTCGAACAGCGGTTCGACCTCCACGTATTTCGCCCCGATCGGCAGGGCGCATATCGCGACGTCGACGTCGCCCTCGGCGACCTTCTTGAGCAGGTGTTCGGTCGTGTCTTCGAGCACGATCAGCTGCGCGCGGGGATAGAGCTGGTGGAACGAGCGCAGGCAATCGGGCAGCAGGTAGGGCGCGACGGTGGGTATGGCGGCGACGCGCACCTTGCCCGATTGTCCGTCGTCGCCGATTTCGGCGGTGACGTCGGCGACGAGCATGAGGATGGTGCGGGCGCGTTCGAGCAGGAGCCGGCCCGCTTCGGTGAGCGAGACTTTCCGGGACTGCCGTTCGAAGAGCGGCTGGCCGAGCTCGTCTTCGAGGCGCGCGACGGATCGGCTGAGGGCGGGTTGGGACAGGCCGACCTGTTCCGCGGCGCGGGTGAAGTTCTCCATTTCGGCGACGCGCACGAAGTGGCGGAGCTGTTCGATCTCCACGGGGGCTTCCTGATCGGCCGGGATTGTCATGCGTCGGACGCATAATTGATATACTAGGAATGCATTGGAAGCAACTCTCGCCCCGCGCTACCATCGAAGTGATGAGTCTGGCTGGAACCCCTTTCCGGTCTCGACATCATCGCCCTTTCTTCTCCCCCAACTGGAGGACCGCGATGGTCCAACGCCAATCGACTCGCCGGGTCCGCGTCATGATGGGCCTCGCCGCGCTCGGCTTCGCCGCGCCGGCCTTCGCGGGTCCGCCCGCCTCCGACGCCGGCGGAGTTTGCCCGATCACCGGCAAGACATCCGCCAAACCGGCGGCCGCCGCCAAGTGCCCGATCACCGGGCTGGCGCTGGCGGCGCCGGAGCAGCCCGCGCCGGAGGGCGGCGCGCCGGCGGCCGCACCCCCGGCGGGTGCTCCGATGAACGGGCCTTACACCAATCGCGACTGGTGGCCGAACCAGCTGAACCTGAAGATCCTGCACCAGAATTCCCCCGCCGGAAACCCGATGGGGCCGAACTTCAACTACGCGGCCGAATTCCAGAAACTCGATCTCGAGGCTTTGAAGGCCGACGTCGTCAAGCTGATGCGCACCTCGCAGGACTGGTGGCCGGCCGACTACGGCCACTACGGCCCGCTGTTCATCCGCATGGCGTGGCACAGCGCCGGCACCTACCGGATCTTCGACGGCCGCGGCGGCGCCCGCTACGGCACCCAACGCTTCGCGCCACTCAATAGCTGGCCCGACAACGCCAACCTCGACAAGGCCCGCCGACTCCTCTGGCCGATCAAACAAAAGTACGGCAACAAGATCTCCTGGGCCGACCTCATGATCTTCGCTGGCAACTGCGCCCTCGAAGACATGGGATTCAAGACCTTCGGCTTCAGCGGCGGACGCGAAGACGTCTGGGAACCGCAGGACGACATCTACTGGGGCCCCGAAGGGAAATGGCTCGCGGACAACCGCTACAGCGGCGACCGGAACCTCGCGAACCCGCTCGCGGCCGTGCAGATGGGTTTGATCTACGTGAACCCGGAAGGGCCGAACGGCAAGCCGAGCGCGCTCGCCGCGGCGAAGGACATCCGCGTGACCTTCGGCCGCATGGGCATGAACGATGAGGAGACGGTCGCGCTCATCGCCGGCGGGCACACGTTCGGCAAAGCGCACGGCGCCGGCCCGGCGGACAAGGTCGGCCCGGAACCCGAAGCCGCGCCGCTCGAAGCGCAAGGCCTCGGCTGGCTGAACAAGTTCGGCAAGGGCAAGGGCGGCGACACGATCACCAGCGGCCTCGAAGGCGCCTGGACCTCGACGCCCATCAAGTGGTCCAACGGCTACTTCAACAACCTGTTCGGCTACGACTGGGATCTGGTGAAAAGCCCCGCCGGCGCGTGGCAGTGGGTGCCCACCGACCCGGCCGCGAAGAACACCGTGCCCGACGCCCACGACAAGACCAAGCGCCACGCCCCGATGATGTTCACGACCGACCTGGCGCTGCGGATGGATCCGATCTACGGCAAGATTTCCAAGCGGTTCCACGAGAACCCCAAGGAGTTCGCCGACGCGTTCGCCAAAGCCTGGTACAAGCTGACGCACCGCGACATGGGTCCGGTGACGCGCCTGATCGGTGCGCAGGTCCCGAAGGCGCAGCCGTGGCAGGACCCGGTTCCCGCGGTTGATCATCCGCTGGTGGACGACGCGGACGTAACCGCATTGAAGGCCAAGGTCCTCGCGTCCGGGCTGACGACCAGTCAGTTGATTTCGACGGCGTGGGCGTCGGCATCGACGTTCCGCGGCACCGACTTCCGCGGCGGCGCCAACGGGGGGCGCATCCGACTGGCACCGCAGAAGGACTGGGCGGTCAACCAGCCGGAGGAACTCGCGAAGGTCCTGCCGGTGCTGGAGAAGATCCAGCAGGAGTTCAACGCCGCGCAGGCCGGCGGGAAGAAGGTCTCGCTCGCGGACCTGATCGTGCTGGCGGGCAGCGCGGCGGTGGAAAACGCCGCGAAGAAGGCCGGCGAGACGGTCAAGGTCCCGTTCAGCCCGGGCCGCACCGATGCGACTCAGGAAATGACCGACGTCGAATCGTTCGCCGTGCTGCAACCGACGGCCGACGGGTTCCGCAACTTCCTGCGGGGCACCCACAGCCGGCCGGCGGAAGAACTGCTCGTCGATCGCGCGCATCTGCTGAAACTCACCGCTCCGGAGATGACGGTCCTCGTCGGCGGCCTGCGGGTGCTGAACGCGGGCGGCGATTCCAAGCTGGGCGTGTTCACCGACAAGCCCGGCACGCTCACCAACGATTTCTTCGTCAACCTGCTCGACATGGGCACGGATTGGCAGAAGTCGGCGGCCGACGCCCAGGTCTTCGAAGGCAAGGATCGGAAGACCGGTCAGGTGAAGTGGACCGGCAGCCGCGTGGATCTCGTCTTCGGTTCGAACTCGCAGCTGCGGGCGATCGCCGAAGTGTACGGGGCCGCCGATGCGAAGAAGAAGTTCGTGGACGATTTCGTCGCGGCCTGGACGAAGGTGATGAACCTGGACCGCTTCGACCTCGATCCGAATCTCCGCAAGGCGAAGGAGAATCGCGTCGGCGTGCGGTGAGGTCCCTGATCATCGCGTCCGACCGATCCGCGGGGGCCGACGACGACCCCCGCGGATCGACTTTTTGGCGATCCATCTCGATGAATTCGAGCGGCACCCGCAATCGTCAACCGATCGCGACGATTCTCGAAGCCAACGCGGTCAACCACTTCGCGGCGCGGGCGCCGTCGACGACCCGGTGATCGAAGGTCAGGCTCAAGCACAAGGTATGGCCCGCCACGATCTGGCCGGCCCGTACGATCGGCTCCTCCACGATCCGCCCCACGCCCAGGATCCCCGCCTGCGGCAAATTGAGGATCGGGGTGAACGCATCGATGCCGAAGGCGCCCAGACTGGTGATGGTGAACGTGCCCCCCTCAAGAAGATGTTGGCTCAATCGATTGGCGCGGGCGTCCGCGATGAGTTGCCGGGTGCGGCTCGTGATCTCGTCGAGCGACAATCGATCCGCATGGCGAACCACCGGCGCCAGCAATCCCGCCTCGCAGTCGACCGCGAGGGCGATGTGGATGTCGTCGTACTGGTAGATTCCGTCGCGGTGCCAGCATGCGTTGAGTTGGGGTAGTTCGCGCAGGGTCGCGGCCACCAGCTGAATCAGGATGTCATGGTAGCTCGGCGCGTCGCCGTTCGCGGTTCGCTTGCGTTCGTTGCGAAAGTCGACGAGCGGGCCGGCGTCGATCGTGGTCGTGAGGGTGACCGGGGCGGCCTGGGTGACGCCGGCCGTCATTCGCTGGGCGATCGTCAAGCGCCGCTTCGAGGCCGGGGTGTGCGTGCCGGGCGAGGCGGGGGCCGGATCCGAATGGCTCGTGGGCCGGCTTGGATCGACGTCGCGTTCGCGGATGCGGCCACCACGTCCGCTGCCGGAAAGCGTAGTCCAGTCGAGGCCGAGTTCCTTCGCGCGCCGGCGGGCGCGGGGCGTGGCGACGGGCCGAGCGGTCGATGGCCGTGATGCCGCCCGTCGGACGTCGTCGTCGATGACGCGACCGGTCGGATCGGGAGACGGAATGGTGTCGAGGTCGATGCCGAGTTGTCGCGCCAGTCGTCGGGCGGCCGGTCCGGCAGGGCGCGGCAATCGGCGGGGCGCCTCGGGAAGAGTCTGCGGCAGCGCCTCGTGATGCGGGGCCGACCCCACCGTCGTTGGTGCGGGTTCGCCCTCGGCCAGCAGGAAGCCGATCACCTGGCCGACCTTCACGGTCTCGCCGGGTCGGGGCGCGTCCGCCGGAATCCAGAGATAACCCGCCTCGAAGGATTCGATCTCCTCGGCGGCCTTCTCGCCTTCCAGCGTGAAGAGCATCTCGCCCCGGCGAACCGATTCACCGGGCGACTTCAGCCATCGGCCGAGAACGCCTTCCTCCATCGACCAGCCAAGTCGCGGGATCGTGATTTCGTGAGCCATCGCGCTACTCCTGCATCAGATCCCGGATGGCCTGAATCACGCGGGCGACATCCGGCACAACGGCGAGTTCCAGGGACGGAGCGTAGGGCGTCGGGGCGAACGCGCCGTGCAGCCGTTTGATCGGGGCGTCGAGATCGTTGAATCCCGCGTCGGCGATCTGTGCGGCGATTTCGGAGGCGAACCCGCACGGGCCGAACGCCTCGTCCACGATCAGCAGCCGGCCCGTTCTGGCGACCGATTGCCGGATGCTCTCGATGTCGAGGGGCGAGACGGTTCGCGGATCGACGATCTCGACGGAGACGCCTTCGCGGGCCAGTTGCTCCGCGGCCTGGAGCGCGTGGTGCACCATCCGCGCCAGCGCGACGACCGTGACATCGGTTCCGGGGCGAACGATGCGGGCCAGGCCAAAGGGGATTTCATAGGGTGCCTCGGGCACCGGACCTTTCATCTGCATCAATTCGCGGTGTTCGAGGAAGAGCACGGGGTCGTCGCTCGTCAGCGCGTGCGCCATCAGGCCTTTGGCGTCGAACGGGTTCGAAGGCAACACGACCCGAAGCCCCGGGATATGCGAATAGATGGAGTGGTAGAGACCGGAGTGGTGCGTTGCGGCCGAGTGGCCGACCCCGCCGCAGCCGCGGAGCAGCAGCGGCATTTTCAGCCGACCGCTGCTCATGTACTGCATCTTCGCGATCTGATTGACGATCTCGCCGAACGCGTCGTGGATGAAGTCGATGAACATGAAATCGATGACGGGTCGCGTGCCGGTCATCGCCGCGCCGCAGGCGAGGCCGACGAACCCGCGCTCGCAGATCGGCGTATCACACAACCGGTCCGCGCCGTACTTCGCATACAGGCCGAGCGTCGTTCGGAAGTTGCCGCCGCGAACGCCGATGCCTTCCCCCATCACGAAGATCGTGGGATCGTCGGCCATGGCGCGATCGAGGGCTTCCACCGTGGCGGCCACGAACGTGAGTTCGCGGCCGGCTTCGGTACGGGGCGGTTCCTCGCGAGGCGGTGTTCGCGGCTCGGCGAAGACGTGCGTGGTCGCCGTGGCGGCGTCCGGGACGGCGCTCGCTTCCGCGAAGGCGCGCGCCTCCCGGACCAACTCCGCCACCTCGGCCTCGATCGCATCGAATCGGGAGCGCAGGTGTTCACATCGCTCGGCCAGACGGCGAATGGGGCAGCGTTCCCTCCAGGCCGCCACATCTTCCTTCGTGCGGTAGGTGAAGTCGCCCATCCCCTCGGCGTGGGCCCGCGTGCGGTAGGTCTTGCACTCGATGAGTGTCGGCCCGCCCCCGGCGCGCGCGCGGGCGATCGCTTCGCCGGCGACCCGCTCGATCTCCAAAACGTCGTTCCCGTCCAGTTCGAAGCCGGGGATGCCGTAGTTCGCCGCCCGTCGACCGACATCGGGGATGCCGCTGGCGTAGGCGAAGGGGACTTCGGTGGCGAACTGGTTGTTTTCGCAAACGAACAGCACGGGCAGCTTCCAGATGCTGGCCATGTTCAGGCCTTCGTGGAAGGCTCCGTTGTTGACGGCGCCGTCGCCGAAAAAGGCCGCGCCGACCGTGCCGTTCTTCCGGATCTTCGCGCTGTACCCGCCGCCGCAGGCTTGCAGGATGCACGGGCCGACGATGCCGCTGGTGCCCATCATGCCGATTTCGGGCGCGAACAGGTGCATGCTGCCGCCGCGACCCCGCGAACAACCGGTCGCCCGACCAAACAGCTCCGCGATCAGCTCGCGCGGCGGCAGGCCTTTGGCCAAAGCGTGGCCGTGGCCGCGGTGCGTGCTGAAGACCGAATCCTTCGCGGTGAGGTGCGCGCACACGCCGGCGGCGATCGCCTCCTGGCCGACGTAGGTGTGGCACGCCCCGTGGATCAGCCCGCGCTGGTGACAGCGCGCGAGTTCCTCCTCGGTCTGCCGGATGATCTGCATCGTCCGATACAGAGCGAGAATCCGCTCGTCGGTCGGAGGGACAAGGTCTGACATGGGTGGTTACTTCTTCTCCGGAAGAAACGATTGCACGCCCCGCGATTCGTGGCCGGGCGTACCGCCTGCGTTCATCGCGAGATTGCCGCCGTCGAGCGGGATGATCGCCCCGGTGATCCAGGACGAGGCATCGGAGGCGAGGAACACGGCCAGGCCCATGATGTCGCCCGGCTGGCCGAGCCGCCCGGCGGGAATGCCACGGAGGAAACGCGCTTCCAGCGACGGGTCGGCCTGCATGCGCGCGGTCAGCCCCGGATTGACCACCTGCGCCGGCGTGACGCAGTTGACCCGCACGCCGCGATGGCTCCACTCGGTGCTCAGCTCGCGCGTCATCTGCAGCACCGCGCCCATCGCCATGCTGTACGCGATGTGCCCGCGGCCGAGCGCCGTGGCGCTGGCGACCGAGCCGATGTTCAGGATCGACCCGCGACCCTGCGCCAGCATCCGCCGACCGGCCTGCTGGCACATGGCGAAGCGGCCGACGACGAGGTTCTGAAACACGCGGTGCAGGTCTTCGATGGCGAGGTCTTCCGGTTGGGCGAGGTGTCCGTCGCCCGCGATGTTGCCGAGGAAATCGACCCGGCCGAACTCGGCATCCACCTGCCGGAACAGTTCGTCGATCGCGTCGGGATCCGACACGTCCGCGCCGCTCGCGATCGCCCGGCGCCCCAGCGCGCGGATCCGCTCGCCGGTCGCGTCCGCACCGGAGCGGTTGCGGTCCACCAGTACGAGGTCGGCCCCGTGGTGCGCCAGCGCCAGCGCGGTGGCCTGCCCCAAGCCCTGAGCGGCCCCCGAGACGACGGCGACGCGGCCGACCAACGAGAAGAGGTCGCTACTCATAACGGTTTTTCACCTTCTCCGGCGACAGAAACGAACCGCGAATCACCGCGGCGGCGAGAATCGCGCCGGCGAACAAGATCCCCGCCATCGCCCACAGACCGAACTGGCCTAGGATCGAGGCCGCAAAGAATCCACCGATATTCGCAACGGAGTTGATGAGCGCGATGCCCCCCGCCGCGGCCGTTCCCGAGAGGAACACGCTGGGCAGCGTCCAGAAGACCGGCAGCATGCTCATCATGCCGGCCTGCGCGAGGCACAGTCCGATCATCGCGAGGAGCGGCGAAGGCCCCCACGCGACGACGCTCCAGCCGAGGGCGGCGGCGAGCGCGGAGCCGGCCAGATGCCAGCGGCGTTCCCCCGTTCGGTCGGAACGGATTCCGACGAGCGACATGGCGACGATCGCGCACAAATGCGGGAGCGCGGTCAATAGGCCGATCTGGAGGTTCGTTGTGTCCGGAAACTGTTTCTTCACCAGCGTCGGGAAATACGCTCCGCCGGCGTTCGAACCGACCGCGACCGTGAAGTAGATCGCGATCAGCAGCCAGACGCGCGCTTGCAGCATCGCCTGCCAGCGGTCGGGGCCATGATGTTGCCGACGCAGGCGATCTTCCTCCGCCATCCGCTGGATCAGCCATTCCCGTCGATCGTCCGCCAGCCATCGCGCATCGCGCGGCGCGTCGTTCAGGTAGAAGAGTACCGCCACGCCGACGAGGACCGTCGGGAGTCCTTCGAGGAGAAACAGCCATTGCCAGCCGGCGAGGCCGGAAACGCCGTGGAAGTGATCCATGATCCCGCCGGAGATCGGATTACCGAGGACGTTGGAAACGCCGATGGCCAACATGAAGAAGGCGGTCATCTTGGCGCGCTCGCGATCCGGGAACCAGTTCGAAAGATAGTAGATGATGCCGGGGAAGAAGCCCGCCTCCGCCACGCCGAGGAGGATCCGCAGGGCGTAGAAGGTCCAGACATCGCGGGCGAACATCGTGGCGGCGGAGACGAGTCCCCACGTGATCATGATGCGCGCGATCCAGATGCGCGCCCCGAGCCGCTTCATCAGCAGGTTGCTGGGCACTTCGAAGAGCAAATAGCCGAGATAGAACATCCCGTATCCGAGGTCGAACGCGGCCTGGCTTAAGCCGAGGTCGGCCTGCATCGACAGCCGCGCGAACCCGACGTTCGCCCGGTCGAGGATGTTCAAGACGTACAGCAGGCCGATGAACGGCACGATCCGCCACGCGACGGCGCGCAGGGTGGCTCGCTCGAGTTCCGGCGTCATGGCAAGCCCTCAATGCAGCACGATGGCCCGCCCCGGACCGCCGTGGCAGTTCCGCACCTTCACGGCGGCGAACAGGAAGTACGCGCCCGTCGCCGGGATCTTGTCGACGTTCACCAGCATCTCCACGCCGACCATCTCCCGGCTGCCGAGTGCCCAGTAGGTCATCAGCGCCCGGCGCGGATCAACACCGCCGAGGTCGGGGGCATCGGTGGCCACGCAGCGAATGCCCTTCTCCTTGAGGTAGACGATCGCATCGGGTCCCGGTGCGGGCCAGCCTTCCGTCTTGCCGGCGAGCGGGTCGAGCCACATTCCGGTGTCCGCCGGTTCGGGCTTGAGGTGCTTGTCGGTATGCCCCGTCCGGAAGATCACAACGTCGCCGGCTCGCAGTTCGCGGGTGGTGCGTTCGTAGGACTGGATGTGCTCGGCCGTGATTTCCGGGGAGGCGGGCCAGTCGCGTTGCTTCGTCGTTCCGATCAAGCCGCGCACGTCGATGACGCGCGCGTCGCCGCAGGTCCAGGCGAGCGGTACTTTCTCCGTCGTCATCTTGCTGGAGCCGCGCCGGCCGTACTTCTTCTCGTACTCTTCGAGCCAGCCGCGCACGTCCGGCTCGTAGCCGACGGGTTCGTTCGAATCAGGGAGCGCGTAGGCCGGCGGGACGAGGTGCGTGCCCGCCATCGCGTCCATGAGGTGGCCGTGGTGCCACAGGTCCAGATACTTCGCGTACAGGAAATCGACCTTCAGGTAGACCTGGCGATGATTCCCCGTGCCGTGTCCGGGCGAAGTCAGAGGTAACTTCGACGACAAGGTCGGCGACAGATCGACCGCTCGTTTGTTCCGACAGGACTCGATGAGTCGTTTCGGGAGTTCGCCGCCGACGATCGAAAAGGCGCGACCTTCGCCGTACGGTCCGCCCTCGTGCTTCGGTCCGAGGAAACAGTAGAACGCGCCGGTCGCCGGGAGTTCCCGCAGGTTCGTGGCGCCTTCGGTCCAGATCATGCCGTATTTCAGGCCCGCATAGTGCGTCGGTTCCGCGAGATCGGGCAGCGGCCCCATGCTGGCGCTGTCCGTCCCGAGCGCGCGGACGCCGCGCTGGCCGAGCAACTCCATGCAGTCCGGATCGGGGTCGGGATAGCCCGGGGCCTTGCGGTCGAGGATGTCGGCGATGAACCGACGGCCTTCCGGCAACGGTCGGTAGTAGGTGTCCGAGTAATCGCTGCGGAACAGCACCACGTCGCCAAATCGCACCTTACGATGTTGTTGCTCGAATCGGGTCACATGCTCCGGCTTCACGAGCGGGCTGACGCCCTTCGGGGCCTTGTCCAGCAAGTCCCGCACATCGACGACGCAGGCTTCCCCGCCGAACTGCCACGCCTCGATCTTGTCGGTGTACGCGAGGCCCAGGGGGCCCGATTTCTCGCGCTTCAGGTCCGGCCGCGCGACCGAGTGCGGCGGCACATCCAGTTGCGTGCCGGTGTTCCCGTCGATCAGCAGCGAGTCGACGTTGTACGCCGACTCGGGGCCGATTTTCCGCTGGTGGACAATCGCGAATCGCGGAAAGGGATGGCTCGGCCAGGTGCAGGGATACTCGGGCGCGATCAGGAGCGAATGATCGACGAAGCGCGCAGGCGGCTTCGCGCCATCCTGCGCCGACATTCCGCCGGCAGCGGATAGCCCCAGTAGCAAACTCCACCCGTACGCGACGAAACGGTTGGTGGTCCCGGTCCGAGTTTTCGACATGATCATCCCTCCGGATGTCGATTCCCGATCGAGGATGAAGAACGGGCGATGTCCAGCAATCCGAGCAGCGTCTCTTCCGCGGCGGCCTCCCGCAGGGGTGCCGAGAAACGCTCCCGCAACAGCGTGCCCAATCGCGGCGACTTCGAAATCATCCCGCCGGAAACCACGATGCTCCGCCAGTCGCCCGGCGCGAATCGCGCGGCGATGGCGGCGTAATTGTCGGCCATCGCCCGATAGGCGGCGTGAAACAGCGTCCCAACCGAAAGGTTCTCGGTGGAAATGTTCTCGATGCGCCCGCGCTCGCCGAGCGGCCCGCGGAAGAATGCGAGATCGAAACGGAGGTCCGTATCGTCCACGCGGTCCACCAGTTGCTGAATCGTCTCCCACGGATCCTGCAGCGGCCGGCCCTGCGCGGCGGCCAGTTCCGTCAGCAAGTCCACCAGCACGTTCAGCGAGCGGCCGGCCGGGAGGTGCGTTACCGTGTCGAGCGTATCGCCGAAGAAATACTTCCGGCTCTGGTACGGCCCCGGCCGGAACGCCGCCACGCGGCGACTGACCTGCGAACCGGTCGAGATGTTCAACGACAGTTCGTTCCGCTGAAGCGCCGCCCCGCGCAGTGCGCACTGCTGGTCGCCGTAGGACCCGTGGACCGACAATGTCCGGCCGTTCCGGCGCAGCGTCCCGACGCTCGATTCCTCGAATGTCAGTTCGGGGAGACGGACCTCACCCAGGTCGAACCGGTCGAACGCGTCGCGATGCCACTGGTCGCGTTCCAGATCGAGCATGCCGATCGCGTGCGTGGCGTGCATCGGGGGCGGTCGACCGATGAGGCGTCCGACGACGAAGTCGGCGATCGTCTGCGGCAGGGCCTCGGGCGGCAATCGATTCTGCCAGTGGAGCCACGCCAGCAGCGTCGTGGTGGATCCGGGCTGAAGTTCGCGGCCCAGTTGTTCGAAGACCCCGGCCTGCTCCCAACAAACTCGCACACGATCCAGGAACGCTTCCGACCCCGCCGGGGCCAGACCGGTCCGTTGATCCCGCCACGAGATGTAGCGGCACAAAGGCCGGCCCTGGGGGTCGACGAGAATCAGGCCCCCCATCTGGCCCGCGAAGCAGACCCGATCCGCATCGGGAGCCGCAGCCAGCAACTCCGCGAGAAGTTCGTCGACCGCGCTGGCAATGGACTCGGGATCGATCTCGACCCAACCCGACGGAAGACCCGGGCACGGCCCGGGGAACGGACGCGACACCGGTGCCTGCACGGTGCCCGTGATCAGGTCCAGGACCGCTCCCTTGATGCTGGTGGAGCCGATGTCGATCCCGATGGCCCTCATCCGGAGGTCTCCGTTTCCGCGACAACGGATTTCGGAATTTCGAGTTCCCCCAGCGATACGCCAGTCTGTTCCGCCGCCTGACGCAGTTTGTCGAGCACGTCCGTCGGCAAGTGGATTCCCTGATCCAGCGCGCGACGGTAGTTCGCCCACTCCCGCTCGCCGGGGAGCAGAACGCGTTCGACGCCCTGCGCTGTCGGTGCCGCGTGAATCTCGTCGATCAATCGGCGGAGACGGGGTTGGAACTCGTGCGGCGGGGCGATCGCGGCGACGTCGATCACCGTAATGGAGGCGTTGTGCCACGAGGGTCGGCCGGGTTCATCGAAGATCCAACTGCCAACCTGCCAGGTCATGTTTCCACCCGGAAGGATCGCCGAAAGGATCTCGCACCACAGCCCGAAGCCGTATCCCTTGTGTCCCGCCATCGGTGCCAGGGCGGCCTGTTGGGGGTACAGGCTGCCGTCGGTCGTCGGAAGACCATCGGGGCCGATGAGCCAGGTGTTCGGGATCGACTCGCCGCGCTGGAGGGCGGCATAGACTTTCCCGCCCGCGACGGCCGCCGTGGCGATGTCGAGCAGGATCGGATCGCCATCGGCCACGGGAATGGCGTACGCCAGCGGATTGCTGCCGAGGACCGCCGTGCGCGAACCCGGGGCCGCCACGCTGGGGATGTCGTTGCCGGTGATCATCGCGATCATGCCGTCGCGCGCGGCGAGGGCCGCGTAGTATCCGGCGGCACCGATATGGCCGGCATTGCGCAGGCCGACATACGCGATCCCGACCTGGCGGGCTTTCTGCATACCGATGCGCATCGCGGACAGACAGCCGACCTGACCCAAGGCGGAATGCGCATTCACGATTGCCCACGCCGGACCTTCCCGCTCGATCCGCGGCTCCGCCCCGGCGACGTACCCGCCCCCTTGCAGCTTTCGGAGATAACCCGCCAACAGCTTCGTGCCGTGGGTGAAGACGCCCATCGCGTCAGTAGTGGCGAGCGCCAGTGCCACATCGCTGGCATTGGCCGGACTCAGCCCGACGCGTTCGAGGCAAAGTTGCGTGAACCGGAACAGATTCTCAAAGCCGACGGCGTTCGTGCTCATGGGGCCACCCCGTTGACGACATTGGGCAACGGCTCGCCGCGCAACGACTTCACGGCAATCGCCGCGGCGGTTTCGCGCAGCGTCCGCACCGCCTTGGGACTGGCCGATGCGATGTGCGATGCGACGACCACGTTCGGCAGGGAACGCAACGGGCTGTCGGGCGGGATCGGTTCGGGATCGCAGACATCGAGCGCCGCCCCGGCGATCCGACCCGATTGCAGCGCGGCCACGAGAGCCGGCGTCTCGATCAGGTCGCCGCGCGCGAGATTCACCACGATCGCCCCGGGCTTCATCCGGCCCAGCGTCCCGGCGTTGAGCAGCTTTTTGGTCTGCGGCGTCGAGGGGCAGTGCAGAGTCACGATGTCGGATTGCGCCAGCAACTCGTCGAGCGCGACCGGTTCGCAACCCGCCGCGCGAATCCCGTCCGCGGCGACGAAGTCGTCGTGGACGAGCCGCCGAGCGCGGAACGGGGCCAGCCGGGCCGCGACCTCCCGCCCGATCCGCCCGAAGCCGACGATGCCGACGGTCTGATCGCGGAGCGTGCGAAGTTGATCGAGCGGCGTGGCCAGCCCCCATTGACCGTTCCGCACGTGCAGCGTGTTGGGAACGACCTGCCGCGTGAGGCCGAGGATGAACGCGAGCGTGTGGTCGGCGACTTCGTCGATGCAGTAATCGGGTACGTTGCAGACCGGGATGCCGCGGGCGCGCGCCGCCGCCAGATCGACGTTATCGACCCCGATGCCGTAGCGCACGATGACCCGGACATGCCGCATCGCGGCGATGACCTCCGCGGTGATCGGGGCGAACTGCGTGAGGACCGCGTCGGCGTTCGCGACGAGCGACCGCAGCGCGTCGATCGCCTTGTCGTTGCCCGCTTGTAGGTCGGCCCCGGCCGCCCGGAGGATCGGCTCTTCGATGTCGAGCGAGGGGAACGTGTAATCGGTGACGGCGACGACTGGCATGGGACGACCCGGCGCGAGGGAGCACTTGACCCGGTCTGATTGTCTGATAAATTACCAGCCGGCCTCTCCGGGTCAACACCGCCGCCCGCAAATGGAGAGTCTTCGCATCATGCAGACACTTCGCCGCCCGAAACTTCGCGATCAGGCCGCCGAGCAGATCAAACGCTACATCGTTTCGAACCGGCTTGGCCCCGGCGATCGGCTGCCCACGGAAACGCAACTGGCGGAGAGCCTCGGCGTCAGTCGGCTCAGCGTGCGCGAGGCGACCAAGGCGCTGGAATTTCTCGGCATCGTCGAATCGAAAACCGGCGTCGGCCTGTCCGTCGGCCGCATCGACATGGAGCGCGTGACCGAACATCTCGGCTTCCATACCGGCTTGCTCGACGTCGACCCGCAACAGTTGATCGACAGCCGGGTGATCCTGGAAACCGGCGTGCTGCCGCAGGTCGCCCGCAACATGGCGCGGGATCCCGCGATCGCAACGGAGCTTCGCGCGCTGGCCGAGCGATTCCGGGTCGCCCGCGACCTGAAGAGCTGGATCGAACTCGACATCCGGTTCCATCGCACGCTGCTGGAGGCGAGCGGGCTGCAACCGCTGGTGGCCTTCGGCGACCTCTTGCACCTGTTCTTCCAGCGCTTCCGCGAGAGCGTCAAGCGGGCGGAATGGCAGGTCGGCATCGAGAGCCATCGTCGGCTGGTGGAATGGCTGGCCGCGGGGCGGGTGGCGGACGCGAGTCGGGAACTGCGCCAGCACATCGAAAGCCACAAGGAGCGATTGCCATGATCCGGACATTCGCCCGCCGCGCGCTCGGCCTGCTGCTCCTCGGTTGTGTGGCCTCGTCCGCCGGGGCGGCGGACCCGGTGCCGCGCGAACGGGCGGAATACTTCGAGAAGCACGTCCGGCCGCTCCTGATCGCGAAGTGCGAATCGTGCCACGGTGCCGAAAAGCAGAAGGGCGGGCTTCGGCTCGATACGAAGGACGGCTGGCAACGCGGCGGCGACAGCGGACCCGTGATCGTGCCCGGCGATCCGGACAAGAGCCGGCTTATTCAGGCGGTGCGGCATTCCGGCGAATTGAAGATGCCGAAGGAGAAGTTGAAGGACGCCGAGATCGCCACGCTGGTGCGGTGGGTGAAGGACGGCGCCATCGACCCGCGCGAGGAGGGCCCTCGACGAATCGGCGGCATCACGCTCGACGACGCGAAGAAATGGTGGGCGTTCCAGCCCGTCCGGCGGCCGGACGTGCCGAAGTCGACCTTTGCCAGCCCGATCGACGCGTTCGTCGGTGCGAAACTGGCCGGGAAGAAGTTGGGCTTTTCGCCCGCGGCCGACAAGCGGACCTGGCTGCGGCGCGTCACGTACGACCTCACCGGCCTTCCGCCGACGCGGGAGGAGCTGGACGCCTTCGAGAAGGACTCCTCGCCGGACGCGTTCGCGAAGGTCGTCGATCGCCTGCTCGAGAGTCCGCATTACGGCGAACGCTGGGGTCGACACTGGCTCGATCTCGTGCGATACGCGGACACCGCCGGGGACAACAGCGACCATCCGTTGCCGCACGCGTGGCGGTATCGCAACTGGGTGATCGACGCGTTCAATCGCGACCAGCCGTACGATGAATTCCTGCGCGAACAGATCGCGGGGGATCTGCTCGCCGCGAAGGGGCCGCCGGAGAAGTACGCGTCGCGGGTCGTCGCCACCGGCTTTCTGGCCATGGCGCGGCGGTTCGAGCACGACAGCGACAAGGCGATGCACCTCACGCACGAGGACGGAATCGACACCATCGGCAAAGCCTTGCTCGGCCTGACGCTCGGCTGCGCCCGCTGCCACGATCACAAATACGATGCGGTCTCGGCCCGCGATTACTACGCTCTGTACGGCATCCTCGAGAGCAGCAAGTTCTCGTTTGCCGGGTGCGAGGCCAAGCAGCAGCCGCGCGACCTCGTGCCGCTGATGCCGCAGGAGGAATGGAATCGGGTCGTGAAACCGCACCAGGAGAAGATGGCGAAAGTCGACGCGGAACTCCGGGCGAACACGGAAACGGAAATGAAGCACGCGAAAGCAGTGCTGGCGGCGTTCGCGAAGCATCGCAAGACCCTTTCCACGGGCGACATCGCCGATGGCGGCGAGAAGCGACTCCCGGCCACCGAGATCGACGTGAAGGCGGGCGAGGTCGTCTTCCTTTCGATCACTCCGCATAAGAACCACGGGGCCGACACGACGCTCGTCGAGTTCGAGATCGCGGAATTGGACGGGCCGGGGCGGACTTGGAACGCGACCGCCGACCTGATCGGCGATCTGCTCGCGGGCAACCCGCACAAGGATGGTCATGGTAACGAAAGCGTTTGGTGGCTGCTCGATGCTCGCAATCAGCCGATGCCGCTCGCGGAGCCGGTGCGGGACGTCAACGGCAAACCCGGCCTGCACGCCTGGCGCAACGGCGACACGCCCTCGGCCCTCGTGAACTCCACCCGATCGGACATCGCCGCGTGGACCAAATTGCCCGCCCGGTCGCTGTTTCTCCACCCGGCCGCGAACGGCAATGTCGCCCTCGCGTGGCTCAGCCCGACCAGCCGCAAGGTCCGCATCACCGGCCGCATTCAGGACGCGCACCCCGGCGGGCCGGATGGCGTCGGTTGGGTGCTCGAGCATTTCGCGGTCGACGTGCGCGCCGATCTCGCGGGAATGACGAAGGCGGCCGAACAGCGCGCCGAACTGGCGCGACAGCGGGCGGAGCTGGCGCGCACCGCACCCCGACAGGATGTCGCCTTCGCCGTGGTGGACGGCCAACCGGCCGACGCTCGCATTCACATCAAGGGCGACCCCGAAAAACTCGGCGACCCCGTGCCGCGACGCTGGCTCGAAGTGCTCGGCGGACAGCGGATCGCCACGCCCGGCAGCGGACGGCTCGATCTCGCCGGCTGGATCGCCTCGAAGGACAACCCGCTCACCGCCCGCGTCATGGTCAACCGCGTCTGGCTTCACCACTTCGGCAAAGGATTGGTCCCGACGCCCAACGACTTCGGCACGCGCGGCGTCCCCCCGACTCACCCGGAACTGCTCGACTGGCTCGCGGCCGAGTTCGTATCGTCCGGCTGGAGCATCAAGGCGATGCACCGGACGATCCTGCTCTCGGAATGCTATCGACAAGCCAGCGCGCACCGCGCGGCGGCGGCCAGCGTTGATCCGAACAACGAACTCCTCTGGCGGTTCGACCGGCGACGCCTGTCCGCCGAGGAACTGCGTGACAGCCTCCTCGCGGTGGGCGGCAATCTCAACCGCACGGCCGCGGATGCCCACCCGTTCCCGCCGGAGAGCAGTTGGGGGTTCACCCAGCACGTGCCGTTCGCGACGTTCTTCGAAACCGACCGGCGCAGCGTGTACCTCATCAACGTGCGAAACCGTCGGCACCCGTTCATGAGCCTGTTCGACGGTGCCGATCCGAATGCGACGACCCCCCAGCGGCAGGCGACGACGGTGCCGACGCAGGCGCTCTATTTTCTGAACGATCCGTTCTTCCACGCCCAGGCCGAGCGGCTCGCCAATCGTGCCCGCGGGAAACCGGAAGCCGAGCGGCTGGCGGAGTTGTTCCGCATCACGTTCCAGCGCGAGCCGACGCCCCGCGACCGCGAATTCGCCGCGGGCTTCCTGGATCGCTACGCGGCGGGGCAGCCCGATCGCACCGGCCCCGCGTGGGCCGCGCTGGCGCGCATTCTGCTGGCCAGCAACGAATTCCTGTTCGTGGAGTAGCCATGAAACCGTTCAACCGTCGTGGCTTCGTTCGTTCGTCGCTGGCCGGTTCGCTGCTCATGGGCGGGCTTCTCGGCGACCTGCTCGCGGAAGGCCGCACCGACCCGCTCGCACCCAAGAAGCCGCACTTCCCCGGCAAGGCCAAGAGCGTCATCTTCCTGTTCATGAGCGGCGGCGTCTCGCACGTCGATTCGTTCGATCCGAAACCGAAGTTGATCGCCGACCACGGCAAACAAGTGACGTTCGACCACCCCGAAACGCGCAACCGCCCCGGTTACGAAAAGCTCTACCTGAAGAAGCCCGATTGGAAGTTCGCGCCGCGCGGCCGCAGCGGCATCGAAGTCAGCGATCTCTTCCCCGAACTCGGGCGGCAGATCGACGACCTCACGCTCATCCGTTCGATGCACACCAGCCACTCGAACCACTACAACGCGACGCTCGGCATGCACACCGGTTCGTTCGCGTTCGCCCGTCCCAGCATCGGCGCATGGACGAGCTACGGCCTCGGTACCGAAAACCGCAACCTGCCGAGCTTCATGGTGCTCGCGCCGCAGATGCCCTACGCCGGCACGCAGGTCTGGGCCTCCGATTTCCTGCCCGGCGCGCACCAGGGTACGCGCGTCCTGCCGGGAACCGAACCGGTGGCGAACCTCCGGCCCCGGATCGCCCAACGATCGCAGCAGGAACTCGAACTCGAGGCGCTGCGGTCCTTCAACGAACTTCACCGCGAATCGCGTCCGGAGGACCCCGCCCTCGCCGCCCGGATCAAATCCTTCGAGACCGCGTTCGGCATGCAAACCGAAATGCCCGACGCGCTCGACCTCTCCAAGGAAGACGACAAGACGCTCGCCCTGTACGGACTTCAACGCGGTCAGACCGACGGCTTCGGCTGGCAGTGCCTGGTTGCCCGGCGGCTCGTGCAACGCGGCGTGCGGTTCGTCGAGCTGATCCATACCGGGTCGTCCGGCAACTGGGATTCCCACGGCAACATGGCCGACCACGGACGACTCGCGAAACAGGTGGATCAACCCATGGCCGGGCTGATCCAGGACCTGAAACGGGTGGGACTCTTCGAGGATGTACTGGTCGTCTGGACCTCGGAGTTCGGTCGCACCCCGTTCAACAATACCGTGAACAACCCGGGCCGCGAGCACCACAACTGGGCCTTCAGTTCCTGGCTCGCCGGCGCGGGGGTGAAGCGCGGCCACGTCCACGGTGCCACCGACGAACACGGCATGCGGGCCGTCGAGAAGCCCGTCCATGTCCACGATTTCCACGCCACGATCCTGCATCTCCTCGGCTTCGATCACACCCGGCTCACCTATCGCCACGCCGGCCGCGATTACCGCCTGACGGACGTTCACGGCGAAGTCGTGAAGGACGTGCTCAGTTAGCCGATGCACTTTTGAGTGAGGGTTTCGAAGGTCCAAGATCGCTCGGCGAATCACGAAGCGGTTTTCGGCTTTGCCGCGGGCTGGCCTTCGTCCATAGTCCAATAGCGACGGGTTTGCAGCGCGGGGAAGTCCTGAACGCGTCCCGAAGGCCAGCGGACGCGCACGTTCGCGGTCGCTTCCGGCAGGATGCCGAGGCCGATCGTCAGGCGCTGGTCGCTCGCGGAAAGATAGCTGCCTCCGCCGGTGACGAAATGCGTCTGCGTTCGGCTCCCGGCGGTGATGGTCACGACCGCGCCGATCGCGTTGCGGTTGCTCGCGCGGCCATCGCCCCGAAGATCGAGGCCGATCCAGTCGTTCGCATTCTCCACTTGATTGCGCAGCAGGGCCAGCGGTTCACCGACGCCGCTCAGGGCGAGGTCGGGGCGGCCATCGTTGTCGTAGTCGCCGCGCGCCAGACCCCGACCGACGCGTTGACGGATGAAATCGCCCCCCGCGTCGGGATCCGCGACTCGAAAGCGTCCGTCCCCTTCGCCATGGAACAGTTGTGCGGCTTGCGCGTAGGGTACGCCGTGAAGATCGGCCGCGTCCCGGTGGACGTGCCCGTTCGCCACGGCGAGGTCCAGAACACCATCCCGATCGTAGTCCAGGAATACCGCACCGAAGCCAAGCCGGGACCGGCTCGGCAAACCCAACCCGGACGCCATGCCCTCCTCGACGAATCGGAAGCCCCCGCGGTTGCGGAAGAGGATGTTGGGCAGGCTCTGATAGTTGGTCACGAATAGCGACGGCCGGCCGGTACCGTCGATCTCGGCGGCTTCCGCGCACATCCCGGAGATCGTGGCACCGTTCGATCCGTACGCGGCCCCGGAAAGCCCCGCGCACTCTTCGAGCACGATCCGGCCCGGCTCCGTCGTCCGGTTGCGATACAGGTGCGCCGCCTTCATGTCGTTGGCGGCGAACACGTCGAGGCGGCCGTCGCCATCCAGATCGACCAGGACCACGGCCAGGCCCGCCCCGGGTGAGGGCGCATCCAGACCCGCGTCCTGCGAGACGTCCTGAAACGCGGTTCCCTTGTTGTTCCGGAAGAGCTTGTGGGCGACGTGCGGATAGAGCGTCGGCGAACAGACGAAATTCCGTCGCGTTCGCTCGTCCCGGCAGGTGATCGGGTTCAAGCGATCCAGCTCGACGTAATTGCAGACGTACAGGTCCAGCCAGCCGTCGTTGTCCAGATCGCCCCAGGCGCAGCTCGAACCCCAATGGGGGTTGGCTCCGCTCAGCCCGAGGCTGGCAGTCGCGTCGCGAAAGAGCCGACCGCCCGCGCCGTCGGAGACATTCTGCCAGACTTCGATCCGGCCGAGATACGTGATGGCGAGATCGTCGAATCCGTCGTTGTTGAAATCGCCCACGGCGCAGCCCATACCGAAGCCGCTACGGTTCAAGCCCACGCGTTCGGTCACATCGTCGAAGGAGCCATCGCCTCGATTCCGGTAGAGCCGGTGGGTTTGAGGCCCCGCGACTTCATCGGTGGCCACCAGGGGGCAATCCTGCAGGCAAAGGAGATCGATATGACCGTCGGCGTCGTAGTCGATCCACCCGATCCCGCTGCCGATCGTCTCCGCGATGGAGTGGGCGTCGGTGCGGGCATCGAAATGGCGGAAGCGGACCCCCGCGGCGTCGGCGCGATCGACGAAGCACTCCGCACGTTTATCAGAATCGGTCGGCGCGGGATCGGGCACCGTCGCCGACCAGCGCACTAGGACGGCCGCAAGAACGCCGACGACGACACCGACGGCCACCAGCGGCTTGACGACGCGCATGCGCGGGACGCTCCGGAGCGGGGATCATCGCCGGGACTTTTTCTGCCACTGCGAGGCCAGATCCGACCGGCCCAGTTTCCGATAGGCTTCGGCCAGCGGTTCGCGGAACTCGTCGCGCACGCCATGCCGGGCGATGGCGGCTTCGATCAGGACGGCGGCCTCGCGCGGCCTGTCCTCCAGCAACATCGCCCGCGCCGCCCGTACCTGGAGGTCGGTGTCGAAAGCGCGCTGCCGGGCATCCGCCAGCAGACGCTCCCGTTCCTTGACCTGTTCGAGCTCGCGGAGCGTCGACCGGGCCTCCGTCGTCCGATCGGCCGCTCTCAGGGCCTGGGAAAGGTGATACAACGCCACGCTCCGCTGCTCCGGAGGTCGGGCGGCTTCGCGCAGGAGTCGCACCGCCTCGTCGTGCCGGCGGTCCTCGACGCAGAGCAATCCGCGAATCAGTTTCGCCATCGGCCGTTCGCTCGTCGGCGAAACGTTATTCTCCAAGGCCGCCCGCGCCCGCGCGGCTTGCCCCGTCTCCCAATACGCCTTCGCCAGGAGCTCGCCGAACTCCTCCCGGGAATCCGGACGAAGGGCGAGCAACGTCTCCAACGATGGGATTGCGTCGCCAAGACGTCCGGTCGATTGGCACAGATTGACGATCGCGATATGCGCGGCCGCATCGTCGGGGGCCAGTTTCGTCACTTGCAGGGCATCATCGAGCGCGTCGTCGTGCAGCCCCCGGGCCGCGCGCCGGGCCATGCGGCTTCGCCGGGCCACAAGGTCGTTCGGTTGAAGCTCCAGATAGCGATCGAGATCGGATTCGATCGAAGCGTGGTCCGGTACGCAACGCAGGCGGAAATCCAGCGTGGCCCAGAGCAGTTCGAAATCGTCCGGGTGGGACGCAGTGTACCGCAAGAGATCGTCGAGTACAGCGGGTCGGTTGCTGCTCGCAAGCCGAAGGAGACGATCGCGCTCCTCCGTCCGTTCCGAACTCCGATTCCAGTACCAACCGCCGATCAGCAGCCCAATCACGATGGCCGGAATGATGAGCCTGCGGACCATGGGAGGGTACGCCAAAAATGAGATTCGAGCAGGCGGGCGGGTACAACGATGAAATTTTACTCATTAATGAAAATGCGGGTCAAGCAAATTCACGCCGAAGTGAAGAGGGCGTCCGGCATCCCATCCATCGCGTCCGGACTCGGTGGAATTACGTTTCTCGGAATGGTTTGCCGGAGCGCGGTAAGAATCGGTTCGGACCGGAACGTGGCGTCGCTTATCTCAGTTCGCGCCGGCGGCGGAATCGACGCAAGTCATTATCGAGCCAGCATGATACCGATATGGTTCCGGAATTCGGAATGGGTCCGCGGAGGGGTGGCGCGGAAGCGGCGGACCCATTTCCGGACGGGCAGGAATGGCACGATCGGGCCGAGTCGGAATGGAATGATGAATCGGTTTGACTTCCTTACGGTGCCCCCGCCAGCGTCAGCGTGAAGGTCATCTCCCGATCGTCGCGAAGGGTGGTCACGGTCACGGTTTCGCCGACTTTGTGCTTCTCCAGCACGTCCTGCAGGTCGTTGGGGGAGGCGATGGGTTTGTCGCCGATGGCGGTGATGAGGTCGCCGAGCTGAATGCGTCCGGCGCGGTCGCGGCGTGTGGGTCGGAGACCGGCCTGGGCGGCGGGCCCGTCGGGCTGCACGCCGAAGACGAGCGCGCCCTTCAGCTTCCATTGCTTCGTGAACTGTTCGGGTGCGAGCTGCACGCCGAGGACGGGGCGCGTGACTTTGCCGTCGCGGATGAGTTGCGGGACGATGCGGTTGACTTCGTCGACGGGGATGGCGAAGCCGATGCCGGAGTAGGCGCCCGAGGGGCTGAAGATGGCGGTGTTGACGCCGATGAGCCGGCCGGCGCTGTCGAGCAGCGGGCCGCCGGAGTTGCCGGGATTGATGGCGGCGTCGGTCTGGATGATGTCCTTGATGGGGCGCTTGGTGACCGATTCGATTTCGCGGCCAAGGGCGCTGATGACGCCGGTGGTGAGCGATTGATCGAGGCCGAACGGGTTGCCGATGGCGAAGACCTTCTGGCCGACCTGCAGGTCGTTGGAGCGGCCAAGGGGGATGGGGCGCAGCTTGTCCTTCGGCGCGTCGATGGTGAGCACGGCGAGGTCTTTGTCCGGATACGCGCCGACGAGGCGGGCGTTCCAGGTGGTCTGGTCCGCGAGAGTCACCTGGGCCGTATCGCCGCCCTGGATGACGTGGAAGTTGGTGACGACGCGGCCTTCGGCGTCCCAGACGAAGCCGGTGCCGGTGCCGCGGGGGATCTGGAAGACGTCGAACGTCATCGAGTCCTGGCGCGTCGTGAGCGTGGTGATGTGGACGACGGACGGCGAGGCGTTCTTGAAGAGGGCGATGGTGGACTGTTCGTCGGCGGCAAGGTCGCCGCGGGGCGTGACGGCGCGCGGAGCGGCGTCGGGGTCGTTGCCGGCGCCGGGGACCGTGGGCCAGGTACGCCAGACGAGCAGGGCCGCGAGGCCAACGAGCAGCGGCAGGGCGACGGCGTAGAAGATGCGGGAGGAGCGGTGCGGATCGCGGTCGGCGGATCGCATGGTGAAAATCTCGTACGGGGTACGCATCAGGAATTGTATCCCGCTCGACCAGCGCCGCGTTACCCCGCCTTCTTCGCTTCCAGCTCCTCCCAGCGGGCGTACAGCGATTCGACCTGCTTCTGGGCGGCTTCCAGGGCGGCGCAGGCTTCACCGAAGATCACGTGCCCTTTCGTCGCGGACTCCTCCACGGTCTTCTGGCACGCGGCGACGCGCTCCTCGGCGGCGAGGACGGCGGCTTCCATCGCCTCCAGTTCCTGCTGTTCCTTGTAACTCAGCCTCTTCGCCTTTGCCGGGGACCGCGTCGCGTTCTCCGCCTTCGCCTCGACCTTCGGCGCCACCGACTGCTCGTACGCCGCCAGCCACTGCGCCACGCTGCCGTAGCTTCCCGCGCGGCCGGCGCCGTCCAGCCCCACCACCTCCGTGCAGAGCCGGTCCATCAGCTCGCGGTCGTGGCTGACGAGCACGATCGCGCCCGGAAACTCGGCGAGACTGTCTTCGAGGACTTCGAGCGCGGCGATGTCCAGATCGTTGGTCGGTTCGTCCAGCAGCAGCAGGTCGGCGGGGCGGAGCATGAGCTGGGCGATCCGCACGCGTGCCTGCTCGCCGCCGGAGAGCGCGCTCAGCTCGATATCCAGCTGCTCGGCCTCGAAGAGGAACCGCCGTGCCCACGAGGCGACGTGGATCGGCTGGCCGCGGAAGAGGACCGTATCGGCGTTCGGCGAGAGCGCGCGGCGGAGCGTCTGTGTTAGGTCCAGCGAGGTGCGGCCCTGTTCGAAGATCTCAATGCGGCAGTTCTCGGCCGGGACGACCGTGCCGCGATCGGGGGGCAGCGTACCGCCGAGGACTTTGAGGAGCGTGCTCTTGCCGGAGCCGTTGGCGCCGAGCAGGCCGAGCCGCATGCCGGGGGAGAGGATGAGGTCGATGTCGGCGAAGAGTTCGCGGCCGCCGAGGGACTTGGCGACGCCGGTGGCGGTGAGGAGCTTGCGGGTCTGGCGGCCGGTGCCGGCGAAGTCGATGGTGGCGGTGTTGGCGGCGGCGGTGCGGCGGTTCAACTCGGCGAGTTCGGCACGGCGTTCGTGGGCGGCGTCGATGCGCGCGCCGGCCTTGCGGGTGCGGGCGGCGGCCTTGCGCCCGAGCCAGTCGGTCTCGCGGCGCACCTGATTCGCCACGGCGTCCCGCTGGCGCAGTTGCGTCTCGATGAACTGCTCGCGCTTCTCGGCGAAGCCGTCGTACCCGCCGGGGGCGCGAAAGAACCCGCCGGGGTAGACGCGGTCGATCTCGATCACTTCCGTGGCGACGGCGCGGAGGAACGCGCGGTCGTGCGTGGCGACGAGGAAGCCGAAGTCGGCGGCGCGGAGGAACTTTTCGAGCCAGACGATGCCGGGCACGTCGAGGTGGTTCGTCGGTTCGTCCATGAGGAGGAAGTCGGGGCGGAGCGCGAGTTCGCGGGCGAGGGCGAGGCGCTTGCGCCAGCCGCCGGAGAGCGTGTCGGCGCGGAGGGCATGGTCGGCGAAGCCGACCTGCGTGAGCACGACGGCGGCGCGGGTCTCGCGCTCGTACTCTTCGAGGTGCGCCTCCGCGAGCGAGGCGAGCACGACGTCGCGGACGGTGAGGCCTTCCGGGAAACGGTCGTCCTGCGCGAGGTAGCCGATGCGGGCGCCGCGCCGGCTCGTGCAACTACCCGAATCGGGTACTTCCAGCCCGGCGAGGAGTTTCAGCAACGTCGACTTCCCGGCGCCGTTCGGGCCGATCAGGCCGACGCGTTCGCCGGCGCGCAGGTCGAAGGACAGGTTCTCGAAGAGGGGCCGGTGCGAATAGCTCTTGGCCAACCCGAGTGCGGACACCAGCACGCTCATGAAGTCGCTCGGCGGTACGGAATCCAAAGAGGCGATTCTACGGGAACGAAGCCCATGCGACCGTCGAACGAGTCGTGGCGGACCTGACCTACTCCGGTTCCGACTCGTCTTCTTTCTTCGGCACTCCGAGCGTCTGTGCCGTGACGGCGGCCTTCACGAGCACGTCCGGGTTCGTCGCATAAAGCTCGGTGAACCCGCAGACGCCGCAGACGCAAGCCCAGAGTTCCGTCATGACCTGGCCCTTGAAGAGCCAGGCGTTCGGATTGGAATAGACGGCGACGGAGAGGTCTTGCTGGGCGCCGCCGTGGGAGCGGTCGATGACGCGGACGCCCTGGACGATGATGGTGCCGTCGCACTTGGGGCAGATTCCGTTTTTCATGACGGACCTCGCGGAGATGTGGCCGAATGTCGAAAGGAAGTACGCCGATGTGCTGTTCGAATTTCGACCGAACGCGTCGCTCAGTGGCTGACGGGTTCGTCGGTGTCGAAGACGGCGGGGACGCCGAAGAAGTCGGCGAGGCGGAGTGGGGCGTTGGCGAGCGCTTCGTCCGGCGTAAGACACACGCCGGGTTCGTCGTCCCGGAAGACGTTCGAAACGGGCAGCGGGTGCGCGAGGGGTTCGACGCCGTCGGTGTTCAATTCGCCGAGCTGGCCGACGTAGTCGAGAATGGCGGAGAGTTGCTGTTGCATCGTCGCCAGGTCGGCGTCGGACAGTTCCAGGCGCGCAAGCTTTGCGACCTTCCGAACTTCGTCGAAAGTCAGGGCCATGGCGACTCTCCGGAGCGTTTTAGACCGCGTTGGCGAGGCTGAACGGCTGGCGCTTCGTCGGCTTGGCGATCTTGCCGCTGCGGATGCAGGCGACGCAGACGCGAGCGCGAACGGATTCGCCTTTCGGGCCGGCGATCTGAATGTTCTGGATATTCGGCTTGTAGACGCGCCGGCTGATGCCGGTGATCTTCTTGCCGACCCCGCCGAGGTATTTCGCCTTACCGCGGTAGGTCTTCTGGTTGCCGAGCTTCGGCGTCTTCTGGCAGATGTCGCAGTGCAGGCCCATGACTCGTTTTCCTGTCCGGTCGCAATGTCGGAACTATCACTCTAGGGCGCACCCCCGCCGCGCGGCAAGGCGCGAATGGCCCCGAGATCACTTCCAAAAAGTCGGCAACCGGTACGATCGCTGGCGATCGGGCGACTGGCCGCGGTAGCTGCTGGGAATGACGAATTGATATTTCGCGAGGTCGATCGGGCTGGTTCCTCGAATCGCCGGCTTGTTGAACAGTGACGCGGCCCGGTCGCCGAGGTCCTCGTTGATGCGCTCGCGGCCGAGCTTCATCGTCATTTTGAACTGCTGTTGCGGCCATTCGAGGATGACCTCGGTCGGTGCCTGCACGTAGCCACCGCCGGGCAAGGATACCGTCTTCGCGGAGACAATCTCCGCGCTGGCGATTGGCGTCTTCGGATCGCGCTCGTCGAAGATCACATGCTTGCGCACGGCTGGCTTCTTGCCGTCCGCCCAGTCGGCGTTGAAGACCGTCGTCTTCACCACGGGCAGCCCGGTGCGCGTCTTCGTCCGCTGGTAGAGCACATACGCGGCCTGCTCGCGATTCGCTTTCACTTCGTACGCGGCGTTCGGGTCGTACGGGGACATGCCGAGCGCCTGCATCACCCAGTCGGTGTCGAAGGGGATGGGAAACTTCACTTCGCCGGTCGAGAAGGCGTCGTGGGAGCAATAGAAGTAGTTGTCCCGGCCGAGCGGTTTGGCGTACATCCAGAACTCGCGGTCGTTGGAGCCGATGTCGATCATGGTGCCGGCGAGGGAGTGGGCGCCGATCAGGCGGAAGCTACGCGGCTGGGAGCTGAAGAGCGAGCTGTCGTTGAGGGAGCCGAGTTCGCGGCCGTTCTCGGTGGCGACGGCGCGGACGTCGTCGTAGCTGATGGATCGCAGCAGTCCGGCCTGACGGTTGAGGTAGCCGACGAGTTCGGCCGAGGTGCGCTCGGGCATCGGCCCGGCGAACGGGGAGTTCGCGCGTGGTTCGACGTGGCCGTTCTTCATCCACTGGCAGCCGGACGCGAGGGCGAGTACGACGCAGCCGAGTGAAGCGAATCGCATGATGGAACGCCCTCGAGTTAACGCATCCGTTCATTCAGTTGCCGAAATCCGTCGGTTCCCATCCCACTCGTCGCCGAACATGTCTTCCATCCACCGCGAGTAATCTTCCACAAACTCTTCCCGCGGTTGTGCCATGTCTAACTCTCCTGCAAGTGCTCGCTCGGCGGCGGCCGCTAGAGCATCTTGCACCTCCGGCGTTGCATTCGCCAAAGAACCCGCGATGCTTTCCAATGCTCCAACATCTCCGTCGTCGTAGCGGGATTCGTTGTCTTCTAAACCGCGACAGTTGATGTAAGAAACCGCGTATACCAGCGCATCGGCTAGGGATTCCATGAGGTAACTCCGGCTGTACCCGTTGTCTTCGGCCCCGGATGGGGCCGCGGACTGTAGCCACGGGTGGAGCGAAGCACAACCCGTGGTTGACTTCCTTCACACTCGCCCCGGAGGGGCGAAGGAACCTCTGCCCTTTCAGGGCAGTTCAAATCTTCGAAATTTTCGGATCACCACGGGTTGCGCTTCGCTCCACCCGTGGCTACAGTCCGCTGCTCCTTTGGAGCAGAAGACCGGTTTCACGTCCAACCCAAAGCTTGGAACACTTCGTCCTGTACGGCGGCGATTTCGTCCTCGGTCAGGCGCGGGTCGGACAGCTCGTGGCGTGTCCCCGTCCGCGCATCCCGCAACACCAGCACATCCGTTCCATTCTGCCGCTTCGCGTCTTCGAACTTCAATCGCTTCCGCCGCATGAGCAACAGCGCCACCACGTAGCGGATATTGCGCCGGTTCGGTTCCGGGTTGCCGTCCAAGTGCTGGAACCACTCGATCAGCAAGTCGTCGTTAAACGTCGGCTTCCGCGCCTTGTCGTTCGGAGGGATTCGACCGTTCCAGAAGGCGACATACTGCTCCGGCGGCCCCGGCCAGGCGTCGGCGGCGTAATCCTTCCGCACGAACTTGCCGGACTCTTCCAACAGCACGGCCACGAACCGCTCGCCGGGCTTCAGTTCCCGGTTGGTCGCGGCGCAGGTCCGGCCCGGTGCGGCGATGTCGTAATCGATCATGGCCACCCATCGTATGCCGGGACGCACGGGAAAGACAACGCCGATCGATTCACTTCGTCCGCCGTTTCACCGCTTCGATCGCGATGCGGTACGGCGTCTCGCGGTGCCGGCGCTCGAACGCCTCGATCCGGTCCGACAGGCGCACGGCACGACCGGTATCCAATTCCGCGGCGAAACCCACGGCGGCTTCGATCTCCCTGCGAATCGCGGAGTACCCTTCGCCCCGGTTCGGCGAGGGGGGAGAACTCATCGCGCAGGTGGTGACGCGGCGCGCGACGACCGTCACGCCGTCCTTGATCTCGACGGTCCGCGTGAACTGCCGGGCGAGACCGTCGACACTGCCGATCCAAAGGGAATCGGCGCGGCGCCAGTTCGTTTCAAGGCCGCCGGGATTCGCCCAGTGGGCCGAGGCTCGCTCGCCGACGAGTTCGACCAGTTGGGCGCCGTCGCGCACGGCGGTCTGGGCCAGTTTCCAGTTCCAGTCGGGCAGGCCGGGGGACGCGATGGTCCACGAACGTTCGTTCGGTTTGGGTGGTCGCGGGGCGAGGAAACCGAGTTCGAGCGACGCCGGGGCGTCCGCGGCGATCGGCGGGATCGCCCGGGTCGGCGTGCGGGTGTTCAGGGTGAAGGGCGGCGCGGTGTCGGGCACGATCAGGGCCGCACGGCCCTGAGCGTCCACTCGGACGAGTTCGAGGCGCACCGCCGGTGGCGACTTGGCCGGGTCGATACCGGTCACGGCGCTGGCGGCACCCGCGACGTTCGCGTCGGTCTTCGGGCGCAGCAGCGTCAGCACGGCGAGGTCGGTCGTCGATTCCTGGACTCCCAAGACGAACACTCGGACTTCGAGCGCGAACGACCGCTTGTACGGCAGGTCGACGCGGGTACTCTCTTCGGCGACGGAACCGGAGTATACGATCTCGTCGCCGACAGCGAACGCCGGCGCGGGAGCCGTCGGTTCGGAACGGTGCGTCGCGAGCGTCGCGATCAGGAGAAACGTCGGCAGCATGGTCGGTCTCGGCGGGCGGCGCGCCCGCGCATTTGAACATGCGTCTATAGCAACTGCCGCGATCCGTGCAACGGCGGTTTCCGGGCGGGCGGGGGAAGCTAGGATAGCCGCCACCCCTTCGGAGCAGACCGTGACCCCCGGCATCATCCTCGCCCTGACTTTCGCGGGCCTCGTCGTCGGCTTCTTCGCGTTCTTCTGGGGCACCGCCCTTTTCCTGCAAGGCTCGCTTTACAACGCGCCCGCGACGAAGCTACCGATCCGCGCCGCCATCGCCGCCTTCCTCGTCGGCGGTTTTCTCACCTTCTGGACGATGGTGAACACCCGCGCCGAATCGAAGGACCGCTACGGCACCTTCTTCGAGTTCAACCCCACAAGTTCGCACGAGTTCACCGAGTTCACCGCCATTCGGCGGGACGCGAACAAGCAGGAAACCCCGGTGCCGCACAAGAAGGTGAGCGGCAAGTTCGTCGAGTCGCAGGATACGACCAAGGCGTTCCGCATGAATTCGGCGGATTTCATCGTGGTGGCACTCGAAGTGAAGGACGGCGAGAAGACGGCGCGCTTCGATGCGGAACTGGACGCGAAGGGGAACTTCAAGGGGGCGTCGAACAAGGTCTTCGTGGAGAAGGACGGCCGGCGGTTCATCGAGTTCGGTCAATCGAACGTGCCGACGCCGATCTACGCGCCGAGCCGGGGAGCGCTATTCGCGGCGCTGGGGTTGAACGCGCTGCTGTTCGTGGTGTTCTTCGTGGCCCTGTGGCCGGTGCTGCGATACACGGTGGGTCACGCGATCGCGGGTGCGGCGACGGGTGGATTGTTTGTGATGCTCCTGATCATGCCGCTGCTGTTCGAGAAGAACAAGCTGCCCGAAGCGGCGAAGGCCGCGCTGGCCGAAGCGAAGGGCTGATTCACGCCAGACGATCGAATTCGGCGCGCAATGTGCCCATGACGCGATCGACTTCGGCGAGCAGGCGATCGGCCGCCGATCCGCGAGGCGAGGATTCAAAACCGATCCGGCGGGCGAGCTTTTCGCATTCCTCGTGGGACTCGGGCAATTCGATGAGCGGTCGATCGGTGACGATGCGCAGACGCGCCTCGACGGTCCGGAGGAAGGAATAGCCGTCGCGCAGCACGCTCGCGTGGTTGGGCAGGATCAATCCGGCATTTTCGATCGCGTCCAGGGCACTCCAGACGTTGGAGTGCAAGATCTCCGGTTGTTCCCGCCCGTGCCGAAGCTGGATCCATTGGATCAGGAATTCCACGTCGGCCAACCCCCCGCGGCCGCGCTTGATGTCCCGTCTCCCCGCCTTGGCTTCGAGCTTGGTCCGCATCGCGCAGATGTCGTTCGCCCAAGCCGGGCACCACGCCGGACCGAGAGCGGCGCGGCGGATGGCCACTTCCAGTTCGCTCGCGAACGCCGGCTCGCCACGCACAACGCGTGCCCGCATCATCGCTTGCCGTTCCCAAAGCTGGCAGCCCGCGTCGTCGAAGTAGCGGAGAAACTCCGCGAGCGGCAGCGCGAGGCTGCCCGACTTGCCCGTTGGTCGCAGCCGCAGGTCCACGGCGTACAGTCGGCCCATCGGACCGGATTTGCCCAGCCGTTGGATGGTCTTCTGGAGCAACTCCGTGAAGAAGTGCTGATTGCTGGTCGTTTCACCTGGATCACTGCGGACGGTCGATCCGTCGACGGCGTAGACGAGCATCAGATCCAGATCGCTGTGGTAACTGATCTCGCGGCCACCGAGTTTGCCAAGTCCCACGATGGCGTAGGGGCAGTCCGCCGGTGTGCCGAACTTTTCGCGCAACATCGGCTCGACCAGGTCGATCACGGCGCCGAGCACCGTATCGGCGAGATCGCTTAGCGCGGCCGTGGTCTCCCGGATCGGCGTCTTGCCGAGCAAGTCCGCCACTCCGATCCGGAGCAATTCCTTGTCCTGAAAGCTGTGCAGGATCGGCTCGGGGTCGGTGGCACCGCGGAGGAGTTCGGTCAGTTCGGCACTGAGTTCGTCAACCTGACGCGGTTGGTTCAGCACGAGACTATCGAGCAATTCGTCCACCATGCCGGGATTGTTAACGAGCAATCCGGACAGGAACGGGCTGCCGGAGCAGAGGTCGACGTAGAGCTTGAGCGTGGCGGGATTGAAGCTGAAGAGTTCATAAAGCACCGCTTTGGCGCCGAGCGAAGCGGTGACGCGTTCGAGGCTGTCGAGGGCGACGTCGGGGTCGGGCGTTTCGGCGACGGCGCGGAGGAGGCGCGGCGCAATGCTCGCGAGGAAATGCCGGCAGCGGCGGTGCGACAGGAAGCGCACCGATTCGTGCGCGAGGCGCAGCAGGTTCGCATATGCCTCCGGAACGTTACGGAAGCCGTATGGCCCTAGCACCTCGCGCTGCTTCGCCTCGTCCGGATCGGGATCGAGGATCAGGTCCGATTCCGGTTCGGCCTGGCCGCTCTCGCTCGCAAACGTCTGATGCAAGAGATGTTCGAGGATCACGCGATCGCGGCCCGTCTTGTCGTGGAGGTCGTTGAGGAACAGGTCGAGCGGTTCGACGAGAAGCGTCTTCGTCTGTAACAGCGGGCCGCTGGTCGTTTCATCGAGCGGGGAGCGACGCTGCGCGGCCAATGTGGAATTCGGAATGCGGTACTCGGAACTCGGTTCCAGGCTTTCATTCCGCATTCCGAATTCCGCATTCCGAATTCCTGTATATCCCATTCGCCGCGCCAGCTTCTCCAACTCGGCCTCGGTGTCGGGGAGGCGGTGCGTCTGCATGTCGAAGAGCAGTTGCAGGCGGTGTTCGGTCTTGCGTAGGAAGCGGTAGGCGTCCGCGAGGATGTAGTTCTCGTTGCCAGTGAGGCAGCCCGCAATTTCGAGGCTTTCAAGCGCCAGCAGCGTGTTCCGCTGCCGCACGGCCGGGAGATCGCCGCCGTTGAGCAGCTGGAGGAACTGCACCGTATACTCGATATCGCGGATGCCTCCCCGGCCGGTCTTTACGTCGCGGTCGTCGTCGCCGGCGCGGTTGGCGCGCTGTTCCATCTGGCGCTTGAGCGCCTTCACTTCGTTGATCTCGGAGAAGCTGAAATACTTCCGGTAGACGAACGGCTCGATGGACTGAACGAACTCGCGGCCGAGTTCGATGTCGCCGCCGCAGGGGCGCACCTTGATGAGCGCCTGACGTTCCCAGGTGCGGCCCATGACGTCGTAGTAACTGCGCGTGGCGGCGAGGCTGCGCGCGAGCGGTCCGGTGCGGCCTTCGGGGCGGAGACGCAAATCGACGCGGTAGGCGAAGCCGGCATCGGTGTGCGAGGAGAGCAGACGAAGAAACTCGGTGATGATGCGGGCGAAGGCGTCGGCGTTCGACACGGGGTGGACGCGCTTGCCGGCGGTCTCGCCGTCGTCGTCGTAGACGAACATGAGGTCGAGGTCGGAGGAGTAGTTGAGTTCGTCGCCGCCGAGCTTGCCGAAGGCGAGGGCGGCGAGGCGCGCGGGTCGGTCGCCGACCGTGGGCGTGCCGATCTTGCGCGTGACGGTGCGTGTGGCCGTGGCGAGCGCGACTTGAATGGACGCGTCGGCGGCGCGGGCGAGGTCGCGCGTGATCTCTTCGAGCGGCCGGTCGCGGATGACGTCGTTGAGGCCGATGCGGAGCACCTGGAGCCGGCGGAACTTGCGGAACGCGCGGAGGACGCCGGCGTCGTCGGTGGCGGCGTCGACGAGGGATTGCAGTTGTTGCGTCAGTTCGGCGGTGGACGGATTGCGCCCGGCGGGCTTGAGCACGAGGTCGAGCGCTTCGGGATCTTGCGCCAGCGTGTCGGCGAAGAGTTGCGAGGTCGCGAGGAGTTGGAGGAGCGATTCGAGACCGCCGTCGTTCGGGTCGAGCAGCGCGGCGGCGTGAGGCGCGAAGTGCGGCTGCGCCGCGAGCCGCTCGAAGTGGTTCGCCGCCATCGCCGGGTCCGCCGTGCGCGGCAGCAGGCGGGCGAGGAGGAGAGCGAAACGTGTATCCGAGATGGCCGACGTCATGGTTGAATGTCCCCGACGTTTAGACTTACACGGTCTTCAACCCGATACGACGTTTCGATGGCACATCCTCTCGTTCCGTTTGATTCACCCCCACCCGCTCGCCCGTCAGTACTTCGCCGTACAGCGTGAACGGGCTGGCGTTCGCCACGCGCATCGGCACGATCGCGCCGACCATGCGCTCGTGACCGTCGAAGACCACGATATGATCGGTCATCGTGCGACCCGTCAACTGGCGTAGCGGACCGCTCTCTCGCTCGCCGTGGCGGCTGGGACCTTCCACCAGTACCTCCACCGTCGAACCCACCCAGGCCTTGTGGTCCGCGAGGCAGTTCGCGTTCTGCACGCCGAGCAGGTCGTTGTTGCGGCGCTTCTTCACCTCCTCGGGAATGTCGTCGGCCCAGCGGTCCGCGGCCTTCGTGCCGGGGCGCTCGCTGTACTTGAAGATGAACGAGTTCTTGAACTTCGCCTCGCGCACGAGGTCCATGGTGAGCTGGAAGCTCGCTTCCGTCTCGCCGCAGAAGCCGACGATGAAATCGCTCGACACCGCCACGCCCGGCACCTTCTCCCGGCAGCGCGCGAGCATCTCGCGATACTCGGCCACGGTGTAGTTGCGCTTCATCCGCTTGAGCATCTCGTCGCAACCGCTCTGTGCCGGCACGTGCAGGTATTTCACCACCTTCGGCAGTTCCCGCACCGCGTCGAGCAGGTCGTCGGTCATGTCCTTCGGGTAGTTCGTCACGAATTTGATGCGGTCGAGGCCCGGCGTGTCGTGCATCTGCGCAATGAGGTCGCTCAGCCGCGTGCGGCGGCCGTCGCCGTGGTCGAAGACGTAGCTGTTCACAGTCTGGCCGATCAGCGTGACTTCCTTGCAGCCCTGGTCGACGAGTTGCCGGACTTCGGCGAGGATGTGCTCGGGCCGCCGGCTCTGCTCGGGGCCGCGCGTACTCGGCACGACGCAGTAGGTGCAGAACTTGTCGCAGCCGATCTGTACGCGGACGAACGCCTGGAACGGCGTCGGGCGCATCGTCGGGTCGCGCGTCGGGTCGTAGCTCTCGAAGCTCGCCTCGACCTCGTGCCGACCGCCGTCGGCGCGGCCGAGGCTCAGCGCGAACTGCGGAACGCGCGTCCGCTTCACTTCCGCGACGAGTTCCGGAATGCGCGCGAGTTGTCCGGTGCCGACGACGATGTCCACGTAGGGCGCACGGTCGCGGATGGCGTGCTGGTCTTTCTGCGCCATGCAGCCGATGACGCCGACGACGACGTCGGGGTTCTGCTTCTTGTGCGGGGCGGCACGGCCGAGGGCGGAGTAGGTCTTCTCCTCCGCATGCTCGCGAACGGAGCAGGTGTTGAAGAGCAGCACGTCGGCGTCGGCGGGCGCATCCGTGAGGTCGTAGCCCTGTTTCCGGAGAGCCCCGATGACTAGCTCGCTATCGAGCACGTTCATCTGGCAGCCGACGGTTTCGATGTAGACTTTTTTCGTCGTCATGGGTCGGGGTTCCGTTATCAACGGGGCCGAAGGGGAAACACGAATTGTAGCGGACTCGTCACTCTTTCAACATGCTGGCCGGGGATCGGAGTCGTTCGAGCGCCGGGGGCAATCCGCCCTTGAGGTTCTCCTGGTTCCGCTGGACGGCTTCGGCGACGGCGAGGGCGAAATCGCGGTGGCTGGCGAAGAACTCGCGGAGCCGCTCGAGTGCGGCGGGTCGCTTGGCGAGCGTGGTCATCGCCTGCGTGAAGGCCGTGTACGATTCGCGCGGGCGGTCCTGGTGCGCGAGCAGCACGCCGCCGCCGAGCTTCGACGCGACGACGAACACGGGGAAGATCGCATCCTGCTGACGCGGCCGATCCGGTTTCTCCTGCTCCAGCTGCAGGAACACTTTTTCGGCTTCGGCGTGGCGATGTTCGTGCAGGTAGAGAAGGCCGAGGTCCAGGCTGGCGTCGAGTACCTCGCCGGGCGTGGCACCGCGCTTGTCGAGCCGGGTGAGCAGCTCGCGCTCGCGGGCGCTGACGAGTTTGACGCCGTCGGGCAGGCGCGCGTCGGGCAGCCCCGTGCCCGTCGTGGGTGCGGCGATCGCCGGCGGATGGAGTTTTCCAAAGAGGAACCAGCCGCAGGCGAACGTCGTGGCGAGTGCCAGCGCGCCGAGGATGCGCGCCGGCCAGCGCGACGGCTGGTCCGGCAGCACGAGCTGCACCGTCGTGGTGTTGGGCAGCATGAGGGGCAAGCTTCCGCTCGCGATCGTGCCGTTCACGGGCGCCGGCAGATTCAGTGCCAGACCGTCACGGAGCTTGGCCACGTCGCGCAGCACCTCTTTCGCGCTGGCGTAACGGTCTTCCGGCTTCTTCGCCATCAACTTGTGGACAAGCGCGGCGAGATCCCCCGGCAGGTCGGGCCGGATCGCCGTCAGTGGCTCCGGCTGGTCGTTCACGTGCTTCATCGCCACATCGATGGCGTTCGCGCCGCCGAAGGGCGGGTGTCCCGCGAGCAGATGGTAGCAGGTGACGCCGAAGCTGTAGAGGTCGCTGCGGTGATCGGTCGGCAGGCCGCGCACCTGCTCCGGCGACATGTACAGCGGCGTGCCGACCGTCACGCCCGATTGCGTCAGATTCAGGGGTTGCTTGTCGTCGTGGGTGAGTCGCGACAGGCCGAAGTCGGTCACTTTCACTTCGACCTTTTTCGTCAGCAGGATGTTTTCCGGTTTGATGTCTCGGTGGACGATGCCGAGTTCGCTGGCGCGCTGGAGGGCAGCCGCCACCTGGCGCACGATCGCGAGCGCGATCGGCAGGTCCGGCGGCCCCTTGCGCTCGAGGAAGTCGCGGAGGTTCCGGCCCTCGACGTATTCGAGCGCCATGTACCGCAACCCGTCGTGCTCGCCGATGGCGTAGACCTGTACGATGTTCGGATGGCTGATGCGTGCGACGGCCTCGGCCTCGGCCTGGAAGCGTTTCAGCGCCGTCGCGTTCTGCGCCAGGTCGCCTCGTAAAAGCTTGAGCGCCACGTCGCGCTTCAGCGAGAGCTGCCGCGCGAGGTACACCTGTCCCATCCCTCCCTGGCCGAGCTTGCGCAGCACCTGGAAGTCGCCGAGCGTGCGGCCGGTGATATCCGGCGGTGGCTTCGGCGATTCGGCGGCGGGTTCCGGCGCGGATTCGGGCATAGACGCGGCACCAACGCGGAGGTTCCGGTTATCGTAGTCGAAGCCGCTCCTAGTAACGGTCGATGCCCGGGAAAAGTCGCCCGCAATCCGGTTCCCGGTCTTACAATCACAAAACCTTCCCGGCCCTTCGGACCCCCGCCATGTCGATTGTCGGCATCGACCTCGGAACGACTTATTCCGCCATCGCCACGCTCGACGACCGCGGCCGGCCCTACACGCTTCCCAACCGCGACGGCGACCTGCTTACCCCCTCGGCCGTGTATCTCACCGCCCATGGCGAAGCCATCGTCGGGCAGCCCGCGCTCGACGTCATGATGGAGCACCCCGGCGACGTCGCCACGCTCATGAAGCGGAAAATGGGCCTGCCCGAATACGGCCGCGCCGTCGGCGGGAGGCACTACCGGCCTGAATCGCTCTCGGCCGTCGTCCTCCGCAAGCTGGCCAACGATGCGGAATCTCAGATCGGCCCGATCACCGGGGCGGTCATCACGGTACCGGCGTACTTCGATGACAGCCGTCGCAAGGCCACGATGGACGCCGGCAAGATTGCCGGCCTGAACGTCATCGATATTCTCGACGAACCCTCGGCCGCCGCACTCGCCTACACCATCCAAACGGCCAGCACCGGGCAGATCCCGGAGGGTGCACCCAAGACCGTCATCGTCTACGATCTCGGCGGCGGAACATTCGACGTCACGCTCGTCCAACTCTCCAAGAAGAAGTTCCGCGTCCTCGGCATCGAGGGCGACGTCCGCCTCGGCGGCAAGGACTGGGACGACCGGCTCGTCAACCACGTCGCCGACCAGTTCAAACAGCAGCACGGCTCCGATCCACGCGAAGACGAGCAGTCGATGGCGTTGCTCCACGCTGCCACGGAGCGCGCCAAGCGCACGCTTTCGAAGGTGGAGAACGCCACCATCACGTGCGTCCACGATGGCAAGCGCATGTCGGTGCCGATTACGCGGGAGCAATTCGAAACGCTCACGCGCGACCTGCTGATCCGGACGCGACTGACGACACAGCAAGTGGTGGCGAGCGCCGGCCTGACGTGGGACCGCATCGACAAGGTACTGATGGTCGGCGGGTCCACGCACATGCCGATGACGGCGAAGATGCTGCGGGACCTGACCGGCCGCGACGCCGACCGCTCACTGGCGGTGAGCGAAGTCGTGGCGCGCGGCGCGGCGGCGCACGCCGGCATCGTATCCGCCAAGCTCGCGAACCTCGCGCCGCAGGCCGGCTCCGCAATCGCCGACATCGTCGAGGTCAGCGTGAACGCCCACAGCCTCGGCGTCGAGATCCGCAAGGGCGAAGACCGGATCAACGACAAGCTGATCCTCAAGAACACACAGCTCCCCGCCGCCGTCAGCCGCGTCTACTTCACGAATAAGGACGGCCAGCAGAAGGTGCGCGTCCGCATCCTGCAAGGCGAGGCGAACCAGTCGGCCGCGTGCATCCCGATCGGCGACTGCTGGGTGGATGGATTACCCGCCGGTATGCCAAAGGGTGCCCCGGTGCAGGTGCGCTGCGGCGTAGCGGCCAACGGCCGGATCGAAGTCATGGCCCTGGACATGACCAGCGGCAAGATGGCGAAGGCCGAGATCCACCGCAGCGGCGGACTCGAAGACGCCGACATCCAACGCGAATCGGAGTGGTTGAAGTCGTTGAGGATTCAGTAAACCCGTAGGGCGGGACAATGCTTTGCGCCGACCCGCCAAACTCGCTGTCGGATCGGCGAGTCGGCGCAAAGCCTTGACCCGCCCTACCGCGAATCACAAGCTCGCGAGCAACTCGTCAGCCCCTTCGTCCTTGAGCATCGCGGCGAGTTCCTGCCCGACCGCCAGGGACGCATCCGGCGCGCCGCGGTGGGTCGCCACAATCCGCCGCCGACCGTCCTCGGACAACACCGCCCCGCGAACGGTCAGCACTCCATTCTCAATTCTCGACGTCGCTCCGATCGGCACGAGGCAGCCGCCGCCGAGCGTCCAGAGCATCGCTCGCTCGGCTCGCACGCGGCTCCAGGTTTCTCGATGGTTGATTGCTTCCAGAATCTCTCGCGTCGTGCCATCCGCAGTCCGGCATTCCAGACCGATCGCACCTTGCCCCACCGCCGGCAGCATCCACTCCGGATCCAGGATTTCCGTGATCCGGTGCGCGAGACCCAATCGCACGAGGCCGGCTTCCGCGAGCACGATGCCATCGAGGCCTTGTTCTTCGAGTTTTCGAAGCCGCGTGTCAACGTTTCCGCGAAGTTCGACGAGCTTCAAATCGGGCCGATGATTCAAGAGTTGTGCCCGGCGGCGGAGGCTACTGGTGCCGATCGTCGCGCCCGGCGGCAGGTCGTCGAAGCGGGTATGTTTTGTGGAAATGAACGCATCGCCGTTCGGTGCACGCTCCGGCGTCGCGACGAGTTCGACGCCGTCGACCGGGATCGTTGGCAGATCCTTCAAGCTGTGCACGGCCGCATCGGCAACTCTGTCGAGCAGCGCCTGTTGAATCGCCTTGGTGAAGACGCCGAAGCCGCCCATCGCCGACAGGGCGGAGGCCTGGTCGCGGTCGCCGTGGGTGTCAATCCGGACGAGTTCGACGGGCCGCGGATCGATGACAGGACGCAACAGGGCCGCGACATGGTTGGCTTGCCAAAGGGCGAGGGCGCTGCCGCGCGTGCCGAGTCGGAGGGAAGTCATGGAGAAAGTGTAGGAAACGAAGAAGCCCGGCGACGACCGTCGCCGGGCTTGAAGGGACTTATTGCATTACCAATCGCCACCGCCGCCAAAGTCGCCGCCACCACCACCCCAGTCGCCACCACCGCCGGCGTCGCCGCCCCAGTCGCCGCCGCCGGAGCCGCCACCGTCGCCCCAGTCGCCATCGGTGGCCGCGGCACCGTCATCGTAATTACCGTCGCCGGTGTCGCCGGTTTCGTTGTCGGAGTTGTCGCCGGCCATGGCGTCGTTCTGGTAGTCGTGGCCGCCGAAGAGGTTGTTGTACATCCACATGCCGGCCATCGCACCGAACATGCCACCCATGAGGCTGGTGAAGAACCCGCCCCCACCACCGCCGTAGCCGCCGCCCGGTCCGCCCCCACCCCCACCGCCGGTGAAGGCGCGGATGAGGCCGATGACGAGCCAGGCACCGAGCACGACCATCAGGATCATGCAGATGTAGCCGCCGATGCCGCCGCCGGCTTTCTGGTCCGCAGCGACGTGATTATTCCCGGCCGCGGCCTTGCGGCTCGAATCCGGGGCCGAGGTGTCTTTCAATTCCTTGATGATCAGTTCCGTCGCCGAGACGAGCGCACTGTCCATCTCCTTCTTGGCGGCGGCACCGTCCAACTTGTCGGCCTTCACCTTCCGCAGTTCCCGCAGGAAGATGCCGTCCACCTCGCGCGCCTTGGTATCGCTGAAGTGACGATGCACGTCGGCTTGCTTGTCGGAAACCGTACTCACGAAGAAGCCGCCGGCCGGGGACCGATACACGAGCACCACGATGTCGCCGTGGTTGTCCTGCGTGCGGCCCATCGCCCGCGCCCACTCCTCCGCGAAGCGGTTGCGGCCCTTATCGTCCTTGTTCTTGACGATCTCATCCCATTCGGCCTGCTTCTTGGGCGGCACATGATCGGCCGTCACCACCAGCAGGTGCGTCTTGCTCTTGAAAGTCGTGCTCTCGAAAGCGTGCTTCGCCTTCGTGATGCCGTCATCGCTGAACAGACCGGCCTTGTCGTCGATCTTGATTACACCCGACTCTTCAGCCCGGACCGGCACGGCCGCAAGGCCAGTCAGCACGGCCACGGCCAGCCCCAAACCTCGGAACAACCGTCTCATGGATTCGTCCTCCCCTTGGCGGATCGCAGGGTCATCGGAACACCGTTGTCCTTGATTGTACCATCGGCATTCTGAATCTTTTCGCGCAATCGGTCTACCGAAATCCGTTTTTCCCGGCTTAGCCACCATCTATGATGGTCGGCGGACACGCGCGGCGAGGATTCGCTCCGACCGCGTCCGTTGTGTGTTCGCGGGAACCGATCGGAGATTTGACGATGGAAGTCTGGCGATCCACAACCATCTGCGCCATCCGGACTTCCGCCGGGGCCGCCATGGCCGGCGATGGGCAAGTGACCCTCGGCCAGATCGTCATGAAGAACGACGCCAAGAAAGTCCGCAAACTCTACGACGGCAATGTGCTCGCCGGATTCGCCGGTGCCGCCGCCGACGCCTTCTCGCTGCTCGAACGCTTCGAAGGCAAGCTCCGCGACCATCAAGGCTCCGTCCCCCGCGCCGCGACCGAACTGGCGAAGGAATGGCGCACCGACCGTGTCCTCCGCCGGCTCGAAGCCATGCTCGTCGTCATGGACCGTGAACACCTGCTGCTCGTCAGCGGCACCGGCGACGTGATCGCCCCGACGGACAACGTCCTCGCCATCGGCAGCGGCGGCGCGTACGCCCTCGCCGCCGCCCGGGCCCTCCTCGCCCACACGACGATGACGCCCGGCGAAGTCGCAAAACGCTCGCTCGAGATCGCCGGCGACATCTGCATCTACACGAACAAAAGCATTGAAATGATGGAGTTGATTTGATGCCAGAATCCCTCACGCCCCGGCAGGTCGTCGCCGAGCTGGACAAGCACATCGTCGGGCAGGCGGCCGCGAAAAAGGCCGTCGCCGTCGCCATCCGCAACCGCTGGCGACGGCAACAGCTCCCCGACGACCTCCGCAAGGCCGTCACGCCCAAGAACATCATCCTCATTGGCCCCACCGGCGTCGGGAAGACCGAGATCGCCCGCCGGCTCGCCGAACTCGTCGGCGCGCCGTTCATCAAGGTCGAAGCGACCAAGTTCACTGAAGTCGGCTACGTCGGCCGCGACGTCGACAGCATGATCCGCGACCTCATGGAAGCCGCCGTCGGCCTCGTCAAACAACGCCAGCGCGAAACCCTCTGGAGCAAGGCCAACGACCGCGTCACCGAGCGGCTCCTCGACCTGCTGCTCCCCAAGCCGAAGAACACCCCGTGGGAACCCGAATCCGAAACGGAAGAGGACGAGAAGCGATCCCGCACGCGCGAGAAGTTCCGCGCCAAACTCCTCGCCGGCGAACTCGAGGAGAGCATCGTCGAGCTGACGATCGAGAACAAGTCGGCTCCCGTGCAAATCTTCTCCAACATGGGCATGGAGAACATGGACCTCAGCCTGCAAGGGATGTTTGAACAGCTTCAAGGGCGTAACACGCAGCCGCGCCAGGTGCCAATCAAGGAGGCACGCAAGATCCTGCTCGAACAGGAAACCGAAGCGCTGATCGATCGTTCCCTCGTCGCCGAGCAGGCCGTCGACCTCGTGCAGAACCACGGCATCATCTTCCTCGACGAGATCGACAAGATCTGCGGACCCGACGCCGGCGGCGGCGGACGCGGGCCGGACGTCTCCCGCCAGGGCGTGCAGCGCGACCTGCTCCCCATCGTCGAAGGCACGACGGTGAACACCAAATACGGACCGGTGAAGACCGATCACATCCTCTTCATCGCCGCCGGGGCGTTCCACGTCTCGAAGCCCAGCGACCTGATGCCGGAACTGCAAGGCCGCTTCCCCATCCGCGTCGAGCTGACCGACCTCACGCGCGACGACTTCCTGCGAATCCTCACCGAACCGAAACACTCGCTGACGCGGCAGTACTCGGAGCTATTGAAAACCGAAGGGATCGACCTGACCTTCACGCCCGACGGCGTCGGCGCGCTCGCCGACGTGGCCTTCGAGCTGAACCGCGCCACGCAGAACATCGGTGCCCGCCGGCTGCACACCATCCTCGAAAAGGTGGCCGAGGAGTACAGCTTCGAAGGCCCCGACCTGGCGGAGAAGCGCGTCTCCATCGACGCCGCCACGGTGGCCGCGAAGATCGGCCCGATCGCGAAGAACGAAGATCTGAGCAAGTACATCCTGTAGCGGCGCGATCCGCGCTTCGCTACGCACATCGCATAGTGCACGCAAGTGCACTACACTTCTCCAAGTGGGTCCGCCGCCCCCGCGCCACCCCCCGCCGGACCCACTCACGTTTTCCGGACCCACTCATGCCGATCAACGACCTGCGCCCGATTCCCATGAACGCGCTCGCCGCCGCCGGGCCGCCCCCCGCCGCCCGCTGGCTCTGGCACGGCTACCTCGCCCCCGGCGACGTCACCCTCCTCACCAGCCTCTGGAAGACCGGCAAGACCACCCTCCTCGCCGGCCTGCTCCAGCGCCTCGCCGACGGCGAACCGTTCCTCGACCGCTCCGTCGCCCCCGGCCGCGCCTGGATCGTCTCCGAGGAATCGCAAGAACAATGGCGCGAACGCATGAGCGTCCAGCCGCTTGGGCCGCACGTCCAGCTCCTCGCCCGGCCCTTCCGCGGCCGGCCCACCGTCGACGAATGGCACCACCTCCTCGACTTCGCCGTCGGGGCCCGCGCCGCCGGCGAACTCGACCTGTTCATCGTCGATCCGCTCGCTTCCTTCCTGCCGGGCCGCTGCGAGTCGGACGCCGCCTCGCTGCTCGAAGCCCTGCAGCCGTTGCACCGGCTGACGGCGGCCGGCGCGGCGGTCCTCCTGCTGCACCACCCGCGCAAGCGCGCCTCCGAACCCGGCCAGTCCGCCCGCGGCTCCGGCGCGCTGCTGGGGTTCGTCGATACCGCCCTCGAACTCACTCGCTACAGCTCGCTGAAGACCGACGCGAACCGCCGCCTGATCCTCGCCCAGTCCCGCCGGCCCGAAACCCCCGCCCGGCTCGCCTACGAGTGGAACCCGGCCACGGGCGCCTTCCGCACCGTCCCGGACCCGCGCGAGCGGCAGTTCGAGGAGAACTGGCAGACGGTGCTGTCCCTGTTGCAGGGGCGACAGTCCGCGGCGACGCATCGGGAGCTGCGCGAGAGTTGGCCGTCGGACGTGGACCGGCCGAGCGAGACCACGTTTTACGAGTGGCTGAACCTCGCCTTCGCCCGCAAACTGCTCCGCCGCGAGGGCAAGGGCACTCGCATGAGCCCCTGGCGCTACCGGTTGGAGAACGAGGACGACGCCTACTGGGACCGCGGCGAACTGCCGCCGATCCGCTTGCGGTGAGGGGGAAAGCATCCTAATTGAGTTCGGCCCGGAGGGGACCGCCGGCTGTCGCCACGGGTGAAACCCGTGGAGGTGATGGCTCCGGTCTTCGGCCCCGGAAGGGGGCCGCCGCCTGTCGCCACGGTTGAAACCCGTGGAGGTGATGGCTCCGGTCTTCGGCTCCGGTCTTCGGCTCCGGTCTTCGGCCCCGGATGGGGCCGCCGCCTGTCGCCACGGGTGAATCCCGTGCAGGCGATGGCTCCGGTCTTCGGCCCCGGATGGGGCCGCGGACTGTAGCCACGGGTGGAGCGAAGCGGAACCCGTGGAAGAATCGGACGGGAAACTCGCCCCGGCAGGGGCGAAGGGACCTCCGCGGCTCCTCTGCCCCTCACGGGGCAGGGCTGGGAGCATCGCGTCCACGGGTTGCGCTCCGCCCGGCCTTCGGCCGGCTACGCTCCACCCGTGGCTACAACCCCCGGCCCCGTCCGGGGCCAAGAGTGGGTCGCACCGTGCGGAGTTTGATTGAGATATCCGTGGTTCATTTGGAAAGCGCACAAGAACTCGCGAGGATGTAAGTCTTCGGCCCCGGATGGGGGCCGCCGCCTGTCGCCACGGGTGAATCCCGTGCAGGCGATGGCTCCGGTCTTCGGCTCCGGTCTTCGGCCCCGGATGGGGGCCGCCGCCTGTCGCCACGGGTGAATCCCGTGCAGGCGATGGCTCCGGTCTTCGGCCCCGGATGGGGCCGCCGGCTGTAGCCACGGGTGAAACCCGTGGGTACGATGCTCCCCATCACTCGCCCCGGCAGGGGCGAAGGAGCATCTCCATGCCCGGCACCTACTCGCAAATTCTCCTGCACGTCGTCTTCTCAACCAAGCGCCGAGAACGCTGGATCACGCCACAGATCGCCGATCGCCTCTATCCTTTCATCGGCGGCATCGTGCGAGCCGAACGCGGCACCCTTTACGACATCGGCGGCATCGAAGACCACGTCCATCTCTACTTGCGTTGGCGGTCCGACGGGGCGATTTCCGACCTGATGCGAACCGTGAAATCGCGGTCGTCGAAGTGGATTCACGAATCGTTCCCGGCCCTTGGTGCGTTCGCCTGGCAGGAGGGCTACGCGGTCTTCACGGTCAGCCAATCGCAGGAGGAGGGCGTGAAGAAATACATCGCCGACCAGCACGAGCACCATCGAAAGGAAGATTTCATGGCGGAGTTGTTGCGACTGTTGCGGAAGCACGAGATCGAGTTCGACGAGCGGTACGTGTTCGATTGAAGGTTGGCGTTTGGCGATTGTTCCTCTGCCCCTCCGGGGCAGGGTTGGGGGTTGTGATGTCTTCCACGGGTTGCGCTTCGCCCGGCCTTCGGCGGGCTGCGCTCCACCCGTGGCTACACCCCACGGCCCCATCCGGGGCCAAGAATTGGTCGCACAGAGCGGAAGCTGGGAAAGGAATCCTCGATCGGATCGGACTAGGTTGGGAACTTGAGAGGATGCGAACTCGCCGGGGAGCTTCGGTCTCGGTTTTCAGCCCTGGTGTGGCTGCCGTCTTGGTTTTTCGGCCCCGGAGGGGGCCGGGGCGTGTCGCCACGGGTGGAGCGAAGCGGAACCCGTGGTCCGTTGGCCCACGCGAAATCGGGACCTGCCCCGGAGGGGCAGTCGTCATGATCTTCGGCCCCGGAGGGGGCCGGGGCGTGTCGCCACGGGTGGAGCGAAGCGGAACCCGTGGTTCGTTGGCCGACGCGAAATCGAGTTCTGCCCTGGTGGGGCAGGGCAGGAAAAGGGGACGCAGCTCAGGATGACAATCGTGGACCGGCCGAGCATGACGACGCTCTACCAGTGGCTGAACCACGCCTTCGCCCGCAAGCTCCTCCGCCGCGAAGGCCAGGGCACGAGCACGAAACCCTGGCGCTACCGCCTCGAAAATGAAGACGACGCCAACTGGGACCGCTGCGAACTGCCGCCGATCAGGCTGCCGTGAGAGGAAGAAGCGGATGAACGGAGATGAAGTGCAATCGCAAGTTCGGCAGTTTGCATTTGTGTAATTATTTTGAATACCAAAACTAAATTGCACTATCGCTACCGACAGATATAATGGAATCTAATAACCAGCAATCGTGAACATGATGTTTCTCAAGACAATGAAGCAGTATATCTGTATCAGCGCAACCGCTTTCTTCTATCAGTTCGCCGAGCAATGGCATTTGGGTAAAATCACCATTATTGCGCATCGAAATCGCCAATTGTAGAATTGTCGTGTTGACGAAAGTATCGATAGATGTTAGCTGTGTATACGGGTTGATAAAAATGTCACGCAATGTATCACAAAAAATTATCGCACACGCGTTCATCATTTTATCGTAAATTGACGGATTTCCATGCCCATCGCGCAAGTGCATAAATATCTCCCAAGGTAATTCCCACGGGAGAGTTCGCCTGAGCTGAGGCGGCGGCGGTTCCAACGTACTTATCAAGAAGTATCTACCCAGTCGTGTAATAGTATCACATGTGTAATCTGTGATAGCTTGTAGCGAAGGCTCTATAGCAAGGGAGTCGCGGCATATTTCGATAGCAACTAGATCTTTTTGAATCGCCTTGATGTAATTGCTGATTTCCCATGATTCAAACCAGTCGCCGGAATCAAGTATTGATGCTCTTCGACCTTTTAATTCTATAATATTTTCTGCCAAGTTAACTAATGCATAATTCAACTCGTGATTTGCATTCGCCATTGCGTTCAAGCTATAATTAGTTAATTGTATCTCGCGCATAATGGGTAGTAATGTATCGGTCAGCCTCTCCGACATGTTCCATATGTGACGTGTGGCACATACAGCGAAAGCTATTCTTTTTTCAAGTAGTACTTTCGTTGTGATGCTTGCAAGCAGTAATTCAGGTGATTTAGTTGTTTGCCATTCGACAGAAGATGAAACAGGCATGATCTCTTGCTCAAACGTCGGAAGAACATAGAAACGTAGCTCTTTTCCATCCTATTCCAGCCTGCCTCTCACGCAATCCCCAGTACGTGGCACGCCTCCTGATAGCTGGTCTCCAGCGGGAGCATTACGCGGAGGTCGGCGGTGAGCCAGATCGGGAGTTCGGGCAGCGGCAACGCCTCACGCTCCCGCCTCCACCTCCGCTTGCAGCGTCGTCCAGCGGTCTTCGGCTTCGCCCAACTCGGCGGCCACGGCGGTCAGGTCGTCGTAGAGGCGGTCCAGCGTGCGGGGGGTCGGTGGCGGTCACGTATTGCTCGTTCAGCTGGCGCTTGCGCTCCTCGAGTTCGGCCACCGTGCGCTCGGCTTGTGCCAGCTCCGCACGCAGGGCGGCGCGGGGACGGCGTAATGACGCGGGGGCGGCAAGGCGGCACTGGATCGGGGATTCCGGTCGACTCGCCGACTTCCGGCGCGGCGCTCACTCCCCGCACGGCTCCAATTTCGTAGCTTTTCCCCACGAATCCACTCCCGAGAGCACTCCATGGCCGCCTACTTCCCCGACGTACCCGCCATCCCGTACGAAGGCCCCGACAGCAAGAACCCCCTCGCCTTCCGGCACTACAACCCCAGCGAAGTCGTCGACGGCAAGACGATGAAGGACCACCTCCGCTTCGCCGTCTGCTACTGGCACACCATCTGCGGCACCGGCAGCGACCCCTTCGGCCCCGGCTGCGCCGTGCGGCCGTGGGACGACCTCGGCGGCACGCCGCTGGAGGTCGCCCTGCGGCGCGTCGACGTGTTCTTCGAACTCGTCACGAAGCTCGGCGTGCCGTTCTACTGCTTCCACGATCGCGACGTGGCTCCGGAAGGCAAGGACCTCAAGGAGACGAACGCCAACCTCGACGCCGTCGTGAAGAAGCTGAAGGCGAAGCAGCAGGAGACCGGCGTGCAGCTGCTCTGGGGCACCGCGAACCTGTTCAGCAACAAGCGGTTCGTCCACGGTGCGAGTACGAGCTGCAACGCCGACGTCTTCGCCTACGCCGGGGCGCAGGTGAAGAAGGCGCTCGAAGCGACGAAGGAACTCGGCGGTACGAACTACGTCTTCTGGGGCGGCCGCGAAGGCTACCACAACCTCTACAACACGGACCTGAAGCGAGAGTTCGACCACCTCGCGAAGTTCCTGCACCTCGCGATCGAGTATCGCAACTCGATCAAGCTGGACGCGCAGTTCCTGATCGAGCCGAAGCCGAAGGAGCCGACGACGCACCAGTACGACAGCGACGCGGCGGCGTGCATGGCCTTCCTGCGGACCTACGGTTTGGAGAAGGAATTCAAGCTGAACCTGGAGACGAACCACGCGACGCTCGCCGGCCACACGATGTTCCACGAGATGACCTACGCGGCCAGCTACGGCATGCTCGGCAGCATCGACGCGAACCGCGGCGACGAACTCATCGGCTGGGACACGGACCAGTTCCCGACGAACCTCTACACGACGACGCAGATGATGATGGTGATCCTCGGCGCCGGCGGCCTCGGCCGCGGGGGGCTGAACTTCGACGCGAAGGTGCGGCGCGAGAGCTTCGAGCCGGTGGACCTGTTCCACGCGCACATCGGAGGGATGGACGCCTTCGCCCAGGGGCTGAAGATCGCGAGCGCGATCCGCAAGGACGGCGGCCTCGCGAAGTTCGTGAAGGAACGCTACGCGAGCTGGGACACCGGCATCGGCGCCGACATCGAGGCCGGCAAGGCCGACTTCGCGAAGCTGGAGGCGTACATGCTGGCGAAGGGCGACGTGGAGAAGAACACCTCCGGCCGGCAGGAGATGCTCGAGAACTACATCAACCGGTTCATCAAGTAAGAGGAATTGGCCACAGATGAACACGGATCAATACAGATCGGAAAGAAATCCTGATTTTGATTTGTGTTCATCCGTGTTTATCTGTGGCTGATTTCGAGGACTCTTCTATGGGCAAGCAGCACGCGCCGGGGTTCTTGAAGATCGTCGCCGACGCGAAGACGCGCGTGAAGGAATGCACGGTGCCGGACGTGCAAGCGCGGCTGGCGGCCGGCGAGAAGCTCACGCTCGTGGACGTGCGCGAGGAGAGCGAGTACGCGGCCGGGCACGTGCCCGGGGCGATTCACATTGGGAAGGGCGTGATGGAGCGCGACGTCGAAGCGAAGATCCCGGACCCGGCGACGGAGATCATCCTGTACTGCGGTGGCGGATTCCGCTCCGCACTCGCGGCCGACAACCTCCAGAAGATGGGCTACACGAACGTGATCAGCATGGACGGCGGCTGGCGCGACTGGACCGCGCGCGGCCTGCCCGTCAGCCGGGAGTAGAACGGACGACGGTGACGGCCACCCATTTCGAGGTCGGCGTGCCGCTCGTCTCGGCCACGCTGTCGATCGGCACGAGCACGTTCGTTTCGGGGAAGTACGTGGCGCAGCAGCCGCGCGGGATGTCATACGGCACGACGCGGAACCGGTTCGCCCGCCGTTCGACGCCGTTGTAACGGTTCACCAGATCGACCACGTCGCCAGCCGCAAGATTCCGTTCCTGGATGTCCTCGGCGTTCATCAGCACGACGCGGCGCTCGCCGTGGATGCCGCGGTAGCGGTCTTCGAGGCCGTAGACCGTCGTGTTGAACTGGTCGTGCGTGCGGATGGTCATCATGACGAGTTCGCCCGGTCCGACGCGCAGTTCGACGAGGGGCGAGGCGGTGAAATGCCCCTTGCCGCTGGCGGTGGCGAAGCCGCCCTCGCGCGGTTTGTTCGGCAGGTAGAAGCCGCCCGGCTTGCGGACCTTCGCGTTGTAGTCGTCGAAGCCCGGCACCACGCGCGCGATCTTGTTGCGGATGCGATCGTAGTCGTCGGCCAATTCGCCGAACCATTGCGTGCCGAGCGTCGCGTCGGCGAGCCGGGCCACGATGCGCGGCTCGCTGAGCAGGTGCGGCGAGCGGGGCGCGAGCCGGCCGCGGCTGGCCTGCACCACCCCCATCGAGTTCTCCGTCGAAACGAACTGCTCGACGCCGTTCTGCACGTCCCGCTCCGTGCGGCCGAGGCAGGGCAGGATCAACGCCGTGCGCCCCGTCACGAGATGGGAGCGGTTCAGCTTGATCGAGACGTGCGCGGTCAGTCGCGTGTTCTTCAAGGCCTGCGCCGTGTAGGCAGTGTCGGGCGTCGCGCTGAGGAAGTTGCCGCCGAGGGCGAAGAAGACTTTGGCGCGCCCGTCGTGCATCGCCTGGATCGCGCCGACGGTGTCGTAGCCAGGATCCTTCGGCACCGCGAAGCCGAACTCCTCGCCGAGCTTTGCACCCCACGCCGGGACATGCTCCCAGATACCCATGGTGCGATCGCCCTGCACGTTGCTGTGCCCGCGCACAGGGCAGAGGCCGGCGCCCGGCTTGCCGATGCTGCCGCGCAGTAGAATCAGGTTCACGAGGTCCTGGATCGTCGCGACGGCATGCTTGTGCTGCGTCAGCCCCATCGCCCAACAGGCGATGATCCGGTCGGCCTCGCCGATCAGCTTCGCGGTCGCTTCGATCGCTTCGCGCGCGAGGCCCGACTGCGCGACGATGGCGTCCCACGGCACCGCGTCCAGCGACGCCTTCAGTTCGTCGAAGCCGATGGTCGAGTCGCGCACGAACCCCGCGTCCACTTTCCCCCACGAGATCAGGCACTTCAACCAGCCCTTGAGCAGCGCCTGGTCGCCGCCGATCTTCACTTGCAGGTAATGGTCCGCGAGCTCCGTCCGCAGCACGCCGACGATGCCGCGAATCTCCTGCGGGTTGTGGAACGCGAGCAGCCCGGCCTCCTTGAGCGGGTTGACGGCGACGATCGTCGCACCGGCGCGCTTCGCCTTCTGGAGCGCCGTCAGCATGCGCGGATGGTTCGTGCCCGGATTCTGGCCGAGGATCAGGATCACCTGCGCCTTCTCGAAGTCGTCGAGCGTGACGGTCCCCTTGCCGATGCCGATGGTCGGCGCGAGAGCCGAACCACTCGACTCGTGGCACATGTTCGAGCAGTCGGGGAAGTTGTTCGTGCCGAACATGCGAACGAAGAGCTGGTAGAGGAACGCGGCCTCGTTCGAGGTGCGGCCGGAGGTGTAGAAGATCGCCTCGTTCGGGCTGGTGAGGGCTTTGTGTTCGTTGGCGATGAGCGCGAAGCAATCATCCCAGCCGATCGGTTCGTAGTACCGCGAACCGGGGCGCAGGACCATCGGTTCGGCGAGGCGGCCGAAACGGCCATGCTCGTAGTCGGAGAGCTTCCCCAATTCGTCGATGGAATGCTCGCGGAAGAATTCGGCGCCGATCGTCTTCGCGTCGGCCTCGTAGGCGATCGCCTTGGCGCCGTTCTCGCAGAACTCGGCCATCGCGCGGTGGTCGTCCGGGTCGGGCCAGGCACAGCTCGGGCAGTCGACGCCATCCTTCTGATTCAGCATTAACAGCGCCTTCGTGCCGCGCACGACGCCGGCGGTACCCCAGACGTGCTTCATCGACGACACGACCGCCGGCAGCCCCGCCGCGACGGTCTTCGGCTCCGTGATTTCGAGACCGGTGAAGGCATCGGGGCACGCGGCTTCGGGGATGGGATCGGGCATGGCGGACCGGACCTCAATGCGATCGGTCAATCGCGAATCCCGTCGCGAGATCGACAGGGACTCGGTTATAATGACGGGACAGGAGGAGGCGACGGCATGACCACGACCACGGCGAAAAAACGACGATCGTACACGGTCGAAGATTTTCTCTCGCTGCCTCGCCACGGGCAAGGATATGAACTCGTGGATGGTCGATTGGAGCCGAATCGCATGGGCGCGTATTCCTGCCGGATCGGGAACCTCATCGCGACAGCCCTCCAATCCTACTGCGCTCGCGTTCCGGGTTGGGTGTTCGGCCAGGATTCGGGTTACCGCTGTTTTCCGGACGCGCCGCAGCGTATTCGCAAGCCGGACGCGTCCTTCATCGCGTTCGATCGCTATTCGTTCGAACAGTGTCAATCGGAGCCTTTCATCACCGTCGTACCGGATCTTGTTGCGGAAGTGATTTCGCCGCGGGATATCGCATTGAAAGTTGAACGGAAGATCGGCCAGTGGCTCGCGGTCGGCGTCAAGGTGGTTTGGGTCGTCTATCCCAACGAACGAATCGTCCGGGAACACCGGCTCGACGGTACGGTCCGACAATATCGCGAACGGGACGAACTCGCGGAGTCCGGGATCCTACCCGGATTCTCGTTACCAATCGCTGAACTGTTCCAACCGCCGAAGCCGAACTGACGTCACCTCAGCAGTTTCACCGCCACCACGGTCAGCGCGAAGACGAGGACGAAGATCGCGGCGATCATGCCGATGAGCACTTTCGGGTTCTGCAGCGGCGGCTTCGGCGCGACGACGAGCGGCAGGCGCGTCGCCTCGTGAGTCGGGCCGCCCGAGATCGTCGTCGCCTCGCGCGCCGGAGTGCCGGGAAGCGTCGCGCCCCCCATGCGTGATCGGGCGTTCGGGTCGCTTTCTTCGAGGTGGTCGAAAGCGCTCTCTTCCTGCGGGGCGACCTGGATCGGCGCGACGACGGCCGTGCCGGAGGTGGTGTACGCCACCGGCGCCGTCGAGCGCATCACTTCGCCCTTGGGGAGGTTGAAATTCGATTGCCCCGCCTGGCGCTTGTCGGCGATCTTCGCCATCTCCATGGCGATGTCTTCCGCCTTCTGGGGGCGATTGTCGGGGTTCTTCTCCAACATCTTGTGGATCAGTTGCGCCAGTTGTTCGGGCACCTTCGGGTTGATCTGGAGGATCGGCGTCGGATCCTTGCCGCCGAGCGCCATCAGCAGGTCCATGAGGTTGTCGCCCTGGAAGGGCAGTTGCCCCGTGACCATGCGGTACATGACCGCGCCCATGCTGAAGATGTCGGTGCGGTGGTCGATCTTGCCGCCGCGCGCCTGCTCCGGGGACATGTACGCGGGGGAGCCGATGATCGCGCCGCTGGTGGTAAGCTTGGCCTCGTCGAGGGGGTTGAGCCATTTCACGAGGCCGAAGTCGAGCACCTTGGCCTTGCCGAGCGGCGCTTCGAGCCAGATGTTGCTGGGCTTGATGTCGCGGTGGGCGACGCCCATCTTGTGGGCAACGCCGAGGGCGGAGAGGATCTCCTTGCCGACGCGCAGCGCCTGCGAGATGCCGGTAACCGGGTTCTTCTTGAGGAAGTCGTCGAGCGAGGCGCCGACAAGGTACTCCATCGCGATGTACGGGATGTTGTTCCACTCGTCGCAGTCGTAGATGACGACGATGTTGTCGTGCTTGATCTGCGCGGCGGCGAGTGCCTCGCGGTTGAAGCGTTCCTTGGCGGAGGCGTTCTCCGCGAACTTGGGCAGCATCACCTTGATGGCGGTGCGCCGCTTGAGTCGTTCATCGTAGCCGAGGTAGATGCCGCCCATGCCGCCGCGGCCGAGTTCCTTCAGAATGCGGTACTTGCCGAGTGTGCCAAGCTCCCCGGTCTTCTTGGGGGGACCAAAAGCAGGCATCTCCATTGCCGGATCGGGCTTTCGGGGTTGGTCCTTCGTTTCGTCGGTGTTCATCGACGGACCCTGAGGCATGGTTTCGTCCGGAACCGCGGCCGACGGAGCGCTGCGTGTGGACATGATAGAACGGCGGGTTCGGGTGGGCTATTGCTAGTATAACTAAAAGAATGATACCCACGCAAGAACCGGCCTGTCCAGACCTTCCGGCGCTTTCGCTACAAATTACCACACGGGTGTCGCGGAAATCGCCATAATTGTTCTTTTCCGTCTCGAATCGATCCCGACGAGTCGCCGCACACCCGTTCCCATTCGGAGATTCGGAACATGCCGAACCGCCTTCGTTCCCTTGCCGCCGCCGTCCTCGCCGGCGGGGCGCTCGTCGCCGTTGCCCAGGAGCCGCGCGTGAAGTACCCGGAGACCAAGAAGGTCGAACAGGTTGACGACTACCACGGGACAAAAGTTCCCGATCCGTATCGCTGGCTCGAAGACGACGTGCGCGTCTCGAAGGAAGTCGCCGAGTGGGTCGAAGCCCAGAACAAGATCACGAACGCCTACCTCGAAGCCATTCCCGAACGGAACTTCATCAAGAAGCGGATCACCGACCTCTTCAACTTCGAGAAATACTCCGCTCCCTCGAAGGAAGGCGGCAAGTACTTCTTCAGCAAGAACGACGGGTTGCAGAACCAGAGCGTCCTCTACGTCCAGGATTCCCTCGACGCCGAGCCGCGCGTGCTTCTCGATCCGAACAAACTAAGCAAGGACGGCACCGTCGCGCTCGCCGGGTTCTCCGTCAGCCACGACGCGAAGCTCGCCGCGTACGGCCTCGCGGACGCCGGCTCCGACTGGGTCACGTGGAAGTTCCTCGACATCGCCACCGGCCAAACGCTGCCGGATGAACTCAAATGGACGAAGTTCTCCGGTGCGTCCTGGTCGAAGGACGGCAAGGGAATCTACTACAGCCGATTCCCGGAGCCCGCGAAGGGGGCCGCGTTCCAGAGCCTCAACGAAAACCAGAAGCTCTACTTCCACGTCCTCGGCACGCCCCAGGCCGATGACAAGCTCGTCTACGAGCGCCCCGAGAATTCCCGCTGGACCATCACCGGCGGCGTCACCGACGACGGCAAATATCTCATCGTCTCCGTCGGCGACGGCACCACCAGCCGCAAGGTCCGCATCGCCTACCGCGATCTGGCCGAACCCCACGGCAAGATCGAAGAGTTGATCGACAACCACAAGAACAAATGGTTCTTCATCGACAATGTCGGTTCGAAATTCTATTTCCAGACCGACTTCAACGCGCCGAAGTATCAGATCGTCGCCATCGACCTCGCGAACCCGAAGGATCCGAAGACGATCATCCCCGAAGCGGAAGACGTTATTCAAAGTGTGGGTCTGGTCGGCGACCGGCTGATCGTCAGCTACCTGAAGGATGCCAAGACCGTCGTGAAGATCCACGATCTCGCGGGCAAGTTCGTCCGCGACCTGCCTCTTCCCGGCATCGGTTCCGCCGGCGGCTTCGGCGGCAAGCGAACCGAAACCGAGACCTTCTACACCTTCACGAGCTTCACCACGCCGCCAAGCATCTACCGCTACGACCTGACTACCGGTGAGAGCAAACTCTACCGATCCTCCAAGGTGAAATTCGACCCCGCCGACTACGTTGTCGAACAGGTCTTCTACCCGAGCAAGGACGGCACGAAGGTGCCGATGTTTCTTTCCCACAAGAAGGGGTTGAAGAAGGACGGCTCGAACCCGGTACTGCTCTACGGCTACGGCGGGTTCAACATCTCCATGACGCCGGCGTTCTCGACCAGCCGCCTCCAATGGATGGAGATGGGCGGCATCCTCGCCGTGGCGAACCTCCGCGGCGGCGGCGAGTACGGCGACAAGTGGCACCGCGCCGGCACCAAGCTCCAGAAGCAGAACGTCTTCGACGACTTCATCGGCGCCGCCGAGTATCTCGTCAAGGAGAAGTACACGTCGCCGAAGAAGATCGGCATCCAGGGCGGCAGCAACGGCGGCCTGCTCGTCGGCGCGTGCCTCGTTCAACGGCCCGATCTCTTCGGTGCCTGCCTCCCCGCCGTCGGCGTCATGGACATGCTCCGCTTCCAGAAGTTCACCGCCGGCCGCTTCTGGACCGACGACTACGGCAGCAGCGACAACCCGGAAGAGTTCAAGGCCCTGTACGCCTACAGCCCGTACCACAACCTGAAGCCGGGCGTGAAGTATCCGCCGACCTTGGTGACGACGGCCGACACCGACGACCGCGTGGTGCCGGGGCACAGTTTCAAGTTCACGGCGATGATCCAGTACTGTCAGGCGGGCGAGGCGCCGGTGCTGGCGCGGATCGAGACGAAGGCCGGGCACGGTGCCGGCAAGCCGACGGCGAAGATCATCGAGGAAACCGCCGACCAGTGGGCGTTCCTGGTGAAGAACCTGGGCGTGAAGGTGGTGGAGGTGAAATAACGATATCGTTTAGCCGCGAGGCGGAGTCCGCAGAGCCGAGCGCGGGACGAATATGACGCGCTCGGCCGTCGATGGGAGGCGACCATGCCGTTGCACGATTGGACGGATCGGCCCGGCTGGGAAGGGCTGCACATCTACTGGATGACCGAGATCGCGCGATCGCTGCGATCCCGGCTGCCGCCGGGCTATCGAGCCGTCATCGGTTCGAGCCCACTTGTCGCGATTGGTCCGTTCCCGGTGAAACCGGACGTGGCCGTGACGAACGGGTCGCATTCCTCCGGCCCCCGGGCGAGTCGGGAGCCGGATTGGGAATCGGCCGTGGCCACGCTCGAAGAGGACGCGATCGTCCTGGTGGAGAAGGACGGGCGGATGGTTGCCGCGTTGGAATTGGTGTCGCCGCGGAACAAGGATCGTCCGTCGGCGCGCGAACAGTACGCGAATCGGTACGTCGCGTACTTACGCGCCGGCGTCCACCTCATGCTCGTGGACGTCCATCGCCGACCGATCGACTTCGGTTTCTCCCAAGCGATCGCGGCCGCGCTGCGATCCGATTCGCCAAGCCTTCCGGCGCCGTCGGTCGTCAGCTATCGCGTCGGCGCGACCGCCGCGACCGGCGGTCGGATGTTGGGTGTTTGGACGCGAACGATGGAAGTGGATCGGGAACTTCCGACGGTCCCGCTGGCCTTGAGCGATGAACTCGCCGTCGATGTGGAATTGGAATCGACCTACGTGCGGGCGGCGACGGATGCGTATTTGTGATGGTCGCGCTCTTGGCTCCGAAGACTCCGCCTCGCGACTAACCGTTCGCGACGCGTTCGCCCGGCGGTTCCGGCGGCGACGGCAACTCGAGGGGCTTCGACTCCGGCACCGCGTAGGGATCGCCGGGTAGGGCCTTCTTCGTGCGGATGAGCGGATCGTCGGCGTACGGCTTCGGCGTCCAGGCACAGCCGGACAAAGTCAGGAGCAGGATTAGCCCGATCGCCCGCATGGTGTCGTACCGAGGATTCCGCACTTCGTTTCATCGGCCCTTCCGGCCCACGACTTGAATCGAATCCCGTTCCTCCTATCTCTCTTGCATCCCGACAGGTTCGCGCCGAGGCGTTCGCCTCGCGCGATGAAAAGGGAAGCCGGTGAAAATCCGGCGCAGGGCCGCTGCTGTAATCGGCGAGAGGTCCGGGCACATTGCCACTGCGGAGCGATCCGCGGGAAGGCCGCCCGACCTTGTGAAGCCGTAAGCCAGAAGACCTGCCTGTCGTGGCGTCGATCGGAGCCTCGGTCCCAGGCTACCGTGCAGACCGTTCTTTCCGTCGGTATGTACCGACGGACTGCCGCTGCCGGACCGCTTGCGCTCCATTTCCTGCCCGTCCCGGCAGAAAGGGTCTCCCGTGCGTTTCCACTCTGCGCCCCGGCGCGCCTTCACGCTTATCGAGCTGCTGGTCGTCATCGCGATCATTGCGGTCCTGATCGGCCTGCTGCTCCCCGCTGTCCAGAAGGTCCGCGAAGCCGCCGCCCGCATCAAGGGGCAGAACAACCTGCGCCAGCTCGCGCTCGCAGTCATGAACTACGAAGGCGCCTTCGAGAAGCTCCCACCCCACACGGACACCAAGGTAGGCTGGCCGAACGGCCGGTACTGGTTCGGCAGCACCGTCAGCGCCACGAGTTCGCCCTTCAACGTGATCGCGACCGATCCGCGTACCGGCATCCTCACCAACTACTACGAGAACAACACCAAGGTCACGACCTGCCCGAAGTTTGAAACGTACCCGATCAACCCGGTCTACAACGGCCTGACCGCCGGTTATGCCTACAACCGGCACGTCGCCGACCGCAAGATTCTCCACTTCGCCACATCCAGTACGTTCCTGTTCACGGAAACCGTCCTGCTCAAATCGAACGGCACGCTGGAGGAACCGTTCGGCGGCTATTTCGGCTCGCCGCACTTGCCCGTACCGCCGACGGCGTTCACGGCCCCCGGCCAGACCTTCGCCATCTCGCCCTTCGGGCTGACGGCCACGCACTTCCGCTACGCCGGCAAGCTCGCGAACGTCGCGTTCGTCGACGGCCACGTCGAGACGCGCTCGCCCGTGGACAAGCCCAGCGTCGCCCCGTTCGACCAGACGACATGGAACACCGCGCGGGACAAGTTCCAGCTCGGCTTCCTCGCCGATTCGACGGTGCCGTATTCGGGAGATTGAACCTGTCGAGAAGTGAACAGGGGACGGGCACCGTCTTTACTGGCCGATAGAGAAACCGGACATTGGAGAACGATTCCCGTCCCATGTTCGCTTGAGTTCAATCGAAATCGAAGAGCCGGCTAAAAAATCCCTCCCGCTTTTTGGGAGGGTACCGACTGCTGGAACGATCGTCATCGGATCGCAGACGCCCCACCGATCGACGGTCGTCCCCCCAGTCACTGTCGTCATCTTCATCCCGGTCTGAATGATGCGACGACCGTTCAATGATTTTGTCCAGTTCGCCGCGGTCCAGCCATACTCCGCGACACCGTGGACAATAGTCGATTTCGACCGACTGACGTTCCACAACCTGAAGTCCGGTTGAACACACTGGACAATTCATATCTGATTCTCCCGATTCGAATTCGAACGAGTCAGTCAGTTGTTCAAGAAAAGATGGTCATCCGTCCTTTGAGGAGTCCATCGGGCCCGCTCCACCTGGCGGCGCACGACCTGACTGATGCGGTTGGCGGCGATGTTGACCGCCGCGGGGATCTTGGCGGCGGCGGCTTCCACCACCAGTCGCGAGGGGCCTCGCCCTTGCATGCCCACCACGATCCGGCAGAGTTTGTCGACACCGCCTTTGGGCCCGTTTTCATCGATGAGATGGACGGTGATCCGGCCCAAGGACCCGCTGAACCGCCCCAGTGCGAACATAAGCCGACGCTCCACGTCGGACCGAAGTTCGTTATTCGTCGGAACGCCACGACCGATCAGTTCGATCCACATGTTCAACCCTCGCGTTTGCGTGTTGAAATCCGACCGACCACACACCGGACTATTCCGGCGGCCGGCGGCGGATATAAATCGATAAATTGGCAAATTCAGATCGGAAAAACCGATGGATTCGGAGCGGGATCATGCAGTGGCTGAACTACCATCACCTCCATTACTTCTGGGTTGTCGCTCGCGAGGGTAGCGTGACGGGGGCCTGTCGGGTGCTTCAACTTTCCCAATCGACGATCAGCGGACAGATTCGGGATCTCGAACAATCGATGAAAACGACGTTATTCGAGAAGAGCGGTCGGGGATTGGCGCTGACGGAAACGGGTCAGGCCGTGTTTCGTTATGCGGACGACATCTTCGCGCTGGGCCGCGAACTCATGGATTTCGTGAGCGGTCGTCCGCTGGGGCAGCCGCTCCGCTTGCGGGTCGGCGTCGCCGACATCGTGCCGAAGTTGATCGTGCACTTGTTGCTCCAACCCGCGATGCAACTGGACGAGCCGGTCCGGATCCTTTGCGTCGAAGGAAAAATGGAACATCTGGCCTCCGAGTTGACGGCGCACAATCTGGATGTGGTTCTCACCGACGCGCCGCTCCCGGCATCGGTCAAATCCAAAGTCTACACGCATCTGTTGGGCACGTGCGGAGTCACCATCATGGGTGTGCCGAAACTCGTCGAACGCTATCAACCCGGATTTCCTCGATCCCTCGACGGCGCGCCGTTCCTTCTGCCGACCGATGACACGGTCCTCCGTCGTTCGCTCGACCAGTGGTTCGCCGCCGAAGGGATCCAACCGATCGTCCGCGGCGAGTTCGACGACAGCGCGCTGTTGAAGATGTTCGGTCGATCGGGAGAAGGGGTCTTCGCCGTCCCCTCGGCGATCGAACGTGACGTCCGTCGGCATTATGGCGTGCGGAGGATCGGGCGTCCCAAGGGATTGCGCGAGCGCTTTTACGCCATCTCCGCCGAACGGAAATTGAAGAATCCCGCCGTCGTGGCGATTTCCGAACAAGCTCGGCAAAAGCTTTCACGCCTGGAGCCCCAATGAACGGAATCCCTGCGGCGAAGTCCTCGCGAACCACCACCGCTAGAATGGCGGTATGACCGAGCGCGAGTTCGCCATCGATGTCGTTCGCCGGCTCCAGGACGCGGGATTCCGCGCCCTGTGGGCCGGTGGCTGCGTGCGCGACGAACTGCTCGGCCTCGAACCGCAAGATTACGACGTGGCGAGCGACGCCACGCCGGAACAGGTCATGGCGCTCTTCCGGCGCTGCGTCGCGGTCGGCGCGGCGTTCGGCGTCGTCGAAGTCCTCGGCCCCCGTGGACCCGACGGCGAATGGCTCAAGGTCCAGGTCGCCACCTTCCGCAACGACGGCACGTACACCGACGGCCGACGACCCGACACCGTCACGTTCAGCTCGCCGGAGGAGGACGCCCAGCGCCGCGACTTCACCATCAACGGCCTCTTCTTCGATCCGGTTCGCAACGACGTCATCGACTACGTCGGCGGTCAGGATGACCTGAAGGCGAAAGTCCTGCGCGCCATCGGCGACCCGGTCGCGCGCTTCACCGAGGACAAGCTCCGCATCCTGCGCGCCGTCCGCATCGCAGCGCGCTTCGAGCTGGCCATCGACCCCGCGACCCGGGCCGCGGCGAAAGCAATGGCGGCGCAGGTTCGCGCCGTCAGCGCCGAGCGCATCGCGGAGGAGCTGCGCAAGATCCTCGCGCACCGGCACCGCGTCCGCGGCGCGGAACTGCTCGCCGACTTCGACCTGCTGACCCCGATCCTGCCCGAAGTGGAGCGCATCGATTCGAAGCTCCTCGCCGGCCTGTCCGTGGATGCACCGTTTCCGCTCGCCTTCGCGACGCTGCTCCTGCCAGTCGGGAAGGCGGTCGCCGGCAAGATCGCGCGCCGGCTGAAACTCTCGAACGACGAGAAGGACCGGATCGAGTGGCTCGTCGCGAATCGCTCCGGCTTGTGGAACGCGTCGGCATTGCGGCCAAGCGGTCGCCACCCGTTTCTGACCCATCCCGGCATCGGCGATCTGCTCGCCCTGATGCGCGCCGAAGGCCGGTTCGAAGACGCCGAACATTGCTCGCACCTGCTGCGCACGACTCCGCCGGACGTTCTCGATCCGCCGCCGCTGCTCACCGGCAACGACCTCGTCGCGATGGGCTGGAAACCGGGACCGAAGTTCAAGACCATCCTCGACGAGATCCGCCGCAAGCAACTCGACGGCGAACTGACGACGCGCGCCGAAGCCGAGGCGTTCGTCCGCGGCTAGCGCGTGGCCTTCACGCCGTTTTCATGTACGATGACCCCGGTTCCTCTCCCCGATCCGCGCGACTGACCAGCGATGCCGACCACGAAATACCGGGCGATCCTCGAGGAATGCCAGGAGACCATCGGCTACCGGTTCCAGCGCCTCGAACTTCTCAAGGCGGCGCTGACGCACACGTCCGGCGCCAACACCCGCTCCGCCTCGAACGAACGCCTCGAATTCCTCGGCGACAGCGTCCTTGGCCTCGTGACCTGCGAACTGCTCTACCACCGCTTTCCGGACTATCAGGAAGGCGACATGACGAAGGTGAAGTCCGTCGTCGTCAGCCGGAAGACCTGCGCGAAGTTCAGCGAGGAGCTCGGACTCGGGCGGTACCTGATCCTCGGCAAGGGGATGGAGAACCGCGGGGACATTCCGCAAAACCTGCTGGCGGACGCCTTCGAGTCGCTGGTGGCGGCGATCTTCCTCGATGGCGGCTGGGACACGGTGAAGGAGTTCGTGCTCGATTTCGTCGAGCCGGAGATCGACGCCGTGGCCGGGGACGCGATCAATAACAACGCGAAGTCGGCGTTGCAGCAGGTGGCGCAGCGGGAGCTGAACGGCACGCCGCGCTACTACGTGCTGGACGAGCAAGGGCCGGACCACGACAAGTGCTTCAAGATCTCGACGGACATCAACGGGCACCGGTATCCGGCGGCGTGGGGCCGGAACAAGAAGGACGCGGAGTTGAAGGCGGCCCTGAACGCGCTCGCGGCGATCGCCGGCGAGGCGATCCCGTATCCGTCGTGAATCGGGACGGAATGAACTACCCCATCATTTGCTATTCGTGCGCATCGCCGGCCGAGTACAAGGTCGCGGCCGAATGGAGCGACGGTCAGACGCGCGAGCTGAAGACGTACGCCCTCTCGTGCGGGGCCTGCCTGGCGGCGAACTTCGCGAAGGCGAAGGTGAAGCAGGCGCGGTGCCGGCTGCTGCCAGGCGAGACGTTGAACGTACCGCGCGTGTTCGCAATGTGCCGGGGAACGCGGGATTTGAAACTGGAGCGTAAGCCGGAGCTGGAAGTGTAGTTCGTTACGTGGAGTTATTGTGTCTTTCGATTCTGTAAATGTCCGCCTTCGCCAGCCAAGATTCATTCGATCGATATTGCCCTAAACCCAATGCATCGAATTCATCTCGAGCCGATCCGCGATTGACGCCGATCAGCCTAACGGCCCGGTTGATGGCCCCGTCTAAAAGGGGTGTTGGAACAAACTTTCCAGATTCCCAGAGATCCGAAGTTCGAAGCGGTCCAAATGCAATGCGACCATCGGCCCATGCCACGGCTGCCTGCCAGCCATCGCCTCCGAAGTAATCCGTCTCGACGTAAGCAAGCGGGAACGAGGTCGAAGTGCTTTCGGCCCACGCCCCCAAACGCGTAGTAAGACGCTCGAAAAATTCGAATGGAACGATCTCATCTTCGCCAGCAAGGGATTCGGTGATCGGCAAAAAACCGAAACCGAGCGACAACTTCGCCAACTGCGAGCCGGGCAAATCAACGAGCTTGGAAGCGAGTCCATCGGCATTTGCGATGAATCCACGAATGTGGTGCGACATTTCCGGCTCACTCCAGCGGCGTCTCGTCTTCCGGCATCAGTGCCTTGTTCACGCTGTCCAGCAGTTTCTCCATCGAGAACGGCTTGCGGATGTACTCGACGACGCCGAGGTACTCGGCATAGGCCTTGTGCCGGCCGCCTTCGTTGGCCGTCACCATGATGATCGGCGGCGCGTCGGCCTTGTCCTTGAAGTGCTCCAACACCGGGAAGCCGCCCATGCGATGCATCATCATGTCGAGGATCATCAGGTCCGGCTTGTGGTTGTAGACCATCTGCTTGGCCTGGTGCCCGTCGTGCGCCTGCAGCACCTTGTAGCCCTGCCGTTCGAGCATCGTGCGCACGGCGTCGATCAGTTCGCGGTCGTCGTCTACTACCAGGATCGTTTTCGATTCGGCCACGGATGCTCCTCCTCCGGTGTCCCTCCACTTTATCAACCGCGAGCGAGGTAACAAATCCGAATTCACCGCAGAGGACGCGGAGAACGCGGAGAAAAGAGTCTCGATTTTTCAAATCTCTCTCTTCTCTTTGCGTCCTCCGCGTCCTCCGCGGTGAAAATGGTTTTCGCCTTGACTCCGCCGCGCGTTCCGCCTTCATGACGGGATGGATCTCTTCAGCGACCTCCGTTCCGCCAACCGCCTCGCCGCCCAGCCGCTGGCCGCGCGCATGCGGCCGCGCTCCCTCGACGAGTTCGTCGGGCAGGACCACATCCTCGGCCCCGGCAAGCTGCTCCGCCGAATGCTGCTCGCCGACCGGCTGAATTCCGTCATCTTCTACGGCCCGCCGGGCTGCGGGAAGACGGCCCTCGCGCACGTCATCGCGAACCAGACAAAGTCGCACTTCGTGGCGATGAACGCCGTCGCCGCCGGCATCAAGGAAGTGCGCGAGGTGCTGGCCGAGGCGCGGGCGCGGCTCGAAGAGGAGAAAGAACGCACGATCCTGTTTCTGGACGAGATCCACCGCTTCAACCGCTCACAGCAGGACGTACTGCTGCCGGACGTCGAGAACGGCATCGTCATCCTCGTGGGCGCAACGACGCAGAACCCGTTCTTCGCGGTGAACACGCCGCTCTTGAGCCGCAGCCAGATCTTCACGCTGGAACCGCTGACGCGCGAACATGTCAAGACGATCGTGAAGCGGGCCTTGGCGGATGAAGAGCGCGGCCTCGGCAAGACGCCGGTGGAGATCACGGACGAGGCGCTCGACTTCCTCGCCGAGATCTGCGACGGCGACGCCCGCCGGGCGCTCATGGCCGTCGAGATCGGTGTGAAGTCGACGATGGCCATCGAGAGCGAGACCCCGCGAGCCGCCGACGGGACCATCCTCTTCGACCTCGCGCTCGCGCAGGATTCGATCCAGCGCAAGGTTCTCGACTTCGACCCGACCGGTGACTCGCACTACGACCTCGCGTCGGCCTTCATCAAGAGCCTGCGCGGCAGCGACCCGCAGGCGGCCGTCTACTGGCTGGCGCGCATGCTCGAATCGGGCGAAGACCCACGCTTCGTCGCCCGGCGGCTCGTCATCTTCGCCTCCGAGGACGTCGGCAACGCCGACCCGATGGGCCTCCTGGTGGCGAACGGCGCGTGGGACGCCGTCGAACGCGTCGGCCTGCCGGAGTGCCAGCTGAACCTGTCGCACGCCGTCTGCTACCTGGCGACCGCGCCGAAGTCGAACGCCGCGACGCTGGCGATCGGCGCGGCGTCGAAGGACGTGAAGGAGGGCCGCACGCTGCCGGTGCCCAAGCACCTGCGGGACTCGCACTACGCCGGTTCGAAGCAGTTCGGCCACGTCGGCTACCAGTACGCCCACAACTTCGAAGGCGGCTGGGTGGACCAGGAGTACGTGCCGGCCGACGTGACGTACTACACGCCGACGGACCGCGGATTCGAGGCGACGATCCGCGAACGCATGGCCGAGCTCGAGGCGCGCCGCAAGTTTAGCCGCGAGGCGAAGTCTTCGAAGCCGAGCGCGGAGGGCGAGGGATGACGGAGGAAGTGTGGCTCGAATGTGAGGATCCGTACGAACTACTACGTTCTCTCTCGCGAGATTCCACACTCGCTATTTCCGCTTTACCATCGCACAGACAACTTCGCTTGTTCGCGGTGAGTTGTGCAAAACTTCTCGCAGCAGAATTCGTTGATGACCGCACGCGAGTTGCGATTGAGTATGCCGAACAGAGTGTTGACCGCAACCGGATGGAAGCAGCACGATTGTTGAGAGAAATACGGTCAATGTGTTCCGCAGAAACGAATACGTCAGATTCCACCGAAGGGTTTCTTGCGCTTGTATTGGGTGACATTGACGCCGTGTATGCGGCGAGTGAAGTAGCAAGGATCGCGGACCGTTGGATGATCCAAGATTCTGCGAATCACCCGCGAACTCAAAAAACCCAGTTGCGTCACCAATTTCGCGACATCTTCGGCAATCCCTTCCGCCCCATCGCCTTCGATCCGAACTGGCGAAGCTCCACCGCCGTCGGCCTCGCGCAGACGATGTACGACGCCCGCAACTTCCACGCGATGCCGATCCTCGCCGATGCGCTCCAGGACGCCGGCTGCGAGGACGCGGCAATCCTCGACCACTGCCGCGACGCGAACGGCGTCCACGTCCGCGGATGCTGGGTCGTCGATCTGGTGCTCGGGAAAGCGTGACGGTAGAATCGACAGCGGAGGATTTTCGATGTCGTCGGTCGCCACGTTGCCGAACTCGCCAGCACTGCCGCCGCCGGTTCGGTGGACGTGCGACCAATTCCACGCGGCCTGCGATTCCGGCGTGTTCGAAGGGCAGAACGTCATCCTCGTGGACGGGGAGATCCTGGAGATGCCGCCCCCGAATCCGCCGCACAATTCCGGCGTCGAACTCGTCAGCGCCGCCCTTCGCGCCGCCTTCGGGCCCGGCCATTGGGTTCGCAGCCAGATGGCACTCGATCTCGCGCTCGACACCGACCCCGTGCCGGACGTGGCGGTCATCGTCGGTTCGCCTCGCACGGTGAAGGATCAACCCACCACCGCGCTGCTCGTCGTGGAAGTCTCCGACTCGACCTTCGCCACGGACGCCGGACCGAAATCGCATCTCTACGCCGAAGGTGGAATCCAGGACTATTGGGTGCTGGACCTGAACGGCGACCGGTTGCTCGTCCACCGCGATCCGGTTGCCGACACGACCGCCCCGCGCCGCCACCGCTACCGCTCGATCCAATCGCTCGACGCGAAGGGGACAGTCGCTCCATTGGCGCGACCCACGGCATCGATCGCCGTCGCCGATTTGCTGCCGTAGCGGTCAGGAATGAGGCGGGAGAAGCGAACCTCGAACCGTTACATCATGTCGTTTCCACGAACCCTGCCGAACACATTCTTCCCGAATTCCCAAGGTACGGCATGATCTTCGAAGACTATTCACCTTCGAAGGAACCGACTGTCGACCAGCAGCGCGACGCCCTGCGTAAAGGCCTCGGTAGGGCAGTGCTTTGGTCGCGAAGCGGGCGGCTCGATCCAGAATTGCTGTTGGATGCTTGCCTGCGCGACCTGCGCTACGATCGGCAGATCGAAGAACCGCGCGGCCACTGGCTGTGGGAAATGATCGAGACCCGTGGTGTTCAGGAATTGTTCCGCGTTCCTATCCTGCATGCATTGGAGAACCTGACCGACGAACGCAGTGCCCATCAACTCTGCGAGCTGGCCCAACATTATGCCGCGACGGGCGACAACGCGTTCCGCGACCGGCTCTACGAGATCGTCGAACGAAAACCATTTGAACAATTGGAATTGTTGGGTGAAGACGAACTCCTCGCGTTGGACGGAGAGACGGCGTTTCGGTTCATCGCCCGAGTCCGGGGTCGGTGGCTGGCCACTCGCGATTGGAGTTGGGCGGACTCCCGATTCGTTGAACAAGGAATCGAGAAGTTCGGCCGTGAGCGAGTGGATCAACTCTTCGACGAATGGACAGCCAAAGCCATACGAAGGTATCGAGACGGCTGGCGGCAGCATCAACAGAAGGAGTCGATTGCGCAACCGCGACAATCCTACGAACAACGTCTCGCATCGATTACCGTCGAGGAGATCTTCCGAACGGCGGAGACGACTCTCTACGGTGCGAATATTCGCGGTTGGGGCAAACAAGCCTCCGAAGTGGAATTGAACCGCGTGCTGGAGCGTATCTGGTCGGAGCACGACCCGAAAACACTGGCCAATCTCCTCTCTTCATTCCAAGCCCGTGCTCTTCCGGTATTCGACTCCCGGTTGATCGAGCTCTGCCGACACGATGATTCGCGAGTGCGAGTTCGTGCGCTGTCGGCGCTCGAACCGAACGCCCATCCGGAAGTGCGCGCGTTCGCTCTTTCGGAACTACAGCGGGGTCTTCGGGACGGCCACGTCGTTTCGCTGTTCAACAGGAATTACCGGCCGGGAGACGAGGAGCGAATCCTGGACGCAATGGAACTGCCGGACGACGAGGGAGAGCGTCACCGGCTCATGCGGCAGGTCGTGGATCTTCTGGAACAGAATCCGGAGGCGGACTGCTCGGAGCTCGGCGTGATCAGCTATGCGTTGAACCCGTGCGGACACTGCCGGTTCGCGGCGGCCAAAGTACTCATCGACCGAAGCATCGTGCCGGAATGGTTGGTAGATGAATGTCGATTCGATTCCTACCGGACACCCGGTTACTGATCGCGTCGCATGACGGACGGGCTGCTCCGCAATAGTATAATATTGAACAGATATCGCCCTTCCCATCGACCGCGTCTTCGGCAACACTATCCGAGATCGACTTCCTCCCCCTCCCGGAGCACCGCGCCATGTCCCGACTCATCCACTTCGAGATCCACGCCGACGACCCGGATCGGGCGATGCACTTCTACCGCGAACTGTTCGGCTGGCAGTTCACGAAATGGGACGGCCCGATGCCGTACTGGATGATCGTCACCGGGCCGGATTCGCAACCGGGGATCAACGGCGGGCTGATGAAACGGATGGGCCCGCCGCCGGCGAAGGGGCAACCCGTGAACGCGTTCCCGTGCACCTGCACCGTGCTGGACGTGGACGCCGTGGTGAAGCAGGCGACGGGGATGGGCGCGGAGGTCGCGCTGCCGAAGATGGCGGTGCCCGGAGTCGGCTGGCTGGCGTACCTCCACGACACCGAAGGCAACATCCTCGGCTTGATGCAGACCGACCCGACCGCGAAGTGAACGGTCACTTCGCCTTCAATTCCTCGATTGTCACGCTCTTGTAGATCGCTTTCGTCTTGCCGCCGCCGTGGACCTGGAGCGCGATCACGCCGTCGCGCTCGATCTTCTCGTCGGCCTCGGTGTAGTCGACGGTCTTCGTGCCGTTGAGCCAGAGTTGCACCTTCGGACCTTCGCAGCGGATCACGTATTCGTTCCAGTCGTCGTGCTTCACGAGCTTCTCGACGACAGTCTTGTCCGGTTGCGCGAGAATCTTTTTCCGGCGTGATTCGTCGTAGAGCGCGCCCCAGTACTGCTGGCCCATGTCGGCCTGGTAGCCGCTGACCTCGTGGTGGTTCGGGATGCGCTTGGTGCGGAACTGGATGCCGGCGTTCGCCTTCGCCTTATCGCCGAGGAGCTTGAACGTGACCTTCAGTTCGAAGTCGCCGTAGGTCTTCGTCGTGCAGAGGAATTCGTTGCGCGGGACTTCCTTTTCCAGCGATCCGCCGACGATGGCGCCGTCCTCGATGCGCCAGGTGGTCTTCGTGTCGCCTTCCCAGCCGTCGAAGGTTTTGCCGTCGAAGAGTTTCACCGGTTCGGCGCGCGCGGCGAGCGCGGACGCGAGCAACACGAGCATGGAGAGCAGTCGCATGGTGGTGGCCTCGGAGGGACGAACGCGTCGCGCTCGTTGTAGTAAAGTGTGGAAAAGTTTTTCGCGCGCGCCAGTCTTAACTTGTTTTTCTCCGGCGCGACGTTAGGATTCTTTCTTTAAGTGAGTCACCGCATCGTTCATCGCGACGATCGAGTGGCTCCCCCGCAGTGCGAAGGACGGACGTCGTCTTCGCCCGGGACTCCGAGGACCGGGGAGCTCCGCCACCTTATGTTCGAGTCCGACGCGCGCGAACCACTCGCCTCTCGCACGGCAACGATGCCCACGGGTGGATTCGACGACGACGAACCTCCGAGTCGACCGCGCCGCCATCCGATCTGGAACGATGTCCCCGATGCGAACTGGGACGACTGGCGCTGGCAGACGCAGAACTCGATCCGTTCGGTTCGCCAACTTCGCCACCTGCTGCCGTTCACGCCGGAGGAGCTGGTTGCCCTCGGCGAACTCGAGAGCGACTTCAAACTCGCCATCCCGCCGTACTACTTCTCGCTCATCGATCCCGCGAACGCGGCCGACCCGATTCGGCTGCAGTCGGTGCCGTCGCCGCTCGAGCGCACCTCCGACTTCCAGCTGGAAGACCCGTTGGAAGAGGACAAGGATTCGCCCGTGCCGGGGCTGACGCACCGGTACCCCGACCGGGTGCTGATGCTGACGACGCCGAACTGTTCGATGTACTGCCGCTACTGCACCCGCAAGCGCGCCACGCTGACGCGAGGCGGCTGGGAGGGCGTCAGCAAGAACGACGAGCGGATGATCGACTACGTCCGCAAGAACCCGCAGATCCGCGACGTGATCGTCTCCGGCGGCGACCCGCTGACGCTGCCGATCGGCAAGCTGAAGTTCTACCTTGAGAACCTCAAGGCGATCGACCATGTCGACGTGATCCGCATCGGTACCCGTGTGCCGGTGACGCTGCCGCAGCGGCTCTACGACCAGGAGTTGCTCGACCTGTTGGCGGAGACAGAGAAGGTCTACATCCAGACGCACTTCAACCACCCGCGGGAGATCACCCCCGAGGCGGCGCGCGTCTGCAAGAGCCTGCTGCGCCACGGCATGCCGATCAACAACCACGCCGTGCTGCTCAAGGGCGTGAACGACAGCCTCGAGACGATCCGCTCGCTGCTCCGCGGCTTGCTGCGGATCAAGGTGCGGCCGTACTACCTCTTCCACTGCGACCCGGTGACGGGCGCGGGCCACTTCCGCACGAGCATCTGGAAGGGGATGCAGATCATGGAAGGCCTCCGTGGCCACATGAGCGGCATCGGCATTCCGACGTACGTCGTGGACAGCCCGGCGGGCGGCGGCAAGATCCCGCTGATGCCGAACTACCTCGTGAGCATGAGCGACGATGCCGTCGTGCTGCGCAACTACGAGGGGATGCTGATCCGTTACCAGGCGACCGACGAATCGGGGCCGCCGCAGACCACGCCGACCCGCGGCGTCAGCGGCCTGCTGCAGGGCGACAAGGCCTCGCTGATGCCGGAAGGCAACGAGCGCATGGCGCGTCGCCGCAAGCTGAACGTGATCGATCCCGGCTACGAGGTCGGCGGTTGCGGCGAAGAGAAGCCGGCGGAGGAGAAGCCGCGCATCCTGTCGCTGCCCATGATGAACAAACCGGCCAAGCGCAAGAGCGGCAAGCGTAAGGCCGTCAAGAACGGCCACCACGCCGTCAAGGTTTGAAATCGAGCCACAGATAAACAGAGAGAACACAGATCAGAATTGATTTGATCTGTGTTCTCTCTGTTTATCTGTGGCCCTTTTTGGTGATTCATCATGCACTTCGGCATCGCGTTCGACCTGAAGCCCGAAGGGCCCCTACCCGACGGCGCGCCGGACGATCTTTATGAGGAGTTCGACGCGCCCGTCACGATCCACGCCATCGCCGACGTGCTCAAGGGCCTCGGCCATCGCGTCTCGCTGCTCGGCGACGGGAAGCCGTTGCTCGAAGCGATCCTGAAGGATAAGCCCGACTTCGTCTTCAACTTCGCCGAGGGCACCGGCGTCGGCCGCTCGCGCGAAGCGCGGGTGCCGGCCGTCTGCGAGATGCTCGGCATCCCGTACACCGGCTCCGACCCGCTGGCGCAGTCCGTCGCGCTGGATAAGGATCTGACGCGGCGGCTTGTGCAGACCGCCGATGTGATCGTGCCCAAAGGGCTGACGATGTCATTCGATGCGAAGCCCTACGACGGCGACTACGCAGAGTTCCCGGCGATGCTGGAAGCGAGCGGGTTGCCGCTGCCGCTCATCGCGAAGCCGACCTTCGAGGGGTCGAGCAAAGGCGTTCGCAACCGCTGCCTCATCCGCACCGCCGAGGAGTTCGGCCCGACGGTGATGAAGCTCTGGCAGGACTACCGCCAGCCCGTGCTCGTCGAGGAGTTCATCGCCGGCACGGAGGTGACGGTCGGCATCATCGGCAACGACCCGCCGCAGATCTTCGGCCTGATGTCGATCGCGCCGAAGCAGGCGGTCGAGCATTTCGTCTACAGCCTCGAGGTGAAGCGCGATTACGTGCGCCTGATCGACTACGCCTGCCCGCCGGCGCTGCCGGTGGAGACCTTGCGCGCGATCGAGGCGAGCGCCCTGACGGTGTTCCAACTCCTCGGCTGCCGCGACGTGGCGCGGCTGGACTATCGCGTCCGCGATGGCGTTCCGTACTTCATCGAGATCAACCCGCTGCCGGGGCTGAACCCGGAGTCGAGCGACCTCGTCATCATGGCCGGCCTCCTGGGCGTGCCGCACGCCGAGCTGGTGACGCGCATCGTGACGGCCGCCATCGCGCGGTATAATCCCCCGGTGTGACGGGAGGTTCGCGATGCCGGTACACGACTGGACACGAGTCGGACCTGGCCCATTCCACCACTTTCATTTGAATTGGATCACCGCACTGGCCGGTTGGCTCAACACCGGCGGACTTTACTCCGAACATTTCGCCCTCATCGAGCGAGTATCAGAGGAGTCAAAATTCGAAGATGGATACGGTTCCGCTGAAAGTGACGAACTCTTCCGATACTCTCAGCTTGCAAACCGCCTCACGATACGCTCCAAGAGCGGCAAGGTCGTTGCGATGATCGAGATCGTGTCACCGGGAACGAAGGGTAGTAAGCCCGCGTTTGAATCGTTCCTCGACAATTGGCTGACGTCTCTGTCCGAAGGGATACACATGGTCGTGATCGATTTGTTTCCTCCAAGCAATCTCGATCCTTACGGGATTCACGATCGGATTTGGGGCGAACTGCACGACGATCTGGAAGTGAACCCGTCCCATTTCCCTCGGGGTAAGGACCGCTCAATCGTCTCGTACTTTGTCGGCGGTGAAGTGACGGCTTACTTTGAACCGCTCGCGGTCGGCGACCGACTGCCGGATATGCCTCTGTTCTTTGCGTCCGATCGCTACCAATCGCTTCCACTGGAGGCCACTTACGATCAGGCTTGGCAAAACCTACCTCTGCCATACCGTAAGCGGCTCGAATTCCGTTAATTGACTTGATTGGAAATCATCACCCCATGCCCCTCCCCCGCGTCACGATCCTGTACAACGAGCCGACCCTGCCGCCGGACCATCCGGATGCCGACAGCGAACGCGACGTGCTCGACACGGTGGACGTCGTCTCGAAGATCCTTCTCGACGCCGGCCTCCCCTTCGCGCGCCTCGGCGTCGGCACCGACCCGGCCGCCATCCTCGACGGCCTCCGCGCCCAGGCGCCGGACGTCGTCTTCAACGTCTACGAAGGCACCGCCGGCTGGGGCGAAAGCGAGACGTACGTCGCCGGGCTGCTCGAACTCCTGCGCATCCCGTTCACCGGGTCGTCGGTGCAGCCGATCCTGATCGCGAAGTCGAAACCCCTGACGAAACAACTCCTGCGCACGGCCGGGCTGCCCACGGCCCCCTTCCTGTTGCTCGAATCGCCGGACGTGCCCGAGTGCCCGCTGTCCTGGCCGGTGATCGTGAAACCGGCGCTCCAGGACGCCAGCGTCGGCATCGACCAGAATGCCGTCGTCACGAATCCGCGGGCGCTCGCGGACCGCGTCGCTTACATCTTCAAGACCTACGGCGGGCCGGTGCTCGTCGAACAGTTCATCCGCGGCCGCGAGTTCCACATCACGGTTTGGAATCGCGGGTCGGAGACCGTGACGCTACCGTTCACCGAGATCGTCTTCCTCGAAGACGACGCGGATCCGATCTGGCCGATCGTCAGCTTCGACGCGAAGTGGAAGCCCGAATCGCGCGACTACAAGGCGACACCGGTGAAGAACCCGCCCGACCCGATCGACCCGGCGATCGAACGGACGCTGAGCGAACTGAGCATCCGCGCGAGCGAACTGGTGGGCTATCGCGACTACGCACGGGTGGACGTGCGGCTGACGGCCGACGGCGAGCCGTACATTCTGGAGGTGAATCCGAACCCGTGCATCAACCCGCTGGCGGGGGTGGCGGCCGCGCTGACGACGGCGCAAATCCCGTACGAGGAATTCATCCTCGGTCTGGTGAAGTCGGCGCTGCGGCGCGGCCCGAAGCCGGAGCTGGCGGAGGGGTGGAGCGCGGCCACGGCCGCACCGGCGGCGAAACCGGAGCCGAAGCCCTGGCCCGTGGCGGCCGGAGCCACGCCAATCTCCAGCACGATTCCCGATGTCGGCGACGCGCGGGCATCGCTGGTGGATGCGGCCGAAGGCGTTTACGCCGTCGATTCGATCCACGTCCAGCCGTCATTTCGCATGCAAGGAGCCGGCCGCGCGCTGCTGGCGCATCTGGAGGCGCAGATTGTCGCGGCCGGCGGGCGGTTCGTGCTCGCGAGCCTTTCGTCCATGCCGGAGAAGGGCGATCTCCGGCAGTTTCTGCTCCGCTGCGGTTACGCATCGTGCGGCGAGGTCCCGGAGTATTACCGGGATCTCTGCTCGCGGATGACCTTCGCGAAGGTCCTGGTCAAATAGCGGTGGGTCGGCCCGTCGCTATTTGTCGAGGAGTTTCAGGATCTCGGCGGGCGTCAGCTTCTCCGCGATCGTCAGCTTGTCCTTCAGCGCCGCGGTCGCCGGCATATAAGCCGCTTTCAATTCCGCTTCCGTCAGCTTCTTCCCGCCGCCGCTCACGCCTCCGGCGACGACGACGCGCTTCGCGTGTGCCAGCGCCGCGATGTGCGCCACGTCGCCGACGTCGCGGAGGATGCCGGGGGCGATCAGGCCGAGGCGCTGCCCGACATAGGGTTCGTCCGACACGAAGCTTGCGAGCGAATCGATGGCAGCGACCTTCGCGATGCGCTCATCGTTCGCGGCCGCCGTGAGTGCGACGAGACCGGCCGGGCCGATTCCGATGACGACGATATCCTGAACCATACTGTTCGCAGGCGCGAGCCTGTTCACGATTTGCCGAACCTCAAAAGACCACTGACCGAGCAGCGGCCGGCCAAGCCACAACGACCACTCGGCCGAGTTATGATCCGGAGCCCGGCCGATCTTGTCCGTCTTGAGCGCGAGCTCGCCGGTGGCTCGCAGGTCGAGTGTGATCGTCGACCAACCCATCTTCATTGCGGCTTTTTCCATTTCCCACCGCGCATCGGTTCGCCCGTCGAGGCTGAGGATAATCGCGATCGGAGGGTGGACACCCGGCTTGCGGCTCGCGTCATAACGCACCATGATCTTCGATTTCAATCCAGGCTCGTATTCGTCTTCGTAGATTCCCACGCCCTCGAATGCTTCGACGTTCTTGCTCGTCGCCTTCACGTTCGGAAACCCGCCGAGGACGCGCTCGACCAGAACCCTCCGTCGCTCGTCCGCCGACCTCGCATCCGGCTTCGCCAGCAGCCTCTTCGCCTCCCGCGCCGCGAACTTCGGCAGCGTCACGAAATCCTTCGGCCGCGAGTCGCCGGGGAAGCAGCGCAGGTCTTCCGGCTTCTCGGTCTCGAACTTCGGCTCCGGAATCGGGCTGCCGTCGCCCTCGCCCTTCAGGTGCTTCGTCATCCAGCCGTACATCGCCTCGCGCATCGGTTTGCTGTAATCGTGGCCGCTCTCGAAGATGGCGTGCTGTAAACTCTTCTCTTTGCCGAAGAGTTTGAAGACCGGCATCGCACCCGCGATCGACACCTTCGCCGCGCCCACGGAGAACTGCGGGGCGTCCCGCGTGGCACTCACGATCATCAGCGCCCGCGGCGCGACCATCGCCAGCAGGCCCGATTCCTCCGTGAAGCTCAGGGCGCCCGGCACGACCTCGCACATGCAGCACGCGGCGCCAAGGTACGCCTGATAGTTCCCGACCGAACAGACCGGCACAGCCGCCTTCAGGCGCTCGTCCATCGCGGCGGCGTACATCGTCTGGTTGCCGCCGCCGCTCGCGCCCGTCACGCCGATGCGCTCGCCGTCGACTTCCGGCCGGGTGAGCAGGTAATCGACGGCGCGGCGGTTTTCGTAGACCTGGATACCGGCAAGCGGCCGGCCGAGGGGAAGCAACAGCGCGCCGGCCATCTCGCCGTGGTATTCGCCGAGGGCGGTGCCGATGGCACGTTCGCCGGCGCCGAAGGCATCGACGCAGAGGACGAAGAAGCCGAGCTTCGCGGCTCCGATGCAGCGCGCCTGCACGGTGGGGTCCTGCTTCGCCCCCTTCCAGTGGCCGTGGACCATGAGCAGCGCCGGGAGCTTGCCGGACTTGTGCGGGACGTAGGCGTTCGCGGTCATGCGAACGCCGGGCATCGTCTGGATGGTGAGCTTCTCGACGGTGTAGCCGTCGCGTTTCAGTTCGCCGAACTTCTGCACGTCGAGGTCGCAGGGCTTGTCCGGAAAACCGCCGAAGGCCGTCGTCAATCGGGCATGCAGCTCCGAGCGTTGCTTCGACCACTCGTCGAGCGTCGCCGGCGGCTTGTCGCCGGAGCGCATCGCCTTCGCCTGACCTTTGACGAAATCGAGGAAGCTGGTCGGCGGTTCGGCCGCGAGGAGGATCGGAAGGAGGAGGACGATCGCGAATCGCATGAGGTGATCTCCGGCGGGGGGAGAAGCCGTTCTACGAGTCCGCCTTCCATCCGGTACAGCGACCGGTGCGGATCGATTCGGAAAAGTGTCGGCGGCAGAGCGGCACGTAACGGTCGTTGCCGCCGATCTCGACCTGCTTGCCCTCGCGTTCGACGGTGCCGTCCGGCGCGACGCGCACGACCATCGTGGCCTTCTTGCCGCAACAGCAGATGGTCTTGAGTTCGGCGAGCGTGTCGGCCCACGCCAGGAGCGCGGCGCTGCCGGCGAACAGCTCGCCGCGGAAGTCGGTGCGCAGCCCGTAGCACATGACGGGTGTGTCGGCCTCGTCGACGACCTGCGACAGTTGCCGGACCTGCTCTTTCGTGAGGAACTGCGCCTCGTCGATGAGCACGCAGTGCGGCTTCCGGGGGGCGCAGAGGTTCCAGAAGTCGGTGGCCGCGTCGAAGGGGATGGCCTCGGCGTCGATGCCGATGCGCGAGCCGATGCGGCCACCGGCGCGGTCGTCGAGCTTCGCCGTGAACAGCATCGTGGTCATGCCGCGCTCGGCATAGTTGTGTGCCGCCTGCAGGAGCGCGGTCGATTTCCCCGCGTTCATCGTCGAGTAGTAGAAGAACAGCTTCGCCATAAGGTGGGATTGTACCGACGGACAAATCGCCGCAATCCGCCGCGGCCGGTTTCCCACCCCGCTCCGGGCCTAGAATAGCCTTTTCGAACGAGGATTCCGCCGATGATGCGCCGCGACTTCGCCCGCGACTACATGATGATCCCGCCCGGTACCGGCGAGTCTTCCGTCGCGAACGTGATCGTCGAAATCCCCAAGGGCCGCCGCACGAAGTTCGAGGTCGACAAGCAGACCGGCCTCATCAAGATGGACCGCTACCTCTACAGCTCCGCGGTCTACCCCGGCGACTACGGCTTCATCCCGCAGACGCTCGCCGAAGACAACGACCCGCTCGACATCCTCGTCATGGTGAACGAGCCGACCTTCTCGGGCTGCCTCATCGAGGCGCGTATCGTCGGCATCTTCAAGATGCGGGACAAGAACCAGAACGACTTCAAGATCCTGGCCGTGCCGAACAAGGATCCGCTCTTCGACGCGATGCGAAAGCTGGAGGACGTGCCCAAGCACTTCCTGCGCGAGGTGGAGCACTTCTTCAGCACCTACAAACAGCTGGAAGGCGTGCAGATCGAGGCGCTCGGGTGGGCGTCGCACGAGGACGGCGCGGCGGAAGTCCGCAGCTGCATCGAGCGCTTCCGCAAGACGTTGGGGAACTTCTGATCGCGCCGTTTGTCCCCTCCCCCTCGAAGGGGGAGGGTGGGGGTGACGGCCGACGCGTGTAGCGATCTGGAAACCCCGGCCCTCCCCCTCAAGGGGGGGGAAAACTGCGAAAAGCCAAAACCCCCGATCAAATCGTTGTGCAACCGATCGCGGCTACCATCGCGGCTCAGCGCGCGGCGGCGAGACGCTCGGCCTTTACGGCGTCCAGCATCGGCTGGAGGATCAGGTCGAGTTCGCCGCCGAGGATCACATCCATCTTGTACACCGTCACACCGATGCGGTGGTCGGTGCAGCGGTTCTCGGAGAAGTTGTAAGTACGGATACGGCTGTTCCGGTCGCCGCTGCCGATCTGGGACTTCCGCGCGTCGGCCCGCTCCTTGTGCAGCCGCTCCTGCTGACGCTCGAAGAGGCGGCTCCGCAGGATACGCATGGCCCGCTCGTAGTTCTTCCCCTGGCTGCGCTCGTCCTGGCACTTCACTTCCATCTCGTCCGGCGTTCCCTTGCGATACCAGATGCGCACGGCGCTCTCGGTCTTGTTGACGTGCTGCCCACCCGCGCCGCCGGCGCGCATCCGCTCCCACTCGATGTCCTCCGGCCGAATCTCCACCTGCACCTCGTCCGGTTCCGGCAGCACCGCCACCGTCGCCGCCGACGTATGGATGCGGCCCTGCGTCTCCGTCTTCGGCACGCGCTGCACCCGGTGCCCCCCGCTCTCGTAGCGCAGCTTCCGGTAAACCTCGTCTCCCTTCACGCTGAAGACGACTTCCTTGAACCCGCCCGCTTCGCCGGGGCTGTGCGATATCTCCTCGCAGGTCCACCCCTGCGTCCGCGCGTAGCGCGTGTACATCTCGTAGAGGTCGCCGGCGAAGAGGGCCGCCTCGTCGCCGCCGGTGCCGCCGCGGATTTCCACGAAGATCCGGTCGAAGTCCTCGTCCGGATCGACGAGCAACTGGTCTTCGATCTTCGCCTTGAGCGTTTCGTACCGCGGCCGCATCCCCGCCAGTTCCTCCTCGGCGATCGCCTTCAGTTCCGGGTCGGCGAGCATCGCTTCGGTCTCGCGGATCGCCGCGTCGAGTTCGAGGAAATCCTGGTAGGGTTTGACGGCCTTGGTGAGGCCCCCGTGCTCCTTCGCGACGACGCCGAACTTGGCCGGATCACCCGCGATGGCCGGATCGCCGAGCTGCGCCTCCAGTTCGCGGTACCGCGCCAGCTTCTGCTCCATCGCGGGCCACATAGATCACCAGTGCGGAGTGCGGAATGCGGAGTGAAAGACAGTCTCTGTTTCGCTGCGAGGCGGAGTCCGCGGAGCCGAGCGCGGCGGACCGAGAAGGATAACGAACGAGGGGTCGGGGATCGGGATAACTCTCCCCATCCCCGACCCCTGTTTCCGGACTGCCGAACTACTTCGCCGGTTCGGCGGCCGCGGCGGGTTCCGTGCGCTTCGCGTAGGCGCTGTTCTTGTACTTGTTCTGGAACTTCTCGACGCGGCCGGTGGTGTCGAGGAACTTCATCTTGCCGGTGAAGAACGGGTGGCTGGCGGAGGAGATTTCCACTTTGTGCAGGGGGTATTCCTGGCCGTCCTCCCACTTGATGGTCTCGCTGCACTCGACGGTCGAGCCGCAGAGGAAGGAGAAATTGGCGGCGGCGTCCTGGAAGACGACGGGGCGGTACTTGGGGTGGATGCCCTTTTTCATGGCCGGTCGGGTCCGTGGTCGTGGAGGAGTTTCGTGGTCTGTTACGATAGGAACCGGGCCGGGCGCGGGCAAGGTTTATACCGAAATCGTCTGGCCGCGCAAGGACGGCGCGATAAAATTCCGATTTCCCCGAACAGCGCGGCGCGAGGTCGACCATGGCGAAGAACAAGGAAGCCCGGCACATCATCAAGCTGGTGAGCAGCGAGAGCAACCACTGCTACTTCACCGAGAAGAACAAGAACAACACGAAGGACCGCATCCAGTTGCGGAAATTCGACCCGATCGTGCGGAAGCACGTGATGTACAAGGAAGCGGGCAAGCTGTAAGCGGCCGGTCGCGCCGGTCGTGCGGGCCGCGCCGTCGCGCGCGGTCGCAGGGAAGCGGAATTTGGGTTGTGCCCCTTTGACCCGAACGTTAGCATTGATTCCAGTTTCGTTTCCAACACGCATCCGGAGACTCGCATGTTCAAACTCTTCGCCGCGCTCGCGGCGACCGCCCTGGTCGCCTCCGCCGGCTTCGCGGCCGACCCGCCGAAGGCGCCCGCGTCCGACTTCGAAAAGAACCTCAAGATCGCGATGAGCGTCGAGCCCGCCGGCCAGCTCATGCGTTCCCGCGTCGAAACCAAGCCGAACGGCAACACCGTGATGGGCTTCTACCTTTACGACCGGAACAACCGCGTGCTCTTCGAGCGCGAAGTCGAAATGAAGTCCGGCGCGATCGTGAAAGACACCAGCAAGACGATGAGCGCCGTGGCGAAGGACATGGCTAACCTGATCGCGAAGCAGACCGACGCCAAGGCCAAGCTGCCCGATGGCCGCCTGCTCGAAATCGCCGGCCAACACATGAAGGACAAGACCTTCAACGAAATGAAGTACGAGAAGATCGGCGAGACGCTCGTCTTCACCGTCGGCGACGTCAGCTTCGACGCGGCGACCGGCAAGGTCGTCGAGAAGAAATAAGCCCTTCAGGCCGAGGCACCGCGGGGACGCGCCCACCGGCGCCGTCCCCGTTTTCGTTTCCGGAGGACCCCCGGCATGGCCGCCCGCCGTCGCGACGCGTTCACCCTCCTCGAACTGCTCGTGGTCATCGCGATCATCGGCATCCTGATCGGCCTGATCCTGCCGGCCGTGCAGGCCGCCCGCGAAACCGCCAACCGCGCCGCCTGCGCCAACAAGCTCAAACAGCTCGGCCTCGCCCTGCACCACTTCCACAGCGAGCAGGGCAAGTTCCCGCAGGCCTACAACGAATACTGGAATTTCAGCGAGCCGAAGGAATCGCCCACGCCGCCCGATCCGCGGCCCCGCAAGAGCTGGGCCACGTTCATCCTCCCGCACATCGACCAGAAGAACCTCCAGGATCTCGGAATCCTCTCCGCGCAGCAGAACCTCATCCACCTTTTTTCCTGTAACTCCGACCCCCGCAGCCTGTCGGTCTCGACCGGGGGCTACTACAAGTACCTCGGACCGCAGTTTGGGCTGACGTCGTACCTCGCCGTCGAGGGGAGCGCGTACCAGATCGGCCCGTCGAACACGAACCTCAACCTGGAATTCGGCGGACCGAAGGACGGCGTCATCCACCGCAGTTCAGACACGCGCATCGTGGATATCCTCGACGGCGCGAGCAATACATTGCTGCTCGGCGAACGGCCTCCCTCGCCGGCGCCGGATTTCGAATGGGGCTGGTGGGCCTGGAGCGCGTACGACTCGGCCCTCGCCGTCACGGAGCACCGCAGCCTGCTGACGATCGGCTGCCCGACGCCGAACCTCTACGCGGCTGGAAAAGTGATCGACCCGTGCGATGCGCACCATTTCTGGAGCGTCCACCCCGGCGGGGCCCAGTGGGTCTTCGCCGATGGTTCGGTGAAATTCCTGAAGTACGCGGCCGTGGACATCCTCCCCGCGCTCGCCACTCGCGCCGGCGGCGAGACCGTGGACCTGACGAACCATTGATTCACGGCCGCTTGCGTTCCTTCACCTTGTGCAGCAGCGCGTCGCGCACCCGGTCCGGCAGGAAGCGCGACAGGTCGCCGCCCAGAGTCGCGATCTGGCGGAGCAGCGAACTGCTGACGTGCGAATACTCCTCCTTCGCCATCAGGAACACTGTCTCGATCTCCGGATCGAGGTTCGCGTTCATGAGCGACATGGTGAATTCGTACTCCATGTCGGAGAGGGTCCGGAGACCGCGGAGCATGATGCGCGCCCCGAGCTGGCGCACGAAGCGCACCGCCAGGCCCTCGAACTTGTGCACCTCGACGTTTCCGAAGGGGGCGCAGACGTCGTGCAGCAGTTCGACGCGTTCGTCAAGCGAGAAGTAGGTGGATTTGTCCGGGTTGATGCCGACGCCGACGATGAGCGTATCGAAGAGCCGGCTGCCGCGGGCGATGGCGTCCCGGTGGCCGAGGTGGACGGGATCGAAAGTACCCGTGTAGACGGCCACGCGCGGATTCAGCGGAGTTGTCATGGTGGGGTCTCGCGCGGAAAAGTCCGGATCGATCCGATATAACTTACCGAACCGGCGTCGGCCGGTCCCGTCCGAATGCGAGCGAGACTCATGCAAACGATCATCGAAGGCGCGGCCTACGTTCTCGGCGACAACATCGACACCGACCAGATCATTCCGGCCGAATACCTGACGTACAACCCCGCGATCCCGGCCGAATACAAGATGTTCGGAAAGTTCGCCCTCGCCGGGGTGCCGAAGGAAGGCCGAGGCCTGCCGAAAGGGCACACGCCGTTCCACGGACCCGACGACGAATTCGTCTCGCCGTACAAGATCGTGATCGGCGGGAAGAACTTCGGCTGCGGCTCCAGCCGCGAGCATGCGCCGATCGCCCTGGCGGCCGCCGGCATTCAGTGCGTCGTCGCCGAGTTCTACGCCCGCATCTTTTATCGAAACTGCGTCAACGGCGCGTACCTCGTGCCGGTCGAGACGCCGACCCGTCTGATCGACACCATCTGCACCGGCGACAAGCTCCGCGTCGATCTCGTCACGAGCGAGCTGACGAATACGACCACGGGCGAAACCTGGAAATTGAACGGGTTGGGGGAAGTCGCGCCGATCATCGAAGCCGGCGGCGTCTTCGCCTATGCCAAGCAGGTCGGCATGCTGAAGGCGTAAGCGGACCGTTCCAAACCGATCTTGTCCCGTCCGCGCGAATCGACTATTTCGCGCGGATGCTCCTGCTCCGGCGTCCGTCGATCCGTTGGCCCGCGCCGCGCACCGCGGCGGCCGGCTTCGCCCTGCCGGTCGGGATGTTGCTCGTCGCGTTCGCCGGTCTGCGCATGCTCTACGCGGGCAGCGTGGAGCCGGACGAATCCGACCTGATCATCTTCAGCCAGCAACTCGCTTGGGGCTACAGCGAGCAACCGCCGCTCTACAGCTGGCTCTGCGCAGCCGCATTCGAGCTGTTCGGCACCGGCGTGGCCGCGCTCACCGCCGTCCGCACGGCAATCCTGGCTCTCACGGCGGCGTTCCTGCTCGCCGCCGCGCGCCTCGCCATTCCCGACCGCCGCCTCGCCACGCTGGCGGCCGCCTCCACGCTGCTCGTTCCCTCTCTCGCCTGGCACGCCCTGACCTACCTCACGCACTCGATCCTCGTCTTCCTTGCCGGCATCGCCTGCGTGTACTTCGTCCTCCGCATCGTCCGTGACGGCCGCACGCGCGACTACATCGGCCTCGGCATCGCCTGCGCCGCCGGCGCGCTTTCCAAGTACAACTTCGCCTTCTTCGCGTTCGCGCTCGCCGCCGCGGCCGCCACCCTCGCCCCGGCTCGACGGCGGCTCCTCGATCCCCGGCTCGCCCTCACCGTCGCCACCTTCGGCCTGCTCGTCGCCCCGCACGCCCTCTGGCTCTACGAACACCGCGCGATCCTGCGCGACGAACTCCTGCTTAAAGTGACGCACACCCGCGCCGTCGAGATCGGCCGGCTCGCCCGCTCCGCGATCGGCGTGCGCGAAGTCGCGACGAACTCGCTGCTCGCCGCCGGTCCGCTCGCGCTGGTCGTGCTGGCGACGTTTCGCGCCGCCCGGCGTCGTATCGCGACCGACGACGACGTCGCGGTGCGCCTGTTGGGCCGCTTCCTCGCGATCGCCCTCGCGCTGATGTTCGCGATGGTGCTCGCCGCCGGCTGGGATCGCTTCCACGAACGGTGGCTGATGCCATTCACGCTCGTGCTGCCGCTCTGGCTGTTCGCCCGGCTCGATCCCGACGCGGTGGACGAACGCGCCCGGCGCCGTTACGGGCTGCTGCTCGCCGCGCTCGCCGTCGCCTACCTGATCGTGCGCACGGTGCAGGTCGCCGCGTTCGCGGACCGCACCAGCGGCCAGTACCCCCTCAGACTCGATTTTTCCGATCTTGCGAACGCGATCGTCGCCGAGGCCGGCGACACGCCCTTGATCCTGGTCAAGCAGCGGGAAGTCGGCGGAAACCTGAAGCTCGCGATCCCGGGTGCGCGGGTGCTCAGCTGCTACGGCAACCTCCACGACTTGCCGCCGACGGGCGGGCCGATCGTGATCGCCTGGAATCCGGTGATCTCGAACGGCCGGCCGGAAGTGCCGTGGAGCTGGATCCAGCGATACTGGCACCTCGCGTGGCCGCACTACGTTCCGCCGGAGGCGGTGCGGACCTTCCCCGTCGCGAAAAGCGGGCCTAACGGACAACCCGCGACCGTGATGTTCACCGTCTTGAAGTGACCAACGAACGCGTTCACTCGAACGTCGGCGGCTCGTTCGGGGCGCGGTATTCCGTCAGAAAGAAACCGCGGATCGACACGCCCTCGTGCGAGTGGGCGATGTCGTGGCCGTTGTGGGGATCGAGCAGGTTGATTGTGATCGCCAGTTCGTCGTCGCCGGGATAGTTGGGGTCGTAGATCCAGATGGTCAGATCGCCGGCGGCTTCGTCGAGCGAATAGCCGTAGGCCAGCACCTGATGATTCTTGCCGAGGTCGGACGGGTTGAAGGAATGCGCCTTCACCAGGCCGAGCGGGGCGGGCTGCTCGGCGTCGAGGAGCTGGCGGATCTTGGGCCATTCGTCCTCGATGGTGAGTTTCGAGAGTCCGTCCTGGAAGGCGACGCCGGCGAAGCCGCGGGTCTCGAGCGGGCGGCGCTGCCAGTCGAAGTACTTCAGGACGCCGCCGGGGAGGTTGAAGCTGTCGAGGAGCCGACGGCAGAGGTAGCGGAAGACGGGGGGCGTGGGCGCGGGGGGCGGGGGCTGGTGGAAGGTGAAGAGATCGAGGGCGGCGAAGGCCATGCCGCCGCAGAGGCCGCCGCCGGCGTCGCCGAGGGGGATGGTGCCGAACGGCGTGGGCAGTTCGACAACCGGCGCGCCGGGGGGATAGGTGTTCGGGAACGGAAAGCCGTGGCGGGACGGCGCGAAGTCCGGAACGAAGACGCGGCGCATGACGGTCTCCTAATCGAACCAGTTGGTGGGAAGTCGTCCGAACTGGGAGAGATCGTCCAGCACGAGGTCGGCGTTGGCGGCGGCCAGTTCCGCGGCCGAGTGCCAACCGGTGGCCACGGCGACGCACTTCGCCCCGATGGCGCGGGCGCACTTCACGTCGTTGGGCGTGTCGCCGATCACCCAGAGGTCGTTCAGCGGTTCGCCGTGGATGGCGCGGGCCGCCGCGAGCGCGGTGCGGGCCACGTCGTCGCGGTCGTGGCAGCCGTCGCCGAAGCCGCCGAAGGAAAAGTGGTTCCAAAGCCCGAAGTGATCGAGCTTCACGCGGGCGCCGGCCTCGATGTTGCCGGTGAGCAGACCGACCCGCCGATTCGCCGAGCGCAGCCGCTCCAGTAACTCCGCAATTCCGGGCAGCACGTGCCCGCGGATGGCATTCATGCACGGCCCCAGGTGCCGCAGGTACGCGTCGCGGAGCCGCTCATAGTTCGCCGGCGTCGGGTCGAGGTCGTGGACGCGGAGCAGGTCGCGGCCAATGTCGGGATCGGTGCGCCCACTGTAGGAGATCGTGTCGCGGATTTCCGAGACTCCGAAGGCGGTCCGCAGCGCCGCTTCCATGGCCGCCTTGCCGGCGCCGCCCGTGCGGATCAGCGTGCCGTCGATGTCGAAGAAGAGCGTAGGCATGGAGATTGTGATAGCGACGCGGGATCGAAGGTGCGAACGGTTCGCCCGCACCCCCTACAACCCGCACAGGCGGGCGGGCACTTTGACGGTCCGCGAAACGATTCGGGTTGTGCCATCCCTTCCGCGCGGCGATAGTGGCGGTACAACCGGATCGTCGCGATGCTGTTTCCGCCGCCGTTCTTCTGCTCGGGTCGAACGCTCCCGCTCTCGGTGCCGCGGCGGTTCCTGGCGGATTTCATCCATTTCGCCTCGAAGATGCCCCTCGTCGGGATCGCGCGGCGGATGGACCTCGGCGCATTGCTGGCGGCGCGGAAAGCCGCGGCCCCCGCGCCGAACTGGACGCTCCTGTTCGCCAAGGCGTTCGCGCGGGTGGCAGTCGAGCGGCCGGAGCTGAGGCGATCCTACCTCGGGTTCCCCTGGCCCCACCTGTTCGAATGCAACGAAAGCGTGGCGTCCATCGCGATTGAACGGGAGTACGACGGCGAACGGATGGTGATGTTCGCGGTCTTCCGCAACCCGCACGAGACGCCCCTGGCGCAACTGGCGAGGGAATTGAACGACTTCAGGACGAAGCCGATCGACGAGGTGCCGGCGCTACGGCGCACGATCCGGATCACGAAGCTGCCACGGCTGGTCCGCCGGGCGCTCTGGCGGCACGCCCTGTACCAGTCGGGTCGGCTGCGGGCCCAGAATTTCGGCACGTTCGGCATCAGTTCGATCGCGCCGGCCGGAGCCGTCACCGTTGGCATGGCTTCACTGGTGACGAATACATTAAGCTTGGGTCCGTTCGACGAGGCGGGCCGGCTGGACGTGCGGCTCGATTTCGACCACCGCGTCTATGATGGGATGGCGGCGGCGGAGGCCCTGCAACACCTGGAAATCGTGTTGCGAACGGAGATCCTCGCGGAACTCCGCGATTCAACGGGGAATTGACCCGGACGCTTCAGGACGCATCATGGCTCGCGTGCCCGGACATTGGCAGTCGCTCTCGGTCAACCGGCGGATGATCGCCGAGCTGATGGCCAGTTGCCACGGCATGCCGATCATTACCATCGAACGCCGCATGGCGCTCGCGGACGTGGTCGCCGCGCGCAACGGACTGCCCGACCCGCCTTCGTGGGTCGCGCTCTTCGCCAAGGCGTTCGCGCTCGTCGCCGCCCGCCGGCCCGAGCTTCGCCGCGCCTACATGCCCCACCCCTGGCCGCACTTCTACGAAACCGAAGGCTCCATCGCCTCCATCGCCGTCGAACGCGAGTATGGCGGCGAATCCGCCGTCTTCTTCGGCCAGTTCTTCCGCCCCGAAGGCCAGTCGCTCGACCAGCTCCAGGCCGCCCTCGTCCACTGGCGCGACACGCCCGTCGAGGAAGTCCGCGATTTCCGCCGCCTCCTGAACTTCATGCGCGTGCCGAGGCCGCTCCGCCGCCTCGCCTGGTGGTACGCCCTCCAGGTCGCCGGCCGGCATCGCGTCCGGCAGTTCGGCACCTTCGGCATCAGCACCACCGCGTCCGCCGGCGCCACCTGCCGCAACCTCATCGCGCCCGTGCCGTACACCCTCAACTACGGGCTCCTCGCCCCGGATGGCGAACTCGACGTCCGCCTCCACTTCGATCACCGCGTCGTCGATGGCATGCCCGCCGCCCGCGCCCTCGCCGAGATCGAACACGAACTGCGCACGACGATCCACGAGGAGTTGCGCACTCTCGCGGCCCCGGCCGCGCGAACCGGCGTCCGCGCCCTCGGCGTGGTCGTCGCGGAACGCTAGCAGGCGACGCGAGTCTCCGTAACACAGTCCCATGTCCCTCACCTTCGCCCTCGAACATCGCGACGGTGCCGCGCGCGCCGGCCGCATGACCACGCCGCACGGTGTCGTCGAAACCCCGACCTTCATGCCCGTCGGTACGCGCGCCACCGTCAAGGGCCTCACCCCCGCGATGCTCGCGGACGTTGGATCGCAGATCATCCTCGGCAACACCTACCACCTCGCCCTGCGCCCCGGCGACGAACTCATCGCCGAACTCGGCGGCCTGCACCGCTTCATGGACTGGCCCGGCCCGATCCTCACCGACAGCGGCGGGTTCCAGGTCTTCAGCCTCGCGAGTCAGGCGAAGATCACCGACGCCGGCGCCACGTTCCGCAGCCACATCGACGGCGCGCTGCTGCACCTCACGCCGGAGAAGGCGGTCGAGATCCAGCAGAACCTCGGCTCGGACATCGCGATGGTGCTGGACGAATGCCCGCCGGGGGACGCGCCGGAGGCGGTCGTGCGAAAGGCCGTCGCGCGCTCGCTGCGCTGGGCGGAACGGTGCAAGGCACACCATTCCCGGAAAGACCAGGCGCAGTTTGCCATCGTACAGGGGGGCACGAACCTCGCGCTGCGCGCGGAGTGCGCGCGGGAACTGGCGGCGATGGATTTCCCGGGCTACGCGCTCGGCGGCTTCAGCGTCGGCGAGGCGCCGGCGGCGATGCACGCGGCCCTGCCGGAGTGCGCCGCGTGCCTGCCGGAGGAGAAGCCGCGTTACCTCATGGGGGTCGGCCGGCCGGAGGACCTGCTCGTCGGCGTCGCCGCCGGCATCGACCTGTTTGACTGCGTGATGCCCACGCGCAACGGGCGCAACGCCACCGCCTTCACCGACGCCGGCATCGTGAAACTGCGGAACGCGAAGCACGAACGCGACCCGGCACCGCTCGAAGCGCACTGCCACTGCTACGGCTGCCGTCGCTTCAGCCGCGCGTACCTGCACCACCTCTTCCGCGTGGACGAGATGCTCGGCCCCATCCTGCTGAGCCTGCACAACATCGCCTATTATCTTCGGCTGATGCGCGAGGCGCGCGCGGCGATCGCCGAATCGCGATTCGCGGAATTCGTGGCCGTGCGACGCGACGGCTGGAAGAAGCCCCCATCGACCGATTGACGCTCACGGCAGCGAGATTTGAATGCGGGCGTCCTTCCGGAGCTTCTCCAGCATCGAACGCCGCACGTCCTCCGCGTACAGGTCGCGCACGCGCTCGATCGACTTCTCGAACGTCGTCGGCGTGCCCGCCTTACGGTCCGAAACGCGGATTAGGTGCAGCCCCATCTCCGTCTCGACCGGTTCGCTCACGTTGCCGACCTTGAGTGCGAACGCCGCCGCCGCGAACGCCTCGTCCACGATCGAATCCTTGCGGGTGATCTCGCCGAGGTCGCCGCCGTCCTTCGCGCTCGGGCAGACGGAATGCTTCTTCGCCGCGGCGGCGAAGTCGATCGAGCCATCCACAATCTCCTTCCGCAGGCGTGCGAGCTTCTCCATTGCCGCCGCACGTTCCCCCGGCGTCGCGTTCCGCCCGAGGCGCACGACGATGTGCGCCGCGCGCACGGTGGCATTCTCGAAGACATCCTTGTGGTCCGCGAAGTACTTGCGCAGTTCCGCCTCCGTCGCGCGGGCGTCGATCAGCCGCTGCAGTTGCAGCACCCGCATCCACTGTTCGCGCACCTGCTGCTCGGTCTGCCCCGTTTCGCGCAGGTGGTCCGCGAACGTCTTTTTCTGCTTCCGCAGGCTGGCGGTCAGCGCCTGCATCGCGCGTTCGATGTCGGCCGGTGGAACCTTCGGCCCGCTCCGCGCCAGAAATTGCATGAGCAGTTTCTCGTCGATCAATTCTTCGAGGATCTCCGCGCGCAGCCGCTTCGCCTGCGCCGCCGTCAGCGGCGCGTCCGCCGGCAGCGCGCGCCGGAGCGCCGCGTCCACTTCGTCGAGCCGGATGGTTTCGCCGTTGACCGTGGCCGCGACGTTTTCCGCCTTCGTCTCGGCGAGAAGGAGCGATGAAAGGACCGGCACGAGAGCGAGCGCAAAGATCCGGCGTACCATGGACGGGCCTCCTTCGAGAACGCGGAGTGATAGCGTGGAACCGCCACGGACGCAAGTCTTGGACTTCCGAAGTCCGGGGGTTTTTCCCCCGCACCGTTGACGCGCGACGACGGAAGTGGGACTCTGATAGGGAGAATTCCGGAGGGCCTGCGATGCCGCGAGTTCGTTCCCTCGCCGTGATCCTTCTTGTCTGCGCTTCGGCCGACGGGCAGGAAAAGAAGGCCGCCGTCGCCATCGACAAGGAAAAGAAAGCCGTCAGAATCGACGCGACCATCGCGCCGCGGAAGCTCGCGCACCTGGCGGAGGTCTACCCGATCGAACTGATCGCCGGCTGGGCGCACCCCAAGGGGAAGAAGGCGCACGAGACCGTCGTGACGATCGACGCAAACCCCAGCGACGTGCACAAGGCGCTTGAAGAAGTGGGCCTGAAGCCGGGCAAGCCGGCCAAGGGCGAGAACGCGGAGTCGGCCGGGCCGGATGTGAACGTGTTCATCGAAGTGCCGGCCGGCGACGGCTCCGCGAAGAAGCTCTCGCCCGACAAGTTCCTCGTCGACCCCAAGACGAAGAAGCCGTTCCCGAAGAGCGTGAAGTTCCGCTTCACCGGCAGCGTCGAGAGCCAGGTCGCGCCGGACAAGCCGGAGAAGAAATATGGAGCGGACCTGAGCGGCACGCTGATCGTCATCTTCCCCGTGACGGACGAAACGGTGCTGCAATCGAGCCTGACGATGAAGGAAGAGAAATATTTGAAACTCGAGACGAACAAGGACGCGCTGCCGAAGGAAGGCACGGCCGTGAAGCTCGTCATCGAGGCCGCGAAATGAAGCGATTCTTCCTGCTGCTTGTACTCGGTCTGCCGGCGTGCTCGCCGGCCGCGCCGCCACCCGCGCCGCCCGAAGTGGTCGTCACGGTCGAACCGGAGGCGAATCCTGAACCGAAGGCGGAAACGAAGCCGGAATCCAAACCGACCCCCGCCCCTGCATCGGTCGCGGTGACGCCGGCCACGCTGGAACCGGCCGTGGCGAAGGCGCTCGCGTCGAAGACGGCACCGCTCCCCGACGCGAAGGCGAAGGGGCCGAAGGGCCATGACTCGGAGATCGCACGCGGGGAGTTGCCGCTGGCGAAGCTTCCGCCGTCTGCCGTGTCGCTGCCGCCGGCAAACCGCAAGCCCGCACTGCCGTCGCCGCCGAACGAGGGCGTTCCCGTCCGGCTGGGCGATGGTGCCGAACTCGATTGGCGCTCGGTGAAGCTGTCCGAAGCGCCGACGGTGAAAGCCCCGCCGCGCCCGCAGCCGACGGCCGCCGACACGCCCCGCCTCGGCTTCCCGCAACCCGACCGCATCCCCGCCGACGATCCCACGGCCGAGCTGTCGACCACACGCATCGTGAACACGCTGCTCGCCGCGCCGACCATCGCCGCCCCGTTCCTGCGCCTGGTGTTGCCCGACCCGTTCGAGTTCGCGGAGCAACTCAAGCCGGCGCCGACGCCGGAGTTCGGCATCGTGCCCGTCGTCGTGTCGCCGGCGCGGCCGTGACGGTCAATCCGCTTGTCGGGGGCTGGTACCGACTTCCGCACCGGCCAAAGCCGAAGGCACAACCGCGAAAGGGCGTACGGACGCGAAAGGCATCGCACCGGGTCCACCGGCGGAGATGGGCATCCCGTCCTCGGCCAACGCGGCGCGGACGAACGCTTTGGCTTGAGCATCGTTCGTCGCGGTCGGCAGACCGGCGGCAACGGGCATGCCGCCTTCGGCCAGGGCCGCGATCTCGAAGGGATGTTTTATCTCGCCCATTTCTCACTCGATTTTCAAGGCCGCGAGCCAGCGGCTCGCCTCTGCTTCAGTGTACTCGAAATAGGGGAGATCGTAATAGTCTTCATCGAAGCCCAGTCGGATCATGCCGCACCGATTGCGGTAGAATTCCTCGGCCTGAGGAAGCGCGTGCAGACCCACGCGTCCTCCCAGTCCCAACTCCCGACTGACCAACACGGCTTCGGCGATCAAGCGCGTCCCGATTCCCAAATACCGTGGGCGGTCGGTCATGCCTTTCAAGTTCCACGGGGCGGCTTCCAAATAATCCACATACAAAATCGGCCCTCCATCGGGATTCAACCGCGAAGGTCGCGGTTCGACCAGAATGGCCATCAATCCCTCGTAGCGGCCTTCGCAACGAATACCGAAGATGCAATGTCGACCGGCCATGAGGCTTTGGATTTTCCGCCGCCAATCCCAATGACGATGTTCGACGGCGCGCCCCTGCCGCAACGCCAGCGCGAATCCCGCTTCTCGGGCCGGCGACCATAACGTCTCCACGGACATCAAGTCCTCGGCGCTCAGGGAGCGATGCATTTCGGCGGGGACCAGCGGCCGGTCCGAACCCAAGGCCGAGGCATCGACCAATTGGATCGCGCGGATCGTCGAATGTTCGGGTAATCGAAGCGGTCCACTCGTGTTGGCCATGACACCGCGCTCCCCTTACCGCTCCCACAGCTTCCGATCCAAGGTCCGGTAGGTGATCGCCTCCGAGATGTGCGATTCCTGCAGGTGCTCGCTGCCGTCGAGGTCGGCGATCGTGCGCGCCACTTTCAAGATCCGGTCGTGCGCCCGCGCCGACAGGCCCAGCGAATCCATCGCCGTCTGCAACAGGCTCCGCCCACCCGCGTCCGGGGCGGCGAACTTCCGCATCTCCCGCGGCGTCATCCGGCTGTTCACGGCGTTCGAACGCTTCCCGAACCGCGCCTGCTGGATCGCCCGCGCGCGGTCCACCTGCTCCCGCATCGTCGCGCTGCTCGTCCCGTCCGTCAGCTTCGACAGCTCCGCGTAAGGCACGCTCGGCACCTCGATGTGCAGGTCGATCCGATCGAGCAGCGGTCCGCTCAGCCGACCGAGATACTTCTCCACCGCGATCGGCGAACACTTGCACTGGTGCTTCGGGTCGCCGAGGTACCCGCACGGGCACCGCACAATTCCATCTCCTCGCCGCTACTTTCACCGCCAGCGTACAAGTCACTGAGGAGTTGGCCAGTTTCATACCCGCTCACGCGACGGCCGATGTCGTCCGCCGTTACCGATCCGGGGAAACCCAGGGTGCGATCGCCGCTTCGCTTGGCGTCAACCAGAGGGCCGTCCGCCGCGTCTTGGAACTCCAGAACGAGCCTATTCGGACCTCGTGCCCCGTGTCCGGCGTGCACCGAGAAGCCATCCTCGATCGACACGGCCGGGGGCAGTCGATCAAGGAGATCAGCACCGGGCTGGGGCTGAACTTCGCCACCGTTTATCAGGTGCTCCGGCGGGCGGGGAGGGTGAACAAGAGACGCCGCTCGCCCGCCTCGCCGGGTGCCGATGCGAAGTGAGCCGGCGGGCCGGCGTGTCCTAACCGGGTCGGGAGGTGGTTGCACGACTCGGGGGCGACGGGCCAGTCAATCCGGCGGTGCGTTCTGGTGTTCGTGCTCCGGGGGCATCGCCGCGAGGCACTCCTCCCAGTTGGCGGTCAGCGGCTTCAGCTCCTTGCCGCTCACCCACACCTGGCCGTTCGCGGCCGCGGTCTGACGGTACGACCACCGGGCGATCTGCTCGGCCGCGGGTCCGTCGCCGGGCAGGCCGGCGGCGGCCAGCCCGGCCTCCAGTTCCGCCCGCCGCATTCTGTTCCGCCGGACCCAAGAGGCGAGGTGCCGTTCCGCCGCCAGGAAGTCCGACTTGGCGGCGTTGCAAGCGTCGTGGGCGAGCACCAGGTTGTGCCCCTGGTCGGCCGGATACCGGGTCCACGGGACGAAGTGATCCACCTGGGCCGATGGGGGCAACTGGTCCCCGCAATACAGGCACCGGCCGTCCTGCACCGCGAACAGGATGGGGCGGTACTCCTCAAGGCTCGTTCGCCCTTCGCCGAACAGGAAGCCGCCCAGGTCGACGATCCCGCCCAGCCGCTCGGCGTTCAGCCGCTGTACGAACCGCACCCAGGCCGCCTCGATCAGGTCGCGGACCAACTCGTAAAACGCCCGCAGACAGTACGTCACGCCAGGCAAGAGGGTGACGGTGCGACCGCGGCCGGTGTTGGCGTACAGGAACACCAGCGGCTCCCGGCCGACCGTTTGCAACTTCCACAGTGGCATGGTGCGGACCACCCGCTCCGCCTCGGCCACTAGGCCGCCCCACCGCTCCGCCGACTGGCGGAAGCGGAAGAGCGAACCGCCGCTCGCCGCTTGAGCGGCGGCGATGTGCGAGACGATGGCCGCTTGGCGGCCGGCGTTCTGAAGGAGGACGACCTCGGCCGCACCGCCGGCCGGGAACGGGCGGGTCTGCCGCCAGTACAGCTCGACGAACCGGGCGGCGATCTCCCGCGTGTCGATCGGGAGCGGGGCACCGGAGTCGTCGCCCTTGAGGACGGCCAGGTCGGCGAGGGCGTGCACCAGGGCGAACTTGTAGCTGGCGGTGAACAGCCCCTCGGCCAGGAGCCGCTGCACGTTCCGCAGGAACCGGACCTGCTCCTCGGGGGTCGGGGGCGACCAGTGCACGCTACACCCCCGCCCAGTACGCCGCCTTGTCCGGCACCACCCACCGCACCCCGCCCCGCGGGTCGGGCACGTCCCCGGAGCGGCGGGGGATGACGTGCACGTGGGCGTGCGGCACCGTCTGCCCGGCCGCCGGCCCGTCGTTCAGCCCGATCGTGAACCCGTCCGGCCTGAACTCCTCGGCGAGCAGGCCCCGCACCTCGGCCACGAGGGTCCACACGGCCGCCCGTTCCACCTCCGGCAGATCGAACAGGCTGGCGACGTGCCGCCGGGGAACGATCAGGGTGTGCCCCTCGGTCACCGGATAGCCGTCCGACACCGCGAGAGCCAGGGCCGACTCCCGGCGGACGCGGCCGGCGGCGGGGTGACAGAACGGGCAATCGGTCGGACGCATGTCACGCATCTCATCGGCTTCGGCGACGGCGAGGTCCCGGCAAACGGTCCGTTCAGTTCGCGTATTGTACCGAACGCCTCATTCGTCCTGCCACACTTGTGTCGGTCGGTCGGTCGGGTAGAATCTCGTCCGTGCCGCAGTCGATTCCCCCAGGACTGAGCCCGGACCACGTCCTCCGCACCCTGGCGGAGTTGGACGCCGGCGTCGACCACCCGTTCGGCCCTGCGACCGGGTACGAACTGGTGCACGCGGGGAAGCGGTACGCCCCAAAGGCGGTGGTCGGATTGGCCTGTCGGTACTCGCTCGGCCGCGTCCTCTCTCCCGACGAGTTCAGCGGCGGGGAGGCTCCGGGGCAGGCCAACTTTGTCCTCCGGCGGCTCGGGTTCGCGGTCGTTCGCAAGGGCGAGGCGGCCGTCCCGCCCGACGAGAAGGTTCCGCGGCCGGACTGGTCCGCGGGCGAGGTGCGGCTGGTGGTGGCCGACTACTTCGCCATGCTAGAGAAGGAGGTGCTCGGCCGGCCGCTGAACAAGAGCGAGCACCGCCGGACCCTCGCCCCGCAACTGTCGGGTCGATCCGACCCGGCCATCGAGTTCAAACACGCCAACATCTCCGCCGTCCTGGCGGGCCAGGGGCTGCCGTACGTCGGGGGGTACAAGCCGCGGGGCAACTACCAGTCGCTGCTGGCCGAAGAGGTCGACGCCTTTCTCGACCGGCACCCCGACCTGCTCGACCGGCTGGCCGCCGCTCCCGCCCTGAACCCGGACGGGAACCCCGCCGCCGGGCGACTCGACCCGAACGCGGTCATCGAAGACCCGCCGGAGCCGACCGCCGTCGCCCCGGTCGCGGCGGCCCGCCCGTGGCTGTCCATGCGTGGGCGGCGGGTGGACTTCGCCGAGCGGGACGCGGCCAACCGGCGGCTGGGGCGGCTGGGGGAGGAGTTCGTGTTCGACCTGGAACGGCAGCGGCTGCGGGCGGCCGGGCGGGACGACCTGGCCGAGAAGGTGGAGTGGGTGTCGCGGGACGTGGGCGACGGGCTGGGGTTCGACGTGCTGTCGTTCGACGAGGGGGACGACGGGACGCGGCGGGTGGAGGTGAAGACCACCGCCCTCGGCAAGTGCTTCCCGTTCTACGTGACCGACACCGAGGTGCGGTGCTCGGAAGACGCCCCCGACCTGTTCCAGTTGTTCCGGGTGTTCGACTTCGGGCGGGGGCCGCGGGTGTTCATCCTGCACGGGTCGCTGCGGGAGGTGTGCCGGCTCGCCCCGACGGCCTACCGGGCGGTGGTGTGACGGCCGCCCGCGGAGGTTCAGCCGAGTTGGGCGTCCAGCAGCCCGGCGGCGGCCGGCGTCAGCCGACGGACGCTGCGGACGGCCTGCGGGTCGAACCACCCGTGTTCGTCGACGTTCAGCGGCTTCACCTTGCCCTTCCGGTCCTGGAACCGGAGCTGTCGGAGGACCGCGGTGGGTAGGGTGCGGTGGAACCGCATGGGCGTGCCGGCGGTGCCGATCAGCACTTCCTCACCCGGCCACAAGTCGGCGGCCGAGTTGGCCGCCTCCCACTCCGACCGCGAGCACACCCTGGCCACCTGCATGCGGCCGATCAGGTGCAACTTCCCCGCGTTCACCACCACGACGTAGACCCGGTCCCCGGCGGCCACGCCGCGGGCGACGAACGAGTCCCCGGCCGCCAGGTCGAGCGGACGGCCCTCTTCGGCGAGCATGGTGAGGCGGCAGCGGTTGGTCCACTGGTAGGTGAACGCGGTCATCCGATAACCCCGTAATGCCGGGAGACATTCCGGGCGGCTTCGGGATCGCACGCGTCCGCACGTCGGGGGAGCACGATCGCCCGGTCGATCCAGATTTCCGTCCACACCGGCACGAACTGTCCGTTCACCCAGGCGGGCGGGTGGACCGTCACCCGAAGCACCCCGACCACCGTCACCTCCTGCCCCTTATCGAGCAGGCCGTCCTTCGGCACGTAGGCCGACCGCTCCACCTCGTCCCAGCCCGCTCCGATCACCGTCACGTCCCCGTGCGTGTCGGTCGGGCACGAGATGGTGAACGTGGTCACCACGAGCCGCCTGTTGCTCGCCCACGCTTGGGCCACGCTCATCCGGTCGAGTTCGACGGGCCGGGGGAGCACCCCCTCCAGGCCGTGGGACCATAGCAGGGCGAAGAGAGTGACGAGCGACACGACTCAACTCCATGCGGGCGGTTCGGTGACTGAAAGGTTATCCGGGGATAATGATGCCGTGGATCCCAGCATCCGGCCGACGTGCTCAGCACCGGATGCCATTGAGTACCACGAGACCCATAGTCCGCAACTCACCACTTCGCCGGTTCGGCGTGCTGGTCACGCCAAGAACGCCTGAAGTCGGTCTGGCGACCACACCAGCTTGGCCAGTGCGAGGACCAGTTCCCGACGCTCCGCCTGTTCCTTGCGGCCGAACGCCTCGC